>NZ_JAUTBJ010000002.1:10000-1440000 GCF_030819175.1 Sphingomonas sp. SORGH_AS_0879
CTGACGGCGGCCTTGGACAGCATCCTCGCGCAATGCTTCGCCGACTTCGAGCTGGTGATCGTCGATGACGGATCGACGGACGCCTCTCCGGCGATCATCGATCGTTACGCCGCGCGCGACCCGCGCATCCGGGTGATCCGCCAGGCCAATCAGGGGCTGATCGCCAGCCTGAACCATATCATCGACGTGGCGCGCGGTGAGTATATCGCGCGGATGGATGGCGACGACATCGCGCTGCCCGAGCGATTCGCGCGCCAGGTCGCCTTTCTCGACGCGCATTCCGATCATGGCGTGGTCGGCACCCAGATAAGGGGCATTACCGAAAGCGGCGCACCGCGCCCCGGTCATAAGGTCGAGTATCCCACATCCTCCGACGCCGTGGCCGAAACGCTCGCGTCGCGATCGCCGCTCTGCCATCCCTCGGTCATGATGCGACGCGAGGTATTGCGATCGGTGGGCAGGTACCGGGCGGCTTATCGCCATTGCGAGGATTATGATCTGTGGCTGCGGCTGGTCGATCGGACGCGCATGGCCAATCTGCCCGATCCCCTGCTCCTCTATCGTGCCTCCGCCACGCAGGTGTCGAACCGGCATGTCCTTGCCCAAAATTTCGGCGCCTCGGTCGCGCGGATCGCACGTGCCGAGCGACTCGCGGGACGCCCCGATCCGACCGACGACTGGGACAGCCTGCCCCCGATCGAGGCAATGGACGCCGCGTTCGGACGCCCCGGCCTATCCGCCCGGATCCGCGCGGACGTGACGCGCGGCATCCTGTTCTCGCCCGATGCACTGGCGGGCGAGGGCCTGTCGCTGATCGATGCGCATCTGGAGGATGTCCGACAGCAGCGGGTTCCGCCGGTCCCCGCCTTGTGGCGGACCGTCGCCCGGCTGGTCCGCCATCACCGCCCGGTCGCGGGCCTTCGGCTGGCGGCGGCGCTGGCCGCCCATGCGGTGCGGCGATGAGCGGCGCGTCGGTACGGGGGGCGGCGCTCTGGTCGATCGGGGCGCAATATATCGCCTTTGCGGTTCAGTTCATCGTCAGCGTGCTGATCTCGCGCTTCTTCCTGTCGCCCTCGGAGATGGGCCTCTATTCGATCGCGCTGTCCGCCGCGATGATGGTGTCGGCGCTTCAGGATTTCGGCATCCGGCGCTTCGTCGCGGGCGAGCGCAACCTGACCGAGGAGCAGATCAGGACCTGCTTCTCGGTGTCGGTGATCTTCGCGCTGGGCATCGGGCTGCTGATCCTGGCGCTCGCCTGGCCGGTGGCGCAATTCTACGACAATGCGCGGCTGACGCCGTTGCTGGTCATCATCGCCAGCTCCTATCTGATCGTCCCCTTCGGCATCGTGCCCAGCGCGATGCTGCAACGGCGGATGGACTATTATTCGATGTTCCTGGTCAGTGTCGGCGCGGCCCTGGTCAATGCCGCGCTGTCGCTGGGGCTGGCCTGGGCGGGCTATTCGGCCTTTGCGCTCGCCTGGGCGGCGGTCGGCCAGCAGGTCGCGCGCGCGTTGATCGGCCAGTGGCGATCGGGCATCCGGCCGCCCTTTCCGCCCAGCCTGCGCGGGCTCGGGCCGATCCTGCGCTTCGGATCGAACAGCTCGCTGCTCTATATCAGCGACGCGATCAGTTCGCGCAGCCCCGATCTGGTCGTCGGCCGCGTCCTGGGCCTGACCGCCGTGGGCCTGTTCAGCCGCGCCTCCAGCCTGGGGGCGCAATTGCAGATGCTGGTCAGCGGCGCGGTCGACGGCGTCTTCTACCCCGCCTTCGCCCGGCTGCGCGATGCGGGCGCCGATCTGGCCGCCCCCTATCAGCGGGTGGTGGCCGCCTATAGCGGCGCGACCTGGCCCGCCATGGCCTTTCTGGCGACCGCCGCGACGCCCATCGTCCTGCTGCTTTATGGTCCACGCTGGGCGGGCGTCGCGCCGCTGCTCAGCTGGATCGCAATCGGGCAGCTTTTCTTCGCCGCCATTCCACTGCATTTCGAGCTGCCTATCCTGCTCGGGCGGATCCGGCGGCTGGTGGTGGTCAACGCGCTCGACACCATCGCCTCGATCGGACTGTTGGTGCTGGGGGCCTGGATCAGCCTGGAATGGGCGGCGGCGTCGCGCATCCTCTATGGGCTGGCGTGGTTCCTGCTCTATGCGGGGTTGATGAAGCCGCTGACCGGATTCCGCTGGCGGGGAATGCTGATCGTCTATGCGCAGAGCCTTGTCGGAACGCTGGCGACGGTGGCGCCGCTGCTGGCGGTGTATCGCTGGGTCGCGCCGCCCGAGGCGGTCGGCATGGGACTGTTGAGCCTGTCCGCTGTCGCGGGGGTGCTCGCCTGGATCGCGGTGGTCTATGCGCTGCGCCATCCGATCCGGTTGGAGATCAATGCGATCGTCACCAGCCTCTGGAGCCGGATCGCGATGCGCGGGGCCGAGCGCACCGCCTGATCCAGGTCAGCCGCCCGCCTTGCCCCGGCGGCGCCCGCGACCCATAGTCGGGGGCATGAGCCCTCCCCCATCCGGTCTCGACGATCCCGAACAGGCGGCCTTCGCCTGGGCGCGGTTCCGCCGCATCATGGCGTGGATGACGATCGCCGCCGCCGTCGCGGTCGGCTTTTCGCTCGCAATCCTCGCGCATGTTTACGGCACGCTCAACTGGGTGACGGTGCTGGGGGTGATCGGTGGGATCGGTGGCATGGTGATGCTGACCGGCGCGCTGATGGGCCTGGTTTTTCTCAGTTCCGGAACCGGTCATGACGAGGATGTCGACCGGCGTTGATCCATCGCAAAAGGGCCGGTCCCCGCGTGATGCGGCGACCGGCCCTTTTTCATCAGCCCGAATAGCGGACGAGGCGGATCAGCCCGCCGCCGCCTCCGGCTCGACCGGCGCGGCCGCACGAACGCGGCGACGGCGCGGCTTTTCCTCGACGGGGGCGTCCGCTTCCGGAGCGGCGCTCAGCGCGGGGGGAAGACGATCGGCGTCGAAGCCTGCGGACTCGACCTGGTCCTGGGTCTCGACCGGGCGCTCGCGGCGCGGACGACCGCGACGACGGGGCGCCTCTTCCTCGGCCTGGGGCGCGAGCGTCTCGACCGCAGCGACCGGCTGAGCCTCTTCGGTCATGACCGGCTGCTCGGCGCGGACCTGTTCGGCGCGGACCGGGCGACGATCGTCGCGGCGCGGGCGATCCTCACGGTCGCGACGGGGACGATCGTCCCGGTTGCGGTCGTCGCGCTGCTGGTTTTCGCGCTGTTGTTGGTTTTCACGGGGCTGATTGTCGCGATACTGACGCTCGCGACGCGATTCCGCCTCGCCCTGCTGCTCGCCCGGACGGATGGGATCGCCCTCGTCGCCATAATCCTCGGCATCGTTGTCGAAGCCGTCATCGAACTGCTCGTCGCGCGGTTCCTCGCGCTGGCGGCGCTGATTCTGTTCCTCGAAGCGCGAACGGCTCTCGCTCAACACCCGGAAATAGTGATCGGCGAACTGCCAATAATATTCGGTGTTGACCCGATCGCCCTGACGCTGCGCCTCGGTCGCCAGATTCTTGTACTTTTCGTACAACTGGTTGGCGTTGCCGCGTGCGCGGTTGTCGATGCGATTGCCATTGTCGGAACGGCCGGGATTGCCACCCGGACGCTGCCCACCATTGTTGTTGCCGCCACGACCGCGACGGCGGCCGGCCTGCCGATTATTGATCAAGCTGTTCGTCCTTAGTCGTCAAACCAACAAGGTCCACTTTTCCCGGCACCGCGCGCGTCCCGCACGATGCGAAGCTCTCGCGCCCTCACCGGGCGCTTGCCACGGCCGCCGGACAGCAGCGACTGCATGACGAAGGGTATGGGCATCGGCCCGACATCAACGACCCCGAAAAACGGTGCCCCGAGATAACGGTGGGAATGCCGAATGTTCGCGTGCCCCTGCGCCCGCTCTAGCGGGTCGGACCTATGTCCTTCAAGTGAAATATGGGGCATCATCGCGATTGTTCAATGTGCCAATAGGGCACGCGGTCGCCCGCCCAGGTCGCGGTGGAGCGTGACGGCGAACCCTTGCGCCTCCAGAAGCGGGGTGACGGCCCCCGCCTGCTCATGCCCGATCTCTACCACCGCCGCGCCGCCCGGGGCGAGCAGCCGCCGCAACGCCGGGGCGAGCAGACGGTAATCGTCCAGCCCGTCGGGCCCGGCGAACAGCGCGGCGCCGGGCTCATAGTCCCGCACCTCCGCCGACAGGGGTTCGTCGGTGCCGATATAGGGCGGGTTGGTGACGATGCAGTCGAACGGGCCGGTCAGCGCCGCCGCCCAGTCGCCGCGCACGAACCGCGCCCGCTCGGACAATCCGCAGGCCGCAGCATTGGCGACCGCATAGCGCAGCGCCTCGCCCGAGCGGTCGACCCCCACCCCCTTCGCGCCCTGCCACTCGTCGAGCAGCGCGAGCAGCAACGTCCCCGGCCCGGTGCCGAGGTCGAGCAATGTCGCGGGCGGCCGATCCCCGAAATGGGCGAGCGCGGCGGCGATCAGCGTCTCGCTATCGACGCGTGGGACGAGCGCGCCGGGGCCGACCATCAGGTCCAACGTCCAGAAACCGCGCGTGCCGGTGATATAGGCGACCGGTTCCTGCGCGGCGCGGCGATCGACCAGCGACCAGAAGCTGTCGGGCACGGCGCGGGTCTGGTCGAGCAGCAGCGCGTTCCGCTCGATCCCCAGCGCATGGGCGAGCAGCAACTCGGCATCGAGCCGCGCGGTCGGCGAAAAGGGGAAACGCGCGGCGGCTTCGACCAGCGCGGTGCGGGCGTCGGTCACCTTATCAGCCGAACACCCCGGCGAAAGCCGGGGTCTGACATGAAGAGAATGGTTCGCGCAGAGGCGCGGAGGACGCAAAGATGTCTCGCCCCTGACAACGCCCGAACATGATTCGCGAGCAAAGGAAAAGGCCTTTGCCGCAGCGGGCCAACCCTCTCTGCGTCCTCTGCGCCTCTGCGCGAACTTCATCTTGCGAGATAGAGCGACACGCTTGAACACTCGTCGCCACTGAACCCCGGCCTTCGCCGGGGTGGAAGGATGAGAGGTAGCCGCAGGCGTCACCCATCGAGTGCGGCGAGCCGTTCGGCCTCATCCTCCGCCAGCAGCGCGCCGACCAGTTCGTCCAGTTCGCCTTCCAATATCTCGGGCAGGCGGTGCAGGGTCAGGTTGATCCGGTGGTCGGTCACGCGCCCTTGCGGGAAGTTGTACGTCCGAATCCGCTCCGATCGGTCGCCCGAACCGACCATCGAGCGACGGGTGCCCGCGCGTTCCGCCGCCAGCCGCTCGCGCTCCGCTTCGTACAGGCGGGTGCGCAGCACCTTCATCGCCTTGGCGCGGTTCTTGTGCTGCGAGCGTTCGTCCTGCTGGATCACGACCAGCCCGCTGGGGATGTGGGTGATGCGGATCGCCGAGTCGGTGGTGTTGACGTGCTGCCCGCCCGCGCCCGACGAGCGATAGATATCGATGCGCAGATCCTTGTCGTCGATCTGGAGGTCGACCTCCTCCGCCTCGGGCAACACCGCGACGGTCGCCGCCGAGGTGTGGATGCGCCCACCCGATTCGGTCACCGGCACGCGCTGCACCCGGTGGACGCCGGATTCGAACTTCAGCTTGGCGAAGACGCCCGCCCCCACGACCGAGGCGACGACCTCCTTATAGCCGCCCGTGTCGGGCACCGAGGCGGACATGACCTCGACCCGCCAGCCCTGCCGCTCGGCATAGCGCTGGTACATGCGGAACAGGTCGCCCGCGAACAGCGCCGCCTCGTCCCCGCCGGTCCCGGCGCGGATTTCCAGCATCGCCGCGCGCTCGTCGGCGGCGTCGCGGGGCAGCAGCGCAAGGGCCAGCGTCCGATCCGCCTCGGCCAGCGCGGTGCGGTTGGCGTGCAGTTCCTCCGCCGCCATCTCGCGCAACTCGTCGTCACCGTCCTGCGCCATGAAGGACAGGCTGTCGGCCTCCTGCCGCAGACGCCGCACCTCGGCGGCGGCGTTGGCGACGGGTTCCAGTTCGGCATATTCCTTCGACACCGCGACGAAGCGGTCCGAGGGCAGGTCGCCGGTGGCCATCATCGCCTGGAGTTCGTCGCGTCGCGCCTCGATCTGGGCGATGCGTTCGGCGGAGATGGTCTTCATGGCGTCGTCAGACGCTGCGCCAATGAGGGAAGCGCCGCGCCATGCTCGGTCGCAGCTTCGTCATCGAACAGCAGGTCGAAGATACTCTCCGCGACCGATTCCAGCGGCACCGTGACCTGATCGCCGGTCTTCAACGCCTTCACCTGCACCTGGCCATTCGCCAGTTCGTCATCGCCCAGGATCAGCGCATAGCTGGCGCGCTGGTCATTGGCCTTGGCCATGCGACGCTTCATGTTGCCACGAAACGCCATGTCGGTGGCGACGCCCGTGCGGCGCAACTCGGCCACCAGCCCGGTCGCGCGCAACTCCGCCGCCGCGCCCATCGGCACCACGACCGCATCGATGACCGGCCTGGGCGGTTCGTCGAGCAGCATCGCCAGCCGCTCGACCCCAGCCGCCCAGCCCACGCCCGCCGTGGCGGGGCCGCCGAGCGACTCGATCAGCCCGTCATAACGCCCCCCCGCCAGCACGGTGCCCTGCGACCCCAGCCGGTCGGTCACGAACTCGAACGCGGTGTGGCGATAATAATCGAGGCCGCGCACCAGCCGCGCATTGCGCGTCCAGGCCACGCCCGCCGCGTCCAGCCCCGCCGTCACCGCCTCGAAAAAGGCACGGGCTTCGGGCGTCAGATAGGCATCGATATCGGGTGCCGCATCGGCGATCGGCCGGTCGCGCGGGTCCTTGGAATCGAGGATGCGCAGCGGATTCTTCTCCAGCCGCACCAGGCTGTCCTCGGACAACGCGCCCCGATGCGCCTCGAAATGCGCGACCAGCGCGTCGCGCCACGCATCGCGCGTTTCGGCATCGCCCAGCGTGTTGAGTTGCAGCGTCACGCCCTCGGCGATGTTCAGTTCGCGCAGCAACTGGTCGGCCATCACCAGCAACTCGACATCCGCCGCCGGTTCGGGCGCGCCCAGGATTTCGGCGTCGATCTGGTGGAACTGGCGATACCGCCCCTTTTGCGGGCGCTCGTACCGGAACACCGCGCCCGACGTCGCCAGCTTCAAGGGCGCATATTGCTGCCACCCCTCGGTCAGGTACGCGCGGGCGATCCCGGCGGTGAACTCCGGCCGCAGGGTCAGCAGGTCGCCGCCGCGATCGGGGAAGGTGTACATCTCCTTCGACACGACATCGGTCGTCTCGCCGATCGAGCGGGCGAAGACCTGCGTATCCTCGAACACCGGCAGGTCGAGCCGCTGGAAGCCGTAGAGTTCGTGGACATACTCGAAAGTGCGCAGCACCTCCGCAAAGCGGCGCTGCTCGTCGCCGAAGATGTCCTGCGTGCCGCGCACGCGCTTGGGGGTTTCGATCCGTGCCATAGAGGTGGCGGTATCTAGGGTAGCGAAGCCCCGTGCGCTAGAGTGCGATCACGCCTCGCTCGCCAACCAGTCCGCCAGCGCGAGTTCGTCGGTGGCACGGGTTTCGGCGCACATGCTGTGCCGCATGATCTCCAGCGCCCAGCGGCGATGCGAATCGCTCTCGCTCGCCACCGTGTCCGCCGGCACCCACAGGTCATATTCGCGCATATGCGCATCGGCGGCGGTGAACAGGACACAGATATCGGCCGCCACCCCGGTCAGGATCAACCGGCTGACGCCCAGTTGCGGCAGCAGCACCGGCAGATTGGTCGCGTAGAAGCCCGAAAATTGCGGCTTCACCACGAAGTAATCGCGGTCGCGCGGGCGCAGCGCCTCGATCAGCGCGCGGCCCGGACTGTCCTCCCGCGCGCAATGATCCACGATCGAGGAGCGCTCGGAATGCCAATGGCCGAAATTGTCGTTGACGTAGAGCACCGGAACCCCGGCGGAGTCCGCCTCGTCCCGAAGGGCGACGATCCGCGCGGCGGCGGCCTCGGCGGGCTCACGAAGATGCTCGCCGCCCTCGAAATCGAGGTCGTTGATCATGTCGATGATGATCAGCGCGGCGGAATGGGGTGCGGAATCGGCCATGGGCGATCATGGCATGATCGGACGGCGGCCGCGTTGATGTACCTTAGTGACCGGCCCCCTCGCCGTCCGGCACGGCGAGGGGGAGGCGCGGCATCAGGCCTTCAGGCCCTTGGCCATGTTGAGATGCGCGGTGACGGTCGGGATCAGGCCGGTCGCGAAGGTCTTGAGCGGCGCGGACTCGCCCGTCGCGGCATAGGCCTTGAGCGTGTCGAGCGTCTGTTGATGCCCGGCGGTCTGCTCCGCGATATAGGCCTGGTCGAAGGCGGTGCCGTTCAGGCCCTTCAACTGGTCCAGCTTCTGCTGCTGCTCGGCGTTCAGCGTGGGATCGGGGGTGATCGCCGGGGTGGCCGAACCCGCCGCGGTCTTCAGCTTGGCGGTCGAGGCGGTGTGCGCCTCGATCATCGTGCGCGCATAGCTCTTGACCGACGCCGATGCGCCGTTGGTCAGCGCCAGCTTCGACGTCTCGATCTCGAAGGCATCGCTCGCCGCCGCCGCATTGGCGAAGACCTGCGCCGCGGGCAGCGCCGCCGGGGTGGCCTCGGCCATCGCATTCCCCTCGGCCATGCCATTGGTGCTCATGGTGTCGGCGGTCATGCCGTTCTGCGCCTGGGGCTCGCTGCGGTTACAGCCCGCAAGGGCCAACAGGGCGGCGGCGCCGAGAGCGGTTGCGCGAATGCTCATGCCAATAAGCTCCTAAGATGTTTCGTCAAACCGTGTAAGCGCGCCGTGACGCAGGACGTTCCGTCGCATCCGGACCCGAAAGCCGATCGCATCGTTTGAACCTGGCAACGCCGCTGGGGCGAGATGATGAAGGAACCCGCGTTATGAGCATCTTCGGCAATATTCTGGGCAAGATCTTCCACCACGGCGCGGCCAAGCCCGCCGGAGCGGCCCCGACGCCCGCCCCCGCACCGACCACGACCCAGGCCGCGCCGCAGCAACCCGCTCCCGCCCCGGTGGCCGATGCCGCACCCGCCGCACAGTCGGTCGATGTCGGCGCGGTGCTGAGCGAAATGGCGGCGATGAAGAATGGCGGCGGCAACTATCAAAGCTCGATCGTCGACCTGCTCAAGCTGCTCGACCTGGATTCCAGCCTGGCCGCACGCAAGGAACTGGCCAACGAACTGGGCGTCCACGCCGCCGAGGACGGCTCCGCCGAGCAGAATATCGCACTCCACAAGGCGGTGATGGCCAAGCTGGCCGAAAATGGCGGCATCGTGCCGGACAGCCTGCGCAACTAAGGTCGGATCAGGCCTCACCGACACGCATGCCGCACCGCCCTCCTGCCTTCCCTGCAAGGATTCCTCTGCGAAATTCATCCACCACCAACCCGGCGAAGGCCGGGGTCCAGTGACGTCACGATGGGAGTGACTTGCCAACGCCTTCCCAACTGGATTCCGGCCTTCGCCGGGTTGGTCTGGCGGGTTTTGCAACGATCCCCTTCCAGGGGAGGAAAAGGACCGTTGCCCATCCGTCCTGTTCAGGGAGTCGGCTAACGGCATCCGACAGCGATAGCCAAGTGAGGCGTGACGGGATTACATCCGGCTCATGACCACCACCCGCTGGCAGCGCCTGACGACCCGTATCGGCGACCGGATCGCACCGCCGCGTTTCCTGGCCTTCGCGCTGATCCTGATCGTATCGGCCATGCTCCTCGTTCCGCCGCTAGGGCTGACGCGGGGCATATTAGCCGGCTTCGATATCGCCGCCTTCCTGTTCCTCGTCTCGCTCATTCCCCTGTTGCGGCAGGGCGAGGCGGCGAAGATGCGGCGGCGCGCGGCACGGAACGATGCCAATCGCGCGGTCCTGCTGGTCTTCTGCGGCATCGTGCTGTTCGTCATCCTGATCGCGGTCGGGGGCGAGTTGCGCGGGCGGAGCAGCCCCGTCACCGTCGCGCTGGTCGTCGGCACGCTGATCCTCGCCTGGCTGTTCTCCAACATCGTCTATGCGCTGCATTATGCGCATCTCTTCTACAGCGCGGGGGACAAGGGGGATGTCGGCGGCCTCGACTTTCCCGACACGGCGGAGCCCGATTACTGGGACTTCCTCTATTTCTCGGTGACGCTCGGCATGACCTTCCAGACCTCCGACGTGTCGATCGCCTCGCGACGGATGCGGCGGGTGGTGACGGGCCAGTGTCTGGCCGCCTTCATCTTCAACCTGGGCGTGATTGCCTTCACCGTGAATGTGCTGGGCGGCGGCGGCGGATAAGGCCTAGCCACGGCGCGCGGGGAAAAGGTCTGGACGACTGGCCTATCGGGTGCCTAACCTGCCCGCATCTCTCTTCGCCGCAAAAGGCTCTCCATGATCCGTCCCGTCTTTCGTTCCCTGATCGTCGCGTCCCTGGTTTCGACCGCCGCCGTCTCGCTCGCGCAGGTGCCGTCGGGCAATTCCGCCCCCGCCGGTCCCCTGCCCTTCGTCAACACGATCCCCGATGCAGTCGACACCCCCTATCCGGGCACGATCAAGCTGGTGGTCGACGCCACCGATACCGAGCGCGGCATCTTTCGCATGAAGGAGACGATCCCCGTCGCCAAGGCGGGGCCGATGGCGCTGCTCTTCCCGAAATGGCTGCCCGGCGCGCACAATCCGCGTGGCGAGATCGAGAAGCTGGCGGGCCTGGTCATCAAGGCCAATGGCCGCATCCTGCCCTGGACGCGCGACCCGGTCGATGTCTTCGCCTTTCATATCGACGTGCCCGCGGGCGCGAAGCAACTCGACCTGGAGTTCCAGTTCCTGTCGGCAACCAAGCCCGACCAGGGCCGCATCGCCGTCACCCCGACGATGATCTCGCTGCAACCCAATTCGGTCAGCCTCTACCCGGCGGGCTATTATACCCGACAAATCCCGATCCAGATGACCGCGATCTTCCCCGCAGGCTGGACGGCGGCGGGCGCGGTTCCGGCCAAGGCGTCGGGCTCGACCTACACCTATGACACGACCAATTACGAAATCCTGGTCGATTCCCCGGTGCTGGCGGGCAAATATGGCAAGGTCTTCCCGCTGACCCCGCGCGTCAACCTGAACGTCTTCGCCGACAACGCCGCCGAGTTGAACGCCAAGCCCGAACAGATCGCCGCGCACCAGCGGCTGGTCGATCAGGCGGTCAAGGCGTTCGGCGCACAGCATTACGATCATTATGAATTCCTGCTGTCGATCAGCGACCAGCTCGGCGGCATCGGCCTGGAGCATCACCGTTCGTCGGAGAATGGCGTGACGCCGGGCTATTTCACCGAATGGGATTCGGGGCCGGGCCGCCGCAACCTGCTGCCGCACGAATTCACCCATAGCTGGGACGGCAAGTTCCGGCGCGGGGCCGATCTGTGGACCCCCGATTTCCGCACGCCGATGCGCAATTCGATGCTGTGGGTCTATGAGGGGCAGACGCAATTCTGGGGCTATGTGCTCCAGGCGCGGTCGGGGATGGTGTCGAAGCAGGATACGCTGGACCAATATGCATCGATCCTGGGCATCTACGACACCGCGCCCGCGCGGCAGTGGCGCGACCTGATCGACACCACCAACGACCCGATCATCTCGTCGCGCAAGCCCAAGGGCTGGACGAGCTGGCAGCGGTCGGAGGATTATTACAATGAAGGCCTGATGGTCTGGATGGAGGTCGATGCGATGCTCCGCCAGAAGTCGAACGGCACCAAGTCGATCGACGATTTCGCCAAGGCCTTTTTCGGCATCCGCAACGGCGACTGGGGCGAGGTGACCTACACCTTCCAGGATGTCGCCGACACGCTGAACGCGATCGTGCCCTATGACTGGGCGGGCTTCCTGACCAAGCGCCTGACCGAAACCGGCCAGCCCGCGCCGATCCAGGGCTTCGCGATGAACGGCTACAAGCTGGTCTACACAGCCGAGCCGACCCCGACCTTCAAGCAGAACGAGAAGGGCCGCACCGATGTCAGCTACTCGCTGGGCATGGTCGTCTCGAACAGCGGCGACGTCACCAGTTCGATTTGGGACAGTCCGGCGTTCAAGGCGGGGATCGATGTCGGCACGCAGATCCAGGCGGTGAACGGCGAAAGCTATTCGGGCGACCGTCTGAAGGCCGCAATTCTGGCCGCCAAGGATCCCGCCAGGCCGGTCAAGTTGTTGATAAAGAACCAGGATCGCTTCCGCGAAGTGACGCTCGCCTATACCGGCGGCCCGCGCTATCCGCGTCTGCAGAAGGTGGGGACCGGCGAAACCGGGCTGGACCGTTTGCTGACCGCACGCTGACGTCTTTCTGACGAGGGCGTCACTGCCCTCTATCGACACCCTATGGCGGGTTGCGCTATCGCGCCCGCCATTGTTTTTCCACCGGAACCCGGTTCCGGTCCATTGGCAAAGAAAGACTGACCGATGCGCATCGACCTCATTCCCGTCGGCAAGAGCCCGCCCGACGACATCAACGTCGTGATCGAAGTGCCCACCGGTGGCGAGCCGGTGAAGTATGAGTTCGACAAGGCGAGCGGCGCGCTGTTCGTCGACCGCATCCTGCACACGCCGATGCGCTATCCGGCGAATTACGGCTTCGTGCCGCACACCCTGTCGCCCGATGGCGATCCGCTCGACGCGCTGGTCGTGTCGCGCACGCCCTTCATTCCGGGCTGCGTCGTGCGCGCGCGCCCGATCGCGGTGCTGAACCTGGAAGACGAAGCGGGCGGCGACGAGAAGCTGGTCTGCGTGCCGGTCGACTCGACCTTCCCTTATTATTCGAACGTTGGCGGTCGCGACGACCTGCCCGAGATCGTGTTCCAGCAGATCGAGCACTTCTTCACCCATTACAAGGACTTGGAGAAGAAGAAGTGGGTGCGCATCGGCACCTGGGGCGACCGCGACGAAGCCCGCCGCATCGTCGTCGAGGCGATCGAGCGCTATGACGACGCCAAGGCGAAGGGCGAAGAGCCGCACGACCACGACGTGCCCGGCCGCGCCTGAACCTTTCGGATTTCTGTTGGAAGGAAACGCCTCGGTGCCCGGCACCGGGGCGTTTCTTTTATCCCCTCTTCTCGCTCCCCTCCCGCAGCCGGCAGGGGCCGTCTCTTCTTCTTTCTCCCCTCCCGCAGGCGGGAGGGGCTGGGGGAGGGCAATCCCGGAGCCCGGGGAGAGGACTTCCCATGACCTTCGACTACGCTCAGGCTGAACGGCGGTTGAGGAAGCGGATGCGCAGTCCCCATCCTCCGTTCACGCTGAGCGAAGTCGAAGCGCACGCCCCGCCGTGCGGCATAGTGACGTGAATCCCTTGGCCTTCGACTATGCCCAGCCTGAACGGGACGGGGATAATCGGCGAAGAAAGAAGGATGGTTCACGCGGAGGCGCGGAGACGCGGAGGTGTCTCGCCCGTCGCTGACGGCATCCGGCAAAACCAAATTGACGGCAGGAAAATGACGCGCGCCGCCAGGCCAACCTCTCCGCGCCTCCGCGCGAACCCTCTTTCGCCCTACCGCCCCGCCAACCGCGCCAACGCCTCGCCGGAAACCCGCTGCACCGTCCACTCATCCATCGCCCGCGCCCCCATCGCACGGTAGAATGCCACGGCGGGCCTATTCCAATCGAGCACCGACCATTCGAACCGGCCCCAGCCGCGATCCCGCGCAATACCCGCGAGATGGACCAGCAACGCCTTGCCCACCCCGCCCCCGCGCGCGGACGGCGTGACGTAAAGGTCTTCCAGATACAGCCCCTGCCGCCCGGTCCAGGTCGAGAAATTGGCGAAAAACAACGCGAAGCCCACTGCCTGCCCATCGCGCTCGGCGATCACCGCCTCCGCCGCCGGGCGCTCGCCGAACAGCGCCGCTTCCAGCATCGGCTCGGTCGCGACGACGGCGTCGGGCTCGCGCTCGAACGCGGCCAGTTCGCGGACGAAGCGCAGGATGGTCGCCGTGTCGGCCCGCTCAGCCGCCCGGATGGTGATGCTCATAATCCCGCCTCGCTCTGGGGCCCCGGTCCCGGTTGCCGCACCGCGAAAACGCAGCCCGCGATGATCAGCGCCGCCCCGACCAGCGTGAACGGCGACACATGCTCCCCGAACACCGCATAGCCCAGGCACGCCGCCCAGACGAAGGCGGTATATTCGACCGGCGCCAATATCTGCGCCTCCGCCCGCGCATAGGCCCAGGCGAGCAGCAGCGCCGACAGGCTGCCCAGCGCCGCGGCGGTGACGATGGCGGGCCACTGCCCCATGGCGGGCCAGCCCGAGACGAAGGGGGCGGCGGGCGTCATCAGCACGGCGATCACCAGCATGGTGAACAGCGCCACCTCGGTCGGACCCGCGACCTGCGCCTGTCGCCGCAACAGCACCAGGCTGACCGCATAGAGGATCGAGGCGACGAGGATGGCGAGCGAGCCCAGCACCGTCTGGGTCGAAGCCTGCGCCTGCACCTCGCCGCCCGCGATCACCAGCACCCCCGCCCCCGCGATCAGCGAGCCCAGGATCGCCGCCCGCCGGACCGTCTCGCCCAATGTGAAAGCCGCCAGAAACAACGCGATCAGCGGCGCCAGGAAGGTCAGCGCCACGCTCTGCGCCATCGGCACCCGCGCCAGCCCCCAGAAGAACAGCAGCACCGACGCGCCCCCGGTCGCCCCGCGCGCGATATGAAGTGTCAGCGCATGACGCCCCGGCCAGCGCCCACCGCGCAACAGGAACAGCGCCCCCGTGATCGCAACGCCCACCCAGGAGCGCCACAGCACCGCGCTATAGGCTCCGCTATCGATCGACAGCCGCTTCATCAGCGTGTCCATCACCGAATAGATGGCGATGCCCAGCGCCGCGGCGCCGAAGGCGATGACGGGAGAGGTGCGCGCGCTCATGCGGTCGGCGATACCGGGCGTGACGGGGAAAGGCGAGTGTCCGATCACCACGTCGCCACCCTCACCCTTCCGACGCTTCGCGCCTCCCTCCCTCTCCCAACGGGAGGGGGAAGGATCAGGGTATCACCCCATCGAACATCTCCGGGATTAAACCCCGCCCCGCATCCGTTGCCCCTGCGAGACACGACACCAAGGGACAAAGGGTCATGAAGACGCTCCTCGCCGCAACGGGTCTGGCCATGCTGCTGGCGGCGCCCGCGAGTGCACAGGTCACCGCCTCGATCGGTGCCGACTATACCTCGGGCCAATATGGCACCGGCCAACGCGTGCGCAGCGCCAGTTCGACCGCCTCGCTGCGCGCCAAGCACAAGCGGGTGACGGTGTTCGCCGCGCTGCCTTATGTGCAGGTCGATGCGCCGGGCAATGTCGTCGCCCCCGGCGGGCCGCTGGGCCTGCCGATCCTGGTCGATCCTACCCGCCCCGCGACCCGCGTGAAGCGCAGCGGGCTCGGCGATGCGGTGGTGGGGGCCTCGGTGCAACTGGTGCCGCCGCGCCGTCATCACCTGGCGCTGGCGCTGACCGGCAGCGCCAAGCTGCCCACCGCCTCGGCCTCGCAAGGACTTGGCACCGGCAAGGCGGATTATTCGGTCGTCGCCGAAGCCGCCGTGCCGGGCAAGGTCACGCCCTTCGCGGCGGTCGGCCACACCTTTGTCGGGCAGCCCGACGGCTATGCCTTGCGCGACGTGACCAGCGCGCGCGGCGGCGTGGCGCTCGGCATCGGCAAGGCGAGCGAGGTCAGCGTCTCGTACAATTACGCCTCGCGGGTCAGCGATCAGGTCGCCGACCGGCAGGAGATCGGCGCGGGGCTCGACACCGCGCTGTCGCAGCGCCTGTCGCTGGGCGTGCAGGGCAGCGCCGGGGTCAGCAAGGGCGCGCCGGACGTGGGCGCGGGGGTGCGACTGGGACTGCGGCTGTAATCAATCGTCGGAGGACGGCGGGTCCGCATCGGGGCCGAAATATTCGTAGCGATACGCCTTCAGGGCGGTCCCCACGCATTCGACGCTGGGCGCCGCCCGGACATTGCTGGCCTGCGCCGCGTCGCGATACAGGAAGCGGATATAGGGCAGGCCGCTGCGCGCCGTCTTGAACTCGGTTGGCGTGACCCCGCAGCTGCGGGCAATGCGTTGAAAGGCGCGCTTGGTCAGAATGGGCTTTTTCGTCCTGGTGGTCGCGCAGCCCGACAACGCCAGGGCACCCACCAAGATCAACGCGATCCATCGCATATCGTCACCCCTCTGCCCGCTTCGTCCCGCCAGCATGGCAGGATATGTTCGCGGAGCAAGGGCGCGATCGGCATCGCCTCGACCGAATCGACATCGACCCAGATCGCCTCCGCAATTTCGGCGGCGGGGACCGGGTCGTGATCGACGCACAGGTGAAAGACGGTGGCATCGACCTGGTGCCCCGGCTCGTTCGCCGCCGCGGCCGAGAAGCGACCGACCGGGCGTAGCGCGTCCTCCGCGATCGTCAGCCCGATTTCCTCGTCCAGTTCGCGGACCAGCGCGGCGGCGGGGGTTTCGCCCAGCTCGATCTTGCCGCCCGCCTGCATGAAGAAGCGGGTTCCCGTCTTGCGGACGAGGAGGAGCCGTCCGGCGGAATCCTCGATCAGGGCGGCGGCGATGCGAATGACGGTCATGCCCAAACCGTAACGACACCCGTTCCTCCCCTGCAAGGGGAGGGGGACCATCCGAAGGATGGTGAAGGGGCGTTCGACAAAGGATGTCCTGTGAGGAAGCCGCCCTCCGTCAGGGCTGCGGCCTGCCACCTCCCCTTGCAGGGGAAGGCAAGGCTACTCCGCCGCGATGGCCGCCTTGGCGATATCGGCCGCTTCCAGTTCAGCGGCCTTGGCCTCGACCAGCTTGACGATATGGTCGACCATGTCGGCATCCTCGACCGTGTGGTCGGTCAGGCCCGACAGATAGACCATGTGCTTGCCATTGCCGCCGCCGGTCACGCCGATATCGGTTTCGCGCGCCTCGCCGGGGCCGTTGACGACGCAGCCCAGCACCGACAGCGACATCGGCGTGCGGATATGCTGGAGCCGTTCCTCCAGCACCTGCACGGTGCGGATCACGTCGAAGCCCTGGCGCGCGCAGGACGGGCAGGAGACGACCCGCACGCCGCGATTGCGGATGCCCAGCGCCTTCAGTATCTCAAAGCCGACGCGCACCTCTTCCTCGGGCTCGGCCGAGAGCGAGACGCGGATCGTGTCGCCGATCCCGAACCAGAGCAGCGAACCGATGCCGATCGAGGACTTGACCGTCCCGCCGATCAGCCCGCCCGCCTCGGTAATGCCCAGATGCAGCGGACAATCGGTCGCCTCGGCCAGCCCCTGATAGGCCGCCACCGCCAGGAAGACGTCGGACGCCTTCACCGCAACCTTATATTCGTGGAAGTCGTGATCCTGGAGCAGCTTGATATGGTCGAGCGCCGATTCGACCAAAGCCTCGGGACAAGGCTCGCCATATTTTTCCAGCAGGTCCTTTTCCAGCGACCCCGCATTCACCCCGATGCGGATCGCACAGCCATTGGCCTTGGCGGCGCGGACGACTTCGGCAACGCGCGCGGACGAACCGATATTGCCCGGATTGATCCGCAGACAGGCCGCGCCCGCATCGGCGGCTTCGAGGGCGCGCTTATAGTGGAAATGGATGTCCGCGACGATCGGCACCCGCGCCGCCTTGGTGATCTTGGCCAGCGCGGCGGTCGAATCGGTGTCGGGGCACGAGACGCGAATGATGTCCGCCCCCGCCTCTTCGCAGCGCCGGATCTGGTCGAGCGTGGCGACCGGATCGCTGGTCGGCGTGTTGGTCATGGTCTGCACGGTGACGGGGGCATCGCCGCCCACGGGCACGTTGCCCACCATGATCTGACGGCTTTGGCGGCGGACGATGTCACGCCAGGGACGAATGGACATGGGCCCTTATATACGCGCCCGGCGTTGCGGTTCAAAGTCAGTGCTGTACCAGACGCCCCATAATGATCGCCCGATGACCCCCCCATGACTGCTGTCGCCCCCATTCCCCGTCATTACGGACTCGACTGGCTGCGCGTCGGGGCCTTCGCCATATTGATCCTCTATCATATCGGCATGGTGTTCGTGCCCTGGGGCTTTCACGTCCAGCTGGCGCGGCTGCCCTGGGTCGCGATCCCCATGCTGGCGACCAATCCGTGGCGACTGATGCTGCTGTTCGTCGTGTCGGGCTATGCCACCCGCGCGCTGGCGGTGCGGCATCCGAGCATCTTCAGCTTCGTGCGCGGGCGGAGCATCCGGCTGCTCGTCCCGCTGGCCTTTGGTGTAGCCATATTGGTGCCGCCGCAAATCTGGGCCGAACTGGCGAGCAAATACAGCTATGGCGGGTCCTATTGGACCTTCTGGACGCGCGACTGGCTGGGTTTTCGCGCGATTGGCGGGGTGGTGCCGACGCCTGCCTGGAACCATCTGTGGTTCGTCGGTTACCTATGGGCCTATACCATGGCGGTGGCGGCGATGCTGGCGACCGGGCATCGTTGGGGTGCGAAGGCGCAAGGGCTGTTCGACCGGGTGCTGGGGCGGATGGGGCGGCGCGGTGTTGCCGGTGGTCTGGCTGCTGCTGGTCGATATCCGCTTCTTTCCCGGCCAGTCGGAGACGCATGGGCTGTTCGACGACTGGCTCGCCCATGCCATCTATTTTCCCGCCTTGCTGTTCGGATTCGGCATGGCGGGGTCGGAGCGGGTGCTCGACAGCTTCCGGCGCGGCTGGGCGGCGGCAGGGCTGATCGCACTGGCGAGCTATGGCGTGGCGGCGGGGCTGGAATGGCGCTGGCCGGGCCTGGCGGGGGCGCCGCAGGGGCTGGGCATCGTCTTTGCCGGTGCGCGCGCGGTGCAGGGATGGATGGCGGTCGTCGCGCTGATCGGCGTGGCGGAGCGGTTCTGGAACCGCGATCATCCCTGGCGGCGGACCCTGACCGAGGCGGTCTTTCCCTTCTATCTGGTCCATCAGACGATCATCATCCTGGTCGCCTTCTATCTGCGGCGGGCGGGGTTGCCTTTATGGCTCGACGCGCTGGTGCTGATCGTGGCGACGGTGGCGGGGTGCTGGGCCTTCTACCTCATCGGGCGCAGGGTGCGCTGGTTGCGACCGCTGATCGGCCTGAGGCCCCATCCCGTTGGTCGGCCTGCGGCCTCGGGGGATGGCAGGAAAGCCGCGATCTGATAGGGGCGCGGCCATCCTTTCCCCTGGTTTATCGGAGTTCCCGCCATGTCCGCTTCCTGGTCGCTGGTCATCCATGGCGGCGCGGGCCGGATCACCCGTGACGTGCTGACGCCCGAACAGGATGCGGGCGCGCGTGCCGGGCTCGATGCCGCGCTGAAGGCCGGGTCGGCGGTGCTGGCGAGCGGCGGAACCGCGCTCGACGCGGTCGAGGCGGCGGTGCGGGTGCTGGAGGATGATCCGCACTTCAATGCCGGGCGCGGCGCCTGCTTCACGCGGGAGGGGACCAACGAACTCGACGCCGCGATCATGGACGGGCGCGACCGGCGCGCCGGATCGGTAGCGGGCGTGACCCGCACCCGCAATCCGGTGTCGCTGGCGAGGGCCGTCATGGAGGCCAGCCCGCACGTCCTGCTGGCCGGATCGGGCGCGGACCGGTTTGCGGTCGAACAAGGGCTGGAACAGGTCGACCCCGCCTGGTTCCACACCGATGAGCGCCGCCGCCAGCTGGACGAACTGCTCTCGCGGGGGGCCGACGCGTTCGACAGCGACATGAAATATGGCACGGTCGGCGCGGTCGCTTGCGACGCGCAGGGCCATGTCGCCGCCGCCACCTCGACCGGGGGCGTGACGGGCAAGCGCTGGGGCCGGGTCGGTGATTCGCCGCTGGTGGGTGCGGGCACCTATGCCGACGACCGGGCCTGCGCAGTGTCGTGCACGGGTTCGGGCGAGGTCTTCATTCGCATCGGCGTCGGCCATGAGATCGCCGCGCGCCGCCGCTTCGCCGGTGAGGACGTGCAGGTGGCGGCCGACACCGTGCTGGCCGAGGTGAAGGCGCTGGGCGGGACCGGCGGCACCATCGTCGCCGCGCCCGACGGGACCATCGCCTGGAGCATGACCACCGCAGGCATGTATCGCGGCCGCGCGACGGCGGCGGGCGAACACCGGGTGGCGATCTACGCCGACGAAGGATAAAAGGCACGCCCATGAAGCACTTGCGTATCCTCCTCGTGATGCTGGCGGGCCTGTTCGCCAGCCTGTCCCTGGCCTCCCCCGCCGCCGCCTATTGGGAATATGGGCATGAGACCGTCGCGGCCATCGCCTGGGCCAATATCACGCCGCACGCCCGCGCCGAGATCCGCCGGATCCTGCGCGCGCAAGGTCAACTCGACACGCCGACCTGCCCCGTGCGGACGATCGAGGAGGCCAGCGTCTGGCCGGATTGCGTCAAGCCGCTGAAGGATGCGGAGGGCAAGTCGCGCTTCGGCTATGCCTATGTCTGGCACTATCAGAATATCGACATCTGCCAGCCCTTCCGCCTGCCCCCGGCCTGCGACACGGGCGACTGCGTGTCGGCGCAGATTCCGCGCCAGCTTGCCATCCTGAAGGACAAGCGCACCGCGCCGAAGGAGCGGGTGATGGCGCTGGCCTTCCTCGTTCATTTCGTCGGTGACCTGCACCAGCCGCTTCATGCCGGGGACAAGAGCGACAAGGGCGGCAACGACACCCATGTCGATTACGGCTTCTATGCGACGCCCCGGCTGAACCTCCATTCGATCTGGGACGGCCTGCTCGCCGAGCGGGCGATCTCCGCGCCGCCCAAGCTGGTCCGCCCCTATCCGGCGGCCGAACGGCGACGCGAATCGGCGGGTGATGTGATGGACTGGAGCCGGGAGAACTGGGCCATCGCCAAGCGCGCCTATGCGGCCGCGATGGGCGGCGATCCGTGCCAGCCGACGCCTGCGCACATGACGATGAACGAGGAAGCGATCCGTGCCATGGCCCCGCTCGAGCGCGAACAGGTGAAGCGCGGCGGGTTGCGCTTGGCGAGGCTGTTGGACAGCGCGTTCCGGGGCTAACGCATTCCTCCCCAAGCTTTGCTTGGGGAGGGGGACCACCGCGGAGCGGTGGTGGAGGGGCAAGGACGGACCAGCCTGCCCTATCCGATCGCCCTCACGGGCGACGCCCCTCCACCATGTCCTTCGGACATGGTCCCCCTCCCCATCAGAGATGGGGAGGAATGAAGCGGATCAGCTCAGGACGATCGTCACCGCGCGGCGGTTTTGGGCGTAGCTGGCATCGTCCGAACCCAGCGCGATCGGGCGTTCCTTGCCATAGCTGATGACGTTCATCCGGTCGGGCGAGACACCGCGCGCCGCCAGATAGTTCTTGGCGGCGTTGGCGCGGCGGTCGCCCAGCGCGAGATTATATTCGCGGGTGCCGCGCTCGTCGCAATGACCTTCGATGGTGATGCGGACATTGGGATAACGCTGCAACCAGGCGGCCTGGCTGTCGAGGATCGCGCGCGCCTCGGGATCGATGTCATATTGGTCGAGCCCGAAATGCACCGTGTTCGACGTCACCGAGCGACGGAAATCGGCGTCCGAGCCGGGCACGATCGCGCCGTCCGGGTTGGTGTTCGCGCCCGCATTGGGGTCCACCGGCGCATTCTGGTCCACCGGCGCGGGCGGCAGCACTTCGGGCCGCTTCTTGGCGCAGCCGGCGATCGCGAGCGCCATGGTGGCGACGACGAACGTGGTCTTGATCTTGGTCACTGGACTATCACTCCCTTTTGGTTCGTTTCGCCCCCGAAACTCATGCCCGTAAACGCTTACGGTCGCAACGGCCCCCAGGCCGGATCCGATCCGTCGAGCGGGGTCGGAATCCGCCGTTCGTTGACACCGGTCAGGTCGACCATCCATACATCCGCCTTGCCCGAAGACCCTTGGGTCGAACGCTGGAAGGTGATGACCCGGCCATTGGGGGACCAGCTCGGCCCCTCGTCCTGCCAGCTATTGGTCAGCAGCTTTTCGCCGCCGCCCGACGGGCTCATGATACCGATGCGGAACGCCCCGCCCAGCTTTGTGAAGGCGATCAGGTCGCCGCGCGGGCTCCAGACCGGGGTCGCATAGCGCCCGCCGCCAAAGCTGATCCGCTGCTGGTTCGATCCGTCGGCGTTCATCACATAGATCTGCTGCCCGCCCGAGCGGTCACTCTCGAAGACGATCTTCGAGCCATCGGGCGAATAGCTGCCGCCCGTGTCGATACCCGGCGCGTTGGTCAGCCGCTGCGGCGTGCCGCCTTGCGCGGAGACGCGGTAGATATCGGTATTCCCGGCCTGCGCCATCGAGAACAGGATCCACCGGCCATCGGGCGAGAAGCGCGGCGCGAAGGTCGTCGCGGCATTCTGCACCACCAGACGCTGTCGCCCCGATCCGATGTCATAGACATAGATGGCGGGCCGCTTGTCGACATAGGACATATAGACGATCGACTGCTGATTGGGCGCGAAGCGCGGGGTCAGCACGATCGACTGGCCGTTGGTCAGGAAGCGGTGGTTCGCGCCGTCCTGGTCCATGATCGCCAGCCGCTTGATCCGCCGCCCCTTGGGGCCGGTCTCCGAGACATAGGTGATGCGGCTGTCGAAATAGGGGCCTTCGCCGGTCAGCTTGGTATAGATGCTGTCGGCGCACTTATGCGCCGCGCGCCGCCAGTCGCCGGGCGAGACCACGAAACCCTGTCGCGCCAGTTCGCTCCTGGCCAGCACGTCGTACAGATAGCATCCCACGGTCAGCGTCCCGTCGCCATTGGCGCGGACATAGCCCTGGACCAGCGCCTGCGCGCCGGTGCCGTTCCAATAGTCGAAGGCGGGCGCGGTCACTTCCGGGAAGGACACGGTGCGAAGCTGCGCGGGCGGAACGGGCGTGAACAGCCCCGAATTGCGCAGGTCGTTGGCGATGATCTGCGACAATTGCTGGCCGACGACATCGGTGGTGCCCGCCGCCGTCTGCACCACCGCGCTGGTCGGCATGGCGGGGATCGCGATCGGCATGGGGGCGGAGATGCCGCCCTCGACATCGACGACCAGCCCTTCCTGCCCATTGGCGGGCGCGAGCCCCGGCTGCTGTCCCGCCGGGACGGGCTGTTGCGGCTGCGGGGCGGGCGCGGGCACGTCCTGCGCGCCGACGGCACTGGCGGCGAGCGCCAGCGTGAGTGGAAGAGTCAGCAGGGAACGGGGCATTAGCATCATCCTCAACCCGGTAGTTTGTAGCGCAGCGTGAAGTTGCTCCAGCCGCCCGGCACGTCATAAAGTTCCGCCGGCAGCCCGCGCAACGGCGAGCAGCCCTTGAAGGTGGCGATCGCCAGCGCATCGACCCGGTCGACATAGCGCTCATTCTCGCCATCGACCCCGCTATGCCCCATCACGCGCGGTTCGCCCGCCAGGCTGCCGTCGCGGTTGAGCCGCAGGTTCATCGTCACCCGAATCCGCTCCGCGCCCGGCCCCGGCGTGACCTGCCGGTTGGCGCAGGGCTGCACCTGCCGCAGGATCGCCGAGGCGATATTGGCGAGCTGCTGCGCGCCGATCTTGGTGGCGGGGGCGGCGGTCGATTTGGATGGCGACGGATCGGGCGAGAGGCCCTTCAGGAAATTGTCGCCGAGCCGCGATCCGCGCGGTTTGGCGGCGGTCGCCGTCGCGCTGTTGCCGCTGCCGCGCGCGGGCGTTGCGGGCCTGGTCGCCGCCGGCTTGGCCGCGGACTGGCTGGGCCTGGCCGCGGGCGCGGGCTTCGCCGCCGGGGCGGGCTTGGCGGGCGCGGGTTTCGGTTGCGGTTTGGGCTGTGGTTTCGGTTGGGGCTTTTGCGCCGGTTTGGGCTGCGGTTGCGGCTTGGGCTCGGGGCGCGGCTGGGGCTGGGCCGGTTCGGGTTTCGGCTGCGGCTGTGGTTTGGGCTGGGGCTTCGGCTGGGGAGCCGGAGGCGGCGGCGCGGGCTGGGGTTCGGGCTCGGCCCTGATCGGTTCAGGGACCGGTTCGGGCGGGGCGGCGTCCTCGGGCGCGCCCTCTTCCGGGGCGATCGACTGGGCAGGCTGCTGGTTAGGCGTGGGCGATTCGGCCTCCAGCCCGACATCCTTGACCAGCGAGATGTCGATCGGCGTGACCTTCAGCTTTTCGGGGTTCGGCGTCGCCAGAAAGCCGACCGACAACAGGCCGAACAGGACGATATGTCCTGCGACCGCGACGGCCAGTCCGATCCGCTCACCACGCTCCATCAGCGGGGACCCGCCCCCTCGCCAGCGCCGCCCTCGACCGTGACCAGCGACACGCGGTTCAGCCCGGCGCGGTTCAGTTCGCCCATCACCCGCATCACCCGGCCATAATCCAGCGCCCGGTCGGCGCGCAGATAGACCTGCGGCACCTGTCCATCGGGGTCTTTTCGCGCCGCGATCGCGTCCAGCCGGGCGGGCAGGTCGGCTTCGCTGATCTCATCCTCGTTCAGGAACATCCGCCCCTGCTCGTCGATCGAAATCTGTTCGGGCTTCTGTTCCTGCTCCAGTGCCTTGGCGCGGCTGTCAGGCAGGTTGACCGGTACGCCCGTGGTCAACAGCGGCGCGGTCACCATGAAGATGATCAGCAGCACCAACATCACGTCGACCAGCGGCGTGACGTTGATCTCCGCCATCGGCGTGCGGCGGCCCCGACCGGATCGGGAGGGAAGGTTCATGGCCATCGCCCTTACCCTTTCAACGCGCCTGGTCGAGCTGGCGGCTGAGCGTGGTGTGGAAGCCGTCGGCGAAGCGGTTCAGCGACGCCTCCACCCGGTTCACCCCGTGGCTGAACCGGTTATAGGCGATCACCGCCGGGATGGCCGCGAACAGGCCGATCGCGGTGGCGAACAGCGCCTCCGAAATACCGGGTGCCACGACCGCCAGCGAGGTGTTCTGCGCCTGCGCGATGCCGGTAAAGCTGCGCATGATGCCCCAGACGGTGCCGAACAGCCCGACGAACGGCGCGACCGATCCGACCGTCGCCAGCACGTTCAGCCGGTCCGACAGCTTGTCGATCTCCCCCGCGACCGCCGAACCCATCGCGGTCGCCAGACGCTCGCGCGTGCCGTCGCGGTCGACATGTCCGCCCGCCGTCGAGCGCCGCCATTCCTGCACGCCCGCCGAGAAGACGCGTGCCGAGGGAAGCTCGCTGTCCTGCTCCATCCGGTGAAAGGCGTCGATGTCCTCGGCCTTCCAGAAATCACGCTCGAACCGGGTCATGCCCTTCCGGGTCCGCGCCAGCTTGCGCGAAAAGGCGACGATGATCGTCCAGGTCCAGATGCTGGCGAGCAGCAGGCCGATCATCACGATCTTCACCACCCAGTCCGCATGAATGAACAAGGCGACGGGCGACAATGAGGCGGCATCCATGTTGAAGACGGGATTCATGGGCGTTCGGTGTCCCCCTGCCAGACAAGGCGTTGGTAGATGGCGATCCAGTCGGCGGGCTGGCGTCGTGGGCGGCCGTTCGAGCCGACCCAGGCAACGGTAACCCTGGCGTCGGTCAGCTTGACCGTGCCGCACCTGACTGTCTGATGAATGACGACGCGAACCGCACTGACCTCGATCAATCGCGAGGTCACGAACAGGTCGTCGTCGAGCCGCGCGGAGGCGGCATAGCGGATGGCGATGTCAGTGACGGCATAGGCCCCCTCGCCCGCCTCATGTGCGGCGCGCTGGTCGATCCCGGCGACGCGCAACATGTCCGAGCGGGCGCGCTCCATGTAGCGGAGGTAGTTGGCGTGATAGACCACGCCCGACAGGTCGGTATCCTCGAAATAGACGCGCACCGCAAAGCGATGCTCATTCCCCTCGAAGCGGCCGCCGATCGGCTGGTCTTCTCCCGTCACCGTCATGGTGTCTGCCCGTTAACCCATCCGTCCGGGGGAAGGAAGGCACTTGCGCGCTTGTCACCTACGGGTTACATGACACCTATAGGTTACAGGAGGCCGTGATGAATCTCGTGGAAAAGGCGGAACGCAAGAGTCGGACGAGAGCCATGCTCAGCTATCTGATCGCGGCGACGCTGCTTGCATCCGCCGTGCTGGCGATCGCAGGTCATAGCGAAGGCGCATCGCGGCTCGCACCCTGGTTCGTCATGATCGGTCTTACCGCGCTGAACCTGACCGGCCTCCCGTTTCGATGGCGCAGTTATGGTGAGGTTTCGAAGCTGATGAATGACGAAACGACGCGCGATCATCGTCGGTCGAGCTTCGCGGCCGGGTTCTGGGCGATGTTCGCAGCGGCTGCCGCGGTGATGATCGTCGCCTCCTTTCGTCCCATGGAGGCCGTCGCCATCGGACGAATCACCATCACCGCTGGCCTCATGGCCGCGCTGATCTGCTTCGCCACGCTGGAACTGCGCGCCAGTCGATGAACGAGACACTCGCCAACGATCTGAAGGCCGCGCGCGAGGCGGCGGGGCTGACCCAGGGCGGCCTCGCCGAAGCGATCGGGGTCAGTCGCAAGACGATCAACACCGTCGAGAACGGCGTCTTCCAACCCTCGACCCTGCTCGCGCTCAAACTGGCGCGGGCCTTGGGCCGATCGGTCGAATCGCTGTTCTGGATCGAGGGGTGAGCCCGCTTACTGAATGGCCGCCGGATTGACCGTCAGCCTGGGCGGATTGATGACCGGCGGGGCATAGGGCCTGGCGGCGGGCACCGGCTGGCTGGACAGGACCGGCTGGCTCGCCGAGCGCGGCGCGACGGGCGGATTGGCGCTGGCGGCCATGCTCAGTGGCGAGGCGGCCTGCTCGACCGGGACCATCGTCCCCGCGCGCCAGGCGTCATAGGCGCGGAAGAAGGCGATAAAGGGGGCGTTCAGCTTTTCCAGATGCGCCGCCGCGCCGGTTTCGAAACCGTTGGCCGGTCCGCTGCTCACATCCGACAGCACCTGATCGGCGGCGGCGCAGAAGGTCTTGCGCACCGGGGTGATGGAGAAGAAATTGTAGAGCCGCGTCATCGCGTCGTCGTAGCGATCGCGCCAGTCGCCGCCCTGCGACTGATACTCCGCCGAATAGCGCTTTTCCGCCGCCGCCAGCGTGATCCGCTGCACCGTCAGCATGGTGTTGTAGCGGGTGACGATCTGCCCCTCATCCGGCCCGCGACAGGCAAGCGCCGCGACGTTGAGCGCCGAGCGAAGGTGCCAGATCGTCGCCGCGCTGGTCAGCGAGCGGTTGGGCGTGGCGTAGCTGCCGTCGGGCAGCAGCGCGGGAATCCGCATCCCCGGCGTCGCGCCGGGCGGCAAGGGTGCCTTGGCATATTGCGGCTGGGGCGCCGGGATCATCACCGGCGGCGGGGCGACCTTGGCGGTTTCGCGCGCGGCGCATCCCGCCAGCGACAGACCGATCGCCACACCCGATACGATACGCAAACTCGCCATGACCCTGATCCCTTCAAGCCCGCCCCCCGGCCGTTGGCGCATATCATGCAGAATCGAGGTTAACACGTCGTAAGCCGTGCGATGAAACGAGCCGTATGTCCGAGGGTTCGAAATCCTCCCCGGCACGGGGAGGGGGACCGCCGCGAAGCGGTGGTGGAGGGGGCTTTCCGCAAAGAACGTGCTATAAGGCAGCCCCCCTCCGTCAGGCCTTCGGCCTGCCACCTCCCCGTGCCGGGGAGGATCAGGTGGTGCGGGCGACCAGCGCGGCGGCGGCCTCCGCCATCAACTGCGCCAGGATATCGGCGATCGGCTCTTCCTTCGTCACCATGCCGACCGACTGGCCCGCCATCACCGAGCCATGCTCGACATCGCCCTCGATCACCGCGCGACGCAGCGCCCCCGCCCAATAATGCTCGATCTGGAGTTGCGCCTCCATCATCGCGACCTTGCCCTCGTCCAGCGCCTGGGCGACTTCGCGCTGCTTGGCGGTGAAGAGTTCGCCGCCCGCATTCTTGAGCGCGCGGACCGGGATGACCGGCAGGCGCGGGTCGATCTGCACGCTCGCCACCGCGTCGCGGGCCGAGGCGCGGATGAACGCATTCTTGAAATTGGGGTGCGCGATCGATTCGGTCGCGCAGACGAAGCGGGTGCCAAGCTGCACCCCCGCCGCGCCCATGTCGAGATAGGCGGCGATCGCCTCGCCACGGCCGATGCCGCCCGCGACGAAGACGGGCACCTGCTCCGCGATCTCCGGCAACATCTCTTGCGCCAGCACGCTGGTCGAGACGGGACCGATATGGCCGCCCGCCTCCATCCCCTCGATCACCAGCGCATCGACGCCCGAGCGGATCAGCTTCTTGGCCAACGACAACGCGGGCGCGAAGCAGATGACCTTGGCCCCCGTCTCCTTGATCGCCTCCAGCGCGCCCTTGGGCGGCAGGCCGCCCGCCAGCACGACATGGCCGACCCGGTGACGGCCGCACACCGCGATCAGGTCGAACAGCTGCGGGTGCATGGTGATCAGGTTCACGCCGAACGGGCGGCTGGTCATCGCCCTGGTCGCGGCGATTTCGGTATCGAGCAGGTCCGGGGTCATCGCCCCGCACGCGATCACGCCGAAGCCGCCCGCATTGGACATGGCGGAGACGAGGTTGCGCTCCGACACCCAGGACATGGCGCCCGCCATGATCGCCATGTCGGCGCCGAGGAATTCGGCCCCGCGCGCCATGCGGGTGGCCAGGCGCTGTTCGCCGGTGGTGATGAGGGTGTCGGTCATCGGCGCTCCATGCCGTGGAGAGGGCCGGACGGCAAGATTTGGTTCACGCGAAGCCGCGATGGCGCGAAGAAGAAGGGGTTCGCGCAGAGGCGCAGAGGACGCAGAGGGGTTTCGCACGCGGCAGCGCAATAACTTTCTTAACGGGCGTCGAGAAGAGCAGAGCGTGTGGCCGGACACGCCACCTCTGCGCTCTCTGCGCCTCTGCGCGAACCAATCTTTTGAATACGCTTCGCGTCTTCGCGGCTTCGCGCGAACAAAACAAACCCCTCCCCGAACCGATGCCGGAGAGGAGCAACCAGATTACGCCACCTCGGCGTCTAGGCCGTATGCTGTGTGCAGGACCCGCACCGCCAGCTCGGTATAATCCTCTTCGATCAGCACGCTGACCTTGATCTCCGAGGTGGTGATCGCAAGGATGTTGATCCCGCGCGCGCCCAGCGTCTGGAACATGGTCGACGCCACGCCCGCATGGCTGCGCATGCCCACGCCGACGACCGAAATCTTGGCGACCCGCGTGTCATGGACCAACGTGGCATAGCCGATTTCGCCGCTCGCCTTTTCCAGCACGTCCAGACTCCGCGCCAGGTCGGCGGACGGCACGGTGAAGGTCACGTCGGTCGAGCCGGTCGAATGCGCGATATTCTGGACGATCATGTCCACATTGATCCCCGCATCGGCCAGCGGCGCGAAGATCGATCCGACCGCGCCGGGGCGGTCCGGCACGGCGGTCAGGGTGATCTTGGCTTCGTTCTTGTCATGCGCGATGCCGGTGATGAGCTGGCGTTCCATATCGTCGATTTCCTCTTCGCCCACGATCAACGTGCCGCGATGTCCGTCTTCGTCCCGTGCGTCGTCGAACGAGCTGAGCACTCGCACCCGCACCTGTTCCTTCATCGCCAGACCCACCGAGCGGGTCTGGAGCACCTTGGCGCCGACGCTGGCGAGTTCCAGCATCTCTTCATAGGTGACCTTCGACAGCTTGCGCGCGCGGGGCACGATGCGCGGGTCGGTCGTATAGACGCCGTCGACATCGGTATAGATGTCGCACCGCTCCGCCTTCATCGCCGCCGCGACCGCGACCGCGCTGGTGTCCGATCCGCCGCGCCCCAGCGTCGTGACCCGGTTGCCCTCAGCCACGCCCTGGAAGCCCGGGATCACCGCGACCACGCCGCTGGCCAGGCTCTGGTCGAGCGCGGTCGTGTCGATCTCGCCGATCCGTGCCTTCGCAAAGGCGGTGTCGGTGTGGATCGGCAATTGCCAGCCCAGCCAGGACCGCGCGGGTACGCCCATCGCCTGGAGCGTGATCGCCAGCAGCCCGCTGGTGATCTGTTCGCCCGCCGAGACGACGACGTCATATTCCTGGGGATCGTAAAGCGACGAGGCCTCGCGGCAGAAACCGACCAGCCGGTCGGTCTCGCCCGCCATCGCGGAGACGACGACCGCGACCTCATGGCCCGCCTCCACCTCGCGTTTGACCCGCGCCGCCACGTTGCGGATGCGCTCGATTCCGGCCATCGAGGTGCCGCCGAACTTCATCACGATACGGGCCATGCGGTTTTTGCCAATCTCCTTGGGGTAAAACGGCGGTCCTGATAGGTAGCCCCCATGACGAACGCAAGCCATTTGAACGATTCTACCATTATCGGGGCCGAAGCCGCACATTTCGGAAAGATGGCCGCCCAATGGTGGGACCCCAAGGGATCGAGCGCGATGCTCCATCGGCTCAACCCGCCCCGGCTGCGCTATATTCGCGAGCAGATCGACCTGCATTGGGATGCCGATGGACAGGGATTCACGCCGCTGGCGGGCAAGCGCGCGCTCGATGTGGGTTGCGGCGCGGGGCTGTTGTGCGAGCCGCTCGCCCGGCTGGGGGCGGAGGTGACGGGGCTCGACGCCGCGCCGGAGAATGTCGCGGTCGCCGCCGCCCATGCCGCGCAATCGGGGCTGGAAATTCATTACCGCGCGGGCAGCGTCGATGGGCTGGCGGGCGAGACGTTCGACCTCGTCACCTCGCTGGAGGTGATCGAGCATGTCGCGGATCCGGCGCGATTCGTGCGCGGTCTGGCCGATGCGCTGGCGCCGGGCGGGCTGATGATCCTGTCGACGCCCAACCGGACGCCGTTGTCGAAGCTGGCGCTGATTACGCTGGCGGAGGGGACGGGCACGATCCCCAAGGGCACGCATGACTGGTCGAAATTCCTGACGCCCGAGGAACTGACCGCGCTGCTGACCGACGCGGGGCTGACGGTGCGCGACGTGCGGGGGCTCAGCTTCTCCCCGACCAGGGGGTTCACGGTCAGCGACTCGACCGCGCTAGATTATTTCGTGACGGCGACTCGCTGACGTCCCTCATTCTCCCCTCCCCTTCGGGGGAGGGGCCGGGGGTGGGGTGCTGCCGCAAACCCGGCGCCCGTGGAAAGGCCCCACCCCAACCCCTCCCCTGAAGGGGAGGGGCTTGTTCGGATCACCCTTATGTCCTCACATTTAAAACCATCGGCGATACGCCCCACCGGCTCTGCCGCCCACCGCCTGCTGATCCTTTTCGCCGTCGCACTGGCCGCCCGCGTGGCAACCTTCAGCAATCCGGTGGTGCATGTGGATGAGGAATTCTATTTCTTCACCGGCCATGCGATGTGGCAGGGGGCTTGGCCGTTCGTCGATGTGTGGGACCGCAAGCCGATCGGGCTGTTCCTGCTCTACGCCCTGCCCGCCGCGTTCGGCTTTCCGGCGGGGATCTGGGCCTATCAGGCGATGGCGCTGGCGAGCGTGGTCGCGACCGGCTGGCTGATCGCCCGAATGGCCGAGCGGCTGGGCGGGGGCGCGGGCGCGACGGCGGCGGGGATCGCCTATATCCTGTGGCTCGACGTCCTTGGCGGACAGGGGGGCCAAGCGCCGGTCTTCTACAATCTGCTGATGATCGGGGCGGCGTGGCTGATCCTCGAATCGGACGCACGGGGTTCGCGGATGCCCGGGCTTGGTGCGATGGCGCTGGTCGGTGTCGTCCTCCAGATCAAATATTCGGCGGTGTTCGAGGGGATGGTGTTCGGCCTCTGGCTGCTCGGTGCCGAGTGGCGGCGGAGCCGATCGCCGCTGGCCCTGATTCCCTATGGCATAGCGCTTATCGTCATCGCGCTGACCCCGACCCTGGCGGCGGCGGGAGTCTATGCCGCCATCGGGCAGTGGGATGCGTTTCTCTACGCCAATTTCCTGTCGATCTTCCATCGCAACCCCGATCCTTTGCCCGAACTGGCGGGCAATCTGGGGCAGATGGTGCTGATCCTCTCGCCCATCGTCACGCTGGCGGTGCTGGGGTTGAAGCGGACGTGGCGGGAGGACAGCGGAAAGACCTTGCTGGCCGTCTGGCTGGGCGCGGCGATCATCGGCGTGCTGCTGTTCCGACCCTGGTTCGACCATTATGGCCTGCCGATCCTGCTTCCCGCCTGTACCGCCGCCGCCGCGATGCTGGGTCGTGAAGACTGGCGGCGACGCGACACCCCTGCCCTGCTGCTGACCGTGGCGCTGGCGGGGCAGATCGTGCTGCTATCGCTGCGTCACGAGCGCGGTGACGGCGCGGAGTTCGCCGCTCTGTCCGACGCGGTCGGCAAGGGGCCGGGCTGCCTGTACGTCTATTCTGGCACCACCATGCTCTATGTCGCGACACGGCGTTGCACCCTGTCGCGCTACATCGTGCCCGCGCATCTCAGCCGGGCGCGCGAAGCCGGGGCCACCGGCGTCGACCAGGATGCCGAGATCGCCCGCATTCTCGCCCAGCGGCCCGGCGTGGTCGTGATGCGCCCAACCTATAATGGCGAGCGGTCCGCCGCCCATGCCCGCGTGCTGACGGCGATGGAGGATGGATACCGGCTGACCGCGAAACTGCCGATGGGCAATGAGATGATCCGCGTCTATAAATCCACACGATGAAACGCCTTCTCGCCTCGATCCATGACGTGTCCCCCCGGTTCGAGGGAGCGGTCGATGCGCTGTTCGACCGGCTGTCGGGGCATTTGGGGGGCCCGCGCCTCGCCATGCTGGTCATCCCCGACCATTGGAACAGCGCGCCGATCGCGCCGGGCACGCCCTTCGCCACGCGGTTGCGCGGCTGGGCGGACATGGGAATCGAGATGTTCGTCCATGGCTGGTCGCACAAGGACGACATGGTCCACACCGACTCGAAGACCGCATTGAAGGCCAGGCACATGACGGCGGGCGAAGGCGAGTTCGTCGGACTGGACCGCGCCGAAGCGCTGCGCCGGATGCAACGCGGCACCGCGCTGATCGAGGATATCATCGGCCGCCGCGCGACCGGCTTCATCGCGCCGGCCTGGCTCTATTCGGACGAGGCGCGCCTGGCGCTGGGCGATGCCGGATTCGCGCTGCGCGGAGGATCATTTCCGCGTCTGGACACCGACCGACGGCAAGGTCGTCGCGCGGGGGCCGGTCGTCACCTGGGCGAGTCGGTCGCGCGGGCGGCAGTTGAGCTCGCTCGCCGCCGCCGCCGTCCTGCGCCATGGCCTGCGCCCGACCTCTGTGGCGCGGGTCGCGGTGCATCCGGGCGACAATGGCGTGCCCGCGCTGCTCGACAGCATCGACAAGACCTATTCGCGGCTGGCGCGGACGCACACACCGTCTCGCTATGCGGATTTGCTGGCCGCCTGACCCCCACATCCGTTTGCGCTGAGCGAAGTCGAAGCGCACGCCATGCGCTGGCCGATAGGGAATCCCGTGGCCTTCGACGTCGCTCAGGCTAAACGAAGGTGGGGACTCAGGCGGCCACCCGCTCGCCCGCTTCCCCATCGAGCAGCCGCTGATAGCGCGCGATCAGCGCCTCGGCATGGTCGCGGTCGCTGAACACCTTGCCCGCCGCGACTCGCGCCGCGTTGCGCAGGACACGCGGATCACGTGACAGCAGCCGCTCGATCGCCTCGGCACAGGCTGCGCCGTCGCGCGCGCGGAAGGTCTCGGCGAACAGCGGATTGGCCACCTCGGCGCATCCGCCATAATCGGGCACCACCAGCGGCAGGCCCGAGGCCAACGCCTCCGACGCGACCAGTCCGAACGTCTCGGTCTCGCAGCCATGCACCAGCGCGTCGCAGCTCGCCATGATCCGGGCGAGGCGCGGGCGGTCATAGACCGGGCGGAACAGGCGGATATGCGGGCTGCCCGCGATCCGCTTTTCCAGCGTCCGGCTGGCGACGCCGCCGCCGATCAGGATCAGCCCGATCGGCCGGGTCGAGGCCACGCGCTCGACCGCATCGATGACCATCGGCCAGCGCTTTTCGGGGTGATGCCGCCCCAGGCCGAGCAGCAGATGGGCGTCTTCGGGCAGCGCACACTGGGCCAGCAACGCCGCACGCAAACGGTCGTCGCGGTGGTCGGGCGAGAAGAAATGCCGTTCGATGCCCAGCGGAATGCCCTCATCCACCCGCACGCCGCGCTTGCCCAGCCGCTTGACCAGCGCCGGTCCGTTGGACAGCACCAGGTCATAATGGTCGAGGAAGCGGTTCATGTAGCGGCTGTACCAGCTAAACCAGTCCTCCACCCGCTCCTGCGCGACGATGCCGTCCAGCCAGCGAACCGGATAGGTGCCGACATTGTCGTTGTGCATGAAGAAGACCTTCTTCGCGCGCCCCTGCCAACTGGCGACGAACCAGGCGGGCTTGGCAGGCGAAGACACCTCGACGATATCGGGGTCCAGTTCGTCGAGCAGGCGGCAGACGGGCGCGCCGTCCCAGAACATCCCGTAATTGGTGTCCAGGATCAGGCGCGGCGCCTTGATATAGATGATCTTGCCGCCGCCCGGACGCTCCTCGACCACATCCTCGGTGCCGGGGGCCAGGACGATCAGTTCATGGCCCATCTCGGCCAGGATCGCCATCTTGCGGTCGATATAGGTCCGCACGCCTCCGCCGGTGGGCGAGTAGAATTCGTTGACGTCGACGATACGCATCGTCGTCCCCTTACTCTACCGGGCCGAAACCACCCAGCCCGCGCAGATATTGCGCGCGAATGGTGGTCGTCGCCACACCGTTGGGCACGTCGATCAGCGCGGAGGCGAGCGGCGGCTTGCGGCGGCCCAGCTTGGTATTGGCGGGAAAGCCCGCCCCGTCGCTCCAGAAGTTGAACTTGTTCTTGCCGTCGCGGTCATGGGTGAAGAGCAGTGCATAGCGGCCGGGGCGCGGCACGCGGATGCACAGGGCGATCGCGCCACCCCCGGCCGGGGTGGGCACCGACACCCGGCGAAAGGTCTTGCCCGCCCGCTCCAGCACGCTGTCATCGGCCAGGAAATCCTCATCGTTCGCGGGATAGAGTTCGAGCTTCAGATTGCCCTTGCGATCCTTCAGCCCCTCGATCCGCGCCAGGATGGCGGGGCCGCCATTGGTGCAGGCCGCCGCATCGCTGCCCAGGATCTGCGCGCTCGCCACCTGCGGCATCGCCGCCAGCCCGATCGCCGCCACCGCCACCATCTTCATCACGCGAATCATGCGCGTACCTTCCGAACCAATGCCGTCAGACCAAAGCCCGCGATCAGCACGACATGGACCAACAGGGTCAGTGCCGCGGTGAACGCGATCAGCTCGCTCAATTCCTGATCCTGCCCGATCAACAGGATCGCGAAATTGGCGAAAAGAAGGTCCTTGTTGGGCACGAGCGGCAGGCGCGACACGAGCAGCCGCGCCGCCGACAGGAACAGCCACATGCCCAGCGACACGCTCGGCATCCCGTAATGCCAGGCCAGCGCGACCAGCAGCGAATTGGCGATCAGCCGCACGCAGTGAACCGTGAAGATCCACCACAGCGTCTTGCGGTCGAGCGAGAAGACCCGCCGCGAGAAGATCAGGAAGGGCAGCGAGGTCGCCATGACGATCGCGATCGATCCCCAGACCAGCCGCAACTGCTCGGGCGTCAGCAGTTCGCGACCGACCGGCAGGGCCAGGCCGATCATCAACAGGGTGATCGCATTGCCCGCGATCGCCGACAGGATGCCGACATCCTTGACCGCGCCGAACGGCGCCGCGACCATCTTCGCATGGGCCCGCGCCCAGGCGTAGAAATAGGCCTCGCCCGAATAGCTGAAGGCGACCTCGTTGGCGATCCGCTTGCGGATCAGCGCGGCCAGGCCGCTGATCGGAATACCCCAGAGACGGCGGAAGATGATATAGTCGCCGATCGGCAACGCCATGTAGAGCCCGACGAACACGACATAGAAGAGCGGGTTGGTCGGCACCGAATGGCTGAGCCCCACCAGCCCGCGCCCGAGCAGTTCCTGCCCCAACCCGACCACCATCGCGATGGTCAGGACCGCGCCGATGATGGCGGGCCAGCGCCGCTTCACGGTCTTCAACGGCTCCAGCGCGGCGATGTCGCGCGCCACCGGGGCACCGGTTGCGGCCGGGGGTCCGACAGGCACGGCCTGTTGCGGGGTCATGGGATCATCTCGTTCATTCTGCACGTTAGGGAGATTCCTCGGCGGCGTTCGCCGGTGGCGCCCGCTAACCTCAACACTGCTTTCTCGCACCTGAATAAGAATTCACCTTTGGGGGGCGATTGTGTCCACCTTAGGGCTGGAATTGACATATTTACGCGACAAGCTGCGCGTACCTCCGGCACCCGATCCCCTCCTCATCCGTTACCGGAGCCCATGCCAGCCGATCACATCCTGACCTATGCGCTGGCGATGCGTGGCGGCGTGGAAGCCGCACTGGCGCGCATGCTCCAGGGCTGGACCCGGCAGGGTCGGCGGGTGACCCTGGTGCTGGGCGAGGAAAGCGGCCGGTTCCAGCACGGCGTGCCGTCGGGGGTGGAGATAGTGACGCTGGGGCACCAGCGCTATACCGGGCTGTGCACCACCCTGCCCGCGATGATCGACCGGATGCGGCCCGACATCATCTTCTGTCCCGGCAATCATTATACCAGCATGGCGGCCTGGGCGCGGCTGCGGCTGGCGGGGGCGTGCCCGCCGATCGTCGGCAAGATGTCCAACGCGGTCGACCGGGGCGATCATCATCCGATCGTCGCCTGGGGCCAGCGGCAATGGCTGGCCCGGCACCGGCTGTTCCTGGACTCGCTGGTGGCGATGACCCCCGCCACCGCGCGGGCGGCGCGAGAGGCGACCGGGCTGTCGGTCGCGGTTATCCCGAACCCACCCTCCGCCCTTCCCGCCAGCGGCCCCGACACGATCCTGCCGCCCGGTCGGCGGATCTTGGGGGTCGGACGGCTGGAGCCGCAGAAGCGCTGGGACCGGCTGATCACCGCGCTGACCCATCTGCCCGAGGATGTCGGGCTGACCATATTGGGCGAGGGCAGCCTGCGGCCCGCGCTGACCGCGCAGATCGCGGTGCTGGGGCTGGAACATCGCGTCTCGCTGCCCGGCCATGTCGCCAATCCGAGCGCCGCCATGGCCGCCGCGCCGGTACTGGCGCTGCCGTCCGATTATGAAGGCGTGCCGGGCGTGCTGCGCGAGGCGCTGGCGGTGGGCACGCCGGTCGTCACCACCGATTCGAGTCCCGCGGTGCACGAGATCGTCACCGATCCCTCGCTGGGCACCATCGTCCCGCGTGAGGATCTGGGTGCGCTGGTCGCGGGGTTGCGGCACTGGCTGAACCCGGTCGCGCCCCGCCCCGATCCGGTGCCGGAACCGGGGCAGGACTCGGCGGAGCGCTATCTGGCGCTGTTCGACTCGATCGTCACCGCCCGGCAGCGACGCGACGCGCTGGCGTCAGGCGATGTCGGATTCGGCGCGCGCGCTGTCGCCGTCGCGCGCCGCCTCGCGCTCCGACCGGCGCTGTAGCGCGGACTTGATCATCGCGGTCATCGGGTCGGCCAGCGCCAGCCCGAGAATGCCGAACAGCGCGCTCGCCATGATCTGGGTCGACAGGGTCAGCGCCGGGGGCAGGTCGACGGTGCGCTTGGCGACCATCGGCACCACGACATAGCCGTCGAAGGTCTGCACGACCAGATAGGTGCCGATCGCCCAGAAGCCCGCATCGGTGCCCGCCGAAAAGCCGACCGCGACCATCAGCGCGCCGGTGATGATCGCCCCGATATTGGGGATGAACGCCAATATCCCCGCGATGATGCCGAGCAGCAGCGCCATCGGCACGCCCCCGATCATCAGCGCGATGCCGGTCAGCACCCCCTCGAACGCCATGCCGAGCAGCCGTCCGGCGAGCAGCTTGCGAAGCGTGCCCATTACCCGTGCCTGGGTGATCGCGAATTCGGCGCGCGCGGCGCGCGGCACCACCCATTGCAACCCGCGCGCATAGCCATCCGGGTCCATCGCCAGGAACAGGCCGATGATCAGCATCATGAACATGCTCGTCACCGCGCCGACTGCCGTGCCGACCCAGGAGGTGAGCCGCCCGATCGATCCCAGCGACTGTTTGAGCAGGCCGTTGATGTCCGAGGTGCCGGGCATCAACCCCTGCGACGCCAGCCAGCCGGCCACGCGCCCCGCCTGCGTCTCCAGCGTGGAGCGAAGCTGGGTCACCTGCTGCACGACCTCGACCCCGGTGAGGTAGAAGGTGCCGAGCAGGAACGCCGTCACCGCCAGCACGACGATCGACAGCCGCCAGCCGCGCCCGATCGGCAGCACCCGGCCGAGCAGCCGGACACCACCGTCGAGCAGCGTCGCGAAGACCAGCCCGGCGAAGATCACCAGCAGCGGCTGGACCAGCAGCACCGTCACCGCCATCGCCGCGATCAGGCCCAGCCAGATCGCCGCGCGCATCAGTTCCCGCCGGACGAAGCCCTCGCGAAACTCGATCGGCGCGGGGTCTTTCGTCAGCGGGACGGGATCGCTCATGATCCGGGATTCACCGTGGTCGGATGGAGCGAGCTGCCCGCCCGGCCCGAGCGGAGCGAACCCCACCAGGTCAACGGATTGAGCGTCGCGTCGCCGTCCAGGCTGAAGGTCACGAACTCGGCCCGCCCGCCGATATTCTCATAGGGCACCGGCCCGCCCAGCCCCAATTCGGCCAGCGAGAAGCGGCTGTCGGCCGAACGGTCGCGATTGTCGCCCATCAGGAAGACATGGTCGGCGGGGATGGTGATCGGCCCGTAATTATCACCGGGACTCCATCCCAGTTCGACCGTGTCGTAACGGCGGTTGTTGGGCAGCGTCTCGGTCACGATCGGCAGGTGGCAGACCCACTGGCCGCTCGGCAACCGCACCTTGGCTTCCTCGCCATAGTCGGAGGCCTTGCAGGGGCTGTTGGTGTCGACCGGAATGTCGACATAATGGAGCGGCCCGCGCTCGACCGGCTTGCCGTTCAGGATGACGGTGCCGTCGCGCACCTCCAGCCGGTCGCCGGGCAGGCCGATCACCCGCTTGATATAGTCGTTATGCGTGCCCGGCGGCGTCACGATCACCACATCGCCGCGCGTCGGCAGCGAGCCGAACAGGCGGCCATGGATGAAGGGTAGCTGCGCGCTCCAGCTATCGGTCGGCTGGCGAAGGACCAGCGACTTGAAGATCGCGATCGGGTTCGGAATGGTCGGCGAGACATAGGACCAGCCATAAGCGAACTTGCTGACGACCAGCCGGTCCCCGACCTGCAACCCCGGCAGCATCGATTCGGACGGGATGTAGAAGGGCTTGGCGAGGAAGCTGTGAAAGCCGAGTACGATCAGGAGCAGCCAGAACAGCCCCTTGACCTCGGCCCACCAGTCGGTGCCCTTTTTCCTGGCGGGCGGCGTGGCATCCGACGGCTTGACCGCCGGTTGATCCGCGGGCGTGCCCTGGTTCGTGTCCAACACCGCGTCCTTCATGCGGAAACTTCCGGTCTCGCCTCGATCACGACAAAGGCCTGGGCCCAGGGGTGATCGTCGGTCATGGTCAAGTGAATATAGGCGACGTGGCCCGCCGGGGTCATCGCGTCAAGCCGTTCCCGCGCGCCGCCCGTCAAAGACAAGGTCGGCGCGCCGCCGGGCAGGTTGATCACCCCGATATCGCGCATGAAGACGCCGTGGGCGAAGCCGGTGCCGACCGCCTTCGAAAAGGCCTCCTTGGCGGCGAAGCGCTTGGCATAGGTGCCCGCGCGGGTGAAGGGGCGTCTGGCGGCCTTGGCCTGTTCCACCTCGGTGAAGCAACGCGCCTCGAACCGGCCGCCATGCCGGTCGAGCGCGGCCTGGATCCGCTCGATATTGCAGAGGTCCGAGCCGAGACCGATGATCATGCTATCCTCCCCGGTACGGGGAGGGGGACCAGCCGCAGGCTGGTGGAGGGGGGGCTCCACCGCGCGAATCCCTTGGGGCGATCCCCCTCCACCCCCGCTTCGCGGCGGTCCCCCTCCCCGTGCCGGGGAGGATTCACCGCGCCAGGTCCATCGCGGCGCGCATCTTGCGCACGACTTCCGGCAAACCGACGAACACCGCATCGGCGATCAGGAAATGGCCGATGTTCAGTTCACGCACCTGCGGGATCGCCGCGATGGGGGCGACATTGTCATAGGTCAGGCCGTGGCCCGCATGAACCTCGATCCCGTTCTTCGCCGCCAGCGCCGCCGCGTCCGACAAGCGGCGCAGTTCCTCGGTGCGCGCCTCGCCATCCCGTTCGGCATAGCGACCGGTGTGCAGTTCGACGACCGGCACGCGCAGGTTCAACGCCGCCTCGATCTGGCGCGGATCGGGTTCGATGAACAGCGAGACGCGGATGCCCGCCTCGCCCAGCTTCGCCACCATGGGAGCCAGCCATTCGCGCTGCCCGGCGGCGTCGAGTCCGCCCTCGGTCGTCCGCTCCTCGCGCTTTTCGGGAACGATGCAGGCGGCGTGGGGGCCGTGCTTCAGCGCGATGACGAGCATCTCCTCCGTCGCCGCCATTTCCAGGTTGAGCGGCACGGTCAGTTCCGCCGACAGCCGCGCGATATCGTCATCGGTGATGTGCCGCCGGTCCTCGCGCAGATGCGCAGTGATCCCGTCCGCCCCGGCCTCGGCCGCGATCAGCGCCGCCTTGACCGGATCGGGATAGCCCGCCCCGCGCGCGTTCCGCACGGTCGCGACATGGTCGATATTGACGCCCAGGCGCAGATGCTCGGTCATGCCGCCGCGCGGCTCCCCGGCTTGATCGCAGGCGTAGCCGCCAGTTCGGGGGGCAGATCGTCCGGGCTGTAGCTGGGCACGTCGAGTCGGATCAGCGGGAAGAACGGCACACCCAGATCGGCCTTGCCGTTCGAGCGATCGACCAGCGAAGCCGCCGCGATCGTCTCTCCCCCTTCGCGCGCGATGGCGGCGATCGCCTCGCGGCTGGACAGGCCGGTGGTGACCACGTCTTCCATCATCAGCACCTTCTGCCCCGCATCCAGCCGGAAGCCGCGACGCAGGTGGAAAACTCCCTCGGGCCGCTCCAGGAACATGCCCGGCACGCCCAGCGCGCGCGCCATCTCGTGGCCGACGATCACGCCGCCCATGGCGGGGGCGACGACCGCGCTGATCTGCTCCCGGATCTCCGCCGGAATTTTCGCGGCGACCGCCTCGCACAGCCGGGCGGCGCGGGCCGGGTCCATCAGCACGCGCGCGCATTGCAGATAGCGCGGGCTGCGCAAGCCGGAGGAGAGGATGAAATGCCCTTCGAGCAGCGCCTCTGCGGCGCGGAACTCGGCTAGGACGTCTTCATCGGTCATGGGGCAACTCCGGCATCGGTCAGATGACCCGGCCTCATAGGATCGCCCCCGCCCCCATGCAATCGGCCATGCGACGCTCAAGGGTTGAGGGGGCGCGGTCCCGTGCTATAGTCGCCTCAACAAAAATGACAGGACGCCCCGTCTCAGCCCGTCGAACCACCGACGGACAGGCGAGGGAGGATGGGAGACGAAAGCGGGATGAGCGAGGTCAAGCGCATGTCCGGACCCCGGAGGATGAGGATGCCGAAACGGATGAAGGCGCTGGCGATCGCCGCCGGGCTGGGCCTGTTGTCGAGTGCGGCCATCGCGACTCCGGCCGCGCCGCCCAAGGCTGCACCACAGGCCGCCGCCGAGGGACAGGGCGTCTCCAACACCGCGCCGACCAGCGCCGCCGCGCCCGCCACCGCCGCGCCGACCAGCCCGCTGCTTGCGCAGGACGGCGCGCCCGCGACGACCATCGATCCCAATGTCGGCCTGCCGATCGACGGGCGCATCGGCCTTCAGCCTCAGGTGACGAAGAACGGCGAGTTCGCGCACTGGATGCACAATGGCGTGCTGATGCCGGTCATCACGATCATCTGCATCCTCGTGCTGCTGCTGCTCGCCTGGGTCGTGTTCCGCTATCGCCGCGCCGCCAATCCGGTCGCGTCCAAGACCAGCCACAACACGCTGGTCGAGGTGTTGTGGACGCTGGGGCCGGTGGTGGTCCTGGTCCTGATCGCCATCCCCTCGATCGGCCTGCTCCAGGCGCAGTTCAAGCCCGCGCCCGCCGGGGCCGTCACGCTGAAGGCGATCGGCAACCAATGGTATTGGACCTATCAATACCCCGATCATGGCGGGATCGAGATCACCGCCAACATGCTGAAGGAAAAGGATCAGGTGGCGCCGGGTGAGCGCGCGCGCACCGATGCCGACGGTCCGCGCCTGCTGGCGGTGGACAATCGCATCGTCCTGCCCGTCGGCGTGCCGATCCGCCTGATCACCACCTCCAACGACGTCATCCATAGCTGGGCGATCCCCGCCTTCTGGATGAAGCTGGACGCGGTGCCCGGTCGGTTGAACGAGACCAGCTTCACCATCGAGAAGCCGGGCCTGTATTTCGGCCAATGCTCCGAATTGTGCGGCGCGCGCCACGCCTTCATGCCGATCGCGGTGCAGGCGGTGCCCCCGGCGCAATTCGCGGCCTGGGTCGCGGCCAAGGGCGGCCAGATGCCGGGTTCCAAGGCCCCCTCCTCCTCGGTCATTCCGCAGCCGGGTGCCGAGGGCTCGGCCTCCGAGGCGGCGCAGGCCAATGCCTCCGAGGCGGTGACCGGCCCCGCCGACAACGCCTCGACGCCCGCCCAGTCCCCCACTTCCGCGCAGGGCGCCACCGGCAATCCGGCGGGCCCCGGCAACGCTGGACAATAAGCCATGACCGACACCGCACTTCACCCCGGATCGGCTTTCGTCGGTCATGAGGACCATCACCACGCGCATCATGACGCCGATCACAAGCCCGGCTTCTTCGCGCGCTGGTTCCTGTCGACCAATCACAAGGATATTGGCACCCTCTACCTGATCTTCGCGATCGTCGCGGGGATCATCGGCGGCGCGATCTCCGGCCTAATGCGCGCCGAGTTGAAGGAGCCCGGCATCCAGTATCTGGGTATCTGGGCGGGGTTGCTGCACGGCGGGGCGCAGAGCCTCGACCAGTCGCTGCATCTGTGGAACGTGCTGATCACCGCGCACGGCCTGATCATGGTGTTCTTCATGGTCATGCCCGCGATGATCGGCGGGTTCGGCAACTGGTTCGTGCCGATCATGATCGGCGCGCCCGACATGGCCTTCCCGCGCATGAACAACGTGTCCTTCTGGCTGCTGATCCCGGCCTTCACGCTGCTGCTCGCCTCGCCCTTCTTCGGTTCGGGGGCGGGTGTCGGCTGGACGGCTTACGCCCCGCTATCGACCTTCGGCGAGCCGGGGCCATCGGTGGACATGGCGATCCTGGCGCTTCATCTGGCGGGCGCGTCGTCGATCCTGGGGGCGATCAACTTCATCACCACCATCTTCAACATGCGCGCGCCGGGCATGACGCTGCACAAGATGCCGCTGTTCGTCTGGTCGGTGCTGGTGACGGCCTTCCTGCTGCTGCTCTCGCTGCCGGTGCTGGCCGCCGCGATCACCATGTTGCTGACCGACCGTAATTTCGGCACGACCTTCTTCGATCCCGCCGGGGGCGGCGACCCGATCCTGTACCAGCATCTCTTCTGGTTCTTCGGCCACCCCGAAGTGTACATCATGATCCTGCCCGGCTTCGGCATCGTCAGCCAGATCATCGCGACGTTCAGCCGCAAGCCCGTCTTCGGCTATCTCGGCATGGCCTATGCCATGGTCGCGATCGGCGTGGTCGGCTTCGTCGTGTGGGCGCACCATATGTTCGCCACCGGCCTGTCCGTGAACACCAAGATGTATTTCACCGCCGCGACGATGATCATCGCGGTGCCCACCGGCATCAAGATCTTCTCGTGGATCGCGACCATGTGGGGCGGCTCGCTCAGCTTCAAGACGCCGATGGTCTGGGCGATCGGCTTCATCTTCATGTTCACCGTCGGCGGCGTGACCGGCGTGGTGCTGGCGAACGGCGGCATCGACGATTACATGCACGACACCTATTATGTCGTCGCGCACTTCCATTACGTCCTGTCACTGGGCGCGGTGTTCGCGCTGTTCGCGGGCTTTTATTACTGGTTCCCCAAAATGTCGGGGAAGATGTATAGCGAGTTGCTCGGCCAGTTGCATTTCTGGGTGTTCTTCATCGGCGTGAACCTGTTGTTCTTCCCGATGCACTTCCTGGGGTTGCAGGGCATGCCGCGCCGCTATCCCGATTACCCGGATGCCTATGCGACGTGGAACGCGGTCGCGACCCATGGTTATGAGATCATGGCGGCGGGCATGGGCATCTTCTTCATCAACCTGGTCTGGTCGCTGGTCGCCGGAAAGCCAGCCGGGGACAATCCCTGGGGCGAGGGGGCGACGACGCTGGAATGGACGCTGTCCAGCCCGCCGCCCTATCACCAGTTCGAGACGCTGCCGCGCATCGACTGACCGGCGTTTCCTCCTCCTCGATCAAGGCCCCCGGACCCATTGTCCGGGGGCCTTTTTCATTACGCCATCGTCACGATAGGTCCGTCTCGGCCAAATCGTTTCCATGATGCGACGAATCGAGGACCCCTGCACCTTCCATTAACCAGATAGGCTCATCCTGTCCCTCGGTCGCCAACCCGGCGACGCTATCGGACATGGATGTGATGACGGGGCGGGACTTTGTGGCGGAGCCGATGGCGGCGACCGTCGAGGACGGCACGGAACTGCCCATCGTCGAACGGCCGTCTGGCCATGCGGCGGGCAGGGCCGGCGCGGCGGCGCTGCCGCTGCTGGCGCTGGCCGCCTGTGGCGGCGGCGGAGGGGGCGGGAGCACGGCCACCGCCACGGGCAGCGCCGAGGGCACGGCATCCACTCCCGCCACCACGACCCCCATCGTCGTGGTCAACGCCGCACCGACCGCCGTCGAGGCCAGCCGCTTCCTGGCGCAGGCCACGATGGGCGCGACCCGCGCCAGCATCGATACGGTCGTCTCGCGCGGCTATGACGGCTGGCTGAGCGACCAGTTCGCCCTGCCGCGCGCGACCAGCCATTGGGACTGGCTGATCGCCAATGGCTATGACACCGCCAAGGCGAACGCGATCAGCGGCTTCGACCCGTCCATGTGGCGCCAGATGATCGTCGAGCCCGACCAGCTTCGCCAGCGCGTGGGCATGGCGCTGCTCGACATTCTGGTGGTCGGCATCGACCAGGCGAGCAGCACCTGGCGCGCCTTCGCCATGGCCGCCTATGTCGACATCCTGCTGGACAACGCCTTCGGCAATTATCGCGACCTGCTGGGCGCGGTGACGACCAATTTCGCGATGGGCCAGTTCCTGACCTATCAATATAATCGCAAGGCCAACCCGACCACCGGCACCCAGCCGGACGAGAATTACGCGCGCGAGCTGATGCAGTTGTTCACGCTGGGACTCAGCCAGCTGAACATGGACGGCACCCCCAAGCTGAACGGCGGACAGCCGATCGACACCTATGGCCAGGCCGATGTGTCCGGGCTGGCGCGCGTGTTCACCGGACTGGTCCCGACCAGCACCGACAGCAACACGCCGACCCGGCTGCGCCAGCCGCTGGTGATGAACGCCACCCTCAACGAAACCGGCGCGTCGAGCTTTCTGGGCACCACGGTCAGCGGTGGCGGCATGGCGGGGATCGGCGCGGCGCTGGATGCGATCTTCGCGCATCCCAACGTGCCGCCCTTCATCTCGAAACAGTTGATCCAGCGGCTGGTCACCAGCAACCCGTCGCCCGCCTATGTCACCCGGGTCGCGACCAAGTTCGTCGACAATGGCCAGGGCGTGCGCGGGGACATGAAGGCGGTGATCCGCGCCATCCTCCTCGACAGCGAGGCGCGCACCCTGTCCACCGCCACCACGGCGGGCAAGCTGCGCGAGCCGGTCCTGCGGCTGACCGGCTGGGCGCGCGCCTTCGGCGTCAATTCGCCCTCCAATGGCTGGGCGATCGGCGACACCTCCAACCCGTCGAACCGGTTGGGCCAGGCCAAGGGGCACAGCCCGTCGGTCTTCAACTTCTATCGCCCCGGCTATGCCCCGCCGGGCACCGGCATGGCGAGCAGCGGCCTGGTCGCGCCCGAGCTCCAGATCACCAGCGAACAGAGCGTCGTCGGCTATGTGAACTTCATGTACGGGCTGATCGCCAACGGCATCGGCGATGTGAAGGCCGATTACACCGCGATCCTGACCAAGGCGGCCGACAGCGCCGCGCTGGTCGACGAGGTCAATCTGATCCTCGCCGCCGGGCAATTGTCCGCCGCGACCCAGGCCACCATCCGGTCCGCGGTCGACAGCGTGTCGGCCAGCGCGACCAACGGCCCGATCAACCGGGTCGGCATCGCGATCCTGCTGACCATGGCCTCCCCCGACTATCTGACCCTGCGGTGATGAGCATGATGCACGACCAGTCCCTCCATGATCAATCACGGCGCGCCTTCCTCAAGCGCAGCGCCCTGCTCGGCCTCGCCGGGACCGCCACCCCCTTCGTCTCCAGCCTGGCCGCGATCGGCGAGGCGGCGGCGGCGACCGCCTCGGACTACAAGGCGCTGGTGTGCGTGTTCCTCTATGGCGGCAACGACTATGCCAACACGCTGGTCCCCTATGACGAAGGCAGCTTCGCCGCCTATCGCGCGGCGCGGGCCAATATCGGCTATCAGCGCGACGTGCTGGCGGGCACCCTGCTGAACCCCTCGGTCGCGCTGCCCGATGGCCGCGCCTATGCCCTGTCGCCCAGCATGCCCGAGATGAGCCAGCTCTTCGCGGCGGGCAAGATGGCGGTCGCGCTGAACGTCGGCACGCTGGTCGAGCCGACGACCAAATCGCAATATCAGAAGCGCAGCGTCCGCCTGCCCCCGAAGTTGTTCAGCCATAACGACCAGCAGAGCTTCTTCCAGGCATCGAGCCCCGAAGGCGCGGGCAGCGGCTGGGGCGGGCGGATCGGCGACGTGTTCCAGAACGGCAACGGCAATGCCGCGCTGACCTGTATCAACGCCACCGGCAATGCCGTGTACCTGACCGGACGAAGCGCGATCCAATATTCGGTCGGCACCGGCGGCCCGGTCGCGCTGCTGAACAGCAGCCGGACGCTGTACGGATCATCCACCGCGCTCGACACGCTGCGCACGCTGATGACCTCCGACTCCAGCCTCGCCATCGCCAGCGAGCATGCGCGGATCAGCAAGCGGGCGCTCGATATCCAGGCGCAGTTGAGCAGCGCGCTGGCGGGCGCACCCGCGACCAGCTTCCCGCTTTTCCCCAGCAACAACCCACTGGCCGACCAGTTGAAGATGGTCGCGCGGATGATCTCGGTCAGCCAGACCCTGGGGCTGAAGCGGCAGGTGTTCTTCGTGTCGCTCGGCGGCTTCGACCTGCACGACAATCTGGTCGCGCAGCATCCGGGGCTGCTCGCCCGCATGTCTTCGGCGATGAAGGCCTTTTACGACACCACCGAGGCGATGGGCGTCGCCAATCAGGTGACCAGCTTCACCGCGTCCGATTTCGGGCGCACGCTCCAGTCCAATGACGACGGGTCGGACCATGGCTGGGGCGGCATGCACTTCGTCGTCGGCGGCGCGGTGCGCGGGCAGCGGCTCTATGGCAAGGCCCCGACGGTGGGCGTCAACAACAATGACGATGTCGGTCAGGGCCGCCTGATCCCGACCATGTCGGTCGACCAATATGCCGCGACGCTGGCAAGCTGGTTCGGCATCGATTCGGGAGGCCTGCGCACCGTGCTGCCCAATATCGGCAATTACGACAGCTCGACCTGGAATCAGGGATTCATGGGGTAAGTCCGGTCCTGGCTCCGGGCATGGCAGGGCCAGTGACAATATAACATATTGAAGTTTCACATTTTCCCGATCAGCGCCGATCGGAAAAACTAGCAGGCCCACCGCCCTGGCATGCGACTCCCCGGGTCCCATATGAGCGCCGCGATCCTTCGGTCGCCCCTATCGATTCCAGAGGAGCTTCCATGCCCACTCCTGCCAAGGCCTATGCGGCCCAGTCGGCCGACGCCGCGCTCGCCCCCTTCTCGCTGGAGCGTCGCGATCTGCAAGCAGACGATGTCGCGATCGACATCCTTTATTGCGGCGTCTGTCATTCCGACCTGCACACGGCGCGCGGCGAATGGGCGGGCACGCTCTATCCGTGCGTTCCGGGACACGAGATCGTCGGGCGCGTCACCGCCATCGGCGACGCGGTGACCAAGTATAAGGTCGGCGACGTGGTCGGCGTCGGCTGCATGGTCGACAGTTGCGGCCATTGCGCCTCCTGCCATGGCGGCGAAGAGCAATATTGCGAGACCACCGGCTTCGTCGGCACCTATAACGGCCCCGATCCCGTGATGGGCGGCCATACCCTTGGCGGCTATTCCGACCATATCGTGGTCAAGGAAGGCTTCGTCCTGAAGATCAACCATGACGAGGGTGATCTGGCTGCCGTCGCGCCGCTGCTCTGTGCGGGGATCACCACCTATTCCCCCTTGCGCCACTGGAAGGTCGGGCCGGGCCAGAAGGTCGGCATCGTGGGGCTTGGCGGACTGGGCCATATGGGCGTGAAGATCGCCGCCGCGATGGGGGCCGAGGTCTATGTCTTCTCCACCTCGCCGGGCAAGGCCGAGGACGCCAGGCGGCTGGGCGCCAGGGACCTGATCGTGTCGAAGGACGCCGACCAGATGGCCGCGCACGCCAACAGCTTCGACTTCATCCTGAATACGGTGGCCGCGCCGCATGACCTCGATGCGTTCCTGATGCTGTTGAAGCGCGACGGCACGATGACGCTGGTCGGCGTACCCGATTCGCCGCATCCCTCGCCCTCGGTCGGCAACCTCGTCTTCCGCCGCCGGTCGCTGGCGGGCTCGCTGATCGGCGGCATCGCCGAGACGCAGGAGATGCTCGATTTCTGCCACCAGCATGGCCTGACCGCCGATATCGAGATGATCGCGATGGACGAGGTCAACACCGCCTATGACCGGATGCAGAAGAGCGATGTGAAATATCGCTTCGTCATCGACATGGCGACACTGAAGCAGGACTGACGCTCCTGAGACTCACGCCCCTCCCGTAAACGGGAGGGGATGGGGGAGGGCAAGCCACGGGCGATGGTCTCTGTGAGACTCCAGGCCCTCCCCCCATCCCCCTCCCGCTTGCGGGAGGGGGTGCGCTTGGGGCTGGCAGATATCCCAAGCTCCAACCACTTCGATTGCCCGCCCACCTCACAGCGCCTATATGCGGGGCTCCCATGTCCAGCATTCCCTCCTCCGTCTTCGTCCCCGCCGACTGGCGCGACTTCCTCGCCTTGACCAAGCCGCGGGTGATGACGCTGGTGGTGTTCACCGGGCTGTGCGGGATGCTGGCCGCGCCGGTGGGGGTCGATCCGGTGATCGGCTTCACCGCGATCCTGTGCATCGCCTTGGGCGCGGGCGCGGCCGGGGCACTCAACCAATGGTATGAGGCGGACCTGGACGCGCTGATGAAGCGCACCGCCAAGCGCCCGCTGCCCGCCGGGCGGATGAATCGCGAATCGGCGCTGCATTTCGGGGTCGGGCTCGCCTGTTTCTCGGTCATCCTCATGGGGTTGGCGGTCAATTACGTCGCCGCCGGCATCCTGAGCGTCTCGATCCTGTTCTATGTGCTGGTCTATACCGTCTGGCTGAAGCGGCGGACGCCGCAGAACATCGTCATCGGCGGGGCTGCGGGCGCGTTTCCGCCATTGATCGGCTGGGCGGCGGCGACCGGGCAGATCGCGCTCCTCCCCTTCCTTCTGTTCAGCCTCGTCTTCCTGTGGACACCACCGCATTTCTGGGCGCTCGCGCTGTTCGTGAAGACCGATTACGCCAATGCGGGTGTGCCGATGCTGCCCGTCGTCGCCGGGGAGCGGGTGACGCGCGCGCAGATCGGGCTCTACACCATTCCGATGGCCGTCGCCGCCGTCGCGCCCTGGCCGCTGGGGCTGACCGGCGCGATCTATGGCGTGATCGCCAGTGCGGGGACCGCGCTGTTCGGGCTCTACGCCGCGATCGTCGCCTTCCGGCATACGCAACCCGACGATGCGATGAAGCCCGAAAAGCGGCTGTTCAAATATTCGATCCTGTATCTTTTCCTTCTCTTCGGCGCGCTGGTGGTGGATCGTTGGGCATGACGCCTGACGATTCGAACCGGATTCGCGCCAAGCAGCGCGCTCGTGCCACCGCGATGGCGCTGCTGCTCGGGTTCCTGGTGGTGCTGATCTTCTTCATCACCCTGTCCAAGATCCGGTCGGGAATGCATTGATGCGGCTCACGCGGCAGGCTCGGACCGTGGTGTTCGCGCTGTTCGGCGTGGTGTTCATGACCGGCCTCGCCTTCGCCAGCGTGCCGCTCTATCGCATGTTCTGTCAGGTGACGGGCTATCAGGGCACGACGCAGCGGGGCACACAGGCGCCGGGCAGCGTCCATAGCCAGATCAGGGTCGATTTCGACGCCAACGTCTCCTCGCGCCTCGCCTGGACGTTCAAGCCCGAAAATCCGCACGAAACCGTCGATATCGGCGCGCGGGACATGGTGTTCTTCACCGCGACCAACAATGCCAAAGTGCCCGTCACCGGCACCGCGACCTTCAACGTGACGCCCGACCAGGCGGGACGCTATTTCACCAAGATCGAGTGTTTCTGCTTCACCCAGCAGACGCTGAAACCCGGCGAGACGGTGCGGATGCCGGTCATCTTCTTCGTCGATCCCAAGATCCTGAACGACCCGGACGCGAAGGACATCGAGACCATCACCCTGTCCTACACATTTTACCCGGTGGATTCGGCGGGAAAAGCGGGTTAGCCTGCCCCCAAAATAGCAAAAAGCTAAGGGACGGGATCATGGCTGGCGCGAAGAACCACGACTATCACATCCTGCCGCCGAGCCCCTGGCCGCTGGCCAGTTCGATGTCGGCGCTGCTGATGGCCTCGGGCGCGATCATGTGGATGCACAGCGCGCCCGGTGGTGGCTGGGCGTTTCTGGCTGGGCTCGCCGCGGTGCTGTTCTGCATGGGAAGCTGGTGGGCCGATGTGGTGCGCGAGGCGCATCATGGCGACCATACCCCGGTCGTCCAGCTTCACTTCCGCTATGGCATGATCCTGTTCATCGCGTCCGAAGTGATGTTCTTCGTCGGCTGGTTCTGGGCCTTTTTCGACTTTTCGCTCTTCCCGACCGCGATGAGCTTCGTCGACGGACAGGTGGAGCGCGCCGCCGAGGGGGCCACCGCCATCGCCGCGACCTGGCCGCCCAAGGGGCTGGAGGTGATCGACGCCTTCAAACTGCCCTTGCTCAACACGCTGATCCTGCTGACCAGCGGCACCACCGTGACCTGGGCTCATCACGCCCTGATCCACAACCAGCGCGGCGGGGAGAAGCGCGGCCTGTGGGGCGCGCTGGGCGTGGGCGACCGGGACGGGGTGCTCAAGGGGCTGTGGCTGACCATCGTGCTGGGCCTGATCTTCAGTTCGATCCAGGCCTATGAATATATCCATGCGCCCTTCCCGTTTAAGGGGATCAATTACGGCGCGGCCTTCTTCATGGCGACCGGTTTCCATGGGTTCCACGTCATCGTCGGCACCATCTTCCTGATCGTCTGCCTGATCCGCGCCTATCGCGGCGACTTCACGCCCCGCCAGCATTTCGGGTTCGAGGCGGCGGCCTGGTACTGGCATTTCGTCGACGTGGTGTGGCTGTTCCTCTTCGTCACCGTCTATGTCTGGGGTGGCTGGGGCGCGCCGGTTCATAGTGGCTGAGCCGACGCCTCCCACTATCGCGCAAGCGGCATTCCAGGGGCTGTGTCCGCGTTGCGGCCAGCCCCATTTGTTTGCCGGGCCGCTGCTCTCGACCAAGGTCGTGACCTTCGCCGATCGCTGTAGCGCCTGCGGGCTGGATTTCACGCGCTTCAACATCGGTGACGGCCCCGCCGCCTTCCTCACCCTGATCCTGGGCACGATCATCACCATCGCTGCGATCATCGTCGAGTTGACGCTGCACCCGCCGCTCTGGCTGCACATGATGATCTGGCTGCCGCTGACCGCGATCGGCGTGGTCTATACGCTGCGACTCGCCAAGGGCGCGCTGATGGCCGCCGAATATCGGAACGAGGCGCGCGAGGGCGCGGTGGTCCGCCCCGAGGAAGACGGGGAATGAGGCGTGCGCCCGTCCTCCCGACGCTGATCGTCGGCCTGGCCGTCGCGGCGATGGTGGCGCTCGGGCTATGGCAGTTGCTCGACCGGTTGCCGAAGAAGCAGGCCTATCTGGCGCAACTGGCGGCCAATCCGGCGCGGCCGGTCATCGCCTTTCCGCTGTTCCCCGACGACAGCCTGCTCTTCCGCCGCACGGTCGCCGATTGCCACCCGCCGATTACGATCCGTCGCGCGGGTGCGGGCGCGGCGGGGTTCCGGCTGATCGCGACCTGTGCGGTGCCGCAGGGGTCTTTACAGGTGCAGCTTGGCACCACCCATGACCCGCGCAAGGAGGTGGCGTGGCCCGGCGGACGGGTGAGCGGCTATGTCTCCCATGCGCCCGACAGCCGCTCGCTGATCGAGTCGGCCTTCGACCACCGCCCGCAGGCGATGCTGCTGGTCGCCGACACGCCCGCCGCCGGACTGGAATCCAACCCCCGTCCCGATACCGACGGCGTGCCCAACAACCACCTGGCTTACGCCATCCAATGGTTCCTGTTCGCCGCGATCGCCGCAATTATCTATGGTTTGGCGGTCGCTCGACGCAATCCAACGGTTGTGGTGACGGGCACACGCCGTTAAGCCCCGGCGCATCATGCGCTATCTCAGTACCCGCGGCTCCGCCCCCATCCTCGATTTCCGGGGCGCGACCCTGGCCGGTCTCGCCAGCGATGGCGGCCTCTATGTGCCCGAAGCCTGGCCCAGCCTGACCGGCGAAGAGATCGAAGCGCTGGCGGGCCTGTCCTATGCGCAGACCGCCGCGCGGATCATGGCCCCTTTCGTCGGCGACAGCCTGACTCCGCAGGAACTGCAAGACCTGTGCGACGCCGCCTATGGCCGCTTCTCGCACGCCGCCGTCACGCCGCTGGTGCAACTCGACCATGACCAGTGGCTGCTCGAACTCTTCCACGGCCCGACGCTGGCGTTCAAGGACGTGGCGCTCCAGATGCTGGGGCTGTTGTTCGAGCGGTTCCTGCGCGGCACCGACACGCGCCTGACCATCGTCGGCGCGACCAGCGGCGACACCGGATCGGCGGCGATCGACGCGGTGGCGGGGCGCGCCAATATCGACATCTTCATGCTCCACCCGGCGGGTCGCGTCACCGAGATCCAGCGCCGCCAGATGACCACGGTGCTCGCGCCCAACGTCCACAATATCGCGATCCAGGGCAATTTCGACGATGCCCAGGCGCTGGTGAAGGCGATGTTCAACGACCGCGCCTTTGCCGACCGCCATACCCTGTCGGCGGTCAACTCGATCAACTGGGCACGGTTGATGGCGCAGGTCGTCTATTATTTCTACGCCGCCGTCCGGCTGGGCGCGCCGGGCAAGGCGGTGGCCTTCTCGGTCCCGACCGGCAATTTCGGCGACGTGTTCGCCGGTTACGTCGCCGCGCGCATGGGGCTTCCCGTCGAGCGGCTGATCGTCGCGACCAACGTCAACGACATCCTCCACCGCGCCCTGTCCTCGGGCGATTATTCCAAGGGGCAGGTACAGGCGACCGCGACCCCCTCGATGGACATCCAGGTCAGTTCCAATTTCGAGCGGCTGTTGTTCGACGCGAACGGGCGCGACGGCGCGGCGCTGGCAACGCAGATGAAGGGGTTCGAGGCGTCGGGCGCGATGCGGCTGACCAATGCGCAGAGCCAGGCCATCGCCCCGCTCTTCACCAGCACCCGCGTCGATGCCGACGACATGAGCCGCGCGATGCGCTGGGCAGCGGAGGAAGCGGGGCAGATCCTCGACCCCCACACCGCCATCGCCCTGTCCGCCGCCCGCGCCGCCGGGACAAGCGCGCCCGTCGTGACGCTCGCCACCGCGCATCCGGCCAAGTTCACCGACGCGGTCGAGCGCGCGACCGGCGTTCGCCCCCCGCTCCCCCGCCGCGTCGGCGACCTGTTCGAGCGCGAGGAGCGCTACACCACCCTGCCCGCCACCTTCGAGGCGGTGACGGCCTTTATCGACGGGCATGGTTTGCGCTAACGCGGGCGCATGAAACTCGAAACGATGATCGGCGAGCCCTGGGCCGACTATGGGCTGGTCGACTCCGGCCATGGTCGCAAGCTGGAACGCTATGGCCGGTTCCGCTTCATCCGCCCCGAGCCGCAGGCGATGTGGGCCCCCGCGAGCCAAGACTGGCGCGCGGCGGCCGAGTTCGTGCCGGGCTCGGACGAGGATGGCGGCGGCCGCTGGAATTTCAACGAGCCGGTCCCGCGCGAGGGCTGGCCGCTCAAGTGGAACGAGGTGCGCTTCACCGCGCAGAACACCCCCTTCCGCCATCTCGGCTTCTTCCCCGACATGGCGCCCGTCTGGAGCTGGATGCGCGAGCAGGTCGACGGCCTGGCCGAGCCGGAATGCATGAACCTGTTCGGCTATACCGGCGTCGGCACGCTGGCGATGGCGAGCGCGGGGGCAAAGATGGTCCATGTCGACGCTTCCAAGAAATCGGTCGAGGCGGCGCGCGGCAATGCCATGCTGTCGGGTCTGGGCGATGCGCCGGTGCGCTGGATCATCGACGACGCCGCCAAATTCGTCGCGCGCGAGGTGCGGCGCGGGCGGCGCTATGACGGCATATTGCTCGACCCGCCCAAATATGGACGCGGACCGGAGGGCGAGGTGTGGCGGCTGGAGGAGGACCTGCCGGGCCTGATCGCGAACTGTCGCCAGTTACTGGATACCGAATCGCGCTTCCTGTTCCTGACGGTGTACGCCGTGCGCATGTCGGCGCTGGCGATCGGCGAGATGATGCGACAGGCGATGGCCGACCTGCCCGGCCAGGTCGAATGCGGCGAACTCGGCGTGCGCGAGGAAGCGCGCGGGCTGGTCCTGCCGACGGCCATCTGGGCGCGGTGGAGCCGGTAAACCCAGACATCCGTTCGTGCTGAGCGAAGTCAAAGCACATGCCCCGCCGCCATCATCTGGCGTGGCCTTCGACTTCGGCGCACAGCGCCGAAGTTTATTCTGAGCGGCTGGCTTGCCAGTCAGCCGAAGGGCTCAGGCTGAACGGGGGTTGGGGATTTCGATCAACGCGACCTCATAGGTCGCCACCGCCCCGCGCGCCTCGAACCGCTTCGCAATCCGCCGCATCGCGCCCGGCGGGATTGGCCGGTGCCCCTCACGCGGCGTCCCCGCCCCGATCGCCCGCAGCGCGCGCATGAAGTCCGCCGCCGTCCCGTGCCTCTGCTCGAACGCCCGCGTCTCGATCCGCCAGCCCATCGCCGCCAGCGCCTCGACCGGCGGATAGGCCGGGCTCCCCGCGACATAGCCCTCCGCCCGGTGTGCGTCGTGCCAGGCCGCGAACGTGCCCTCGACCAGCGTCGTCACCAGCATGCGCCCGTCCGGCGCAAGGCAAGCGGCCAGCCGCCGCAAGCCGCCGCTCAGGTCGGCGAACCACTGCACCGCCAGGCTGCTGACGATCAGGTCGAACGGCGCTTCGCCGGGCAGGTCGGGATGCTCCCCATCCATCACTCGCCCCCGCGCGCCCGGATTCGCCACCAGCCCACGAGCCAGCATGGCGGGCGCGATATCGGTCATCAGCCAGTCGGGCTCGATCAGATACGGCAAGGTTGCACCGGTCAGGAAGCCCGTGCCGCACCCGATCTCCAGCACATGCGGGGCGGGCGGCGCGGCGGCGATGACCCGATCGGCCAGCCAATCGGCGACCTGTCGCTGGACCACCGCATGGGCGTCATAGGCCGCCGCCGCGTCGAAGGCCCGCGCGATCCGCGCCGCGTCGGCCATCGTCTCAGTCCCGCACCGAACGAATCGCCGCCGCCGCGATCCAGGGCGCGCCCGCGACCAGCAACAGCGATACCGAGGCCAACAGCTTGAGCCCGCCGAAATCCCCGCCCCCCGCGCCGAAGATCAACAGCGGCAGGGCAAGCGGCAACAACACCAGTCCGGCGATCCCCCCTGCCCCGCGCAACCCGGCGGTCAGCGCGCCGGTCGCCACCGCCAGCGCCGCCAGCCCCGGTGTCCCCAGCAACAGCGCCAGCTCGACCAGCGCCAGCACACGCGCATCAAGCCCGAACAGCCCTCCGGCGACCAGCGCCGCGACCATCAAGGGCGGTGCGAAGGCCAGCCAGTGCGCCACGATCCGCAACGCCATGACCAGCGCCAGCGACAGGCCATGCACCCGGATCTGGTCGAACCAGCCCGACTCGGCGTCCGGCGCGACCAGCCGCTCGACCGGGAGCAACGCCGCGAGCAAGGCGGCAACCCAGATCGCGCCCGGCCCGATCCGCGCGAGGATCGCCCGATCGGGACCGATCGCGAAAGGAAACAGCACCACCGCCAGCAGAAAGAATCCGCACACCAGCGCCGCGCCGCCCCCGGCATAGCCGCGCCGTACATCGCGCGCGATCAGCGTCAGCGCCCCATTCATGCGGGGACGAACCCGTCGAGGGAGACCGTCCCCGCCTCCGTCACCCCCAGCGGCTGATGGGTGGTCAGCAGCACCGCGCCACCGTCCGCACGGTGCTGCGCGACTATCTGCTCCAGCATCCGCACGCCGTCCGCATCCAGTCCGTTACCGGGCTCGTCCAACAACCAGAGCGGAGCCCGCGACGCCACCACCCGCGCCAGCGCGGCGCGGCGACGCTGACCGGTCGACAAGAGGCGCACCGGCACCTCGGCCAGGGGAGCAAGGCCCACCGCCTCCAGCGCCGCCGCCACTCGCCCCCGCGCATCGGGCAGGAGATCGAGCCGCGCCCAGAAGAGCAGCGCCTCGCCCAGACGCCGCTCGGTGTCGAGGGCGATATCCTCGGTCATCAGCGCGATACGCGCGGTCCGCTCCACCCGCCCCTCGAACGGCGGGATCAGGCCGGCGGCCAGGCGAAGCAGGCTAGACTTGCCGATGCCGTTGGGGCCGGTGACGATCGCCGCCCCGCCCGCCACGAGGCCCAGCGACAACCGGGCGAAGAGCAGCCGCCCGCCCCGCGCGCAGGCGACATCGGACAGGCACAGGATCACGCGACCGCGTCTTCCAGCGCGTGCATGTCCTCATCCGACAGGCCGAAATGATGGCCGATCTCATGAATCGTCACATGCACGACCAAATCGTCCAGCCGCACCCCCGTCTCGATCCATTCGTCCAGGATCGCGCGGCGATAAAGGTGGATGCGGTCGGGCAAGCTCCCCGAATCCATCGAACTTTTCTCACCCAGCGGACGGCCATGATAGAGGCCGGTCAGGTCGAGCGGATGTTCGATGCCCAGCGCCGCCAGCGTCTCGTCATCGGCATAGTCCTCGACGATCAGCACCACATCACCCAGATGGGCGCGGAACTCCTCCGGCAGGCGCGCGATCGCGGCGCGGGCGATCGCCTCGATCACATCGGCTCCCGGTGCCGCGCCGATCCCGTCTTGCCCGCTCATGCGCGCCGTCTTACCCCTGGGGCAGGCGAAAGAACAAGAGAAGCAAGGGGACGAGCATGGTGGAGCGTCTGAGCGAACTGGACCGGGACGAAGCGCTGGACGGCCTGCCCGAATGGGACTGGGACGAAGCACGCGACGCGATCAGCCGCCGCTTCGTCTTCGCCGATTTCAACGAGGCGTTCGGCTTCATGACCCGCGTCGCGCTGCTCGCGGAAAAGGCGGACCATCATCCCGAATGGTCCAATGTCTGGAACCGGGTGGACATCGTGCTGACCACGCATGATGCGGGCGGCCTGTCGGCGCGCGACATCGACATGGCCGAAGCGATCGACGCGCTGGTGGATTGACCACCCCAATCCTCCCCATCCCCGATGGGGAGGGGGACCGCCGGGCGTCAGCCCGGTGGTGGTGGGGCGATGCCGGACGGCCGCCCCGTCACCGAACTTCGGAAGCAGGCGAGCCGCCGGACCCCGCCCCTCCACCATCGCTGCCGCGATGGTCCCCCTCCCCAAGCAAGCTTGGGGAGGAATAAGGTCACCCGACCGTCTGCTCGATCGCGCCGAAGATGGGATGGTGGCGGTCGTCCTCCATCCATATGCGCACCGTGTCGCCCTTTTTCAGGAACGGCGTCTTCGCCTCGCCGCCGCGGATCGTCTCGATCATCCGCACTTCCGCGATGCAGCTATAGCCGACGCCGCCCTCGGCGACCGGCTTGCCGGGGCCGCCGTCCGAATCGCGGTTGGACACGGTGCCCGAACCGATGATCGTCCCCGCCCCCAGCGCGCGGGTCTTTGCCGCATGGGCGATCAGCGTGCCGAAGTCGAAGGTCATGTCCACCCCCGCCTCGGCCCGGCCGAAGGGCTTGCCGTTCAGGTCGACCTTGAGCACCCGGTGCAGCTTGCCGTCCCGCCACCAGTCGCCCAGCGACTCTGGCGTGACGAAGACGGGCGAAAAGGCCGAAGCCGGCTTGGACTGGAAGAAGCCGAACCCCTTGGCCAGTTCGCCGGGAATCAGCCCCCGCAGCGATACGTCGTTGGTCAGCCCGACCAGCCGGATCGCCGCCAGCGCTTCCTCGCGGCTCGCGCCCATCGGCACATCGCCGGTAACGACGACGACCTCGCCCTCCAGGTCGCAGCCCCAGCTTTCATCGGCCAGCGGGATCGGATCGCGCGGCCCCAGGAACCCGTCCGACCCGCCCTGATAGATCAACGGATCGTGCCAGAAACTCTCGGGCAGTTCCGCCCCGCGCGCCTGGCGGACCAGCGCGACGTGATTCACATAGGCCGACCCATCCGCCCACTGATAGGCGCGCGGCAGCGGCGAGGCGGCGTCATGCTCGTGGAAACGCGCACGCGGGATCGCGCCGTGATCCAGATCGGTCGCCAGATTGGCCAGCGCGGGCGCGATCGCATCCCAATCGTCGAGCGCGGCTTGCAGCGTCGGTGCGATATGCCCCGCATCGGCATACCAGGCGAGGTCGCTCGACACGACGACCAGCTTGCCGTCGCGACCTTCCTTGAGACTGGCGAGTTTCATGCAGGACTCCTCTTGCCTATTTGGTATCAGATGTAACCATCCGTCCGCGATTGTCACGCCATCGCGCCCCGATCCTGCCTGAAACTTGACTTTTCGCAAAGGTCGGCGCACATGGCCATCCGTCGAGGCGTCCACTCGCAGCGTGAACGGACCATCTGGTCCCGGCTCCGCCCCGACCCTGTCTTCAGGCTTCCCTTGTCACGCGGGGTGTCATCAACCCCGGCGCCGCATCTCGCGGCCCTTCCGTGACTCGCGCGCCATGATCGAAAGCAATTCCATGCCATTTTCCGAACTCGGCCTTGCCGAGCCGCTCGTCCGCGCGCTCGAAGCGAAAGGCTATTCCGAACCCACCCCGATCCAGCGCGATTCGATCCCGACGCTGCTGGAAGGCCGCGACCTGCTGGGCATCGCGCAGACCGGCACCGGCAAGACCGCGGCCTTCGTCCTCCCCTCGATCCAGCGTCTGGTCGAGGCGAACAAGCGCGTCCTGCCGACCCATTGCCGGATGCTCGTCCTCGCCCCCACGCGCGAACTGGCCAGCCAGATCGCCGAGAATGCGAAAGGCTATGCCAAATTCTCCAAGCTGGCGGTCGCGACCGTCTTCGGCGGGACCAGCCTGAACAAGAACCGCCAGGACCTGTCGCGCGGCGTCGATATCCTGGTCGCGACGCCGGGCCGCCTGATCGATCTGGTCGAGCAGGGCTTCCTGAACCTGTCGATGATCGAGATCCTGGTGCTGGACGAGGCCGACCAGATGCTCGACCTGGGCTTCATCCATGCGCTGCGCCGCATCGTGAAGATGATCCCGCGCAAGCGTCAGACCCTGTTCTTCTCGGCCACCATGCCCGCCGCGATCCGCGATCTGGCCGACAAGTTCCTCGACAACCCCGCGACGGTATCGGTCACGCCGGTCTCGACCACGGCCGAGCGTGTCGAGCAGTCGGTGACCTTCGTAACGCAGGCCGAGAAGCAGGCGCTGCTGACCATCCTGCTCGCCGATCCCGCGATCGAGCTGGCGCTGGTCTTCACCCGCACCAAGCATGGCGCGGACCGCGTCGTGAAGCTGCTGGCGGGCAATGGCATCGCCGCCAACGCGATCCATGGCAACAAGAGCCAGGGCCAGCGCGAGCGGGCGCTGGGCGAGTTCCGCTCGGGCCAGACCCGCGTGCTGGTGGCGACCGACATCGCCGCGCGCGGCATCGACATTCCGGGCGTCAGCCATGTCTTCAACTTCGAATTGCCCAATGTCGCCGAGCAATATGTCCACCGCATCGGCCGCACGGCGCGCGCGGGCCGCTCGGGTCTGGCCATCGCCTTCTGCGCCGAGGATGAGCGGCCCTATCTGAAGGACATCGAGAAGCTGACGCGGCAGAAGATCAATGTCGTGCCGCTTCCCGCCGACTTCGTGAAGCGTGCCGAGGCGATCAAGTCGCAGCGGGTGAAGGCCATCGGCGCCGACCCCGCGCCGCGCGTCGACCGTCCGCGCGATCCGGCGCGTCCGCGTGCGACCCATCATCCGCGCGCAACCGACGCCCGCGCGCCGCAGGGTCGCCAGCCGCGCCGTCGTGGCGGCGGTGGTGGAGCTGGCGGCGGTCGTGGTCGCGGCGGCCAGGGTCGCCCCGGCGGCGGTGCCGGTCGCGGCGCGCAGGGCTGAATCCTTCTTAGCTCTTCTTAAGCCCCTCCCGCAGGCGGGAGGGGTTTGGGGAGGGCAAGGACTCTCACAGAGACCATCGCCTGTGGCGTACCCTCCCCCATCCCAGTTTCAGGTAAACGATGCCCCGCATCGTTTAGGTCGTGCCGGGGGCATGACCGACCTGAAACTCGCCTGCGGGAGGGGCGTGCTTGCGGCCATCGCTTGCATCCCAACACGATGCTGATGCGTTGAACGCGTAACGACACGCGCATCAGGAGAGGTTGCCATGGATATTGCCCACACCCCCGCCGCCGAACGCATCGCGCGTGTGCTATGCGGCCAGCGGTTGAGCGCCAATGCCGGGGGCGATTCGGAGTCCGCCGCCAAGCTGGTCGACGATCATTGGCGCGAGCATATGAGCGACGCGCTGGCCGTGCTGCGGACCCTACGCGAACCCGATCAGGCGATGGCCGAAGCGGGCGATCCCGCGATCTGGGAAAAGATGGTGCTGGTGGCGGTCGAGGCCGCCAAGCCGCCCAAGGTCACGCTGTAGCCCCTATCCCTCCCCCGAGCCAAACTTGGGGAGGGGAGGAATAACTCACACCGTCACCTGCTCCCCCAATTCCAGCACCTTGCCCGGCGGAATCCGCAGGAAGTCGGTCGGGTCGCTGGCGTTGCGCTGCAGGAACATGAACAGCCGGTCCTGCCAGGGCGGCATGCCCTTTTCCGCCTCGGGTTTCAGCGTGTTGCGGCCGATGAAATAGCTCGTCTTCATCGGGTCCAGCCCCGACATGCGTGTCTCCACGCCCAGATCGCGGGGCAGGTCGCGCGGGATGTCCGGCGTCTCCATGAAGCCATAGGTCAGCGTCACGGTCGCGAAATTGTCGTCCAGCCGCTCGACATGCGCGCGCTTCTCCGCCGACACGACGGGCCGGTCGGCGGTGCGGATCGTCACGACCAGATTCTGTTCGTGCAGGATCTTGTTGTGCTTCAGATTGTGGAGCAGCGCGCCGGGGGCGGACGCCGGATTGGCGGTCAGGAACACCGCCGTTCCGGGCACCCGCTCCGGGGGACGCTTGGCCAGCGCGGCGGCGAGGTCGGCGAGCGGTATCGCCTGGCGCTTCTCGAACGCCGCGACGATCCCGCGCCCGCGCACCCAGGTGTGGATGATCGTCCCCACCCCCGCGCCAACCAGCAACGGCACCCAGCCGCCCTCGATCACCCGCAGGATGTTCGCCCCGAAAAAGACGAGGTCGAGCGCCAGAAAGGGCAGGATCGCCGCCAGCGCCAGTGCCCGCGACCAGCCCCAGCGATGCCGAACGACCAGATAGGCGAGGCAGGTCGTCACCACCATCGTCCCCGTCACCGCGATGCCATAGGCGGCGGCCATCGCCGAAGAGGTCTTGAACTGGATGACCAGCACCAGCACCCCGAACAGCAGCAGCCAGTTGATCGCGGGCAGATAGATCTGCCCTTGGAAATCGGCCGAGGTCTGGCGGACGCGCAGGCGCGGCAACAGTCCCAGTTGAATCGCCTGCTGGGTCAGCGAGAAGGCGCCGGTGATCACCGCCTGCGCCGCGATGACGGTGGCGAGCCCCGCCAGCACGATCAGCGCGGGGCGGAGCGACTCGGGCGCCATCAGGAAGAACCAGTCCTGATTGGTGAAGGGCTGTCCGTTCGCGGTCGCCCGCTCCAGCGCCGACAGCGCGAAAGCCCCCTGCCCCAGATAGTTGAGCGCCAGCGCCGGCAGGACCAGCGAGAACCAGCCGATCCGGATCGGCAGCCGCCCGAAATGCCCCATATCGGCGGTCAGCGCCTCCGCGCCTGTCACCGTCAGGAACACCGCGCCCAGCACGAACAGCCCGACCACCCCATGGCTCGCCAGGAAGCTGACGCCGTAGCCCGGCCAGATCACCCGCGCAATCGAGGGTTCGTCGGCGATATGCCACAGGCCCAGCCCGCCGATGACGAGGAACCACAGGATGCAGATCGGCCCGAACAGCTTCGACACCGACGCCGTGCCGCGCGACTGGATGAAGAACAGCGCGACCAGGATGACGATGGTGCACATCCGGATCACGTCTTCGTTGAAGATCGTGGCGGCGGCGGGGATGGTGTGCAGCCCCTCCATCGCCGACAGGACCGACAGCGCCGGCGTGATGATCGCATCGCCATAGAAGAGCGACGCCCCCGCCGCGCCCAGCACCAGCGCCAGCCGCGAGCGGATGCCGACCGAGCGCCGGGCCAGTGCGGCCAGCGCCAGCACCCCGCCCTCCCCCTGATTGTCGGCGCGCATCAGGAAGACGACATATTTGATCGTGACGACCAGGATCAGCGACCAGAGCGCCAGGCTGAGCACGCCCAGTATCTCGCTGGGGTCGATGCCATCGCCCGCCGATTGGGACAGCGCCTCGCGAAAGGCGTAGAGCGGGCTGGTGCCGATATCGCCGAACACCACGCCGATCGCCCCGATGGTCAGTGCCGCCAGCGCGGGGTGACGGTGCGCGGTTTCCGCCGCGCCGGTCGCCGCGGTCTGGTCGTCCATAATGTCGGTTGCCGTCCCCGTCATGTCCGCCGGAACCCCCTGAGCCAAAAGGACGGCGCGCTTTACGCTTCTCCGTCCGGGAAGCAAGGGCTTTCCCATGCCCTGTGCAAACGCTTGATATTGCCGAGCGTCAAGCGCATGGACGGCAAATGGTTCCCTTTTCGTTCGGCGGGCAGGCGTTTCAGGCGCTGGCCGATGGCGCGCTGTTCTGGCCCGCGCGGGCCGCGCTGCTGGTCGCGGACCTGCACCTGGAGAAGGCGAGCTGGTATGCGGGCGGCGGACAGATGCTGCCCCCGTACGACTCGCTCGCGACCTTGAGCGAGTTGACCGAAATCGTGGCGCGGACGGGCGCGCGGCAGGTCTGGTGCCTGGGCGACAGCTTTCACGATGCGGAGGGATGCGACCGCCTGCTGCCGGAGGCGCGGGCGATGTTGCTGGCGCTGACCGGCTCGACCGAATGGACCTGGATCACCGGCAATCACGACCCCGTGCTGCGCGACCGATGCGGCGGCGCGGTGGTGGACGAAGCGCTGGTCGATGGTCTGGTCCTGCGGCACGAGGCCGATCCGGCGGAGACGCGGCCCGAACTGTCGGGGCATTTCCACCCCAAGCTTCGCCTCCGGGTGCGCGGCAAGCTGGTCGCGCGGCGTTGCTTCGTGGGGACGACGAACAAGCTGATCCTGCCCGCCTTCGGGGCGCTGACCGGCGGGCTGGACGTGGATCATCCCGCGCTGATCCAGGCGGTCGGGCGGTCGGCGGAGGCACTGGTCCCGGTGCGCGACCGCATGCTGCGCTTCCCGGTCGCCGCCTGAGGGTGGGTCGCCATTCCCTGGCTTCGCTAACCCTCTCCCCTCGCAGAGGGGTGAGGGAAGTCACGCTACGCCCTATCCCGCCCGCGCCAGATCCGGGAAACCGGCGCGGAAGCCCGCCACCTTGGGCTTGTCCCAGCGCATGATGTAGGGATGCATCGGGTTGCGGTCGTAGAAATTCTGATGATCCGCCTCGGCGGGGAAGAAGCCGCCCTGCTCGATCCGGGTGGTGATCGGTTTGCCAAAGGCATGGGCCCTGGTCAGCTGCGCGATATAGGCGCGGGCGACCCGTGCCTGTTCGGGCGACTGGGCGAAGATGGCGGAGCGATAGCTGGGCCCGCGATCCGGGCCCTGGCCGCCGACCTGGGTCGGATCATGCGCGATCGCGAAATAGACGCGGAGCAGCGTGGCGTAGGAGACTTGCGCGGGGTCGTAGGTGATCCGAATCGCCTCGGCATGGCCGGTCCGCTCGGTCGAGACGGCGCCGTAATTGGCATCCTCGCGACGACCACCGGCATAGCCCGCCGTTACGGCGCGGACGCCCTTCACCCGCTCGAACACCGCTTCCATGCCCCAGAAGCAACCGCCCGCCAGCACCGCCACCTGCGGGCGGGACGACGCGGGCACGTCCATCGCCGCCCTGGGCAACGGCACCGCGCGTTCCGCGCTGGCGGGGAGGGAGGACAGGGCGACCGCTCCGAATGCGGTCGCGACCAGAGCGATGCAGAGGGTATAGCGCATCGCCATGATATGGGGTGGGATTTCAGGTTCGGCTAGAGGCGGGCGTTGAAGCGCGGGCTTCGACTTCGCTTAGCCTGAACGGCTGTTTTAGAGGAGTATTCCAAACCTCCGTTCCGCCTGCGCGAAGTCGAAGGCCACGGGAATCACCCCGCCGGGGCCCCTTAGCGAACCGCCTCGACCGGAGCGGACGCATAGCGGCTGGGCGCGTCGGCCGGGTGAAGCATCACGAGACCCAGGGCGCCAAGCGCAAATCCGCCGGCGAACTGCCATACGAAGCTGGACTTGAGGAGGGCACGCATTCGTCTTCACCTGTCTAAACGGTTCGCCTCCGAAATGGGCGGCGATCTTCCGGGTGCCATCTGGTCGATCGGCACCGTTCCGACAATGGCGTTTATAGAAACACAGCATTAACGGCACGTGACCGTGTCGTTCACGCCACAGTTAAGCCATATTGCCGCAGCGCACCCAGCGATAGGAAAAAGCCAGCCAGTCGAGCCATTTGGCTGGACCGACTGGCTTTCGCAGCGCCATAAGGCGAACCTTATTTCAGCGCGGCGCAGGCCGTCTGAATGCGGGTGCACGCTTCCCTGAGCAGCGCATCCGAGGTCGCATAGCTGATTCGCATCGCGGGCGAGAGGCCGAACGCCGCCCCCTGCACCGCCGCGACCTTGGCATCGTCGAGCAGATAGCCGACGAACGCCTCGTCACCATCGATCAACCGGCCCGAAGGCGTGGACTTGCCGATCAGCGGGGCGAAGGACGGATAGACGTAGAAGGCGCCCTCCGGCGTCGGGCAGGTCATGCCCTCTATTGCGTTCAGCATCGACACCACCATGTCGCGCCGCGCCTGGAACGCCTGGTTCCGCTCGGCGAGGAAGCTCTGGTCGCCGGTCAGCGCCGCGGTCGCCGCCGCCTGCGCGATCGAACAGGGGTTGGAGGTCGACTGAGACTGCAACTTGGCGATCGCCTTGATCAGCCAGGGCGCGCCGCCCGCATAGCCGATCCGCCAGCCGGTCATCGCATAGGCCTTGGAACAGCCATTCACCGTCAGCGTGCGCTCGTACAGCTCGGGGCAGACCTGCGCGATGGTGGCGAAGCGGAAGCCGTCATAGACGATATGCTCGTACATATCGTCGGCGAAGACCCAGACATGCGGGTGGCGAAGGATCACCTCGCCCAACGCCTTCAACTCGTCGGCGGTATAGCCCGCGCCGGTCGGATTGGACGGCGAGTTGAGGATCACCCACTTGGTCCGGGGCGTGATCGCGGCGTCGAGCGCCTCGGGGGTCAGCTTGTAACCCTGTTCGGGCCCCGCCTTGACGATCACCGGCACGCCGCCCGCGAACTGGACCACGTCCGGATAGCTGACCCAGTAAGGCGCGGGGATCACCACCTCGTCGCCCGCATCGATCGTCGCGACCATCGCGTTGAACAGGGTGTGCTTGCCGCCGACATTCACGCTGATCTGGTCGGCCTTGTAGGTCAGGCCGTTGTCGCGCGCGAACTTTTCCGCGATCGCCGCCTTCAGCTCGGGCGTGCCGTCGACATTGGTATATTTGGTCTTGCCGTCGCGGATCGCCCGGATCGCCGCCTCTTTGACGAAATCGGGCGTGTCGAAGTCGGGCTCACCCGCGCCCAGTCCGATCACATCGACACCGGCGCGCTTCAGTTCCAACACGCGGCTGGTGATGGCGAGCGTGGGGGACGGGCTGATACGGCCGAGCGCGGCGGAGGGCTGCATGAAACGGAACCTTTGCGTCAGGGATTTGCGGGGGCGCTTTAGACGCCTCCACCCTCAATCCGCAACCATCCGTGCACGAAACAATCCGCGAAGTGCATTGCCAAGCAAGAATCCGTCCCGAATGTCTCCACGGGTCAACCGCCCCTCGACCGCGCGGCCCGTCTGGATCAAATGCGCGCGCAGCACGCCGGGCAGCAGCCCTTGCGCCAGCGGCGGGGTGACCAGCACATCGCCGCGCGTGACGAACAGCGAGGTGTAGCTGCCCTCGGTCAGGCCGCCATCGGGGGCCTCGAACACCACCTCGGTCGTGCCCGCCGCGATCCGCGCCGCGTCGTAAAAGCCGCGCGCGCTGGTCTTGTGCCGCAAGCGCAGATCGTCGGGAGAGACGGGCAGCGGCACGATCCGCACCGGCACCACCCCATCGAAGGGTGCGGGCCGGGGGCCGACCTCCACCACCACCGCGCCACCGCGCGCCAGCAACAGCCGGATCCGCCGTGCCTCGCGCAGGCGGAAGGTCGCCGCCTGAAGTTCGTTGCGCGCGCCATGCCGGTCGAAGGCGAAACCCAGCGCGGCCGCGCTCGCCTTCATCCGGGCGAGATGCGCCTCCAGATGCTGGATACCCTCGACCGGATCGAAGGCCATGGTTTCGATCAGGTCGAAATCGGGCCGCCCCCCGACCAGGAACGCCGCCTTGGCGAGACACTCGTCCCACTCGTCCGCCGCCACCGAATCGGCGACCACCCCGGACCCGATGCCCAGCGTCACCCGCGAGCCGCCCGTCGGCCAGGTCAGGGTGCGGATGGCGACGTTGAACATCGCGTCCCCATCGGCATCCAGCCGCCCGATCGCCCCGGTATAGAGCCCGCGTGCCGAATCCTCGATCCCGGCGATCGCCTGCATCGCGCGGATCTTGGGCGCGCCGGTGATCGATCCGCAGGGAAACAGCGCCGCCAGTACGTCCAAGGCATCGCGCCCCTCGGCCAGGTCGGCGGTGACGGTGGATACCATCTGGTGCACCGTCGGATAGGGTTCGACCGCGAAAAGCTCGGGCACCGCGACGCTGCCCGCCCGCGCGACGCGCGACAGGTCGTTGCGCATCAGATCGACGATCATCAGATTTTCGGCGCGCTGCTTCGGGTCGTCGCGCAGGGCCGCCGCCGCGCGCGCATCGGCGGCGGGATCGGCCTCGCGCCGTGCGGTGCCCTTCATCGGCCGGGCGGTCAGGCGACCGTCCTCCAGCGAGAAGAACAACTCGGGCGACAGCGACAGGATCGTCGCCTCGCCGGTCGCCACCACCGCGCCCCAGCCCGCGCGCGACCGGGCGCGAAGCCCCGCATAGAGCGCCAGCGGATCGCCGACGACCGGCGCGGTCGCGCGAAAGGTCTGATTGACCTGATAGAGATCGCCCGCCGCGATCAGCCGCTGCACCTCGGCGAATTGCGCGGCATGGCGCGCCTCGTCCCATTCGGGCTCCAGCGCGCCGATCCACGCCCCCGCCGGATCGGGCAGCGTCGCCTCGACCGACAGGCTCTGCCACCCCTCGAACAGCCCGAACCACAGGAGCGGGCCGTCGAGCGCAGGCGCGGACACACCGGGTTCCAGCGCCGCCCCCGCCTCATAGGCGATCATCCCCGCGGCATGGAGGCCCTGCGCCCGCGCCTGTCGCAGCTTTTCCAGCGCGGGGGCGACCTCCAGCGGCGCATGCGCGACGACGATCCCGACCGGCGCGGTATAGAGCCGCGCCGCCGCTCCTCCGTCACGGGCGTCGTCGAGCAGCACGAAAGGGGCATCGAGGCGCAGCATGGCGTTCGATCCATGCACGGCCCTTCCCCGCACATGCAAGTATCGATTGGCCGCGACTGTCCCAGTCTCTATCCCGGACGCCATGACCGATGCTTCCCAGACCCTGCCCCCGCCCCCTACCCCGCCTTTGCGCGCCGCGATCGTCCCCGTCACCCCGCTTCAGCAGAATTGCTCGATCGTCTGGTGCACCGCGACGATGAAGGCGGCGGTGGTCGATCCCGGCGGCGACCTGCCCCGTATCCACGACGCCATCGCCAAGACCGGGGTGACGGTGGAGAAGATCCTGCTCACCCATGGCCATATCGACCATGCGGGCGGAGCCAGGGCGCTGTCCGATTCGCTGGGCGTCCCGGTCGAGGGTCCGCAGGAAGAGGATCGCTTCTGGCTCGCGCGGCTGGACGAGGATGGGCAGGCCTATGGCATCCCCGCGCAGGTGCTGGAGCCGACGCGCTGGCTGTCCGAGGGCGACACGGTGACGATCGGCGGCCTGACCCTGGATGTGTACGAGACGCCGGGGCATACGCGCGGGCATGTCATCTTCCACCACGCGCCGTCTAAGTTCGCGCTGGTCGGCGACGTGCTGTTCCAGGGATCGATCGGGCGGTCGGACATGGCCGGCGGGGATCATGATACGCTGATACGCTCGATCGTCGAGAAGCTCTGGCCGCTGGGGAACGAGACGGCGTTCATCCCGGGGCACGGCCAGCCCAGCACGTTCGGGCATGAGCGGCAAAGCAATGCGTTCGTCGCGGATCGGGTGTTGGGTTTGGGGTGAAGTTGGGGCGTGGGCTTCGACTTCGCTCAGCCTGAACGGCTGGTGGGATAGGGGTTCCCCAAACCCCGTTCAGCCTGAGCCCTTCGGCTGGCTGGCAAGCCAGCCGCTCAGGATAAACCTCGGGGCAAAGCGCCGAGGTCGAAGGCCAAGGGAATCAGCGCCGTTCCGCGGCACTCTCCCCTCGAATCGCCTTGAACTCCGACCCCTCACGCCATTCCGGCCAATCCCGCCCATCGGCCAGATCGCGCCCGATCCGGTAGAACAACCCGACATCCGCCGCCGCCCCGCGCAAGTCCCATTTCGCGTCCCAGGCATCGCAGGTCTGGTGATAGCAGCGCATATAGCCGTCGAGCCATTGCTGCCCCGCCGGACGCCCCCCTTCGACCAGATCGGGCGCGCCGCTGATCGCCATCAGCAGCAAGGTCGGCACGCCGCGCCGCGCGACCGAGAAATGGTCCGCGCGATAGAACAGCCCACGCTCGGGCAGAGCCTCGGGCGTCACCACCCGCCCTTGCGCGGCGGCGGCGGCCTTCAGCCGATCCTCCAGGTCGTTCTGGCCATCACCGACCAGCATCACGTCCTTCGACGGCCCCGCCGTCTGGAGGATGTCGAGCGTCAGGTTGGCGACCGTCTTGGCCAGCGGATAGACCGGCTTCACCGCATAGGTCTCCGACCCCAGCAGCCCGCGCTCCTCGCCGGTCCACAGCGCGAAGACCAGGCTGCGATCGGTCGGCGGGGCCGCCTTGAACGCGCGCGCCAGTTCCAGCACGCCCGCCACGCCCAGCCCGTCGTCGTTCGCACCGGGACGGATCACCCGCCCCTGCGCATCCGCCGCGCCCTTGCCATAGGCGTCCCAATGCGCGCCGAACATGACGACTTCATCGGGGTGCGTCTTGCCGGGAAGTTTCGCCAGCACGTTGCGGCTCTCGGCCCGCACCGTCGTCACGGGCAGGTCGGCGGAGAAGGACTGCCCCTTCAACGGCACGGGGCGGAAGTCGGCACGCCGCGCGGCCTTGCGCTGCTGGGCCAGGTCCAGCCCAGCGGCAGCGAACAGCTTCGTCGCCGAGTCGCCCGACAACCAGCCCTGCAACAGCACCCGCGACGTCGGATCGCTGCGCACGATATCGTAATTCTCGCCCGCAGGCGCCGTCACCGTCGCCCAGCCATAGCCCGCGCCCGGCGTGTCATGGACGATCAGCGCCCCCAGCGCGCCCCGCCGCGCGGCTTCCTCATATTTATAGGTCCAGCGGCCATAATAGGTCATGCGGCGGTCGCCGAACTTGCCCTTGGCATCGTCGCCCGCGACCGCCTCGAAATCGGGATCGTTGACCAGGAAGACCGCGACCTTACCCTTCAGGTCGACGCCCTTGAAATCGTCCCAGCCGCGTTCGGGCGCATGAACGCCGTAGCCGACAAAGACCATCGGCGCGTTCTGAATGGCGACGCGATCGACGGGACGCACGGTCGAGACATAGATACCCTGGCCCTGCGCCAGCGGCATGGCCCCGACGCGCATCGTCCCCTTGCCGATCTGGGTACGGATCAGCGGCACGGCCTGGGTCCACTGCCCATCCGGGCCGCCTGGTCGCAGTCCCATCGCCTTGAACTGCGCGACCAGCCAGTCGACCGTCTTCGCCTCGCCCGGTGTGCCGGGCGCGCGTCCCTCGAAGCTGTCGGAGGCGAGCGTCTTCACATCGTTCGACAGGCGCGTGGGTGAGATGGGATCGGGGGCGGCGGCGGTCAGCGCGATGGCGGCCATGCCGATGAGGGGAAAACGAATCATCGCTGGTCGATCCTTATGACGGTGGTGGCGCTGACGGGCGCGACATGGCTGGTATAGACGATCCCGATCGCCCAGCCCGCCAACAGCGCCAGGACCGCCCAGGTTCCCATCGCGCCCCCGGCGCGCCCGATATTGGGCGCGGGCCGCATCATGCCCCAGCCATGGCCGATCCGCGCGATGATGAATGCGCCGCCCAGCACCCACAGCCAGAAGGACGATCCCCCCGCCAGCTCGATCAGCGCCATCAGGATCAGCACGAAGGGCGCATATTCGACGAAATTGGCCTGCGCGCGCATACCACTGGCCAGTCGCGAATCGCCGCCATCGCCCAGCAGGACCTTGCCCCGCACCCGCCCGACGACGATTCGCAGGGCGAGCCACAGATTGACCAAGGCGGCCGCCGCCGCGATGCTGAGCGTGACGGGCAAGACCATAAGCGCCGCATTCTCCGTATATTGAACCCGAACACCGCCTGCCATTCCGTGGCAAAGCTTGCAACATCGGCAAAACTCGCTATAGGCGCGGGGCTTCGCGATGCGTCCGGCTGGGTGCTCACGCGGCCGGGTCCTTCGATCCGGGCGCGCAATGGGTGCTGACCGTGGCGTATTCCACCCATTGTTCGAATTGATAAGGTGCCGCAATGGCCGTCCCCAAGAGAAAGACTTCGCCCTCCAAGCGCGGCATGCGCCGTGGCCACGACTCGCTGACGATCGCGGCATTCCAGGAATGCCCGAACTGCGGCGAGCTGAAGCGTCCGCACAATCTGTGCACCGCTTGCGGTCACTATAACGGCCGTGAGGTCGTGTCGGTCGAGGGCTGATCCCTCCATCCGTCAACGGAATGACCGTTAGAGGAACGCATGGCCGATAACGCCTGGATCGCCGTCGATGCGATGGGCGGCGACGACGGGCTGGCCGTGATGCTGGCCGGTGTCGCCAGAGCGCGACGCCGTTTCGAGGGCATGCGCTTCCTGCTGGTCGGGGACGAGGCACAGATTGCGGAGGGGTTGAAGACCCATCCCAATCTGTCCGCCGCGTCCGAAATCGTGCACGCGCCCGAAGTGGTCGGCTCCAGTGAGAAGCCGAGCCAGGCGATCCGGCGCGCCCGCACGACATCGATGGGCATCGCCATCGATCTGGTGAAGCGGGGACGCGCCGCCGCCGCCGTGTCGTCGGGCAATACCGGCGCGCTGATGGCGATGGCCAAGCTGAGCTTGCGCACCCTGCCCGGCATCGACCGGCCCGCGCTCGCCGCGCCGCTCCCCACGCTGGGCGACAATGACGTCGTCATGCTCGACCTGGGTGCGAACACCGAGTGCGATGCGCGCAACCTCGTGCAATTCGCGGTGATGGGCGCGGCCTATGCCCGCATCCTGCTCGAACTCGACAATCCGCGCGTCGCGCTGCTCAACATCGGGTCCGAGGATCAGAAGGGCACCGACGAGATTCGCGACGCCGCCGCCGTGCTGCGCGGACAGAGCCATTTGCCGCTGAACTTCACCGGCTTCATCGAGGGCAATCAGCTCGCCCGCGGCGAGGTCGATGTGATCGTGTGCGACGGCTTTGCGGGCAATATCGCGCTCAAGACCGCCGAGGGCACCGCGCGATTCGTGGGCGACCTGTTGAGGCGCGCCTTCCGCTCCTCGACCCGGTCCAAGATCGGCTTCCTGATCTCGCGCCCCGCTACGGAATTGCTGCGCGATCATCTCGACCCCAACAACCATAATGGCGCGGTTTTCCTGGGCCTGAAGGGCGTGGTGGTGAAGAGCCATGGCGGCGCGACCGAACTGGGCGTCGCCACCGCGATCGGCAACGCGGCCAAGATGGTGCGCGCCGACCTGACCCGGCGTATTGCCGAGGATCTCTTGAATTTCGAGGATGCCGCATGATTCGTTCGATCGTCACGGGTACGGGTTCGGCGCTTCCAACCCGGCGGGTGTCGAACGAGGAACTGGCGCAGGAGGTGGACACGTCCGACGAGTGGATCGTCGAGCGCACCGGCATCCGTTTCCGCCACATTGCGGGCCCGGAGGAAACGACCGCCACGCTGGCCGCCGACGCCGCCAAGGCCGCTATCGCGGCGGCGGGCCTATCGGCCCAGGATATCGACCTGATCGTGCTGGCGACCGCCACCCCGGACCAGACCTTTCCCGCCACCGCCACCAAGGTCCAGACGATGCTGGGCATCGACGATTGCGTGGCGTTCGACGTCGCGGCGGTCTGCTCGGGCTTTCTCTACGCCGTGCAGGTCGCCGATGCGATGCTTCGCTCGGGCGTGCAGCGGCGCGCGCTGGTCATCGGTGCCGAGACCTTCAGCCGCATCCTCGACTGGGAGGACCGCACCACCTGCGTCCTGTTCGGCGACGGGGCGGGTGCAATGGTGCTGGAGGCCCGCGAGAGCGCGGATGCTGACGGACGCGGAATCCTGACGACCAAGCTCCATGCCGATGGGCGTCACAATGGCCTGCTCTATGTCGATGGCGGCCCCTCGACCACCGGCACGGTCGGCAAGCTCCGCATGAAGGGTCGCGAAGTGTTTCGCCATGCCGTCGTCAATCTGGCGCAGGTTATGGAAGAAGCGCTGCAACTGGCCGGGCTGTCCGCCGCCGATGTCGACTGGGTCGTGCCGCATCAGGCCAATGCCCGCATCCTCGACGCCACCGCGCGCAAGCTGAACCTTCCCGCGGAGAAAGTCATCGTGACGGTCGATCGCCATGCCAATACCTCGGCGGCTTCGGTTCCTTTGGCACTGGACACGGCGGTTCGGGACGGGCGCATTCGGGAAAATGATCTGATCGTTTTGGAGGCAATGGGCGGCGGCTTCACTTGGGGAGCGGCTGTAATCCGCTTCTAGGCAATCGATTTTCATTAACCAAGATAAATCCCTTTCGGTCCCAATAGTCGATGTGTTAATCGGCCCATTACAGACCATTGGGGGATGGACATGACCAAAGCTGGAACTTTGACACGCGCTGATCTTGCGGAATCGCTGCATCACGAAGTGGGCCTGTCCCGCTCCGATTCGGCGGACGTGGTCGAGCAGATTCTCGTCGAGATGTGTGATGCCCTGGCACGGGGTGAGAACGTCAAGATTTCCGGCTTTGGCACCTTCGTGCTGCGCGACAAGGGGGAGCGGATCGGCCGCAATCCCAAGACCGGGATCGAGGTGCCCATCGCACCCCGCCGCGTCCTGACCTTCCGCGCAAGCCAGATGATGCGCGATCGTATTGTCGCGGCGGGATAGGCCCGAGCGTCCCATCGAAGGCGGCAAGTCCGATGGTGCCCTGCGCACCATCGGCGAGGTTGCGCGGGAAACCGGCGTGGCGCAGCATGTGCTACGCTATTGGGAAAGCCGTTTTCCGCAGCTTCGCCCGGTGCAGCGGGCGGGCAACCGACGCTATTACCGCCCCGAAGACCTGGCCCTGATTCGCCGCATCGATCACCTGCTCAACCAGCAGGCCTATACCGTGCGCGGCGTCCAACAACTGTTGGACAACGAGGCGCGAGCGAAAGACGATCCCGCGACCATGTTGCGCAACATCCGCGATTCGCTGGTCGAGGCGCTGGCCTGGGACGATCGGGCGGAACGGCGATAGGGGGCGCACGCGGCCTTAGACTTCGCTTTGGCTGGACGGCTGGGTGGAGTGGGTCCGGACCTCGAACCCCGTTCAGCCGGAGCGAAGTCGAAGGCGAGGCTGCAATCCCGCCTCAAGCGTGCTGAATCACCCCGCCCTGCGCTCCCAGCAGCAGATCGCGGCAAGCCCGGTTATAGGCATGGGCGCGCCACCAGAACCAACCGCCATTGCCGACACCCCAGGCCGCGACGCCGAGCGCCGCCCAAGGCACCGCGCGTGCCGCCCGACCACCGCGCGCGGCGATCCGACCGGCGGCAAGCCCGCCCTTGCCGATCCGCCGTGCGGTCTTGGCCAACTTTCCCGCCGCGCGCGCCTGCGACAACAGGCCCGACCCGCCACGCAGATCGCCCAGGATCGCCGCCGGGCCGACAAAACCCTTCAGCTTGGCCGCAATCTCCTGCGCCTCGATGGCCGCACCGGGCTCCAACTGGCGGCGCTGCGCCCCCGTCAGGCCATAGGCATCGGCGATCGCATCGATCGTCTCGGCCAGGCTTTCGGTCCCGATGGTCAGCGCCTTCGCCCCGGCCTTCAGGGCGCGGCGGCGGATCAGCTTCTCATTGGCCTCGAAGGTGGCGTCGATCGCGGTGCGGTCCATGGACAATCCCTGTTCGTTCATGACCGTTGAAGCCCCGAAACGGCCTTCCGGTTCCTTAGCGCTCGCGCGTGGCGAGGAAGCGGACCTTCGGGTAACGATCCGCGACATAGCCGACCTCCCAGGCGCTCTTGGCGAGGAAGACGGGGTTGTCGTCGCGGTCCTTGGCCATGGCGGCACGGTTCAGGTCGATGAACGCCTTGAGGTCGGCGGGATCGTCCGCCGCGATCCAGCGCGCGGTGTCGAACGGCGCGGGCTCCAGCCCGGCGGCGACCTTATACTCGGCGTCCAGCCGCGACAGCAGCACATCGAGCTGCAACTGCCCGACCACGCCGATGATCCAGTTAGACCCGATCTCGGGATAGAAGACCTGGGTCACCCCCTCCTCGGCCATGTCGTCCAGCGCCTTGCGTAGCTGCTTGGTCTTGGTCGGGTCCTTGAGTGCCACGCGGCGAAGGATTTCGGGCGCAAAATTGGGCAGGCCGGTGAAGCGCACATCCGCCCGCTCCGACAGGGTATCGCCGACGCGGAGCGTGCCGTGATTGGGGATGCCGATGATATCGCCCGGAAACGCCTCGTCCGCGACTTCGCGATTCTGCGCGAAGAACAGGATCGGCGAATGCACCGCGATCGGCTTGCCATGGCCCGTCGGCGTCAACTTCATGCCGCGCTTGAAGGTGCCCGAGCAGAGCCGCATGAACGCGATCCGGTCGCGATGCTGCGGGTCCATATTCGCCTGCACCTTGAAGACGAAGCCGGTGACTTCCTTGTTCTCCGGCGACACCGGCGCGGGTTCGGCGGGCTGTGGGCGTGGGCTCGGCGCGTGGCGGCTGAGCGCGTCGATCAGTTCGGCGACGCCGAAGTCCTTCAGCGCGGAGCCGAAATAGACCGGCGTCAGGTCGCCATTGCGATAGGCTTCGCCGTCGAACTGGGCGTAACCCGCCTGCGCCAGTTCCACCTCTTCGGCGACCTCGGGTGGAAGGGGCGGCGCATCGTCCACCTTGCCCAGAAAGGCGCGGCTGTCCCCTTCGGGACGGCTCACCTTGCCGGTGGTCAGGTCGAGCACGCCCTCGAACAACCCACCCATACCGACCGGCCAACTCATCGGCGCGACGTCGAGCGCCAATATGTCGGCGATCTCGTCGAGCAGTTCGAACGCCGGACGGCCTTCGCGATCGACCTTGTTGACGAAGGTGATGATCGGCACGGAGCGCAGGCGGCACACCTCGAACAATTTGCGCGTCTGCGCCTCGATCCCGCGCGCCGCGTCGATCACCATCACGGCCGAGTCGACGGCGGTCAGCGTGCGATAGGTATCCTCCGAGAAATCCTCGTGGCCCGGCGTGTCGAGCAGGTTGAAGGTCACGCCGTCCTTCTCGAACGTCATGACTGAGGACGTAACCGAGATGCCGCGCTGCTGCTCGATCTTCATCCAGTCCGACCGCGCGCGCCGGTTCTGGCCCCGCGCCTTGACCTCGCCCGCCAAGTGGATCGCGCCGCCGAAATAGAGCAGCTTTTCGGTCAGCGTCGTCTTGCCGGCGTCAGGGTGCGAGATGATCGCGAAGGTACGGCGGGGGGAAGTCATGGGCGGCTCTGTCGAATAGGGAAATGGGGCGTCCGGGCGCCCGAGATGCTGCGCCTGTTACAGCAAATTGCGGCACAAGACAGGCCCTGGATTGCGGTAGCCGTCAGTGCCAGCCTTCCTCCATCCGCGCCACCCCGGCGAAGGCCCGGGTCCAGTTGCCAAGGTCGTTGAGATCGGACGTCGACATTCGCTATCGACGTCACAGCCACTGGACCCCGGCCTTCGCCGGGGTGGTGTAGGATATGGGGTGGTGTAGGATATCAGGCGGACGCCCTTACCCCGCCAGCGCCACCGTCATCCGCATGACCTTCTCGCCACCGACCGGCACCACGAACACGCCGGGCTTGTCGGCAAACTCGCCATCATACCCTTCCGGATCGGCGATGCCGTGCCAGGGCTCGACACAGACATAGGCCGCGCCGGGCTTGGTCCAGATGCCGAGCTTGGGCGTGTCTGGGAAGGCGATCCGCAACTGCGGTGCACCGTCCGCGCCATAGGTGACGCTGCGGCTTTCGACCGGATCCCAGACCAGCGCGTCCTCGGTGAACAGGTCATCCGCCAGATGCAGCACGCGGCCGTCGAGCGGGCTGTCACGGCGCTCCTCCGCGATCAGGCCGTCGGGCGCGATCTTGCGGAGCCGGGATGGCTCGTCCTTCTCGAAGACGATACGGTGCTCGGCCCGCGCCTTGCCGTATGGCAACGGCCAGGCGAAGGCGGGGTGGAAGCCGAAGCTGGCGGGCATCGGCACCTCGCCCCGGTTGAGGAGGCGGATTTCCATGATCAACGTCGCCTCTTCCAGCCGGAACTCCGCCTCCAGCCGAAAGGCGAAGGGATAGGAGGTGCGGGTTTCCTCGCTATCGCCCAGCGAGAAGACCGCGCGGGTCGCCTCGTGCGTCACCAGTTCGAACATCGAGTGGCGGGCGAAACCGTGCTTGGCCATCGGATAATGCTGGCCGTTCAGGCGGATGCCGTCGCGAGTCACGCCGATCACCGGGAAGAGCAAGGGCGCGCGGCCGGTCCAGAAGGCCGGGTCCGCGTTCGTCATCAACTCGCGGCCCTCGGCGTCCTTCAACGAAGACAATTCCGCTCCGAACGGATTGATCGCCGCCGACAGATGGTCGTTGCCGATGCGGACCCAGTTTTCCTCATTAGCCACGGAGTTGCGCCCCCTGCTTGGCGGCCGCCGCGACGATCTTGTCCGCGACGGCTTTCAGTTCCTCGTCGGTGAAGCTTTTCTGCGACGGTTGCAGAAGCACTTCGACCGCAACCGACTTGTGGCCCTCGGGCACGCCCTGACCGGCGAACACGTCGAAGACGCGCGCGGCGGTGATCGCGGCCTTGTCGGCACCCCGGACCGCGCGGATCAGCATGTCGGCGGCGAGGGCCTCGGGCACCAGAAAGGCGAAGTCGCGCTTCACCGACTGCAAGGCGGGGGGCGTATAGGCAGGGCGCATGAAGCCCGTCGCGCGCTTCGGCGGGATCGCGTCGAGATAAAGCTCGACCGCCGCCACCGCGCCGTCGAGGTCGAACGCCTTCAGGACCGAGGGGTGGACCATGCCGAACGCCGCCAGCACCGTCTTCGGCCCCAGCCGCAGCGTACCCGACTGGCCGGGATGCCAGGCGTCGCCCGCCTCGCCCATCACCTGGAGGTTGTCGACCGGCGCGCCTCCTTGCGCGAGCAGCGCGATCGCCTCCGCCTTGGCGTCATAGGCGTCGAACCCTTGCGCCTTGCCCGAACGCCAGTTGCGCGGGGCCTTGTCGCCCGCCAGCACCACGCCCAGCGTCGGCCGCTCGGCCTCCGCCAGATAGCGGCGGCCGATCTCGAACAGGCGCACGGCGGTCGCGCCGCGCTTGATGTTGCGCTCGGTCGCGGCGAGCAGGCCGGGGAGGAGCGAGGGCCGCATGACCTTCAGGTCTTCGCTGATCGGGTTGGCGAGCGTGAAGGCCCCACCGCCAAAGGGCGCGGCCTGCGCCTCGCTGATGAAACTCCACGTGACCGCTTCGTCCAGACCGCGCGCGGCGGCGGCGCGACGGGCGCGGCGCTCCAGCTTCTGCTGCGGCGTGGCGGTGGGACGCGCGACGCCGGGGGTGCGGGGGAGCGCGACCGGGGGAACATGGTCGATCCCCTCGATGCGGATGACTTCCTCGACCAGATCGGCGGGGCCGTCCACGTCGCGCCGCCAGCTAGGCGCGGTGACCTGCCAATCGGCGGTGACGGTGAAGCCCAGCGACTCGAGAATCGCCTTCTGCCGCTCGGGCGCAATGGCGAGGCCGCCCAGCGTCTGGGCAAGGTTCGGGTCATAGGCGATGGTCTTGCCGACGACCGGCGACTGACCCGCGCGGGTCACGGTGCTGGCCGTACCGCCGCAATATTCGAGGACCAGATAGGTCGCGATGGCGAGGCCGTCGTCGAGGAACGCCGGGTCCACCCCACGCTCGAACCGCTGGCGCGCGTCGGAGGTCAGGGCCAGCTTCTGGCCCGTCCGCGCGATCGCCTCGGGCGCGAAATAGGCGCATTCGATAATGACGTCGGTGGTCGTCTCCGACACGCCCGAATGTGCACCGCCCATGATGCCGCCGATATCGTGCACGCCCGCATCGTCGGCGATGACGGTCATGCCCTCCGACAGGGTATAGGTCTTGCCGTTGAGCGCCTCGACCGTCTCGCCCTCGCGCGCCTTGCGGGCGACCAGACCGCCCGACAGCCTGGCCTTGTCATAGACGTGCAAGGGGCGGCCGAGATCGACCGTCATGTAATTGGTGATGTCGACCAACGCCGAGATCGGCTTCTGCCCGATGGCGGTCAGGCGCTGGCGCATCCATTCCGGTGCCTCGCCATTGGTCAGCCCCGACACGGCTTGCGCGTAGAAGGCCGGGCAGCCCTCCGCGTCCTCGATGCGGACATCGGGGCCGGGGCCCTCGCCCGGAACCGACGGCACGGTCGGCGCGATCAGCGTCCCCAGCCCGGCGGCGGCCAGGTCGCGCGCGATGCCGTGGACGCCCATGCAGTCCTGCCGGTTGGGCGTGATCGACACGTCGATGACCGGATCGTTCAGCCCCGCATAGTCCGGAAAGGAGGTGCCGACGACCGCATCCTCGGGCAGTTCGATGATGCCGTCATGGCCCTCGCCGATCTGCAACTCGCGCGCCGAGCACATCATGCCGTTCGACTCGACACCACGAATGGCGGCGACCTTCAACGTCACGTCGAGGCCGGGGACATAGGCCCCCGGCGCGCCGAACACGCCGACCAGGCCAGCGCGGGCATTGGGCGCGCCGCACACGACCTGCATCGGGCCGTCGCCCGCATCGACCGACAGCACCTGAAGCTTGTCCGCCTGCGGATGCCGATCCGCCGACAGGATGCGCGCGACGCGGAACGGGGCCAGCGCCTCGCCCGGATTATGGACGCCCTCGACCTCCAGGCCGATACGGGTCAGCCCCTCGACAATGGCGTCGAGCGGGGCGTCGGTGTCCAGATGGCTCTTCAGCCAGCCCAGGGTGAACTTCATGCGCCGACTCCTCCCGACAGAGTGGGTACGTCGAGGCTCGCGAACCCGTAATGCTTCAACCAGCGGATATCGCCGTCGAAGAACGCCCGCAGATCGTCCATCCCGTATTTCAGCATGGCGAGGCGATCGATGCCGCAGCCGAAGGCGAAGCCCTGCCACTCGTTCGGATCGAGCCCGCACGCCTCGATGACCTTGGGGTGGACCATGCCGGAGCCGAGAACCTCCATCCAGCCGCCGTTCTTGCCCTCTGGGGACCCACCGATGACGCGCTTGCCCTTCTCGATGGTGTAGCCGACATCGACCTCCGCCGACGGTTCGGTGAAGGGGAAATAGCTGGGGCGCAGGCGCAGCACGATATCGTCGCGCTCGAAGAACGCCTTGAGGAACGTCTCCAGCGTCCATTTCAGATGGCCGAGCGTGATGCCCTTGTCGATCACCAGCCCCTCGACCTGATGGAACATCGGCGTGTGGGTCGCGTCCGAGTCTGAGCGATAGGTGCGGCCCGGCGCGATGATGCGGATCGGCGGCTTCTGGTCGAGCATGGTGCGGATCTGCACCGGCGAGGTGTGGGTGCGCAGCACGCGGCGGACCGTGCGCTCGTCGCCCCCGGCGTCGACGCCCGCCAGATAGAAGGTGTCGTGCATCGCGCGCGCCGGATGCGTCTCCGGGATGTTGAGCGCGGTGAAATTGTGCCAGTCGGTCTCGACCTCAGGGCCGGTCGCGACCGCAAAGCCCAGATCGGCGAAGATCTCGGCCAGTTCGTCCATGACTTGGGCAACCGGATGGACGGTGCCGAAGCTGGCGGTTTCGACCGGCAGGGTCATGTCCAGCCGCTCGGACGACAGCCGCCGCGTCGAGCGCCGCCTGTTCCAGTGCGGCCTTGCGGGTCGCCAGCGCCTCGGTCACGGCTTCACGCAGCGCGTGGATGCGCGGCCCTTCGACCTGGCGCTCGTCGGGGGCCATCTTGCCCAGGGTCTTGAGCAGTTGCGTGATCCGCCCCTGTTTGCCCAGCGCATCGACGCGGATCGCCTCCAGCGCGTCCAGCGCGGGCGCGGCGGCAATGGCGGCGAGCATGGGCTCACGCATTTGATCGAGTTCGTTGCTCACTCTTTACTCCGTCGGCCGCTGCGGCCGCCCCGATGGGGGATGGCCTCGGCCGGTTTGCGGGATTGCACCCGCCGTAGCGGCTAGGGGCGGCCCGGATCAATCCTTCTGACGGTCGCCCATGCGGCATGACCGGGCTGGCGGCGGCGGAGCCCCGCCCCGCCGCCGTGCCGCGCCTTACACCGCCTTGGCCGAGCCCGGCGTGTTGACGCCCATCGACTGGAGGTAACGCTTGATGTTGCGCGCCGCCTGGCGGAGCCGCTGTTCGTTCTCGACCAGTGCTATGCGGACGAAGCCCTCGCCATTCTCGCCATAACCGACGCCCGGCGCGACCGCGACCTTGGCCTCGGTCAGCAACTGCTTGGAAAATTCCAGGCTGCCGAGATGCGCCAGCGCCGGGGGCAGCGGCGCCCAGGCGAACATCGACGCCTTGGGGCTGGGAATATCCCACCCCGCCCGGCCGAAGCTCTCGACCAGCACGTCGCGGCGCTTGTGGTATAGCTGGCGGTTCTTCTCGACAATGTCCTGCGGCCCGTTCAGCGCGGCGCAGGCCGCCGCCTGGATCGGGGTGAAGGCGCCGTAATCCAGATAGGACTTCACCCGCGTCATCGCCGCGATCAGCTTCTTGTTGCCCACCGCGAAGCCGATCCGCCAGCCCGCCATCGAATAGGTCTTGGACAGCGAGGTGAACTCGACCGCCACGTCCTTGCCGCCCTTGACCTGAAGGATCGAGGGGGTCGGGTTGCCGTCATAATAAAGCTCGGAATAGGCGAGGTCGCTGAGAATCCACAGCTCATGCTCCTTCGCGAACGCCACGAGGCGTTCGTAAAAGGCCAGGTCCACCGTCTCGGCGGTCGGGTTGGACGGATAATTGACCACCAGCACCGAGGGGCGCGGCACGGTGAAGTGCATCGCCCGCTCCAGGCTCTCGAAATAGGCTTCGTCGGGCGTGGTCGGCACCGCGCGGATCGTCGCCCCCGCGATGATGAAGCCGAAGGTGTGGATCGGATAGGACGGATTCGGCGCCAGGATCACGTCGCCCGGCGCGGTGATCGCGGTGGCCAGCGACGCCAGACCTTCCTTCGAGCCCATGGTCACGACCACCTCGGTCTCGGGGTCCAGATCGACGCCGAAGCGACGGCCATAATAATTGGCCTGGGCGCGGCGCAGGCCCGGAATCCCCTTGGACTGGGAATAGCCATGGGCGTCGGGCTTCTTCGCCACCTCGACCAGCTTGTCGAGGACATGGTCCGGCGGCGGCAGGTCGGGATTGCCCATGCCCAAGTCGATGATGTCCTCGCCGCCCGCGCGCGCCGCTGCCCGCATCGCATTGACTTCGGCGATGACATAGGGCGGCAGGCGCTTAATGCGGTAGAACTCTTCGGACATGGGTCCCTCGTTGAAACAATTGGGACCCGATGCTTAGCGCCTTTCGTTCAACAACGCGACCCGACATGACGGCGCAATATCCTGACGCTAGGATGGCTCCAAACGAACGAGAGGATGCGATGACGGCCGCCCCCGCGACAGCCCCCACCCTTCCCACGCTGGAAGAGTTGCAACACTGGACCTGGGTGATGGGCCGGGCGCAGCAGATGATGATGGAGGCCGCGCTGTCGCCCCCGCCGGAAGGCGTGCCGGTGGTGCAGGGCTTCAACGACCCCGCCACGATGACGCGGGTCCGCGATTTCTGGTCCGATTCGATGGCGCTGTGGCAGCGCTTCGTCGACCCCGCCGCCGAGCCGAGCGTGGCCCCCAAGCCCGATCGCCGGTTCAAGGCCGAGCAGTGGCAGTCGCCGCTCTTCGACTGGATCCGGCAAAGCTATCAGGTGATCTCCGACCATATGCTGCGCGGCGTCGATGCGCTGGAGGGGGTGGAGCCGCGACAGAAGGAGCAGATCCGCTTCGCCGCGCAGGCCTTTGTCGATGCGATGAGCCCGACCAACTTCCCCGCGACCAACCCGGAGGTGCTCGACACGATCGTCGAGACGCGCGGCGAGAATCTGTTGAAGGGTTTGCAGAACATGCTCGCCGATCTGGGGCGCGGGCAACTGACGCACAGCGATTCGCGCGCGTTCGAGGTCGGGCGCAATCTCGCCGCGACGCCTGGCAAAGTCGTCAAGCGGACCGACCTGTACGAACTGATCCACTATACCCCGACCACCAAACAGGTGGCGGCGGTGCCGATCCTGATCTTCCCGCCCTGGATCAACCGCTTCTACATCCTCGACCTTTCCCCTGAGAAGAGCCTGATCAAATGGCTGGTCGATCAGGGGTTCAGCGTCTTCATGGTGTCGTGGAAGTCCGCCGACGCCAGCATGAAGGACGTGATCTGGGACGATTACGTCACCGCGCAGGTCGATGCGGTCGACACGGTGCGCGCGTTGCTGGACGTCGAGTCGGTTCACACCGTCGGTTACTGCGTGGCGGGCACGACGCTGGCCGCGACCCTGGCCTATCTCTCCGCCAAAGGAGAGGCGGCGAAGGTCGCCAGCGCCACCTTCTTCACCGCCCAGGTCGATTTCTCCAAGGCGGGCGAGCTGCTCCACTTCGTCGATGACGAGCAGTTGAAGCTGATCGGTACGCTGTCCCCTGAGGGTTATCTCGACGGGCGCTATCTGGCGATGACCTTCAACCTGTTGCGCGGGCGCGACCTGATCTGGAACTACGTCACCAACAACTATCTGCTGGGGCGCGATTATGTGCCGTTCGACCTGCTCCACTGGAATGGCGACGTCACCAACCTGCCCGCCAAATGGCATCTCAGCTATCTGACCGACCTGTACCGCGACAATCGGCTGATGACCCCCGGCGCGATGGCGGTGGCGGGCGTACCGCTCGACCTGACCAAAGTGGCGACCCCCGCCTATGTCCAGGCGGGGCGCGAGGATCATATCGCCCCAGCCGAAAGCGTGTGGAAGATCACCGAGGCCTTTACCGGCCCCCTTCGCTTCGTGCTGGCGGGATCGGGGCATATCGCTGGTGTGGTGAACCCTCCGGCGGCGGGGAAATATCAATATTGGACCAACGACATGCCCGCCGCGACGCTGGCCGACTTCGTCGCGGGGGCGAAGGAGACGAAGGGAAGCTGGTGGCCCGACTGGGCGGACTGGTTGCGAACCCGCGACTCCGCGACCGTGTCGGCGACCGGTGCGCGGATACCGGGCGAAGGTCCGCTCCCCGCGCTCGACGAAGCGCCCGGACGATACGTCAAGCTGCGCTAGACGGGATTTGCTGCACCGCACAATAGACTTGATTTTCATCATGCGAATCGCTATTGTGCACCGCAACAAATCGGGAGAGCGCTCTTGGATTCGAAGAAGCAGACCGTTCCTGCGGCCAAGCCGCGACGGGCGACCAAGCCGGTAGCGGCCAAGACGTTGCCGGGACTCCCCTCCGACCCCATCCCCGCCGCGAAGCCGGCGGTCGCCGCGACCGCCCCGGCTCCGTCGGTCAGCCCGCCCCTGCCGCCGAAGCAGCCCGAGGCCAAGACGGCACCGGTCGCCGAAAAGCCCATCGTGCCGGTGGCGGCCAAGGGGGTGGACGCCGCACCCAAGGTCGAAAAGCCCCAGGCCGTCAGCGCCCCGGCCAAGCCGGTCGCCGCACCGCCTGCGCCCAAGCCCAGGGTGAAAGCCCAGCCCAAGGCCGTCGAAGCGGCCAAGCCCGCTCCGGCCCCCAGGCCCGAAGCGCCCGCGCCCGAGATTTCTTCCCCGACCGCCGCGGTTTCGGCGGACTCAAAGCCCAAGGACATCATCATGGACGCCACGAGCACCATCGAAAACGCGACCGCCAAGACCCAGGCCTTTTTCGGCGACGCCCAGGCGCGCACCCAGGCCGCGATGGAAAAGAGCAGCAAGCTGTTCGAAGACATGGTCGCCTTCAGCAAGGACAATCTGGAAGCGGTCGTCGAATCGTCGAAGATCGCCGCCAAGGGCGCCGAGTCGCTGGGCCAGGGTGCAGCGGACTATGCCAAGCGCTCGTTCGAAACCGCGACCCAGACGCTGCAAACCCTGTCGGCGGTCAAGTCGCCGACCGAGTTCATGAAGCTCCAGTCGGACTTCGCCCGTTCGGCCTTCGACTCGATGGTCACCGAGACCTCGCGCTCGACCGAGACGATGATGAAGCTGGCCGGCGAAATCGCCCAGCCGCTGAGCAACCGCTTCGCGGTCGCGGCCGAGAAGATGAAGACCGTCGCGTAATGCGCTGACGCTTTCCTTCGCGGGAAAAACGGGGCGGTCACTGCGGTGGCCGCCCTTTTTTGTTGAGCGGGTTCGACGGAGGCATCGCTTGCGGCTTGCCCTCCCCCATCCCCTCCCGCCTGCGGGAGGGGAGCGGCAAGATCGGACGGTTCGATCCATCCGCGAGTTCGACCCTTGGCACGCCCCTCCCGCAAGCGGGAGGGGATGGGGGAGGGCATGGTGTCTCACCGAGACCGACGTCCCCACTGGCATCCCACGCCCGCAAGCCCTATCTTCCCCCCATGTCGTTCTTCGGCCGCTTCTCCCCCGTCCGCGCCATCCGCGACCTGCGTTTCTTCCTGGCGCAGCGCCAGCCCTATGAACTCGTCTTCCTGATGATCGCGATGGGGATCACGGGCTTCTTCATCTACGCCTTCGCGCGCAACGACTATGTGCCGGTGCCGTACAAGCCCGACATCGTCTATGTCGAACAATGGCGCGCCGACCGCACCGATGCGGAGATCAAGGCGCAGCAGAAGATCGACTATGTGAAGAAGAAGGAACGGCTGGCCGAGGAGAAGGCCGCCAGGGAACAACGTCAGGCCGAGTTCAAGAAGGTCGATGACACGCTGAGCCGGTGGGGCTTCTGACCGATCATCGCTGGATGGGCGTGGCGCTGGCGCTGGCGGATCGCGGCGTCGGGCGGACCGCGCCCAATCCCAATGTCGGATGCGTGCTGGTCCGGGACAGCCGGGTCGTGGGACGCGGCTGGACGCAGGCAGGCGGCCGCCCCCATGCCGAGGCGATGGCGCTGGCCGAGGCGGGCGAGGCGGCGCGGGGTTCCACCGCCTATGTCACGCTGGAGCCTTGCGCGCATGTCTCGCTGCGCGGTCCCGCCTGCACCGACCTGCTGATCGCCGCTGGAGTCGCGGGCATCGTCGCCGCGATGGGCGATCCCGACCCACGCACCGATGGGATCGGCTTCGCCCGCGCGCGCGCCGCCGGGATCGCGGTCACGGCCGGGGTGCGCGAGGCGGAGGCGCGGGCGATGATCGCGGGTTTCCTGACCCGCCGGGCGAAGGGCCGCCCCTTCGTCACGCTGAAGCTCGCCACCTCGCTGGACGGCAAGATCGCCCGGCCCGATGGGACAAGCCGCTGGATCACCGGCCCGGAGGCGCGCGCACATACCCATCTGGAGCGCAGCCGCCATGAGGCGATCCTGGTCGGGCGCGGCACATTGGAGGCGGACGCCCCCAGGCTCGACGTCCGCCTGCCGGGCCTGGAGGGCCGAAGCCCCCGCCGCATCCTGCTGTCCCGCACGCCGGAGGCGGGTTGGGACACCATCCCCTCTCCCCACGCCATCGCCGATCTGGCGGGCGTCGACCGGCTGATGGTCGAGGGGGGGGCGAAGACCGCCTCCGCCTTCCTCGCCGGTGATCTGGTCGACCGGCTGCTCCTCTACCGCGCGCCGATCCTGATCGGGGAAGGCCGCGCGGCGCTGGGCGATATCGGGCTGGAGATGCTGGCCGATGCGCATGGTCGCTGGACGCTCACCGACTCGCGGATGCTTGGCAGCGACCGGTTGGAGGTCTACGAGCGCGACTGATATGTTTACCGGGATCGTCACCGACATCGGCTCCGTCTCCGCCGTGGAAAACCGCGGCGACACGCGAGTCGTCATCGCCACCGCCTATGATACGGCCAGCATCGACCTGGGCGCATCGATCGCCTGTTCGGGCGTCTGCCTGACCGTGGTCGAAAAGGGCCCCGACTGGTTCGCGGTCGATGTCTCCGCCGAGACGATCGGGCGCACCGCCGACCAATGGACGAGCGGCCAGCGCCTGAACCTCGAACGCGCGATGAAGCTGGGCGACGAGCTGGGCGGGCATATCGTCACCGGCCATGTCGATGGCGTCGGCACCGTCGTCTCGGTCGCGGAGGAAGGCGGGTCGCACCGGGTGTTCGTAACCGTACCCGCCGACCTCGCCCCCTTCATGGCGACCAAGGGTTCGGTGACGGTCGACGGCGTCTCGCTGACCGTCAACAGCGTCGAGGACCGCGAGGACGGCACCGTCATCGGCCTGAACATCATTCCCCACACCGCCGCCGTCACCACCCTGGGCGGCATTGCGGCGGGCCAGCGCGTCAATATCGAGATCGACGTGCTCGCCCGCTATCTGCAACGCATGGAGCATTATCGTGGCCGCTGATCCGAACGCGCTTTCCGGTCTGCGGCGGGGATTCCTCTCCAGCCCCGAAGAGATCATCGACGAGGCGCGCAACGGCCGCATGTTCATCCTGGTCGATGACGAGGATCGCGAGAATGAAGGCGATCTGGTCATCCCGGCGCAGATGGCGACGCCCGAAAAGGTCAACTTCATGGCGCGGCACGGGCGCGGGCTGATCTGCCTGGCCATGACACGCGAGCGGGTCGACACGCTCGGCCTGCCGCTGATGAGTCCCAAGAACGGGACGCGGCACGAAACCGCCTTCACCATCTCGATCGAGGCGCGCGAGGGCGTCACCACCGGCATCTCCGCCGCCGACCGCGCGCGGACCATCGCGGTGGCGATCGACGCAGGCCATGGGGCCGACTCGATCGTGACGCCGGGCCATGTCTTCCCGCTGGTCGCGCGCGACGGCGGCGTGCTGGTGCGGGCGGGCCATACCGAGGCGGCGGTCGATGTCGCGCGGCTGGCGGGTCTGAACCCCTCGGGCGTGATCTGCGAGATCATGAACGAGGACGGCACGATGGCGCGGATGGACGACCTCGTCTCCTTCGCGCAACTCCATAACCTCAAGATCGGCACGATCCGCGACCTGATCGCCTATCGCCGTCGCTACGACCATCTGGTCGAGTTGCAGTCCGAGGCGACCTTCGAGAGCGAATGGGGCGGCACCTGGACCGCGCGCGCCTATCGCAACAAGGCGACCGGCACCGAGCAGGTGGCGTTGGTCAAGGGCAGGCTCGACACCGACCAGCCGGTACTGGTGCGGATGCACGCGCTGTCGCCCTTTGCCGATGTGTTCGGCGAGGCGGGATCGCGCGGGGCCTTGCTCGCCAAGTCGATGCGGATGATCGCCGAGGAAGGCTCGGGCGTCATCGTCGTGATCAACCGCCCGCGCTCCGACGCCTTCACCACCGCCGTCCGCCTGAAGGCCGGCGAGGAGGTGCAGATCGATATGGAGGAACTGCGCGATTACGGCGTCGGCGCGATGATCCTGGCCGAGCTGGGCGTGCAGGACATGGTGCTGCTGACCAACACGCATCACACGCTGATCGGGCTCGACGGCTATGGCCTGTCGATCGTCGGCGAACGTCGCATTGAAAATTTTGAGGGAGACGCCTGATGGCGCATGTGTTGATCGTCGAGGCGCGCTTCTACGAGCATCTGAACGACCTGCTGCTCGCGGGCGCGCGCGCCGCGATTGAGGAGGCGGGCCACAGCCATGAGACGATCACCGTCCCCGGCGCACTCGAGATCCCGGGCGCGGTCGCGATGGCGGCGGACACCGGCCGCTATGACGCGTTCGTCGCGATCGGCGTGGTGATCCGGGGCGAAACCTATCATTTCGAGATCGTCTCGAACGAGAGCGCGCGCGGGCTGATGGCGCTGACCATGGACGGGCTGCCCATCGGCAACGGCATCATCACCACCGAGAACGAGGCGCAGGCGCTGACCCGTGCCAAGCCCGACGAGAAGAACAAGGGCGGCGAAGCGGCCAAGGCGGCGCTCGCCATGTTGGCGCTCAAGGGCCGGTTCGGGTGACATCCCCCGTCCTCCAGACCGAGCGGCTGATCCTCCGGGTGCCCTCGGCGGAGGATTTCGAGGCCTGGGCGGCTTTCCATGCCGAGGAGGACACGATGCGTTTCCTCGGCGGCGTACAGGCGCGCGGGGCGGCGTGGCGTTATCTCTGCACCATGGTCGGTGCGTGGAGCGTGCGCGGCTTCGCCATGTTCTCGGTGATCGAGCGCGACACCGGCCGCTGGGTCGGGCGGATCGGCCCCTGGCAGCCGGAAGGCTGGCCGGGGCGCGAGGTGGCCTGGGGCGTGGCGCGCGAATTCGCCGGACGCGGCTATGCCTATGAGGCGGCGTGCGCGGCGATGGACTATGCGGTCGATGTGCTCGGCTGGGACCATGTGATCCACACCATCGACCCGGAGAATTACGGCTCGATCAAGCTGGCGCAGCGGCTGGGCGCGGTGAACGAGGGGCCGGTGAGCCTGCCCGCGCCGCTGGAGAGTTTCCGCGTCGACGCCTGGGGCCAGAGCGCCGACCAGTGGCGCGCGCGGCGGGGACGCGCTGCGGAATGACCGACATGCCGCCCACCCGCTTTCGCGTCGTCGAGCGGGGTCGGCGGCTGGAGGTGATCGATACCATGGCGGGCAAGGCGGCGCCTGCGCGTCGGACGGAGGCGCCGCGTCTGGCGGACGGCAAGACGTCGCGTTTCAAGCTGCCCGAAAAGGTCCGCTTCGATGGCGGCGGGTCCTGGACGACCGATGGCTTCTACGATGCGAAGGGGCCGCGTACCGTGACGCTGGACGCGGGCGCGATGCGGAGGCTGCGCTATGCCGGGGCGGCAGCGCTGGCACTGGTGATGGTGTGGGCGGCGCTGGGTTTTGCGATTCCGATCGTGTGGGGCGCGCCGATGCTGCTGCTCAACCCCAAGGTTCGCGAAACGGTGCGGGGGCAGGTGACGACGTTGATCGACGGGCTGGATAGCGGCGGATAACGCCCCGCCCTCCGTTCACGCTGAGCGAAGTCGAAGCGCACGTTCCGCGATGGCCGCCAGGGTTTCCCTTGGCCTTCGACTTCGCTCAGGCTGAACGGAGGTAGGGGGAAAGAAATGCGCTCCCAACGGACGTCACCCCGGCGGAGGCCGGGGTCCAGATGCCGCCAAGTCTGTTGTTCAACCCGGCCAGCCCCTTCGCCACCACATCACAACTGGATCCCGGCCTTCGCCGGGGTGGTTGGGGGGTGGGAGAAACCCCCGCCCCCCGCCTTGTCACGCCGCCCGCGCGGCTTCGTCGAGCGTCGGGTAATCGATATACCCCTCCGGCCCCTGGCTGTACCAGGTCTTCATGTCGCTCTGGTTCAGCGGCGCATCGGTGCGCAGCCGCTCAGGGAGGTCGGGATTGGCCAGGAAGGTCCGCCCGAACGCGATCCCGTCCGCCACGCCCGAATCGATCGCTTCTTGCGCCTTGGCCCGGCTGTCGAAGTCGCTGTTCAGAATCAGCGGCCCCTGGAAGACCTCACGGATCTGCGGCGACAGCTTGGGCACGTCGGTCGCGCCGTAAGTGCCGTCCGGCCCGATCTCACGCAGTTCGAGAAAGGCGATGCCGAGGTCCGACAGCATCTTCGCGGCGGGCACGAAGACCGAAGCCGGATCGCTGTCGTCCACACCCTGGCTGTCGCCATTGGGCGAGAGGCGGACGGCGACTCGATCCTTGCCCGCGACCGCGATCACCCGCTCGGTGATCTCACGGAGCAGGCGGATGCGGTTTTCCGGCGAGCCGCCATATTCGTCTTCGCGGTGATTGGCCCCGTCGCGCAGGAATTCGTCGATCAGATAGCCGTTGGCGGCGTGAATCTGCACCCCGTCGAACCCGGCGCGCATCGCGTTGCGCGTCGCCAGTTCATAATCGTCGAGCAGGCGCGGGATTTCGGACAGTTCGAGCGGACGGGCCGTCTCGAAATCCTGCTTGCCCTCGAAGGTATGCGCCTGCCCCTCGGTCCGCGTCGCCGAGGACGATACCGGCTGCATCCCCGTCACCGAGCTGTGCACCTGGCGGCCCATATGCCAGAGTTGCGCGACGATCCGGCCGCCCGCCTTGTGCACGGCGGCGGTCACCGGCTTCCAGGCCTCGACCTGCTCGTCGGTCCACAGGCCGGGTGCATAGGGCCAGCCCAGCCCTTCACGGCTGATGCCCGTGGCTTCCGAGATGATCAGGCCCGCACTCGCGCGCTGGGCATAATATTGCGCCATGATCGGCGTCGGCACCGCCTCGCGCGTAGCGCGCGCGCGGGTCAGCGGGGCCATCAGGATACGGTTGGGGGCGTGAATGGCGCCCAGATGGATGGGATCGAACAGCGTTGGCATCAAAATGCAATCCTTCTGCGGCCTTTCTGGCCTGACGCAACGCAGATAGGAGGTAAAGGGAGCCCATGCCCGTGTTCCGCGCCCCAAGAAAAAGTGAACGACCTGAAAGGGATGGTCTTTCCGACCGGAACGGGCCGATCACGACGCCGCCCCTGGCCTTCGCGGCGGTCATTCTCGCCAATGTCGCGCTCGCCTTCGGGCCGCTGCTGGTGCGGATGGCCGATACCGGGCCGGTCGCCTCGGGCTTCTGGCGGATCGCGCTGGCCGCGCCGGTGCTGGCGTTGGTCGCATCGCTCGGCCCCGCTCGCCCCCGTATGCCGGGCCAGGGGCAGGTGGGGCTCTGGGTCCTGCTGCTGATCGGCGGGGTCGCCTTTGCGGGTGATCTGGGCACCTGGCATATCGGTATCGAGCAGACGACGATGGCCAACGCCACGCTGTTCGGCAATTCGGCGACCTTCATCTTCCCGCTCTATGGCTTCCTCGTCGCGCGCGCCTGGCCCTCACGGGCGCAAGGGGTGGCGCTGATCCTGGCGGCGGTCGGCGCGGGGTTGTTGATGGGCCGCAGCTATCAGGTCGATCCGCGCCATCTGGTCGGCGATCTCCTCTGCGTGCTCGCCGGGCTGCTCTATGCGGTCTATTTCATCCTGATGTCGCGGGTGCGCGTCGCGATGCCGCCGGTCCCGGCGCTCGCCTGGTCGACCGTGGCCAGCATCGTGCCACTGCTCATCTTCGCCCTGATGCTGGGCGAGCGGATATGGCCCGGCCATTGGGGACCGCTCATCCTGCTGGCGGTGGGGAGCCAGATCGTCGGCCAAGGGTTGATGATCTATGCGCTGGGGCTGCTCAGCCCGCTGGTGATCGGGCTGGCCCTGCTGGTCCAACCGATGGTGGCGACGGCGATCGGCTGGATCGTCTATGGCGAGACGCTGGCGCTGCCCGATCTGGTGGGCGTCGCGATGGTGGCGGTCGCGCTGGTGCTGGTGCGGCGCGGATCGACGAGGAGGGTTGCCAAGACCGGCGATAGGAACGACGAGTGATGCATATGACCGAGGCTGCCATGACCGATGTTCAGGACCTGACGCTCGACGAGGTACGCGCGCTGCTGGCGCAGGGGATCGCGTCCAACGCGGCCTTTGACGGCTGGGGCGACGCCGCCCGCGACATGGCGGCGGATGCGGCCGGGGTCGACCGCGACATCGCGCGACTCGCCTTCAAGGATGGGCCGGTCGCGATGATCGACGCGTGGTTTTCGGCAATCGATGCGGCGATGGTCCAGGCGGTCCCCGTCGAACAAGCCGCCGCGATGAAGATTCGCCAGCGCATCACCGCGCTGGTCGAGGCCCGACTGGCGGCGGTCGCGCCCAATCGCGAGGCGCTCCGCCGCGCGCTGACCATCCTGGCGATGCCGCAGAACGCCGCCACCGGCGCGCGACTCGGCTGGCGGACGGTCGATACGATCTGGGCACAGGCGGGCGATACCGCGACCGATTACAATCACTATACCAAGCGGGCGACGCTGTTCGCGGTCTATGCCGCGACGATCGCCACCTTCCTGAACGACGATAGCGAGGATCACGCCGACACCCGCGCCTTCCTCGCGCGGCGGATCGAGGGGATCATGCGGTTCGAGAAGTGGAAGGCCGGCATGGTCAAGCGCGGCGGAAATAGGCCGAGTCTGTCGCGGTTTATCGGGCGGTTGCGTTATCCGGCGGTGTGAGGGGAGTGGAGGTGACGGATTCCCTTGGCCTTCGACTTCGCTCAGGCTGAACGGGGGCGAGGAATGGCTGAACGGGGCGAGATGCCCGGCATGTATACCAATCTCCGTTCAGGCTGAGCGAAGTCGAAGCCCACGCCCCAAACCTCACATCCATTTCACGAACAGGTAATTGATAATCACTCGCACCGGGGTTATGTACGCCCCATGGCGATGTTGAGCAGTCTCGAAACCCTTCCCCGCCGGCAACCGGCGACCGTGGCCGCGATCGACTGGGCGCAACTGGCCGTGCCGGAGGCGCGTCGCCTGCGCGAACTGGGCTTCGACGAAGGCGTGGGGGTCGAGGTGCTGCACCGCGCGACATTGGGCGGTGGCCCGATCGCCTGCCGGATCGGACGCATGACGGTGGCGCTGCGCCGCCGGGTCGCGGCTTCGATCCGCGTCGCCACGGGCGCTTGAGGCCCAGCCGGATATAATGAACGCCGCACCGCTGGTCGCGCTCGTCGGCAATCCCAATGCCGGCAAAAGCGCCCTGTTCAACGCGCTCACCGGCGCGCGGCAGAAGGTCGGCAATTATCCCGGCGTCACCGTCGAGCGCCATTCGGGCCGCCTCGTGCTGGAGGATGGCCGTCCGGTCGAGCTGGTCGACCTGCCCGGTGCCTATAGCCTCGATCCCGGCAGCCTGGACGAACAGGTCACGCGCAACGTCGTCATGGGATCGCAGGCGGGCGAGCGCCGGCCCGACGCGCTGGTCGTGGTGGTCGATGCCGCCAATCTCGACAATCATCTGCGCTTCGCCCTGCAACTCATCGCGCTGGGCCTGCCGGTCGTGGTCGCGCTCAACATGGTCGATCTGGCCGAGCGCGACGGGCTGACGCTCGACGCCGATATCCTGGCGCGCGAACTGGGGGTGAAGGTCATTCCCACCGTGGCGGTGCGCCGTCGCGGGCTGGACGCGCTGAAGGGTGAGATCGATCGGCTGGTATCCGAGGAGCGGGCGCATCCGGTCGCGGCTGCCGACAAGATCGACGATATCGTTACCCTGCAACGCCGCGCGCGCCAGATCGCGGCGACCGCGACCGTGGCCGAGACGCCGACGCGCCGCTGGACGCACATGCTCGACTCGGTCGCGCTGCATCCCATTTTCGGGCCGATCCTTCTGGTCGGACTGCTCTTCATCATGTTCCAGGCGGTCTTCGCCTGGTCCGAAGCCCCCATAAGCTGGATCGAACAGGGCTTCGTCTGGCTGGAGGCGCAGGTGGGTGCGACCCTGCCCGAGGGCTGGTTCCGCAGCCTCATCACCGACGGCCTGATCGCCGGTGTCGGCGCGGTCATCGTCTTCCTGCCGCAGATCCTGATCCTGTTCCTGTTCATCCTGGTGCTGGAGGCGACCGGCTATATGGTCCGCGCGGCCTTCCTGATGGACCGGCTGATGGCGCAGGTGGGGCTGTCGGGACGTGCCTTCATCCCCCTCCTCTCCTCCTTCGCCTGCGCGGTGCCGGGTATCATGGCGACGCGCACGATCGATGACGAGAAGGACCGGTTGACCACGATCCTGATTGCGCCGCTGATGACCTGTTCGGCGCGGCTGCCCGTCTATACTATCATCATCAGCGCCTTCATCCCCGACCGTCAGGTGCTGCCGTTCGTCGGCTTGCAGGGGCTGGTGCTGCTCGGCCTCTATCTGATGGGCATCATCGGCGCGTTCGTCGCCGCGCTGCTGCTGCGCCGCACCGTCACCAAGGGTGCGTCGTCGGGCTTTATGATGGAGATGCCCAAATATCAGTGGCCGCATATCCGCGACGTGTTGCTCGGCCTGTGGAGCCGCGCGCTGATCTTCCTGAAGCGCGCGGGCACCACGATCGCGCTGACCACCGTCATCCTGTGGGCGCTGCTGTCCTTCCCCAAGCCGCCCGAGGGGTCGGGGATCTCGCCGGTCGACTATTCGATCGCGGGCCGCATCGCGAGCGGGATCGAGGTCGTGGTCCGCCCGATCGGCTTCAACCGCGACATCGCGCTGGCGCTGGTGCCCGCCATGGCCGCGCGCGAAGTGGCGGTGGCCGCCATCGGCACCGTCTATGCCATCGACGATACCGAGCATGAGGGCGGGCAGAAGGCGATGACCGAAAAGCTCAAGCGCAACTGGTCGCTGCCCACCGCGCTCGCCTTCCTGATGTGGTTCGTCTTCGCGCCGCAGTGCATCTCCACCATCGCGGTCACCCGCCGCGAAACCAACGGGTGGAAATGGCCCGCCTTCATGGTGGCGTACTTGTTCATCACCGCCTATGTCATGGCGGGCATCACATATTGGCTGGCCGTTTTCGCCGGCCTCTAGAACAAGCACAGGACTGATACATGGCGGGCAGCGTCAACAAGGTGATTCTCGTCGGCAATCTGGGACGCGATCCCGAGAGCCGTTCCTTCCAGAATGGCGGCAAGGTGGTCGAACTGCGCATCGCCACGTCCGAATCGTGGAAGGACCGCAACAGCGGCGAGCGCAAGGAAAAGACCGAGTGGCACACGGTCAAGATCTTCAACGAAGGCCTGGCCAATGTCGCCGAGCGGTTCCTGCGCAAGGGCTCGAAGGTCTATATCGAAGGCGCGCTGACCACCCGCAAATGGCAGGACCAGCAGGGTAACGACCGTTACTCGACCGAGGTGACGCTCCAGGGCTTCAACTCGGTGCTGACGATGCTTGATGGCCCCGGCGGCGGCCAGGGCGGGGGCGGTCGTGGCGGCGGCGATTTCGGCGGTGGTGACGATTTCGGCGGCGGCAACGACTTCGGCGGCGGGTCGAGCGGATTCGGCGGCGGCAATCGTGGCGGCGGCTCGACCAATCAGAGCAGCGGTGGGAACGGCGGCAACCGTGGCGGGTTCGGACAGGGCGGCGGTTTCGCCGACGATCTGGACGACGACGTGCCCTTCTGATCGGGCACATCCCATCAGGTTACGGGCATGCAGGATACGGGGTTTCGACAGGATGGGGTCTCGGATGATGATGGGGGGACAGACATGCTCGCCCCCCTGACCATTTCCGAGGAGCAGCGCGCGGCGGTGATCCGCGCCTATGACCTGTCGGGCTATCGCGACAGCGGTTGCCTGGACGATCTGGCGGCCTTCGCCGCCGAGTTGTGCGGCACGTCCGTCGCGCTGGTCAGCCTGGTCGAGGAAGAGACCCAGCAATTCCTGGCGGCGATCGGTTTCGAGGAGCGCCAGACGCCGCGCGAAACCTCCTTCTGTGCACATGCCATGGTCGCAGGCGACCCGGTGATGGTCGTTCCCGACGCCAGGACCGATCCCCGCTTCACCGACTTCCCCCTCGTCGCGGGGCCGCCCTATATCCGTTTCTATGCGGGGGCCCGCCTCCTGTCGCATGAAGGCGTGCCGCTGGGCGCGATCTGCGTCATCTCGCCGGAGCCCCGCCCGGAGGGGCTGAGCGATTTCCAATATCGGGGCCTGGAAATCCTGGCGACCGCCGTCATGGGCCGGTTGCAGGATCGCCGCGCCCAGCTGGAGCATATGCGAACGGTCGAGGTATCGGAGGCGCGCGTCGCCGACAGCGAGCAGCGCTTCCGCACGCTGGCCGACACCATGCCGCAAATGGTCTGGTCGACCCAGCCCGACGGCTTTCACGACTATTACAATGCCCGCTGGTACGAGTTCACCGGGGTGCCCGACGGATCGACCGATGGCGAAGGCTGGAACGGCATGTTCCATGCCGATGACCAGGAGCGCGCCTGGGCGCGCTGGCGCCACAGCCTGGCGACCGGCGAACCCTATCAGATCGAATATCGACTGCGGCACCATGACGGCACCTATCGCTGGGTGCTGGGCCGCGCGCTGCCGATCCGCGATGCCGAGGGGCGCATCATCCGCTGGTTCGGCACCTGCACCGACATCCACGAGCAGAAGCTGGCGCTGGAAGAGCGCGAGATCGTCAGCCAGGAACTCAGCCACCGGATCAAGAACATCTTCGCGGTGATCTCCGGCCTGATCGCCTTCGCTGCGCGCAGCCATCCGGGTTTCGCCGGGATCGCCAGCGATTTGCGCGACCGGATCACCGCACTGGGCCGTGCCCACGACTTCGTCCGCCCGCACAGCCCGCAGTCGCAGCCCAAGGCGCGGCAGGATTCGCTGCATGGGCTGCTCGGCGATCTGTTCGAGCCTTATCGCGGCGACACCGATGCCCGCATCCGGCTGGACGGTGAGGATGTGCTGGTGGACGACCGATCGGCCACGCCGCTGGCGCTTCTGTTCCACGAACTGGCCACCAACGCCTCCAAATATGGCGCGCTGTCGGTGATGACCGGGCATGTCGATCTGACCGTGGCGCGGCAGGAGGACATGGTGACGCTATGCTGGCAGGAGCATGGCGGCCCCGCGCTGGAGGCCCCGCCGGAACGCATCGGGTTCGGATCGCAACTGGTCGAATTGTCGGCGGTGCGGCAGCTGGGCGGTACCGTCCGCCGCGACTGGCAGGCCGAGGGGCTGGTCGTGACGATCGAGGTTCCGCTCGCCGCGTTCAGCCGCCCGGCGGATGCCGGTCCCTGCCGGTAAAGGGCTGACGGAGAGCGGTTGCTCCGTCATCATTCCTGCCATTGCCAAGAGCCCCGGGCCCGCACCGGCGCTATAGCGGTCGATCAGTTTCCGATCGTCAGCTTGAACGGCATCAATTCCTCGGGCACGTCATCAATAGGGGACCCGCTGGCCATCGCCGCCGCCGCCAGGATCGCACGCTCGCTGAACGGCTTGCGGATATAGCCGAGCGCCTGGATATCGGTCGCGATCTGGGCGGGGTTGGCGGTGACGAAGACGATCTTCACGCCATAGTCATGGACCAGCCGCCGCGCGATATCGGGACCCGTCGCGCCATCGCGCAGGTTCACATCGACAAAGGCGAAGGAGCAACCCGGCGCGGTTTCGTAAGCGGTGCGGCTATCTGCCGCTATGCCAGCTACTTGATAGCCCGCATCGGTCAGAATGCGCTCAAGATCGAGGGCCACGAATATTTCGTCTTCCACGATCAGGGCGGTTTGGCTCATGTCAAATTCCCGTCACTTTTCCGGTCAACCGTCTTGATACAGATAAAGTTCCGCATCTGTCGTCGTTTCACCGACGTAACAGAAAAACAGCATGCTCGGCGCGGAAATTCGCCGCCGCCGCGCTGGTCGGGCGACCGCGCGACAGGAACCAGCTGCCCTCCACGGTGATTCGCCGTTGCCGCACAAAGGCGCGGAAGTCGTCGATCGTCACATGGTGGATGTTGGGCGTGTCATACCATTGTTCGGGCAGCAGCTTGGTCACTGGCATCCGCCCGCCCCAGAGCAGCGACAGCCGCACCCGCCAATGCGCGAAATTGGGAAAGGAGACGAAGGCCCGCTGGCCGATACGCAACAGATGGTCGAGCACCTGGTCGGGCGCGCGCGCCGTCTGCAAGGTCTGGCTGAGGATCGCATAGTCGAACCCCTTGTCGGGATAGCCCGCCAGATCGACATCCGCGTCGCCCTGCACCACGGCCAGCCCGCGCGCGACCGCCGAGGCGACATTGGCGGGATCGATCTCCAGCCCGCGCGCATCGACGCCCGCCCGGTCGCGCAGCGCCGCCATCAGCTGCCCGTCGCCGCATCCGATATCGAGCACGCGCGCGCCCGGCGCGACATGGTCGGCGATGATCGCCAGATCGGGGCGCAGCGCGTCGCTCATGGTTCGGCCCTGAGGAAACCGTCGATCACCCGGTTCATCTCCGGCGCTTCGAGCAGGAAGGCGTCATGGCCGTAAGGGCTGGACAATTCCACGAAACTCGCCGCCGCCCCCGCCGCGTTGAGCGCCTGCACGACGGCGCGCGACTCGGAGGTGGGATAGAGCCAGTCGGTGTCGAAGCTGACCAGACAGAAGCGCGTACGCGTCCCCCGGAAGGCATTGGCGAGCAGCCCGCCATGCTCCTCGGCCAGGTCGAAATAATCGAGCGCGCGGGTGATGTAGAGATAGGAATTGGCGTCGAACCGGTCGACGAAGCTCAGTCCCTGATGGCGGAGATAGCTTTCGACCTGGAAATCGGCGTCGAAGCCGAAGCTCTTGGCCCCGTCCGGCCGGTCGGGTCGTGCCTGGAGGCGACGCCCGAATTTCTCGGTCAGGCCAGCCTCGGACAGATAGGTGATGTGCGCCGCCATCCGCGCGACCGCCAGACCGGCGGCGGGCGGGTCGTTGGCTTCGTAATAGGCCCCGCCGCGCCATTTGGGGTCGGCCATGATCGCCTGTCGCCCGACTTCGTGAAAGGCGATGTTCTGCGCCGAGTGCCGCGCGGTGGAGGCGACCATGACGCAGGCGCGCACCCGCTCGGGGAAGGTTGCGGCCCAGCTCAGCGCCTGCATCCCCCCCATCGAGCCGCCGACCACCGCCTTCAACCGGCCGACGCCCAGATGGTCGAGCAGCATCGCCTGCGCACGCACCATGTCGCGGATGGTGATGACCGGGAAGCGCATGCCCCAGGGCTCGTTCGTCGAGGGGTCGGTGGTCGCGGGGCCCGACGATCCCATGCAGCTGCCGATGACGTTGGAGCAGATGATGAAATGCCGCGCCGGATCGATCGGCTTGCCCTCGCCCACCAGGCGGGTCCACCAGCCGGGCTTGCCGGTGCGGGGATGGGGCGAGGCGACATGCTGGTCGCCGGTCAGCGCATGGCAGATCAGGATGGCGTTCGAGCCATCGGCGTTCAGCGTGCCATAGGTTTCGTACCCGATCTCGACCGGCGACAGCAGGCCACCGCCGTCCAGCCGGAGCGGCCCGGGCAGGACGACATGCCGCGACAGACCGAAACGCTGGTCGTCGCCAAGGGATTGCGCGGAAACGGAAGCGGCCATGGAGCGATATCCGCTAGGCCGCGATGCTTGGCAACGCAAGGGCGAGGCCGCTATGGCGGGTCGCATGACCGATCTTACCGCCCCCGAACCGATTTCCTGGGTCAAGGCCATCGCGCCCTATGTCCCCGGCCGCGCGACGACCGATGACGGGCGCACGGTCGCCAAACTCTCGTCCAACGAGAATCCGCTGGGGACGAGCGAAAAGGCGCGCGCCGCCTTCGCCGCCGCCGCCGCCAAGCTGGAGCGTTACCCGGACGCGGGCGCGACCGCGCTCCGCGAGGCGATCGGCGAAGTGCATGGGTTGGACCCGGCGCGGATCATCTATGGCACCGGTTCGGACGAGATCCTGCACCTGGCGGCGGGCGCGTTCGCGGGGCCGGGGGATGAGATCATCCATGTCCGCTACGGCTTTGCGGTCTATGAGATCGCCACCCGCCGCGTCGGTGCGGAGCCGGTGGTGGTCGCCGATCACGACTATGCCACCGATGTCGATGCTATCCTGGCGGCGGTGACGGAGAAGACCAAAGTCGTCTTCGTGGCCAATCCCAACAATCCCACCGGCACCTATGCGGGCGCGGGCGAGATCGCGCGGCTGCACGCCGGTTTGCCGCCGCATGTCCTGCTGGTACTGGACCAGGCCTATGCCGAATATCTGGCGGAAGGCGAGGATGACGGCGGGATGACGCTGGCCGAGCGCGCGTCCAACGTGCTGGTGTCGCGTACCTTCTCCAAGATTCATGGCCTCGCCGCCGAGCGGATCGGCTGGGGCTATGCCGCTGCCCCGATCATCGACGCGCTGCACCGCATCCGCGCGCCGTTCAACGTCACCATCGCAGGCCAGAATGCGGCGATCGAGGCGATCCACGACCGCGCCTTTGTCGAGGCGTCGCGCGCGCATAATGCCAAGTGGCTCGGCTGGTTCGAGGAACAGATCGCGTCGCTGGGCAATGCGGGCCTGCGCTGCGTACCGTCCAAGGCGAATTTCTCGCTGGTGCTGTTCGAAGGCGAACTGACCGCCGAGCGGGCCTATCATGGGCTGATGGACGCAGGCTATATCGTCCGTTGGCTGCCCAGCCAGGGGCTGGGCCATGCCTTACGCATCACCATCGGCACCGAGGATGAGGTGAAGGGCGTCGTCGCCGCGCTCCGTGCGATGGTGGCGGCCGACTGATGCTGCCCTTCGCGCGGATCACCATCATCGGCCTGGGGCTGATCGGTTCCTCGGTCGCGCGGGCGACGCGCAAGGCGATGCCGACCGCGCGGATCACCGCCTATGACGCCGACCCGCAGGTGCGCGAGACGGTGCGCGCGCTCGACCTCGCCGACGATGTCGCGGATACGGCGGGCGCGAGCGTGATCGACGCCGACTTCGTGATCCTGTGCGTGCCGGTCGGCGCGATGGGCGCGGTCGCCGCCGAGTTCGCCGACGACCTGCCCGAGGACGCGATCGTGTCGGACGTGGGAAGCAGCAAGACGGCCGTCCTCGCCGCGCTGACCGAAGCCCTGCCCGGCGCGACGATCATCCCGGCGCACCCCGTGGCGGGCACCGAGCGCAGCGGGCCGGAGGCGGGCTTTGCCACGCTGTTCCAGAAGCGCTGGTGCATCGTCACCCCGCCCGAGGGCGCGGACGAACTGGCGGTCGAGCGGGTCGCGGAGTTCTGGCGACGGCTGGGCGCGGATGTCGAGGTGATGGCCCCCGACCATCACGACCGGGTGCTGGCGGTGACGAGCCATTTGCCGCACCTGATCGCCTACACCATCGTCGGCACCGCCAGCGACCTGGAGGAAGTGACCCAGTCCGAGGTCATCAAATATTCCGCCGGTGGCTTTCGCGACTTCACCCGCATCGCCGCGTCGGACCCGACCATGTGGCGCGACGTGTTCCTGACCAATCGCGAGGCGGTGCTGGAGATGCTCCAGCGCTTTTCCGAGGATCTCAGCCAGCTTCAGCGCGCGATCCGCTGGGGCAAGGGCGACGAGTTGTTCGACCTGTTCAGCCGCACCCGCGCCATCCGCCGCTCGATCATCGACCAAGGCCAGGACGATGCGAGAGAGGATTTCGGGCGGAGTCACGAAGCCTAACAATCCTCCCCAAGCATAGCTTGGGGAGGGGGACCGCCCGGCGCAGCCGGGTGGTGGAGGGGCATGGCCACACAGGACGTCCCTCGTGGCACGCCCCCTCCACCACCCCCTATGAGCGCGGTCCCCCTCCCCGTGCCGGGGAGGATTCCAGCGCATTCATTGCCGCGTGCACCCTGGCCTCCGCCTCCGCGCGGGGCAGGCCCGGCGGGATCATCTCGCCGAAGCGCAACGTCACCACGCCCGGTCGCTTCAATCCCTTGCGCGGCCAGACCAGCCCCGAATCGGTCGCCACCGGCACCACCGGCAGGTTGAGCATCCGGTAAAGCCCCGCGAAACCGGGTTTCAGCGGCGGCATCTCGCCCGGCTTCACGCGCGTGCCCTCGGGAAAGATCATGATCGCCCGCCCCTCATCCACCGCCACCCGCGCATCGCGCATCATCCCGCGCATCGCCTTGGCCGAGGCCGAACGATCGACGACGATCGCGCCGTACTTCCGCACCGCCCAGCCCCATAGGGGGATGTTGGCCAGTTCGCGCTTCAGCACCATGGCGGGCGCGCCCAGCATGCGCTGCAATTCCATCGTCTCGAACATCGCCTGGTGCTTGGCGGGATAGAGTACCGGGATCGTCGGCACCTGCCCCTCCACCACGACGCGGATGCCCAGGATCCACCGGGTGCAGATCCGGTGAAACCGCGTCCAGGCGGTCGCCCAGTGGATCACCGCGCGTCGACCGCCGACCGCGATCACCGGCGCGAGCAGCGCCATCACCGTCGACACCGGATAGAAAACGGCCACGAAGGCTATGTTGCGAAACAGGATCACGCCCCCACTCCCGTCCAAAGCGCGATTCGGCGCAGGATCAGCTTGTTATATTCGTTGATCAGGGTGCCCAGCCGCGGCTCGGACGGCACCCCGTCGCCCATCACCAGCACGTCGCGCCCCAGCGCCGCCGTCAATTCCATCTTCGCGCGCGGCAAATGCCAGTCGGAGGTGACGAGCCGGACCGTGCGATAGCGATGCTGGCGCACCCAGCCCGCCGTCTCCTCGGCATTGGAGCGGGTGTCGACCGCCTCTCCGCCCAGGTCGATGCAGCAGGAAAACAGCGCGGGCGAGGTGCGATAGGTGCGCGCCAGGTCGATCGGGCGCACGCCGGGCGCAACTCCGGTCACCAGCATCCGCTTGGCCTGATGCGCCTGGAGCAGCGCGATGCCGCGATCGATCCGCCCCGGCCCGCCGGTCGGCACCACGATCGCGTCGGTGGTGTTGTGCTCCAGCGGGTGCGGCAGGGTCAGCATGAAGGCCGCGAACCCCAGGCACCAGGCGAGCGCCGCCAATCCGATCAGCCGCAGCATCAGAGCATCCGCCGCATCTGGGCCAGCACCGCCAGCCGCGCCGCGACCACCGCCAGCGCGACGAAGGCGAAGGGCAAGGCGATCAGCATCGCCACATCCCCGACGCCGAGCCGCATTCCGCCCAGCAATTCGGATTCCAGCGCCCCGATCTGGCGTGCGACGAGCAGGATGGCACCACCCGCGACCATGCTGCCCACCACCGCCCCGATCCCGGCATCCAGCGCGATCCGCCGCTGGAACAGTCGGGCGACCTGCCGGTCGGTCGCGCCCAGCATATGGATGACCTCGATCGTCGCGCGATGCGCCTCCAGTCCGGCCCGCGCCGCCAGCATGACCACCGCCGTGGTCGCGCCCAGCATCAACAGGATGATCGCCCCCGCCAGCCAGGCGGCGGTGTCGAGCAATCGCCCGACCGGGCCCAGCCAGGTCGCATGGGCATCGACCCGCGCCGCCGGGCTGGCGCGCATCACCGCCGCGCCGACGCGCGTAATGGCGGTCCCCGCATCGCTGGTCAGGTCGACATCGATCAGCGCGGGCACCGGCAGTCCGGCAGCCTCGGCATCCTTGCCCAGCCAGGGTTGCAGCATCCGCGCCAGATCGGCCTGCGGCACCGGGGTCGCGCGGACCACATCGGGCAGGGTGCGCAGGACCGCCAGCACGCGGGCCGCCGCCGCATCGCGCCGCTGCGTCTCACCCTCGACGATCTGGACGGTCAGCCGCCCCGCCATCTGCCGGTCGAGCGCGCCCGCCGCCCGCGCCGTCCCCAGCCCCGCCGCCCCGGCCAGCAGGGTGAGGAACAGCATGATCGCGATGACCCAGCTCATCACATGCGCGCCGCCGACATCGTCCAGCGCCCGCGCCTCCGCGCCCGTCGCCCGTGGCTTGCCGCCGCGCGTCACAGGCCGCTCCGCACGATCGTCGAGGGCGGCGGCGGTGCCGGGGAGTCGGCTTCGGGCGGTTCGGGATCGACCAGCCGCCCCCCCTCCAGGTGCAGATGATGCGCCCCCGGCACCCGATCGATCAGATGCCAGTCATGCGTCGCCATCACCACTGTCGTCCCCAGCCGGTGGAGCGAGTTGAACAGGTGGATCAGCCGCTCCGCCATGACCGGGTCGACATTGCCCGTCGGCTCGTCGGCGACCAGCAGTTCAGGGCGCGCGATCACCGCGCGGGCGATCGCCACCCGCTGCTGCTCCCCGCCCGACAGCGTCGCGGGGCGCGCACCCGCGCGTTCGGACAGGCCGATCCAGGCCAGCATCTCGCGCACCGCGCGCGCGATCTCCGATTCGGCAATGCCTGCGACCCGCAGGGGCAGCGCGATATTGTCCGCCGCCGACAGATGCGGGATCAGGCGGAAATCCTGGAACACCACGCCGATCCGCCGCCGGAATCCAGGCAGCCGGTCGCGCGGCAGGATCACCGCATCCTCGCCGAACAGCCGGATGATTCCCCGACTGGGACGCTGGGACAGATATAAAAGCCGCAACAGCGAGGTCTTGCCTGCGCCGCTGGCCCCGGTCAGGAAGTAAAACTGCCCCGACCGCAACGTGAAGCTGACGTCGCACAGGGTTTCCTCGCCCGCGCCATAGCGAAGGCCGACATTCTCGAACTGGACGATGTTCGCCATGCTGGCATGGCCTTGGCATGGCCCGCCCCGCGCTTCAAGCTTGCCACGCATATGGGCGGCGTGCTTACTGGCCTTTCGGGGGGCCTGATCAGGATGGCCTGTCCGTCTGTCGATCCGTCCTGTCCGTTGAAGTGCCCGCCCGCATGATCCTCGAATGTCCCGAGTGCCGCACCCGCTATCTGGTGCCCGACAGCGCGATCGGGCTGGAGGGGCGGACCGTGCGCTGCGCCAATTGCCGGCATAGCTGGTTCCAATCGCCGCCCGAGCCCGAACTGCCCCCGCCGCCGGTCGCGACGCCCCAGCAGGAGGATCTGTTTCCGGAGAGCGTCCCCGAAACGCCGCCGCCGCCTCCATCGGTCATCGTGCCGCCCCCGGCCCCGCCGATCCTGTCGCAGGACGAGGCCGGGTTCGACGCCTTCGCGCACCGCCCGCCCTTCCGCGCGCGGCGCAACCCGGTGCGGCGCTGGACCATCGGCGCGATCGCGGCGGGCCTGTTGATGCTGATTGCGACGGCGGCGATCCTGTGGACCGGCATGCCGGGCATCGGCGGCTGGCTGGGCCTGGGCAGCACGGAGTCGGCGCTGGAACTCCGCTCCAACCCGATCGAGCGGCGCGAGTTGGAAAACGGCTCGGAACTCTTCGCCATCTCGGGCCAGATCATCAATCCGTCCTCGACGCAGCAGAGGGTGCCCGACCTGCGCGCCGAGCTGAAGGACGCGCAGGGCCGCGTCGTCTTTTCCTGGGCCATCGCGCCGCAGCAGCGGACCTTGGGGCCGGGTGCATCGATGGACTTCAACTCGGCCAAGCTCGACGTGCCGCCCAGCTCCAAACGGCTGGACCTGAGCTTCGCGGGCGAGGGCAGCGGGAACTGACAGGCGGGCGTAGCGTGGCCTTCGACTTCGCTCAGGCTGAACGGAGCGAGGGTTACTTGGCGCTATTTCCCCACCCCCGTTCCGCCTGAGCGAAGTCGAAGGCCACGCTACTCACGCAATCGCCGCGCGATGATCGCGAACCGCGCACCGTGGAGCAGCGCGGCGATCAGCATGCCCACACCCGAGGCGATGGCCAGCCCCTGCGCGCCCCAGCCATGCGCGACCAGCCACCATCCCGCGCCGCCCGTGACGATGAAATAGGCGATGATGCTGTTGATCCCCGCCGCCACCTGATCCCCCAGCGAGCGTAGCGCATAGACCAGCACCACCTGCACCCCGTCGAACAGGATGAACGGGGCCCAGATCAGCAGCATCGCGACCGCGACGACGTGGGCATCGGCCTGGGCGGGGAACAGGCCGACCAGCGGCCCCGCCCCGACCAGCAGCGCCACACCGCACGCCCCCATGGCCAGTGCGGCAAGCGCGACCGCCATCAGGGCGCGCGGGATCGCCGCCGACGCCGTGCCTTCGCCCACCGCATTGCCCGCGCGCACCCCCGCCGCCGATCCCAGGCCGAGCGCCAGCGCGAAGGTGACGTTATGGACCGAGAAGACGATCTGGAATGCATGCGCGGTCGCATCGCCCAGCCGCGTCGACAGCGCGATCAGGATGGCGAACCCGGCCAGTTCCAATCCCGAGGCGATGGCGGGGACGAAGCCGAACCGCGCCAACTCCACCGCGCCCGCCAGCGTCGGGACCCAGGAGGCCCGGTCCATCCGCCGCACGCCTCGCAAGCCGCCGCGCGGCAGGGTCATGGCGCTCGCCACCATCGCCACCGCGCCCAGTGCCGAGGCGATCACCGTCGCCAGCGCCGCCCCGACCGCACCCAGCGCCGGAAAGCCCAGTTCCCCACCCGCCAGCGCCCAGGCCAGCACCGCATTGATCGGCAGGATCGACAGATTGACCATCGTCACCCGGCGCGGGCGGCTGATCCCCTCCAGAAAGAAGCTCGCCGCGACCAGCACCAATTGGAACGGATAGCCCAGCGCCATCACTGCCACGACCCGCGCGCCCGGCTCGACCAGCGCGGGGGCGACCCCGATCCCACGCAACAGGCTCGCCCCGCCCAGCCCCAGGATCAGCATCGCGGCGACGCCCAGGATCAGGCCGAGCACCAGCCCGTCACGCAGCGCCTGCCCCGTTGCGGGCAGGTCACCCGCGCCATCGGCGCGCGAGGCGCGGACCAGCACGCCCGACAGCCAGGCCAGACCGGTGACGATCGCGACATAGGTCAGCGACCGGCTGGCCGAGAGCGCGGCGACCTCATGCTCGCCGACGCGGCCGACCACCACGACATCGGTGACGTGCAGGATGGTCCAGTTCAGGCTGGTCAGCATCACCGGCCAGGCCAGCCCGAGCAGACGGCGCGCCTCGGCACGATCGGGGCGGAGGATGGTCGTCATCCGTCCTCCCTATGCGCGATGCGGGTCCGGCGAAAGTCATCGAATATCGCCGACGCCATGCGCTCGCACGAAAGCCATTGCGCTACCCGTATCGCTTTGCTAGGGGCACCCGCCTACCAGCCCTCCGGCTTGCCGGTGGTGACTATCGAGTGCGGTCGTGGCGGAATTGGTAGACGCGCAACGTTGAGGTCGTTGTGGCCGAAAGGCCGTGGAAGTTCGAGTCTTCTCGACCGCACCAGATTTTTCCCGAACATCGTGAAATGGGCCGATGGCCCGTTATGTCATGCCTGCGAAAGCCAGGGTTGACCATCGCACCGTGGCATTTCCTCCCCTCGCCCCTCTCTGAGGGCAGAGGGTTGCGCAGATTTGGCCTTTGCGGGAGCAAAGGCTTAGTCGAAGCTGGGTGAGGGGTGAGCGCTCGATGAGCGCGCAAGCCTTTGGGCTCGCTCGACCCCTTACCCAAGCTATGCTCACCGCGCGGCGACGATCGCCGCCAGCGTGTCGATGGGCAGGGGCGAGACGAAGCGGAAGCCGAAGCGGCCGTCCTTTACCCAGCAGATCGTACCGAACAGCGCCGTCCCCATCGGGCGGATGACGATATGCCCCGCCAGTCCGGGCTGAACCGGATCGTCGGCGACCAGCTTGGCGCCGCCGGCGGAGACGTCGATCAGTTCGCTGGCGAATTTCCGGTCGCCCAGCCGCACCTCGGCGGCCAGCGTCACCGGGAAGCGCGGCGGGCGGGGGATGGTCCCGTCCTCATTCTCCGACGAGAAGATGTTCTGATAGGGCTGGGGCGCATCGAACTGCACGCCCGCCTTCTTGCCCCGCACCCAGCGGACCGTGCCGGAGACGGGCGGCAGGCCGCGCACCTCGATACGGATCGCCTCGCCCACCACGGGTACGTCGACGAATCGCGCCATCAGTCCATTGGCCGAAATATTATGGACCAGGCAGACGCCGGGCACGTCGCCGCACACCTTGCCCAGCAGAAGGACGGCCGAATGCCGCTGGCCCGACCGACGTTCAGCCGACATGCTCTGCTGCTGTTCGATCTGTTCCATGCCCATCCTTTCCGCCAATTACGCCCCCCTGACGGAATTCGGCTTGGTTTGTCTATTAGCGTATCACGGACAAAAAATTAACAGCTTTGCGGGACCACGCCGATCTTTGGTTCATCACGCCGCAATATCGGGTCGGGCATCCCGCTTGTGGTCATGTCCAAAGCCCTGTAATTCGCGAGCCGTCCCATGCCTCGCGCGTCGTCTTCCCGGTCACCCCGGCCCCGCTCCTCCAAGCCCCGCTCTCCCTGGCGGCGCCGGATCGTCGTAACCTTGCAGATCCTGATCGGCCTGGCCGTGCTGGCGGTCGGCGCGCTGGCGATCGCGGTCTTCGTCGCCAAGTCGCAATTGCCCAGTTTCGAGGAGCTTAAGTCCTCGCCCAACGGCCAGATGATCCGCGTCCATGCCGCCGACGGCACGGTGATCGTCTCGCTCGGGCCGAGTTATGGCGAATGGCTGCCCTATGATCGCATCCCCACCGTCATGCGCGACGCGACGATCGCGGTCGAGGACCGCCGGTTCCGCCAGCATCCCGGCGTCGATCCGATCGGCATCGCCCGCTCGGTCGAGGTGCGGGTGGAAAAGGGCCGCTGGAAACAGGGCGGCTCGACCATTACCCAGCAGATCACGCGCACCATCTTCCTGAACAACCAGAAGAAGTTCGGGCGCAAGATTCGCGAGGCGATCCTGGCGCTGGCGATGGAGCTGAAATTCTCGAAGAACCAGATTCTCGAACTCTATCTGAACAAGGTCTATTATGGCGGCGGCGCCTATGGCATCGATGCCGCGAGCCGCAAATTCTTCGGCCATGGCGCGGATCATCTCAGCCTGTCCGAGGCGGCGGTGATCGCCGGGCTGGTCAAGGCGCCGTCCAACTATTCCCCGACCGCCGATGCCGAGGCCGCCGTGGGCCGTGCGGGCGTGGTCATCAGCCAGATGGAGCGCAACGGCTTCATCACCGCCGCCCAGGCCGCCCAGGCCGATCCGCAGGCCCTGAAACTCGCGCCCGAGCCCAAGCAGAATTCGGTCCGCTATTTCACCGACTGGGCACTGCCCCAGCTCGACACGCTGATCGACGAGCAGACCGCGCCGCTCGACGTGTGGACGACGCTCGACCTCAATATGCAGCGTGCCGCCGATGCTGCGATCCGCGCCGATGCGCCCGCAGGGACGCAGGGCGCACTGGTCAGCCTGGACCGCGACGGGGCGGTGCGCGCGATGGTGGGGGGCAAGGATTATGTCTCCACCAACTATAACCGCGCGGTGACGGCGGTCCGCCAACCGGGTTCGGCGTTCAAGCTGTTCGTCTATCTCGCCGCGCTGGAGGCCGGGCACAAGCCCGAGGACCAGGTGGTCGACGAACCTGTCACCATCGACGGATGGTCCCCGCGCAACGATTCGCGCCGCAATTCGGGCAGCGTCTCGCTTCGCACCGCCTTCGCCTATTCGTTGAATACCGTCGCGGCCAAGCTGGGCCAGGAGGTCGGGTTCCAGACGGTCGCCGACATGGCGCGCCGCTTCGGCATCACCACGCCGGTCAACACCCACCCCTCGATGGTGCTCGGCACCTCGGAAGTGCGGGTGATCGACATGACTAGCGCCTTCGCCAGCGTCGCGAACAAGGGCGTGAAGGTCACCCCCTATGGCATCACCAAGGTCATGGCGAACGGCCAGACCATCTACACGCATGAGGTCGATCGCAGCCATGTGCTGGTCGCGCCCTTCGTCGCCGCCGAGATGACCGACCTGCTCCAGACCGCAGTCAACACCGGCACCGGCCGCGCCGCGCAGATCGGTCGCCCGGTCGCGGGCAAGACGGGCACGACGACCAGCCTGAAAGACGGCTGGTTCCTGGGCTTCTCCAGCGGGATCACCACCGGCGTCTGGATGGGACGCGACAATGCCAAGCCGGTTGCCGGGCTGCACGGGGGCAGCGCCCCTGCCAAGGCCTTCGCCGACTATATGCGCGTCGCCACCGCCAACCGCCCGATCGAACAGTTCGATACCCAGGTGACCCTGCCCGACTGGCAGCTGGAGCCCGATGAGGAGAGCTATTTCGGTCAGCCCGACAATGGCGTGGCCGGGGTCGATGCCGATGGCAATCCCCTGCCCCCGCCGGTCGCCGGAGGGGCGCAGGAAGGCGACGAGACGATGGAGATCCCCACCCGCCGCAACCCCGGTGCGCCCATCCCGATCCAGCAGCCGCAACCGGGCGCGTCCGTGCCGTCGCCACCCTCGGGTCAGCCGCCCGCACAGGCCCCCGCCCCGCAACAAAGGCTGGATCAGGCATGGATCGACCGGGTGACCGGGCGCGGCAATGGCGGGGCTCCGCGTGAGGGGCGGGCCAATCCCAACCCGCCGCGCGGCTCAACCCGCGATCGTCAGGACGACCGCCCGTACCAGTGAAGTCCCGCGCCGTGTCGCCGCAACCAGGCGGTGGCCGGCGTCGGGTCCTCGCCCAGCAATTCGGCGACCAGCGCGTGGAAAACGGGCGCGTGGTTCATATGCACGCGGTGCGCGACCTCATGCGCAACGGTGGCGCGGCGGACGAAATCGGGGGCCAGGATCAACCGCCAGCTATAGCGGATCGCGCCCGTCGAGGCACAGCTTCCCCAGCGCGCCTTGGGGTCGGCGACGCTGACCTTGGTCACGGTGACACCCGCCGCCCGCGCGACCTCCGCCGTCTCGCGCGCCAGCACTTCGAGCGCCTGTCGCTTCAACCACGCCTCGACCCGGCGGCCCAGCGTCTCGATCGGGCCGGAGGCACAGAGCCGGTTCCCCTCGCGCTGGATGACGCGGGCCCGCCCCTCCCGCCATTCCAGCGTCAGCGTCACGTCGCCGAACGGGATCGTCGCGCCGGGCACGAAGGGACGCGGGTTTGGCAGGCGGGCGCGCTGCTCGGCGATCCAGTCCTTCTTCTCCTCGGCCCAGGCGAGCGCGGACTTCAGCCCCGCGCAGCGCGGCACGATCAACCGCGCGGTCCCGGTGGCGGGATCGACGCTGAGGCGGATGGTCTTGGCGGTCGGGTGGCGGACGACCTCGTCGATCACAATTCGCGGTCCACGATGTGATTCTCGAAATCCCCGGCATCGTCCTCGCTGATCGTCCAGCCGCGCACCGATTGCCCTGCGCGATGCACCGCCTCGCGGTCACCGCAGACCAGATAATGCCATTCGGGCAGCGCCTCGCCCGCCGCGCGCAGGCGATAGGCGCAGGTGGTCGGCAACCAGTCGATCGAGCGGACATTGCCCATGGTCAGCCGCACGCACTCGCTGACATAGGCGCGGCGATGGCGGTAGTTGGAGCATTGCCCGCTCCGCCGGTCGAGCAGGCGGCACGCGACGTTGGTCGCGACCAGTTCGCCCGTCTCCTCATCCTCCAGCTTGTGGATGCAGCATTTGCCGCAACCGTCGCACAGCGCCTCCCATTGCGCGCGGTCGAGGCTTTCGATCGGCTTTTCCCAGAAGCGCTCCATTATCGGACCCACTGGTCCAGCGTGTCGGCCACCGCCTTGGGGCCTTCATCCGTCGGCAGCAGCGCCATCGGTTTGCCGTCCGGGTCCATCAGATAGGCCTGTTTGCTATGGTTCATCAGATAGCCGCCGCCGGGCGAGGGATCGCCCTTTTGCGCCACGATGGCATAGGCCTTTTCCACCGCCGCGATCTGCGCCTCGGTGCCGGTCAGTCCGACGAAGCGCGGGTGGAAGGTGGTGGCGAAGCGGCCGACCACCTCGCGCGTGTCGCGCGCCGGATCGACGGTGATGAAGATCGGCACGATCCGCGCCGCCTTTTCGGGCGCGCTCTGTTCCAGCAGCTTCAGCCCCGCGCCGATCGCCTGCATGTCGGTGGGGCACACATCGGGGCAGAAGCTGTAGCCGAAATAGACGATGCGATACCGCCCGGCATAGTCGCGATCGGTGACGGTGCGGCCATCGGCGGCGGTCAGGCGGAACGGTCCGCCGATCTTCGCCCCGGCCAGCGGCGGCTGCGCCTCCGGCTGGGAGGAACCGCAACCGGCCAGCGTCAGGGCCAGCGGCAGCAGGGCGGACGGGAATATTCGGGTCATGACGTCGACAGCCTTGCTGTGATAAATCGCCGGTTGCAAGCCATGCTCCATTGCTCAGGATCACCTTTCATGTCCCTTCGCCCCCTGTTCGCCGCCGCGCTTCTGGGTGTCATCGCCATGCCCGCCACGGCGCAGATGATGCAGTCGGAAAGCTATAAATTCCTCCAGGCGGTGCGCGAGGCCAAGGGCAACGACGTGACCAACATGCTGGACCGTCCGGGCGCCAGCATCATCAACACCCGCGACGTGACCAGCGGCGAAGGCGCGCTGCACATCGTCATCAAGCGCGGGGACGAGACCTATCTGCGCTTCCTGCTCCAGAAGGGGGCCGATCCGAACCTGCGCGACGGGCGCGGCAACACCCCGTTGCTGCTGGCGGTCGGCGGCGGCCAGTCGGAAATGATCCGCATCCTGACCGCCGCCAAGGCCAATCCCAATATCGGCAATGCCTCGGGCGAGACGCCGCTGATCCGCGCGGTGCAGCGTTACGACATCGGCATGGTCCGTGAGTTGCTCGCCGCCGGGGCCGATCCCGACCAGGCCGACAATGTCGCTGGGCTGACCGCGCGCGAATACGCCTCGCAAGACCCCCGCAACACCGCCATCGCCAAGCTGTTCGCCGAAACGCCGAAGAAGACCCGCGCGGCGGTGGCGGGGCCGAAACTGTAAAATAACATCCTCCCCGGCACGGGGAGGTGGCAGGCCGAAGGCCTGACGGAGGGGGATGGCCGCATCGGACGATCCCTGGCGGCGGTCCCCCTCCCCGTATCGGGGAGGATCAAATCAAACCCAGTTCCACCAGTTTCCCTACCAGCACCGGCGGCATCGTCTCGATCCCCGTCGCCGCGCCGCTGAGGTCGGGCGGGGCGTCGTTCGCCTCCAGATAGCGCCATCCCTGATGCGCGCGGCGGGGCAGCGCCTGGACCAGCACCAGTTCGGGGTCGATATGGATAGCGCACCGCCCGCCCTCCGCCTCTCCGAAGGACAGGATCGGCGAGCGCGCGACCAGCTGGTGCTTCAGGATCCAGAACAGCGACCCCTGCCCCGCCACTTCCTCATGCCGCTTGGGCAGATAGCGCGTGGTCAGGAACACCGGCCCTTCCTGCGCCCGCATCTTCAGTCGTTCGGCCAGATGATCGATACTGGCCGCCCCGAACGCGACCTTGGTCAGATGAAGCGCCATGTCATGGGGGCATGTGGGGAGGCGGACCCGTGAAGGCTAGGGAAAGCGCCCGCCCCGTTCGGCAAAATGTGACGGACACAGCCGATGACGGGCGTTGACTCATAAATCTACATATGTGACGTTATATGGGTGAAACGATCCCGCCGCCCTTCCAAACAGATGCTTACCCTGCTGGCAGCGCTGGCCGAACGGGGGGCGCAATGGTGGCATGGCTATGACCTGATGAAGGACACCGGACTTCAGTCTGGTACGCTCTACCCCCTGCTGATTCGCATGACCGAGCAGGGCCTGGTCGAGGCCGAATGGCGCGAGCCCGATCAACCCGGTCGGCCCGCGCGCCACGCCTATCGGCTGACGGCGCAGGGTGTCGCCTTCATGCGTGCCCATGCCATCGCGATCGACCTCGATCCCGCGCCGGTCGTCGCATGAACGGCGCAGCGGCTCGGGCGGTGATGGCCGTGGCGCTGCCCCTCATGCGGCAGGACGACCGGTGCTGGGCCCACGCGATGGGTGCCGAGTTCGAGGAGGCGGAGCGCGACGGACAGGGCCTGCGTTTTGCCATGGGGTGTCTGGGCGTTGCGGCCCGGCGGCTGACCGGTTCAGGCAGGGGTTGGCATTTCCTGACGCGCCACGGTGTCGCCCTGGCGATCATCCTGCCCTTTGCGCTGTTCCATCTCGGCTGCGCCCTTCGGGGGCTGCGCTACTGGTTGGCGGGCGGCGATCCCTATGTCGCCGCCCTATCGGCGGGCGATGCGGGCCAGCGCCTGATCGCGGTGGCCTATCGGACATGGTCGCCATGGATCGCGCTGTTGCTCGTGGTGCTGGGTACGCTGCATATCGTCATCGCGTGGCGGATCGCCTGCTGCCAATGGCGCGGCGCGCGTCATGCGATGATCGCGGCGATCCTGGTCGTCGCCGGACTGTTGCTGTGCATCGCCGTCGTACACCCCACGCCCGGCGGCATGGTCCTGCAAGCCGTTGCCCTGGCCGTTGAATTGCTCTCCGTCCCGATCCTGGCCGCGTGGCAGGCGCGGCACAACGTTCCGATCCGCTAACCTCCAAACAGGGAATTGCTTTATGATCCATCGTCCATGGACGGGATGGGTGTGCCTGATCGCCGCCCTCCTGCCGCTTTCGGCCGCGTCGGCCCAGACGATACCGACCGACGAGCCGCTCGCGCTGGTGACGCGCTTCGAAACCGCCCGCCGCGATTTCGACCCCGTCATGCTGGCCGCGACCCTGTCTTCCGACTTTGTCGAGATTTCACCGCGTGGCGAAGTCGATCCGCGTGACAAGGTTCTCGGCTTTTACGATCCGGCTCATAAAAGCCCGGTCCCGCGGATGGAAAGCGACGAACCGACCGTTCGCCTGGTAAGCGACATCGCCCTGATGACCCGGCGCCTCTCGATCATCCTGCCGGGCGCGGGCGGCAAGCGCTCGGTCCGCGTTCTGTATGTGGCGCATCGGGAAAAGGCCGGATGGAAGCTGGTCTCGGCCCAATATACCCCGATACCGCCCGAACCCACCAAATAAGCCGCGCAAACAGAAAGGGCGCCGGTGGAACCCACCGACGCCCTTTCCTGATTTCCGGCTGAACCGTCAGTCGCGATTTACGCGGCCTGCGGCAGAGCGGCCTTCGCCTGTGCGACGATCGCCTTGAAGGCTTCGCCCTCGTGCATGGCGATGTCGGCCAGGACCTTCCGGTCCAGTTCGACGCCCGCCAGCTTCAGGCCGTGCATGAACTGCGAATAGGTCAGGCCCTCGGCCCGGACACCGGCGTTGATGCGCTGGATCCACAGACCACGGAAGGTCCGCTTCTTGACCTTGCGGTCGCGATACGCATATTGACCGGCCTTTTCGACGGCCTGGCGCGCGATGCGGATGGTGTTCTTGCGACGGCCATAATAGCCCTTCGCCTGTTCCAAAATCCGCTTATGCTTCGCCTTGGTGGTCGTGCCCCGCTTGACGCGTGCCATATCTTTCTATCCTTCCAGAAATCAGTTCAGGCCGTAAGGCGCCCAGGCCTTCACGGTCTTGGTGTCGGCATCGGACAGGACCGAGGTGCCGCGGTTCTGGCGGATATACTTGCCGTTATGGCTGATCAGGCGGTGGCGCTTGCCGGCGACGCCGTGCTTGAGCTTGCCGGTCGCGGTGAGCTTGAAGCGCTTCTTGACGCCGCTCTTGGTCTTGAGCTTGGGCATTTTGGTCCTTTCGCTGGAGCTAAGGCAGAAACGGCCGCGGCAGCCCTGATGGCCGGGCCGTTCGTGACACCTCGCTCGGGAAGCGGGCCGCTTAGACCAAGCCGCGCCGGATTGCAACCGATGAGCGGTGGAGAGCCCCAAGGGAACCAGCGCTCCGCTTGCGCGATTGGACCTATCATGGATCAGGCGCCTGCGGCCGACACCCCCGCCAGCCCGACCGCCGCCCGCAGCCGCTGGCGGCGATGGGCGTTGCGCGTCCTGATCGGCTTCGTCACCGTCATCGCCGCGATCTGGCTGGTGCTGTTCATCACCAAGGGGCGGTTCCTGCGCCATCCCTTCGAGTCGATCGTCGGAAAGCTGACCCACCGGACGGTCAGCGTCGGCGGCGACTTCCAGCTCTATTTCGCGCCGTGGCGGATCAAGTTCGTCGCCGAGAAGATCGCGATCTCCAACCCCGGCTGGGCCAGCCGCCCGAACCTGTTCACCGCCGACCGGATCGATTCGCGGATCGCGCCGCTGTCGCTGCTGTTCGGAAAACGGCGCTTCACCTGGCTGGAACTCACGAACGGCGCGGTCGACCTGGAGTGGACGCCGGACCACCGGACCAACACATGGACGTTCAGCGAGAAGAAGGGTGGCAAGCCGCTGGAATTCCCGCGAATCGATACGGCCGATGTGACCGGCACCACGGTCCGCTATCGCGATCCCCGGTTGCGGGTGACGGCGGATCTGGCGCTGGACGACATCCGGTCGCAGGACGCGCGGATCGGCAAGGCGGTGGGGGTTCGCGGCAAGGGCGTGATCCGGGCCACGCCCTTCACCCTGACCGCCCGGCTTCTGTCGCCCGACGCCACCGCCAATCGCGGCAGGAACGCGCTGATCGCCCGGATGCGCGCGGCGGGCAATGTGGTCGACGTGTCGGGCACCCTGCCCTCGATCGCCGCGATCGAGAATGTCCCGCTGAAGACGCGGGCGCGGGGCAGGGATCTGTCGACGCTGCTCGACGTGATCGGCGTCGTCATCCCGCGCACCCGCACCTATGACTTGCGCGCGCAACTGGTGAAGGATGGCGAGGTCTATCGCTTCACCCGGATGACCGGCCATTTCGGGGACAGCGATGTGGCGGGCAAGCTGACCGTCACCAATGGCGAGCGGCTGCATCTCGATTCGGAACTGGCGACGACCAAGCTCGACATCATCGATGCCGCACCCTTCATCGGTTACAATCCCGACATCGTCGCGAGCAAGGGCGCGCAGGCCGCCGCCGCCGCGACCGGGGTGGGGCCGCAAATGCTGCTGCCCGACGCCGCGCTGCCGATCGCGACGATGCAGCGATTCGATGCCGATCTGAAATGGACGATCCGCACCGTGCGGTCGCGCCGGGTGCCGATCTCCAATGTCGACCTGACGCTGGAGTTGGAACGTGGCAAGCTGACCCTCTCGCCGCTGCGCTTCGCAATGGCGCGGGGCGATGTGGCGTCGGACCTGATCTTCGACACGCGGCCCCGGCCCAGCCGGATCACTTACGATATCCGCCTGTCGCCGACGCCGCTTGGCCGGTTGCTTGCCGGATGGGGCGTGGCGGAAGCGGGGACGACGGGCACGGTCAAGGGCCGTATCCAGTTGGAGGGGCGCGGCGACACCATCCATGATTCGCTGGCCGGTGCGAATGGCCGCATGGCCTTCATCCTGCCCGCCGGGTCGCTATGGACCCGCAACGCGCAATTGGCCGAACTGGACCTGGGCACCTTCGTCCAGAAGATGTTCGAGGAACGGCTCAAGGAGCCGGTCCGGATCAATTGCGGGCTGATCGCCTTCACGGTGCGCGGCGGGGTGGCGGCGGCGGACCCGATCCTGATCGACACGTCGAAGAACGTCATCATCGGGCGCGGCGGCTTCAGCTTCCGCAACGAGGCGATCGACCTGGCCATCCGCGCCGACGCCAAGAAGTTCAGCCTGTTCTCCGGCCAGTCGCCGGTCGGGCTGACCGGCCATTTCGTCTCACCCGCCATCCAGCCGATCAGCGGCGACCTGCTCGCCCGCGCCGGGGCCGGGCTGGGGCTGGCGGTGGTGGCGACGCCGCTGGCCGGGGTGCTGGCGTTCGTCGATGTCGGCGACGCCAAGGCGGCAGCGTGCGGCCCGGTCTTGTCGGGCGCGCGAGCGGGTGCGCAGCGGACGACCAAGGGCGACAAGCGCGACGATGTCGGGCGGGGCACGACCGCCAAGGACGAAAAGGGACGCGGCAATCCCGGCGAAGCCAAGGCACAGCGGAAGAAATTTTTGGGGATTTTCTGAGGTCACGCGCCATTCGGCACCACATGGGCACGGTCGCCCGATAGCCGGGACTAACGCGCGCCGGGGGCTGACGCCTGGAGCCTCTCGATGATCGCCGACACACCCCGCTCTATGCCTTGCCCGATCCGCGCTTTCGCGAAAGCAGGAACCATGATCCGGCTCATCACCTGCTGGCAGAACGCATCCGGCAATCGCTGTTCCAGTCCGATGCCAACGGCAATTCTGGCTTTCCTGTCATTCGCCGCCACAAGGATCACGATGCCGTCGTTGAGGTCTTTTCGGCCGACGCCCCACCGGTTTGCGAGCCGCATGGTGAAGTCCTTCACGTCCTCACCATGCAGGGTTTTCACCGTCACCACCGCGAGTTGATGACCGGTTTCCCGCTGAAAACGCCCGAGCCATAAAGTAAGCCGCTGCTTCTCGTCGCTATTCAGCAGCTGGGCCTGATCGACGACATAGCCGGTAAATTGCAACGGCTCGTCCGCACTCGCAATTTTCGGCTCCATCGCCTGGCAGGGCGCGGCAATGCCCCCAAGCAAGGCCAGCGGCATCGCCAGGGCCACCAGCACCGCTGAACGGTATGACCGCAAAGGGGGCCTTGATCCCGGGTCGATCCTGCCGTTCACCCACGATAACCCGCCGGGGTCGGACATTTCCGCCATGTCTGTCACCAGGCATCGACCAATGATCGTGCATCAATGATCGTGATGGTGATCCCCATGCGGCACATTGCGCAACGCCTCCAGCACCTCCTCGGTCCGCGCGGGGTCGCCGATCGCCAGCACATGGCCCGCGCTGTCGGCGGTCAGGGGATCGCCGTTCCAGTCGCACATGCGCCCGCCCGCCCCTTCGACCACCGGCACCAGGGCGGCGAAGTCGTGCAGCTTCAGCCCCGATTCACAGACGATGTCGATATGCCCGCTCGCCAGCAGTCCATAATTATAGCAATCGCCGCCATAGACCGGCCCCTGGCGCGGATTGTCGCCGCTGATCGCCCCGACCAGCGCCATGAAGTGCGGCACGTCGTCATCCTCGAACAGATGCGGGCTGGTCGTCGCGATCGTCGCCCCCGCCAGTTCGGGGCAGGGGCGGGTGCGGGCGGGCTGGCCGTTGAACAGGGTCGGGCGGCCCGTGACGCCCAGCCAGCGCTCGCCCGCGATCGGCTGGTCGATGATGCCCAGCACCGGCCAGCCATTGTCTACCAGCGCGATCAGCGTGCCGAAGATCGGACGGCCCACGGTGAAGCTGCGCGTCCCGTCGATCGGATCGAGCACCCATTGCCGACCGGTCACGCCCGCCTTGACGCCATATTCCTCGCCATGAATCCCGTCGCCGGAGCGCTCCGCCTCCAGGATGCGGCGCATGGCGGCCTCCGCCTCCCGGTCGGCGAGCGTGACGGGCGACCGATCCTCCTTGATCTCCAGCCCCATCTCGCGACGAAAATAAGGCCGGATGGCGGCACCGGCGGCGTCGGCCAGCTTCAATGCCAGGTCGATATCGGCAGAGTGTACGGACATGGGGCATGGGATAAGCCAGCTTGGATGTATCAGCAATGGACGCCAATCCCGCGACGCGATACGTTTGACGTATAGGTATATGAGAGGTGAAGTGATGCGCGTACTGCTGGGCGTTCTTCTGGCAATGGCCACGGTTCCGGCTGCGGCGGCGCTACGCCCGGGGGCCACCGCTCCCGACTTCACCACGCGCGGCGCGGTGGCGGGCAAGGTCTTCACGCTGAACCTGAAGGATCAGCTGCGCCATGGTCCGGTCGTCCTCTATTTCTTCCCCGCCGCCTTCACCAGCGGATGCAGCGCGGAGGCGCGCGCCTTCGCCGAGAAGATCGACGCCTTCCGCGCCGCCGGCGCGCGCGTGATCGGCATGTCCGCCGACCCGGTCGACAAGCTCGCCGCCTTTTCCAAGGCCGAATGCGCGGGCAAGTTCCCGGTGGCCAGCGCGGGTCCGGCGATCGTGAAGGGCTATGACGTGGCGCTGGGCCGTCAGATCGAAGGTCGCGACATCACCTCGCGCACCAGCTACGTCATCGGTCGCAACGGCAAGATCGCCTTCGTCCATGACGATATGAACCCGGCCGAGCATGTCGCCACGACGCTGGCGGCGGTGCGCGACTTGGACTCCCGTCGCTGAGCAGGGGGGTGACGGGGGCGTCCGATGTCTGTGGGGGATTATGCGGAACTGGGCGGGCGTAACATGACGCGCGCGACCGATGACCTGTATCGGCGGATCGGCCGGTTTCTGGACGATCATCGCCTGTCCCCCGATCCGGCGCATTATGCGTTCGTCCACGCCATCATGACCGACCCGGACGGCAGTCTGGCACGGGCGGTGGCGGCGTTGATCGACGGCGGCGTCCGCCTGCACCGCGACGATATCTGCCGGCTGGGCGGTCCGCAGAACGCGTCCCGACCCGCCGCCCCATCGCCTTCGCGCAAACCCCGCAGCCGCTCGCAGCTGATCGTCCCCCCCGCCGAGGTGCAAACCGACGCGCTGGCCGAACAGACCCAGGATCAGGTGGAAACCTTCGCGGCGATCATCCGCGGCATCCAGGCGGACACCTCCGCCTTCGGCGTCGATCTGGCGCGCAACGCCGAAGAGCTTCGGCACGGCGACGCGATCGGGCTGAGCACGCTCGCCACGCTGACCGGCGAAATGCTGAAGCGGATCGACGCCACCGAGGCCCGGTTGCAGGAGGCGACGGCAGAGGCCGAGACGCTGCGCGAAAAACTGGCCGAGGCGCGGGCGCTGGCGCGGCGCGATCCGCTGACCGGGCTGGCCAACCGGCTGGCCTTCAACGAAGCGCTCGTCCAATGCTTCCAGAACGCCTCATCCTGCCATCTCGCCCTGTGCGACATCGATCGTTTCAAGCGGATCAACGACGAGCATGGGCATGGGGTGGGCGACCGGGTCCTGCTGGCGATCGGCAATATCCTGGCGAAGGAATGCCATGGCCATCTGGTCAGCCGTCATGGCGGCGAGGAGTTCGCCATCCTGATTTCCGGCCTGTCGGACCAGGAGGCGTTCGCACTGGTCGAGCGCGCCCGCGACACGCTGCGCGAGCGGCAGATGCGGGTGCGCGAGACCGGGGAAGCGCTGGGGCCGATCACCTTCTCGGCGGGGATCACCGCCTTCCGCCCCGATGATACGCAGGAAACGCTTTTCGCCCGCGCCGACGCGCTTCTTTACCGCGCAAAGAACGAAGGCCGCGACCGCGCTTTCGGCGACGCCTGAATTGCGCCACGACATGGCGCAAAATCCGCAGGGTCGTTGGCAAAAATTCCCAACTTCTCGATTGGCAAAATAGAAAACGCCTGATTTGCGTCACTTATCGAACTGGCACGCTCCCTGCAAAGCTGTTGGCATCGGTCGCCAAATGGTTGGACGACCGGACCATCAAGGGAGTTTCACCATGTTCACCTCGTTCCAGGCTCGCCAGATCCTCGTTTCCTTCGTCGGCGCGGTCGTCTTCGCCAGTCTCGCCATCACCAGCGCAGCGCCGATCTTTCCGATCGCCTGATCGGTGACGGCGCCTTCACCATGGCGCGGTCGGGTCCATCACCGCTGATGCCCGACCGCCGCCCCTCCGACGATCAGGCGGGGGCCACCGCGCCGACCGGGCCCACCGGCGCTTCCTCTTCCCGCGAATAGGTGCCGGTCAGCACCCCGGCGGCGAGCACATGCCCCGCCATCGCCTCGACCAGCGCACCACGCCCCGGCGTCGCGCCGCCGATCTCGACCAGGCTATCCAGCGCGAACAGCTGAAACACGTAACGATGCTCGCCATGCCCGCGCGGCGGATCGGGGGGCAACCAGCCTTCGCCCAAATAGGAATTGCGCCCGACATCGCCGCCTTCGGGCGTTCCCGCACCATCCGCCGCGATCGCGCCTTCCGGAAGGTCCCCGGCGTGCGGCGGCAGCTTCCACAGGATCGCATGGACCAGCGGCTGCGGCGTGGGCGCATCGGCATCCTCGACCAGCAGCGCCAGCATCGCGGTCCCGCTCGGCGGATCGCCCCATATCAAGGGCGGCGACACCCCTTCCCCATCGGCGGTGAAGCGTTCGGGCAGGCGGCCCATGTCGGCAAAGGCGGGGCTGCTCAGCGACAGGGCGGCGGGCGGGGCCAGTTCGGGTCGGACCACCGCGATCGATTCGACCCCGGCGCGCCAGCCGCTCATCGCCTTGCCCAGCCATGCAGGCAGATGTTCGAGCATGATCCTCTCTCCCTTGCCTATCGCGCCGCCATGCCGACGGGGCGCGTGCGCCAGACATGCAGCGTGTCGATCGCGCCGCGACATTCGGTCATGCTCGCCGCCTCCAGCAGCCGGAAGCGCGTGCCGTCCCAGCCGAACGACTGCCGGTCGCCGCAATCGCCCAGCCCCCGGCCCTTGCCCCAGCTCGACAGCCGTCCGGTCGGCGACCATTCGCTGTTGACCAACGTCACCGCGCCGCCGGGCCTGGCCTCCCCGGCGAAAGGAAAGGCGAAGTCGAACCGCGCCGGGGCCAGCCGCCCGTCGCGCCAGATCAGAGGCTTGACCAGATAATTATACGCCCCCGCGCCGCAGGACATCAGCACCAGTGTCGAGCGCCGGTCCAGCCGATAGGATTCGGCACTGACCGGGCTGCCCAGGCTGTTACGGCAATCGAGCCGCCGCCGCATGTCGGCGATCGCCCCGTTGGGGATGGAGGGGGCCGCGCCCGGTGGCGGCGTCACGATCCGCACGACGGGCAGGACGGGGGGCCTGCCGCGATACCGCGCCGCCCCCTTCGCCACCAGCGCGCTGGTGGTCCCGGCGCGCTTCTGCCGCTCGTCCATATAGCGGAAGGCCGCCGACGCGCCGGCCAGCGACACGGGCTTGGCGTCGGGGGTCAGGATCGCCGCGCGCCGACCATGGCTCATGGCGGCGACCAGCGCGGTCGCGGGGGCGCCGCGCAGCCATCCCTCCGCTTGTTGCGGCAGGGGGACGGTCGCCACCGCCCGGCCATCGATCCGGACGCTGGCGGATTGCGCCTTGCCGGTCATGTCCGCGACCTTGACCGCGACCGTCCCGTCGGCCGCGCGTTGGATGAACAGCCCGGCGTCCTGCAACGTGCCGTCCTCCGACGACAGCGAGGCCGCCTCGCACCCGCCACCATTGTCGCAGGTCACGATCCAGTCGCGGAACAGCTTCAGCTTGGACGGGACCGGCGTGGCGGGGTCCACCGCCGTGACGGGCATCGCGAAGCCGATGAGGACCGAGAATGCGGCGATGCGAATCATGCTGGACCAACCCCTTTGCTGGCGGTGACGTTCCGAAACGGATAGGGCGACTGTCAAAGAATAAGGAGAGTATCGTGATGAAGTCGGTAGGTGTGATCGGCGCCGGGCAGATGGGCGCGGGTATCGCGCAAGTGTCGGCGGCGGCAGGCTATTCGGTCAAGCTGGCCGATGTCTCGGCCGAGCGGGCCGAGGCGGGCAAGGCGGGAATCGCCAAGGCGCTCGACCGGCTGGTGACCAAGGAAAAGACGACCCGCCCCGAGGCGGACGCGCTGCTGTCGCGGATCGAACCGGTCGGCAGCCTGTCCGCCATCACCGGATGCGAACTGGTGATCGAGGCGGCGACCGAACGCGAAGCCATCAAGCGCGCGATCTTCGAGGAGGTCGGCAAGGGGCTGTCCGACACCGCGATCCTGGCGACCAACACCTCCTCCATCCCGATCACCCGTCTGGCGCAAGCCGCGCCCGATGCCGGACGGTTCGTCGGCGTGCACTTCTTCAACCCGGTGCCGGTCATGGGCCTGATCGAACTGATCCGCGGCCTCGCCACCTCGGACGAGACGGTCGCCAAGGTGGAAGCCTTCGCGCAGGAACTGGGCAAGCATGTGGTGCACGCCAATGACGCGCCCGGCTTCATCGTCAACCGCGTGCTGATGCCGATGATCAACGAAGCGATCTTCGCGCTGGGCGAGGGCGTGGCGACCATCCCCGATATCGATGCGGCGTGCCAGTTGGGACTCAACCACCCGATGGGCCCGCTGACGCTGGCCGATTTCATCGGGCTGGATACCTGTCTGGAGATCACCCGCGTGCTGTTCGAGGGCACCGGCGACCCCAAATTCCGCCCCGCCCCGCTGCTGATCAAATATGTCGAGGCGGGCTGGTATGGCCGCAAGACCAAGCGGGGATTCTACGACTATAGCGGTGCGGAACCCGTGCCGACGCGGTGACCCCAATCCTCCCCAAGCTCTGCTTGGGGAGGGGAACCACCGCGAAGCGGTGGTGGAGGGGCATATCCCGATCAGGCGATCAGCAGCCCCGCCAGCGCCGCCGACATCAGATTGGCCAGACTCCCCGCGACCAGCGCCCGGATGCCCAGCCGCGCGATGGTCGGGCGCTGGTTCGGCGCGAGGCTGCCGGTCACCGCCATCTGGATCGCGATGGACGAGAAATTGGCGAAGCCGCACAGCGAGAAGGTGACCACCGCGACCGTGCGCGGGGAAAGCTGCGCGGCCTGCTTGCTCAGGTCGATATAGGCGACGAACTCGTTCAGCACGATCTTCTCGCCGAACAGCCCGCCCGCGATCCCCGCCTCGTTCCACGGCACGTTGAGCAGCGCCATGATCGGCTGGAACACATAACCCAGCAGCGCCTGGAAGCTGAGGCCCGGAATCCCGATCATATTGCCCAGCCCGCCGAGCAACCCGTTGGCCAGCGCGACCAGGGCGACGAAGGCCAGCACCATCGCGCCGACCGCGACGGCCAGCTTCACGCCGGTCTGTGCACCCTGCGCCGCCGCCATGATGATGTTGGCGGGCTTTTCCTCGTCGTGCGTGGCTTCGGCGAGCGCGATCTTCTCGTCCTCGATCACATCGCCCAGCGGCAATTGCCCGGCGGGCGGCTCGATCCGGTCGGGCATGATGATCTTGGCCATCAGGATGCCGCCGGGCGCGGCCATGAAGCTCGCCGCCAGCAGATATTCGATCGAGATGCCCATCGAGGCATAGGCGGCCAGGATCGTCCCCGCCACGCCCGCCATGCCGCTGGTCATCACGGTGAAGAGCTGCGCCGGGGTCAGGCTCGCCAGATAGGGGCGGATGACGAGCGGCGATTCGGACTGGCCGACAAAGACGTTGGCGGCGGCGCAGAGCGACTCCACCTTGGACACGCCGATCACCTTCTCGATCGCACCGCCCAGCCAGCGCACGACCAACTGCATGATCCCCAGATAATAGAGGATCGAGACGAGGGCCGCGAAGAAGATGATGACCGGCAGCGCCTGGATCGCGAAATTGCGGCCCAGCGGATCGGACGCCAGCGCGCCGAACAGGAACTTGGTCCCCTCATTGGCGTAGCCGAGCAGCCCTGCGACCCCACCCGACAGCCATTGCAGCACCCGCTTGCCCCAGGGGACATAGAGGACCAGCACCGCGATCCCCGCCTGAAGCGCGAAGGCCGCGCCGACGACGCGCGGGCGGATGGCGCGCCGGTCGGTCGACAGGGCGACCGCGATCGCCAGAATGACAAATATACCCGCGATACCGATGGCAAAACGATTCATGCGCGCTGCTTAGCTGGGCCGCTTTGGGGCGGGTGGTGAAAACGACGCGGCCCCCCGGCTGCGCGGGGGACGATCATAAGCATGGTATGAGCCGACCGCCATAGTTTTGATCGGGGGCCGTAATTCGTTGAAATTCCTCCCGTGCAAGGATTCCTCTGCAAAACTCCCGCCAGCACCATCCCGGCGAAGGCCGGGACCCAGTTGCTGAACGATGGTAAATGACTCCCATCGCTTCCCAACTGGACCCCGGCCTCCGCCGGGGTGGTACATGATGTTGGGCGACGTCCCGACTTTCGCAGAGGTTTCCTTGCACAGGAGGAACGCTATCCAGTCAGCCCCGCCGCCGTCGCCAGCCCCAGAAACGCCAGGAAGCCGATCGAATCGGTCGTCATCGTCACGAACACCGACGACGCCACCGCCGGGTCGGCGTCGAACCGGTCGAGCGTCACCGGCACCAGCACGCCCGCCAGCCCCGCGACCAGGATATTGGTCATCATCGCCGCCGCGATCACCATGCCCAGCGCGGGGTTGGCGAAGACCAGGCTCACCCCCACCCCGATCACCGCCGCGACCGTCACCCCGTTCATCATCGCCACGCGGATCTCGCGCATGATCGCGCGCGCGGTGTTGGAACGGGTGAGTTGGTTGGTCGCCAGCGCGCGCACCGTCACCGCCAGCGTCTGAGTCCCCGCATTGCCGCCGACGCCCGCGACGATCGGCATCAGCGTGGCCAGCGCCACCATCCGCGCGATCGTGCCCTCGAACGCCGCGATCACCGAGGAGGCGACCATCGCCGTCACCAGATTGGCGAGGAGCCAACGGACACGGCTCTTATAGCTGTCGAGGATCGGCTCGTTGATATCGCCCTCGCCCGCGCCCGACAGGCGCAGCACGTCCTCGCCCGCCTCCTGCTGGATGATGTGGACGATGTCGTCGACGGTGATCATGCCGACCAGCCGCCCGCTGGCATCGACCACGGCGGCGGAGATCAGCGCATATTTCTGGAAGCGCAACGCGACCTCTTCCTGGTCCATATCGACCGGGATCAGCGTCTGTTCGCGCTTCATCACGTCGCCGATCACGATCTGCCCCGGCGCGCGGAGAATCCACGACAACTGGCACGTCCCGATCGGACGATGGCCGGGATCGACGACGAAGATTTCCCAGAAATCGGTGGTCAGTTCCTCGTCGTCGCGCAGGAACTGGATCGTCTCGGCCACCGTCCAATGCTCGGGCACCGCGATCAGCTCGCGCTGCATCAGGCGACCGGCGGACTCCTCGGGGAAGGACAGCGCCTCTTCGATCGCGGCGCGGTCGTCCGGGTCGAGCGCGCGCAGCACCGCACGCTGCTCGTCCTCGTCCATGTCCTCGATGATCGCCACCGCGTCGTCGGTGTCGAGTTCGGAGGCGATATCGGCGACTTCATGCGGTTCGAGCGCCTGGATAAGCTGCTCGCGCACATAGTCGTTCATCTCGGCGAAGACGTCGCCGTTGAGCAGGTCCGCGACCGCGCGCGCCAGATTGACGCGCTCCTCGTCGCCGACCAGTTCGAACAGGTCGGCGATGTCGGCGGGGTGGAGCGGCTCGACCAGCGCGCGTGCACCCTCGTCGTCACCCGCGTCCAGCGCGTCGAGTACCGCCGTCACATATTCGGGCTTCAGCCGGTCGTCCTCGTCCAACTGGGTTTCCGGCGGGGTCTCGGTTTCGAGTTCGGGGAGTTCGGTGTCGCTGATCTCGGCCTCCCTCGACGGTGCATGAACGCGGTGTCACGCCTCTATAGAGAGGCGCTTCGATTTGCCAGCGGGCGTGTGAACGCCTACCTGCGGGCGATCAACCAAGGAAGACCCCTTATGGCCGAGACTTTTTCCAAGCTGACCCTGACGCTCGAGAGCGGCGATGTCGTGATCACGCTGCGCCCCGACCTCGCGCCCGAGCATGTCGCGCGCATCGGCGGGCTTGCCAATGAAGGCTTTTACGACGGCGTCGTGTTCCACCGCGTGATTCCGGGCTTCATGGCACAGGGCGGCGACCCCACGGGCACCGGCATGTCGGGTTCGGACAAGCCGAATCTGAAGCAGGAGTTCAATGCCGAGCCGCATGTGCGCGGCACCTGCTCGATGGCGCGGACCAACGATCCCAACTCGGCCAATTCGCAGTTCTTCATCTGCTTCGACGACGCGCGCTTCCTCGACCGTCAGTACACGGTCTGGGGCCAGGTGGAGAGCGGCATGGAACATGTCGACGCGCTCCCCAAGGGCGAGCCGCCCCGCAATCCGGGCAAGATCCTGAAGGCACGCGCGGAGTAATTTCGCAAGAGCCGGGAAAGGGGGGAGTCCTGAGAAGGGCTCCCCTTTTTTGTTTGGCCCATCGCCCTGCCAAGCAGCACGCCCCTCCCGCAGGCGGGAGGGGATGGGGGAGGGAAAGCCACAGGCCATGCGCTCCATGAGACCCCATGCCCTCCCCACCCCCTCCCGCCTGCGGGAGGGGCTATCGTTGCGGGAGGGCGAGCAGCGCCCTCTCAACCGTCGCGGAAATCCGGCCGCCGCCGTTCCATGTTCGCCTGTACCGCCTCGCGGAAGTTCGCCCCCCGCATCAGCGCCACTTGCTCGGCGCTTTCCATCGCCAGCATCGCCTCGGGCGCGCTCCCCATCGCCCCGAACAACCGTTTCGCGCTCCGCACCGCATCGGGACTCCGCCCGGCAATCTTCTCCGCCAGCACCAGCGCCTCCCCGCGCGGATCTTCCACCAGCCGGGTCACGAACCCCGCCGCCAGCGCCTCCGCCGCATCGAACTCGCGCGCGGTATAGACCCATTCGCGCAAGCAATCCTCGCGGACTCCGCGCCACAGCGCAAAGCCGCCCATGTCCGGCACGATCCCCCAATGCACTTCCCGGATCGCGAAACGGGTCGCCGGGTGCGCCAACCGGATATCCGCCCCGGCCATGATCTGCGTACCGCCGCCGAACGCCACGCCGTGCACCGCCGCGATCATCGGCACGGGCAGCGTCCGCCATCCCCACGCCACCTGCTGCACCCTGTTGGCGGGGCCATGGCTCCGCGCCGACAGGTCCAGCCCCGCCAAGTCTCCCCCCGCCATCGCCGCCATGTCGAGGCCGGAGCAGAACCCGTCCCCCTCGCCCGACAGCACCACCGCGCGCACATCCTCCCGTGCCGCCAGCGTCTCGATCGCCTCGGCCAGCGCATCGAACATCGCGCGGTCGATGGCGTTCAGCTTTTCCCCGCGCGACAGGCGGACATCGGCGACGCCGTCCTTCACCGCGATCGTCACCCGGTTCCGCATGTCGCTCTCCTTTTGCACTGGCTTTCCCGTGGTGTAGATCATGGCCCCATGGGGTTCGATATGGAACGCTTCATCGCGATGGGCGGCCTGGGCGGTGGGCATGGCCGGCATCTGGGCATCGCATACCGCGCGCATGGGCCGGATTGGGCGGAACTGGCGCTGCCCTATGACGAACGGCTGATCGGCGATCCGGCGAGCGGGGTCATCGCCTCCGGCCCGATCGTCGCGATGATGGACATGGCGACCAGCGTCGCCGTCTGGCTGAAGCGCGGGCGTTTCGAGGCGCATGTGACGCTGGACCTGCGCGTCGATTACCTCCGCCCCGCCGTGCCGCAGCGGACCGTGATCGGGCGCGGCGAATGCTATCGGATCACCCGCAGCGTCGCCTTCGTCCGGGGGATCGCGCATGACGGCGATCCCGACGATCCCGTCGCGCATGTCGCGGGCACCTTCATGGGAATGAAGCCATGAGCACCCCCCGCACCGCCATCGGCCAGGCGATGGTCCTGCCACCCTATGCCGAATGGCTCGGCTGTTCGATCGAATGGGCGGAGGGTGCTCCGCAACTGGTCATGCCGTTCGGCGACCATGTCATGGGCTGGCCCGGCCTGCTCCAGGGCGGCGCGATCGCGGGGTTGCTGGAGGTGGCGGGGATCGCCGCGCTGACCCACCGGCTGTCGAGCGAAGGGGCTTCGCGGATCAAGCCGGTGACGGTGACGACCGATTACCTGCGGACCGGCCGCGACCACCCGACGCGCGCGGTCGGCACGATCCTGCGGCTGGGCCAGCGGGTCGCCAATGTCGAGGCGACCGCCTGGCAGGAGGATCGCGACCGGCCGATCGCGACCGCCCGGCTGAACTATCGCATCCTGCGCGGCTGAGCGCCCCTGAGCGCCTGTTTGATCGCAGCGTCGGCGACCGGCGCCATCGCGGCATAGCCCGCCTCGTTCGGGTGGACCCCATCGGTGCCATAAGCGGGGTTCAGCGCGTCGCCGACATGTAAGGCAGACCAGTAATCGGCATAGGTCGCCCCCACCCGACCCGCATAATCCTTCAACCACGCATTCATCGCGGCGATGCGCGGGGCGGGGTTCACGCCCGGCTTCCACTCGAAATGATCGGCGGGCGGGATGGAGGCCAGGATCACCCGGATGCCGTTGGCCTGCGCCAGTTCGACCATCGACATGATATTACCCTGCACCTGCGCATCGGTCGTCGGGCCGGTATTGCCCGCGATATCGTTGGTGCCCGCCATGATCTGCACCACCGTGGGATGCAGGTCGATCACGTCCTGGCGAAAGCGGAGCAGCATCTGCGAGGTCGTCTGCCCGCTGATCCCGCGCCCGACCCTTTCGGTCGTGAAGAACTGCGGCACCTTGCTGGCCCAATTTTCGGTGATCGAATCGCCCATGAAGACGATGCGGGAATACCCCGGCGTCAGCTTCGCATTGTCGGCACGATAGCGGGCGAGATAGCCGAAGTCGTTGTGCAACCGCTCCTCCCATTCACGGGCCCAGCGTTGGCCATCGGTTTCCGTCTGCTGCGCGGCGGCGGGCGTGGCGAGGACCAGCGCCATCAGCACGATCGAGGCAAGGCGGCTCACGGACGCAGGTCCGCAGCGGTGGCGGTGACGTTCCAGCCGCGAAGCGTGACGCTGGGCTTGTCCGCCTTGGCGGTGGGATAGCGAATCTCGATCACGCGGCTCTCTCCGGGCAACAGGGTGACGTAATTGTCGCTGAAATAGGCGGGCAGAACCTGGCTACCGTCCGCATTCATCACGGTCAGCTTGGTCTCGATCGCGGGGACCGAACCGCTATTGGTCAGGGTGACGTTGGCGAGCGTCTCCTCGCCCTGCCCCTGAAGGCTGGTGGTCGCGGTGACGGTCGCCGCGCCCATCGTCGTCAGCGCGCGGTAGCCCGCATCGTCCTGCGCCTGCCAATAGCTGTTGGTCGAAAGCACCTGCCCGCCCGCGTCGGTGGCCTCCAGCCGGACCAGCACCGGCCCGCGCTTCATCGCGGAGGCGAGGTCGAGATTGAGGGCGGGCGTCACCCCCTCGGCACCCGCGACCAGCTTCGCCTCCTGCTCGCCCTCGACCCGGCCATCGAGCCCGACGACACGTGCGCGCACCTGCACGCCCTTCAGCGCATCACGGGTGTTGTTGACCAGCACGACACGGTGGTCGGGCAGGTTCATCTGGACATGGATCGGCTCGGCCGCCTTCTTCACCCCGTAAAAGGCGGCATGGGTGTCATAATCGGAAGAGAATATCTGCCATGCCGAGGACGGCCAGGCGGGTTGGGTCATCCACAGCATCCGCCCCGAATTCTCGGTCCAGAGACCGGCATTCATCCCCTCGAAAATGGCGCGGTAGGATTCATACTCCATCATTTGCGCCTTGCGCTCGAAATCCTCCAGCCCGGTGGCGGGGCCGAAGCGGCGTTCGAGGGCGTCAGTGAAGCTCTTGACCGCGCCGTTCCCGCTCTGGTGCCAGTCATGATAGGCCCAGACATCACCGATCGGCCAGCGATCCGCCTCCGCCGGGATGGCGCGCTTCCACGCCTCCAGCGTCGGCAGCGAGGGCGTGCCGACCTCGACCGAGAAGCCCTTGGCCAGATCGGTGAAGTAATCGACCGGCGGCCGCCAGTTATACGGCCCCGAGCCTTGCAGGTTCACCGCGTTGGACGAGGGCATATAGAGCCGCGTCCCGTCCTCGGCGCGCAGGATCGCGTCGAGACCGGTGTTGAGGATCGGTTGCGGCACGCCCTCGTTGCGGCCGAACCAGGCGACGATCGAGGGATGGTTGCGATAGCGGCGCACCACATCGGCCGCATTGGCGAGGAACAGTTGCGGGTCCTCGGCCTCCATATTGTAATCCTGGGTCGACTCCCAGAAATCGGACAGGACCATCAGGCCGTACTCGTCGGCCAGATCGAAGAAGCTCTCCTCGCTATTCTGGCCCACCCAGTTGCGGACGATATTCAGATGCGCGTCGCGGTGGAGGCGGAAGAACGGCTCCAGATGCGCGCGGTCGACGCGCTTCATATAATCGTCCATGCCGATATTGCCGCCGCGCGCGGCGATGCGCACGCCGTTGACCCGCAGGACGAGATGGGGGGCGAGGCGCGGGTCGTCCTGCACCTTGGTCACCGCCGCCGACTGGTCGCCGCCGGGGGTGAAGCTCATCGCCCAGCCATTACCGGCCTTGCGAATGCCCGCATGGCTGGTGTCGATCACCCGCTGGCCGCCACGCACCCGGTTGAGATCGAGCGTCACCCGCTCCAGATCGCCGTCATTGTCGAACAGCGACAGGTCATAGGTCACCTGCCGCATCCCGAAGCGGAGCGCCTTCGAATCCGACAGCGCCCCGTCCACCGCCGCCGTCAGCGCGAGATCGTGCAGCGCCGGGTCGCCATAGCCATTGGGCCACCACAGGCGCGGGTTCTTGACCGAAAGCTGCGGGAACTCGGACGGCGACAGGACGGCGCGGATCGTCTGGCCGGGGGCGATCGTCACCGGCTTTTCGACCACCACATCGTCGAACACCGCGCGCACCATGGTCGTCACCGGCGCCTGGCCGTTGTTGGTGACGGGCACCGCGATCTCGACATCGGCGACGCTATTGTCGGTCTTGGGCAAGGTGGTGACCACCTGCGGGTCGCCGATCACCGCCGGGCCGGTCGCGGCCAGCGTCACCCCCTGCCACAGCCCGGTATTGCGATCGCGGACGGAGGGAATCCAGTCCCAGCCCTCGGTCGCGACGAAGGTCGGGCCGTCGAGCATCTGGACGCCGCCATTCTCGCCCACGCCCGCCGTCATCGACTCCTCATGCGCGATGCCGGGGTGCGGCGGCGGGGAGACGCGCACCGCGATGGCGTTGCGCCCGGCGGCCAGCGTCACGGGGAAGCGGCCGCGGATGAAGGCCCCCTTCATCGTGCCCGCCATCCGGCCGTTGACCCAGATTTCGGCGGAATAGTTCACGCCGTTGAAGGTCAGCCACATCTGACGCCCGGCAGCCTCGGCGGGCGTGTCGAACTCGGTGCGATACCAGTAATCCTGCCGTGCCAGCGTCTCCGGGATCGACAGGTTGTTCAGCCCGACCGCCGGATCGGGATAGACGCCGCGATCGACCAGCGTGGTCAGCACCGTGCCCGGCACGGTCGCGGCATACCATTTGCTGGCGTCGAAATTCCCCTGCGACAGGTCCGCGCCGCCGGGGCCGACCTTGGCCGCCTCGATCAGTCGCCAGCCATTCACTGCCCATTGCCCGGTCGCGGTGGAGACGAGCGCCGCGTCCTTGGGCTCCGGTTTCGCCGTGCCGCTGGTCGGGATCGGGGCCTTGGACTGGGGCAGGGTCCAGGCGTCCTGCGGCACCGTCTGACCCTGCATCTGGCGCGTCTGGAAGGGCCAGCTTGGGCTGCCGGTCTGGAGCGCCAGCCTGGCGGGGTCGGGCGCGCGCCGCGCGGCGACACGGATGGTCAGCGGATCGACCACCTCGCGCACCATGCGGAAGTCGATGACCTTGCCTGCGAAGACCGGCTGGTAACTGCGCGGGGCCAGCGTCGCGACGCCGTTGACGGGTTGCAGCGTCAGGCCGCGCTGCACCACCTGTCGCCCGTTCACGAACAGCCGGACGACCTTTCCGTCATAGCTGGCGGCGATATAGGTCCATTTGTTGCGATCGGCGTCGCCGCCGCCCTGCACCACCCCCGCCTCGGTGACGAGCGCGGGCTGGCCATCGACCAGTGCAAGATAGCGGCGCGGGCCGCCGGTCGGATCGCCAAAACCGCCGATCAGCATCGTCGTGCCCTTGCCCGCGACACTGCGCGGCTGGACCCAAGCGGACAGCGTCCAGTTGGGCGCGGCGACCGGTGTCCGCACGATAGCGCGGGCGTAGGAATCGCCACCGGGCGGCAGATCGGCGTTGATCGGCCCAAGCGGCGTCGCGGGCGGCGTCGCAGGCACGGCCACCGTCTGCGCGGAGGCGGCGAGGCTCCAGACCAGCGCCGTCACCGATGCCAGAGCCCCCATCGCCCTTGCCGCCGCCACGCTCATGCCTGCTCCTTTTGAATCGCTGCGGGATAAAGCAAATGAAAAGCCCTAAAGTCAAAGGCCGCTGACCATATTCCTCCCCTTCCGGGAAACCTCTGCGAAAGTCGGCACGTAAGCCGATACCATGGACCACCCCGGCGGAGGCCGGGGTCCAGCTGGGGCGCAATGAGAGGACTTGCAACCGTCCCGCAACTGGATCCCGGCCTTCGCCGGGATGGTCAGGGGGGAGTTTTGCAGAGTAATCCCTTGCAGGGCGGGAATCGACGTTCACCCTCCGAAGCGGTCGATCGCCGCATGGATGCCGGTCCAGACTTTACCGAGCTGTTCCGGCGTGATGGAATAGGGCGGCATGACATAGATGGTGTTGCCCATCGGCCGGACGAGCAGATCGGCCTCGCGGAAATGCGCCAGCAGCCGTGGGGCGAGGTCGGAGAGATAATCCTGCCCCGCGCCCAGTTCGAACGCGGCGATGGTGCCGAGCGTCCGGGGATTGTGCACCGCCGCCGCGCCGCTCACCGTCGCCAGATACTTTCCTTGAGCCTCGGACAACGCGTCTATCCGCGCCGATACCGGCTCGTCGCGCCAGATCGCCAGATTGGCCGCCGCCGCCGCGCAGGCGATGGGGTTGGCGGTGTAGCTGGAGGAGTGGAAGAACTGCCTCGACCGATCCGTCTCGGACCAATGCGCCTGGAAAATCCCCTCGGTCGCCAGCGTCACCGCCAGCGGCACCGCGCCGCCGGTCAGCCCCTTGGACAGGCACAGGATATCGGGCACCACCCCCGCCTGCTCGCAGGCGAACAGCGTGCCGGTGCGGCCCCAGCCGGTCATGACCTCGTCGGCGATGAACAGCACGCCGTGCGCCGCGCAGATTTCGCGCATCGCCGCCAGCGTCTCGGGCGGATAGAACAGCATCCCGCCCGCGCCGAGCACCAGCGGCTCGACGATGAACGCCGCCGCACCCGCCCGACACTCCGCCTCCAGCGCGTCGAGCGTAGCCTGCACGTCATGGGGAAAGGGGATGGTGCCGACATCGAAGAGCAGCGGCGCATAGGCCCGATTATACACCCCGCGCGCGCCCACCGACATCGCGCCGATCGTGTCGCCATGATAGCTGTGTTCGAGGACGAGGATGCGATGGCGCGGCTCGCCCCGGTTGAGCCAGTAACCCAGCGCCATCTTGAGCGCGACCTCGACCGCCGTGGAGCCCGAGTCGGAGAAGAACACCCGCGTCAGTTCGGGCGGCGTGATCCGAACCAGTTCGGCGGCGACCTCCTCGGCGGGGTCATGCGTCCAGCCCGCGAAGATGATCTGGTCGAGCCTGCCCGCCTGGTCAGCGATGGCGGCGGCGATGCGCGGGTGGTTGTGGCCATGGGTCGTCACCCACCAACTGGAGATGGCGTCGATCACCTCGCGCCCGTCAACCGTGGTCAGCGTCGCGCCACTCGCGGTGACGACACGCGGGATCGGCTCGCCCAGACCATGCTGGGTGAAGGGGTGCCAGACGGGCGAGGTCATCGGAAATCCTCGACGTCGAAATGCGCCGCGAACGCCTCCGCCAATGTCTCGCGGGTCAGCGTCGCCAGACGCGGCAGGCGGCCGAGCCGCTTCACCCCGCCGATCGCCGCGATGGTCGCCTCGCTATCCTCCACCGCCTCGCCGACGAAGGCGACACCCCGAATCGGCACCCCGCGCGCGCGCAGGGCCTCGATCGACAAGAGGCTGTGGTTGATCGTCCCCAGCCCGGTCCGCGCGACCAGCACCACCGGCCGGCCCCAATGGGCGAACAGATCGGCGAACAGCATCTGCCGCGTCACCGGCACCAGCACGCCCCCCGCCCCTTCCGCCACCAACGGCCCATCGACCTGCGGCAAGGCCAGCCGCTCCCTCTCGATCGTCACGCCGTCGATCTCGGCCGCGCGGTGCGGCGAGCAGGGCGCCCTGAGTCGATAGGCGGAGGACAGGACCGGACGCCCGCTGAGCGATGCGACCGTCTCGGCATCGCCATGCCCTTCCGCGTCGGTGCCCGCCTGTACCGGCTTCCAATAGCTGGCCCCCAGCGCTCCGGTCAGCGCGGCGGAGAAGATGGTCTTGCCGATCTCGGTATCGGTGCCGGTGACGATGACGGCGCTCATGCCAGAACCTCGCTCAGTGCCGCGTCGAGCGCGCGGATATCCGCCGCCTCGACATTCAGGGTGATGGACAGCCGCAGCCGCGCCGCGCCCACCGGCACGGTCGGCGGGCGGATGCCGCGTATGTCAAAGCCGCGCCCCTGCAACGCCTCGGCGGCGCGCATGGTGCGGCCATTGTCGTGCAGGATCAGCGGCAGGATCGGCGTACCCTGCGCCAGCGCGCCGTGCCGGGACAGATGCGCGCCCGCCAGCGCGATCCGCTCGTGCAGCGCCGCCCGCCGCTCGGGTTCGTCGGCCAGGATTCGCAACGCTTCGCGCACTCCGCGCGCCATCAGCGGCGAGGGCGCGGTGGAGAAGATGAACCCCCGCCCGCGATTGACCAGATAGTCGCGGACCAGCCCGGACCCGGCGACCAAAGCCCCCTCGCACCCCATCGCCTTGCCGCAGGTGTGGAGGGTCACCACCCGCTCACCCGGCCGGGACAGCCCCTGCCCCCGGTCGCCGAAGACGCCGGTGGCGTGCGCCTCGTCCACGACCAGCATCGCGTCATGCCGCTCGGCCATGGCATGGAGATCGGCCAGCGGCGCGGTGTCGCCGTCCATGCTGTAGAGGCTTTCGACCGCGATCCAGACGGTGCCCTTGCCGCCCCGCGTCCGCCACGTCCGAATCGCGTCCTCGAACGCGCCCACATCGTTATGCGCCGCCGCCACCGACTCCGCGCGCGACAGCTTCATCCCTTCATGCATCGAGGCATGGGCGAGCGCGTCATGGACGATCAGGTCGCCGCGCTGGGGCAGGGTGGCGAGGATCGCGACATTGGCGGCATAGCCCGAGGAGAAATAGAGGCTCCCCTCCGCACCGAAGAACGCGGCGGCTTCGGCCTCCAGCGCTTCATGCTCGGGATGGTTGCCGCGCAGCAGCCGCGAGCCGCCCGAGCCGACGGGCACGCCTTCCGCCACCCCTTGCGCGATGGCGGCGGCGAGGCGGGGGCTGTTCGCCAGCCCGAGATAATCGTTGGAAGCGAAGTCCTTGCCCCGCTGCGGGGCCAGCACCCGCAACCGGTCCCGCGCGGCCAGTCGGGCCAGATCGGCGCGATGAAAGTCCAGCATGGCGCTTCCCTAAAAGGGATGCGCGGTCAGCGGAACCCGGAAAGGTGAAGGATTCCCTTGGCCTTCGACTTCGCTCAGGCTGAACGGGGGGTGGGGAGACCGGGCCGGATACAAAACCCCGCTCAGCCTGAGCGAAGTCGAAGGCCACGCCCTGACCTCAAACAGGCTCCGCCAGGGTCACGATCGACACCCCCGGCGTCATCGGCGCACGGCCGACCAGGTGCCGTTCCAACCGGAAGATCGCCTCGAACGCCTTGTTCAGCGGCGCGGGGGGGGGCGAGTCGTCGCTGTCGTCGCGGCCTGTCAGCCGCCCGGCGATCCGCGCGGCAGCAGCGAGCGGGAAGAGCAGCGAGTTGAAATAGCTCAGCTTGCGCGGCCTCAGCCCGGCCTTCTCGATCGCCGCCACCAGCGTGGCCTTGGAATAACGACGGTGGTGATGGTTCACCACGTCATGCGCCGACCACATCCACTGATGCGCGGGCACCGCGATCAGGATCTTGCCGCCGGGCTTGAGACACGCCTTCATCGCGGCGAGCGCGGCGACGTCGTCCTCGATATGCTCGACCACATCGAGCACCGCGATCAGGTCATAGGCCCCACGTTCGATCCCCGGCAGTTCGGGCAGCGGCGCGTCGCCCACGGCGCGGCCCAGACGGGTGGATGCGATTGCGCGCGCCGCCGGATCGATTTCGATCGCATCGACCGTGCCGAAATGCGCCAGCATCGGCAGGTTGTGACCGGTGCCACAACCGATCTCCAGGATGCGGGCATCCTGGGGCAGCTTGCCATAGCGGTCGAGATAATCGGCCAGGATGTCGCGGCGGGCGCGGTACCACCAATGGGTGGAATCATGCGCCGCCATGCGGTCGTAAACGATACGGTCCATGAACTTATCCGAAGACCCATTGGCGGTTGAGCGCGAAGGTCGCGATCGGCGTGATCGTGACCACCGGGATCAACGCGACCCAGGGTTGTTGATGCAGGAGCCCGGTCGCGATCCAGGTGAAGAGCGCGTTCAACGCAAGGCCGAAGCCCTGCACCACCAGGAATTTTCAGATGCTGCTTGCCGCTGGAGTCGCGGGTGCCGTGCCCGCGAAAACTCCACGCGCTGTGCAGGAAGAAGCCGAAGATCACCGCGACCAGAAAGGCGGGCGGCACCGCCAGCACGGCCCTGTCGTGCGGCAACACCCAATAGGTCAGCGGCAGATAGACCGCCGAATAGACGACCGTCGACAGGCCGCCCGCGATGCCGAACCGGATCAACTGGCCCAGCATGCCGCTGTCCCGCCATCGTTCGATCTGGTGCTGAAGAGTCGCCACGCCGCCGCCTTTGCCCCCGACCTTGCCCTTTGCGTCGCCCGCGATAGAGCGGGCCCCTGGTCCTGCGCCTTAAGCTGCGGGCGGGTATGAGGGAAGCGTCTTTGGAACGTCTGAAGGGCGAGATGGATCGGCACTGGCGACGCTGGGTGCTGATCGCCTGGGTCGCGGTCGCCGCCTGGTACATGTACGACCGCTGGGGCCAGATCCGCTGGTGGTCGCTGGGCGACACCGACGACAATATGCGCCTGATGCAGGTGCGCGCCTGGATGGCGGGCCAGGGCTGGTACGACCTGCGCCAGTATCGGCTGAATCCGCCGCTCGGCTTCGACATCCATTGGAGCCGCATCGTCGACCTGCCGATCGCCGGGCTGATCCTGTTCTTCCGCCTGTTCACCACCCCGGCCTGGGCGGAGCGACTCGCCTGCGGCCTGGCGCCGATCATCCCGCTGTCGATCACCATGCTGGCGATCGCGGCGACGATCCGGCGGTTGATCGAACCCTATCTCTGGCCGCTGGGCATCGTCCTGCTGCTGTGCGCCAGCGCGACGCAGCTGATGTACATGCCGATGCGCATCGACCATCACGGGTGGCAGCTCGCCATGCTGGCGGTCACCGTCGCGGGCTTATGCGATCCGCAAGGACGGCGCGGCGGCGCGATGGTGGGTCTGGCCAGCGCGGTGTCGCTGGCCATCGGGCTGGAGATGCTGCCCTATGCCGCGATGGCGGGGGCGATCCTGTGCTTGCGCTGGGTCTGGGACCGGGCGGAGGCCCCGCGCCTGGCCGTCTATGCGCTGACGCTCGGCGGGGGGAGCGCGGCGGGATTCGCCGCCTTCGCCTCCAACGCCAATTACGCGATGCGCTGCGACGCGCTGACTCCGGTATGGCTGTCGGTGACGGTGGCGGCGGGGGCGCTGCTGTTCCTGCTTGCCCGGATCAATCCCGAGTCGCGGGGCGCGCGGCTGGGCCTGGCGGTGGTTGCGGGGGCGGTGATCGCAGGTGGGTTCGCCAGCCTGTTTCCGCAATGCCTGACCCGCCCCGAACAGGTCAGCCCGGAGTTGCAGCGCAACTGGCTGAACAATGTCCGGGAGGCCAAGCCGATCTACAAGCATCCGCTCCGCGTCGCGCTACCCATGGCGATCATGCCGGTCATCGGCCTGATCGGTGCCGCGCTGGCGGCGTGGCGGCGGCGGACGATCGGGTGGAGCGCGGTGGCGCTGTTCACCGCCTTCGCCTGCGCCATGCTGTTGTGGCAGGCGCGCGCGGCCCCGGCGGCACAGATGCTGGCGGTGCCCGGCGTCGCGGCGCTGGTGTGGATGCTCCTGCCCCTCATCAACCGGCTGCGCTCGCCGCTGTTGCGCGTGCCGTTGATGGTTGCCGTGATCCTGGTGCCCACCGGCGTCCTCGCCGCGCTGGTCCTCAAGAAACTGCCCGCGACGCAGCCCACCCCCTATGCCGCGCGGGTCAATCGCGCGACGGGGCAGTGCGTGCGCACCTCGGTGCTGACGCGGGTCAACGTCTATCCGAGGGCGACAGTCTTCACCTTCGTCGACCTGGGCCCGCGCCTGATCGTCACCACCCATCACGATGCGATCGCGGGGCCCTATCACCGCAATGGCGATGCGATCCTGGACGTGCAGCACGCCTTTCAGGGCGGCGAGGCACAGGCGCGCGCGATCATGAAGCGGCACGGCGCGAAGCTGTTGCTGATCTGCCCCGACATGGCCGAGTCGACCAATTACCGGGCACGGGCGCCGGGGGGTTTTTACGACCGGATGGCGCATGGCTGGGTCCCGAACTGGCTGACCCCGCTACCGCTGCCCAAGGGGTCGCCGCTGAGGCTATACCGGATCGATTGAGAAAAATATCCTCCCCGACAACGGGGAGGTGGCAGGGCGTGAGCCCTGACGGAGGGGGGCCTGCCACACGGGACGTCCCTGGCGGCACACCCCCTCCACCACCGCTTCGCGGCGGTCCCCCTCCCCGTGCCGGGGAGGATCAGCGCAAGGACGCGGTCACCCCGTCGATCACGAACTGCACCGCCAGCGCCGCGAGCAGCACGCCCAGCACGCGGGTGATCACCGCCTCGATCTTCGCGCCCAGCAGCCGCATCAGCGGCCCCGCCGCCAGCAGCGCGACCAACGTCAGGATCAGGATCGTCACCATCGCGCCCAGCACGACGATCGACGCCTCCAGCCCCGAATTGCGGCTCATCAGCAGCATGACGGTCGCGATCGAGCCGGGCCCCGCGATCATCGGCATCGCCATAGGGAAGATCGACACATCCTCCGCCTCGTGCGGATCGTCGGCGACCTTGGCCGCGCGGTCCTCGCGGCGCTGGGTGCGCTTCTCGAACACCATCTCCAGCGCGATCAGGAACAGCATGATGCCGCCCGCGATCCGGAACGCCGCCATCTCGATGCCCAGACCGTGGAGCAGCGCCTCGCCGAACAGCGCGAATACGAACAGGATGACCGCGGCGACCAGCACCGCGCGGATCGCCATCGCCCGGCGATGCTGCGGCGTCGCCCCCGCCGAGAGGCCCGCATAGATGGGCGCACAACCCGGCGGATCGATCACCACGAAGAAGGTGATGAGCGAGGAGATGAAGAGTTCGAGCACCGGCTTACAGCGCCGTCTGGTCGATCGCGACGCCCTCGCGCCGCCCCGCCGAGACCAGCGTGTTGCGCAACAGGACCGCGATCGTCATCGGCCCGACCCCGCCGGGAACCGGCGTGATCGCACCCGCGCGGGTCACCGCCACGTCATAGTCCACATCGCCGACCAGCCCGGTCTCGACACGGTTGATGCCGACATCGATGACGCTGGCGCCGGGCTTGATCCACTCGCCCTTGACCAGCCCGGGCACGCCGACCGCCGCCACGACGATATCGGCGCGCCCGACCACTTCGGCCAGGTTGCGGGTGCGGCTGTGCGCGACCGTCACGGTGCAGCTTTCGCCGAGCAGCGACTGCGCCATCGGTTTGCCGACGATGTTGGAGCGGCCGACGACCACCGCATCCATGCCCGACAGGCTGGGGTGGATGCTCTTGAGCAGCATCAGGCAACCCAGCGGGGTGCAGGGCACGAAGCCCTCGACACCCGTGGCCAACCGCCCGGCATTGACCGGGTGGAAACCGTCGACATCCTTGTCGGGGTCGATCGCCTGGATCACGACTTGCGCGTCGATCTGGCCCGGCAGGGGAAGCTGGACGAGGATGCCGTCCACCGTCGGATCGGCATTCAACTGCTCGACCAGCGCCAGCAGGGTCGCCTGGTCGGTATCGGCGGGCAGGCGATGCTCGATGCTCTCCATCCCCGCCTCGCGCGTCGCCTTGCCCTTGGAGCGCACATAGACGCTGGAGGCCGGGTCCTCGCCGACCAGCACGACCGCTAGGCCGGGCGCACGGCCCGCCTTTTCACGGAACGTCGCGACCTGGGTGGCGATGCGGGTGCGGAGGGCGGCGGCGAAGGCCTTGCCGTCGATGATCGTGGCGCCGGTCATTGGGGTATTTGGGGTCATGGCGTATCGCCATAAAGCGCCTCGGCCAGCCGCGCCAGCTTTTGCGGGTCGCCCGCGACATGCAGGCGTTTGAGCCGCGCCGTCTCCCCCGCCACGATGGTCACCGCGCGCTTGGGCACCCCGAAATGCTTGGCGACGAGGGGCACGAGCGCCGCATTGGCCGCGCCGTCCACCGGCGGGGCGGAAAGGCGCGCGGCGAAATGCTCCTCGGTTCCGGCGGTCAGCGCATCGCGGCCTCCACGCGGCGTCACGCGCACCGCGATCTGGATGCCGTCATCGCGCGAGGTCCAGGCGGGCATGGCCTCAGCCGACGACGACCGCGCCCCCGTACATCTGCTGCGCGATGGCGGTGTCCAGGATCTTGCCCAGGATGATGACGGCGAGCAGCACGACCATCGGCGACAGGTCCAGCGCCCCGAAATCGGGCAGGATGCGCCGGATCGGGCGATAGAGCGGATCGGTCATCCGTTGCAGCGCATACCAGACCGAGCGGATGAAATCGTTCGAGGTGTTGATGACGTTGAAGGCGATCAGCCAGGACAGGATCGCCTGCACGATGATCACCCACCAGACGACGTTGAGCAGTATCTGAAGGATTTGAAGGATGAGGATCAACGCAGGGAGCTCCCGATGGCCATGGCCCCATATCTAGGGCGCTGGGTGCCCGGGGGCAATAATCGTGCACGGCGGTCCTGACGCAGCCGGAACGAACTACCGGATCGAGCGTCCCGCTTAACATGGAACAAGGAATGGATCGTCCGGCGACACGGCGGCGGCTCGGGATGCGGATCGCGATAGGGGTGCTGGCGGCCTTGCCGCTGCTCCTGCTGCTGGGCCTGGCGGTGTTTCCCTGGGGTATCCTGCGCGGGGCGGTGACGCGTGCGGCGACCGAGCGGTTCGGGCGGCCCGTCACCATCGGCTCGGTCCACCGGGTCGACGCCATCGGCTTTCACCCCGTCATCGCGGTCGAAAAGCTGCGCATTCCGCAGGCCACCTGGGCAGGACAGGGCGACTTCGCGACGCTGGAGCGCGCGGAAATCCGCTTCTCGGTCTGGCCTTTGCTGAAGGGCGCGTTCGTGCCGGAGGATATCCGCGTCTCCGGCCTGCGCCTGGCGCTCGTCCGCGACCAGCAGGGGCGCACCAACTGGTCCCGCCCCGGCGCGCCCGAAAAGGGCGGCAGTTCCACCGACCTGCAAGGGCTGGTCATCACCGATGGCGTGATCCGGTACAGCGACGCCAGGCAGGATCGCGACGCCACGCTGCGCATCGCCGCCGATCCCGACAGGGGCGTGCGGGCGGAGGGGCCGGGTTCGGTGCGTGGCGCGCCGGTCCGGATCATGTTCACCGGCGCGGCGGTGAAGCCGGGCCGCTGGCCCTTCACCGCGACGATCACCGGCGATACCCTGTCGATGACGGCGCGCGGCACGATGGATCGCCCGTTCGACACCGACGCGATGACGCTGGACCTGACGGCACGCGCCGACGACCTGAAACGGATCGACGCGGTGATCGAGGCCGGCCTGTTCCAGACCCGCGCGGTGCAACTGGCCGCGCATGTCCGCCACGATCGCCCGCGCTGGACGATCACCGATCTGACGGGGCGCATCGGCCGCTCCGATCTGGCCGGGCATCTGACGGTCGACAAGAAGGCGGGGCGCACACTGCTCGACGGAGAGCTGACCGCGCGACAGCTCGATTTCGACGACCTGTCCTCGGCGGAAGGGCGCGCCGAGGCCGCCGCGCTCGAACGGCGGATCGGGCCGCGACTGGTGCCCAATACGCGCATCGATATCTCCAAGATCGACACCACCGACGGCACGATCCGATTCAAGGTCGGGCGGGTGGTCAGCGCGCAGGGCCCCTCGCCGATCACCGGGCTGGCCGGGCGGATGACGATGGATCGCCAGTTGCTGACCATCGGCGATATCCGCATGGCCCTGCGCGAAGGCGTGGTGACGGGACAGGCGGTGATCGACCAGCGCAACGGGCGCAAGGTGCCACGCCTGTCGCTCGACCTCCGTTTGAAAGGGGCGAGCGTGTTGTCGCTCTCGGGTCAGACCGCGATCACCGGCCAGGTCGCCGCACGTGCGAAACTGACCGGCTCCGGCGAGACGGTGCGAGCGGCGGTCGGGCGATCGGATGGCCGGATCGGGCTGGTCGTCGCGAACGGCTCGCTGCCCGATCGCTATGCCGCAGCGCTGGGATTCGATGCGGGCGCGGCGTTCATGGGGGATAGCGGTCGCGCAACTCTACGCTGTCTGGTGCTGGGCGTGGACATGAGGAACGGCACGGGCCGCGCCGATCCGCTGATCGTCGACACCTCACGCAGTCGGCTGGACGGGACGGGGATGGTCAGCTTTCCCGACGAGCGGCTGGCGCTTCGCCTGACCGGCGCGCCGAAACAGGGTGCGACGCTGCGGCTGGCGGGGGCGGCGACGGTGGGGGGAACGCTGGAGAAGCCGGACCTCGTCATCCCCCGGGAGGTGAAGTCGGTCGGCAATATCTTCAAGTCGATCGGCCGCGCGATCACCGGTGACTCGGGCCCGAAGGCGCAAAATGCCGCGTGCGGGGCCCTTGCGCGGCAGGTGCTGCGGTGATTCCCATCTTCCGCTCAGGCTGAACGGAGCGAGGGAGTCAGGCTCCCTCAGCCTTCAACGGTCTGGCCAGCAACGCCTCGATCACCTCGCCGACGCCCGCGCCCTCCAGCAACCGGCACACCGCCTCGCACACCGGCATGTCGACGCCCGCTTCCGCCGCCGCCTGGCGCAGCACGGGGGCGGTGAAGGCCCCCTCCGCCACGGTCCGCCGATCGGCGAGCAGTTCCGCCGCCGAACGCCCCTGCCCCAGCCCGACACCCAGCGAGAAATTGCGCGAGGCGGTCGAGGAACAGGTCAGCACCAGGTCGCCCAGGCCCGACAGGCCCGCCAGCGTCTCCGCGCGTCCGCCGCGCGCCAGTCCGAATCGCGTCATCTCGGCAAAGCCGCGCGCGATCAAGGCGGCGCGCGCATTCTGGCCCAGCCCCGCGCCCTCCACGACACCACAACCGATGGCGAGCACGTTCTTGATCGCCCCGCCGATCTCCGCACCCGTCACGTCATCGGTGGCATAGGGCCGGAAGTGCGGCGCGGCGATCCGGGCGGACAGGGCTTTTCGCAAATCCATATCCTCGCACGCCAAAGTCACCGCCGTCGGCAGCCCCGCCGCCACCTCATGCGCGAAGGTCGGGCCCGACAAGACCGCGATGGGAGCCTGCGGATGGATCGCCCGCGCCACCTCGCCGACCAGCCGCCGCGTGCCCGCCTCGATCCCCTTGGAACACAGGACCAGCGGCGTGGACCCGACCGGCATCGTCGCCAGCACCGCACCCACCGCCTGGGCCGGGGTGACGACCAGCAGCGCATCCGTCTCCGCCATCGCCGCCGGATCGCTCACCGCCTCGATGCTCGGCGAGAGCGCGATGTCGGGGAGGTAGAGCGGGTTGGCGTGCCTCGCGTTGATCGCCTCCGCCACCGCCGGATCGCGCGCCCAGATCCGCACCGGCCTGCCGCCATGCGCCGCCACCTGCGCCAGCGCGGTGCCCCAGGCACCCGCACCGATGACCCCGATCCTCATGCCTTCACCCCCGCGCCGCGCACCGACTCCGCCGCCGGGTCGAGTGGCCAGCGCGCCCGTGCGGGCGTATCGAGCGGATCGGTCAGCCCTTCGCGGAACCGCTCCACCCCGGCCCAGGCGATCATCGCGGCATTGTCGGTGCACAGCCAGAGCGGCGGCGCGACGAAGCGCAACCCATGCTCGGCGGCCAGCGCCTCCAGCGCGCCCCGGATCACGCCGTTCGCCGCCACCCCGCCCGCGACCACCAGGGCGGTGACCGGCGGCACCTCGGCCAGCGCACGGCGGGTGCGGTCGAGCAGGCAATCGACCACCGCCTGCTGGAAGGAGGCGGCGATATCCTCCGGCCGGTGATGCCCGACCGCGCGCGCCACCGCGCTCTTCAACCCCGCGAAGGAGAAATGCGGCTCGGCCGCACCCTTTAGCGGACGGGGCAGCGGCACCGCATGAGGATCGCCCTCCCGCGCCGCCGCCTCGACTCGCGGGCCGCCGGGATAGCCGAGGCCGAGCAGCTTGGCGGTCTTGTCGAACGCCTCGCCCGCCGCGTCGTCGATCGTCGTCGCCATCCGGCGATAGCGCCCGACCCCCTCGACCAGCAGCAACTGGCAATGCCCGCCCGACACGAGCAGCAACAGATAGGGATAGGCCAGTTCCCGGTCCGACAGGCGCGGCGACAGGGCATGGCCCTCCAGATGGTTGACAGCGATCAGCGGCTTGCCCGCCGCATGGGCCAGCGCCTTGCCCGTGACGAGCCCGACCATCACCCCGCCGATCAGCCCCGGCCCCGCCGTCGCGGCGATCGCATCCACGTCCGCCAGCGTCACCCCCGCATCGGCAAAGGCGGCGGCGACCAGCGGCTCCATCGCCTCGACATGCGCGCGCGCGGCGATTTCGGGGACGACGCCGCCGAAGGGCGCGTGCGCGGCCTCCTGCCCCAGCAGCCGGTGCGCCAGCACGCGGCCGTCATCGGTGACAAGCGCGGCGGCGGTCTCGTCGCACGAGGATTCCAGTCCCAGGATCAGCATGGGTCCTCCATACCCGCCCGCTCACAACTTGTCGAAGGGGGTCGGTTTACGGCAAAGGCGAACATATGGTTTGTTTCCGGCTCGGTACGCGCGGTTCGCCGCTGGCCCTCACCCAGGCGCATATGGTGCGGGCGGCGCTGGCCGATGCGCAGGGCTGGGACGCCGACGCGATCGAGATCGTGCCGATCAGGACCACCGGCGACCGCGTGCAGGACCGCGCGCTGGCCGAAATCGGCGGCAAGGCGCTGTGGACCAAGGAACTGGATCGCGCGCTCCATGACCGGGAGATCGACGCCTCGGTCCATTCGATGAAGGATGTCGAGACGATCCGCCCCGACTGGCTGCATATCGCGGCGATGCTGCCGCGCGCCGATGTCCGCGACCGGCTGATCGGGGCGGAGAGCATCGCCGAACTGCCCCCCGGCGCGGTGGTGGGGACCAGCAGCCCGCGACGCCGCGCGCAATTGCTGTCGCACCGCCCCGATTTGGCCATCACCTTGCTGCGCGGCAATGTCGACACGCGGCTGGCCGCCGTCGCGAACGGGGATGTGGACGCGACCCTGCTCGCCGCCGCAGGGCTCGACCGGCTGGGGCGCGAGATCGGCCATGCGGTGCCGACCGACCAGATGCTGCCCGCCCCGGCGCAAGGGGCGGTGGGGATCGAGACGCGCGCCGACGATGCGGCGGCGACCATGCTGCTCGCGTCGATCGACCATGCCGAAACCCATGGCTGCGTGATGGCGGAACGGTCGCTGCTCGCCGCTTTGGCCGCCGATTGCCACAGCCCGGTCGCGGCGCTCGCCTCGCTGTCGGGCGAGATGCTGACGTTGCGCGCCGAATTGCTGGCGGAGGATGGATCGTCACGGGTGAGCGGCTGGGTCGAGGGGGCGAGGGACGAGGAACTCGGCGCGCGGCTGGCGATCGACCTGCTCGACCGCGCATCGCCCGAAGTGCGCCGCCTGTTCGCCGGGGGTTGAGCGCCATGGCGGTCGTCGTCGTCCGGCCCGAACCCGGCCATGGCGCGACGATGGCTCGCCTATGCGCGGAGGGACTGGCGGCATGGTCCCTGCCCTTCTTCGCGACACGGGCGGTCGCATGGGCCGCGCCCGATCCCGATGCGATCGACGCGCTGCTCTTCACCAGCGCGCAGGGCGTACGACTGGCGGGTGCGGGGTTGGAGCGGCTGAGGCATCGTCCCGTCGTCGCGGTCGGCCCCGCCACCGCCGCCGCCGCGCGAGAGGCGGGCCTGTCGGTCGTCCTGACCGGCTCCCATGACGCCGCCGCCGTGGTGGCGCAGGCACGGGGCATGGGGCTGGCCCGGCTGCTGCATCTCGCGGGGCGCGACCGGGTGGAGACGGGGGCGATGGTGCGGGTGGTCTATGCCGCCGATCCGGTGCCGGTGCCACCCTCCGCCATCGCCGCGCTGGCGGGCGAGATCGTATTGCTCCACTCCTCCCGCGCCGCCGAGCGGCTGGCCGAGCTGGTCGATGAGGCGGGGCCAGGCCGCCGGGACATCGCGATCGTCGCGATCAGCGCGAAGGTCGCGGCGGCGGCGGGTTCGGGCTGGCGCGCCGTCGCCATCGCCGATGCGCCCCGTGACGAAGCGATGCTCGCCGCCGCGCGGGCGTTGACCCGGACAGCCGCCACGGGGATAAGCGGGGCATGAACCAATTCGCGCCATCCGACCGACCGCCGTCGCGCGGGCCCCGTACGGGCGCGACCATCGCGCTGATCCTGCTCGCCTTTGCCGCCGGCCTGATCCTGATGGCCTATGCGATGCGCAACCTGTCCTGGTTCGGCGGCACCCCCGCCGCCAAGACGAGCGCGGTGACCGGCGCCAAGCCGGGCGGCACCGCCGCCGGGTCGCCCGCCGCCGATGCGACGCACGGCGCCACCGACCCGGTCGCGCTCGCCACGCGCGAAGCGGCGCTGGCCGCGCAGATCGCCGCGCTGGAGACCCGCGCCGCGACCATCGCGACCGATGCCTCCGCGGCAGGGGCACAGGCAGGGCGCGCCGAATCGATCCTGGTCGCCGCCGCGGCGCGCCGCGCGGTCGATCGCGGCCAGCCGCTCGGCTATCTCGAAGAGCAGCTCCGCCAGCGCTTCGGTGCGAGCGAGCCGCGCGCGGTCGCCGTGCTGATCGGCAACGCACGCCAGCCGGTCACGCTGGAGACGCTGCGCCAGGGGCTCGACACGCTGGCCCCCGATCTGGTCGTCAACGGCACCAGCGGCTGGTGGGAAGGACTTCGCCAGGAACTCGGGCGGCTGATCGTGATTCGCGAGGCGAGCGCCCCCTCCTCCAACCCCGCCGACCGGCTGGCGCGCGCGCGTCGCCTGCTCGACGGTGGACAGGTGGAGGCCGCCCGCGCCGAAGTCGCCCGGCTGCCCGGCGCCGATGCCGCCCGGACCTGGCAACATGCCGCCCAGCGCTATGTCGCGGCACGCCGCGCGCTCGACCTGATCGAGAATGCCGCCCTGATCACGCCCGTCGCGGCTCCGGCCCCGATCGTGACCACCCCGGTGACGAATGCGCCTCCGGCGGAGGAACAGGCCGGCCCCGAAACGGCCCCCGCGCCCGCCGCACCGACGATCTGATCCGGTCCGCCGCTGGCCCGCCGATTGCGGCGAAACGAGGAGCCGGTGGCGAGGGCGGAGCGTTGATCTCCGTCATCATCGTCGGAGATCCTGCTTGTGACCCGTGCCGCACCCCGCCTCGCCCGCTGGCTGACCGGTTCGCTCCTGCTGCCGCTCGCCGCATGTGGAGGAGCCGCCGACCCGACGCGTAACGACAGCGCCGCCGCTGGCCCGACACCCACAGCGACCACCATGCCGGACCGCGTGCCGGAGCACGCCGCCCTTCCCGCGCCGATCAAGACCACCCCCTCGCCCGAAGCGCAGAGCGTGCTCTCCTGCTCCGCCGAACGGGGGCAGGCCGCCGCGCAGAGGCTGGTGAAGATCTGCACCTCGGTCTCGCCCGCGACCCATCCGCCGTGCAATGCCGCCAATAGCTGTGCGATCATCGAGGACGAGATCGCGCGGAGTTGCGGGCTGCTGGGCGACGACGCGGCAAAGACCAGTGGTTGCGCGGTCGATCCGAAGAGCGATGCGGCGGCGGCCAACGTCATCCGCCGCTATTATTCGGCGATCAATGCGCATGACTATGCCACCGCCTGGATTCAGTGGGGCAATGACGGGCGACCGGGCCAGCGCTTCGCCGATTTCCAGAAGGGCTTCGCCGATACCCGCGCGACCAGCGTGACGATCGGCAAAATGCCGCCCAGCGAAGGGGCGGCGGGATCGATCTATGCCACCGTGCCGGTGACCGTGGATGCGCAACTGGACGATGGGCGGCGGCAGCGCTTCATCGGGCACTATGTGGTGCGGCGGGTCAACGACGTACCGGGGGCGAGCGCGGAGCAGCTACGCTGGCATATCGATTCGGCGACGTTGAAGGCGGCGGGGGTTTCCGGGTGAGCGTGAGGCGCGGCCTTCGACTTCGCCCAGGCTGAGCGGGTGAGGGAATTGGTTCGCCCTCGCCAGAAAGGCACACGCCCCAACCTCCGTTCCGCCTGAGCGAAGTCGAAGGCCAAGGGACGCCCGCAGCGGGCGCGTACAGCGTGCACTTCGACTTCGCTCAGTGCGAACGGAGGAGTATCCTAGATCGGATGCCCCTCGGTATCGCGCAGCACCTCGCGCCGCCCGACATGGTCCGGGCGACCGACGATCCCGTCCGTCTCCATCCGCTCGATCAGCCGCGCCGCCGAGTTGTACCCGATGCGCAACTGCCGCTGGAGCCAGGAGGTCGAGGCCTTCTGGCTCTCGCACACCAACTGGATCGCGGCGCGATATTGCTGGTCCTCCGCCGAATCCTCCCCCGTCGGCGCGCCGTCGAGCGCGAAGCTTTCCGCCGGTTCTTCGGTGACCGAGGAGATGTAATCGGGCTGTCCCTGCGAGCGCCAGTGATCCGCGACCCGGTGCACCTCGTCGTCCGAGACGAAGGGGCCATGGACACGCACGATCCCCTTGCCGCCGGGCATGTAGAGCATGTCGCCGCGCCCGAGCAGTTGCTCTGCCCCCTGCTCGCCCAGGATGGTGCGCGAGTCGATCTTGGACGTGACGTGGAAGCTGATGCGGGTCGGCAGGTTCGCCTTGATGACGCCGGTGATGACGTCCACCGACGGCCGCTGCGTCGCCATGATCAGGTGGATGCCCGCCGCGCGCGCCTTTTGCGCCAGGCGCTGGATTAGGAATTCGACCTCCTTGCCCGCCGTCATCATCAGGTCGGCCAGTTCGTCGACGATCACCACGATCTGCGGCAGCGGTTCATATTCGAGCTTTTCCTCCTCATAGACCGGCTGGCCGGTCTCGGGATGATAGCCCGTCTGCACCTTGCGCCCCAGCGGCTGGCCCTTGGCCTTGGCCGCGCGCACCTTGTCGTTGAAGCTGGCGAGGCTGCGCACGCCGACCGAGGACATTTGCCGATAGCGGTCCTCCATCGTCTCCACCGCCCATTTCAGCGCGCGGACTGCCTTGGCCGGGTCGGTGACGACCGGCGACAGCAGATGCGGAATGTCGTCATACATCGACAATTCCAGCATCTTGGGGTCGATCATGATCATCCGGCACTGCTCGGGCGTCAGGCGGTAGAGCAGCGACAGGATCATGCCGTTCAGGCCGACCGACTTACCCGACCCCGTCGTACCCGCGACCAGCAGGTGCGGCATCGGCGCAAGGTCGGCGACCACCGAGTCGCCCGCGATATTCTTGCCCAGGATGATGGGAAGCTGCGCGGCCTGATCGGCGAAGCTCTGCGACGCGACCAGTTCGTGCAACGACACCATCTCGCGCTTGGCATTGGGCAATTCGATGCCGATCACGTTTCGCCCCGGAATCACCGCGACGCGCGCCGAGATCGCCGACATGTTGCGTGCGATATCGTCGGCCAGCGCGATGACGCGATTGGCCTTGATGCCGGGGGCCGGCTCCAGTTCGTACATGGTGACGACCGGGCCGGGGCGAACCTCGACGATCGATCCCTGGACGCGGAAATCGTCGAGGACATTCTCCAAGAGGCGCGCATTGCGCTCCAGCCCGGCCTTGTCGATCGTCCCCGCCGGAGTCGGCGGCGCGGGCGTCAGCAGGTCGAGGCCCGGCAACTGGTACGGCGCGTCGCGATCCGCCGTCGCCTTGGGCCGCGCGGGCGCGGGGGCAATCTGGCGGTCGGCGATGACGGGCGCGGGGCGATCCTCACGCACCGGCACCGCCTTGCGCGCCAGGGTCAGCGGCTCCTCGTCTTCGTCCTCGTCGTAGAGCGCCTCGTCCTCATCGTCCCAGGGGAGCGCCTCGCCATCCTCGCCGATCGCCCGGCGGCGACGCAGCCGGGCCAGGCCGCGCTCGGCGAGATCGAGTTCCAGGCTCCGCCCCCAGATCAACGCGCCGCCCAGCCCGAAGGCGAGCCCGATCGCCACCGAACCCCAGGTCACCACCGCCGCCTGTCCGCTGAACTCCAGGGCCCAGCGGACGAAACCGGCGACCGACAGGCCGATCACCCCGCCCCAACCGGCGGGCAGCGCCAGCACCGCCGAGTCGGAGACGAAGGACAGGGCACAGGCCATCAGCGCCACGCCGATCACCGCCTGGCGCAGCATCCGCACCCAGCGCCCCGCCGGGCGGTCGCGCCACAAGCGACTCGCGACGATCGGTCCGACCGGCAGGACCAGCGCGACGGCGGGGCCGAACAGGGTCAGCGCGATATCGGCCACCCACGCGCCGGGCAGTCCCAGCCAGTTGGCGGGCACCGCGCCCGAGGCGGTGTTGAGCGCGGGGTCGCTCGCGCGGTAGCTGGCCAGCGCCAGCACCAGCATCAGCGTGACGGCGAACAGGATCAGCGCGGCGACCAGCGCCCCGCTACGTACCGCGCCCGCCTTCACCGTCTCGCGCCATAATACCGGCTGCGCGCGGCTGGCCATGGGTATTGTCCTTCAGGAATGTCCGAAAATCCGGGAAAATTCATCGCCTCTGGCGGTTCCCGCGTCAAGGCGCACGGGCCATAGCCGCATTGTTAGGCGGTCCGCGAAGGTCTAGGAGCATGTCCATGGATAGCGATGTCATCATCCTCGGCGGCGGTCTGGTCGGCGCGACGCTGGGCGTCGGGCTGGCCGCGCATGGCCTTTCCTCGATCATCATCGATCCCGCCGATCCGGCGGTGATCCTGGCCCCCGGCTTCGACGGGCGCGCCTCCGCCGTCGCTTCGGCGAGTTGGCGGATGCTCGACGCGATCGGGATCGGAGCCAAGCTGGCGGGACAGGGCTGCGAGATTCGGCATATCCGGGTCAGCGACGGGCTGGAGCCGGGGGCGCTCGATTTCATTCCCGACGCCGATGACGGTGCGCTCGGCACGATGTTCGAGAACAAGCTGCTCCGCCGCGCGATCCATGCGACCGCGAGCGAAGCGGAACGGGTCGACCTGCGGATGCAGACCCGTGCGGTCTCGGTCGAGCGTGGCCCGGCGGGCGTCACCGCCACCTTGAGCGACGGCACCACGGTCCGCGCGCCGCTGCTGGTCGCAGCCGAGGGCCGCCAGTCGCCGACCCGCGATGCGGCGGGGATCAAGGTGGCGCGCTGGTCCTATGACCATAACGCGATCATCAGCGCCTTCCACCACGAAGCCTCCCACGAAAATATCGCGTTCGAGATCTTCTACCCTACCGGCCCCTTCGCGCTGCTGCCGCTGCCCGATGATGAGGTCGGGCATCGCTCGGCGATCGTCTGGTCGGTGCCGGGGCGCGATGGCGACGCGATGCTGAAACTCTCCGACCGCGCCTTCCTGGCCGAGGCGGAGAAGAGCATGGGCGGGTTCCTGGGGCGGCTGTCCCATGCCAGCCCACGTTCCGCCTATCCGCTGGGCTTCCACCGCGCCGCGACGATGACCGGCGACCGGCTGGTGCTGGTCGGCGACTCGGCGCATGGCATCCACCCGATCGCGGGGCAGGGCGTGAACCTCGGCTATCGCGACGTCGCCGCGCTGGTCGAGGTGCTGGTCGAGGGCAAGCGGACCGGCATGGACCTGGGGGATGCGGCGTTGCTCCAGCGGTATCAGCAATGGCGCGGGCTCGACACGTTGATGGTGTCGGTGGCGACCGACAGCTTCAACCGCATCTTCGGCGTGCCCGGCAAGATGGCCAGCAGGGTCCGGCGGCTGGGCATCAGCGCGATCAACCATATCCCGCCGATCAAGAACCGCTTCATGGCCGAGGCGCGCGGTGAAACCGGACAGCTTCCCCGGCTGTTGCAGGGCGTGATGGTCTAACCCACAGGAGCCGCCATGATCCCTGGGCCTGATTATCCCGACCACCCTGGCCGCCCCGCTCGCGCGCCCGTCAGAGACCGTCGCCAGACCGGCGTCGCGCGCGGCATGGCGGCGGCACTGGTGGTCGTCCTCCTGACGCTGGCGGTGGGTTGGAGCGTGGGCAGCCCGCTCTCCCCGACCGACCGGGTGTTGCGCGCGGTGGCGGCGGCGACGGTCGCGGCGCTCTGGCTGGCGGCGGCGATCGGACGTGTCGCGGCGCTGCGGTTCGACTCGCCCGCCGATATCGATGCGGCGGCGGGCGGGAGTGCGGATTCGCCCCGCCTTGCCATCGCCAATGCGGTGCTGCGCAACACGCTGGAGCAGGTGGTGCTGGCCATTCCCGCCTATCTCGCGCTCGCCTGGGTGGTGGAGGGATCGGGCGCGATGATCCCGATGCTCGCCGCGCTGTTTTCGGTCGGGCGGACGCTGTTCTGGACCCATTACGCGCACGGGGCGGCGGCACGGTCGTTCGGCTTCGCGCTGACCTTCTATTCCAGCGTCGCGGCGCTGGTCATCGTGCTGGTGGCGCTGGTCGGGCGACTGGTCTGAAATCCACCCTCCGTTCGCACTGAGCGAAGTCGAAGTGCACGTTCCAAGATTGGCGGCCACGGATTCCCTTGGCCTTCGACTTCGCTCAGGCTGAACGGGGGGTAGGGAGGTGAGGGCGCGGGATCAGATTTCCCGCGCTTCCTCCACCAGCATCACGGGCACGCCGCCCCGGATCGGATAGGCCAGCCCCGCCGCCTCCGAAACCAGTTCCTGGGCGGCTTCGTCATAACGCAGCGGCGTCCGCGTCACCGGGCACACCAGCCGTTCGAGCAACCACGGGTCCAGGCTCATTGCAGCGTCACCCGATCCTCGCCGTCATGGCGACCGAAAAATTGCATCAACTGGATGATCAGTTCGGCGCGCTGTTCCAGGTCGGTCGCCTCCAACAGCGCCTGCTTCGCCGCCACGTCGAAGGGCGCGATCTGGGCGATGCCGTTGACCAGGCTCTCGTCATCGAGTCGCCCGACCGCGTCCCAGTCCACCGCATAGCCCTGTAGCTCGGCGAAGCGCCGCGATTCCTGCTCCAGCGACGCCCGGCGGCCCAGCGACAACAGATCCTCGTCCACCACCGGCAGCAACTCCGCCTCGACCTGGCGGAAGGGGGTCGTCACCTCCAGTTCGCGGACGATGCGGAACAGCGAGACGCCTTCGAGCACAAGGTTGTAGCGGCCATCCTCCATCGCCTCGACCTCGGCGATGCGGCCGACGCATCCCAACTGATAGAGGCTGGGCGTGTCGCCCTCGCCCGAGGGCTGGACCATGCCGATCCGCCGGTCGCGCGCCATCGCGTCCGACACGAGCGCCCGGTAGCGCGGCTCGAAAATGTGCAGCGGCATCGGCATCCCCGGAAAGAGGATCGCACCCGCCAGCGGAAAGATCGAAAGCCGCGCCACCCGCCTTATCCGAACAGGATGGCGGACAGCCGCCGCCGCTGCTGCGATACCCAGGGGTCGGTCATGCCGACCACCTCGAACAGCTTGAGCAACTGCTGGCGCGCGGCATCCTCGTTCCAGCTCCGGTCGGCGGCGACGATATGGAGGAGGTTGTCCGCCGCGCCGTCCCGGTCACCCGCCGCCATCTGCGCGTTGGCGAGCGCGAACCGCTTTTCGTGATCCTCGGGATTGGCCGCGACGTCGGCCGCGAGATCGGCATAGTCCGCCGCCGGAGGGGCCGAACGCGCCAGCGCCACGGCGGCGACCGCGCGATGGATGGCGGGGTCGTTGGCAAGACCCTCGGGCAGTGCCTCGGTCGCGGCTTCGGCCTCCTCGACCCGACCGGCGGCGATCAGCGCGCGGATGCGGCCCGACAGCACGGCGGGATGCTCGGGAGCCATGTCGAGCAACTGCTCGAAGATCGACAGCGCACGTTCCGCGTCACCCGCCTCCAGCACCTCTTCGCCCATCGCGATCAGCGGTTCGAGTTCCGCCGCCGCGTCCGCCGCCTCCGACTGGATCGGCAATTGCTTGAGCAACTGGTCCAGCGTCGCCCGCAGCGCGCTTTCGGTGCGCGCGCTGGTCAGGTCGGCGACCAACTGCCCCTGGAACATCGCATAGACGGTCGGGATCGAGCGAATCTGGAATTGGTTGGCGATGAACTGGTTCTTGTCGGTGTCGATCTTGGCCAGCACCACGCCCTTGTCGGCATAGTCGGCGGCGACCTTCTCCAGCGTCGGGCCCAGCGCCTTGCACGGGCCGCACCATTCCGCCCAGAAATCGAGGATGACCAGCTTGGTCATCGACGGCTCGACGACATCGCGGCGGAAGGCGGTGACGGCCTCCTTCTCGGCGGGCGACATTCCCAACGTGGCCAAAAGACGCTCCTTTACGTGTTGCTTGGCCCTATGTGGGCGAGGGTGGGCGGTAATGAAAGGCCGTTCGGTGAATCAGGCCGACAGCCGCGCGATCGTCCGCTCCTGCCCGATCAGCGGGAGAAGCGCGGCCATGTCCGGCCCCTGCGCCCGGCCGGTAAGGGCAAGTCGCAACGGCAGGAACAGCGTCTTCCCCTTGCGCCCTGTCGCGTCCTTGAGCGCGGCGGTCAGCCTGTGCCACGGGTCGTTCGCCCAGTCGATGGTGGCCGCAACCTCGGCGGCTTGGGCCAGGTACGCGCGGTCCTCCCCGGCCGGCTCGGGTGCGTCTACCGGGCCCTCGATCACCTGCCACCAGTCGGCGGCCTCTGCGACGGTCGACAGGTTGGGCCGCACCGCTTCCCATTCCGCTGCGCCCATGCCGTTGGGAAGGCGATCGGCCACGGCGGCATACGGAGTCTGATGCAGAATGCGCGCGTTCAACTGCGCCAGTTCCGCCTCGTCGAACCGTGCAGGCGCGCGGCCGAAGCGCGAAAAGTCGAACCCGGCGATCAGCGGGGCCATGTCGGCGACCGGCTCGACCGGATCGCTGGTGCCGATCCGGGCGAGGAGCGCGCGGACCGCCTGCGGCTCGATCCCTTGTCCACGGAAGTGATCGACGCCCAGCGAACCGAGTCGCTTGGACAGCTTGCCCTCATTGCCGGTCAGCAGTGCGGCATGGGCGAAGCGGGGCAAGTCCGCCCCCAAAGCCTGAAACATCTGAATCTGGAGCGCGGTGTTGGAGACGTGATCCTCACCCCGCACCACCTGGGTCACGCCCATGTCGATGTCATCGATCACCGAGGGCAGCATATAAAGCCATGTCCCATCGGCGCGGCGGATCACCGGATCGCTCATCGTCGCGGGGTCGAAGCGCTGGGGCCCGCGCACCGCATCATCCCACTCGATCGACGCGCCATGGTCCAGCTTGAAGCGCCAATGCGGGCGAACGCCTTCGGCCTCCAGCTTGGCGCGGTCTTCGTCGGTCATGGTCAGCGCGGCACGGTCGTACACGGGGGGAAGCCCGCGCCCCAACTGAATCTTGCGCTTCAGGTCGAGTTCCTGCGCGGTTTCATAGGCCGGATAGACATGGTCGTTCGCCGCCAGTTCGGCGAAGCGCGCCTCATACAGCGCAAAACGCTGCGACTGGCGCACCTCGGCATCGGGGATCAGCCCCAACCAGACCAAATCCGCCCGGATCGCCTCGACATAGCGTTCCTCGCTCCGCTCGGCATCGGTGTCGTCGATGCGCAGCAGGAAGCGCCCGCCGGTGCTTTGCGCATACATCCAGTTGTGGAGCGCGGTGCGGATATTGCCGACATGCAGCCGCCCGGTGGGCGAAGGAGCGAAACGGGTCACGGTCATGCCCCGCGCCATAATCCGGGAATCGCCTTTGCGCTATTGTGACAGCGCGATTAAAGGGGCCGCGACCAACGGACTGTCTGCGGGGACGGGGAATGACCATGAAGTTGATGACCGGCAATTCGAACCTGCCGCTGGCAAAAGCCATTTCCGCCTATCTGGAAGTGCCGCTGACCGAAGCGCTGGTGCGCCGCTTCGCCGATGAGGAAATCTTCGTCGAGATTCAGGAGAATGTGCGCGGCGAGGACGTGTTCGTGATCCAGTCGACCGGCTATCCGGTCAACGACAACCTCATGGAATTGCTGATCATGATCGACGCGCTGAAGCGTGCGTCGGCGCGGCGGATCACGGCGGTCATCCCCTATTTCGGCTATGCGCGCCAGGACCGGAAGCCCGGCCCGCGCACGCCGATCTCGGCCAAGCTGGTCGCCAATCTGATCACCGTGGCGGGTGCCGATCGCGTCCTGTCGGTCGACCTCCATGCCGGTCAGATTCAGGGCTTTTTCGATATACCGACCGACAATCTCTATGCCGCGCCGGTCATGTCGGCGGACATATTGGCGCGGTTCAAGAACGACAATCTCATGGTCGTATCACCCGACGTCGGTGGCGTGGTCCGCGCACGCCAGCTCGCCAAGCGGCTCAACAACGCGCCGCTCTCCATCGTCGACAAGCGCCGCGAGCGCGCGGGCGAGTCGGAGGTGATGAACATCATCGGCGACGTCGAGGGCCGCTTCTGCATCCTGATCGACGATATCGTCGACTCGGCGGGCACGCTGTGCAACGCCGCCGCCGCGCTGCGCCAGGCGGGGGCGGAGGACGTGGTCGCCTATGTCACCCACGGCGTGCTGTCGGGCGGCGCGGTGGCGCGGGTCGAGGGATCGGAACTGCGCGAACTGGTCATCACCGACTCGATCGGCAATCACGAGTCGATCGGCGCGACGGCCAAGATCCGCCATTTGGCCATCGCCCCGCTGCTGGGCGAGGCGATCAAGCGCATCGCGGATGAAACCAGCGTGTCGAGCCTGTTCGACTGATGGCAACAGGGGGCTGTCGGCAGCTTTGCCCGCCGCCATGGCTGCAGGTCGATGGGGGATTCCCGTGGCCTTCGACTTCGCTCAGGCTGAACGGGGGTAGGGGGTCGCCAAAACCCCGTTCGCGCTGAGCGAAGTCGCAGCGTACGCCCCTCGCTCACCGCAAGGGACACGAACCGCCTCAGCCATTCCCCAGCGCGACGATATGCTCGAACACCGCCGGGTGGAGCGGCTTGGAAAAGGCGCAGCCATATTTGAAGCCGTCGCGCCAGGCGATCACCGCTTCCATGGGGGCGAGGCCCGGCAGGGTCAGCCAGACGATCGTGCCCGGCCACAGGGTGAAGCTGGTTTCGGCGCGAAAACCATGCTGCGACAGGTCGACCACGTCGATCTCGAACCGGGTCTGCCCCTTGTCGCGCAGATGGGCGCGCATCCGCACCGCATGACGCAGGGTACGACGGAGTTCCTGGCCGGCGACCGGCTCGAACGGCGGGGTGAAGACCGGTTTTTCCATGACTCCCGTTCTATCCGAAATAAGGTTACTTTTTCGACAACAGCCCGTCCTGTTCGGCTACGGCACCGACAGGGCGGCGAACCCCGGCGCGCGAACGCCGCTTGAGTTCGGCCTTCAACGCCTCGGGCCTGGGCGCGACCAGAAAGCCGAAGCTGACCGTGCCGTGCTTGGTTTCCACGACATGGTGCAGCCGGTGCGCCTGGATGATCCGCTTCATATAATCCGACTTGGGCAGATAGCGGGTCGGCAGCCGCTTGTGCACGATGACATCGTGAAAACCGAAATAGATCGCGCCGTAAGCCGCGATCCCCGCGCCGATCCAGGTAAAGCCGCTCCACCAGCCCAGTTGCGCACCGCCCAGGATCATCACGAAGGACGGCACCGCGAAGATCGCGGCATACAGGTCGTTCAACTCCCAATTGCCGGTGCGCGGGCGGTGATGGCTTTCGTGGAGGAACCAGCCGGGCCCATGCATGATCCAGCGATGCGCCGCATAGGCGAACCCCTCCATGAAGATCACGGTGCCGAGAAACAGGAGAATGCCGAGAGCCCAGTGCATCCTGCCTATATAGCGTGGTCGCTCTGCTTTTGCGCGTAATTCCGTTCGTCACCCTGATCGAACGGCTCGCCACCCGAGAATTCGCACTTGCGATGCAATTGCAATAATGCCGTTTCGGGGTGGATTTGTCCGTCCGCCTGTGCTTTAGCCGCACCCAATTTCCCTAGAACCACCCGAGAGGCGGAAGGCTAGCGCATGAACATCCACGAATATCAGGCCAAGGAATTGCTCGCCAAGTTCGGCGTGCCCGTCCCCGCCGGCTTCGCCGCGATGACCGTCGAGGAAGCTGTCGAGGCATCGTCCAAGCTCCCCGGACCGCTCTATGTCGTCAAGGCGCAGATCCATGCCGGTGGCCGTGGCAAGGGCAAGTTCAAGGAACTCGGCCCCGACGCCAAGGGCGGTGTTCGCCTCGCCAAGACCGCCGAGGAAGTCCGCGCTGCCGCGACCGACATGCTGGGCAACACGCTGGTCACCATCCAGACCGGTGAGGCTGGCAAGCAGGTCAACCGCCTGTACGTGACCGACGGCGTCGACATCGCCAAGGAATTCTACCTGGCGCTGCTCGTCAACCGCGCCACCGGCCGAGTCTCGATGGTCGCCTCGACCGAGGGCGGCATGGATATCGAAACCGTGGCGCATGACACTCCCGAAAAGATCCATTCGATCGACATCGACACCGCGACCGGCTTCATGCCGCATCACGGCCGCGCCGTCGCCGCCGCGCTGGAACTGACCGGCGACCTTGCCAAGCAGGCCGCCAACGTCGCGTCGAAGCTCTACGCCGCGTTCCTGGGCACCGATGCCGAGCAGATCGAGATCAACCCGCTCGCCGTCACCGAGGACGGCAAGCTGATGGTGCTCGACGCCAAGGTCGGCTTCGACGGCAACGCCATGTTCCGTCACAAGGACCTGATGGAACTGCGCGACACCACCGAAGAAGACGCGATGGAACTGGAGGCGTCGAAGTACGACCTGGCGTACATCAAGCTCGACGGCGACATCGGCTGCATGGTCAACGGCGCAGGGCTTGCCATGGCGACGATGGACATCATCAAGCTGAACGGCATGTTCCCGGCCAACTTCCTCGACGTCGGCGGCGGCGCCAACAAGGAGAAGGTCACCGCGGCGTTCAAGATCATCCTGAGCGACCCCGCCGTGAAGGGCATCCTGGTCAACATCTTCGGCGGCATCATGCGCTGCGACATCATCGCCGACGGCATCGTCGCGGCGGCGAAGGAAGTGAACCTCCAGGTTCCGCTGGTCGTCCGCCTCGAGGGAACGAATGTCGAGAAGGGCAAGGAAATCCTCGCCAATTCGGGTCTCGCCATCGTCCCCGCCAACGATCTGGGCGACGCCGCCAAGAAGATCGTGGCCGAGGTGCAGAAGGTCGCCTGATAAGCGCCTTCGGCCCTGATGGACCGATTTGGAGGGGCTCGGGCGGAAACGTCCGGGCCCCTTTCTCGTTGGTCGGGACGAACACTTGCGATGCGCTCGCAAGCCCGCCAAAGACGGCGACATGATGGGCTGTTCAGCCGGGAAGGAACCGCGATGAAGATCGTCGTGCCCGTGAAACGGGTGTTGGATTATAACGTGAAGCCTCGGGTGAAGGCGGACGGGACGGGCGTCGATCTGGCGAACGTGAAGATGTCGATGAACCCGTTCGACGAGATCGCGGTGGAAGAGGCGATCCGGCTGAAGGAGAAGGGGGCGGCGACCGAGGTGGTCGTCGTCTCGATCGGCGAGCCCAAGGCGGCGGACACGCTGCGCACCGCGCTGGCGATGGGCGCGGACCGGGCGGTGCTGATCACCGCCGATCAGGCCCCCGAACCGCTCGGCGTCGCCAAGCTGCTCGCCAAGGTGGTCGAGGAGGAGCAGCCCGGTCTGGTGATCCTGGGCAAGCAGGCGATCGACGGCGACAACAACCAGACCGGCCAGATGCTGGCGGGGCTGCTCGGTTGGGCGCAGGGGACCTTTGCGTCCAAGGTCGAGATCGACGGCCAGACCGCCAACGTCACCCGCGAGGTCGATGGCGGTCTGGAGACGGTGGCGCTCACGCTCCCCGCCATCGTGACGACCGACCTGCGCCTCAACGAGCCGCGCTATGCGTCGCTCCCCAACATCATGAAGGCCAAGTCCAAGCCGATGGCGACCAGGACCGCCGCCGACTACGGCGTAGATGTTGCCCCCCGGCTGACGGTCACGCACGTTGCCGAGCCGGGCAAGCGCCAGGCGGGCGTCAAGGTCGGCTCGGTCGACGAACTGGTCGAGAAACTCAAAGCACTGGGAGTGGCCAAGTGAAGACGCTGGTATGGGTCGAACATGACGGCGGAGCCGTCAAGGATGCCACGCTGGCGACCGTCACGGCGGCGGCCAAGCTGGGCGAGGTCCACCTGATCGTCGCCGGTCAGGGCGTGGACGGTGTCGCGCAGGCCGCCGCCAAGATCGCGGGCGTGGGCAAGGTCCATGTCGCCGATGACGCGGCCTATGCCCATGCGCTGGCCGAGAATGTCGCACCGCTGGTGGCGAAGCTGATGGAGAGCCACGACGCCTTCCTTGCCCCGTCGACCACCACCGGCAAGAACATCGCGCCGCGTGTCGCCGCGCTGATCGATGTGATGCAGATCAGCGACATCCTGTCGGTCGAGGGGCCGGACAGCTTCACCCGGCCCATCTATGCGGGCAACGCCATCGCGACGGTGAAGACCAGCGACAAGAAGCTGGTCCTGACCGTGCGCACCACCGCCTTCGAGAAGGCGGCGGCCGAGGGCGGCTCGGGCGAGGTCGAAGCCATCGCGTCCACCGGCGATGCCGGAAGCTCGCGCTTTGTCGGCGCGGAGAAGGCCGAGAACGCGCGGCCCGAACTGACCAGTGCCAAGGTCATCGTCTCGGGCGGTCGCGCGCTGGGCTCGGAGGAGCAGTTCCATGCGCTGATCGACCCGCTCGCCGACAAGCTGGGGGCCGCCGTGGGTGCCTCCCGTGCGGCGGTCGATGCGGGCTATGCCCCCAACGACTATCAGGTCGGGCAGACCGGCAAGATCGTCGCCCCCGAAGTCTATGTCGCGGTCGGCATTTCGGGCGCGATCCAGCATCTTGCCGGAATGAAGGATTCCAAGATCATCGTCGCGATCAACAAGGACGAGGATGCCCCCATCTTCCAGGTCGCCGATATCGGCCTGGTCGGCGACCTGTTCACCGTGATCCCCGAACTGACCGAGAAGGTCTGACGGAGGGGGGATCGCCGCACACGGCGTACCCGGCGGCGAGCCCCCTCCACCGCCGCTCCGCGGCGGTCCCCCTCCCCGTGCCGGGGAGGATTGTGGCTCTTCCCTTTCTTGTCCACCTGCGCGACATTCGCCGCATGATCGGCCGTCATCTTCGTATCACCGGACGCGTGCAGGGCGTCGGGTATCGCTACTGGTTTATCGGTCGCGCCAAAGCACGGGGGCTGACCGGCTGGGTTCGTAACCGTGCGGACGGCTCGGTCGAAGCGGTCGTCCAGGGACCTGAGGACGAAGTGGCGCGGATCGTCGCCGACGCCGCGTCGGGACCACCCGCCGCGCGGGTCGACCGTGTCGAAGCGATCGAGCAACCCGTCGATCCCGCCTTCAATCAATTGGAACAGCGACTGACATGCTGATCGCACTTATCCTCGCCCAGGCCACCGATCCGGCCATCGCAAAGCGGGTCGAGTCGCTTCTTTCGCGCGCGCCCATAGTCGACGGGCATAACGACCTGCCCTGGGAACTGCGCGACACCGACCTCCCGCCCGAATCGCCCAGGCTCGCCGCCGACACGAGCGCCCTGCCCCATCCGCTCCAGACCGACCTGCCCCGGTTGCAGCGTGGCGGGGTCGGCGGACAATTCTGGTCGGTATGGATTCCCGCCGACGCCACCGGCCCGCGCGCGGTCGAGATGACGCTGGAGCAGATCGACCGGGTCCACCGCCTCGTCGCCGCGCATCCCGACCGGCTGGCACTGGCGCGCACCGCCGGGGATATTCGTCGGCTGTCGAAACAAGGCCGGGTCGCCTCGCTGATCGGGGTCGAGGGCGGGCACCAGATCGACGGACGGCTGTCCGTGCTGCGCCAGTATCGGGCACTGGGCGTCGCCTATATGACACTGACCCATGGGCGGAGCCTGGCCTGGGCCGATTCCTCGACCGATGCGCCGATCGCCAACGGGCTCAGCCCCTTTGGCCGTGCGGTGGTGGCAGAGATGAACCGGATCGGCATGATCGTCGATGTCGCCCATGTCTCCGACGCGACGATGGCGGCGGTGCTCGACACCAGCAAGGCGCCGGTCATCGCCTCGCATTCCGACGCCCGTGCGCTGGCCGATGCGCCGCGCAATATCCCCGATGCACTGCTCCGCCGGATCGGTGAGGGCGGCGGCATGGTGATGGTCAACTGCTATCCCGCCTTCCTGTCGAGCGCGTGGCGCGCCTGGGATGCGGCCCGCACCGCCTATGCCAAGTCGGTCGGCGTGCCCGCCAATATCTATGGCCCGCGCAGCCCCGCGCCCTTGATCGCCTGGGACGCGCAGCACCCCGCCCCGCATGTGACCGCCGCGATGGTCGCCGACCATATCGAGCATATCGTGCACGTCGCCGGGCATGGCGCGGTCGGATTCGGCGGCGATTATGACGGGATCAACGGCACTTCGCCCGAGGGGATGAGCGGGGTCGACGGCTATCCGCTGGTGCTGGCCGAGCTGGTCCGGCGCGGGTGGAGCGACGCCGACCTGGCCGCGCTGACCAGCGGCAATATTCTGCGCGTGATGGACCGGGTCGAGGCCGTGTCCAAGAGCCTCAGTGCGACAGCGCCGGACGATTCGATCGATCCACTGGCCCGCTGAGCGTATCCCCGGCGAAGCGCATCGCCACCAGCCAGATCACGAACCCGCCCAGCGCCAGCCCGCAACCGACATAGCCGGTCGAGGTCCAGCCCAGCCCGTTCGCGATGGCGAGCCCGCCCGCCCAGGGCCCGATGGCATTGGCGGTGTTGAAAGCCGAATGGTTGAGCGCGGCGGCCAACCCCTGCCCCTCGCCCGCCACGTCCATCAACCGCGTCTGGAGCACGGTGCCCAGCGCGCCGCCCAGCCCGATCGCGAAGATATTGGGCAAGATCGTCCACAAGCTCCCCGCCGCCAGCGGATAGAGCGCCAGCATCGCCGCCGACCAGAGCAGCAGCCCCCCGGCGGTCGGCATCAGCGCGCGGTCGGCGAAACGCGGCACGACGATATTGCCGATCGTCATGCCCAGACCGAACACCGCCAGCACCAGCGGGATGGTCGCGGTGGAGGCCCCCGTCACCTCGGTCAGCGTCGCGGCGAGATAGGTATAGACCGCGAACATCCCGCCAAAGCCGATTGCCCCGATCGCCAGCGTCAGCCAGACCTGACCCCGGCCCAGCGCCGCCAGCTCGCGCCGGACACTCGCGCCTTCGTCCGGCCTGTCATGCGGCGCGGCGATCCACACCAGGGTCGCGGTCAGCAGCGCCAGCGCCGCCACCACGCCGAACACCCAGCGCCAGTTGAGCCACTGGCCCAGCATCTGCGCCAGCGGCACGCCGATGACGGTCGCCACGGTCAGCCCCAGCATGATCCGCCCGACCGCCACCGTCCGCCGCTCGTCGGGGACCAGCGAGGCCGCGACCAGCGCCGCGATGCCGAAATAGGCCCCGTGCGGCAGCCCGCTGAGAAAGCGAAAGAAGAGCATCCAGTGATAATCGGGCGCGATCGCCGACAAGCCGTTGCCCAGCGCGAACATCAGCATCAACAGGATCAGCAGCGTGCGCCGCGCCAGCTTGGCCGACAGCACCGCGAGCAGCGGCGCGCCCACGACCACGCCCAGCGCATAGGCGCTGATGACATGCCCCGCCGTCGGCGCGTCGATGTTCAGCCCGCGCGCCAGATCCGGCTCCAGGCTCATCGCGGCAAACTCGGTGGTGCCGATCGCGAAACCGCCCACCGCCAAAGCGGTGTGGACGATGCCGGGGGAAAATGTCCGGGCCATGGATTATCCTTTCTCGGCTTCCATATGTTGCGCCGCAGCAAAATGCGCAACCGTGGCGATGCGATCGCACAGCATTGAATTGATGAGGAATTCGAAAAACCAAGGATTTTCCGAACCCGTAACTGTTCCGAAACGGTCTTTTATCCATGTTGAAGTGCCCATTCCAGGCGGGCAGGGTCGTCCTCGGCAAAAGGGGGATGCCGGATGGGCGAGATCACGGGGGTGGTCGAAGTCGTGGCACGCGAGTTGCTATTGTTCGCGGCGGCGGGATTGTTGATCGGCGGGCTGGATGATCTTCTGGTCGACCTGCTCTATTTCGCGCGACGACTGGTGAAGGGCCCGGCGACACGGCTTCGCAGCTATGCCTTGTCCCCACCCGTTCAGCCAGGACGGATGATCGTCTTCACCCCGGCATGGGACGAAGCACCGGTGATCGGTGCGATGCTTTCCACCGCCCTCTCCCGTTTCCGCCATCCCGACTATCGCCTCTATGTCGGGCTTTATCCCAATGACCCCGCGACCATCGCCGCCGCCGCCGATGTGGCGGAGCGGGACGATCGGGTCCGCCTGGTCATCGGTCCACGCAACGGCCCCACCACCAAGGCCGATTGCCTGAACACCCTCTGGCACGCCCTGCGACGCGACATGGCGGTGGAGGGTTTCGATGCCAAAGCGATCATCCTGCACGATGCCGAGGATGTGGTGCATCCCGACGAACTGATGGTCTTCGACTCGCTGATCGAGGGGCGGGCGGTGGTGCAATTGCCGGTCCTGCCGCTGGTGGTACCGGGGTCGCGGCTGGTGTCCGGTCACTATGCCGACGAGTTTGCCGAGAGCCATATCAAGCAACTGGTCGTCCGCACCTGGATCGGCGCGGGGATGCCGCTGGCGGGGACGGGATGCGCCATTTCGCCCTCGATCCTGGGCAGGATCGCCGCCCTGCGCGGCGGCGATCCGTTCGATGCGACCAGCCTGACCGAAGATTACGAACTGGGCCTGCGCATCGCCGAATTGGGCGGCGAGGGACTGTTCGCGCGGGTGGCCGACGGGACGCGGCACGGGGTGGTGGCGGTGCGTGCTTTCTTCCCAGCCACGCTGATCGCCGCCATACGGCAAAAGGCGCGCTGGATGACCGGCATCGCGCTGATTGGATGGGACCGCACCGGCTGGGGCCGCACGCTGGCGATGGGGGATCATTGGTGGCGGCTGCGCGACCGGCGCGGGCCGGTGGCGATGCTGGTGCTGGCGGCGGCCTATCTGGGCATGGTCGCCGATGCCCTGTCGGTGCTGCTGCACGTGATCGCCGACACCCCCTTGCCGCCGGTCCATGCCGGACTGAAATTCCTGTTCGGGATCAATGCATTGTTGTTGAGCTGGCGGCTGGCGGTGCGGATGATGTTCACCGGGCGCGCCTATGGCTGGCGCGAGGCGCTGTGGTCGTTGCCGCGGTTCGTCATCGGCAATTTCGTCGCACTGGCCGCGATCCCCCGCGCGCTGATCCGCTATGTCCATGTGCTGCGCGGCGGGGTCGCGGCGTGGGACAAGACGAGCCACCGCTTTCCGGACCTGTCGCCGCAGCCATGAGCGGACGGCCCCTGCGATTCCTGGGCGGCATCGTCGGGTTGTGGACGCTTGGGCGGATCGCGGTCCTGCTGCCCTCCGAACCCGCCGTGGAGATGGCGATCGCGCCCGAGCGGCCCGCCACGACGAAAACCGCCCCGATCCTGGCCGCCAATCTCGCCGCACCCGGCCCGGCATCCCAGCCGATCCGGATCGCCTATGTCCGAACGCCTTCGCCCGCCCTGAAGATCGCTCGACGGGCGAGCGCGCCTCCGCCTCCGAATACTGTCTCGGTCGCTGTCCATGAGGACGTCCGCCTTGAAACGCCGGTCCGCATCCCGTTCTCGATCCCGGCCCTGCCCGAAACACCCACCCCCACTCGGCGATGGAGCGCGAGTGTCTGGGGAATCGTCCGCGACGGCGGGCGGACCCTGCTGCCCGGCGGGCAATTGGGCGGCACGCAGGCGGGCATCCGCCTGTTGCGGCGGCTCGATTCGCATGGAGACCTGTCCGCCAGCCTGCGGCTTTCCACCCCGTGGCGGGGGATCGGGCGCGAAATGGCGGTGGGGGTCGATTGGCGACCCGTTCGCCGCCTGCCCGTTCGATTGCTGGTCGAACAGCGCTTCACCCTCGATTCGGGGCGGGACGCGCCCGCCGCACTGATCGTGACGGGAATCGGCCCCAAACCCGTCGCGCCCGGCCTCACCCTGACCACTTATGCGCAGGCCGGGGTGGTGGGCCGCACCCGAGTCGAACCCTTTGCGGACGGCGCGGCGCGGATCGGTATGGCGGTGTCGCCCGACATGGATCTGGCACTGGGCGCATGGGGCGGGGCGCAACAGGATGCGCAGCGGCTGGATATCGGACCGAGCCTGGGGCTCGCCCTGCCCGTCGCCGATCGACGGATTCGCCTGTCCCTCGACTGGCGACAGCGCGTCGCCGGTCGCGCCGCCCCCGGCTCCGGTCCGGCCCTGACACTGGCAAGCGATTTCTGAGAGTCGGTTTGAAAACGGGCCGGTGCCACCGGAAATTGGCTCTTTCGCCAATTTCCTCGTCTCCAAACGATCGACACTGTTCGGAAAGACCCTTGCGGCTATAACGCCGCCGTGGACCTGTATCTTCCGATTGCCAATCTGTCGGTCAATGCGCTCGTCATCATCGCGCTGGGGGCCGGCGTGGGTCTGTTGTCGGGCATGTTCGGGGTCGGGGGCGGCTTTCTGACCACGCCGCTGCTGATCGTCTATGGCATCCCGCCCACCGTCGCCGCCGCCTCCGCCGCCAGCCAGGTGACCGGGGCCAGCGTGTCCGGCGTCTCCGCGCATTGGCGGCGCGGCGGGGTGGATGTGAAGATGGGCGGCGTGCTGGTCGCCGGCGGCGTGGTCGGATCCTTCGCGGGGGCCTGGATCTTCCGCCTGCTCCAGGCGAGCGGACAGATCGATACGGTCATCGCCATCGTCTATGTCCTGATGCTCGGCTGGATCGGATCGGTCATGGCGCGCGAGGCGGCGGGCGCGATCCTGGCACAGCGGCGCGGCGTGCCGCAGCGCGCGGCACGGCGACGGCATCACCCGATCGTCGCGGCGCTGCCCTTCCGCACCCGATTCTACGCCTCGGGCCTGTACATCTCGCCGCTGGCGCCGCTGATGCTGGGCTTCTTCGTCGGCATCCTGACCATATTGCTGGGCGTGGGCGGCGGGTTCATCCTGGTCCCCGCCATGATCTATCTGCTGGGCATGGCGACCAATGTCGTGCTCGGCACCTCGCTGTTCCAGACCCTGTTCGTGACGGCGGCGGCGACCATGGTCCATGCCACCACGACCAAGGCGGTGGACATCGTGCTGGCCGGGCTGCTGCTCGTCGGATCGGTGACGGGAGCGCAGGTCGGCGCGAAGCTGGCGACCAATGTGAAGCCCGAATATCTCCGCCTCGCGCTGGCCGTCATCGTGCTGCTGGTGGGGCTTCGCATCCTGCTCGGCCTGGTATGGCGGCCCGAGGAGATCTTCACGGTCCAGCCGCTGTGAGGAAAGCCGCCGCCGCGCTGGCGCTGCTGTCGCCGCTGTTGATGGCCCAGGCCAAGCCGGTGCTGGTCCCCGACGTGTCGCAGCGCGATATCCAGATCGCCTACAGCTTCACCGGGGCCGAACTGCTGCTGTTCGGCGCGATCCTCTATCCCGGCGGGCGCCCGCCCCAGGACGACAAGCCGACCGATATCGTCGTGGTGGTCAAGGGCCCGACCCAGTCGATCCTGATCCGCGAGAAGGAGAAGATCGCGGGGCTGTGGGTCAATGCCGGGCGGCTGCGGTATCAGTCCGCGCCCTCCTTCTACGCCATCGCCTCGTCGCGCCCGATCGAGCGGATCGTCGACGACCGGACGCGCGCCATCTACGAACTGGGGCTCGACAGCCTTCAGCTTTCCCCCGCGTCCAACGCCCCCGCCGATGTCCAGGCGCGGTTCCAGGAGGGGCTGGTCGATCAGCGCCGCCGCAGCGGCCTGTATGTCGAGGCGCCGCGCGCCGTCGAGATCACCGACGACGTGCTCTACCGCGCGCGCGTCACCATCCCCGCGCGCGTGCCGGTGGGCCGCTTCACCGCCGAAACCTTCCTGATCCGCGACGGTCGCGTCCTGGCCGCCGCCGTGCGCGATATCGACATCCGCAAATCGGGGTTCGAGCGATTCGTCGCGCGCGCCGCCGACCGCGCCGCCATCCCCTATGGCCTGACGGCGGTCGCCCTGTCGATCCTGCTGGGCTGGGCCGCGGGGTGGATCGCGCGCCGCGTCTAGGCGCTTGTAGATACGGCATTTTAAGCTTCGCGCGGTACCAGACCAGTCCTTCTTCCAGGATCGGACGGTTTCGTCTCCATGTTCTCCCCTTCGCCCGCGCTCGAACATCCCGCATCGTCCTGTCCCGAGGCCCCCGTCCCCGAGTCCCCCGTCATAGGCTGGCTGCTGGGTATCGCCGGATCGAGTGGCCGCATCGTCCTCGACCGGACGGCGATCGACGCGCTGGCGGGGCATGCCGACCCGGTGCTGGCGGCGGCGGGGCAGGTGGCGATGCCGGTGAAGATCCGCCGCGACGATCGCTGGATCATCGGATCGATACGCGCGCTGTCACTCGACCCGTCCAGCGACGCCGCCGCCATCGCGACCGAGATCGACCTGATGGGCGAGGCCATGCGCCACGCCGAAACCGGCGAGATGCTGGGCTTTCGGCGCGGCGTGACCTCCTATCCCCTGCCCGGCGCGACCATCCATGCGATCAGCAATGCGGAACTGGCCGGAATCCACGCCAATACCGATATCACGACCGTGCGGATCGGCACCGTCCATCCGGCGCGCAGCGTGGCCGCGACGCTGGCGGTCGACGCGCTGCTGGGCCGTCACTTCGCGCTGCTCGGCTCGACCGGCACTGGCAAGTCGACCGCGACCGCGATGATCCTGCACCGCATCTGCGACCTGGCGCCGCAGGGGCATATCGTGATGATCGATCCGCACGGCGAATATGGCAGCGCCTTTCCGGACAGCGGCGCGGTTCACGATGTCGGCAATCTGCGGATGCCCTATTGGCTGATGAATTTCGAGGAGCATTGCGAAATCCTGCTGACGGCCGGCCCCGCCGACCGGCAGGGCGATGCCGACATCCTGGCCCGCTGCCTGCTCGCCGCGCGGATGCGCAACCGGGCGGCGCAGGAACTGCCGCGCGTCACCGTCGACACGCCGATCCCCTATCTGTTGTCCGACCTGACCAGCCTGTTGGCGCAGGAGATGAGCAAGCTGGAACGCGCGGGCGACAGCGCGCCCTATCTGCGACTGAAGACCAAGATCGAGGAGTTGAAGGGCGATCCCCGCTATGCCTTCCTCTTCTCGGGCATGCTGGTCGCCGACACCATGGCGAGTTTCCTCAGCCGCATCCTGCGCATGCCGAGCGGCGGACGCCCGATATCGATCATCGACGTGTCGGGCGTGCCGTCGGACGTGACCAGCGTCGTGGTCGCGGTGCTGGCGCGGATGATCTTCGACCATGCGATCTGGTCACCGCCGGAGGAGCGTCGCCCGGTCCTGATGGTCTGCGAAGAGGCGCATCGCTACATCCCAGCCCGCGCCGAACAGGAATCGGCGGTCGGGCGCGTCCTGTCGCGCATCGCCAAGGAGGGGCGCAAATACGGCGTCTCGCTGGGCCTGGTGACGCAGCGGCCCTCCGATCTGTCCGAAAGCGTCCTGTCGCAATGCGGCACGATCATCGCGATGCGGCTGAACAACGAACGCGACCAGGCGATGGTCCGCGCGGCCATGCCGGAAGGGGGCCGCGGCCTGCTCGACACCATCTCGGCGCTGCGCAACCGCGAGGCGATCCTGTCCGGCGAAGGCGTGACGTTCCCGATGCGCGCCAGCTTCGACACGCTGGAGGAGGGCAAGCGGCCCGCCTCCAACGACATGCGGATTTCCGCGACCTGGGCGATCCCCGCGCGCGGCGAGGCGGCGGTGGCGGACACCGTCGCGCGCTGGCGGACGGCGGGCAAGTGACAGCGAAGGGGAAACCCCACCTCCGTTCAGCCTGAGCGAAGTCGAAGGCCACGGGTCGACCGTCGGGCGCGCGCTCCGACGACGCTCAGCGTGACCGGAGGTGAGGGATTGATCTACCGCCCCGGCCGGACCGACAACAGGCTCTGCACCTCGTGACGGAAGGCACGCAGCTTCGCGCCGGACAGTACCGCGACGCTCGTCAGCTTCAAGCTGCGCGGATCGACGGTTACGCCGTTCCTCCACACTTCCCAATGGAGATGCGGGCCGGTCGACATGCCGGTCGATCCGACATAGCCGATCACCTGCCCCTGCCGCACCCGCGCGCCCGAGCGGACGGCGAAGCGGCTCATATGGCCGTAACCGCTGGCGACGCCGCCGCCATGCGACAGCTTGACGAAATTGCCATAACCGCCCGACCGGCCCGCGAACTGGACGACGCCGTCCATGATCGCATGGATGGGCGAACCATAGGGCGCGCCGATATCGGTGCCCTTGTGCATCCGCATGAAGCCCAGGATCGGGTGCATCCGCTTGCCATAGGACGAGGTCACCCGCCCCGCGACCGGCATGTCCATGCTGCCGCGCCGTTCGCTCTGGCCGTTGACGTCATACCATTGGCCGTCATCGTCATCCGCCAGCCGCGCCAGCTGTACCTTGCGCCCGCCATGATCGAGCCCGGCGAGAAGCAGCTTGCCCAGCCGCGTCTCGCCGGTGGCGGCCCGCTCGCGCTCGATGATCAGGTCGAAACTGTCCGAGCGCCGCACGTCGCGCCCGACCGACACATGCGACGACAGCGCCTTGATATAGGCCTCCACCACCTTGGCCGGAGCCCCGGCGGCGCGAGCGGAGCGATAGAGGCTGGCGCCGACCAGCCCCTGGAGGCGCAGCGGCGTACGGTCGATCGCGATGGGCTGCTTCGTCATCGACAGCCCCTGCGCCGTGCGGGTCAACGTGACGGCCAGGTCGAAGCGCGCGCGCAGCTTCATCGCCTCCAGGGGGCGCGCGACCATCCGGCTGGGCCGCCGCCCCAGGGTCAGCGCGACGCGGGTGCCGGAGGCGATCGCCTCGCCCCCGGTCGCCTGGTCGACCAGATCGGCGGCGGCCCGCGTCTGGTCACGGGCGACCCCGGCGCGTTGCAGGACACGAGCCAGGGAATCACCCGATCCGATGGTGGCGGACAGGTCGACGCTGGGACGCTCGGGCGCTTCGGCCAGATGCTCGACCAGCTCGCCCGCCGCCAGCCGACGCCCGCTATCCGCGCCCAAGGCCAACGGGGCGATGGCCTGTGCGCGGGCGTTCTTCCAGGCATCGCCGGTCAGCGGAGCGGGAACGCGCGCCGGAATGGAATGGTGAAAGCCCGGCGCCATCGCGATCGTCGCCGCGCACAGCGCCGAACAGGTCGCCAGCCCCCGCCACCAGTCGCGGCTGCCGATCTGCGCGCCCAGATCGGGCACCCAGTCGATCTCGCGCATCGCCCGTCGCCAGCGGGCCAGTCGCCCGACCGGTACCAGGGGAAATCCCCCGCCGATCGTCCGCGCGGCGGTGCCGCCGGATACCAGGAATGCGTCGTCGCCGGCCAGAAACATGACTGAGAAGTGCGTCCGTCTATCGTCGATCCATGTCGCCGATCCCCCCGGCGCGCATTTGGCGGGGTGTAAGCGCGCCGGACCAAAGTCAAACGCCCCGCGATCCCCTGCCCCGATGCTGCGGTAAGACGTGGCCGGACCGGGCCGAATGTCGCGAACGTCGCGCCATCTTGCCTCATGCCGTTGCAACCGCGCGCGGGAAGCCCGATGTAGAGGATATGACCAGCCGCGTATCGGGCGCCGTGACGGCCGTTCTCGGGCCGACCAACACCGGCAAGACGCACCTCGCGATCGAGCGGATGTGCGCGCATTCGAGCGGCATCATCGGCTTTCCCCTCCGCCTGCTCGCGCGCGAGGTCTATGACCGGGTCGTCGCGCTGAAAGGGCCGGAAAAGGTCGCGCTGGTGACCGGCGAGGAAAAGATCGTGCCCCCCGACGCGCGCTGGTTCCTGTGCACCGCCGAGTCCATGCCCGACCGCGACGTGGCCTTCGTCGCGCTGGACGAGGCGCAACTGGGGGCCGACCCGGAGCGCGGTCATGTCTTTACCGATCGGTTGCTGCACGCGCGCGGCCGGGACGAGACGATGATCCTGGGCTCCGAAGCCCTGAAACCGATGATCCGCGCGCTGGTGCCCGATGCGGAGATCGTCGCGCGACCGCGTTTCTCGACCCTGTCCTATGCGGGCGCGAAGAAGATCAGCCGGTTGCCCAAACGCTCGGCCATCGTCGCCTTCTCGGCGGAGGAGGTGTACGCGGTGGCCGAGATGCTGCGGCGGCTGCGCGGTGGCGCGGCGGTGGTGATGGGGGCGCTGTCCCCGCGCACCCGCAATGCCCAGGTGGAGATGTTTCAGGCGGGCGAGGTCGATTATCTCGTCGCCACCGATGCGATCGGCATGGGCCTGAACATGGATGTCGCGCATGTCGCCTTTGCCGGGCTGCACAAGTTCGACGGCCGCCGCCGCCGTCGCCTGACCGTCGCCGAGATGGCGCAGATCGCGGGCCGCGCCGGGCGGCACCACCGCGACGGGACGTTCGGTGCACTGGCCGAGGAAGGGCCCGATGCCTTCCTGCCCGAAGAGATGCTGGCGATCGAGGAGCATCGCTTTCCCCGGCTCGACCATCTCTACTGGCGCGAGGGCGATCCCGACCTGTCGAGCATCGATGCGCTGATCAAGAGCCTGGAGCGCAAACCCGAACCCGGCGTGCTCCGCGCCGCGCCGATCGCCACCGATTTGCAGGTGTTGAAGCGCCTCGCCGACGAGCCGTGGGTCCGTGACCGGGTCCGGCGGCCCGCCATGGTCGCGCGGCTCTGGGCGGCGTGCGGCATTCCCGATTTCCGGAAAGTGGGCATCGATCCCCATGCCCGCTTCGTCTCGCGCGTCTTCGGCCATCTGTCCGAAGGGCTGGGCCATGTGCCCCACCAATGGTTCGCCGACGAGATCGCGCGGCTGGACAGCATGGCGGGCGATGTCGAGACGCTGGCGGGCCGCCTCTCCGCGATCCGAAGCTGGGCCTATATCGCGCAGCGCGCCGACTGGCTGGCCGACCCGAAGCATTGGGCCGAGCGGACGCGAGAGATCGAGGAGCGGCTGTCCGACGGCCTGCACGCCAGCCTGACCCAGCGTTTCGTCGACAAGCGCACGACCGCGCTGATCCGCCGCATCGGCGCGGATGCCGGGGCATTGCCCGTCACCATCGGACCGGAAGGCGAGGTGCTGGTCGAGGATCATCCCATCGGGCGGCTGGAGGGATTCCGTTTCACCGTCGAGGCGGGCGCGCGGGCGAACGACAAAAGGCTGCTGCTCGCCGCCGCCGAAAAGCGGTTGGGAACCGAGCGCGGCCGCCGGGCCGAGGCGTTGATCGCCGCAACGCCCGACGCCTTTTCGCTGGTCGAAGACCGACTGGTATGGGACGGGCATGCCATCGCCCGGCTGGTGGCGGGGCCTTCGCTCGGACGGCCGGTGGTGCGGCTGGAGCGCGATCTGGATTGCCTGCCCCCGTCGATGCGCGAACGGGTGAAGGGCCGGCTGGAGGATTGGGTCGCACGCACGCTCGACCGCCAGGTGCCCGCGCTCGTCCGGCTGTCGGCGCTGACGCGAGAGGCCAAGGCTTCGCCCGCGATCCGCGCGGTGGCCGCCGCGCTGGAGGATGCGGGCGGGATCGTGCCACGCCAGCCGTTGCGGCTGATGATCGATGCGCTGTCGCCGGAGGAACGGCGGCGATTGCGCGGGCTGGGCATTACCATCGGCACGCTGGATGTATTCGACGCGCGACTGCTCAAGCCCGGTGCCGCCGCGTGGCGGCGCACGCTGATGGCGCTGTGGGGGCAAAGCCCCGAACTCGCACGGATCGGCGCGACCACGCTCCGCCGGGACGAGCCGGGGCGGAGCGTCGCCTCGGGCTTCCGGCCCTTGGGCGAGCAGGCGGTGCGGATCGACCTGGTCGAACGAATCGCGCGCGCCACCCATGATGCGCGCCAGGGGCGTGGGCCCTTCGCCCCCGACGCCGCACTCGCCACCTCGATCGGGCTGGAGGCGGCGACGCTCGACCGGCTGATGGGCGATCTGGGATTCCGCAAGGTTCGCGGCACGACGGAGGGCGAGCCCCCCCGCTGGGTCTGGCGCGGTCGTCCCCCCGCACGCCCCGCCCCGCGTGCCGAAGCGCGCCCCGGCAACGCCTTCGCCGCACTTGCCGACTGGGGGCGGACGCCGTGACCCCGATCCTTCCCAATCTCCAATGGGGAGGGGGACCGCCGGGCGTCAGCCCGGTGGTGGAGGGGCGATGCCCTGCGGTTCGTGCCAAGCCAGGAATTTGCGTGCCAAGCCCCTGCCCCTCCACCATGCTTTGCATGGTCCCCCTCCCCAAGCACAGCTTGGGGAGGAATGGGGTTAAGCCCTCTTGCCCTCCCTTCCCCGTAGAAAGGATCGCCCCACCCCATGACCGCCCGCGCCCCCGCCGCAGCCACCGAGTCGATGCGGCTCGACCGTTTCCTCTGGTGGGCGCGGATCGCCAGGTCGCGTGAGACGGCACAGGCGATGGCGTGCGACGGGCATTTCCGCATGGACGGGCGCAAGATCGACCGGGCGCATGCGCCGGTCCGGGTGGGCAGCATCCTGACCTTCGCGCATCATGGCGATGTGCGGGTATTGCGCGTGGAACAGCTTCCCGTGCGGCGCGGTCCGCCCGCCGAGGGGCGCGCCTGTTACTGCGATCTGGTCACTTCCCCGGTTTCGGGCGTTGACGGATCGTCACACGCGGCATAGCAGCACGCGTTCGTACCTTGGGAGTTGTCATGACCTACGTCGTCACCGATGCCTGCATTCGCTGCAAGTATATGGACTGTGTCGAGGTGTGTCCCGTCGACTGCTTCTATGAGGGCGAGAATATGCTCGTCATCAACCCGTCCGAGTGCATCGACTGCGGCGTGTGCGAGCCGGAATGCCCGGCCGAGGCGATCCTGCCCGACACCGAAAGCGGTCTGGAACAGTGGCTCGAGTTGAACAACACCTTCTCCGCCCAGTGGCCCAACGTCACGCGCAAGCTGGACCAGACCCCGCCCGATGCCGACGCGATGAAGGGCGTGGAGAACAAGTACGACCAGTTCTTCAGCCCGGAGCCCGGCAAGGGCGACTGAGCCCAGGGCGCTGCTGACGCTACGGCACAGGTCGCCTGTGACGCGCGGTGGCGTGTGGCGCGGGACATGCTGGTAATTTTGTTGCGACCATGCTATATGGTTCCGCGACGGGCCTAGCTTTTTCGCGAAGGCCCGCCTTGCTATGTTCGACCCTTCCTTCCCGAGGCCGATGAGAACAGTGGACCCATTTCCGCTCGTCCGGCGCTCGTGCGAAGGCCTTTGACCCGGAAAGGCCCCCAATGGCTGCCAAGGCGCTCCACTTCGACGTCGGTGACTATGTCGTGTATCCCAAGCATGGCGTGGGCCGCGTTATCGAGCTGCAAAAGCAGGAAATCGCAGGGATGCAGCTCGAACTCTACGTGCTGCGCTTCGAAAAGGAGCGCATGACGCTGCGCGTTCCCACCAACAAGGCCGAGTCGGTCGGCATGCGCAAGCTGTCCTCGGACAAGACCATGCGCGAGGCGATGGAAACGCTGAAGGGCAAGCCCAAGGTCAAGCGCACCATGTGGTCGCGCCGTGCGCAGGAATATGAAGCGAAGATCAACTCGGGCGACCTGGTGTCGATCGCCGAAGTGGTCCGCGACCTGTTCCGCGCCGACGACCAGCCCGAGCAGAGCTATTCCGAGCGGCAGATCTTCGAAGCGGCGACCAGCCGCCTCGCCCGCGAACTCGCCGCGATGGAAGAGGTGGACGAGCCTCGCGCCCAGGAAAAGATCCTGGAAATCCTGCGCGCCGCCGCCGCCATCTACAACAAGGAAAAGCCCGCCGCCTGACGGCTGCCGGTTTCGACCGAACCGAAAAGGGGCGGCTCCATCCGGGGCCGCCCCTTTTCATTTGCATCCGTCAGCGCCCCACGTGTATTGTTTGCGCAATACACGATAGGAGGATCGCATGGCCGGACCCGCATTTCGACTGCCCCTGATCGCGCTGCTGGCGCTGGCGATCCCGACGGCGGCGTGCAGCTATGGCTGGTCCGACGATGAGGGGCAGGAGGTGCCCGCGCAAGGATCGGGCACCGCCCGCAGCTATGCCGTGCGCGATTTTACCGGCATCGACCTGCGCGGCAGCGATCCGGTGGAGGTCCGGGTGGGCGGCGGCTTCTCGGTCCGTGCCGAAGGACCGTCCGACGTCCTGGACCAGCTCCGTATCGAGCGCGACGGCGACACGCTGCGCGTCGGGCGGAAAAAGGGTGTGCACTGGGGCGGCGGCAAGGGTGCGCGCATCCTCGTCACGCTGCCGCGCCTGACCGATGTCGGGGTGGCCGGATCGGGCCGGATGACGGTCGACCGGGTCGAGGGGCCCAGCTTCCATGCCGGGATTGCGGGATCGGGCGATCTGGTGATCGGCGCGATGCGGGTCGGCACCGCCGATCTGGCGGTCGCCGGATCGGGGACGATCACGCCCAGCGGCGTGGCCGACATGCTGAAGGTCTCGGTCGCCGGATCGGGCGATGTGCGCGGGGCCGGATTGCAGGCGAGGCAGGCCAATGTCTCGATCGCCGGATCGGGCGACGTCGTCGCGCGGGTGAACGGTGCGGCCAAGGTCAACCTGATGGGCTCGGGCAGCGCCGATCTGGGCCCCCAATCGAGCTGCACCGTCAGGAAGATGGGCTCGGGGAGCGCCCGGTGCGGGCGGCAATGATCCGGGGAGGGTGCCTGCCCCTCCACCACCGCTGACGCGGTGGTCCCCCTCCCCAAGCCATAGCTTGGGGAGGAATAAGGATACCAATCCTCCCCATCCCCGATGGGGAGGGGGACCGCCGCGAAGCGGTGGTGGAGGGGCGGCAACGGCGGCCGCATGACCAACATCCCACCGCTCGATTCCGCGCCCGCTTGTCGCGCTCGAAGGACGGTGCGAGGATCGCCTCCATGCTCCCCCGTGCCCTCCTCGCCGCCGCCTTGCTCCTCCCCAGTGTCGCGCAGGCGGCGGACCGGCAGGTCGATCTGAGCAGCTTCGACACACTGCGGGTGGAGGGGCCGTTCATCGTCGCCCTGACCACCGCGCCCTCACCACGCGGCATGATGTCGGGCGATGCCGAGACGCTTCGCCGGGTGGAAGCGCGGATCAGCGGCACGACCCTGGTGGTGCGGCGGAGCAATGACGGCACGGCCATGTCGCGCAGTCCCCTCGGCCCCGTCACCCTGACCATCGCCGCACCGCCGCTGTCGACGATCACCGTCATCGGCGGCGCGCAGGTGACGGCGCAGGCGATGCGCGGCACCGCCCTGTCCCTTAACATCAACGGACCGGGCGACGTGCACATCGACCGGGCGGATGGCGAACAGCTGAGCGCGACCCTGCTCGGCCCCGCCAAGCTGGCGATCGGCGGCGGGCGGGTGGGCAAGGCGCGGCTCTCCGCGAACGGCCCCGCCGCGATCACGGCCGGGGGGCTGGAGGCGGGCGACCTGCTGGTCATGCTCGACGGTGCCGGAGAGGTCGATGCGCGGGCCCGCTATACCGCAACCATCGCCAATAACGGCCTGGGTCGCGTGACCGTGGCGGGGACGCCCAAATGCCGGGTCACGGGTGCGGGCACCGGTCCGGTCCGCTGCGGCACGCGGTGACGCGCCGTGCGAGGAAGGCGTCGATCGCGGCCAAGGCATTGCCCCGCATCGGCTCCGCCTCGCGCAATATCTCGTGCGCGCAGCCCCGTCCGAAGGCGACCATCTCCCCCTGGGGCAGTTGCGCCGCCACCCTTCCAGCGGCGCGCGCATCGACCAGCCGGTCGGCCAGCGCCACCAGCATCAGCATCGGCACTTCGATCCGCGCCAGCCCCGGATCGTCGCGGAGCGCCGCGGTCGCGCGAAACGCCTCCGCCACCCAGTGCCAACTCGGCGAGCCCAGGCACAGTTCGGGCCAGCGCCGCCGGAACGCCTGCTGATCGGCGAAGCGCGCCACGTCATGGGTCAGCCTTTTCTGGCGCGCGGTCGAGGCCGCCTCGGTCTCCAGCCTTTGCCAGGCGGCGCGGCTCGGATCGCCGCGACCGACCTGCCACCGGGCGAACATCGCGCCCGCCCATTGCCCCACGGGTGATCGCAGCGCGAGCATCGGCGCGACCAGCACCACCGCATCGGGCGCGATCCGCTGCGCCGCCAGTGCCGACAGGGTGACGAACCCGCCCATCGAATGGCCGAGCACGACATGCGGCCCCTCCGCTTCCTCCACCCAATCGGCATGGAAAGCGGCCAGATCGTCGGTCAGCCGGTCGAAGCGATCGATATGGCCGGTGTCGTCGCTTGCCAGCCGCCCCGATCCCCCCTGCCCGCGCCAGTCGAAGGCGGTGACGTCCCAGCCCTGGGCCCGGAAATGGTCGATCGCATCGCCATATTTCTCGACCATATCGGCGCGCCCCGTCTGGAACAGCAGCCGCCCGCGCCGCGCCGTCCCCTCTTCGCGCGGGCGATCATAGCGGCGATGCACCCAGCCATCGGGCGCGATCCAAGGCGACAGCCAGGGCGAAAGCGGCCCATCGACCGGCCAAGAGGGCGATGTCGCTATGACGGCCTCCGTCCTTCCAAAGCGCAACGGCGAGACTTCGCCCGAAAAATTGCCGCAGATCAAGCGCCTGTGCGAACAAACACGGTGCCGCTGCGTTCACCCCTTAGCAATATTTTGTTACAACCATAGGGAATAGCTCGTGTTGGGTCGCGCCTTTGCAAAGATACTAGGCTGGGCGCTGGCCCTGCTGGGCGGGTTTTTCGCCGTGGCGGGGGGCTATCTCGCGCTACTGGGCGGTTCGCCTTATTATGGGCTGACCGGCCTGGCGATGATCCTGTCGGGCGCGCTGATCGGGCGGGGCGATCCGCGCGGGCGGTGGCTCTATGTCGCGATCTGGGTCGTCACCCTGGTCTGGGCGGTGTGGGAGGTCGGGCTGGACTGGCTCCAGCTCGTGCCGCGCGTGGTCGCGCCGACCGTCCTGCTGGTGCTGGTCGCCCTCCCCTGGATCGGACGCGCGATGCGTTCGCCCGGAGCGCGGACGCGGGCGATGCCCGCCGCTTTGGGGATCGTCGCGCTGCTGTTCGCCGTGCCCGTCCTGAAGACCCGCCCGGTCGAGGCGCAGGACCCCGCCCCCCACGGACTGCCGATCGCCGCGCAGGCGCCGGTGGGCGACTGGACCGATTATGGCGGCACCCTGTCAGGCCAGCGCTATTCGGCGCTGTCGCAGATCACGCCAGAGAATGTCGGCAAGCTGGAACTCGCCTGGACGCAGCGGACCGGCGACCTGCCCGACCGGGCAGAATCGGTCGAGCATCGCCGCGAATATCATTCGGAGGCGACGCCGATCCAGATCGGCGACACGCTGTATACCTGCACGCCGCATTCGATCGTGCAGGCGATCGACGCGACGACCGGGCGGACCAAGTGGAGCTGGAAGGATCAGGTCAGCCGCCAGGGCAATTCCTATCTCGTCTGTCGCGGCGTCGCCTTTTATCAGGCGCCGGCGGGCACCCCCTGCCCCCGTCGCATCTTCGCGCCGACCTTCGACGCGCGGATGATGGCGCTGGATGCCGATACGGGGAAGCCCTGCCCCGGTTTCGGGACCAATGGCGGGATCGACCTGCGCCAGAATATGGGCGTGTCGGGCCCCGCCGACCAGATCAGCACCTCGCCCCCCGTGGTCGCGAACGGCCGGTTGATCGTGGGGGAGCGGATCGTCGACAACGTCAACCGCAACATCCCCAGCGGGGTGGTCCGCGCCTATGATCCGATCAGCGGCGCAGGAGTCTGGGCCTGGGACGTGGGCCGCTCGCCCGATGCGATCCCGCCGCTGCCCGCAGGGGAAACCTATACGCGCGGCACCCCCAATGTCTGGGGCGCGATGACCGCCGATCCGGCCAACGGGCTGGTCTATCTGGGCACCGGCAATGCCTCGCCCGATTACTGGATCGGCTGGCGGCGGCCGTTCGACGACCGGTTCGGCTCGGCGATCGTCGCGCTGGAGATCGCGACGGGCAAGCTGCGCTGGGTCCGCCAGCTCGTCCACCGTGACATGTGGGACATGGACATTCCCATCGGCCCGTCGCTGTTCGACTATCGCGCGCCGAACGGACAGACCATCCCGGCGCTGATCCAGACGACCAAGATGGGCCAGGTCTATTTCCTCAACCGTCTGACCGGTGCGCCGATCACCCCGATCGTCGAGCGGCCCGCGCGACAGGACGGCGCGACGCCCGGGGTCAAGGTTTCCCCGACCCAGCCCTGGTCCGTTGGCCTGCCCTCCTTCACCCCGCCCGCGCCGACCGAGAAGTCGACCTGGGGCGCGACGCCGATCGACCAGCTCTTCTGCCGGATCGATATCCGCCGTGCGCAGGGGACCGGCATTTACCAGCCGACGGGGCTGAAGCCGATCATCGGCCATCCCGCATTCGACGGCGTCACCGACTGGGGCGGTGCGGCGCTCGATCCGGTGCGGCAGGTCTTCACCGTCAACACGATGGAGATGCCGTTCAAGATCTGGCTGATGCGCCGCGACGATCCGCGCGCGAAGAGCTATATGGAAAAGAAGAAGGGCGGCGAGAATGCGCGCGAGCCCAATCTCCAGACCCAGTATAACACCCCTTATGTCGCGGTGGTCGCGGCCTGGATCGGCGTGTTCGGCGCGCCGTGCAACGCGCCGCCCTGGGGGCATCTGACCGCCGTCGATCTCAACACCCGGCAGGTGGTGTGGAAGAAGGTACTGGGCACCGCGCGCGACACCGGGCTGTTCGGCAGCCATCTGGGCGTGCCGATCAAGACCGGCGTACCCAATCTGGGCGGATCGATCATCACCGCCTCGGGCCTGGTGTTCATCGGTGCGACGACCGACCAGTATCTGCGGGCCTATGACCTGAAGACCGGTCGGGTGCTGTGGCGCGCGCGGTTGCCGGCGGGGGCGCAGGCGACGCCGATGACCTATCGCGGGCGGGACGGGCGGCAATATGTCGTCATCACCGCCGGGGGGCATGGCGCACTGGGGACACGCTATGGGGATTATACCATGGCGTTCGCCTTGCCGAAGGGGGTGTGAGGAGAGGTTTCACCCTTGGCCTTCGACTACGCTCAGGCTGAACGGAGGTTGGAAGACTGACCCTCGCCTCTAGCCGCTCCCCTCCCGCAGGCGGGAGGGGATGGGGGAGGGCACGGAGTCTCACCGAGACCCTTGCCCGCGACAGGCCTCCTCCCCCCTACCGGGAGGACGGGCTTAGGACCTCAGAAGATCGACCATTCCAGGATCGCGGGCTCCTTCGCCGTGACGGTCATCCGCAACCACCGCGCCTTGCCCCAATGGCGCAGGGTGATCGGCGAGCCGCTCACCCCCGTCTCTACCGCCACCTGACGCCAGGTCTTGCCGTCCTCCGACGCTTCGACCCGCAGATCCTGCGGCTGGATCGCGAAAGCCGGGCGGATTTGACTCTCCCGCACCATCCGCACCGCCCCGAGATCGGCGGTCAGCATCGGCGGCTGCCCGGCCTCCGGTCGCCAGGCGGTGGCGTAATTGTCATCCGCCGCGAGAATATCCGCCCCCTTCCCCGTCCAGCGCAACCCCCGTGTCCGGTGCGGCGCAAAGGCCGGGATCACGGGATCATGGCTGGGCACCACCTTCTCCAGCGTCCCGTCCGCCTTCACGGTCAACGGATCGATCGCCACCTGCCGAAGCACCCGGTCGCCCCCTGGCACGAAGGGCAGCGCCTGTCGGTGGTAGAGGATATAGGACCGCCCCTTGTCGGCGAAGATCGCATGGTGACCGGGGCTGATGATCTGCTTCTTCGCATCGGTTACCAGCACCGGACTGTTCGCCGCCTCGGTGAACGGCCCCATCGGCGACGACCCGACCGCGTAGCGCACCTTGTAGGTGTCCTTGGTCGTGTTGCCGTCGCTATAGGTCAGCAGGTAACGCCCCTTCTCCTTCACCATGAAGGGGCCCTCGAAATAATGGGCCGGGGTCACGTCCTTCGGCTCGCCGTCGAAATGGACCATGTCGGGCTTGAGCTTCACCACGAAGCAATGGCCGTTGACCCAGTTCAGCCCCGATCCCCAATAGAGATAGGCCTGGCCATCGTCATCGACGAACGCTTCGGCGTCGATCATGTGATATTGGGGCGCGAAGTCGCGCGCGATCAGCGGCTTGCCGCCATTGGCATCGGCCCAGGGCCCTGCCGGAGAGGGCGCGGAGCCGACCCATATCTCGCTGCCGACCGAGACATACATATACCAGCGGCCATTGGCTGCCTTGACCACCGAGGGGGCCCAGACCTTGGCATCGCCCGAGGTCGGGCTGGTCGCCGCCTGCTTGGTCGGCCAGTTCGGCTGCGAGAATGTCCAGTCGCGACCATTGTCGGAGGTCCACAGCCCCAGGCGATCGTCGCCCCAGGGATCGACCGTGGCGAAGATATACCAACGCCCCCCGTCGCGCACGATGGAGGGATCGGCGAAATAGCCCGGAAGCAGGGGGTTGCCCGCCCCCGGACTGTTCCATGCCATGTCGCGCCGGGGTGCAGCGGACCCCGCTGACCCGACGAGCAGGACGGCGGCGAGCAGCGCTCCGGCGCGGGACCGCATCAGCGCAGATCCAGCATCACGACCGACTTGGCCGGGATCTGCACGCTCAGCGTGCCACCCGACAGCGACGCACCCTGGAAGGGCTGCGGCGCGACCTGGGCGGGCGCGTCGAACGTGTTGTGTGCGTCCATCGTCGCCCCCGTCAGGATCCGGCCCGACACCTGAGCGGCGTTCAGACCATCGAGCTTGACGGTCACCGTGGCGGGCTGGTTGGGATCGACATTGGTCAGCCCGACATGGACGACGCCCGCCTTGTCGCGCACCGCCGAGGCGCTGACCGCCTTCATCACCCACTGGTCCTTGTTGTACCAGCGCGACTGGACATCGACCGGCAGGACGGTGGCGTCCTGATAGTCCTTGTACATGTCGAACACCCAATAGGTCGGCGTCTTCACCATGCGCGCGCCGTCGGTCAGGATCATCGCCTGGAGCACGTTGATCATCTGCGCGATGTTGGCACCGCGCACGCGGTCGGCGTGGCGTGCGAAGATGTCGAGGTTCAGGCTGGTGACCATCGCGTCGCGAAGCGAGTTCTGCTGGTACAGGAAGCCCGGATTGGTGCCGGGTTCGACATCATACCAGGTGCCCCATTCGTCGACGAGCAACGCGACCCGCTTGTTGGGGTCGTACTTGTCCATGATCGCCGAGTGTTTGGTGAGCAGCTCTTCCATCTTCAGCGTCTTGGAGAGCGTCCGCGCCCAGGCTTCCTCATCGAAGCCGGTGGCGGGGCCCTTCTTTTCCCACGGTCCGGGGACGGTGTAGTAATGGACACCGATGCCGTCGAACGCGCTCGACGCATCGCGCATCATGACCTCGGTCCAGTTATAATCGTCGCCATTCGCACCGCTGGCGATGCGCATCAGCTTCTCGCCGGCGGGGACCTTGAGGAAGGTCGAATAGCGGCGCGTCACGTCCGCCGCATATTCGGGCCGCATATTGCCGCCGCAGCCCCACAGTTCGTTGCCGATACCGAACATGGCCAGCTTCCATGGGCGGTCGCGACCGTTCCGGCGGCGCTCCTCGGCATAGGTCGATTTGGAGGGGAAGGTCATATATTCGACCCACTCGGCCATTTCGGACGGCGCGGACGAACCGACATTGCCCGAGACATAGGCTTCCGCACCCACCATCTCGCTGTAATTCATGAATTCGTTGGTGCCGAAGCTGTTGTCCTCGGTCACACCGCCCCAGTTGGTGTTGACCTTGGTCAGCCGCTTGGCCTGGGGCCCTACGCCTTCGCGCCAGTGATATTCGTCGGCGAAGCAGCCGCCCGGCCAGCGGATCACCGGCACGCGAATCGCCTTCAGCGCGTCAATCACGTCGCGGCGATAGCCGTTGATGTTGGGGATCTTGCTGCCCTTGCCCACCCAGATGCCCGGATAGATGCCGGTGCCCAGATGCTCGGCGAACTGGCCGAAGATACGGCGGTTATAGACGGGTCCGGGGCGGTCCCCATGCACCGCCACCGTATCGCCGCCGGTCGCGGGTGCCTCTTGCGCCATCGCGGTGCCCGCGAACAGCGTGGCCACCGCCGCCGCAAACAGGAATTTCGTTGCCCTTTTCATGGTCTCTCCTCTGCCTGAAGCGGCATGATGGCTTATTGTCCGAGTAAAGAACAGCCCTATTGCGGCTCGGTCGCGCGAGCGGGCTTCGCTTTGTCGGGCGTGGTCCCCTCGCCCGCGAACGGCTCCAGCCGGAAGGCGATGCGGGTGGGCTCCAGCGTCGTCCGGTACTTCATGTGCGGCTGTCCGACATGGCTCCAGGTCGTGTCGCCGCCGACGCCCCATTGCGCGGCATCGACGATCAGTGTCGTCTCGCCATGCGGCACGATGTCGGTCGACTTCCACGTGCCCGGCGCGCGGCGGTAGAGATCGCCATAGGGAAAGGCGAGCGCCTGCATCATCAACGGCTTGTCCGCTCGCACACGCAGGCCGCTGCCCGCGCCCGACAGCTCCATCCAGCGCACGTCCAGCTTGTTGCCGGTATCCTGCGGCCGCATGTAATCGTGATTCTGCTCGGCGATCGCCCCGCGCCACAGCCCGATCGCGGCGGAGGTCTTGCGATCGACATAGCTTTCATGCGGACCCCGGCCATACCATTCGACCGTCTTCATGGTGGTTGGCATGGTGTACCACAGGCCGATACGGACCGGCGGCGGCAGGTCGGCCTTGAGCGGCGTAAACTGCCCCTCGACATCCACCGCGCCATCGCCCGCCATCCGGTAGCGGGTGACGAAACGCGCCGCTCCCGCGCCATAGTCGTGATCGACGGTGACCAGCCCCTGCGCCCGCTCGACGGTAACGCCGCGGAGTTTCTGCGCCCCGTTCATCGCGAACCAGGCGCTTTGCTGCGCGACCGTGCCGTTGGCGGTATCGTTGTCGGTCTCTGCCCGGACGAAATTGGGCTGTCCTCCCTTGACGAGCAGCTTGCCATCCACGCTGTACCGTTCGATCAAACCGGTCTTGCGATCGATGACCAAGGTCGCGCGCCCAGCCGACAGGCTGACCCGCTCGGCCGTGTCCGCCACCGTGACACGCCCCGCCTTGGCCGGTGCCATAACCGGTGCCTCGCCCAGTGCGAACTGTTCCCAGCCGACGACATAGCCCGCCGGAACCGCGCGGATCGTGCCGTTCTTGGCCCGCGCACGCACGGTCAGGAAATATTCCGCCCCCGGCTTACGTGCGAATTGCGGGGCGAGCGCCACCGTCTGCACCTGCCCGGCGGCGGTGGTCAGTGCGGGCAGCGTGCCGGTCGCGACCGCCACGCCATTCTCCTCCACCATCCAGTCGAAATCGAATCCGGACAGGTCGATGAAGTCGTGGCGGTTGCGCACGTCGATCCGCCCCTTGGCGGGATCGAACCCCTCGAACTGGATCGGCGACTGCACCTTCTGCACTTCGTAGAGTTGCGGATTGGGGGTGCGGTCAGGCTGGTTCAGCCCGTCGCCGAACTCGATATCGCCACCCGGATTGGGGCCGTACTCGCCGCCGTCACCCCAATATCGCCGTCCGTCCTTGGTATAGCGATACATGGACTGGTCGACCCAGTCCCAGATGAAGCCGCCCTGCAATTTGCGATGGGCGTAGATGGTGTCCCAATAATCCTTGAAATTGCCGCCCGAATTGCCCTGCATATGGGCATATTCGCACTGGATCATCGGTTGCGTGTGGCTTGGGTCCTCGGCCCAGTCGACCATCTTCTCGATATCGTCATACATGGGCGCGTAGATATCGACGAAGCTATTGGGCTGGTGGCTCCAGTCGAGCGTGCCCCAGCCGAGATAGGATACCAGCCGCGCCGGATCGCGCCGCCGGATCGCCGCCGCCGCCTTCTCGAAATTGGGGCCGATCCCCGCCTCGTTGCCCAGCGACCAGAAGATGATCGAGGGGTGGTTCTTGTCCCGCTCGACCATGTTCATCACGCGGGAGACATGTGCGCTTTCCCAGGCGGGGTCGAAGCCGATCTGATACTTCGCCCGCTCGTCGCCATGGCGGTTGCCGGCCTCCATATAGGCGTGGCTCTCGATATTGGCCTCGTCCATCAGGTAGAAGCCGTACTCGTCCACCAGCGCCAGGAAGCGCGGGTCGTTGGGATAGTGCGAGGTTCGGATCGCGTTGAAGTTGTTACGCTTCATCAGTTCCAGGTCGCGGCGCATCGACTCTTCGGAGATGACGTGGAAGGTGACCGGGTCATGCTCGTGCCGGTTGACGCCGCGAATGACGATGCGGCGGCCATTGACCATGACCTGCCCGTCCCTGATCTCGACGGTGCGGAAGCCGATCCGCTGCGGCGTGGCCTGTACGACCTGTCCGCTCGCATCGACCAGTTCGACCAGCAGGGTGTAGAGGTTGGGCGTCTCGGCCGACCAGGCGCGCACGCCAGGCACACCCGCCTCCAACCGCGCCGAGGTCGCGCCCTTGGCCACCCGCACTTCGCGCGTCACCACCGCCCGATCCCCGTCGAGCAGCGTCATCCGCGCGGTCATCGCCTGGGGCAACGCGGGCAGCGTCAACTCGGTCGACAGCGTGCCGTCGCGATAGGCCTTGTCGAGCCCGGCATGGACGAACAGATCGTCGATGCGGGCTTTGGGTACGGCGCGCAGGAAGACCGAGCGCTCGATCCCCGAGACGCGCCAGAAATCCTGATCCTCAAGATAGCTGCCGTCCGACCAGCGATGGACGCGGATGGCGACGACATTGCGCCCCGGCTTCAGGAAGCGGGTGACGTCATATTCGGTCGGCAGCTTGGAGTCTTCGGAGTAACCGACCTCCTGCCCGTTGATCCAGACGCGATAGGCCGAACCCGCCGCGCCGATCTGAAGGATCACATCCTGGCCGCTCCACCCCTGGGGCAGGTCGAAATCGCGACGATACGAGCCCGTCTCGTTATCGTCATGCGGCACCAGCGGTCGGTTGGCCGGGAAGGGATAGGTGATGTTGTTGTACTTGGGCTGACCATAGCCCTCGGCCTGCCACATGGCGGGGACCTTGATGCTCTTCCATCCCGACACGTCATAATCGGGCCGCTCGAACCCCTTGGGCGCGCCCTCGACCGAGGGGGAGAAGGCGAAGGACCAGGTGCCATCGAGGCTGAGGAACCGGCTGGACCTAGTCCGATCCCCCGCCAGAGCGAGTTCGCGGCTTTCATAGGGGAAGGCGGTGGCCGTGGCCGGGCGCGTACCGCGCGCGTTGACGGTGGGATTCTCCCAATCGGGACGGTTGGGATCGACCTGGACGGGGGCGACCTGCGGCCCGCTCTGCGCCGCTACCGGGCCGGTCAAAGCCATCACGGCCACGCCGGCCGCCAAACGCCATTTCATAACACTCCCCTTTTTCTGTCGGCCAAGCCGTCCTGCCGGACATTTCGCCATATTTTGTCTGATTTTTATGGACGGTTTCCCTGCCCTACAAGCGAAAAGGCACTGTCGCGGGATAGGGAATAGCCCTTTTCAAGCGGATTGACGGGCATGACGGCATTGCGACTATAGTCCGACGTTTGAAAAACCACCGGGCGGGAACGACAAGATGAAGAACGCAAGGAAGCGCTGCATCGGCCGCGCCGCTATGGCCTCGCTGATCCTCCTCTGCGGTGCGACCGTAACGAGCGGTGCCGCTGCACAGGCAAGCCCCGTTGCCGACCGTTCCGTTCCCGTGACCTTGCGCCCGGCGATCGATCGGCCGTCCACGGTGTTCGAGGGCTGGGGCACCGCGCTGGCCTGGTTCGCGCATGTAACCGGCGGCTGGCCGGAGTCGGAGCGGACGCGGCTGGCCGACCTCTTCTATGGCCCCGACGGGCTGGGCTGGACGATCGCGCGCTACAATATCGGCGGCGGCAATGCGGCGGATACGCCGCCTTATATGAAGGTCGGACGCGCGGTGCCGGGCTTCTGGCGGCAACCGGCGGGGGCGACGGGCAAGGACTGGTGGCGCGCCGAGAACCCCGCCATGTGGGACTGGGCGCAGGATGCCAACCAGCGCTGGTGGCTGGACGCGATCACGGCACGGGTGAAGCAACCGATCTTCGAGGCTTTCTCCAACTCCCCGCCCTGGTTCATGACGGTCAGCGGTCGGGTGTCCGGTGCGGAGAAGGGCACCGACGACAATCTGCGCCCCGGCCAGGAACAGGCTTTCGCCACCTATCTGGTGCGCGTCACCGACGAGTTGCAGCGGCGGCACAAGCTGCGCTTCCGCACCCTGTCACCGGTCAACGAACCCAACACCGATTACTGGTTCACCGCCAATACGCAGGAAGGCGCGCATTGGTCGCCCACGCGCCAGGCGCAAATGATCGACGCCACCGCCGCCGCGCTGAAGGCCAAGGGGCTGTCCACCGTCATCGCCGCGCCGGACGAAACCGCGTCCCATCTGTTCGTCGAGGATTGGGCCGCCTATCCTCCGGCCACCCGCGCGGCGATCGGGCAGCTCAACGTGCACAGCTATGGCACCGTCCACCAGACCGCGGTGCGCGATATCGCCCGCGCCTCGGGCATCAGGCTGTGGATGAGCGAGAACGACACGCCGCTGTCACGCGATCCGGAGGATTTCACCGGCATGGCGACGCCGCTGGCCTTTGCCGAGCATGTCGTCGGCGATCTCAAGCGGCTGGAACCCGCCGCCTGGGTCTTCTGGCAGGCGATCGAGGATCTCAGCGCCCGCAAGGGCGAGAAGGGCTCCAACTGGGGGATCATCAAGGCCGACCTGATGGGCGCACCCGACCAGCCCCATGCCATCCACGTCACCGGCAAATATTGGGCGATGGCGCAGTTCAGCCGCTATATCCGCCCCGGCGACCGGCTGGTGCCGGTGGATGATATGGACACGGCGGGCGCATTGTCGCCGGATGGGCGGCGGTTGGTGCTGGTCCATGTCAATCCGGGGCTGTCCTCCCGGCCCTTGAGCATCGCGGTGCCGGGCCGGTGGCAGAAGCGGATGATCGTGACCGACGCGGAACATAAGGCAGCAGCGGTGGCGGGTGAAGTGGCGCCGCCCCGGTCGATCGTGACGTTGATTCTGACGCGGTGAGGGTGGGGCGTGGCCTTCGACTTCGCTCAGGCTGAAGGGGTCTTGGTACGATACAAATACCCAACAGCCGTTCAGCCTGAGCGTAGTCGAAGGCCAAGGGAATCCCTCACATCCCCGCATCGGGATCGGTCAGCCCGATCATCCGCCGCCCCGCGCGCCGGGCGAAGTTGAGCGTCGCCTTCTTCCGGATATGCACGGGCAGGGGCACGCTATGCGCTTCCCGCACGATCGCGGCGTCATAGCGGTCGGCGACGATGATCCCGGTCCGCTCGGGCAGGAAGGCAGCGCTTTCCAGGGGAGACCAGTCGAACCCGGCGGGCACGGCCCAGTAGAAGCGGTCGCAATGCGCCAGATAATCGGGCCATTTCCCGTCGCCCAGCATGTCGGCACGCGACACCTTGATCTCGACCACCACCACCCCGCCCCGCGCGTCCAGCGCCATCAGGTCGGCACGGCGACCGCCGTCCAGCGACACTTCGGGAATGGCGATCAGGTCGTGGCGGAGCAGCATCCGGGTAACGCCCCGCGCGACATCGGCGGCGCAAAGCGGTGAGTCGGGGTCCTCGACACACGAAGCGGGCGGCATGTCCAACATACCGCCCGCTTAGAACGTTTGACGAACAAAGCAAAGCCCCGGAGCGGGGCTGGATCGTCAACGATAGAAGATGTGATTGCCGATCGCGGCGACCTTCTGCACGCGCACGCCCGGACGATTGCCGGGGGTGTTGAAGTACAGCGCCTTGCCGGCGGTGCTGTCCCAGGCCTGGGCCAGGGCGACCTTCGCCACCGCGACGGCGGTGCGATAGGCGCTGCGCGAAGGGCTGACCGACGGGATTTCACCGTGGCGCACGAAGCTGAACTGGCCGCGCTGCTTGATGACGTCGCACACGCCCGTGGGGAAACGGCCCGACTTGGTGCGGTTCAGGATCACCTGCGCCACGGCCAGCTGACCGCTCAGCGGTTCGCCCTGCGATTCGAAATAGATGGCACCGGCGAGACAGCGGAGCTCTTCGCTCGACGCCATGTCGTCCTGGGCCGCAACCGCTTCGGCCAGCGACTCGAAATCGCCGTCTTCATCCGTATCCGCTTCGGAAACTTCGGAAAAATTGGGGAGCGGGGACATGGTGGCCCGGGCGCTCATGGGAACCATCGGCAGATCCGCCGCGTTGATCCCGGAAACAGCCATCGTCGTGACCGGTGCAGCACCGCCCGCAGCATTGGCGGCCACATTGGCCAGGCTGGGGGTGCTGGTGGCGAGAAGACCCGCCAGGGAAAGAGCCATGGCCGCAGACGCCGCGACTCGTTTGAAAACCGTCATTCACTCAAACAGACATGCGGTTGGATCACGGACCCGAGCATATGCCCCATGGGCGCTCGTCCGGGCTTCCCCCCGACTGCGTAACCGACCGGATCGCACCCGGATCGACACAACGCGAATTTAAGACCGGGCGCTCGTGGCCGATATGGCCCCGTTCGTCAATCGTTCAGGATCGTTTCAGCGGTGAACCGTTCCGCCGCAGCGCCGTCCAGTTCCACCACCCACAGGTCCGGATCGCGCGATCGCCGCCGCTGCCAATAGCCCGCCACATCCTCGCGCGGGGTGGAATCGATCAGCGCGATGCGCCCATCGGGGCCGATCCCCCGCTCCAGCACGCGCTCGGTCCGGTCGGGGCCGATGGCGATCACCAACAGGCCCCCGGCCTGCGCATCGCCCTTGGCGAGCACCATGCCCATGCCCCCGCTGTCGTTCATCCGACGGAGCAGCGCCGTCACCAGCATCCCGGTCGGCAGGCGGCCGTTCATCGGCTTAGGCCGTCCGATAGCCGGGCAGTCCCGACAGCGCGATCTGCGAGCGCATGAAGGTGCCGGTGCCGCGCGCCACCTCTTCCCCGCTGGCGTCGATCAGCCGCGCATCGGCGACGAAGACCCGCCGCCGCCCGCTGACCCAGCGACCCTCCGCCATCACCTCGCCCGCCTTGATCGGGCGGGTCAGCAGCAGGTTGAACTGCGTCGTCAACAGGAAGCGGTCGGTGACCAGGCTGTTGCAGGCATAGAAGGCGGCATCGTCGAGCATCTTGAAATAGCTCGTGCCATGCGCCGCGCCCGCCGCGTGATAATGGCGCTCGTCCACCATGAAGCGGATGCGGGCGACGCCGGGCTCCGGGATTTCCAGGGTGGAGACGAACAGGCGGTTGATCGGAGCCTCGGCATAGAGGGTCTCCAGCGCCCGGAAATGCGCCGCCTCGCCCTCAGGCCGCGGCGTCACGCGCCTCGTCCTGGGTCAGAAGCGCCCAGATCGCGTCGGGCGATCCCGCCCCGCGCAGCTTGGCGACGAAGCCCTTGTCGCGCAGCCGCCGCGACACCCGCGCCAGCGCCTTGAGATGCGCCGAGCCCGCATCGGCTGGGGAAAACATCGCGAAGACCAGGTCGACCGGCATGTCGTCCACCGCCTGGAAATCGACCGGCTGCGCCAGACGCGCGAAGACGCCGATAATCTGGTCCAGTCCCGCCACCTTGCCATGCGGGATCGCAACCCCGCCGCCGAAGCCGGTCGAACCCAGCTTCTCGCGCTCGGTCAGGACATCGGCCAACAGCTTGGCATCCTGTCCCGCCGCGTCGGCGGCCGCGGTCGCCAGGGTTTGGAACAAGAGCTTCTTGTTGGAGGCGGATACACCCGCCAGCACCGTTTCATGGCGCAACAGATCACTGAAATCGTTCATGCTTATATCCGGTGCGCCCCCGCGCGGCCCGCCTATTAGCGGCCCGCGCGGAAGAACGATAGGGGTTATCCCGCCGGATTGGCCCTTTGCGGTTCGACCCAGCCGATGGTTCCGTCGCCCCGGCGATAGACCATATTATACGATCCGGTGCCCGAATTCTTGAACAGCAGGGCGGCTGTATTGCGCAGGTCGAGCATCATCACCGCATCGGACACGCTGGCATCGGGAATATCCACGCGGGTTTCGGCGATGATCAGGGGCGCATCGCCCGGCCTCGTCCTCGTCGACCTGCTCGGCGAACAGGGTATAGCCCGCATCATAGGCCCCGGCCTCGGCCAGTTCGATCGCCTGGCCGGCATTGCGATCCTTCAGGCGGCGGGAATAGCGGCGAAGCTGCTTTTCGATCTTGGCCGCCGCCCCGTCGAAGGACAGATGCGCGTCCTGCGCATCGTGGCGGCCCTTCATGACCAGGCCACGGGTCACGTGCATGACGATATCGCACTTGAAGCCGATATCGTGCGGCCCTTTGCCGAACGTCACCTCGGACGACATGGTGCGGGCGAAATATTTCTCGGCGATACCCTGAAGCCGGTCCGTCACATGGGTCCGCAGCGCGTCGCCCGTTTCGACCTGATGACCAGAAATCCGGATATCCATCGTCTTCTCCTCGATACACACTGATGGGACGGTCCTTTTGGCCTGTCCCGTGGCGTCAACCGGACGCCTCGGCCCCCCAAATCGGATCGGCGATCCCCTTAAGAAACGCAGCATGAGCGGCAAGTTCCGCCTCGCTGGGGCGGAAGATGCGCGGCGGGCGGACTTTGGCGGGCGCGCGGGCGACGATCACCGGCCCGGCCTCCCCCACCGTCTCGGCCAGCAGGCCCAGACCGATCTGCCGCCCGCCCATCAACTCGACATAGACCTGCGCCAGCAGTTGCGCATCGAGCAGCGCGCCGTGCAGCACGCGGTGCGACCGGTCGATGCCGTAGCGCGAGCACAGCGCGTCGAGCGTATGCTTCGCGCCAGGATGCTTGCTGCGCGCGATCGCCAGCGTGTCGATCATCCGCGTCTTTTCATCGACCGGCGGAAAACCCAGCGCGCCCAGTTCGCCATTGATGAAGCCGAAGTCGAAGGTGGCGTTGTGCGCGATCAGCGGCGCATCGCCGATAAAGTCCAGAAACTCGGCCACGCCCTCGGCAAAGACCGGCTTGTCCTTCAGGAAGGCGTCGGACAGGCCATGGACCGCCTGCGCCTCGGCGGGCATCGACCGTTCGGGATTGAAATAGGCGTGATAGGTGCGACCGGTCTCGACCCGGTTGACCAGTTCGACACAGCCGATCTCGACCAGCCGGTCACCTTCCGAAAATTTGAACCCGGTCGTTTCGGTGTCGAAAACGATCTCTCTCATGGACCGACTATCGGCCTTCCGATGCGCGCATGCAAGCGATCAGCCGTCGAACCTGTTGGCGGGTTTCGGCAAGCGGAATGTCGGTCGCGATGACGTGATCGGCGCGCGTCCGCTTTTCCGCATCGGGCATCTGGCGCGCGATAATGGCCTGAAACTTGGTCGAATTCATGTTCGGTCTTGCCAACACCCGTGCCTCCTGCACGGTGCGTTCTGCCGATACTACCAACACCTTATCCACAGTCTTATCACCGCCCGTTTCGAAGAGCAGGGGTATGTCGAGTACGACCAGGGGAGCGTCCGCATGGGCGGCCAGAAAGGCGGCGCGCTCGGCCTGGACGGCGGGGTGGACGATTCCCTCGAGTCGGCGCATCGCGGAATCGTCGCCCAGCACGGCCTGGCCCAGCGCGGTGCGATTCACCCCATCGGGTCCCGTGGTGCCGGGAAAGGCCGATTCGATCGCCGCGACCAGTTTTCCACCGGGCCCCTGCAAGCGGTGGACACAGGCATCGGCGTCGAACACCGGCACGCCTTCGTCGCGAAACATCTGCGCGACGGTGGACTTGCCCATGCCGATCGAGCCGGTCAGCCCGAGGACGATCATCCGAGCAGGATTCCGCGCAATTCCCCGTCGCGGTCGCGCGGCGGCTCGGCCCCGAAGAACAACGCGAAAGCCACCGCCGCCTGGCCGATCAGCATTTCCAGGCCATCGATCGTCTGGAGTCCCCTGGCCCGCGCCGCCGCCAGCAAACCGGTTTCCAGCGGCGCATAGACGATGTCGTAGACGATGGCGTCCCCCGGCAGCACCGACAGGTCGAGGTCGAGCGGCGGCTGGCCGGTCATGCCCAGGCTGGTCGTATTGACCAGCAGCGCGGAGGGCGGGACGGCGCTGTCCAGCGCGACAGCCTGCCCATCGAGTCCGAAGGAGGACAACAGCGCCGCGCCCTTTTCCACATTCCGGTTGAGCAACGTCACCGGCCCCACCCCGATTCCGGCCAACGCGAACAGCACCGCGCGCGCCGCGCCCCCTGCCCCGATCACCGTCACCGGCTTGCCCGCCAGATCGAACGGGTTCAGCGGCGCGGCGAACCCGGCTGCATCGGTGTTGGTACCGACCAGCACGCCATCCTCGGCGCGGATCGCGGTGTTGATCGCCCCGATCGCCGCGCGAACACCCCCATGATCCTCGACATGCGCCAGCGCATCGACCTTGTGCGGCACGGTGATGTTGCATCCGCGCCATGCCGGATCGTCCCTCCGCCCGGCGAAATAGTGGGGCAGCGCGTCGGGCGTGACATGGGTGGCGCGGTAATCGGCGTCGATCCCCAACGCCTCCAGCCAGAAACCGTGAATGCGCGGCGACTTGCTATGGCTGATCGGGTCGCCGATCACCTCGGCATAGGGTCTGGTCATCAGGCGGGCATCCAGCCGCGTTCGCGCAGATAACCCAGCACGGGCAGCAGCGGCATGCCGAGAATGGTGAAATGGCTCCCCTCGATCCGCGAGAAAAGCTGCACCCCCGGTCCCTCGATGCGGAAACAGCCGACGCACCCGGCAATCTCGGGCCACTCCCGGTCCAGATAGGAGTCGATGAAGGCGGAGGAGAGCGGACGGACATGCAGCCTGGCGCGCTCGACATGCCGCCAGACGGGGTGGCCATGTTCGGCGATGACGGCGGCGCTCCACAATTCGTGGCTGCCGCCGCTCATCCGCGTCAGATGCTCGGCGGCCTGTTCGCGACTCTCGGGCTTGTCGAGCAGCGTGCCGTCGGCGAGCGCCACGATCGAATCCGACCCCAGCACCGGCACCGGCCCGGCATTCGCCGACACCTTCACCGCCTTCATCTCGGCCAGCGCATCGGACAGGTCGCGCGGGGACGAGCCCGCCATCGCGGCCTTGACGCCGGCTTCGTCCACACGGGCGGGCAGCGCTTCATAGGCGACACCGGCGGCGTCGAGCATCGCCCGGCGCGAGGCGCTTTGCGAGGCGAGGATGATCATGCGTCGGACTTTCTTTGATTCACGAGGGAGATGATCGCCGCCGCCGTCTCCTCGATCGAGCGGCGGGTGACGTCGATCACCGGCCAGTCATTGTCGGCGAACATCCGCCTGGCGAAGGTGAGTTCGCGGTTCACCGCCTCCTGCTCGACATAATCGGTGTCGGGGGCCTGGTTGAGCGACAGCAGCCGGTTGCGCCGGATCGCGATCAGCCGGTCGGCGCTGGTGGTCAGCCCCACGACCAGCGGCTTTTTCAGGCTGAACAGAAAGGGGGGCGGGGGGCTTTCGACCACGATCGGGATATTGGCGGTCTTGTACCCGCGATTGGCCAGATAGATGGAGGTCGGCGTCTTGGACGAGCGGCTGACCCCCGCCAGCACGATATCGGCCTCTTCCCATTCCTCCCAGCCGATGCCGTCGTCATGCGCGATGGTGAACTGGATCGCATCGACCCGCGCGAAATAGGCGGCGTCGAGGACATGCTGGCGACCGGGCCGCATCTTGGCCGCGACGCCCAGCAGCCCCGACAGCGCGGCATTGACCGGGTCGAGCGGCGCGACGGTGGGCAGGCCCAGCGCATGGCACCGGCTCTCCAGCACGCGCCGCGTCGTCGGGTTGACCAGCGTATAGATGACCAGCCCCGGATTCTGCGCGATCTCCTGAAGGATGCGCTCCAGATGGCTCTCGGTCCGGACCATCGGCCAGAAATGCCGGACGGTTTCCACATCGTCATATTGCGCGAGCGCCGCCTTGGCGATGTTCTCCAGCGTCTCGCCGGTGGAATCGGACAGGAGGTGCAGGTGGAGCCGCGTCGTCATGACCGGCCTAATGACTCTGTGGATAACATGTCGCGAATCGGTAGCGTAACTTTGCCGACCGGCCAAGCGGCGGACCGGCGGTGGATAACGACCGATTCGTCCACAATGAATCTCACAGGCGCGATTCTTTTCCACAGCCTGTGAGTTACGGGGGCGATGAATCCGAATCCCGTTGAATCGGCGGTTCCCGATGAGTCAACATGTTGGCATATCGGGGAGAGCCGCATAATCCCGACAACCAACGTGCCAACCACTTCAACAATCCATTCTTAGAATCTTCTTTAATAGAAGAAGGGGGGTCTCCTGACCGACGTTTCGATTCGAAAGCCCCTGCTCGCCGTCTTGCGGGGCGAGCGGCAGGCGGTGCCGCCGATGTGGCTCATGCGGCAGGCCGGACGCTATCTGCCGGAGTATCGGGAACTACGGGCGCAGAAGGGGGGCTTTCTGGCGCTGGCCACCGATCCGGAGGCGGCGGCCGAGGTGACGGTGCAGCCGATCCGGCGGTTCGGCTTCGACGGCGCGATCCTGTTTTCCGACATATTGATGGTTCCCTGGGCATTGGGCCAGGATCTGAGCTTCGGGGCGGGGGAGGGGCCGCGTCTGGCGCCCGCGCTGGTCGATCATGCGCTGAATGCCCTCACGCGCGTCCCTGAGCGTCTCGACCCCGTCTATGCCACCGTGGCACGGGTCGCGGGCCAGTTGCCGCCCCAGACCAGCTTTCTGGGCTTTGCGGGCTCTCCGTGGACGGTCGCGACCTATATGGTGGCGGGGCAGGGGTCCAAGGACCAGGGCGAGACGCGACGTTTCGCCTATGCCGATCCGGCGGGGTTCGGCGCGATCATCGATGCGATCGTGACGATGACGGTGGAGTATCTGGCCGGACAGGTCGCGAACGGGGTCGAGGCGGTGCAGTTGTTCGATAGCTGGGCGGGATCGCTCTCCCCGGCACAGTTCGAACGCTGGGTGATCGCTCCCAATGCCGCGATCGTCGAGGGTTTCCGGGCGCGCTGCCCCGGCGTGCCGGTGATCGGCTTTCCCAAGGGCGCGGGGGGCAAGCTGCCCGCTTATGCCCGAGAGACGGGGGTGGACGCGGTCGGGCTGGACGAGACGGTCGATCCGGCCTGGGCCGACACCTATCTGCCGGAGGACCTGCCGGTGCAGGGCAATCTCGATCCGCTGGCGCTGATCGCCGGGGGCGAGGCGCTGGACGGCGCGGTGGATCGCATCCTGGCGGCGTTCGCGGAGCGCCCACACATCTTCAACCTGGGGCACGGCATCCTGCCCGACACGCCGATCACGCATGTCGAGCGGCTGATCGCCCGCGTACGGAGCGAGTCATGATCGGACTCTTGGGGGCCGCCTATGAATGGGTGAAGGCGGCGCATATCATCTTCGTGATCTTCTGGATGGCCGGGCTGTTCATGATGCCGCGCTATCTGGTCTATCATCAGGAGGCGCTGGTCGCGGGCGACGCCACCGACGCGGCGCGCTGGGTCGAGCGGGAAACCAAGCTCCGTTCGATCATCCTGACCCCGGCGATGATCGCGGTGTGGGTGCTGGGGTTGTTGCTCGCCGCGTCGCTGGGGCTGTTCTCGGGCGTGCCGGGGCTGGGGTGGCTGCACGCCAAGCTGGCCTTCGTGCTGCTGCTCAGCGGCTATCATGGCTGGATGGTCGGCTATGCCAGGAAGCTGGCGCGGGGGGAAACCAGGCTGACCGGCAAGCAACTGCGGATGATCAACGAGGTGCCCGCGCTGGCCGCGACGATCATCGTGGTGCTGGTGGTGATCAAGCCGTTCTGATCCCTTCTTCTTCCCTCCCGTTTACGGGAGGGGCATCCCTTCTTCCTCCCCTCCCGTAAACGGGAGGGGCCGGGGGAGGGCAGGGAGTCTCACCGAGACCAGCGCTCGCGGCTTTCCCTCCCCCATCCCCTCCCGCCTGCGGGAGGGGCGTGAGTCTCACGTAGCAATGGGTATTCCCCATTGACTTGGGGCCGCCCGAATCCTAACTCGGGCCTTGTACGGCGCGGTCCTCGCGTCGGGTACGCTTCCTTATCGACAGCCTCGTTTCGCCGCGATCATCGCCGACCGACGCCCTCCGACCATCCGGACCGATCATGCATCTGAAAGACCTGAAGAAGAAAACTCCCGCCGACCTCGTGCAACTGGCCGAGGAATTGGGGGTCGAGAGCGCGTCGACGCTGCGCAAGCAGGACCTGCTGTTCGCCATCCTCAAGGAACAGGCGGAGCAGGGCGACCAGATCATGGGTCTGGGCACGATCGAGGTGCTGCCCGATGGTTTCGGCTTCCTGCGTTCGCCCGAAGCGAACTATCTCGCCGGTCCGGACGACATCTATGTCTCGCCCAACCAGGTCCGCAAGCACGGCCTGCGCACCGGCGACACGGTCGAAGGCGAAATCCGCGCGCCCAAGGACGGCGAGCGTTATTTCGCGCTGACCAAGCTGACCTCGGTCAATTTCGATGACCCTGAGGCCGTCCGTCACCGCGTCAATTTCGACAACCTGACCCCGCTCTATCCCGAGCAGAAGCTGATCCTCGACCCCGCCGATCCGACCCAGAAGGACAAGTCGGCGCGTGTGATCGACATCGTCTCGCCGCAGGGCAAGGGCCAGCGCACGCTGATCGTCGCGCCCCCGCGCGTGGGCAAGACGGTGATGTTGCAGAACATCGCCAAGGCGATCACCGACAACCACCCCGAAGTTTTCCTGATCGTCCTCCTCATCGACGAGCGTCCGGAAGAAGTCACCGACATGCAGCGCTCGGTGCGTGGTGAGGTCGTCTCCTCGACATTCGACGAACCGGCACAGCGCCACGTCCAGGTCGCCGAGATGGTGATCGAAAAGGCCAAGCGCCTGGTCGAGCACAAGAAGGATGTGGTCATCCTGCTCGACTCGATCACCCGTCTGGGCCGCGCCTACAACACGGTCGTCCCGTCCTCGGGCAAGGTGCTGACCGGCGGTGTCGACGCGAACGCGCTCCAGCGGCCCAAGCGCTTCTTCGGCGCGGCGCGCAATATCGAGGAGGGCGGCTCGCTCTCGATCATCGCCACCGCGCTGATCGACACGGGCAGCCGCATGGACGAAGTCATCTTCGAAGAGTTCAAGGGCACCGGCAACTCGGAAATCGTGCTCGACCGCAAGGTGGCGGACAAGCGCATCTTCCCGGCGATGGATGTCGGCAAGTCGGGCACCCGCAAGGAAGAGCTGCTGGTCGAAAAGGACAAGCTGTCCAAGATGTGGGTGCTGCGCCGCATCCTCATGCAGATGGGCACGATCGACTCGATGGAATTCCTGCTCGACAAGATGAAGAATTCCAAGACCAACGAGGATTTCTTCGACTCGATGAACCAGTAAGGGCAGGGGGCTTGGTCCCCCGCCGACGCTATGGATCGATGGGTTCGCCGACGGGAAATAGGCCCGTTTGCGAACCCATTTCGCATTTGGGGCGTTAGCAGGCCCGATCCCATCCCCTTTCGGGATCGTGCCGACCCAAGCACGGCACGGCCGCGTCGTTGCTTATCACGCGACGCGGCCAAACGGGGGGTGGCGATGTCGCGCGAGCCCGCCAAACCACCCACCGTGCGTTCAGCCTGAGCGAAGTCGAAGGCCAAGGGAATTCGTTGCCGAAACGCGGGACGTGCACTTCGACTTCGCTCAGTGCGAACGGAGGTTGGTATGCCTAGGGTTCAGCCCTTACGGACGCGTACGTCCGCCGCCACCGGTACCCGGCGCACCGGCACCCGCACCGGGGGCGCCGACCGCGCCGATATTGCCGAACAGATCCTGGAAGAAGCCGCGCGAACGGCCCAGGGTCGGCGTCGTCTTGCCATAGGGCGAGATGTCCGCGACCTGGTCCAGCCCCGCGCGGCGGATCGTGGTCACATTGCCCGCCTGGTCGAAGCTGATCTGCAAGGTGATCTGCGATGACGGATTGGGCAGGTTATAGCCCAGATTGCGGCTGTCGCGCGCGACATAATACCAGTCGGTTCCGCCGAACTGGCTGCTGATCGTCGGCGTGCCCAGCGTCTGGAGCACCGACTGGCGGTTATCCACACCCGGCTGGATCGCGTTGACGAGATCGACATCGACCACATAACCCTGATGCGACCGCAGGGGCGTACAGGCGGACGCGGCCAGGGCCATCGCCAGGCCGAGCCCGAGGGCACGGGTGGAAGAAACGCTCATCATCATCTCCGGGCCGGGATATCGGCCGCACAGGCGGGTATACAGGCGGTCGATCCGCTCGACCGTCACCCCCTCGATATGCCAAGGGAAAGGCGCATACAAGCAATTCGCGCCGGCGTCGGTCGCATGATGGAGAGGGAGGGGCGCATGGCCTGGGGCTGGCTGAAGCAGGGGATTGCGCGCTATTTCGGCCGCGACGGGGACGCGGCGCTGCCGCTCTATAATGCGGTGGTGCTGCGCGCGCGCGAACCGCATTGGTATCTGGACGGCGCGGTGCCCGATACGGTCGATGGCCGGTTCGATATGATCGCGGCGGTGCTGTCGCTGGTCTTGATCCGGCTGGAAGCCAGCCCGGAGGGCGCGGGCCCGGCGGCGCGGATCACCGAGCGCTTCGTCACGGACATGGACGGGCAGTTGCGCGAACTGGGCATCGGCGACATCGTCGTCGGCAAGCATATCGGCCGGATGATGGCGATGCTGGGGGGGCGCCTGACCGCCTATCGCAACGGGCTGGCCGGCGGGGCGGAGGCGATGGACGCCGCGCTGGTCCGCAACCTGTATCGCGGCGAGGCTCCGACCGACCGACAAGCGGTTCCCCATGTTCGCGAGGCGCTTCGTACCCTACATGGACGGCTGGCGGACGTGCCGCTTGCCCGCCTGACCCTTGGAGAATTGCCGTGACCCCCGAATGGAGCCGCCCCGAAAAGATCGATACGATCGGCGAGCGAGAGAAAGCCGTAGCAATCGAGACCACCCGCGACGAACGCCGCGCGCTGGCCGGGCGGTTCGGGTTGCTCTCGGTGGATGCGCTGACGGCGGAACTGGTCGTCCGGCGCGACGCGGCGGGCATAATGGTGACCGGCAAGGTGCGCGGTGCGGTGGTGCAGCCCTGTTCGGTGACCGGCGACCCGGTGCCTGCCAAGGTGGACGAGCCGGTCGCCTTGCGCTTCGTCGAACCTTCCAGGCAGGGCGGAGACGAGGAGATCGAACTGTCCGAGGACTCGCTCGACACGATCGAGATCGAAGGCGGCACGATCGACCTGGGCGAAGCGGCGGCGGAGACCATGGCGCTGTCGCTCGATCCCTTTCCCCGCAGCCCCAACGCCGCCGCCGTGTTGAAGGAAGCGGGGGTTATCAGCGAGGACGAAGCCGGGCCCTTCGGTGCGCTGGCGGGCCTGAAGGCCAAGCTGGAAGGCAAGGGCTGACCCATTCTTCCTCAGGCTTTGCTTGGGGAGGGGGACCGTCGCGGAACGGCGGTGTAGGGGCAAAACCGCGAATGCTCCGCGCATCACCGATCGGGGAAAATTACGGCGTATCCGGCCCCAGCGTCGGGTCCAGATCGCGCGGCCGGATGAACGCCACCAGCGTCGCGCTATGCGGCTGCGCCTCGTTCCACCGGTCGATAGGCAGCGTCATCTGCGCCACCGTCGCGGTCGGGTATTTATCCTCCACCCGCTCGCGCAATTCGCTGGCCAGCGTCAGGTCGAGGACCAGATCCTCCAGACCTGGGTTATGCCCGACCATCAGGACATGGTCCGCATCGTCGGGCAGCGCCTGGACCCGATCGAGCAGGCTGGCGGCCGAGGCGAGGTAGAGCGTCTTGTCCCACATCGGCTCCAACCGACGACCATAGCCGCCCCAGACCTCGTCCAGCGTCTCCATCACGCGCACGGCGGGGGAGGCGAGGATATGGTCGAACGTGATGTCCAACGACTTCAGATGCCGCCCGATCATCGCGGCGGCGCGGCGGCCTTTGGCGTTGAGAGGCCGATCGAAATCGCGCGAGACCGGATCGTCCCAGCTCGACTTGGCGTGGCGAAGCAACGTCAGCGTCTTCATCGGACCGGAAACTCCGTGGCGGCGGCTGGCAGGATGTTGCTTCCCCCATGCCCTATCGGCGCGTCGGTGGAAAGTCGCGCCGCCACGCGCGCGACCGCTTCGTCCAGCGTCACCCGTGAAATCGCCACCCCCGGCGGAAAGGCATCGCGCAACCGCGATGGCATGGCGGCGGACAGCAGCACAAAGGCGCCGCGATCGTCGGCGCGCCGGATCAGCCGCCCGAAGGCCTGCGCCATCCGCGCCCGGACGATCCGGTCGTCATAGGCGCTGCCACCTCCCGCCAGCTTGCGCGCGGCGTGAAGGACGGTGGGCTTGGGCCAGGGTACGCCCTCCATCACCACCAGCCGCAGCGACGAGCCGGGCACGTCCACCCCGTCGCGCAAGGCATCGGTGCCGAGCAGCGAAGCCGACGGATCGTCGCGGAAGATATCCACCAGCGTGCCGGTGTCGATCGGATCGACATGCTGGGCGTGCAGCGCCAGCCCTTCGCGCGCCAATCGGTCGGCGATCCGGCCATGCACCCCGCGCAACCGCCGGATCGCGGTGAACAAACCCAGCGTCCCGCCCTTCGCCGCGTCGATCAGCCGCGCATAGGCATTGGCGAGTTGCGGAATGTCGCCGCGCTTCACATCGGTGACGATCAGCACCTCGGCGCGGCCCGGATAGTCGAACGGGCTTTCCGCGACGAAATGGGAGGGCCCGCGCGCCAGATGCGGCGCGCCTGTCCGCGCCTCCGCCACGTCCCAGTCGCCCCCGGCGCGCAACGTCGCCGAGGTGACGAGCGCGCCATGCGCGGGCTTCAGCACGATTTCGGCAAAAGGCCGGGTGGGGTCCAGCCAGTGGCGATGGAGCCCGACATCATATTCGCGCCCCTCCACCCGGTCGACCGCCAGCCAGTCGACGAAATCGGGATCGACCGGCCCGCCGATCCGCGCGAGCAGCGACAGCCAGGCGGCGACCGTCTCCGCCCGCCAGGCGATGGAGGCGATCGCGCCCTCCACCCGGGCGCGGGCTTGTCCGTCCAGCCAGTCGGGTGCTTCGTGCAGCACCGCCTCCAGCCGCTGGCCGAGTGTCACCAGCGGTCGCAGCAATGCGTCGAGTGCGTGGGCGGCGGGACCGGCGGCATCGATCAGTTCGGGCGAGGGATCGGCCAGTTCCGTTTCCAACCCATAGCCCGCATCACCCGGCTGTTCCGCGCGCGCAAAGGCGAGGCCGCGCACGGCCGCCAGCAAGGTTTCGATCGGTCCGAAAGGCTGCCCCTCGGCCAACCGCCCCAGCCAGCCTTCGCTCGCCAGCGCATGGGCCGCCTGTACCGCATCGCCGATCGCGCGGTTGCCACCCTCGTCATAGCTGGCGACATCGGACAGCCGCGCGGCAAGGCCCCGGCGTCGCCCGCGGGATCCGGCTTCAGGGCCCAATATCCAGCGGCGCAGTTCGATCGTCTCGGCACCGGTCAGCGCGGTCGCGAACATCGAGTCCGCCGCGTCGAACAGATGATGGCCCTCATCGAACACATAGCGGGTGGGCCGCGTCTGGGTCTCGCGCCCGCGCGCGGCGTTGACCATGACCAGCGCGTGATTGGCGATGACGATATCCGCCTGCACCGAGGCGCGCGCTGCCCGTTCGATGAAGCATTTCCGATAATGCGGGCACCCGGCATAGACGCACTCGCCGCGCCGGTCGGTCAGCGCCGCCGAACCGTTGCGCCGGAACAGGGTGGTCAGCCAGCCGGGCAGGTCGCCGCCGACCATATCACCGTCACTGCTATAGGCGGCCCAACGCGCGACCAGTTGCGCCAGAACCGCCGCACGGCCCGCGAACCCGCCTTGCAGCGCATCCTCCAGGTTGAGCAGGCAGAGATAATTTTCGCGCCCCTTGCGCGTGACCACCCGTTCCTTGCGCAGCACGGGATCGGGGAAAAGGCGCGCGGTCTCGGCGCTCAACTGGCGTTGCAGCGCCTTGGTATAGGTCGAGATCCACACCGCGCCGCCCGCCCGCTCGGCCCACAGGCTGGCGGGGGCGAGATAGCCCAGGGTCTTGCCGATCCCCGTTCCCGCTTCGGCCAGCACCATATTCGGTGTGTCGCGCACGGCGCGTGGGGCGAAGGCGGCGGTGGCGGCGGCGGCATAGGCGCGCTGGCCGGGACGTTCCTCCGCGCCTTCGCCGGTCAGGTGACGGAGACGGTTTTCCGCGTCCTGTGGCGGCAGGTCGATATTGCGCGGGGCGGGGCGGGGGGCGTCCTCCTCCCATTCGGGCAGCGCGCTGAACAGCCAGCGCTCGTTGCGCTCGGGTCGGGCGAGACGCGGACCGATCAGCGGAGCCCAGGGCCAGCGGAGGCGGGCGAGACTTTGGGCCGCGGTCCAGGCGCCTTCGCGTTCGGGCCACGCGCCGTCCGGCATCGCCAGCAATGTCTCGGTCGCGCGGAGCAGAAAGGCGGCGACGTCCGCATCGTTCTCTGGCGGCTCCAATCCACAGGCACGAGCCAGGCCATGCGGGGTCGGCACCGCGAATTGGGCGGGCCGCAGAAAGGCGAACAACTCCAGCAGGTCGAGGCCGGACAATTCGGCATAGCCCAGCCGCTGTCCGATCAGCGGCGCATTGAGCAGGATGACCGGGGTTTCCGATGCCAGCCCGATCGCCTCGCCACGGGAGACGGCGCGGGTCTGTCCCCCGGTAGAGATCCATACGCCGCTATGGCTGGCATGCAGGGCGGGGTGCGGGAGCGCGGTCACTTTCGGGATATCGGCCTGTTGGAACAGGATGGCAACGGGTCCCGTCTCATTTGCTTCGCGGCGTGGGGCCTTTCCCTCTCCAAAACCCCTCCCGCCTGTGGGAGGGACTGACCGTATGAGGCGCGCTTCTGGTCCGCCAAGCAGCGCTCCCCTCTCGCAGGCGGAAGGGAATGGGAAAGGGCAGTCGCCAGGACACCGCCACGCCGCTGTTCCACGTGGAACACCTACCCCTGTGGATAACCCCGTGCACAACCCGTGCATAACGCAAAACCCATTGTGCATCCCCGTCCGTGTTGCCAGAGGCAAAAGCATGACAGACGAACTTCGCTCCACCGCTCTCGACTCCAAGGCCTGGCCCTATGAGGAGGCTCGCAAGCTCCTCAAACGCTATCCCGACGGCAAGCCGGGTGGTGAGCCGATCCTGTTCGAAACCGGCTATGGTCCCTCCGGCCTGCCGCATATCGGCACGTTCAACGAAGTGCTGCGCACCACGATGGTCCGCAACGCCTTTCATGCGCTGTCGGATCAGAAGACGCGGCTGATCGCCTTTTCGGATGATATGGACGGGCTGCGCAAGGTGCCCGACAATGTGCCCAACCAGGCCATGCTGCGCGAGCATCTCGGCAAGCCGCTGACCCAGGTGCCCGATCCGTTCGAGAAGTTCGACAGCTTCGCCGCGCACAACAACGCGCTGCTGCGCCAGTTTCTCGACCGCTTCGGCTTCGAGTATGAATTCGCCTCCTCGACCGAATATTATAGCTCGGGACGGTTCGATGATGCGCTCCGGTTGGTACTGAAGCAGTATCAGGGCATTCAGGACGTGATGCTGCCCACGCTGCGGGCAGAGCGTCGAGCCACCTATTCGCCCGTCCTGCCGATCAGCCCCAGATCGGGTATCGTGCTTCAGGTGCCGGTCGAGGTGATCGACGCCGAAGCCGGACTGATCGCATTCGAGGATGAGGGCGAGCGGATCGTCCAGTCGGCGCTGGGCGGGCTGTCCAAGCTGCAATGGAAGGTCGACTGGGCGATGCGCTGGGTCGCGCTGGGCGTGGATTATGAGATGGCGGGCAAGGACCTGATCGACTCGGTCACGCAATCCTCCAAGATCGCGCGTGTCCTGGGCGGCCGTCCGCCCGAGGGCTTCAACTATGAGATGTTCCTCGACGAGCATGGCGAGAAGATCTCCAAGTCCAAGGGCAACGGCCTCAGCCTCGACCAGTGGCTGACCTATGGGCCGGAGGAGAGCCTGGCGTTCTTCGCCTATCGCGAGCCGAAAAAGGCCAAGCAACTCCACATGGGCGTCATCCCGCGCGCGGTGGATGAATATTGGCAGTTCCGCACCAGCTACCCCAGCCAGTCGCTCAAAGAGCAACTGGGCAACCCGGTGCACCATATCCATGATGGCAAGCTGCCCGATGGGGAATTGCCGGTGACGTTCGGCTTGCTGCTCAACCTGGTCGGTGTGATGGGCGAGGCGACCAAGGCGCAGGTCTGGGGCTATCTCGCCAATTATGTGCCGGAAGCATCGGCGGAGAAATATCCCGAACTCGACCGGCTGATCGACCATGCGCTGGCCTATGCCCGCGATTTCGTCGCGCCGACGCTCCACCGCCGCGCGCCGGAGCCGCATGAGGCCGATGCGTTGCGTCAGTTGGATGCGCAGCTGGCCGCGCTACCGGCGGGGGCGAGCGCGGAGGATATCCAGAATATCGTCTATGAAATCGGCAAGACCGACGCCTTCGCGTCGCTGCGTGACTGGTTCAAGGCGCTGTACGAGACGCTGCTAGGCTCGGCGCAGGGGCCCCGGATGGGCAGCTTCATCGCGCTCTATGGTGTGGATAACAGTCGCAAGCTAATCGCCGAGGCGCTGGCCAAGGCGGCGTAAAAGGGAAGGGGGGAGCGGTGGCTCCCCCCTTTTTCATATCAGCGGAGATGCTCCGCGAAGAACGCCATGGTGCGTTCGTCCGCCAGCTTCGCGGACGTCTCCGACCGCCGCTGGCCGAACTCCGCTGCAAAGCCGTGATCCTCGCCGGGGTAATCGTACAGCGTGACCTTGGGGTGGTCGTCCAGTCCCTCGTGCATACGCTGCTGCGCATCCTTGTCGACGAAATGATCCTCCTCCGGGATGTGGAGCAGGACCGGCTTGGCGATGGCGTGCTTCTCGCCCAGCAGCCCGTCGATGCCGACGCCATAATAGCCGACACTGGCATCCACATCGGTCCGCGCCGCGGCCATGAAGGCGAGCCGTCCGCCCAGGCAATAGCCGACCACGCCGACCTTGGTATCCGCACCATGCTCGGCACGGATCGCATGGATCGTCGCCTCGATATCGCCAATCCCGCCGTCCTGGTCGAATTGGCCTATCAGGTCGAGCGCCTGTTGCATCTCGGTTGGCACGTCCGGGTCCAGTTCGATGCCGGGGGCAATCTTGTGGAAAAGATCGGGAGCGATGGCCAGATAGCCCGCCTCGGCCAGCGTGTCACACTTGCGGCGGATGCCCGCATTCACGCCGAAGATTTCCTGGATGACGATGATCGCGGCGGCGGGTGTCCCCTTCGGCTCGGCATAATAGGCGTTGAACGAGGCCTCGCCGCCCATAGCGGCGATGATCTTGGTTCCGGTCATGCTGGTCTCCTGTGGTCGTCGCGACGATAACGCCTTATGCCTCGGTTGGTCGCGTGAGGAGAATGGCCGATGAAAGTGAATGTGGAAATCGACTGCACGCCCGAAGAGGCGCGCCGCGCCATGGGCCTGCCCGACCTGACGCCGATCCATGAACGCTATGTCCAGATGATGCTCGATACGATGCAGTCGGGGGTGAAGCCCGAAATGGTCGAGGCGATGATGCGGAGTTGGGCCCCGATGGGCGAGGCGGGCATGGCGATGTGGCGCCGGATGTTCGAGGGGCAGAAGGGCTGATCCCTCCCATGACGGACACGATCTTCGCCGTATCGAGCGGACAGCCGCCCGCCGCCATCGCGGTGATCCGGGTCAGCGGCCCGGCGGCGTTCGCGGCGGCCGGGCGGCTGGCGGGACGATTGCCCGAACCGCGTCGTGCGGGGCTGCGGTCGCTCCGCGACGGGAAGGGGGACTTGCTCGACTCGGCGCTGGTCCTGCTATTCCCGGGTCCCGCCACCGCGACTGGCGAGGATCTGGTCGAATTCCATTGTCATGGAGGCCGTGCCGTGGTGGCGGCGGTCGAGGCGGCGCTGGCGGTTCAGCCGGGTCTTCGCCGCGCCGAGCCGGGAGAATTCACCCGGCGCGCGCTGCTCAACGGTCGCATCGATCTGGCCGGGGCGGAGGGGCTGGCGGATCTGCTCGAAGCCCAGACCGAGCGACAGCGCCGCGCCGCGATCGGGGCGGTCGAGGGGCGGGTAAGCCAGGCGGTGCGTGGCTGGATGGACCGGATTGCGACATTGTCCGCGATGGTCGAGGCGATGCTCGATTTCGCCGAAGAGGATGACGTGCCGCTCGATGGGGCGGCGGTCGCACGGATCATGGGGGAGATGCATGCGCTCGCTTCCACGATGCTGGAGGTGGTCGAGCGGCCGCCGGTCGACCGGCTTCATGACGGTATCCGCGTGGTGCTGGCCGGGCCGCCCAATAGCGGTAAGTCGACCCTGCTCAACCTGCTGGTCGAACGCGAGGCGGCGATCGTCTCGCCGATCGCGGGCACGACCCGCGACCGGATCGAAGCCAGCGTGTTGCGCGGCGGGGTGGCTTATGTGCTGACCGATACCGCCGGGCTGGCCGAGGACACCGATGATGTGATCGAGGCGATCGGCGTCACCCGCGCGCAAGAGGCGATTGCGCAGGCCGATATCCTGTTGTGGATGGCGGATACGCCGCCTCCGCGCGGGGATGCGATCTGGCTGCACAGCCGCGCCGATCTGCCCGAACGAGCGGTTCTGCCCGAGGGTCGGCGGCTGGCGGTGCGGCGGGACGATCAGGATTCGATCGCGGCGGTGTGGGACGCCATTGCCCAGGAGGCCGGAACGCTCCTGCCGCGCGAAGACGCGATCGGGTTCAAGCGGCACCAGCAGGCGCAATGCACGCTCGCGGCGCAGGCGCTGATGGCGGCGTCGGGCGAGGATATTCTTTTGATCGCCGAGGAGCTTCGCATCGCGCGGCAGGCTCTGGCCGAGCTTCTGGGGGTGAACGCAACGGAGACGATGCTCGACGCGCTGTTCGGACGATTCTGTCTCGGCAAATGATGTTCCACGTGGAACGTTGCTCGGGATCGCTTTGACGCTGCGGCCTGCTTCGGATAGGGCAAGGGCATGTTTGATGTCGTAGTGATCGGTGGCGGTCACGCGGGAACCGAGGCCGCCGCGGCGGCCGCGCGCCGGGGCGCGCGAACGGCCCTTTTGTCCTTCGATCGTCATGGTCTGGGCGCCATGTCCTGCAATCCGGCGATCGGCGGGTTGGGGAAGGGCCATATCGTGCGTGAGGTCGACGCCTTTGACGGGCTGATCGGGCGAGCGGCGGACCAGGGCGCGATCCATTACCGGATGCTCAATCAGAGCAAGGGTACGGCGGTCCAGGGCCCCCGTATCCAAGCCGACCGGCGGCGCTATGCCGGGGCGATCCAGGCGATGCTTGCCGCACAACCGAAGCTCACCATCGTAGAGGGTGAGGCCGAGGCGCTGATCCTCGACGGCGACCGGGTGGCCGGTGTGCAATTGGGGGACGGCACCATGCTGTCGGCCCGCGCGGTGGTGCTGGCGACCGGCACCTTCCTGGGCGGCCGTCTGTTCCGGGGCGAGGAACGGCATTGGGGCGGCCGGATCGGCGAGCGTGCGGCGACGCGCATGGCCGATCAGCTACGTGCACTGGGCCTGCCGATGGCACGGATGAAGACCGGTACGCCACCGCGTCTCGACGGCAGGACCATCGACTGGGCGCGGCTGGACGAGCAGCCCTCCGACCCGGATCCCTGGACCATGTCGCCGATGACGGCGGGGCGGCCCTTGCCGCAAATCGCCTGCGCGATCACCCGGACGACCGAGCACACCCATGCGATCATCGCGGCGGCCTTCCATCGTTCGCCGCTGTTCACCGGCGCGATCGAGGCCAATGGGCCGCGCTATTGCCCGTCGATCGAAGACAAGATCAAACGCTTCGCCGACCGTGACAGCCATCAGATCTTCCTGGAACCGGAGGGGTTGGACGATCCCTTGGTCTATCCCAACGGCCTGTCGACCTCGCTGCCGACCGATGTGCAGGAAGCGATGATCGCCTCCATGCCGGGGCTGGAGCGGGCGGTGATCACGCTGCCCGGCTATGCAGTGGAATATGACCATATCGACCCGCGTGCGCTCGATGCCCGGCTGGCGCTGGGCGCGATCGAGGGGGTGTTCTGCGCGGGGCAGATCAACGGCACTACCGGTTATGAGGAAGCCGCGGGGCAGGGGCTGATCGCCGGGCTCAACGCGGCGGCCCATGCCTGTGACCTTGATCCGGTGATCCTTGATCGTGCATCCAGCTATCTGGGCGTGATGATCGACGATTTGGTGTTGCAGGGCGTGACCGAGCCCTATCGGATGCTGACCGCGCGTGCCGAATATCGGCTTTCACTACGCGCCGACAATGCCGAAACGCGGCTGGGGGATATCGCGGAGGCGGTGGACTGTTTGTCGCCCGAACGGCTGGCGCATCGGCGGCGGCGGCAGGAGCAGCAGACGATGCTACGCGAACGGCTGGCGGTGGTCCGTACCGCCTCCGATCTGGCGCGGAGCGGGGCGACGATCGCACAGGATGGCGCGCGCCGGACTGCTTATGAATGGCTGCGCTTCGGTGGCGTCACGCTGGCGCATGTCGCACCCGAGGCGGCGGAGGGATGCGATCCCGCCGTGATCGCCGAGACGCTGGAGGATGCGCGCTACGCCCCCTATGTTGAGCGACAGGCGGAGGAGGTCGCGCGGCTTCGCGCCGATGAGCGAATCCCGCTCCCTGCCACGTTAGACTATGCCGCGATCCCCGGTCTGTCGCAGGAGATGATCGACCGGTTGAGCCTGGCGCGTCCCGCGACCCTGGCGGCCGCATCGCGCATACGCGGCATCACCCCCGCCGCATTGTCGGCGGTGCTTCTCCACGCACGAAAGATGGCGGCATGACCGAAGACCAGGCCCGCGACTGGGTCGCCCAGCGTTTCGGGGAAGAAGCAGCCGAGCGGATCGATCATTTCCTCAGCCTGGTGATCGTCGAGAACGACCAGCAGAATCTTATCGCACCATCGACCATCCCGACCATCTGGGCGCGACATGCGCTGGACTCGGTGCAGTTGATCCCGCTCGCCGATCGCGCGGATGGGCAGTGGGTGGATATCGGGACCGGGGGAGGCTTTCCCGGCATGGTCGTGGCGCTCGCCTGGCCCGGCCGAATGGCGCTGGTCGAACCGCGCAAGCGGCGGGCGGACTTCCTTCGGGACTGCGCCGACAAGCTGGGGATCGCCGACCGGGTGGCCGTCCACGCCTCCAAGATCGAAGCCGTCGATGTGAAGGCGGATATTATTTCTGCTCGTGCCGTGGCGACAGTCGAAAATCTTTTGCGCGCGGCGGCACACTGCGGCAAACAGGAAACGCGGTGGCTGCTCCCGCGCGGCCGCCTGGACGAGCGCGAGATGAAGACCCTCAAGCGGCAATGGCGCTTCGTGTTTCACGTGGAACATAGCATCACCTCGGCGGACTCGTCGATCGTGATCCTCGACCGAGTAGGGGCCCGATGATCTGCGTTGCCATCGCGAACCAGAAGGGTGGGGTGGGCAAGACCACCAGCGCCATCAACCTCGCCACTGCCCTGGCGGCGACGGGGCTGCACGTCCTGCTGATCGATCTCGATCCACAGGGCAATGCCTCGACGGGTCTGGGAATTCCCAACAGCCAGCGGCTCTTCTCCAGCTACCACGTCCTGCTGGGCGAGGCGCGGATCGACGATGCGGTGGTCCATACGCAGGTGCCCCGGCTGGACATCGTACCCGCTACGGTGGACCTGTCGGGGGCGGAGCTGGAGCTGGTCGATTTTGAGAATCGGACGCACCGGTTGGATCAGGCGATGCGGCGGACGCAGGGCAATTGGGACATCGTCCTGATCGATTGCCCGCCCTCGTTGGGCCTGTTGACGATCAATGCGATGGTGGCGTCCGATTCGCTGTTCGTGCCGCTGCAATGCGAATTCTTCGCGCTGGAGGGGCTTTCGCAGCTTCTGACCACGGTCGAGCGGATTCGCGCACGGTTCAATCCGGGCCTCGCGATCCTGGGCGTGGCGCTGACGATGTATGACCGGCGCAACCGGCTGACCGACCAGGTGTCGGCGGACGTGCGCGCCGTTTTGGGAGGGGTCGTGTTCGATACGGTGATACCGCGCAATGTCCGGCTGTCGGAGGCGCCCAGCCATGGGCTGCCGGCGCTGATCTATGACCATCGCTGCGTCGGCAGTCTGGCCTATATCGCGCTGGCGCGGGAATTGATCGCCCGCCTGCCGCTCGGCACCCAGCCGGGAGCGGCGGCGGCATGAGCGGGGAGACGACCGCCAAGCGCCCACGTCCCGGTCTCGGGCGCGGTCTGGGCGCGCTGCTGGGCGATATCGCGCGGGAGGCGTCGATCCGGCCCGGTGACCAGCCGACGCCGGGCGGCGTGCGGATGTTGCCGGTCGGATCGCTGCAACCGCATCCGGACCAGCCGCGCCGTCATTTCGAGGAAGCGGCGCTCGACGAACTCGCTGCGTCGATCGCGGCGCGCGGGCTGATCCAGCCGATCGTCGTTCGCCCGCACGGCAAGGATTATCAGATCGTCGCGGGCGAGCGTCGCTGGCGCGCGGCGCAGCGCGCGCGGCTGCACGAGGTGCCGGTCGTCGTCCGTGATTTCGACGACGCCCAGACGCTCGAAGTCGCGCTGATCGAGAATATCCAGCGCCAAGACCTGAACGCCATCGAAGAGGCGCAGGCCTATCAGCGGCTGGCGGGCGAGTTCGGCCATACCCAGGAGGCGCTGGCCAAGATCGTCCACAAGTCGCGCAGCCATGTCGCCAATCTGCTCCGCCTGCTCGAATTGCCCGACACGGTGCAGAGCCAGGTCGTCAGCGGCGCACTGTCGATGGGGCATGCCCGCGCGCTGCTGGGCGCGGACGAGGTCGAATCGTTGGCCGATCAGGTGATCGCGCGGGGCCTCAGCGTCCGAGAGACCGAAAAGCTGACCCGTGAGGCCAAGGGCGGCGGTCGAAAGGGTACAACGGGCGAGCGGGGGGCGAGCAAGCCTTCGGGCCAGGATGCCGCCGATGCCGATATCGCGGCGCTGGAGGGGCAATTGGCCGATCTTCTCGGCCTGTCGGTGCGGATCGCGCATGGCGAGAAGGGGGGGACGATCACCCTCAGCTACTCGACGCTCGATCAGCTTGACATGGTGTGCCAACGGCTGACCGGTGAGGGGATTTGAAAGCGGGACGCCGGTCTGTTTCGCAGGCAGGCGCAGCTCGCTTTTGATTTCTGAGGGGAGGGGCGTGGGCTTCGACTTCGCTCAGCCTGCACGGGGTTTGGGGACAGGGGGCTTAAATCCCAAACCCCGTGCAGGCTGAGCGAAGTCGAAGCCCAAGGGAATCACCCCCGCCGCGCAATCCCCTGCGCGATAATCGTCGCCTCGGACTCCGCCAGCACCGCCCCGGCATTGCCCGGTGCCATCACCGCGCGCTCCGCCGCCCGGATCCGCGTCAGCGCCCGCGCCAGCATCGCCGGGGTCCAGCGCCGCAGCGCCCGTGCCGTGCGAGCTTCGTCGCGGAAGAAGACTCGGTGACGCTTCATCACCGCCTCGACCGGCTCGCCCGCATCGAGATCGGCGCGCATCTCGGCCAGCGCCACCAGCCGCCGGGCGAGCGCCCGCAGCCAGGGGATGGGCGAGGCGCCCCCTTCGTCCAGCAGCGCCAATTCACCGCCCAGATCGCCGACACGGCCCTCCACCACGGCCTCGACCGCGTCACTCATCTCCACCTCCCCCAGATCGGCGCCGATGGCATCCAGGGCGGCATGATCGACCTCGCGCGGGCGGTCAGGGGCCGAATCGAGATAAAGGGACAGCTTCTCCAACTCGCGGGTCAGGACCGAACGATCGGCGGCGGCGGCCTCGACCAGTCGCGTCGGGATACCCGCGGCCAGGCGCAGGCCCAATTCCCCGGCGATGGCGGTCGCCAGCCGCTCGGCATCGGCAGCAGTGGGGGCGTAGCAGCCGAACGCCATGGCACGCGGCGAATCGAGCGCCAGCTTGACGATCTTGGCGGTCGTCTTGACCGATGGCGCGATGGCGACGACCGGATTGCCCGCCGACTCGGCCTCCAACAGCGCGGTGAAGGCGGCCAGTCCTTCCTCGCCGACGCTGGCGATGCGGATATGGCGGGGGCCGCCGAACAGCGACATGGAGGCCGCTTCGTCGGTCAGGCGGGCGGGGTCGCTTTTCAGCGTCGCCGAATCCAGGTCGATCCGCTCGGCCTCCTGCCCCATCGCATTCGCCAGCAATCGCGCCAATTCGCTCGCCCCCGCCTCGTCGGGGCCATGGAGCAGATAGAGGCGGATATCGGCGGAGGGACGGCTCAGCGCCTGGCGAATCTGATTGGCGTTCGCCTTCACGGCCGCGCGGGGGCCATCGCCTCGCCCGGCCGTGACCGGGCATAGGTGGCGAGCCGGGCGACGATCTCGTCCGCGACGATCACCGACAACCGTTCCAGCGCGGTGTTCTCCGCCGCGATGGTGGCGTATTCGGAGCGGACCACATCGATCCCGGCATCCGATCCGGCGGTGGCGTCGACCAGTACCGCGTTGCTCGTCTGGTCGACCAGTTGGTAGCGCGCCCGCAGGATACGCCGTTCGCGGACCACCGAATCGTCCCGCCGCACGCCGAGTCCGCGAATCTCGTCATCCAGCCGCACATCCAGCCGATAGCGCGCGCCGCCCGACTGGCCGCCACCCAGACGATCCTTCAGCGCATTGGCCATCAGCCAGCCCGCTTTCCCCTCGATCGGGGCGATCTCGATCCCCGACAATGCGGTGGCCACCGATCCCGAGCCGCCTCCCGCATAGAGCGGATGCAGCCCGCAACCCGACAGGCCGAATGTCAGGGCCAGCCCGGCGACGATCAGGGGGAGGGGACGCATCATGCGACGATGTTCACCAGACGGTCGGGCACCACGATCACCTTCTTCGGGGTCGCACCGTCCAGCGCACGGACGATCTTGTCCGACGCCAGCGCGGTCGCTTCGAGGATATCCTTGGGCAGCCCCTTGGCGACGGTCAGCGTGTCGCGCAGCTTGCCGTTGACCTGCACCGCGACGGTGACTTCGTCCTCGACCAGCAGGCTTTCGTCCACGACCGGCCAGGCGGCGTCGGCGATCAGGCCCTCTTGCCCCATGCCCGCCCAGGCTTCCTCGGCCAGATGCGGGACCATCGGTGCGACCAGCAGCATGGTGGTGCGGATGGCTTCGTTGCGGGCGGCGGACGGCTTGGCCTTTTCAATGGCGTTGACCAGTTCGTACAGCTTGGCCACCGCCTTGTTGAAAGCCAGCGCCTCGATATCCGCCGCGACGCCCGCGATGGTCTGGTGCAGCTTGCGCGAGAGTGGCTTGTCCTCGCCCTCGGCGGCTTCCGAATCGTCGAACAGGCGCCACAAGCGCTGGACGAAGCGCCACGAACCCTCGATGCCCGCTTCCGACCAGGGCAGGTCGCGTTCGGGCGGGCTGTCGGACAGCATGAACCAGCGCACCGCGTCCGCGCCGTACTGATCCACGATGGGCTCGGGATCGACGGTGTTCTTCTTGGACTTGGACATCTTCTCGACGCGGCCGACCGTGATCGGCTGGCCGGTCGCGATCTCGATGCCGTCGCGGATTTCGCCCGGCGCCAGCCAGCGGCCGTCCGACGACTTGTAGCTTTCGTGCGTGACCATGCCTTGCGTGAACAGGCCCGCAAAGGGCTCCGCCACGTCGATCAGGCCGATATGCTTGAGGGCGCGGGTCCAGAAGCGCGCATAGAGCAGGTGCAGGATCGCATGCTCGACGCCGCCGATATACTGGCCGACGGGCAGCCATGTCTTCACCACCTCGGGATCGAAGGGGCGATCCTTGGGCTGGCTGGCGAAGCGGATGAAATACCACGACGAATCGACGAAGGTGTCGAGCGTGTCGGTTTCACGCCGGGCGGGCTTGCCGCAATTGGGGCAGTCGACATGCTTCCACGTCGCATGGCGATCGAGCGGGTTGCCGGGGACGTCGAAGGTCACGTCCTCGGGCAGCGTGACCGGCAGTTGCGCCTTGGGCACCGGCACCGCGCCGCAGTCGTCGCAATGGATGATCGGGATCGGCGTGCCCCAGTAACGCTGGCGGCTGACGCCCCAGTCGCGCAGGCGGTAGACGGTCTGGCCCTGGCCCCAGCCTTCGCTCTCGGCCGCTGCGATGACGGCGGCCTTGGCGGCCTCCACCTCCATGCCGTCGAGCGGGCCGGAGTTCACCAGACGACCCGCGCCGGTATAGGCGGTGTCGCCCTCGAACACCGGCGCGGTCGTGTCGCCATCGGCGACGACGCGCGTGACGCTCAGGCCGTATTTCCGCGCGAAATCCAGGTCGCGCTGGTCATGCGCCGGCACACCCATCACTGCGCCGGTGCCGTAATCCATCAGCACGAAGTTCGCGATATAGACGGGCAGGGTGATGCTCTCGTCCATCGGATGCTGCATCCGATAGCCCGTGTCGAAGCCCAGCTTTTCCTGCGTTTCCAACTCGGCCGCGGTCGTGCCGCCCGCCTTGCAGCGTTCGATGAACGCCGCCGCATCCGCATTCGACTCGGCCAGGTCGCGGGCGATCGGGTGATCCGCCGCGATCGCGACGAAACTCGCCCCGAAGATCGTATCAGGCCGGGTCGAATAGACCTCGATCGACGTCGCGAAGGGCGCGACCGGTGCAAATCGGAACTGGAGGCCCTTGCTGCGGCCGATCCAGTTTTCCTGCATCAGCTTCACCTTGTCGGGCCAATGCTCGAGCGTCGTCAGACCCTCGAGCAGTTCGTCGGCGAAGTCGGTGATCTTGAGGAACCACTGGTTCAGCTTGCGCTTCTCGACCAGCGCGCCCGAGCGCCAGCCGCGCCCGTCGATCACCTGCTCGTTGGCGAGCACGGTCATGTCGACCGGGTCCCAGTTGACCGCCGATTCCTTGCGATAGACCAAGCCGCTCGCATAGAGATCGAGGAACAGCGCCTGTTCATGCCCGTAATAATCGGGCTCGCAGGTCGCGATCTCGCGCGTCCAATCGAGCGCGAAGCCCAGCCGCTTCAACTGCGCCTTCATCGTCGCGATATTGTCGCGGGTCCAGCCGCCCGGATGGACGCCCTTTTCCATCGCGGCATTCTCGGCGGGCATGCCGAACGCGTCCCAGCCCATCGGATGGAGCACCTCATGCCCGATCATCCGCCGATAACGCGCCAGCACGTCGCCCATCGTATAGTTGCGGACATGCCCCATATGGATGCGCCCCGAGGGATAGGGAAACATCTCAAGGACATAGCTGCGGGGCTTGGGGCTTTGGTCGTCGGCGGCGAAGGTGCGCCGCTCTTCCCAGATCCGCTGCCAGGTCGAATCCGATTTCAGGGCGTTGAAACGCGAGGCCATGTGTCTCGTCTTTATCCGTTCGTGATCGAGGCGCGGCGCAGGTCGCGCGCCTTGGTGAGGATGATGTCTTCCAGCTTCTGGATCGTCGCGGCCTGAACGGGGGCTTCCACCCACTGGCCGCCGCGATTGATCTCGCGAAGGGCGGTCACGCGCAGCGCGTCGGCGCGCAAATCCTGGTCGAGGATGGTGACGGTCACCTTCATCCGCTCGGTCGGGGTCTGCGGATTGACGTACCAGTCCGTGACGATCACGCCGCCGTTGGAATCCGTCTCGGCCAGCGGCATGAAGCTGAGCGTGTCGAGGCTGGCGCGCCACAGATAGGAATTCACGCCGATCGTCGTCACCTTCGACGCGGCCAAGTCGCCCTGTGGGCGGGCCTTCTTGCCGGCACAGGCGCCGAGCGACAGGGCGGCGATAACCGCGAACGCGGTGGCGGAACGGCGAAGCATCGGCATTATCCTGACTGCGATGAAGAATGGGAATATGGGTTGCCTATCGCCTCTACAGGGGCCCCGCGACCCCGGCAAGCATTCCGGCGAATCGCGGAGCAGTCCGAATCTGTGGAGGATGCGCAACAGTCGGACAAGATTCGCCTATGGCGGCGTAACAATGGGATCGCTCACGACGGATTCCATGTTAGAGGCCATGTATCAAAGAGGTCATATAAAAGGGGTGGACCGTGTCGTTCGGGCGTGTGGTGATCGGAATCGCAATCGGGGCGCTCGCCGCCACGACTGCGCTGGTCGCGCCCGCCATCGGTGCGGTGGACCAGAATAGTCGGGCCCCCAAGCGCAGCCTCAGCCTGATGGGGCGCGGTGGCTTTACCCCGGCGGCGGCGGACCCCCGGCTGGCGGCGATCTTCGCGCGTAGCGGGCTGGACGCGGGCGATCTGCGCTTCACCCCGGCGGAAAGCCAGCGCGGGGCCAACCGCCCGGTCACCGTGGCGGTGCGCGCGCGGACCAGCCGGACCAGCGACGACCGGGTCGCCGCCAACATCGCGCCGACCGTGGGTTTGGCGCCGATCTCCTATAATCTGGGTGTCTCGGTCGGCTGGAAGCGGCTGGCGGTGTCCGGCGACATGGCGCGCGTCGATCTGGCGGGCCTGCCGGGCAGCCGCGAAACCGCCGATGTGGCGGTCAGCTATACCGCGAATCGCTTCACCGGTCGGGTGAAGGCCTCGGCGGATCGCCCGATCGAGGGTGTGAACAAGCTGGTCGACATGCCGTCCAGCTATTCGCTCGACATGAGCAGCTCCTATTCGCTGACCCGCAACCTCGATGTGACGGCGGGCGTCCGCTATCGCTCGGACCGCGAGCGTCTGGCGCGGCTGGACGACGATCGCCGGAACAGCCAGGCGGTCTATCTGGGTACGGCCTTCCGCTTCTGATAACCGTGTGATGCGGTTTGGGTTAGACCGACTGTCGACGTTCCGACGTCATCCCAGCAAAGGCTGGGGTCTTTCGCCGTGATCCCCGGCGCAATGGGAAGCGGCCGCGCTACCAAGCTGCGCTTCTTTGGCCAATCGAACCCCGTTCGCGATCATCGACCGCTGGGATGACGGGGGCGGGTTCCACCCAAGCATCGATCGCGGCCCAGCCATCGAATCGCCCCCGCAATCGACGAAAGCGCTCCGCCGTCATTCCGCCCAGCGCGATTCGCGGCAGGCCCAGGCCACGGCCGATCCTTGCCGCGCGGGCAACCCCCAGGCTGGGCGCACCGGGATGCGAGCGGGTGGGGAAGAGCGGTGAGACGAACAACAGATCGGCCCCGGCCCGCCGCCCCGCCATCGCCTCGGCGTGGCTGTGGGCGGGCCAGCTTCGCAGACCCGATCCCCGACCCCATTTATGCACGCCGTCGCCGGGCAATCCGCCGCCCGCGACCAGCAGCATCAGCCGCCGCGCGCGGGCGATCCGCCACACCCGGCGATGGATCGCACGGCGCTCGGCCGGGGGCGTGGCGTGATGGCGAAACACGACTCCCGAACCCGGCGGCAGGCGTCGCAAGGCCCGCCACAGCCCGTCCCCCAGCCGTTCGTCGGTCATCAGCCATGTCACGGGGTATCGGTCGGCCATCCTCGCGACTATAGCGCGGGGCATGACCGACGACAGCGTTTCCCGCCTTTCCACCGTCTCCGATCAACTCGCCCGCGCCGCCGGGCTGGGGGATCATGCCGCCCCGACCCTGATCGCGGTGTCCAAGACCCATGACGCCGACACGATCCGCCCGCTGCTCGACGCCGGGCACCGAGTGTTCGGCGAGAATCGCGTGCAGGAGGCGGCGGCCAAATGGCCCGCTCTCCAAGAGGCGTATGCTGGCGTCAAACTCCACCTGATCGGCCAGTTGCAGTCGAACAAGGCGGCGGACGCGGTCGCGCTGTTCGATGTGATCCACACCGTCGACCGCCCCTCGCTGATCGCCGCGCTGGCCGAGGCGATGGACAAGAGCGGGCGGCGGCCCGACTGCTTCCTCCAGGTCAATATCGGCGAAGAGGAGCAAAAGGGCGGCTGCGCCATCGCCCAGGCACCGGCGATGCTGGAGCAGGCGCGGGCGGCGGGCCTGCCGATCATCGGCCTGATGGCGATTCCCCCGCAACGGGTGGACGCCGCCCCCTATTTCGCGCTGCTCGCCAAGATGGCGCGCGACCTGGGGCTGACCAAGCTGAGCATGGGCATGTCGGATGATTACGAAGTCGCTGCGATGCTGGGGGCCAGTCACGTCCGGGTCGGCAGCGCGCTGTTCGGAGCCCGCGCATGAGCCGCTTCGCAGCCCTATTGTTCGATTTCGACGGCGTCCTGATCGACAGCGAATATGAGGGCAATCGGCACCTCGCCGAATGGCTGACCGCCAACGGCCATCCGCATAGCCCCGAAGAGGCGATGCACCATTATATGGGGCTGGCGGGCAAGGACTTCGTCGCCGCGATCGAGGGTCGGATCGGCTATGTCCTGCCGGACTCCTTTTACGAGGCCCGGGCGGCTGAGGATCTCCGCGCGATGGAGGAAGGCGTCGCGGCGATCGCGGGGGCGGTCGATTTCGTTCGTTCGCTGCCCGGTGATTTCCCCAAGGCGGTGGTGTCGTCCAGCCCGACCGTCTGGCTCGACCGGCATCTGCGCCATCTGGGTCTGCGCGAGGCGTTCGGCGAGCATGTCTATAGCGGACGCGAGCATGTGGAGCGGGGCAAGCCCGCGCCGGACCTATATCTCTACGCGGCGGACCGGCTGGGCGTGCGGATCGAGGATTGCGCGATCCTGGAGGACTCCCCCGTCGGCGCGACCGGCGCGGTGGCGAGTGGGGGCTATGTCATCGGCATGTGTATGGGGACGCATTGCGCGGTCGGGCATGACCAGCGGCTCCGCGAAATCGGCGTGGCCGCGATCGCACAGGATTATGCGGATGTGCGGCGGGAATTGGGGGTCTGATTTCCACCGCCCTCTGCTAAACCAATCTCCCCAACCCCCGTTCACGCTGAGCGAAGTCTAAGCGCACGTTCCACGCTACGCCACATAGGTTCGACCCGTGGCCTTAGACTTCGCTCAGGCTGAACGGAGGCTGGGAGGGAGCGCGGTCTTAAAGCTGGTGCCCGGTCCGATCCCGCTTGGTCGCCAGATAGCGTTCGTTGTGCGGATTGGGCGGCAGGCTGTGCGCCACCCGCTCGATCACCCGCACCCCCGCCGCGTTCAGCCCCGCGACCTTGGCCGGATTGTTGGTGAGCAACCGCACCTCGTCCTGCCCCATCAGGGTCAGCATCCGCGCCGCCACGCCGAAATCGCGCGCATCGATCGCGAAGCCCAGCCGCGTATTGGCGTCGACCGTATCGAAGCCCTGATCCTGAAGCTGGTACGCGCGCAGCTTGTTGACCAGCCCGATCCCGCGCCCTTCCTGCCGCAGATAGAGCAATATGCCCCAGCCCGAGTCGGCGATGGCGTGGATCGCGGCATGAAGCTGTGGCCCGCAATCGCATTTCAGGCTGCCCAGCACATCGCCGGTCAGGCACTCGCTGTGCAGGCGCACCAGCGGCGGCGCACCGTTGGGCTGGCCGATGAGCAGCGCGACATGCTCGCCCGCCGCATGGGGGGAGCGGAAGGCGACGATCTCCGCATCCTCGGCCCCCTCGACCGGCAGGCGGGCACGGGTGGCGATGGCGAGTGCCTCGGCATTCTCATGCGCGGCGATGTCGGCCAGCGAAATCTCCGCCTCGACGCCCTCACCCCCGACGAAGAAGGCGGGCAGCATCCCGGCGATCCGCGCGAACCGGATCGCCGCCGCCGCGACCGCCGGGTCGGGAAGGGGCAGGGCGCGGAACGGGCCTTTCAGCGGGGTGGCGAGGTCGAATTGCGGATCGGCCAGCGCCGTCGCGGCGGCAAAATCGACCCAGGGCGCGCGTTCGACCAGCACGGCGGCATCCGGGTCGGCGGCCTCCAACTGGTTGGTCAGCTTCAGCGTCGCGGCGCGCCCCGCCGAGATCAGGACGGGCGCGCGGCCCTCGGGATCGAAGGCCGCCAGGCGTAGCGGGTCCGCCGTCTCGACCGCGAGCAGCGCCTGGCCCTGAATCGCGATCGGCCAGCCCCGGCGCAGCGCATCGATCGCGCGCGCGGCGGCCTTGGCATCGGTGCTCAAAAATCGAATTCCGTCATGATCGGGATATGGTCGGAGGGCTTGAGCCAACTCCGGCACCCCTCGAACACCCGATGCGACACGGCCTTTTCGGCTACGTCCCGCGTCGCCCACATATGGTCCAGCCGCCGCCCGCGATCCGACGCCGCCCAGTCCTTCGCGCGGTAGCTCCACCAGGTATAAAGCCGCTCGGGCGCGGGGATGAAGTGGCGGCCCAGATCGACCCAGTCGTTCGATGCCTGAAGCTTCGCCAGTGTTTCCACCTCGATGGGCGTATGGCTGACCACGTCGAGCAGTTGCTTGTGGCTCCACACGTCCGATTCGAGCGGCGCGATGTTGAAGTCGCCGGTCAGGATCGTCGGGCAGTCGAGCTTGCCCGACCAGTCGATCATCCGGCCGAGGAAATCCAGCTTCTGGCCGAACTTCGGATTCACCGCGCGATCGGGCACGTCGCCGCCCGCCGGAATATAGACATTCTCCAGCCGCACGCCGTTCGGCAGGCGGATGCCGACATGCCGCGCCTCGGCATTGGCCTGCCAGTCCAGACGGTCGTCTTCGGTGATGGGGACACGGGATGCGATGGCGACGCCGTGATGCATCCGCTGGCCATGGATGATGATGTGGTCGTAACCCAGCGACCGGAACAGATCGAAGGGGAAGTCGTCATCGACGACCTTCGTCTCCTGAAGGCACAATATGTCGGGCGCGGCTTCCGTCAGGAATTGCTCGACGATGGCGGCGCGGAAACGCACCGAGTTGATGTTCCAGGAGGCGATTTTCACGGCTGCCGATGTAGCGGTGGGCCGGGGGCGAGACAAGATTGGGCGGCCACCATCCTATTCCGCCCCTGGAAGGGGGGGACCATGCGCAGCATGGTGGAGGGGTGTCCCCGGTTGCGAGTGAGGGTCGCCTGACCGGCGGCGATACCCCTCCGTCAGCGCTACGCGCTGCCACCTCCCCTTGCAGGATTCCTCTGCGAAACGGCTCATTTGTGACAGAGGATCTGGGCGAGGCTTTCGCTGCAGGGATCCGGTACGGGCCTTGGTCAGCTTTGGCTGGCCGGTTTGGAGGGGCAGGATCGCTCCGGCTCAGCCAGCGGCAAGGATGGCGGCGCGTCTGAGATTGTAGATGGTGGCAAAGGCGAGGAAGTCTGCGGCGTTCCGCTCGATCGACAGGCATCTGGTGCGCGCCTTGCCGTAGAGGCGCTTCATGGCGCTGAAGACCGCCTCGACAGGGGCGCGCCGTCTGGCGATGAGGTGGTTGCGCCGGGCCTGCCAGCGCGGCAGCTTTGGCATGTAGCGGTGCCGGCGATGCATGATGCGATCCTTGATCCCGGCCGCCTTCAGGGCCTTGCGACGCGCCTGGCCCTCATAGGCCCGGTCGGCATAGACCGCGCCTTCGTCGCCGCAGACCAGCGCGTCGGCCCGTTCGACATCCTGGACCCTGGCCGAGGTGAAGGCCAGCTTGCGGATCAGGCCCGAGCCCTCGTCCATGCCGATATGGAAGCGGTAGCCGAACACCGGCTTGCCGTCCTTGCGCGTCCAGTCGGCACCCGGCTCCTGGGGGTGCGGATCACCCGGCGCGATCCAGTCCCCGCGCGGGGGCTTGCGGGTCGCCTTGACCACCGAGGCATCAAGGATCGTCCCCCGCCGCAGCACCAGCCCCTGCGCATCCAGCTGCCGGTTGATCTCGGCAAAGCAGCGCTCCAGCACGTCCCCCGCCGCCGCCGCCGCGCGAAACCGGCACAGCGTCGTCTCGTCCGGCGTGCCGCCATCCAGCGCAAAGCCGCAGAACCGCCGGAACGACAGCCGGTCGAGCAGCGCCTCCTCCAGCCCGGGGTCCGACAGATCATACAACGCCTGCAGATACAGCGCCTTGACCATCGCCAGCGGCGCATAGGGCGGTCGACCCGTCCGACCCTGCCGCAGCGGCGACACCAGCGGCTCCAGCCGGCTCCAGTCGATCAGCCGCTCGATCCCCGACAGCTTCGCATTCGATCCCAAGCGCGGATCCATCAACGCTTCCACCAGCGATCGCTGCTCGACCATCACCATGCCCTCCTGCCCGCACAGTGAATCACTCAACCATCCTCATTGCCAGACGTTTCGCAGAGGAATCCTGCAAGGGGAGGAATGAGGGGAAAACGGAAAGGCCCCCGCTCCGGGGGCATGGAACGAGGGCCGACCTAGCGTTCGTCACGCAGGCGGGGAGAGGGGGCTCGTCCGAGCAACAGGGGGGAATCTCGAAGGCCCCTCAACCGCAACCCCCTGATAGGGCAGCGAACCTGTCGCTCGGATGAATGAAATGGCCCGCCGGCGTTCAGTTTCGCGTCGGCCCCCTCCGGGGATCGTTGAATCGGAACGCTTTGTCGTCCACCGGCACCCCGAATCGCTGATTGGACAGACGAATGGTGGTCCGGCTGTTCTGGCTGTCCAGCGCGACCCAGCCCTGCATCATCAGCCCGCCCGGCGCGGCGGGATCGCGGGCGAAGACCAGGGTGATCTTGCCATATTCGGGATGCTTGGGATCGTTCGCCTCGACCGAGACCAGCCGTGAATCGGCGCTGGGCACCACCTTGGCATAGCGGCCGATATCGCGGCTGGGATCGAGCAGCACGCCCAGCGGCGAGTTCTTGATCGGCCAGCGCTGCTTCTGTCCGACCGAATAATCGAGGAACCACAGGCTGCCGCCATCCGCGACGATCAGCAGCGGCACGCCCTTTTCATATTGGAAGCGGATCTTGCCCGGCTTCTTCATGGTCAGCGTGCCGGTCAGCACCTTGCCCGCCCGGTCGGTCTGGGTGAAATCGGCGGTCATCGTCTGGACGGATTGCAGGTGACGCTGCACCGCCGCCAGGTCGCCTCCGGCCTGGGCCAGCGCGGGGAGGGGGGCGGCGACCATCGCCATGGCGGTCGGCGCCAACAGGGCGGACGCCACAATCGAACGGATCATATCAAACTCCTTTGGCCCGTCCGTCATGCGTCGGGTCTATTGAACGGGTCGTGAATCGCGGGCGCTACAGGGTGAAGGCGGCCTTCATCCCCAATATGGTGGCGTCGTCGGCTTGCGAATAGCCGCCGGGGTGATGGACGAACTGGAGGTTGGGGCGCATCTCCAGCCATTGGGCGGGGTGGATACTGTAATAGACCTCCGCCGCATATTCCGACCCCTGTACCGCCGGGCGGGTGGGATCGAGCCTCTGACCATCCGCCACGCGGCCGTTCACATGGGTCCGCGCCACGCCGATGCCCAGCACGTCGCCCGGCACGGCGGGAACCAGCCCCTTGTAGAATAGTCCGGCGGCGATCTGGTTATCGGTGACGCTGGTCGCGCGATCGGCCTGGGTCGCGTTGAGGAAGACGCTCAGCCCGTTCTCCGCCTTGCCGTCCTTGGTTTCGCCGGTCAGTTGCTGCTGGATATTGACGTACACGCCATAGCGGCTGGTCCGCTCCAGCGGCGCCAGGCCGGTGATCGCGATGGGGCGGCGGTTGATGTCGAGGAAGACGTCCGCCGCATCCGCCGTCGCGACCCAGCCGCCCAGCTTGTACGACCCGATCTTGCCGGCACTGGCATTGCGGATCCAGCCGATCTCTGCGGGGATCAGCACGCCGGTCGCACCCTTGAAATGGCCGATGAAGAAGTCGGTATCCAAGTTGCGCGGATTGATCTCATAGACCGCGCCCTGGACATACAGGTCGTCGTGCGGTTCGTAGCGCAGCCGCGCGCCCCATTGGCTGACCGGCCAGTTCTGCCAATAGTCGCCGACCAGATTGCCCGGCTGTGCCCCGCAAAAGCTCAAGTTCATGAAGTGGCAGGAGAAGATGGCGAAATCCTCGCCCGGATTGGTGCGGCCCAGTTTCAGTTCGAACCGCTCGCCCAGCCGCTGCTCGTACCAGAATTGGGTCAGGCGCAGCGTCTGGCCGCGACCATAGACCTCCTGCACCTGTTGCAGCGTGCCGAGCGCGGCGTCGTCGCTGAGGTTGCGGCCCCGGCGATAGGTGAGGGTGGCCTGGAACGCGCCGCCCTTCAGCCCGAAGACCTTCTCCAGATCGAACAGCGCGCCCGCGTCGAACTGCCCCGTCTCGCGCAACAACGTCTTGCGCCCGCCGGTGAGGTTGGCGGCACTTTCCGAGGCATAGCGGGCGGTGACGGTGATCCCGCGCTCGTTCAGCCGCGTGCGGATCTTGTGCCAGTCGCCGATGATCCCGGGCGGCGGCGTCCGCCGGGTGTCGGCGGTGATCGCCGAGGGCGCGCTGTCGGACGGGCGGACGGCGCGGCGGCGGGCGGGGGTGCGCTGCGTATCGCCGGCGGCGGCATCGGGCGTGACGCGGGCGGCGGTGGGGACGGGATCGGTGGTCTGCTGCGGCGACAGGGGTGCGGCGAGCAGCAGTGGTGCCCAGCCCCAGATCATCGCCATCGCCTTAACCCCCTTTTACCCGTCGCTTTTCGTTGCGGACGGCAAACGATCGGAAGGGCAAAAGGTGCCGTAAACGTCAATCCTCCCCGGCATGGGGAGGGCGACCAGCGAAGCTGGTGGAGGGGGATCGCCACACAGGCCGTCCTATGGGGAAGCCCCCTCCGTCAGGCCTGCGGCCTGCCACCTCCCCGTACCGGGGAGGAATAGGTCATCCCTGCTCCGCCGCGCGAACCTGGTCGATATAATCGCCATATCCCTCCGCCTCCATCTCCCCCAGCGGCACGAAGCGAAGCGAGGCGGAGTTGATGCAGTAGCGCAGGCCGCCGCGATCGCGCGGGCCGTCGGGAAAGACATGGCCCAGATGGCTGTCGCCATGCGCCGAGCGGACTTCGGTGCGGACCATGCCGTGCGTCGTGTCGCGCAATTCGTTGACATGCGCGGGCTCGATCGGCCGCGTGAAGCTGGGCCAGCCGCAATGCGAATCGAACTTGTCGGCGGAGGCGAAGAGCGGCTCGCCCGAGACGATGTCGACATACAGGCCCGGCTCGCGCGTGTGGAGATATTCGCCGGTGCCGGGGCGCTCGGTGCCGCTCTGCTGGGTCACATAATATTGTTCGGGCGTCAGCTTCGCGAGGGCTTCCTCGGTCTTGGCATAGCGGGTGTCGGCCATGGGACTTCCTTTCCGGCTCAGGCTTGGGCGGCGATCTGGCGCAGCGCCTGTTCGAACGCTTCGGGCGGTTGCCCACCCGAGATCAGGTAACGATTGTCGATAACGATGGCGGGCACCGATTGGATGCCGCGCCCCTGCCACAGCCGCTCGGCCTCGCGGACCTCGGCGGCATAGCGGTCGGAGGACAGGATCGCGCGGGCCTCGCCCTCGTCCAGCCCGGCGCGGGTCACGGCGGCGACCAGCACGTCGTGATCCGCGATATTCTCGCCGCGCGTGAAATAGCTGTCGAACAGCGCATGCTTCAGTTCCGCCTGTCGCCCCTCGATCCCGGCCCAGTGGAGCAGCCGATGCGCGTCGAAACTGTTATAGATGCGCGACGTATCGCCCATCGCCATGGTGAAGCCGACCGAGGCCGCTCGCTCGCGGATCGTCGCGCGGGTGGCGGCGGACTGTTCGGGCGTGGCGCCATATTTGCGGCCGATATGCTCGACGATATTCTCGCCCTCCGGGACCATCGCCGGGTTCAGTTCGAAGGGCTGGAAATGGATGTCCGCCTCCACCGTGTCGCCCATCCGGTCGAGCGCGGTTTCCAGCCCGCGCAGGCCGATGACGCACCAGGGGCAGGAGACGTCGGAGACGAAGTCGATACGGATCGGACGGGACATGCAGGGTCCTGGATGATGCGGCCGGGCCGCGAACGCCTCGCTTATGTGGGAGGGGCTCTGCCGCCCTGCAACCGGCGGAACATCGCGCCATGGCGGCGGCTTTTGCATCGGAGCACTTTGCAGCAAGGACCGCGCCGGATAGCAGCATCGGGCCAGTTCAAGAGGGATATGCCAGAATGACCAGAACAGTCCTCGTCACCGGTGCGACCGCCGGAATCGGTGCGGCGACGGCGCGCGCCTTCGTCGCCAGCGGATGGCGGGTGATCGGGACCGGCCGCCGCGCCGACCGGCTGGAGGCGCTGGCGGGCGAGTTGGGCGGGGCCTTTCATCCGCTCGCCTTCGACATCACCGACGAGGATGCGCTGGACGCGGCGCTGGCGGGATTGCCGCCCGAATTCGCCGGGATCGACCTGCTGATCAACAATGCCGGGCTCGCGCTCGGCACCAAGCCCGCCCAGGACAGCGATCTGGCCCAATGGCGGACGATGATCGCGACCAATATCGATGGCCTCATCACCATTACCCACCGCTTGCTGCCCCGCCTGATCGAGCGGCGCGGGGGGATCATCAACCTGTCCTCGGTGGCGGCGAACTACCCCTATACCGGCGGCAACGTCTATGGCGGGACCAAGGCGTTCGTGAAGCAATTCTCGCTGAACCTGCGCGCCGACCTGCATGGCAAGGGGGTGCGCGTCACCTCGATCGAGCCGGGCATGGTCGAGACCGAGTTCACCACCATCCGCACCGGCGGCGACCGGGCGGCGTCGGACGCGCTCTATGCGGGATCGAACCCGATGACGGGGGAGGATATCGCCGCGACGCTGCTCTGGGTGGCGGAACTGCCGCCGCATCTCAACATCAACCGGCTGGAGTTGATGCCGGTCAGCCAGTCCTTCGCGGGCTTCCAGGTCGCGCGAGAAGGGTAAGCCGTCAGAGCGGTCGGTGCATCACCAGCGCATCGACCGGCCCCAGCGCCGGGTGTCGGAACGCCCCCGGCACCCGCCCGACCGTTGTGAAGCCCAGCGCCGTCCACAGATGCACGGCGGCGGCGTTGCTGCTCACCACGAAATTGAACTGCATCGCGGAGAACCCCCGCGCGCGGGCTTCGTCGAAGGAATGCAGCGCCATCGCCCGTGCGACGCCTTTCCCCCGTGCGACGGCGGCGGTCATATATCCCGCATTGGCGACATGATCCCCGCCGCCCGCCTGATTGGCGCGGATATAATAGGTGCCGAGGATCGCGCCGTCCTCCTCCGCCACGAAGACCGTCTTGTCCGCACCGAACCAATAGGCGAGCGCGGCCTCCCCGGTCATGTCGCGGTCGAGCGCATAGGTCTCCCCTGCGCGGATCACCGGTAGAATGATCGCGGCGATGGCGGAGGCGTCGACGGGGAGGGCGGGGCGGATATTCATGAGGGCAGGATAAAGCCGGACAGATGGATTTGCGACCATCGACAGTTCGGAACGAGGCTTCGCACTGGTAGCATGGTCGTCGGATAGCGGTCGGGAGAGGGCGGATGACGACAGGTATCACCGGGTTGAACCACATCACGCTTGCCGTTTCCGATCTGGACCGGGCAGTGACCTTTTACCGCGACGTTCTGGGATGTGACCTGCGCGCGCGGTGGAGGGATGGGGCCTATCTGGAGGCCGGTTCGCTCTGGCTTTGCCTGTCCCATGACGTACAGGCGCACCCGTCACCGCGGCCTGACTACACCCATGTCGCTTTTGCGGTTCCAGCGGATAATTATGCCGCGCTGAGGACCCGCCTGTTGGCGACATGCCCGATCTGGAAGGACAATGCGAGCGAGGGGGCTTCGACCTATTTCCTCGATCCTGACGGACATCAGCTCGAAATTCACGTCGGGACGCTCGAATCGCGATTGCGCTACTATCGCGATCATCCCGAAAAAGGCGTCGAACTTTTCGATGACAGATCGCGCGAACAAGATCGCTGCATCTGATTTTGGGAAGCGCCGCTTTGCGACGAAGGCGGTTCCTGTAAGAACCGCTGGAGCGGGCGAAGGGATTCGAACCCTCGACCCCAACCTTGGCAAGGTTGTGCTCTACCCCTGAGCTACGCCCGCTCTGGCGTTCCGAACCGGCGAACCGGCTGGGGTGAGGCGCGCTAATAGATGTGGGTTTTCGAACCGGCAAGCCCTTTTTTTAGAATTTTTCCGACTGGCGGCTTCTCGTTGAGAACATTACAAGAACAAATATGGAGGAGCCCTTCGCCCTGATCGACCGACTGCGCCGCGCCGCCGCTTTGGCGAGCGAGGCGGCGCGCGGGGTGGAGGGGATGGCGGAGGATGGTCTGTCCAGTCTGGCGCGGGCACAACTTCATGAGATTCATACACTTTCCCAGGAGGATGCGGCCAGCGGCGCGGGCTTTGCCATGGGGTGCGTGCTGGCGGCGGCGGCGCGACCGTTGCTGTGGCTGCGCACCGAATCCGCCGAGAGGGAAGGTGGGCGACTCCATGGGCCGGGGCTGGTCGCGATGGGGCTGGACCCCGCCGATCTGGTCGTGGTGGTGGTCGCCGACGATGCCGCCTTGCTGCGCGCGGCGGCGGATGGCGCGCGCTGTCCGGGGCTGGGCACGGTGATCGCGGAGGGCTGGGGGGCGATGCGGGGCTATGACCTCACCGCTTCGCGCCGGTTGATGCTGTCGGCCGAAGCCTCGGGCGTGCTGATGATCCTGCTGCGTGTCGGCGGTCAGGCGGTGCCGAGTGCCGCCGCGACCCGCTGGGCGGTCGCGCCCGCCCCGTCGCGCGCGCTGGCCGCCGATGCGCCGGGCGCCCCCGCCTATGACCTGGAATTGCTGCGTCGACGGGGAGGGCCCGCCGGTGCCCGTTGGCGCGTGGAGTGGAACCGTGACACGCAAAGCTTCGATCCCGCGCCGCTATCTGGCGCTCGTCTTCCCCTGGTTGCCGATCGAGCGGCTGCGGGCCCGCCGCCCGCATCTGTTCGTCGCGCGCGATGACGCGCCGATCGCCTTTGCCGAATCGGTCGGCGGCGCGATTCGGATCGCCGCGCTGGATAAGGAGGCGGTGGCGGCGGGGCTGTCGGTCGGGCTGACGCTCGCCGATGCGCGGGCGCGGGTGCCGGAGATCGAGGTGTTCCCGCACGATCCCGCCGCCGATGCCGACTGGCTGGAGCGGCTGGCGGAGGGGGCACGGCGTTACAGCCCGGCGGTGGCGCTCGACCCGCCACAGGGACTGGTGCTGGACAGCGCGGGGGCGGATCACCTGTTCGGCGGCGAGCGCGGGCTGGCCGAGGATATCGAGACGCGGATGGCCAGGCGCGGGATCACCGTGCGGCTGGCTTATGGCGACACCCCCGAGGCGGCGCGGGCGCTGGCGCGTCATGCGGGTGCCCCGGCTCCGGACGAGATGGGGGCGATCCGCCGCCTGTCCGTGGCCGCGCTGGAACTGGACGCGGATGCGACGGCGGCGCTGGTCGCGGCGGGGTTGAAGTCGGTCGGCGACGTGCTGGCGCGACCGATGGCGGCGATCGCGGCGCGTTTCGGGCGCGAGGCGGCAACGGCGCTGCGGCGACTGACCGGCGAGGAGGAGAGCCCGCTGACCCCGCGCGTGGTGGCCGCCCCGATCGGGGTGGAGCGCCGCTTTGCCGAGCCGGTGGCCAGGACCGAGCATATGCTGGCGGTGCTGGAGGACCTGGCGGGGGAGGCGGCACGCGCGCTGGAGGAGCGGCATGAGGGTGGGCGGCGCTGGGACGCGCGGCTGTTCCGTGCGGATGGCGAGGTGCAGGGCCTGCGCGTCGAGACGGGGCAGCCGACCCGGGATCCGACGGTGCTGCTGCGGCTGTTCCGCGAGCGGATCGAGGCGCTGACCGATCCGCTCGACCCCGGTTTCGGATACGACCTGATCCGATTGGACGTCGGGCTGGCCGAGAAGCTGGACGCGGTCCAGTTGCGGCTGGAGGGGGGAGAGGCCAAGTCGGAGGCGGTGGCGGCGCTGATCGACCGGCTGGGCACCCGGCTGGGGCGCGAGAGGGTGCGGCGAATCCATCCGCGCGACAGCCATATTCCCGAACAGGCCGAGTTGCTGCTGCCCGCGACGCAGGATGCGCCCTGCGCCGAATGGTCCCGACCCGAACCGGGCGAGCCGCCGCTGCGGCCCATCCACCTGTTCGACCCGCCCCAGCCGATCGAGTCGCTCGCCGCCGAGACGCCCGACGGACCGCCTGCGCGCTTTCGCTGGCGGCGGAAACTGCATGACGTGGCGCGCGCCGAAGGGCCCGAGCGGATCACGGGCGAATGGTGGCGGCGGGCGGACATGACGCCGCCCACGCGCGACTATTACCGGGTCGAGGATGTGCGCGGGCGGCGCTTCTGGATCTTCCGCCATGGCCTCTACAGCGAGACCGAGCGGCCCCGCTGGTATGTCCACGGCCTGTTCGCGTGAACAGCGCCAAAATTCCTCCCCTGCAAGGGGAGGTGGCAGGGCGAAGCCCTGACGGAGGGGTGTCCCCGGTCGCGGGGTTCCCGATCCTCGCTGGCGGGGACACCCCTCCACCATGCTGCGCATGGTCCTCCTCCCCTTACAGGATTCCTCTGCAAAACTCCCGCCAGCACCATCCCGGCGAAGGCCGGGACCCAGTTGCGGGACGATTGTAAATGCCTCTCATCGCTTGCAAACTGGACCCCGGCCTCCGCCGGGGTGGTCGATGTTCATGGGGGGCGTCCCGACTTTCGCAGAGGAATCCTTACAGGGGAGGAAGGGGTTAAGTGTCTGCCCAACCCCGCTTCGCCGAACTGGTCGCGGCCACGCATTACTCCTTCCTGGACGGTGCGAGTCCGGCGGAGGACATGGTCAAGCGCGCCATTGTCCTGGGGCTGGACGGCTTGGGCATCGCCGACCGCAACACCGTGGCGGGGGTGGTCCGTGCGCATCGGGCCTTGCGGGAAATCCGCGAGGAACTGGGCGAGCGAATGCCGTCCTTCGAACTCGTCGTCGGCGCACGGCTGGTCTTTGCCGACGGCACGCCGGACATCGTCGCCTATCCGATCGATCGTCGCGGGTGGGGGCGGCTGACCCGGTTGCTCACACTGGGTAACAAGCGGGCGAAAAAGGGCGGCTGCATCCTGGGGCTGGGCGATCTGGCCCGCCATGCCGAGAATCTGCTGCTGATCGCGCTACCCCAATCCTCCGCTCGCCCCTTCGAGCCGATGCCGGAAGCGATGCTGCCCCCGCGCCGTGCCGATCCGGGGCTGGCGGCGACGCTCGACCGGTTGGCGGCGGTGGCGCCGGGGCGGGTCTGGCTGGGCGTCACCATGCCGCGATCGGGCGCGGACCGGCGGCGGCTGGCGGCCTGGGCGGCGCTGGCGGAGGGGCGGGGTGTGCCGCTGCTGGCGACCACCGACGCGCTGTTCGCCACGCCCGCCGACCGACCGGTACAGGATATACTGACCTGTATCCGCGAAGGACTGACCATCCGCAGTGCCGGACGGCGGCTGGCGGCGAATGCGGAGCGGCATCTGAAGCCCGCCGCCGAGATGGTGCGGCTGTTCGCCGATCGACCGGAGGCGGTGGCGCAGAGCATCGCGATACTCGACCGGATTGAATTCCGTCTGGAGCATCTGTCCTACGAATATCCCCATGAGCCGGTGCCCGAGGGTTGGGAGGCGCAGGACTGGCTGGAGGAACTGGTCCGGCGGGAAGCGGCGGTGCGCTATCCGGATGGCGTTCCGGCCCAATTACGGACCCTGCTGGACAAGGAACTCGCGCTGATCCGCCAATGCGGATACGCCCATTATTTCCTGACCGTGCACGACGTGGTGCGATACGCACGCAGCCTGGATCCGCCCATTCTCTGCCAGGGGCGGGGGTCGGCGGCCAATTCGGCGGTATGCTGGATATTGCACGTCACCTCGGTCGATCCGACCCGTTACGACCTGCTCTTCTCCCGCTTCGTCTCGGCGGAACGGGGAGAGCCGCCCGATATCGACATCGATTTCGAGCATGAGCGGCGCGAGGAGGTGATCCAGTATATCTACAACCGCTATGGCCGCCACCGCGCCGCCATCGCCGCGACCGTCATCCATTACCGCCCGCGCAGCACGGTGCGCGAGGTCGGGCGCGCGCTGGGGCTGAGCGAGGATGTGACGCAAAGGCTGACCAGCACCGTCTGGGGCAGCTTTTCCAAGCAGTTCGAGGAGAAGCGTTTCCACGAAACCGGCTTTTCCCCCGATAACCCGGAGATCGCCCGGCTCCGCACCCTGGTCGACCGGCTGCTGGGCGCGCCGCGCCATTGTGTCGCAGCATGTCGGCGGCTTCGTGCTGACCCAGGGGCGGCTCGACGAGACGGTGCCGATCCATAACGGCGCGATGGAGGGGCGGACCTTCATCGAATGGGACAAGGACGATATCGACGAACTGAAGATCATGAAGGTCGATATCCTTGCGCTGGGTATGCTGACCTGCATCCGCAAGGCGTTCGACCTGATGGACGCGAACGGCTTCGCGCGCCCGACCCTCGACGATCTGGCGCAGGACGAGGACGACCGCGTTTACCGGATGCTGCAAAAGGGCGACAGCATCGGTGTGTTCCAGGTGGAAAGCCGTGCGCAGATCAACATGCTGCCCCGGCTGAAGCCGCGCGAGTTCTACGATCTGGTCGTGCAGGTGGCGATCGTCCGGCCGGGGCCGATCGAGGGCGACATGGTCCACCCCTATCTCCGCCGCCGGGCGAAGAAGGAGGCGGTCAGCTTTCCGTCTCCCAAACATGGCCCGGCGGACGAGTTGTACCAGTTGCTCCACAAGACCTATGGCGTGCCCTTGTTCCAGGAACAGGCGATGAAGCTGGCCATCACGGCGGCCGGATTCACGCCCGACGAAGCCAACCAGCTCCGCCGTGCCATGGCGACGTTCCGCAATGTCGGCACCATCCAGAATCTGCGCGAGAAGATGGTCGGCGGCATGGTCAGGCGGGGCTATGAACCCGATTTCGCCGAACGCTGTTTCAAGCAGATCGAGGGGTTCGGGTCATACGGTTTTCCCGAAAGCCATGCGCTGTCCTTCGCGCGGCTGGTCTATGTCTCGGCCTGGCTGAAATGCCATCAGCCCGCGATTTTCACCTGCGCGCTGCTGAATGCGCAGCCCATGGGCTTCTACGCCCCCGCCCAACTGGTCCGCAACGCGCGTGAGAATGGCCGGGTCGATGTGCGGCCGGTCGATGTGAATTTCAGCGGTTGGGACAATCGGCTGGAGCGGCGGGAGGACGGCGCGCTCGCGCTGCGACTGGGTTTTCGGCAGGTCGACGGGTTTCGGGAAGGCTGGGGCGAGGCGATCGCCACCCACGCGCCCTATGAGACGATCGAGTCGGTCGCGATCCGGGGGCGTCTCCCCCGCCGCGCGCTCGATCTGTTGGCACAGGCGGATGCCTATCGCTCGCTGGGGCGCGGGCGGCGCGAGGGGCAGTGGGAGGCGCGGCGGATGAAGTCGGCGCAACTGCCTTTGTTCGCCGCGATGGAGGCCCCTGAAATGGCTGCCGAGCCGCCCGTGACCCTGCCGCCCATGTCACCATCGGAGCAGGTGACGGCGGATTACCGTGTCACCCGCCTGTCGCTGAAGGGCCATCCCATGGCCTTCCTGCGCAGCGAACTGGCGGCGGAGGGGGTGCTGTCCGCCGCCGATATCGGGAATTTGCGCGACGGGCGGCGGGTGAAGGTGGCGGGGGTGGTGCTGGTCCGCCAGAGGCCGGGCAAGGGCAATGCGATCTTCGTCACGATCGAGGACGAGACGGGGATCGTCAACGCGCTGCTCTGGGCCCGCGATTTCGAGGCGAACCGGCGGGCGGTGATGGCGTCGCGGCTGATGCTGATCCACGGCGTCGTCCAGCGCAGCGAAGAGGGGGTGGTGCATGTGATGACCGCCGGGGTCGAGGATCGCAGCGCGATGCTGGCCCGGCTGGAGGATGTTCCCCCCGCGCCGACCCGCTCGCACGATCCGCGCGGAGCCCCCGCCCAGCGCGGCGTGCATCCGCGCGACGTCCGGCTGCTGCCCCGTTCGCGGGATTTCCATTGAGCGGGGAATTGGGGGCCGGGCATGGCGATTTCTGCGATGGTCCTATCCTGGGGGACTTGTGCCCACCCCCCGCCATGCCATATTTTACACCATCATGGCCCTGAACAGCGACCTTCTCACCCATCCTCTGGGAATGACCGGCAATGGGCCGGGGCGTGGGCCCGGCCAGGGCCCCGACCATGGGGATGACGACGGCAACGGTCTGGGCGTCGCGACTCGCACCCGGACGCGCACCAAGCAGCCGACGCCGTACCGCGTCCTGATGCTCAACGACGACTACACGCCGATGGAATTCGTCGTGCTGTGCCTCCAGCGCTTTTTCCGGATGAGCATGGACGACGCGACCCGCGTGATGCTGCACGTCCATCAGCGCGGCGTGGGGGTGTGCGGCGTCTTCTCCTACGAAGTCGCCGAGACCAAGGTGGCGCAGGTCATCGACTTCGCCCGCGCCAACCAGCACCCTTTGCAGTGTACGCTGGAAAAGGCGTGAAGCGCGCCGTTCCTCCTCGTATCGGGGAGGATCAGCGCGCGGGCGGCAACCAGCTGAGGTCCAGCCCGGCGAAGCGGTCGATATAGCCCGACTCCTGCACCAGCCGCTCTTCGTCCAGCAGGAACACCCGGCCGCCCTCGCGCTTGATGAGGCCTTCATCCTCCAGCAGGCGGAGCATCCGGTTCACATGCACGGCGGTCAATCCGATCGCGTCGCCCATCTCCTCCTGGGTCAGCCCCCGGCGTGAAGGATGTGCCGACCGTCATCCCCGCCTGACGCATCTGGCCGCGTAGCGACAGCAGCAGCGTCGCCACCCGCGCGCGGGCCGCGGTGCGGCCCAGCCCGGCCAGCCGATCGGTGGTGACGACCCGTTCGATCTGGTTGAGCACCAGGATCAGGCTGAACAGGCGGGGGTGATCGGTCGCCAGCCGGGTCATGTGCGACCGGTCGAAGGAACACACCACCGCGTTCGACACCGCGACGATCGTATCAGGCGACCGGCCATAGACCAGGGTGGACATGGCGAAGAGGTCGCCCGGAAACAGGAAGCGTACGATCTGGCGGCTGCCGTCGTCGAGCAGGACATAGCACATCAACATGCCCTGCAGCACGATGGACAATTCCTCGGTACGGGACCGCTCGTTCATCAGGACCAGGCCGCGCCGTATCGATCGTGGCTTGTCTTCCATCCGCGACAGCGCGTCGCGCTCGGCCGGGGTCAGGTCGACCCATTTGTTCAGGCGATCAGCAAGGCCGAAATTTGACACTGACACTCCATCCCCCGACTGGGAAAGGTGCCTTAGCCACGGAGGATATGAACCTGCATTAATATCGATCAACCAGTGCTTTGACCGCGTAACAATCGGCAACAATCCTGCACTGGCGTGACGATTCGCATGCGATTCGGCGATGTCCGACCCTTGGCGGTGGCGCGCGGGTCCGCTAGGGAGCGGAATCTATGGACCGTATCCTCATTCGCGGCGGCAACCGGCTGTCGGGTCGCCTGAAGATCTCGGGCGCGAAGAACGCCGCGCTCACCCTGATGCCCTGCGCGATCCTGACCGACGAGCCGGTCACGCTGCGCAACCTGCCGCGTCTGGCCGATGTCGACGGGTTCGGCCATCTGCTCAACCAGATCGGCGCCTCGACGCGGATCGAGGGGACGCGTCCGGAGGATTTCGGCCGGGTCATGACGATCCGCGCGGGCCAGCTTTTCTCGACCGAGGCGCCCTATGACATCGTGCGCAAGATGCGCGCGTCGATCCTGGTGCTCGGCCCGATCCTGGCGCGGATGGGCGAGGCACGGGTGTCGCTGCCCGGCGGCTGCGCGATCGGCAACCGTCCGATCGACCTGCACCTGAAGGCGCTGGAGGCGCTGGGCGCGGAGATCGAACTGACCGCCGGTTACGTCAAGGCGAGTGCGCCGGGCGGGCGGCTGCCGGGTGGGCGCTATACCTTCCCCGTCGTGTCGGTCGGCGCGACCGAAAACGCGCTGATGGCCGCCGTCACCGCCAAGGGCACGTCGGTATTGGGCAATGCGGCGCGCGAGCCCGAGATCGTGGATCTGTGCCGGTTGCTGATCGCCATGGGCGCGCGGATCGACGGGGTCGGCACCGAGACGCTGACCATCGAGGGTGTCGAACGGCTGCACGGCGCGACCTATTCGGTGATGCCCGACCGGATCGAGGCGGGCTCCTACGCCTGTGCCGCCGCGATCACCGGCGGCGATCTGGAACTGGTGGGTGCCTGTGCCGAGGATATGCGCGCCACGCTGTCCGCGCTAGCCGAAGCGGGCGTGACGGTCGAGGAAGGCCGCGATGCGATCCGGGTGAAGGCCGATGGCCCGCTCCAGCCGCTGACCCTGTCGACCGCGCCCTATCCGGGCTTCGCCACCGACATGCAGGCGCAGTTCATGGCGATGCTGTGCATGGCGCAGGGGACCAGCACCCTGACCGAGACGATCTTCGAGAATCGGTACATGCACGTGCCCGAACTGGCGCGGATGGGCGCGGATATTCAGGTCCATGGCCGCACCGCGATGGTGAAGGGCGTCGAGCGGCTGACCGGCGCGCCGGTGATGGCGACCGACCTGCGGGCCTCGATGAGCCTGATCCTGGCGGGCCTGGCCGCCGAGGGTGAGACCTCGGTCAGTCGCGTCTATCACCTGGATCGCGGCTACGAGCGCTTGGAGGAAAAGCTGTCGGCGGTCGGCGCGGATATCGAGCGCGTCGGCGACTGACCAATCCTCCCCATGGGGAGGTGGCAGGCCGAAGGCCTGACGGAGGGGGGCTTCCTCATAGCGTCCCTGATGGCAATCCCTCTCCCCGCGCCGGGGAGGATGTTCACGTCACCAGTCGCTTCAGCGTCTCCACCCGATCCGCCTCGGCGGCGGGCTTGTCGGTGCGGATGCGCGCGATCCGGGGAAAGCGCATCGCGACCCCCGATTTGTGCCGCTTCGATTCGTGGATCGAGTCGAACGCGATCTCCAGCACCAGGGTCTTTTCCACCTCGCGCACCGGGCCGAAGCGATGGACGGTGTGCGCGCGGACAAACCGATCCAACTGGCGCAATTCCTCGTCGGTGATCCCCGAATAGGCCTTGCCGACCGGCAGCAACTCGCCCTCCTCGGTCCAGCAGCCGAAGGTATAGTCGCTATAATAGCTCGAACGCCGACCATTGCCGCGCTGGGCGTACATCATCACGCAATCGGCGGTCAGCGGATCGCGCTTCCATTTGTACCACAGGCCGACGCGCCGCCCGCCGCTATAGGGCGAATCGCGCCGCTTGAGCATCACCCCCTCGATCGCGGCATCCCGTGCCGTCGCCCGCAGGGCCTCCAAGGCGGTGAAGTCCTCCGCCTCGATCACCGCGCTGATGTCGAACCGATCGGGGTCGAGCCTGGCCGAGAACGCCTCCAGCCGCTGGCGTCGCTCGGTCCAGGGGAGGGCGCGGACATCCTCCGTCCCGTCGACAAGAATGTCGTAGAGCCGGACGAAGGCGGGATAATCGGCCAGCATCTTCGCCGACACCGTCTTGCGCCCCAGCCTTTGCTGGAGCGCGTTGAAGCTGGCGGCACCCCCGCCATCCTCCAGCGTGCCGCCCTGATGCTCGCCCTTGACCAGCAACTCGCCATCCACCGCCCCCACCGCATCGAAGGCGATGGCGACATCGGGAAAGGCGTGGGTCACGTCATCGCCGGTGCGGCTATAGAGCCGGGTGTGCCCCGCGACATGGACGATCTGCACCCGGATGCCGTCCCATTTCCATTCGGCGGCATAGTCGGTCAGGTCGACCCGCAAATCCTCCAGCGGATGCGCGAGCATGAAGGGGCGGAAGACCGGCACATCGGCCGGCGTCGGCTGCGCGCCCTTGCCCTCGCCCCAGGCGAAGAGTTCGGCATAAGGCGGGGACAGGCCATGCCACACCTCCTCCACCGCCTCGACATCCAGCCCGAAATGCTGGGCAAAGGCGGTCTTGGCAAGCCGCGCGGACAGGCCGATGCGCAGGCCGCCGGTCGCCATCTTGAGCAGCGCGAACCGCTCCTCCGCCGTCAGCCGGTCGAGCATGTCGGCCAGCACGGCGGGCGCGTCGGAGCGCGACAGGTGCCGCAACCGCTCCACCACCGCGCTGACCGACAGCGGTTCGGGATCGAGCGACCGGTCGGGCGCGGGCCAGAGCAGGGCGACCGTCTCCGCCGTGTCGCCGACATAGTCGCGGCTCATGCGGAAAAGGACGGGATCGACCCGCTGCTCGATCAGTGCGCGGATGACCGCAGGCTTGACGCCGGGCAGGTCGAGATCGCCGGTCAACGCCGCCATCGCCCAACCCCGGTCGGGATCGGGCGTGGCGGCGAGGTAATCCGCGACCAGTTTCAGCTTGGCGTTGCGCGATCGCGTATAGATCAGCGCGTCGAGCAGCCCCGCGAATTCGCGCACCGGCGGATCAGTCGATCGCGTTCTTCACCGACTTGCCTGCGACGAGGCCCAGCACCAGGAAGATCACGAACAGCGCGATCGCGATGAAGAACAGGATCTTGGCGATCCCGACGAACGCCCCGCCGATCCCGCCGAAGCCGAGCGCGCCGAGGATCAACCCGACGACGAGGAATGTGATGGCGAGTTTAAGCATGGGGGCATCCTTCCGATCTGATGGGGGATCAACAGGCCAGACGGGTTGGTGTTCCGGTTACGAATGAGGTGCCGGATCAGGGATGCGGATGGGGCATGGCCCTAGATTCGAAAAAGGGCATGTGCTCCGTCCCATCGCGGTATCGAAACCGGCATGGGACGCAGGTGCAGCATTGCCTTAATGTATTGATTTGGTGCATCTTTCGCCGAGAGGGGGCGGTGACCACCTGCTCACGGGGGATATTCATGACAACTCGGCGCCAATTCCTAATCGGGGCGGCTGCTTTCTCGTGCGCGGGCTGCGTGATCGAAGGCGGGAATGAACCGCTGCCGCAACCGACACCCACCCCCACCCCGATGCCGACCCCGGTCGCTACGCCGGTCTATATGCTGGCGACCAAGGATGGGTCAGTCGGACAGACCTATTCCGCGCCGCAGGGGCTGACCGGGGTTCAATGGTTCCGGGAAACGCTGACGCCCGATCGGACGCGCACGGCGATCGCGGGTGCGTCGGGGGCCACCTATGTCGCGACGGCGGAGGACATCGGCACGCGCCTGGTCGCGGTGGGCACGATGAACGGACAGCCGAGCGTGGCCGCGGCGCTGGCGGTGGTGCTCGACATTCCCGTGCTGCTCGAAGGTTTCGACACGGCGGGCGGATTCACCGCCACCAACGAGGCCCTGCTCGGCAACCGTTCGGCCCTGGCGCAGGGCAGCGGCGCGGTGGAGATGCAGGGAACCGGATCGCGCCTGGGCGGGCCGGGGTTGCGCAAGTCCGACATCGGCTATCACGATCCTGTCCGGTTCGGCACCATCGCGCAGTTCGTCGACCTGGGATGGGACCCGATCTATGGCACCGCCACCGGCTTCGACCTGACATTGTCGCGGAACGGGCAGGAGTTTCGCGCGCCGGAGCCGCTTCTGGCGCCGCTCTATCAGACACCGCAGCCGCTGTTCTTCGGCACGATGTGGGGCTCGGTCCATTCCAGCGAGATCGTGGGGCTGCAAAGTGCGGGTGCCGGGCGATTCGGCATGGCGAACAGCGTGACGACGCAGGTGCCCGACGCGCCCCGCATTGGCGTAGACGCGCTGGTGGCGCGGGCCGGTGGGCGCCCGACCATCGTCATCGGCTTCGACGACATATTGCGCACCCAATATACCGAGGCCTTCCCCTATATGCGGGCGCGCAACGTCAAGGGCGGCTTCCACGTTGCCCCCGGCCTGATCGGCGGGCAGAACAGGATGACGCTCGCCCAGCTTCGCGAAATGTATGACGCGGGTTGGGACTGTTATCTGAACGGCAGCTATGACGACATTCTGATGACCGACCATCCGACGGTGGCGGCGGCCTTGGCGGACCTGCAAAAGGTGCGCGACTGGGCACAGGCCAATGGAATGCCGCGCGGCAACGACTTCTGCTGCTATCCCAATGGCCGCTACCATGTCAGCCCCACCCGGCCGCGCACCTTCTCCGCCAGGACCTATGGTACGCGCATCGCCACCATGTCGGACACGACGGGGATTCGTCCCGGAATGTTCGTCGGCGGCTATAACGTGCCCACCGGAACGACCGTTATCAGCGTGGACAGCGCGACCCAGATCACGCTCAGCACCGAGGTCGTCGCGCAGGTCAAGGCGTTCAACTTCAACGACCTGTCGAGCGAGTTTTCCTATACCAAGCTGCCGCTCGCGCTGAAGGCCGCCGGATACAAGATGGCGCGGACGACGCAGGGGCGGGGAAGCTGGCTGTCACGCTTCGGCATTCCCGATCGCGGCGGCATCCTGGCGCCCGCCAACGCCACGTCGAATCAAAGCCTGGAACAGCTGAAGGCCGATATCGACCTGACCATATTGCGGGGCGAAACCTCGGAATTCTACATCCATGGCCTTGCCGAGAACGCGGCCGGGCAGACCGATCCGGCGAAGTTCCGGGGGCTGATCGATCATATCGTCGCACGGCGCGACGCGGGGCAGCTCGATGTGCTGACCAAGACCGAATTGTGGATGCGGGACGGGAATTCCTCGCTTCCGATCTGACCCGCACAAAAAAGGCCCCGGCTTTCACCGGGGCCTTTCCTTTATCGACCGGCCCGAACCCTCAGCCCTTGCGGCCCGCCTCGAACAGGAACCAGGCGCGTTCCTCGGCCTGGTCGGTCCATTCGTCGACGATGCCGCTGGTGGCATTGTCCTTGGCCTCTTCGGCGGCGTCCTTCACCGTGCGGAAGCGTTCGACCAGCTTCAGATTGTCGTCGCGCAGTTCGACCAGCATGTCGGCGGCGGACACGAAGTCGCGATCATTGTCGACGATCGTCTGGCGGCGCGCGATGTCGCCGATCGAGCGCAGCGTGACGTTGCCGGTCTTGCGCACCCGCTCGGCGATGGCGTCGGTCACGCCCAGTATCTGAGTCGCCTGATCGTCGAGCATCAGGTGATAGTCCCGGAAATGCGGGCCTGAGACGTGCCAGTGGAAATTTTTGGTCTTCAGGTACAGTGCATAGCAATCGGCCAGCGCGCCGTTCAGCGCATCGGCGACGCTGGCGGTCGCGTTGCGGTTCAGATCGGTCGGCGTATCGAGCGCCGGATTGGTATCGGACATGGACATGCTCCCGCTGTCTGGAATCGTTGCGTAAACGATCCGATGACGAAATAGCTCCGCCGCGTCCATGTACAAAGCCCGGCCTCACTGATCGATGCTCTAGATCAGTTCTTTCACCGACAGTCCGATCACCACACCGGTCAGCACCATGATCGCCCCCAATGCCAGGCGGAGGGCACGCAACGGCAGGCGACGCCATGCCCGCTCGCCCATCAGCATCGCGGGCAGCATCGCACCCGCCAAGCCGATCAGCGCGCCGGGCAGGGCGGCCCAGGGCAGGGGCGAGCGGGCGGCGGCGGCCGCCACGACCAACAACCCCGAATCGGCGAACAGGATCGCGCCACCGAAGATCACCGCCCCCCCGAACGCGCCCAGCCGGGGCCGCCCATAGGGGTTGGTGGGTCGGGGTATGCGCCCCATCATCCCGATTCCCGTTACGACCAGCGCGATCGCCAGCAACAGGCCATGCGTCTCCGGCATGAATTGCGGGGCGAGCAGGATGCCAATCCGGATCGCCCCGGCGGCCAGCGCCGCCTGCGCCAGCATCAATCCGGCCAGCACCGTCGGCGTCTTTCCGCTTCGGTCCACCAGTTGCGCCGCCAACAGGCTCAATCGTCCGCCGGTCTGTCCCGCCAGGGTCGCGACCAGGACCAGCATGAAAGCGTCCATCAGGCCGCCAGTCGCACCGAACAGGCTTCCGCGAATCGGTTGGCGGCCTCCAGATCCTGTCGTTCGCTGGCGACCGCCTCGGTCAGCATCGCGAACCAGCCATGGACGGGCACCGGCCCGTCGCCGCGCATCAGCGCCCGGTCGATGAAGTGGGTCACCGTCACCGCCGGGGCCAGGCCATGGGCATGGGCAAGCTGGCGAATGGCCTCGATACCGCCCAGCAGATCGGCGGCCGGGGTATAGGGCGCGCGCACGTCGAGCGCGGCGATCCGGGCCCAAAGCTGATCCCGTATCTCCGCCGCCGTGTCCCGGTCGGGCGATTCGCCCTGACTCATCGTTTCATGCCCACCCGGCCCCGCACGCATGCCGCGTCATGGGCTGTTTGAACCTGCCGATATAGCGCCATAGGCGTAAAGAGGGGCTTAAATCAGGCGTCATACTTGACTCGGCGGGCCGGTTGGGCCATGCGCCGCCCTTATATAGCGGCGGCTCCGGCTGCCGCTTTCGCTTTTTCACGCATACAGGAACCAGGTCATGGCCAAGCCGACCACCGTCAAGATCAAGCTCGTCAGCTCGGCTGATACCGGCTTCTTTTACGTCACCAAGAAGAACCCGCGCACCAAGACCGAGAAGCTGAGCTTCAACAAGTACGACCCGGTCGTGCGCAAGCATGTCGAGTTCAAGGAAGCCAAGATCAAGTAATTCGCCGTCGGGCGCCTGTCCCGGCGCCCTGCGAAGGACTTGAAGGCGTGAAGCCGCCGTCCTGTCAAGGACGCGCGGCTTTTTGTCGTTGGTTTCTGCTCCCCCTCCCGCAGGCGGGAGGGGGTTGGGGGAGGGCCCTTGCCACGGGCGACCCGGCTTGTGGCTTTCCCTCCCCCATCCCCTCCCGCAAGCGGGAGGGGCGGGCTTGTGGCGGATGTGTCGGCTTTTCCGAGAGGTTGAAGGCGGCAGCCCCTACGCCGCCGCCGGATACAGCGTCCGGATCAACCAGTCGTGGAACAGCTTCACCGACTTCTGCTGAAGCGCACGCGGGCGACAGACGAACCAGTGGCTATACGGGCTGTCCACCTCGATATCGAACAGCCGCACCAGGCGCGGATCATGGGCGTGTTCGAAATGGCTGGCATGCATGAAGGCGACGCCCAGCCCTTGCGCCACCGCCTCCAGCATCAGGCCACCGGAATCGAAGAAGTCGATCGCCTTGGGCTTGATATTGGTCAGCCCCGCAGCCTGGCACCAGGCGGTGAAGGCATCGGGCATTTCGCGGTGCAGCAGCGCGGTCATCCCGTTCATCTGCTCGGGATGGAGCAGGGGATTCGGCCCCTCGATCAGCCTTTTGGCGCCGATGACATAGACTTTGTTGAAATCCAGCCGCTTGGCATAGAGCGACGGATCGATGTCGCGCCCCAGCGCGATGACCGCGTCCAGTCCTTCGCCCAGCCGCGCGATGCCATGGCCGGCGGTATCGATGTCGAGATGCAGTTCGGGATGCGCCGCGCGCAACAGCCCCATATGCGGGAACAGCCGCTGCGCCGCATAGAGCGGCAAGACGCCCAGGCGCAGGCGCAGCACTTCCTGACCGCTGGTCATCGCCTCCACCGCGTCGGACAATTGGTCGAGCAGCGGGGCGATCTGCTCCATCAGCGTGTCGCCGTCCTCATTGGGCACCATCGCTTGGTGCCGCCTGGCGAAGAGCGGCTTGCCGACGAAGCGTTCGAGCGTCTGCACCCGGCGGCTGAGCGCCGGGGCGGACAGCGCCAGTTCCTCCGCTGCCGCCTTGATGGAGCCCAGGCGGACCACCTGGACAAATGCCTCGATCGCACCGAGCGGGGGAAGCCTGCGCATGTCGCACCTGTACTCGTTGACCTATTGGTCAGAGGATTGCATAAACTGCAATCATAGCCAAGCTTTTCGCACTTGCAACATAATGTTTCGCGCTGCAAAAGGAACGGGCCTTTCAGGCATCCTCTCCTAAAAACTTTTCGGGCTGGTCGTTTCGATCGGCCCTTTTTTTTGCCTCCGCCTGGCTCCCCGGTCTTTCGCGGACCGGAACCCGCCCCCAAGTCCCACGCTTTCGTGTTCAGACACTTTGCCAAGGGACGATCATGGCCGACAGCGACGCGCCGACCCGCAAGATACAGGTGGCCAATAGCCGCCCCGAGGATTCCGGGCGCGGCCTGGCCCATGTCCCGCGCAGCCTGATGGCGGCGCTCGGCATCACCGAGGGCGACGTCGTGGAGATCGTCGGCAAGCAGGCCACGCCCGCGCGCGCCGTCGCGCCTTACCCGGAGGACGAAGGGCTCGACCTGCTGCGCATCGACGGGTTGCAGCGCGCCAATGCGGGCGTCGGCTCGGGCGATTTCGTCGAGGTGCGGCGCGTCGAATCCAAGCCCGCGACGCGCGTCGTCTTCGCCCCCGCGCAGGAAAATCTGCGGCTTCAGGGATCGGCCCAGGCGCTGAAGCGCACCTTCTTCAACCGCCCGCTCTGTCAGGGCGATGTGGTGGCGACGGCGGGGCAGCAGCGGGTCACCAACATGCCGCCGGGCGTGGCGCAGTTTATGAACGCGCCGGCCTATGCGCTCCAGGAAATCCGCCTTGCCGTCGTCGCGGCCAGCCCCAAGGGCGTTGTCCATATCGACGAGAATACCGAGGTCGAACTCCGTCCCGAATATGAGGAACCGCGCGAGGCCAGGCGTGCCGATGTCACCTATGACGATATCGGCGGCATGGCTTCGACCATCGACCAGTTGCGCGAGATGGTCGAACTGCCGCTGCGTTATCCGGAATTGTTCGAGCGGCTCGGCGTCGAGCCTCCCAAGGGCGTGCTGCTCCATGGCCCGCCCGGCACCGGCAAGACGCGGCTCGCCCGTGCCGTCGCCAATGAATCGGACGCGCAATTCTTCCTGATCAACGGGCCGGAGATCATGGGCTCGGCCTATGGCGAGTCGGAACAGCGCCTCCGCGAGATTTTCGAGGAGGCGACCAAATCCGCCCCCTCGATCGTCTTCATCGACGAGATCGACTCGATCGCCCCCAAGCGCGACCGGGTGCAGGGCGAGGCGGAGAAGCGGTTGGTCGCGCAGTTGCTCACCCTGATGGACGGGCTGGAGTCGCGCGCGAATCTGGTCATCATCGCCGCGACCAACCGGCCCGAGGCGATCGACGAGGCGCTGCGTCGGCCGGGTCGGTTCGATCGCGAGATCGTGGTCGGCGTGCCCGACGAACGCGGGCGGCGCGAGATACTGGGCATCCACACGCGCGGCATGCCGCTGGGCGACAAGGTGGATCTGGCCGAACTGGCGCGCACCACCTTCGGATTTGTCGGCGCGGACCTGGCCGCGCTGACCCGCGAGGCGGCGATCGAGGCGGTGCGGCGGATCATGCCGCGCCTGAATCTGGAGGAGCGGACCATCCCGGCCGAGGTGCTCGACACGCTGTCGGTGACGCGCGAGGACTTCATGGAGGCGCTGAAGCGCGTCCAGCCTTCCGCGATGCGCGAGGTGATGGTGCAGGCGCCGACCGTCCGCTGGGACGATGTCGGCGGGCTCGACACCGCGCAGATGAAGCTGAAGGAAGGCGTCGAACTGCCGCTGAAAGACCCGGATGCGTTCCGGCGACTCGGCATTCGCCCGGCCAAGGGCTTCCTGCTCTATGGCCCGCCCGGCACCGGCAAGACCTTGCTGGCCAAGGCGGTGGCGCGGGAGGCGCAGGCCAATTTCATCGCCACCAAGTCGAGCGATCTCCTGTCCAAATGGTATGGCGAGAGCGAGCAGCAGATCACCAAGCTGTTCGCCCGCGCGCGCCAGGTCGCGCCGACGGTGATCTTCATCGATGAACTCGACTCTCTCGTCCCCGCGCGCGGCGGCGGGCTGGGCGAGCCGCAGGTGACCGAGCGGGTGGTGAACACCATCCTCGCCGAGATGGACGGGCTGGAGGAGTTGCAGTCGGTCGTGGTGATCGGCGCGACCAACCGGCCCAATCTGGTCGATCCGGCGCTGTTGCGGCCCGGTCGCTTCGATGAACTCATCTATGTCGGCGTGCCGGACAAGGCGGGGCGGCGGCGCATCCTGGGTATCCAGACCGCGAAGATGCCGCTCGCCCCGGATGTCGATCTGGACGATGTGGCGGCGCGGACCGACCGCTTCACCGGCGCGGACCTGGGCGATGTGGTCCGCCGGGCGGGCCTGATCGCGCTGCGCAAGTCGCTGAGCGCGACCGAGGTGGATATGGCCGCCTTCGAGGAAGCGCTGACCGAAGCGCGGGCGAGCGTCACGCCGGAGATGGAGCGCGATTACGAACAGATCGCGGCGAAGCTGAAGCAGGACGCGGCGGCGATCCAGCCGATCGGCTTCATCGCGCCCGGTATGTTGACGCCGAGGGGGGATAAGATGCCGTGAGGGGTAAGCCCCCTCCTTCTTAAGCCCCTCCTCCCGGCAGGGGGGAGGGGTTTGGGGTGGGGGCGGAGCCACGGGCGACGGTCTCGGTGAGACTCCTGTCCTTCCCCCATCCCAGTTTCAGGTAAACGATGCCCCGCATCGTTTAGGTCATGCCGGGGGCATGACCGACCTGAAACTCACTTGCGGGAGGGGCGTGCTTGTGGAAGCGGCTTGTTCAAATCTCCCCGCTCAATGACCACGCATAACGCCGCCCCACCTCTGCCACCGCGACCTCATATCGCCAATACCACTCCGTCCGCCCCCGCTCGCGGATCGCGGCATGCTCCGGATGCGCCCGCCACGCCACCGCACTCTCCTCATCCGCCCACCAGCTGACGGTGATCCCGAAGCCGTCCGCCCCGCGCACGCTGTCCACGCCGCAATAGCCCGGTTGCGGCGCCGCCAGCCGGTCCATCGCCTCCGCCGCCTCGGCATAGCCCACCGCATCGTTATCCGTCCGCTGCGACAGGAAAATCACCGCGATCGGCCCCGTCCGGTCCATGCTTGCTCCCCTTTACCGCATCGCTTTGCGACGGAATGCGCCGCTTCGTCGCAACCCAATAGCTTGAAAGTCGTTCGGCACCTGTGCGACGAGGGGATTTCCCTCGCGTTTCCTCCACGCGGGGATCACGAACGACAGGAACTCGATGCCCAGCTCGACCACCGCCGCGCGCAAGTCCCGCACCGACGCCACGGGTTATCCGTCGCCCGGCCAGATGTTTTTTCAGCAATTTCTGAAACATCCGGTGATGGTCGGTTCGATCATCCCGTCTTCGGGCAAGCTGATCCGCAAGATGCTGGGGCCCGTCGACTGGGCCAATACCAAGTTGTTCGTCGAATATGGTCCGGGCGTCGGCACCTTCTGCCGCCCGATCCTGGAGCGGATGGCGCCCGACGCGAAGCTGATCGCGATCGATACCAATGCCGATTTCTGCGACTATCTGAGCCACACCATTATCGATTCCCGCTTCGCCGCGGTGAACGGATCGGCGGCGGACGTGCAGAAGATCGTGCGCGACCATGGCTTCGACCATGCCGATTATGTCCTGTCGGGCCTGCCCTTCTCGACCCTGCCGCCCGGCGTCGGTCCTGCGATCGCGCGGGCGACGCACGACGTGCTGCGTCCCGGCGGCGCGTTCCTGGTCTATCAGTTCAGCCCCAAGGTGAAGGACTTCCTGGTTCCGCACTGGGACAATATCGACCACGACATGGAATGGTGGAACGTGCCGCCGGCCCAGCTCTATTGGGCGTGGAAGGATTGATCGATCGACCCGTCGCCCCGGCGCAAGCTGGGGCCTTCGCTGGAATGACGTCCTAATCCCCGTCCGGCGAATCGATCCCGAAGTTCAGCCCCCGCGATACCGAGGGATCGATCACCGCGATCAGGATATAGGCGGCGAACTGGCGCAGCCGCTGGAACCAGCCGGTCTGGCGCTTGTACCAGTCCGGCGTGATCGCCTCCGATCGCGCGACCTCGCCATCGACATAGGCGCGGACATGGGCGGCAAAGGCCGCGTCCTCCACCCGCAGCATCAGTTCGAGGTTCACGAACAGGCTGCGCATGTCGAAATTGGCGGAGCCGATATGCACGGCATCGTCGATGACATATAGCTTCGTGTGCAGCTTGGTCGGCTGATATTCGAAGATTCGCACGCCCTTGCGCAGCAGGCCCGCATAGGTGAAGCGCGCCGCCGCGATCGTCGCCTGGTTGTCCGACTTCCCCGCCGTCACGATCCTCACCTCCGCGTCGCGCCGCCCCGCGCGGTCGAGGCGACGGAGCATGGTCGGGCTGGGGGTGAAATAGGCGGCGATCAGGTCGATCCGCCGCCCGCGCCGCATGTCGTCGCGCACCGTCCGCGCCCAGGGGGACAGCCGTCGGGTCGGTCCGCCGATCAGCCAGCGCAGCGGCCCCTTCGCCTCGCTCCAATGCGCCAGCGCCTTGTTCAGGTTGCGCAACCGACCCTTGGGATTCTCCGTCCAGTCGTAGAGCGCATCGAAATAGCCCGCCATTCGCGCCGCCGCCGGTCCCTCGACCAGCAGGCCCAGATCGCGCCAGCTCTGGTCGGCGGGGGTGCCGAAATAATCATCCTCGATATTGAAGCCGCCGATGATGATGCGCGGGGCGGGCCCTTCGGCGTCGGCCAGCGCCAGCTTCTGGTGATTGCGCAGCAGATAGCGGCGACCGAAGCGCGGCTCGAACCGCGACAGTCGCGCGCCGGTGTCGACCAGCGGGCGGAAGAACGCCTCGTCCGCGCCCGCGCCGAACCCGTCCACCACCACCGACACCGCCACCCCGCGTCGCGCCGCGGCGATCATCGCGTCGCGCACGCGCCGCCCGGTCTCGTCATCGGCATAGATATAATAGAGGATGCGCAGGCTGACCCGCGCCCCGTCGATCAGGTCGAGCACCGCCTCCAGCCGCCGGGGCCCGGTGTCGAGCAGGATCAGCGCGTCGTCACCGACCCGAAAGACCGGTTGCTCAGGGGGAGGGCCTTGCGAGATTACGGGCGCTTCGATGACATGATCCTCTCGAAAGCGTAACGATCGAGGCGACTGGGGCGTTGCACGACGCCGCGCTTTGGCCAAGGCTTTTGACTTGTCCGCCCTTTGCTGTTAGGTGGCCCGCTTTCATCCCAGCATTATTTGCGAAGGACACACGCATGGCGCGCGTCACCGTCGAGGATTGCGTCGACAAGATTCCCAACCGTTTCGATCTGGTGCTGTTCGCGGCGCAGCGGGCTCGTCAGATTTCGGGCGGGGCCGACCTGACCGTCGATCGCGATCGCGACAAGAACCCGGTCGTCGCGCTGCGCGAGATCGCCGAGGAAACGGTCCGTCCGACCCATCTGGAAGAAGCCGTGGTCAACAGCCTGCAGCGCGTCCAGATCGATGACGAGGACGAGGCGGACGATGTCGGCAGCCTCCAGGCATCGGCCGAGGCGCTGCGCCTGACCGCCGCCGCACCGCCGCGCAACCAGAATCTGGGTGCCGACTACGACGGCTGATCGCCCGGCGCGATCGACCTGAAAAAAGGGGCCGACGCTTCATCGCGTCGGCCCCTTTTTCGTTTGGGCTGGGCAGGCAGCGCCGGTGCTTACCAGCCCCAGCCGTGATGCCGCCACGAACCCCAATAGGCCGCCTTCTTCTCCTCATGCGCGAAGCGGGCCGCCTGCTTGGCCTCCGACCGGCGGATGGCGGCGTCGTGCGCATAGGCGTCCGCAGCGCGGTAATCGCCATAATAGGCAGCCTCATCGGCGGCGCGCTGATCCCGGCCCGCCTGATAGGCACGGTATCGCGCATCCTGATGCGCCTGGTTCGCCAGATAGGAATCATAGCCCCAGGACTGGGCCGTGGCGGCGGTGGAGGCGAGCAGCGCGCCCCCGGCGAGTGCGAACAGCAAAGCAGTTTTGCGAATGGTCATCGCGACACCTCAAGACATCGATCCGCTCCCGGATGATGAGGTGATACGCCCCCTATCCTGAACCCATCGTGGCGGCGGCGTTCAGCCACGCGCCAGCTTCGGATCACGAACAGGTGCCGCCCAGCCGCTGCCCATGCGATCCGGCGCTATAGCCCAGTTCCTGACGCGGGCTGCGCGCGATGTGGTATCGCAAAAGGTGCGCCGGATCTTCGCCCGCCTCGACGATCCAGGCCGTGACCTTGCCGGACGGGGTGTCCACGCTTTCACGCCCGACGACTCGCGCGGTGAACCGGCCGAAGCCCTTGTCATATTGCCAGAAGGGTAGGGTGTAGCGAGCCCCGTGCTCCAGCGGCAGCGCGGCGAAGGTCACGCCCCATAAATTGCCGTCCCAGACCGGCTGGTCCGCCGCGACATCGATCGCGGTCGTGCCGCTCACGGTCTCACGCGTGCCGGTGATCCGCCCCCCGGCATAGTCGAGCGCGATCCGGTGCCAGCCGCGATCGGTCCGCGCGACGCCGCGCCGGCTATCCATATGCAGCGGCAGGAGCGTGCGCCGGTCGACGACGAAATGGTCGCGCATGTCGAACGCGCCGTTGCCGACCTTCTGGTGAACGACGATGTCCCAGGCGGGCTTGCCGCCCGCGCGGGTCGCGGTGATCGTCTGGAGCGTGGTACCCATCGCCTTTCCGTCGGCGGTCAGCGTGTAGCAGGCGGACCCGGCGCGAAGCCGTGCGCCTTGCATCGCGGCAGGGGTAACGTCGCCCGCGACCAGCGCCGCGAGCAGGAACAGTGACGTCATGGGACCTCCATCAGGGACAGGGCGTAGGGGCGATCCGCCAGCGGGCGAGGATGGGAATGGCGAGCATCTCGATGCCCAGCGCCAGCCATTGCACGACGATGCCGGTCGGCGTGGCGATCGGCGCGATGACGATGACGGTCGCGGCGGCGATGACGCCCGCCACCAGCCAGAGCATCGCGGCCCGCCGCCAACGCCTTTGAACCACCGCCCAGGCGAGGAGCATATGCGCCAGCCCCAGCAGCAACAGCAGCACCGTCACGGCAGGCGTCATGTCGCGATAGAGCGCGGCCCGCGCCTGTTGCGCAGCACTCCCCATGGTCAGGACGGTGTAATAGGGATCGCGGCCCGAGATCAGGAAATAGGCCCCGCGCAGGCCACATTGAACATGAAAGGCCGCGAAGGGCAGGATCAGCCCGATCGTCAGGGCATGGCTCGCCAGCAGCGCCCGCCCCTCGCGGTGCAGCGGCAGGCGTCGCCATGCCGTCATCAGGCACCCCAGCGCGAAGGGCAGGGCGGGCCCATGGGCCGCGACCTCTTCGAGTTCGGCCTGCATCGCTTGGCCCCAGGACCGCTCCTGCGGCGGCAGGCAGCGGACGGCGAGCGCCACGATCCGCTCCGCCAGCACGCCGCTCATGCGGGGGCCCATGCCGCGCGGGCCGCGTCGCCATCGTCCTGCGACCGGGCCAGCGCGATCCCGGCGGCGGTCAGGCGATAGACATGGCGCGCAGGCCGTCCGGGTTGCGCCGGATCGCGCCATTCCGACTCGACCAGTCCCTTCTCGGTCATCCGCATCAGCAGCGGATAGAGCGTCCCCGACGACAGGCCGGTATCCTTCATCAGGTCATAGCCATGCCGCCACGTCGCGGCGTCGGCCATCATCGCGGCGAGCAGGGCGCGCATCTGTCGAGAAGGCTGTCGATGGCGGATCATGTCCGCAATACGACATATGTAGATTTAAGAGTCAAGCACACTGGCGGGCGACGCCGGACCGACGCCGCCCGCGCCACGGTCAATAGGCGTAGGCGCGCACCAGATCGTAGAGATAGTCGCGCCCGTCATAGAGCGCGGTGACCCGAATCCGCTCGTTCAGACCGTGGATGCCCGACATGTCCTTTTCGATGAAGATACCCGGCGCGCCATAGACGGGGATGCCGATCGCCTGGAAGAAGATGCCATCGGTCGCGCCGGTCGACATCATCGGGACCAGCGGCACGCCGGGAAAGTGTTTCGCTGCCAGCGTCTTCATCGGCCCGATGACCTTCGGGTCCAGCTTGGGCGGGATGGCGGTCGGGCGGACGGGTTGGTTGGCGGTGACGGTGATCTTGGGGCCCGCCAGTTCTTTCAGCTTGGCCAGCGTGCCCTCGACCGTCTCGCCGGGGAAGATGCGGCAGTTGATATTGGCGGTCGCGCGCTGGGGCAGGGCGTTTTCGGCATGGCCCGCCTGCAACAAGGTCGCGACGCAGGTGGTGCGCAGCGTCGAGTGCAGCGCCTTGTCCTGGCTGACGATCGCGTCCGCCGCCTTGTCGTTCGGATCGGCGAGCAGCCGGGTGATCGCATCGCCCAACTGTCCGCCGACCTTTTGCCCGGTGGCGGTCAGGAAGGCGCGGGTGGTGTCGGTCAGGACGACGGGGAATTCATAGCCCTGCACCGCCTTCACCGCGTCGGCGAGTTCGTAGATCGCGTTCTCCGGCGTCGGCTGCGAGCTGTGGCCGCCGGGGTTGGTCGCGAGGAAGGTGTAATTCTGCGCGGCCTTCTCGCCGACCTGCACCGCCAGCAATTCGCGCTTGCCGTCCGCGTCGAGCCGTCCGCCGCCGCCCTCGTTCAATACGAATTCGGCCGAAATCAGATCGGGCTTGGTCCTGGCGAGCCATTCCGCGCCGTTGAAGGCGAAGGTCGTTTCCTCACCGCAGGTCAGCGCCATTTTGATGGTGCGCTTGGGCGGCGTTTTCTTCAGGCGGATCAGCGTGTCGGCCCAGACCGCGCTCATCGCCTTGTCGTCGACGGTGCCGCGTCCGTAGAGGAAACCGTCTTCTTCGATCAGCGTGAAGGGATCGCGGGTCCAGTCCTCGCGCTTGGCCTCGACCACGTCGAGATGGCCGAGCAGCAGCATCGGCTTGCGGCTCTTGTCGGTGCCGGGCAGGATGGCGACGATGCCGCCGTCCTTGGGATGCTCGGGGACGGAAAACAGGGTGATGTCGGCGTCCTTATAGCCCGCCGCCTTCAGCCGCTCGGCGATCTGCGCGGAGGCCTGGGTGCAACTGCCGACCGACAGGCTGGTATTGGTTTCGACCAACTGCTTGTAGAGGTCGAAGAACGCCTTCTGGTCGGGACGGGTCTGCGCCGCCGCCAGTCCGGGCAGCAATGCCAGCGTCGCGGCGACCCCGCCAAGCCATTTCGCCAACCGCATATGTCATCCCCTTGTTTTCGTTTCGGCGGGAATAGAGCGGTTCGGGCGGCGGGGTGCAAGGGGAGAGGGAGCCTGCCCCTCCACCACGCCCTGGCGGGCGCGGTCCCCCTCCCCATCGGAGATGGGGAGGATTTGAAGTTCATTCCTCCCCAAGCTGTGCTTGGAGAGGGGGACCGCCGCGAAGCGGTGGTGGAGGGGCATGGCCGCGCGTGGTATTGGCGCAAGTCCTTTGCCCCGCACCGATTTCGCGCTAACCATCGCCGATGGATCATCCCGACGCCGTCACGCCCCCCGCCAAGTCTCTGATTTCGCCCTCGCTGTTTGCCCTGTCGATCTTCTACGGCGGCATGGTGTGCATCGCGGGTGTGCTGGGCAACAAGCAGGTCTCGCTGGGGCCGCTCGCGGTGGAGGCGGGCATCTTCGCCTTCCTGTTGCTGGTCGTGACGTCGAGCGCGGTGGCGGAACTGCATGGGCCTTCGGTCGCGGGGCGGCTGGTGCGGGTGGGTTTCGTGCCGTTGCTCGTATCGCTGGGCCTGTCCTGGGTGGTGTGGATGCTGCCGCCCTCGCCCGAGATGATCCCGGCCAATCGCGACGCGATCCAGTTGGTGCTGGGCTCGACCTGGCGGATCTGGCTGGGCGGTATCGTCGCTTACGGCGTGTCGCAGACGCTGAACGTCACCATCTTCGCCGCGCTGAAGGGGCGGGAGGGCAGCAAGCTGCTCTGGCTGCGCGCGGCGGTGGCCAGCATGCTCAGCCAGGTGGTCGACACGCTTCTGTTCGTCACCATCGCCTTTTACGGGGCCTTCCCGATCGGCCAGCTGATCGTGGGACAGATGATCGCGAAGGTCACGCTGTCGGCCGTGCTGGTGCCGCCGCTGATCTATCTGTTCGTGGGGCTGGGACGGCGGCTGGACCGCGCCTGATCGACCTGTCCCGCATATTGCCGGTTTTCCCCGTTCCCGACCCGCGATAAAGGGCGCGCCATGACCAACCACGATCCCGACGCCGCCCTGCTCGCCAAGGCCGAGACGCTGACCGAGGCGCTGCCCTATCTTCAGCGTTACGCGGGCAAGACCTTCGTGGTGAAATATGGCGGCCACGCCATGGGCGATCCCGAACGGCAGCGCGACTTCGCCGAGGATATGGTGTTGCTCAAGGCGGTCGGCATCAACCCGGTCGTGGTCCATGGCGGCGGCCCGCAGATCGGCGCGATGCTCAAGCGGCTGGGCGTCGAGTCGCAGTTCGTCAACGGCCTGCGCGTGACCGACAAGGAAACCGCGCAGATCGCCGAGATGGTGCTGGCGGGATCGATCAACAAGGAAATCGTGAGCTGGATCGCCGCCGCCGGCGGCCGTGCGGTCGGCATTTCGGGCAAGGATGCGGGCCTCGTCATCGCCGAGAAGGTGCAGGGACGCGAGGCCGATCCGTTGAAGGGGATCGAGCGGCATGTCGATCTGGGCTTCGTCGGCGAGCCGGTGGCCGTCGATCCGCGCCTGATCGAAAGCCTGTGCGCCGACGGCATCATCCCCGTCATCGCGCCGGTCGGCATCGGGCTGGACGGCCACACCTATAACATCAACGCCGACACCATGGCGGGCGCGATCGCCGCGCGGCTGGGCGCGGCGCGATTCTTCCTGCTGACCGATGTTGCGGGGGTGCTGGACAAGCAGGGCGAGTTGATGACCGACCTGAATCCCGCGCGGATCGCGGAATTGCGTAGCGACGGGACGATCTCGGGCGGGATGATCCCGAAGCTGGAGACCTGCGTCTCGGCGGTCGAGGCCGGGGTGGATGCGGCGGTGATCCTGGACGGGCGGGTGCCGCATGGGATGCTGCTGGAGATTTTCACCAGACAGGGAGCGGGGACGCTCGTTCGGCGGTGATTGAGGTGAGGTCGGGGCATAGCCTTCGACTTCGCTCAGGCTGAACGGGGGTTGGGGGGCGTTCGCTCGCCCCAGGCACGCCCCTCCCGCAGGCGGGAGGGGATGGGGGAGGGCAGGGCGTCTCGCAGAGACCATCGCCTGCGGCCTTGCCCCTCCCCAACCCCTCCCCCTGCCGGGAGAGGGGCTTAAGAAAGAGGCGGAGGCTGGTCAGAAATCGACCGCGACCCCCTTCAACTCCCAGTCCCCATAGCGCACCGGGTTCTTCCCCAACGGATCTTCCCGCGGCTCCGGCCTGGCCTCGGGCTGCGGCACCGGCGGGTTCTGGGAAAGGTAAGCGGGCGGCTTCACATGGTCGGGGCGCTGGCCCATGGGCGGTCCTTTCGACTAAGGGGCAAATATTGCAGCCCATGTCGGGGCTGACAGGAGTTTTGCCAAGTGACACGTCCTCCCCAATCGCCGAGCCGTGGCCGTCCCGATCGTCGCGGACCGCCCAAGGGCGAGGACCGGCGCGGGCGTCAGCAGCGCCCCACCGAGCCGCTGGGCACTGCCGCGCGCCGCGCCGCCATCCGTCTGCTCGACGCGGTGCTGCGCCGGGGGGAACCGTTGGAGGCCGCGCTGGCGTCGGCGACTCGCGCGCTGGCGGGCGGGCCGGATCGCGGGCTGGCCCATGCCATCGCGGCGGAGACGTTGCGCCGCCTGCCCGACCTCGACGCACTGATCGACTCGGCGACCAAGCAGCGACTGCCCGATGACGCCAAGGCGCGCTTCGCGCTGCGGATCGCGCTGGTCCAGGTGCTGGCGCTGGGCACGCCGCCGCATGCCGCCATCGCGACGGTGTTGCCGCTGGTCGATGGTGGCCCGCGCAAGCTGGTCCACGGCGTGTTCAGCACCATCACCAAGAGCGGCGTGCTGCTCCCCGAAATCCCTGCGCTGCCGGATGCGACCGAAGCGCGCTGGGAAGCGAATTGGGGTGAGGAGATGGTCGAGGCCGCCGCCCACGCCATCGCCGCGCCGCCGCCGCTCGACCTGACGCTGGCCGATCCCGCCGCCACCGCCGAATGGGTGGAAAAGCTGGGCGGGACCAGCCTGCTGCCCGGTCATGTCCGCCTGCCCTCGGGCAACGCGGTGATGGAGTTGCAGGGCTTCGACGAAGGGGCCTGGTGGGTGCAGGATCTCGCCGCCTCGATCCCCGCGCGCCTGTTGGGAGAGGGCAAGGGGCATGTGCTCGACCTGTGCGCCGCGCCGGGGGGCAAGACGCTGCAACTCGCCGCCGCCGGGTGGACCGTCACCGCGATCGACCAGTCCGAATCGCGTCTCGCCCGCCTGAGCGAGAATCTGGAGCGCACCCGTCAATCCGCCGAAATCGTCACCGCCGATTTGCGCGAATGGGAGCCCAAGGCGCAGGCCGACGCCATTCTGGTCGATGCGCCGTGCAGCGCCAGCGGCATCTTCCGCCGCCACCCGGACGTGCTCTACCGCGTCCGCCCCGCGATCATCGCCGAGATGGCGGCGTTGCAGCGCGCGATCCTGACCCGCGCGGCCGACTGGCTGAAACCCGGCGGCACGATGGTCTATGCCACCTGCTCGCTGGAGCCCGAGGAGGGCGAGGCGCAGATCGCGGCGTTCCTGGACGCGCGCCCCGATTACGCGCTCGTCCCGATCACCGGCGACTGGCCCGGTATCACCGACAAGGGCACGATCCGCACCCTGCCGACGATGCTCGCGAAAGAAGGGCGGCTCGACGGGTTCTTCATCGCCACGCTGCAACGCAAAGGCTGACTTGGGCGCGAGATCGCGATAAGGGTTAATTCATGCTTCCCGTGCGTATCGCTCCCTCCATCCTGTCCGCCGATTTCGCCCGCTTGGGCGAAGAAGTCCGGGCCATCGACGCCGCCGGTGCCGACTGGATCCACATCGATGTGATGGACGGGCATTTCGTGCCCAACATCACCATCGGCCCGGCGGTGGTGAAGGCGCTGCGCCCGCACACGGCCAAGCCGTTCGACGTGCATCTGATGATCTCGCCGATCGACGCCTATCTGGACGCCTTTGCCGAGGCGGGGGCGGACACGATCACCGTCCACCCGGAGGCGGGGCCGCACATCCACCGCACGATCCAGCATATCAAGGGGCTGGGCAAGCGCGCCGGGGTCGTGTTGAACCCCGGCACCCCCGCCAAGATGCTGGATTATCTGATCGACATGGTCGACCTGGTCCTCGTCATGAGCGTCAATCCGGGGTTCGGCGGACAGAGTTTCATCGAAAGCCAGCTCAAGAAGATCGCCGCGATCCGCAAGATGATCGACCATAGCGGCCGCGCCATCGATCTGGAGGTGGACGGCGGCGTCGATCCGGCCTGGGCGAAACGCTGTATCGAGGCGGGGGCCGACGCGCTGGTCGCGGGCACCGCCGCGTTCCGGGGCGGCCCGGCGCATTACGCCGCCAACATCGCCGCCTTGCGCGGTTGAGCGGGATGCGCAGTCAGGAACAGGGCGGCCCCGCCCCCAACGGCGCGGACAGCATCGAGGAGGGCAAGCGCCTCGTCCGGGTGCAGACCGGGGGCCTGTCGCTTGCCGACCGGTTGAGCGAGCATCTCCACCGGCTGACCTGGCGCACGCCGCTGCATTCGCTGCGGTTGAAGGGACGGCATCCGCTCAAGCTGATGGCGGTGCCCGAGGACCCGATCCTGGGCGATATCGAGCGCGGCCATGCGCTGCTCGGCGGGGTGCTGGACTGGCGCGGTGAGGAGCGCGGGGTCGAGTCGATCGATTTCGCCCGACCCGACTGGTCGACCGGGTTCGCCGACCATCTGCACAGCTTCGCCTGGCTGCGCGACCTGTCGACGGTGGCGACCCGGCAACAGGGCGCGCCGATCGCCGAATATCTGATGGGCCGATGGCTCGACGCCTTTGCCGAGACGGTCGATGCGATGGCGTGGCGACCCGATTTGTGGGGGCGGCGCATCCTGTTCTGGACCGCGCATGCGCCGTTGATCCTGTCCTCGACCGATCTCGTCTATCGCTCGCGGGTGCTCAACACCATGGCACGGGGGGCGCGGCATCTGGATCGCGGCGCGGACAAGGCCCCCGCCGGGGTCGCGCGGATCGCGGCATGGTGCGGGGTGATCGCGGCGGGGCTGTTGCTCGCGGGCGGCGATCCGCGCCAGGCGTTCGGCGAGGCCGGGCTGGCCCGCGCGCTCGACACCGGGTTGTTCGCGGATGGCGGCGTCATCGCGCGCAGTCCTTCGGTGCAACTCGATGCCGTCATGCTGCTGACCATGATGCGCGAAGTCTATGACGCACGAGGCTTGGCCTTCCCGGACCCGTTCCAGGCGCGGTTGCAGAAGATGATCTCGGTACTGCTCGGCGTAATGCACGGCGACCGCGCCCTGTCGAGCTGGCAGGGCTCCGGCCCCGAGACGCCGGAGCGGATCGCCGCCGTGATCGAGGCATCGGGCGTGCGGACCCGGCCGCTGCGCCAGGCGGGCGACTGGGGGTATCAGCGGCTGGCGGCGGCGCAGGCGGTGCTGGTCATGGACGCCGCGCCCCCGCCCATCGCGCGCGCGATCGAGGGCGGTTGCGCCTCGACGCTGGCCTTCGAGTTTTCGGACGGGGCGCAACGGATCGTCGTCAATTGCGGCGGCGCGCGCGCGACCGTGGCACAGGTGCCCGCCAGCCTGGCGCATGGCCTGCGCACCACGGCGGCGCATTCGACGCTGACCCTGGGTGACTCCAACTCCACCGCCATCCATGCCGATGGCACGCTGGGGCGCGGGGTGGCCGAGGTGGAACTGAGCCGTCAGGAATCCGACGCGGCCAGCCGGATCGAGGCGAGCCATGACGGCTATGTCCGCCGCTATGGCTTCACCCATCGCCGCCAGTTGCTGCTGACCGGCGACGGACGCGAACTGCGCGGCGAGGACGCGCTGTTGCCGGAGGGGCGCAAGCGGCAGGCGGGCAGCACCTCCTTCGCGCTGCGCTTCCACCTGGGCGACGGGGTCGAGGCGATGGTGACGGCGGAGAGCGGCCAGGCCATCCTGCGGCTGGACGACGGTGCGCTATGGCAGTTCCGCTGTCGCGGCGGCACGCTGGCGATCGAGGAGTCGCTATGGATCGACGGCTCGGGCCGTCCGGTGGCGACGCAGCAACTGGTCGTCACGGGCGAAACTCCGGCGGGCGGTGCGCATGTCAGTTGGGCGTTCAAGCGGGCGCTTTAAGAGGGATTGTTCGCGCAGAGGCGCGGAGAACGCAGAGATGGCGGAATCGCCGCTCTGGCAAGGCTTCCACTCCGGCCGGTTGAGGATCCGAGGGGTTTGCCACCGGGTCAAACCCCTCCGCGTTCTCCGCGCCTCCGCGCGAACCCGTAAATTCCTCCCCGGCACGGGGAGGGTGTGTGAGCTTTGACGTGCCCCCGGCACGTCAAGATGGTGCCGGGGGCACCATCTCGCCCACACACATGCGAAGCATGGTGGAGGGGGGATCGCCACAAGGGATGTTCTGTGTGGAAGCCCCCCTCCGTCAGGGCTTTGCCCTGCCACCTCCCCGTGCCGGGGAGGAACATTTTGCGCTTCGGCGAATCGGCGTCTATCGGGTCGGCAAACTCCCCCAGCATGTAGGACTCGCTGCCCGATGGCCGTTTCGCTTCCCTCCGCTCCTTCCGTCGATCAGGTGCTCGTCCGCCGCGCGCTCCTGTCGGTGTCCGACAAGACCGGCGTCATCGACCTGGCCCGTGCGCTGGCCGAGCGGGGCGTCGATCTGGTCTCGACCGGCGGCACCGCCAAGGCGATCCGCGATGCCGGCCTGCCGGTGCGCGACATTTCGGAGGTCACCAATTTCCCCGAGATGATGGACGGCCGGGTCAAGACGCTGCACCCGATGGTCCATGGCGGCCTGCTCGCGGTGCGCGACGACCCCGCGCACGCCGCCGCGATGACCGAGCATGGCATCGGCGCGATCGATCTGGTGGTGGTCAACCTCTACCCCTTCCAGCAGACCGTCGCGAAGGGCGCCGAACGCCCCGAGATCATCGAGAATATCGATATCGGCGGCCCGTCGATGGTCCGTTCGGCGGCCAAGAACCATGGCTATGTGTCGATCCTGACCGACCCGGCCGACTATGCCGAGTTCCTGGCCGAACTGGCAGCGCATGACGGCGCCTCGACGCTGAAGACCCGCCAGCGCCTCGCCGCCAAGGCCTTCGCCGCCACCGCCGCCTATGACTCGGCGATCGCCCAGTGGTTCGCCTTTGCCGACCAGGGCGAGGCGTTCCCGGCCACCCTGCCGCTCGCCTTCACCAAGCATCCCGAAACACTGCGTTACGGCGAGAACCCGCATCAGGTCGCCGCGCTCTATCTGCCGCAAAAGGGTGGCCAGGGCATTGCCCAGGCCGAGCAGTTGCAGGGCAAGGCGCTAAGCTACAACAACCTGAACGACGCCGATGCCGCGCTGGAACTGGTCAGCGAGTTCCTCGACGGCCCGCCGACCGTGGTGATCGTCAAGCACGCCAACCCCTGCGGCGTGGCGAGCGGCGAGACGCTGCTCGAGGCCTATCAGGCGGCCTTCGCCTGCGACACGGTGTCGGCGTTCGGCGGCATCATCGCCTGCAACCGTCCGCTCGACGCCGAGACGGCCGAGGCGATTTCGGGCATCTTCACCGAGGTCGTGGTGGCACCGGACGCGAGCGCCGAAGCCCGCGCGATCTTCGCGAAGAAGAAGAATCTGCGCCTGCTGCTGTCGGGCGAACTGCCCAACCCGGCGCGCCCCGGCCTGATGATGAAGTCGATCGCGGGCGGCCTGCTGGTCCAGAGCCGCGACAATGGCCGCCTGACCGACGACATGCTGAAGGTCGTGACCAAGCGCGCGCCCACGACGCAGGAACTCGCCGATTGCCGCTTCGCCTGGACGGTCGCCAAGCATGTGAAGTCGAACGCGATCGTCTATGCCAAGGGCGGGTCGACCGCGGGCGTGGGCGCGGGCCAGATGAACCGCCTGGAATCGGCGCGGATCGCGGCGTGGAAGGCCAAGGACGCCGCCGAAAAGGCGGGCTGGGCGGAACCGCGCACCATCGGTTCGGCGGTCGCGTCGGACGCCTTCTTCCCCTTTGCCGACGGCCTGCTCGCGGCGGTCGAGGCGGGGGCTACGGCGGTGATCCAGCCGGGCGGCTCGATCCGCGACGACGAAGTCATCGCGGCGGCGGATGAGGCCGGGTTGGCAATGGTGTTCACCGGGATGCGTCACTTCCGGCACTAAGCCGATCCTCCCCGGTCCGGGGAGGTGGCAGCGCGTAGCGCTGACGGAGGGGGGCTTCGGCGTAGGACGTACCTAGCCGCAATCCCCCTCCACCACCCTTCGGGTGGTCCCCCTCCCCGTGCCGGGGAGGAATATGTTACCGCGTAATCCCGCCCTCGTTCGGCAGGGTCGCTTCGTCCGCGCTCGGCACTTTCCCGAACAGCGCGCGGTCCGCCGGACCAAAGGCCCAGCGCCACAGGATCAGCAGATAGGTCGCCGCGATCGCGGGCTCGCCGAACAGCAGTTCGGCCCATTCCAGCCGCTTGGGTAGCAGGGTGAAGATGCCCCCCACGATGGCCGCCGCCACCGCCGCCCAGACCAGCGGCCAGCGGAAGGGCGAGACGGGCGCCTTCAATATTCCCGACAGCACCCGTGCCTTGATGATCGAGGTCATCGTCACGCTCAGCGCCAGCGCCAGAGCCGGACCCGCCGCCGCCCATGTCTCGGGCCAGCCCAGCGACCGCATCCCCAGGATCAGCGCGAAGCTGAGACCGATCTGAACCCCCAGCATCGCGATCGAGATCATCAGGTTGCGGTGCCGCGCGGTATAGACCAGCGCCGACTCGCACACCGCGCCCGTCGACGCCAGCACCTCGGCGAACAGCAGGAAGGCGAGCGCGGCGGTGCCCGACACGAATTGCGGGCCGACCACGCCCATCACGCCTTCGCCGGGGATCGACCCCATCAGCGCCAGGCACCCTTGCGCCGCCATGATCCAGAAGGCGACCTGTCGCACCTGTCGCGCGATCGCGCCCATGTCGCCGCTTGCCAGGCTCTGGGTGATGACGGGGCCCAGGATCGGGTCGAAGCTGGTCTTCAGCTTCTGTGGCAACGAGGCGACCTGTTGCGCCATGTAGTAGATGCCGACGATGCGCGGCTCGAACATCACGCCCAGGATGAAGCGATCGACATTGCGCGTGCCCCATTCCAGCGCGTCGGCCCCGGCCAGCGGCGCATTGGCGCGGGCGAGCGCAAAGACGCGGGCCAGGCGCGGACTCCAGCCATAGGGCAGGCCATAGCTGCGCAGGAACGGCACCAGGCTGGCGATCAGCGCCGCCGTCATCGACGCGACATAGGACAGGACCAGCCCGTCGCGGATGGTGAAGAAGGAAAAGACCCAGGCCGCGATCGAGATGGTCCAGGGCTCGATCACCGCGCGGGCGGTGACGGTCGCCTTGACGTTGTGGCGATAGGCGAGCGCGGCCAGGCTGACGTCCGACCAGGCGATGGCGACGATGATGCAGGGCAGCCATCGGTCCAGCCCGGTGATCGCGCTGTTGGGATAGAGAAGCTCGGGGAACGACCATAGCAATGTGCTGGCCGCGACCGAGGCGAGCAAGGCCAACGCCATCGCGTCCCACACGACATGGACATGTGGCCGCTCGGTCGAGGACAAGGCCTGCGCCAACCCGCGCTTCATGCCCAGCGTCGCGATCAGCGCCGCCAGTTCGACCACCACCACCGCGATGGCGAAGCGTCCGACCAGATCGGGGCCGTAGATGCGCCCCGCGATGAAGAGAAACGGAATGCGCGCCGCCAGCCGCAGGACGAAGCCCGCGATATTGGTCCGCCCCCCCTTGGCGAGCGCATCGATGTCCTGGGTTTGCGGCATCAGAGGACGCATTTCCCTAGATCGTGATGACAGCAGGTTGAACCACCCCTCCCCTTCAGGGGAGGGGCCGGGGGTGGGGCGCTTCCGCATAGGCTGCGCCTGTGGCGATGCCCCACCCCAACCCCTCCCCTGAAGGGGAGGGGCTCGCGTTGATTCAATGCAATGTCATCATGCCCTAAAGTCGGCCGACCACCATATCGTCTTCCCGTGGAAGGGGAGGCGGCAGGCAGCAGGTCTGACGGAGGGATGTCACCGGCGGTGAGGATCGGTGCCGTATCGGAGCGGCGCGCCCCTCCACCATGGCTATCGCCATGGTCCCCCTCCCCAAGCCGAGATTGGAGAGGAATGGCGTAGGGATCGGGGCGACGCGTGGCGATCAATGCGCCACGCCCCAGCTTTTGCCGAACCCGATCTCGACGCCCAGCGGCACCGACAGTTTCACCGCCGGTTCGGCCGCGCCCGCCATCACTTCGCGGATCACCGCGCCCGCCGCCTCGGCATCCGCCTCGGGCGCCTCGAACACCAGTTCGTCGTGCACCTGGAGCAGCATCCGCACATGGCCCAGCCCGGCGGCGGCGAGGGCGGGTTCCATGCGGACCATGGCCCGCTTGATGATGTCGGCGCTGGTTCCCTGGATCGGCGCGTTGATCGCGGCGCGCTCGGCCCCCTGGCGCTCGCCCTGGTTGCGCGAGGCGATGCGCGGGAAATGCGTCTTGCGACCGAACAGGGTTTCGGTGAAGCCCTTCTCGCGCACGCTCGACAGCGTCTCGGCGATATAGCGGTTGATGCCGGGGAAACGCTCGAAATAGCGGTCGATCATGGCTTGCGCCTCGTCCGCCGACACGTCGAGCCTTCCGGCAAGCCCCCAGCGCGAAATGCCGTAGAGGATGGCGAAGTTGATCGTCTTGGCGCGCCCGCGCGTGTCGCGATTGACCTCGCCGAACAGTTCCTTGGCGGTCAGGCTGTGGATGTCGTCGCCATTGGCGAACGCCTCCCGCAGCGCGGGTACGTCGGCCATGTGCGCGGCCAGCCGCAATTCGATCTGCGAATAGTCGGCGGCGATCAGGACATGGCCGTCCTCTGCGATGAACGCCTCCCGCAACTGCCGCCCGACCTCGGTGCGGATCGGGATGTTCTGGAGGTTCGGCTCGGTCGAGGACAGGCGGCCCGTCTGCGCGCCGGTCAGGCTGTAGCTGGTATGGACGCGCCCCGTCTTCGGATTGATCTGCGCCTGGAGCGCGTCGGTATAGGTGCTCTTCAGCTTGGAAAGCTGACGCCATTCCAGGATCTTGCGCACGATCTCCGCCGCCTCGCCACCGTCGCGGGCCAGGCGTTCGAGTTCGGTCACGTCCGTTGAGTAGACGCCTGACTTGCCCTTGCGCCCGCCCTTCAGGCCCAGCCGGTCGAACAGGATCTCGCCCAGTTGCTTGGGGCTGCCGATGGTGAAGGGGGTGCCCGCCATCGCATGGATTTCGCCCTCCAGCCCGGCGATCTGCCCGGCGAACTCGGTCGAGAGTTGCGACAGGCGGTCGCGATCGACCTTGATCCCGCGCCGCTCCATGCCTGCGATGACCGGCACCAGCGGGCGGTCGACCATCTCGTACACGCGCGTCGCCTGCTCCATCGGCAGCCGCGCCTTGAACCGCTTCCACAGGCGCAGCGTGACGTCGGCATCCTCGGCGGCGTAGCGGGTGGCGAGTTTGAGATCGACTTCGTGGAAGCCCAACTGCTTCTTGCCGGTGCCGACCACCTCCTTGAAGGCGAGGCAGGTGTGCGACAGATGCGTCGCGGCCAGTTCGTCCATGCCATGGCCGTGCAGGCCCGCATCGAGGTCGAAGCTCATCACGATCGTGTCGTCATGCGGCGCGATGGCGATGCCCCGCTCGCCCAGCACGATCATGTCGAACTTGAGGTTCTGGCCGATCTTGAGGACCGACGGATCCTCGCACAGCGCCTTGATCCGCTCCAGCGCCGCCGCGACCGGAATCTGCACCGGCACTTCGGACAACAGGTCGGTGCCGCCATGCCCTAACGGAATGTAGCACGCCTTGTTGGGCGCGAGGCACAGGCTGACCCCGACCAGTTCGGCCTGGGTCGCGTCGGTCGAGCTGGTTTCGGTGTCGATCGCGACGAAGCCCTGGTGACGCGCGTCGGCGACCCACTGGTCGAGCGTGTCGAGGTCCTGCACCGTGGTATAACCGTCGAGGTTGCACGGCGCGTCATCGTCCATCGGCGCGGCGGGGGCGGTGTCGCCGACGGGCGCGGGCGCGGCGTCCTCGGTGATCTGCCCCATCTTGGCGATCAGCGAGCGGAAGCCGTGATGCTCCAGAAAGGCGCGCAAGGGGGCGTCGGGGATGCTGGCATGGAGCGCCAGTTCCTCCAGCGGCTGGGGCAGTGGCGCGTTGCACTCCAGCGTGACCAGCCGCTTCGACAGCCGGGCATTGTCGGCATGTTCGATCAAATTGTCGCGCAGCTTGCCCTTCTTCATCTCGGGCGCGGCGGCGAGGACGGATTCCAGGTCGCCATGCTCGACGATCAGCTTGGAGGCGGTCTTGGGGCCGACACCCGGCACGCCCGGCACGTTATCGACGCTGTCGCCCATCAGCGCGAGCACATCGCCCAACTGCTTCGGCCCGACGCCGAACTTCTCCTGGACATAGGCCTCGCCCAGACGGCGGTTGTTCATCGTGTCGAGCATGTCGAGGCTGCCATCCTCGACCAACTGCATCAGGTCCTTGTCGCCCGAGACGATCGTGACCTGCCAGCCTTGCGCCATCGCGGCGCGGGCATAGCAGGCGATCAGGTCGTCGGCCTCCAGCCCCGCTTCCTCGATGCAGGGCAGCGAGAAGGCGCGGGTGGCGTCGCGGATCATCGGGAATTGCGGCACCAGATCGGGCGGGGGCGGGGGCCGGTGCGCCTTATACTGGTCGTACATGTCGTTGCGGAAGGTCTTGGACGACTTGTCGAGGACCACCGCCATATGGGTCGGCCCGTCGGCGGCGTTGATCTCGTCCACCAGCTTCCACAGCATGGTGGTATAGCCGTACACCGCCCCCACCGGCTCGCCATGCTTGTTGGTCAGCGGCGGCAGGCGGTGATAGGCGCGGAAGATATAGCCGGAGCCGTCGACGAGATAGAGATGGGGCATGATCCGCGCGGTTTAGCGGATGCGGGGGAGGGTAAACAGCCCCTGATGGTAGCGGTTTTTCCGGGCTGTGGCGAATGGGCCACGTTGGGGCTTATACATACCGATGGCGCGCATGGGTGGTGAGCGGACGTGATACGCCATTTTCAGTACCCAAGCGCGAGCCTGATTGCCCAAGGCAGGGTTCCGATGACTAGTAGAATTACGGATGGAGCCATTAGACGCTTTCGGCTCCAAACGCTGATACCAGCGCACAGCAAAGCTGCTAGTAGCGGAATTGGCGCGAAGACGTGCCACCATAGCAGTGCCTGTTCAAAACAAGTGCCGTAGTACAGCTTCTCCGAACCCATACCGAGCAGCGGCCAAATCAAGAGCTGCGGCAGGATCGCCAAGCCGACAAGATCAAAGGGAAGCTGACGAGCATTCACCCGCTCAGCGTAGACTTCGCGCCGCGTGGCTGCAACTGGGCGAGAGCAGTCCTCCGTCTTCAAGCGTCCCGGTCAGTTCGCCACCGCCACCGGTCCTCTTGGCGGCCCCGCCGCGTCTGCCACCGCCGCCGCGACATTCTGGATCAGCAATTGCCGCTTGCGGATATCCTCGGTCGTATCTCCGATCATCACCGCGATGGCGAAGCGGCGGCCGTCGGGGGCGGTCAGCAGGCCGACATCGTTGAACCCCGCATTGCGGCGGCCCAGATCCTGGCCGGTGCCGGTCTTGTGCGCGATCTTCCACCCTGACGGTACGGCAGCGCGCAGGCGGGCATGGCCGGTGCGCGAGGCCTCCATCGTGTCGAGCAGGATGCGGGTCGAGGTTTCCGACAGCAATTCCCCGCGCGCCAGCCGGGCCAACGCATCGGCGATGGCGATCGGCGCGGCACCATCGGGCGGATCGCCGACATAGGCGTCGAGCGCCGCCGTCCGCGCCGCCGGGTCGAGCCGGTTGCGCGCCGCCTGGAACGCCCCCGCCATCGCGAACGCCGGTTGCCAGGTCAGCCCGGCGGTCTTGGCCTGGAGCAGCCGCTCGCCGGGACCGAAACGGATATCGCCCAGCCGCTTGTTGGCGATCATCGTGCGCACCGCCTGCGGTCCGCCGACATAGGTCAGCAGCCGGTCGTTCGCCGTATTGTCGCTCATCGTCAGCGCACGGTTCAGCAATTCGCCGACCGTGGTGTGGTATCCGTCGCCCTTGACCAGCATCGCGATCGGCTGGTGAAAGACGGTCAGATCCTCGCGCCGCACGACGATCGGCTCGTCCAGCCGGGCACGGCCCTGATCGCGCAAGTCGAGCAGGGTGATCGCGACCCACAGCTTCGACACCGATTGCTGGGGCAGGCGCTGGCGACCGCCCGATTCGACCGTCCAGCCATCGTCGACCGCACGGACCGCGATACCCTTTTTGCCCGAGAAACCGGCGGACAGACGATCGATCGCGCTGACCAGCCCGCTGGGCGCGGCGGGGGCGCGGCTGGGGCGGGGCGGGGGAAGCGGCATCGACACGACGGGCGCGGGGTCGGGCACGCTGGGCGCGCGGGCGGTACTGCCGGGTCGGGTATCGGCACCGCAGGCCGCGAGGCTCAGAAAAAGGAAACCGACCGGCCAAATACGCGGCCCGCCGTTCGATACTGGTTTCGTCACCGCCATACCCCGCTGAACCCGGATATCCTTACGCGTTGACCGGAAGGGGGAAATCCCCCCGCACATGGCTTGCGACGAAAAGCCGCAACCGCACGACAAAGCGCGAAACCCTTTACGGAATCAAGACGGTGTCGACCGCCTCTGGCAATGTATCGGGATAGTCGAGCGTATAGTGCAGCCCCCGGCTTTCCTTGCGATGCAGCGCACAGCGCACGATCAGTTCGGCGGTCTGGAGCAGATTGCGTAGCTCGATCAGGTCGGGCGTGACGCGGAAATGGCCATAATAATCGTTGATTTCGTCGGTCAGCATGCGGATGCGGTGCTGCGCGCGTTCCAGCCTTTTGGTGGTGCGCACGATGCCGACATAATTCCACATGAAGCGGCGGATTTCGGTCCAGTTCTGCTTGATGACCACCTCTTCGTCCGAATCGGTGACGCGGCTTTCGTCCCAGGGGCGGATGTCGGGGGGCGGGGGCAGGTCGTCCCAATGTGCCGCGATATGGTTCGCGCACGCCTCGCCATAGACGAAGCATTCGAGCAGCGAGTTGGACGCCAGCCGGTTCGCGCCGTGCAGCCCCGATTGCGTCACCTCCCCCGCTGCATAGAGGCCGGGCAGGTCGGTGCGCCCGTCGCGGTCCACGATGACGCCGCCACAGGTGTAATGCTGGGCGGGGACGACCGGGATCGGCTGCACCGTCATGTCGATGCCGAGGCTCAGCAGCTTTTCGTGGATGTTGGGGAAATGCTCGCGGACGAAGGCCGGCGGCTGATGGCTGATGTCGAGATGGACGTAATCCAGGCCCAGTCGCTTGATCTCGTGGTCGATCGCCCGCGCCACGATGTCGCGCGGGGCCAGTTCGGCGCGGGGGTCGAGATCGGGCATGAAGCGGTGGCCCGTCTCGGGGATTTTCAGGTGGCCGCCTTCGCCGCGAACCGCCTCGGTGATCAGGAAATTCTTGATCTGGGTATTGTAGAGGCAGGTCGGGTGGAACTGCATGAATTCCATGTTGGAGACGCGGGCTCCCGCGCGCCAGGCCATGGCGATACCGTCGCCGGTCGCCCCCTTGGGCGCGGTGGAGAATTGATAGGTGCGGCCCGCCCCGCCCGTCGCCAGGATCGTCGCGCGCGCCTTGTGCAGCACCACGCGCCCCGTCCGCCGGTCGACCGCATAGATGCCCCAGACATGACCCGCGCCCGAATAGCGCATCTCGTGGCGGCTGGTCGCCAGGTCGATCGCGACTTGGTCGGGGACCATGGTGATATTGGGATGCGCGTCCGCCGCCTTCAGCAGCGCGTCGAGCACCGCCCAGCCGGTGGCATCCGCGACATGGACGATCCGCCGATGCGAATGCCCGCCCTCGCGCGTCAGGTGGAGCATATTGCCCTCGGTCGCGAAGGGGACGCCGAGCTTTTGCAGCCGCTCGATCGCGGCGGGGGCGTTCTCGACCACGAACTCGACGGTGGCGCGGTCGTTCAGCCCCGCGCCCGCGACCATCGTGTCCTCGATATGGCTGTCGAACGTGTCGCCGGGTTCGAGGACGGCGGCGATCCCGCCCTGCGCCCAGGCGGTCGAGCCTTCGTTCATCTTGCCCTTGGCCAGCACCGTGACCTTGAACCGGTCGGCCAGGTTCAGCGCCGCGGTCAGCCCGGCCGCGCCCGACCCGACGATCAGGATATCGGAATCGGTCATGCGCGGGCTCCTTCGGGCGCGGTGGCGGGGTACATTCCATACCCTCTGGCACGGACGGCGGGCGGGGGACAGGGGGTAACGGCTTGCCGGCAGCCCCGCGCCTTCCCACCTTCGTCCCATGACGCTGGCCCGGCCCGATTGGCGCGACCGTCTGCGCGCGGCGATCCCCACGGGGTTGATCGTGGGCGGCATGGGCTATGCGCTGGTCATCGGGTTGGGCTTTGCGCCGAGCCTGCCGTCACCGTCGCAGGCGCTCGACAGTTTCGATGTGGTGCCCCCGGCCCCGCCACCACCGCCCCCGACCCAGCCCCAAAAGGTGGCGACCCATCGCCCGCGCGGTGCCGCCGCCCCGCCCAATATCCGATCGCAGGCGACCCAAGTGGTGGCCCCGCCGCCGGTCGTGGTGTTGCGCCCGATCTCGCCCGTCATCGTCGCGCCGGTCGCGGGGACGGGGGCGGATGCGAGTCAGGGCGCGTCCGACAAGCCCGGCCCCGGCACGGGGGCGGGAGGTGTCGGAAACGGCACGGGCAGCGGCGGGTCGGGGGACGGCGACGGCTATGGCGACGAAACCCCGCCGCGCCGGATCAAGGGACGGATCAAGGATTCGGACTATCCCGAAGCCGCCGCCGATGCGGGCGCGAGCGGCACGGTGCAGGTCCGCTATTTCGTCAATGTGGATGGCCGGGTCAGCGGTTGCGTGGTGACGAAGAGCAGCGGCAATGCCGCTTTGGACGAAACGACCTGTCGATTGATCGAGCAGCGATACCGCTACGACCCGTCCCGCGATGCCGACGGGCGACCGGTGCGGTCGATCATCGTGGTGAATCAGGATTGGGTGCTGGAGCGGGTTCCGGCGGAGCGGTAAGCGCTGGGGCATGGGCTTCGGCTTTGACGCATAGCGTCAAAGTTTATCCTGAGCGGCTGGCTTGCCAGCCAGCCGAAGGGCTCAGCCTGAACGGAGGATGGGGCTTTTTTGAGGTTCGCGCGGAGGCGCGGAGGACGCGGAGGTGTCGGGCGCGCTGAAACGTCATCCCACGCCAATGACGGCCTGTTGTGACGGACTATCGAACGCGCTTGGCGGAACACCTCCGCGTCCTCCGCGCCTCCGCGCGAACAAAATCTCTTTCCCCAAACCCCGTTCAGGCTGAACGAAGTCGAAGCCCAAGGGAATCCCTCAGTCTCAAACCCCCACGCTCCGCGTCAACGACAGGAACACGTCCTCCAGATCGGCTTCCTTGGTCGAGACATCGACGATCCCGAACCCGTCCGCCTGTACCGCCGCCAGCACCTGGCCCGCATTCACCTTGTCCTTGGCATAGGTGATTTCCAGCGTGCGCGCGCCCTTCAGCACGATCCTGCCGAAGCTGGCATGGTCGGGGACCGCCCCCACGTCGCGGTCGACGGTCACCGCGACGATCTTTTCCTGCGCCTTGCCGACCAGTTCGCGGGTCGGCTCATTGGCGACTAGGCGACCATGGTTGATGATCGCGATCCGGTCGCACAGTTCCTCGGCCTCTTCGAGATAGTGCGTCGTCAGCACCACCGTCACGCCCTGTTCGTTCAACTGGCGGACATAGGCCCAAAGCTGTTGCCGCAGTTCGATATCGACGCCCGCCGTCGGCTCGTCGAGCACCAGCACGGGCGGCGAATGGACCATCGCCTTCGCCACCATCAGGCGGCGCTTCATGCCCCCCGACAAAGTGCGCGAATAGGCGTTGGCCTTGTCCTCCAGATGCACCGCGCGCAGCAATTCCATCGAGCGGCGCTGCGCCTTGGGCACGCCGTACAGGCCGCCCTGGATTTCCAACGTCTCCAGTGGCGTGAAGAAGGGGTCGAACAGGATCTCCTGATTGACGATGCCGATCGACGCCTTGGCATTGCGCGGATGCCGGTCGATGTCGAAGCCCCAGATCGACGCCGAGCCTTCGGTCTTCATCACCAGCCCGGCCAGGATGTTGATCAGCGTCGACTTGCCCGCGCCGTTCGGGCCGAGCAGCCCGAAAATCTGCCCCCTCGGCACATCGAAGCTGACCCCGTCGAGCGCGCGCTTGCCGCCCTGATAGGTCTTGGCGATGCCCTGGATCGAGATGGCGGCTTCGGTGGGAGTGGTCATGGGCCATGCGATAGGCCCGCGCGGGCAACAGGCCAAGCCGGTTTTCCGCAATTGCACGGGGCCCCGCGCCTTGCTATCGCGCGGGACTATGTTGCCGCCGCCCGAAACCACCCGCGTCACCCAGACCCGCGTCGCCTGCGACGGCGCCACCGACATCCCCGGCGGAGCCGCGCTCGGCCATCCGCGCGTGTGGCTCCAGATCGACGAAACCGGCTATGTCGATTGCGGCTATTGCGATCGCCGCTTCGTGCTGATCGGTGGCCCGGCGGATGGGGTGGACCAGGCGACTCTCCCGGATCACGGCGACGGCGCCGGGCGCTAAGCCCCCCACGCGAATAGAGACTCACGCCCCTCCCGTAGACGAGTTTCAGGTCGGTCATGCCCCCGGCATGACCTAAACGATGCGGGGCATCGTTTACCCGAAACTGGGATGGGGGAGGGTTTTGCCGCAAGCGTTGGTCTCTGTGAGACTCCTTGCCCTCCCCCCGGCCCCTCCCGCTTGCGGGAGGGGAGAAGAAGGTGGGATTTCCGTGAGCGGAGATTTCAAACCTCGGGCCGGCATCCTATATCCCCCAGATGACCGCCACCGATCCCCGCTCGTTCCTGTACCGCGACACGCTCGACCCCGATGCGGCGCTTCGGCTGACCGCCAACGCCCTGTCGCGTGCGGACGATGGCGAACTCTATCTGCAATATAAGCGCTCCGAAGCGTTCGGCTTCGACGATGGGCGGCTGAAGACGGCCAGCTACGACACCCATTCGGGCTTTGGCCTGCGCGCGGTGTCGGGCGAGATGACCGCCTTTGCCCATGCCAACGAACTGTCCGAGGCAGCGATCCAGCGCGCCGCGCAGACCATGGCGCTGATCGATCCGGCCAAGGGGGCCGCCGCACCTCCGCCGCAGGGGACCAACCGGCACCTTTATACCGCGACCGACCCGCTCGACCTGATCCCCTTCGCCGAGAAGGTGTCGCTCTGCCAGACGATCGATGCCGCCGCCCGTGCGCGCGATCCGCGCGTGGTGCAGGTGTCGGTCGGCCTGTCCGGAAGCTGGAGCGTGGTCGAGATCGTCCGTGCCGACGGCTTCGTCGCAACGGACGTGCGGCCGTTGGTGCGGCTCAACATATCGGTCGTGGTCGAGCAGAATGGGCGGCGCGAGACGGGCAGCTTCGGCATCGGCGGGCGCTATCTCTACGACCGGCTGGTCGCGCGCGAGACCTGGGAGCGCGGCATCGACGTCGCGCTCAACCAGGCGCTGGTCAATCTCGACTCGGTGGCGGCACCGGCGGGCGAGATGACCGTGTTGCTCGGGCCGGGCTGGCCGGGCGTGCTGCTGCACGAGGCGATCGGCCACGGGCTGGAAGGCGACTTCAACCGCAAGGGCACCTCGGCCTTCTCGGGGCGGATCGGCGAGCGGGTCGCGGTCCCCGGCGTCACCGTGGTCGATGACGGCAGCCTGGCCGACCGGCGCGGTTCGCTGTCGATCGATGACGAGGGCACGCCAACGCGTGAAGTCGTGCTGATCGAGGATGGCATCCTGAAGGGCTATATGCAGGACCGGCTCAACGCACGGCTGATGGGCGTCGCGCCGACCGGCAATGGGCGGCGCGAGAGCTTCGCCCATGCCCCGATGCCGCGCATGACCAACACCTTCATGAAGGGCGGGCAGGACGATCCCGCCGAACTGCTGTCGCGGGTCAAGAACGGCATCTTCGCCAAGTCCTTCGGCGGCGGGCAGGTCGATATCGTGTCGGGCAAGTTCGTCTTTTCCTGCACCGAGGCATACCGGATCGAGAACGGCCGCTTGGGCGCACCGATCAAGGGCGCGACGCTGATCGGTGACGGGCCGAGCGTGCTGACCAAGGTGACGGGTATCGGCAACGACTTCGCGCTGGACGAAGGCGTGGGGGTGTGCGGCAAGGGCGGGCAGAGCGTCCCCGCCGGGGTCGGCCAGCCGACCTTGCTGGTCGAAGGGCTGACCGTCGGCGGCACCGCGCTGGCGGCGTAATACGCCATTTGTTCCTTGCAGGGGATTGGCGCAAAAGTTCAACTTCCCATCCTCCCTCGCGCCACCCCGGCGAAGGCCGGGGTCCAGTTGCGTCGTGATGGGAGGGACTGACTAACGGCTCGCCAACTGGATCCCGGTCTTCGCCGGGATGGTCCTGGCGGGTTTTGCATCAGGCTCGCTTGTTCAACGCCCCATGCCCCGCCCCCAGCAACAGCGCGATCGCGCCACCGCCGATCAGGTTGCCCAGCGTCGACAGCGCCAGATTATGCGCGATGCCCGCGATCGGTACGCCGACCGGATCGAGCGCATGGCCCAGCGGCAGCAACGTCATGTTCGCGATCGAATGTTCGAACCCGGCGGCGACGAACAGGGTAACGGGCGCGATCACCGCGATGATCTTGCCCGCGACCGTCTCCGCCCCGCTCGCCATCCAGACCGCCAGGCACACCAGCATATTCGCTAGGATGCCCGAGGCGATCAGCATGCCGCTCGACTTGGCGACCTTCGCCATGGCGGTTTCGCGTGCGACGGCGGCAAGTGCGCCGTCCACCGCCTCCGGCCCGCCCGCCGCGACGAACAGCGCGACGACGATCAGGCTGCCGACCAGATTGGCGCACCACACCAGCCCCAGCGCCTTGGCCAGACCCATGCCCGTCACGCGGTGCTGTGCAAGGGGAAGCGACAGCATCGCATGGCCGGTGAACAGATGCGCGCCCGTCACCATCACCAGCATCAGCCCGGCGGAAAAGGCGAGGCCCGCCAGAAGATGCGTCGCCCCCGCATCCGAGGGCATGCCGGCGCTCGCGATCAGATAGGCGATCCCGCCGAACCCGATCTGCAATCCCGCCGCGATGCCCAGCCACAGGATCGGCGCGACGCCCGCCTCTTCCCGTTCGGCCAGCGCGTCGGCCACCGTTCCTGCCAGCGGCTCGCCGGATGTGTCGGCCATGATGGGCTCCCTTCATCTACCTGAAAGGCAAACCGGCGGGACGCGGCTTTGCTCCGAAACCGTGCCTGAAATTTAGGCAGAGATGGCCACCTGCTGTTTTTTTGATGCGCAAAAAGAAGCGATCCGATCCGTCTTCCATCGCCTCCGCGCGGGAAAGTCACGAAATCGTAAATTGGCACATCCTTTGCGAAGCGGGTCGGCGGGTAACGCAAAGGGGGCGCAGGTGAAGCTGATCATCGCTATCATCAAGCCGTTCAAGCTCGACGAGGTGCGCGAAGCGCTGACCACGCTCGGGGTGGCGGGCATGACGGTGACCGAGGTGAAGGGTTTCGGGCGGCAAAAGGGCCAGACCGAAATCTATCGCGGGGCCGAATACAGCACCAACATGGTGCCCAAGATCAAGATCGAGGTCGTCTGCGCGTCCGAGATCGCCGACCGCGTCGTCGAATCGATCCAGGCCGCCGCCAACACCGGCGCGATCGGTGACGGCAAGATCTTCATGCTCGATGTCGGCCAGGCCGTGCGCATCCGCACCGGCGAAACCGACGAATCGGCACTCTGAGCAAGGGGGGATTTCGATGAAGCACGTCACCAAATTGGCGACCGGCGCGGCGGGCCTCGGCCTGACGCTGTTCGCCGCCCTGCCCGCCTGGGCGCAGGACGCCGCGTTGCAGGCACCCGCCGCCGCCGCACCCGCCGCGACGGTGAACAAGGGCGACACCGCCTGGATGCTCACCTCGACCGTGCTGGTCATGATGATGATCCTGCCGGGCCTGGCGTTGTTCTATGGCGGCCTGACCCGCGCGAAGAACATGCTGTCCACCATGACGCAGATCGGCGCGGCGGCCTGTCTCGCGATGCTGATCTGGGTGATGTACGGCTATAGCCTGGCCTTCGGGCCGGACGTGTCGGGGGGCGCGTCCAACTTCATCTCCGGGCTGGGCAAGGCGTTCCTGAAGGGCGTCACGCCCGCCAGCCAGGCGGCGACCTTCACCGCGGGCGTCGAAATTCCCGAATATGTCTTCATCTGCTTCCAGATGACCTTCGCCGCGATCACCGCCGCGCTGGTGCTGGGCTCGGTCGTCGAGCGGATGAAGTTCTCGGCGGTCATGGCCTTCGTCGCCGTGTGGCTGACCATCGTCTATTTCCCGATCGCGCACATGGTGTGGGCGTCCTCGGGCCTGTTCTTCAAGGCGGGCGCGCTCGACTTCGCGGGCGGCACGGTGGTGCACATCAACGCCGGCGTCTCGGCGCTGGTCGCCTCGCTGATCCTCGGCAAGCGCATGGGCTATCCGACCACGCCGATGCCTCCGCACTCGCTGACGCTGACCGGTGTCGGCACCGGCCTGTTGTGGGTCGGCTGGTTCGGGTTCAACGCGGGCTCGGCGCTGGAGGCCAATGGCTCGGCGGGTCTGGCGATGATCAACACCTTCGTCGCGACGGCCTCGGGCGGCCTGTTCTGGATGCTCGCCGAGCGTCTGGCGGGGCATAAGGGTTCGGCGCTGGGCTTCTGCTCGGGCATCGTCGCCGGTCTGGTCGCGGTCACCCCGGCGGCGGGCAATTCGGGTCCGTTCGGCGCGATCGTGCTGGGCGCCATCGCCAGCGTGGTCTGCTTCTATGCCGTGTCGGTCCTCAAGCCCAAGCTCGGCTATGACGATGCGCTCGACGCCTTTGGTGTCCATGGCATCGGTGGCATGATCGGCGCGATCGGCACGGCGGTGGTCTATGCCCCGTCGCTGGGCGGCCCGGGTGCGGCGGATTACGCCATGGGTTCCAAGCTGCTGGTCCAGCTCGGGGCGGTCGCCACGACGATCGTCTGGGCCTCCATCGGCACCGTCGTCGCCATGTATGTCGCCAAGGCGATCACCGGCCTGCGTGTCGCCCCCGAAGTCGAGCAGGAAGGCCTCGACCTCGGCGAGCATGGCGAGCGCGCCTACAACTGATCGGGAGCGGGGGCGACAGACCCCCGCACCCCACGACGTTCCTCCTGCGGACGACCTAAGCCCGGTGCGGCAACGCACCGGGCCTTTTTTTGTGGGGTAGCAGGCGCTCCGTCTGCGGCCCGCTGCCCTTCATGACCAACCCCCGTTCGCACTGAGCGAAGTCGAAGTGCACGGGATGACGCTCGCGGACAGGGCTTAGCGTGGCCTTCGACTTCGCTCAGGCTGAACGGACGTTGGGGAATGGGAAATGGGCGCTTACCGTCCCTTGGGCCCGGCCACCGGACCGGCGGGGCGCGCGCCACCTTGCGCCGCCTTGGCCGCTTCATATTCGTCGAAGGTGCGCGACAGCAGCGCCTGCGCCTCCGCCTCGGTCACCTTGCCGTCCTTGTTGGCGTCGGCCTTGTCGAACCACAGGTCGGTCAGCCGCTGGGCATGGACCGCGTCGATCTGCTTCTTGCCATTGCCCATCTTCATGATCGCGGCCTTGACCTCGGCCTTGGTCAGCACGCCGTCGTGATTGGTGTCGCGCGCCTTGAACTCGCGGGAGAATTTGGCGGCGGCGGAGGCGCGGGTGTCCTGCGCCAGGGCGGGGACGGCGAGCGACGCGGCGATCAGACCGGCGAAGAGGAAACGGGTCATGCTCGGGACTCCAGTACGGGGCATCATGGCCGCTCCTGACGGCCTTTGGCTGTCGCCGCAATGAACGAACCCAAGCGAAGGTTGCGTGGGGCCGCGACAGCGCATAGGGCGCGAGGCAAATCCATCCCCTCTCCGAAGGACTTTGCCGTGAGCGAAGATATCAAGCGCGTCGTCCTCGCCTATTCGGGCGGCCTCGACACCAGCGTCATCCTGAAGTGGCTGCAGCAGCATTATGGCTGCGAGGTCGTGACCTTCACCGCCGATCTGGGTCAGGGCGAAGAACTGGAGCCCGCGCGCAAGAAGGCGGAGATGGCGGGCGTGAAGCCCGAGCATATCTTCATCGACGACCTGCGCGAGGAGTTCGTCAAGGATTACGTCTTCCCGATGATGCGCGCCAATGCGCTGTACGAGGGGCTGTACCTGCTCGGCACCTCGATCGCGCGGCCGTTGATCGCCAAGCGCCAGATCGAGATCGCCAAGATGGTGAACGCCGACGCGGTCAGCCACGGCGCGACCGGCAAGGGCAACGACCAGGTGCGCTTCGAGCTGGGCTATTACGCGCTGAACCCCGACATCAAGGTCATCGCACCCTGGCGCGAGTGGGACCTGACCAGCCGCACCAAGCTGATCGAATTCGCCGAGGCGCATCAGATCCCGGTGTCCAAGGACAAGCGCGGCGAAGCGCCCTTCTCGACCGACGCGAACCTGCTGCACACCTCGTCCGAGGGCAAGGTGCTGGAGGACCCGTGGGATGAGGTCCCCGATTATGTCTATTCGCGCACCGTCAACCCGGAAGACGCGCCCGACCAGCCCGAAACCATCACCATCGATTTCGAGCGGGGCGACGGCGTCGCGCTGAACGGTGAGGCCTGCTCGCCCGCGACGTTGCTGACCAAGCTGAACGAACTGGGCCGCAAGCACGGCATCGGCCGCCTCGACCTGGTCGAGAACCGCTTCGTCGGCATGAAGAGCCGCGGCATGTACGAGACGCCGGGCGGCACCATCTATGCGCTGGCGCATCGCGGTATCGAGCAGATCACGCTCGACCGGGGCGCCGCGCATCTGAAGGACGAACTGGCGCCGCGTTATGCCGAGCTGGTCTATAACGGCTTCTGGTTCAGCCCCGAGCGCGAGATGCTCCAGGCCGCCGTCAACTATAGCCAGGAGAAGGTAACCGGCACCGTCCGCCTGAAGCTGTACAAGGGCCAGGCGATCGTCACCGGCCGCAAGTCGCCCTATTCGCTCTATTCGGAAAAGGTCGTGACCTTCGAGGACGATCAGGGCGCCTATGACCAGCGCGACGCGGCGGGCTTCATCAAGCTCAACGCGCTGCGCCTGCGCCTGCTGGGTCGCCGCGACCGGATCTGATCCGCATAGCCCGTCCTGACAGGGGAAAGGTCGATATGATCGCCGCCAACCGGCAGGACGGGAAGACGAACAAAGAGGCGGGGCTGTGGTGGCAGTCCCGCCTCTTTTTGTTGGCATGCGTGATCCTGTCGGCGGTGCCCCTGCTCTGGCCCGGCGTTGCACCGCTGGACGATATCGGCGACCATATCGGCAGTTACCGCATTCTGGCCGAAGCGGGGCGCGGGCCGCTGGGGCGCTATTATGACGTGCACTGGGCGGCGGTCGGCAATCTGGGTGTCGAGGCGATCGTGCTGGCGCTGCACCGTGTCTTCGGCCTCGACATCGAACCGGCGACCAAGCTGATCCTGCTGGTCATCCCGCCGCTGACGGTCGCGGGGATGATCGCCTTGGCGCGGGCGGCGCATGGGCGGATACCCGCCACCGCGATGCTGGCCTTTCCGCTGGCCTATGGCCCGTCCTTCCAGATGGGGTTCGTCAATTTCTGCCTGGCGCAGGCGCTGGTGCTGCTGGCGCTGGCGTTATGGCTGTATCTGGCCCGGACGCGGGGGATCGGCTGGCGGATCGTCCTGTTCGCGTTGATCGCACCGGTGATCTGGCTGTGCCACGCGCTCGGCTGGGCGTTGCTGCTGACCTATGCCTTTGCGATGGAGGCGGCGCGGCTGGCCGAAACGGGGCGAACCTGGCGGCAGGCCGTTCCCCGTGCCGGGCTTATGGTCGCGCCGATGGCTCTGCCCGCGCTCTGGATGCTGCGGGCGGGCGGGGACCGGGTGGCCGGTGATAGCGGCGGCTGGTATGTGATCTACAAGATCCGTTGGGTCCTGACCCTGTTCAAGGAGCAGTGGTTCGTCTGGGACGCCGCCGCGCTGATCGTCGTGATGCTGTTCGGCTATGCGGTGATCCGGTCGCGCCGCCTGTCGATGCTGCCGCTATTGGCCGTTCCGGCGGCCATCGGTTTCGCGATATTCCTGGCGCTCCCCTATGTGTTCCGGGGCGGTGCCTATCTCGACATGCGGATGCTGGCCCCGGCGGTCGTGCTGGCGATCCTGTCGGTCCGCATCGCCCCGGCCGGGAACCATGGCCGGATCGCGGCGCTGGCGACCGGCTTTTTCGTCGCCCGGTTGATCGGCACGACCATCGCCTTCGTCCAGATCGCGAATGCGCAGGAGCGGGACTGGCAGGCCCTGGACGCCTTGCCGCCGGGTGGCCGGGTGCTGGTGCTGGTCGATGCGCAGGGTGAAGCCGGTTGGGGTAGCCCCCGGCGGTGGCATATCGCCGGTCTCGCGATCGCGCGGCGGCGCATGTTCACCAACACCCAATGGTCCGTGCCCGGCCAGCATCTGATCCGTCCCCGCGTCGCCGATGCCGCCCCCTATGACCGGGACCCCTCCAGCCTGGCCTTCCCGCCCGGCAGCCAGGGGGGATGGGTCGATATCGACACGGCGATTCGGGATTTCGATCGCTGTTCGTTCGATGCGGTGTGGACGATCGGCTTTCCGGCGGGGCGGGCGCGGTCGCCCGACCTGATCCGGACATGGTCGGACCGCGACTCCGCCGTCTATCGCGTTCGGCACCACCGATGCTTGTCGGACGCCCCTTCGGTCCGCTAGGCACTGGCGCCATGAATGGGGGAAAGCTCAACTGGTGGCAGACGCGGTGGTTCGTGGCGGCGATGGCGCTGCTCGCCGCGCTGCCGCTGATCTGGCCGACGGTGCCGCCGCTGGTCGACCTGCCGGGCCATATGGGGCGTTACCGGGTCCAGCTGGAATATGGCAACCAGCCCTGGCTGGCCGACTGGTATCATTTCGAATGGCAGATGATCGGCAATCTGGGCATCGACCTGCTGATCGAGCCGCTGGCGCCGATCTTCGGGCTGGAGCTGGCGGTCAAGCTGATCGTCATGGCAATCCCCGTGCTGACCGTCACCGGCCTGCTCTGGATCGCACGCGAGGTGCAGGGGCGGATTCCCGCCACCGCGCTGTTCGCGCTGCCGCTGGCCTATAGCTATCCCTTCCAGTTCGGCTTCGTGAATTTCGCGCTGGCGATGGCGCTGGCGCTGAACCTGTTCGCACTCTGGCTGCGCATGGGGCGGCTGGGCACGGTGCGGTTGCGCGCGATCCTGTTCGTGCCCTTGTCCTGCATATTGTGGGTCGCGCACACCTTCGGCTGGGGCGTGCTGGGCGTACTCGCCTTCTCGGCCGAACTGATCCGCCAGCACGATATCCGCCGGGCCAAGGGCGCGCATGGGGTGAAGGGCTGGGTCGTGTCGGCCTTCCATGCCGGGATCGGCTGTATCCCGCTGGCGCTGCCGATGGTGCTGATGGTGGTGTGGCGCTCGGGCGCGGACGTCACCGGCCAGACCACCGACTGGTTCAACTGGCGGTGGAAGATCAACTGGGTCACGATGGTCCTGCGCGACCGCTGGATGCTGTTCGACCTCGCCTCGGTCACGGTGCTGTTCCTCGTCCTGCTCAAGGGCGTGCGCGACGAGCGGGTCGAATATTCGCGCAATCTGGTCCTGTCGGCGGCGTTTCTCTTCATCGTCTATCTGCTGTTGCCGCGCATCGTGTTCGGCTCGGCCTATGCCGATATGCGCCTGGCCCCCTATGTCCTGGCGATCGCGCTGATCGCGCTCCGGCCCCGGCGCGGGCTGTCGCTGCGCGGTGCCTCGACCTTGGCGGTCGTAGGCCTGCTGTTCTTCGTGGTGCGGATCGGCGCGACCACGGTCAGCTATGTGATGTACAGCAACGATTACGACCGGGTACTGGCCGCGCTGGACCATGTTCCGCCGCGCGCGCGGCTGCTGACCTTCGTGGGCCGCCAATATTGCGCCGATGTCTGGCCGTCGAGCCGGCTGGAGCATGTCGCGGGCCTCGCGCTGGAGCGCAAGCTGGCCTATGCCAACGATCAATGGTCGATGGCGGGCGGGCAGTTGTTGACCGTGCGCTATGCCCCCGCCAAGCGCTTCGCGCACGACCCGTCCGAGATCGTGACCCAGCGGCGCTGCCGGGGCCAGTGGTGGCGGCCGGTCGAGACCGCGCTGAAGCTGCTGCCGCGCGATGCGTTCGACTATGTCTGGCTCGTCCACCCGCCGCGTTACGACGAAAGCCTGACGCGGGGGATGACGCCGATCTGGCGGTCGGGGCGCGACGTGCTCTACCGGATCGACGATCGCCGTCCGATCATCGATCCGGCGGCCTATGAGCTGCTGAGCCGTCCCTCGCCCGAGGACGAGCATCGCGCCCCACCCGCCCGGCGCAGCACGCCGCCCGGCAAGGACGACGATTAAGAGTCGTTGTCCAAACTTGCTGTAAGCGAGTTTCGAGCGGGCCGGTGCCGCAAAACGTGCCTCGGCACGTTTTCGAATAGTCGCTACCTCACCCCCGGCGGAAGGGGGTGAGTTCGCCCAGATACTCGCTCTCGGCCTCGATGGCCTGCCGCTCGCGTTGCACGAATTCGGCGACGGCGCGGCGGAAGGCGGGGTGGGGGATATAATGCGCCGACCAGGTCGGCACCGGGACATAACCGCGCGCCAGCTTATGCTCGCCCTGCGCCCCCGCCTCGACCGTCGAGAGACCCCGCGCGATGGCGGCGTCGATCGCCTGATAATAGCATAGCTCGAAATGGAGGAAGGGCACCTCCTCGGTGGCGCCCCAATAGCGGCCATAGAGCGTGTCCTGGCCGATCAGGTTGAGCGCCCCCGCGATCGGCACCCCGTCGCGCTCCGCCAGGATCAGCAGCACCTTGTCGCCCAGCCGCTCGCCGATCCGGTCGAACGCGGCGCGGGTCAGATAGGGGCGGCCCCATTTGCGGCCGCCGGTGTCCTGGTAGAAGGTCCAGAAGGCGTCCCAATGCTCCGGGCGGATGTCGCTGCCGGTCAGGTGGCGGATGGTCAGACCCTCGACGGCGGCGGCGCGTTCCTTGCGGATCGCCTTGCGCTTGCGGCTGGCAAGCGCGTTCAGGAAATCGTCGAAGCTGCCATATCCGTCGTTGCGCCAGTGGAACTGCACCCCCTCGCGGATCAGCCAGCCCGCCGCCTCGAAATGCGGCAGCTGTTCGGGCGCGACGAAGGTGACGTGCGCGGAGGATAGCTCGTTCTGATCGGTCACCGCCTCGATCGCGGCGATCAGCGCGGGGGCGAGGGCGGGATCGCGGAGCAGAAGGCGGGGCCCCGGTACCGGCGAGAAGGGCGAGGCGATCTGGAGCTTGGGATAATAGCGCCCCCCGGCGCGCTCCCAGGCATCGGCCCAGCCATGGTCGAAGACATATTCCCCCTGGCTATGCGCCTTCAGATAGGCGGGGGCGATCGCGGCGGGCCGGCCGTCGGGGCCGTCGATGACGATCGGGGCGGGCGTCCAGCCCGAGCGGCCGCCGACGCTGTCCGATTCCTCCAGCGCGGTCAGGAAGGCGTGGGAGACGAAGGGGTTGGCGGTGCCCGCGCAGGCGTCCCACTGGTCGGGGGACAAGGCGGCGACGCCGGACAGGATACGCGCGATGGCGGTGGTCATCGTTGGGGGATATGCGGTTTGGGATGGGGTGGGGCAAGGGGGGCCGTTGGCTTGTGGAAGCGGGCCCTCCCCCATCCCCTCCCGCCTGCGGGAGGGGAGCGGCTAGAGGCTAGAGCAGTTTCCGATCAGGTTGGATCAACGGCACGGCGGTGATTTTGGTTCGGGGCTAGGCGCGCGGAGGGAGCGATGCTGAAGCATCGTGACCGACAAGCAACGCCGCCCCGGATCGAAAGCACCCCGCCGCGAAGCGGTCGCCCGCAGGGCGATGACGCTGGTTCAATCTGGTCGGAAACTGCTCCAGCGAGCGATCCTCACATCAGCCAAGCAACACGCCCCTCCCGCAGGCGGGAGGGGATGGGGGAGGGAAGGCCGCGGGCGACCCGCCCAAAAAATCAGGCCAGCTCTACAATCGCATCCACCTCGACCGCCGCACCCAGCGGCAGCACCGGCACGCCGACCGCCGAGCGGGCATGACGTCCCGAATCCCCGAACAGCGCCACCATCAGTTCCGACGCGCCATTGGCGACCTTGGGCTGGTCGGTGAAGTCGCCCGCCGAATTGACGAACACGCCCAGCTTCACGATCCGCTTTACCTGCGACAGGTCGCCGCCCAGATATTTCCGGATCTGCGCGACCAGCATCAGGCCGCATGCCTGCGCCGCCTTCTGCCCGTCTTCCAGCGAGACGCCGTCGCCCAGCCGTCCGGTGACGAGCTGGCCGTCGATGAAGGGCAGCTGGCCCGAAATGTGGAGAAGCCCGCCCGCCTCGACGACGGGGACATAGGCGGCGACGGGGGCGGCGGCTTCCGGCAGCGTGAGGCCGAGCTGCTCGAGCGCGCGATCGATATGGGTGGTCATGGCGCGAGACATGGCGCGCCCGCCCCGTTCAGGTCAAGCCATGGCGATCAGGCGGCCGGCCGCCCCTCGGCGAAACGCGCCGCGATCCAGTCCTCCGCCCGCCGCCAGTCGTCGATCCGCGCATGGGCGTCGGGGGCGGGGGGCACGTGCGGGGCCATTTCGGGCTCCGACACCATGTGCAGCCGGTGGACCTGCGGCGCATGTTCCGCGACCGAGGCATGATGCTGCGGCAGGTCGTCGACGAAGACGGTGACGGGATGGCCATGTTCGGCGACCAGCCTGGCCACCGGCTCGCCCTTGCCGCCGCTGTTGCACTGGACGCGGTGGGCGATGCCGAAGCGCGCGAGCTGTTCGATTCGCGGCTGGCGGCATTCCTCGATCAGGTTGGTCAGGATGACGATATCGGCGGTTTCGGCCAGGGTCGCCAGCGCCTCGGCGGCGTGGGGGACCAGGGTCTGGCGCTCCATCTGGCCGGGGAAGAAACCGTGGAGCAGGTCCCACGCCTCGGTCTGGCTCAGCGCGGAGCCGCCGTCCCGCCGGGTCATCGCCCCGAAAAAGTCGTGGCGGTCGAGCGCGAAGTCGATGTCATGCGCCTCGTCCAGCCAGCTGCGGAAATGCCGGACCATATGGACCAGCACCTCGTCGCAATCGCAGATCAACAGGGGTTTCATGCCTTCTCCAACATGCGGCGGGCGGCGACCAGCGATTCGGGGCGGGTGCCCAGCGCCTCGGCGCAATCGACCAGATCGGCTTCATGCGCTTCCAGAAACGACAGGATCGCCGCGAGCACGCCGGGCTCGCCCGCGCCGCCGCGCAATTCCTCGACCGACAGGCCGGTCAGCGCCAGCAGACGCTCGGCGCGCGAGGGGCTTTGCAGCGTCCACACCAGCGCCTGCAACGCCGTCGCCATCGCCGCCTCCATCCGTTCAGGCTCGATTGTATCCGGTCCGGGCATTGCCTATCGTCGTCCCTGGTGAATGGTGGAGCGGGCGTGGCAAGAAAGGTGCTCGTTGTCGAGGACAACGAACTCAATCTGAAACTCTTCTGCGACCTTCTGCGCGCGCATGGCTTCGTGGCGGAGCCGGTGCGCGACGGGCGGGAGGCGGTCGCCCGCGCCCGCGAGGTCGAGCCGGACCTGATCATCATGGATATCCAGATGCCGCACGTCACCGGCTATGACCTGATCCTGGAGCTGAAGGCGGACGAGGCGCTTCGCCGCATCCCGGTGATGGCGGTCACGGCCTATGCGGGGCGCGATGACGAGGACCGCATCCGCGCGGCGGGGGCGGATGCCTATGTCTCCAAGCCGATCAGCCTGATGCGCTTCATGGAGGCGGTGAACGGGTTGGTGTGAGTGTTCCCCGGAGTCACATACCACCGCCCCGACCTTTGCCGCGAAGGTCACCCCGTGGCCTTCGACTGCGCTCAGGCTGAACGGAGGTGGGGATTTGGTTCGCGCGGAGGCGCGGAGACGCGGAGCTGTTGGTTTGCCGGCATAGCTCGTCCTGCACCAACGCTCATGGGGAGCAGCCGGTCTTCCGACCGAAGCGAACCTCCTCCGCGTCTCCGCGCGAACTCCATAAAGCCTGAAACGCTCAGTCCTCCGAATCGTCCCCAACCGGAGCCGCCTTCCGCCCCTTGAACCCCTGCGCGACGACGAACCATTCCACCGAGCCCTTGCGGCTCGACGGCGGCTTGGCGTGCTTCACCGTGGCGAAGTGGCGCTTCATCTCGGCGACGAGTTGCGAATCGGCGCCGCCCGCGAACACCTTTGACACGAACACCCCGCCGGGCGACAACACGTCGCAGGCAAAGGCGAAGGCGGTTTCGACCAGCCCCATGGTGCGCAGCGCGTCGGTCTGCGGATGGCCGACGGTGTTCGCCGCCATGTCCGACATGACCAGGTCGGGCGCGCCGCCCAGCGCCTCCATCAGCCGGTCCGGCGCGGCATCGTCCATGAAGTCCATCTCGAAGATGGTGACGCCGTCGATCGGGTCGACCGGCAGAAGGTCGATGCCGACCACGCTGGCGTTCGGCACCTTGCGCCGCACCACCTGGCTCCAGCCGCCCGGCGCTATCCCCAGGTCGATGATCCGCTTCTTGCCGCGCAGGAAGCCGAACCGTTCGTCCAGCTCGATCAGCTTGTACGCCGCACGGCTGCGATACCCCTCCGCCTTGGCGCGGCGGACATAAGGGTCGTTGAGCTGGCGTTCGAGCCAGCGGGTCGATTGGGCGGTGCGGTTCCGGGCGGTGCGCACCCGCTGGTGCAGCCCCGAATTTCCTCTGCTCACGGTCTGGTGATTCCCATCAAACGGCGCAGGATCCCTTCGCGAATCCCACGGTCGGCGATCCCTAGCCGCTCGGCGGGCCAGAGGTCCAATATCGTCTCCAGGATCGCGCAGCCCGCGACCACCAGATCGGCGCGCTCCGGCCCGATGCACGCCACCTTGCCGCGCGCCGCCAGGCTCTTGCGCGACAGGTCGGCGCTGATCGCGCGCATCGCGGCGGTCGGCACGATCAGCCCGTCCACGGCGGCGCGGTCATATTGGCTGAGCCCCAGATGGACGCTGCCCAGGGTCGTCACCGTCCCGCTGGTGCCGAGCAGCCGGGGGCGCTTCAGGTCGCGCGGCAGGCGCCGGGTGAAGTCGGCGAAGCTGTCCGCCACGATCTCGCGCATCCGCGCATAGGCGGCCAGCCGCCCCGCCTCGCCCTCGCCACCGCCGGCGCTCTCGGTCAGCGAAACGACGCCCCAGGGTGCGGAATGCCAGTCGAGGATGCGCGGGGCGGGCCCGCGCGTGTCGACCAGCACCAGCTCGGTCGATCCGCCGCCGATGTCGAACACCAGCGCGGGGTCCTCCCCCGGCTCGATCAGCGCGTGACAGCCCAGCACCGCCAGCCGCGCCTCTTCCTCGGCGGAGATGATGTCCAGATGGATGCCGGTTTCGGCCAGCGCGCGGGCGATGAAGGCGGGGCCGTTGGCGGCGCGCCGGCACGCCTCGGTCGCGACCGCGCGGGACAGGGTGACGTTGCGGCGCCGCAGCTTGTCGGCGCACACGCGAAGCGCGGCGATGGTGCGGTCGATCGCGGCATCTGACAGCCGTCCGGTCGTGGCGAGGCCTTCGCCCAGCCGCACGATTCGCGAAAAGGCATCGACCACCGCGAAGCCGCCGCCCTGCGGCCGCGCGATCAGCAGGCGGCAATTGTTGGTGCCCAGATCGAGCGCGGCATAGGCCTGCGCATCGGACCATCGGCCACGCTGGGGCCGGGGCGGTGCCGGACGGGCAGGGGGCTTGGCCTGCCGGTACGGCCTTCGGGTGGGAACATCCCCCATCGCCGTATCTCACTTTATTCTGTTCTATCCGTCACGGACTTGAGCGTCCGCCGGTGCTTGACGGCCAAGGTAGCGAGTCGCCGCGCGCGCGACAAGACGGCGAGGGGGGCAAGCGGCGGAAATCCGGTTGACAAGGGTGATTCGCCCGCCTAGAGGCCCACCCCTGTTCGATGCCCCGTCGTCTAAAGGTAAGACCACGGACTCTGACTCCGTTAATTGAGGTTCGAATCCTCACGGGGCATCCAGATTTCCCTATATCGCCGGTCCGGATCGCTTTATCGCTCGCCATGTGACGGGGATGGGAAGCGCGCGATGCGATATGCAGGGGCGGTCGGTGCGGCGATGCTGCTGGGGCTGGCGTCACTGGCGCTGGCCTGGATGACGGGCGGGATCACGGGCAGCTTTCTGGGGCCCGACGAATCGGCCCATTATGTCAACACGCTGTTCCTCGCCGACTGGCTGCGCGCCGGATTGCCCGGCCCGATGGCCTTCGCGCGCGATTTCTACGCGCATTATCCCAAGCTTTCGATCGGGCATTGGCCGCCGGGCTGGTATGCGCTGTGGGCGCCGCTCTTCGCGTTGGCATGGCCTTCGCCCTTTGCGGCGGCGATCGTCAGCGCGGTCGTGGCGGGATGGCCCGCGCTGCTGGTGCTGTGGGCGATGCGCCGGATGGGCGCGCCCCGGATTGGACTGGCGGCGGCCTTCGCCATGCTGGCGTCGCCGCTGGCGGTCGACAGCGCGCGGTCCTTCCTGCTCGACCAGCCGGTGGCCCTGGTGGTCGGGCTGGGCGCGATCGCATGGCTGCGTGCGGCGGAGGCGCCCGGCTGGCGGCGGTTCGCACTGTTCGGTGCGCTGGCGGCCTTCGCGCCATTGGTGAAGGGCAATGGCGCGCTGATCGCGCTGGTTCCTGCCGTGGAAATCCTGCTCGCGCGGCGTTGGGCGATCCTGCGCGACCGGCGGCTATGGGTGGTGGCGGTGGCGACCCTGTTGGTCGTCGCGCCCTGGTATGCGGTGTCGTTCCGCATTTCGGCGGGCGGATTCAACTATGCGCCGGGCCTTGCCTATGCATGGCTGGCGCTGTCCACCAATGTCGCGGCGCTGGTCGAGGATCTGGGATGGGTGGGCATCGGGCTGATGGTGGCGGGGGCAGTGCTGGGGTGGCGGGCCGAGGAGGCGAGGCCGGTCGTCCGGCTGGCGCTGGCGGTCGTCGTGGCGACGCTGGCCTTTCAATCGATCGTGCCCGTGGCGCTCGATCCGCGCTATGTCCTGCCCGCTCTTCCCTGGGCCATCACGCTGATCGCGACGGCAATCCTGCTGGTCTGGCGGCGCGGGGGGATGGCGAGGCCCGTTGCCGTGGTCCTGGGACTGATCGTGTTGATTTCACCGGTGACGGCGCTGATCCATCTGGCGCCGAAGCGCGACATGGGCGCGCCCGCCATCGTCGCGACGATGCGGGCGGCACCGGGCATCTGGATGGTCGACGGCCGCGCGGGCGGCGAGGGTGCGATCATCGCCGAGGCCGCCTATCAGGATCGCGGTCGTCGCAGCCTGTGGGCCGTGCGGTCGTCGCAATGGCTGTCGGGCAGCGATTTCATGGGGCGCGGCTATCACCTGATCGCGCGGACTCCGGGAGAGGCGGCGGCGATCCTCGACCGGATCGGCGTGGCGGGGGCGGTGATCGTGCGCGACCGATACCGCGACGCCTATCCGCACAGTGCGGTGCTGCTGCGCACGGTGACCGGCGGGGCTTACCGGGTCATGCAGCACCGTTTCGATCAGGGCGACGGCGACGTGATCGTGGCGATCCGCCGATCGCCGGTCACCCCGCACCCCGAGGCCCTGAGCCAGGCCGATATATCGCGCAATGTGAAGGCGATGGCGCGCTGAATCCCCTCAGCGCAGGATGATGTCCGCGCCATGCTTGTGCGCGCGGATTTCGTCCTCGCTCAACCCGTTGATCTCGTGCGGGAAGATCAGCCAGTCATTGGTCTGGTGGACGAAATAGTCCGGCTTCAGGTCGGTCACGTTGCGCGATGGCTTGTAATAGACGGTCGCGACCTTCACCTCGTCCGGGATATTGCGCCGGCACCGGTCCTTCAGTTCCTTCAGCAGCGCGCGGATCGAGCGGCCCGAATCGAACACGTCGTCGATCAGCAGCAGGCGATCCTCGGGGTTCAGCACGTCGACCAGATGGCCCAGGCCATAGATGCGGACCTGCGGATCCTGCTGGTCGATGCCGGTATAGGAGGCGGTGCGGATCGCGATATGGTCGCTTTCGACGCCGCGATATTCCAGCAATTCCTGCACCGCGATGCCCACACGGCGCGCCGCCGCGCCAGATGCCGACGATATGGGTCGGGCGGAAACCGCTGTCGAAGACCAGATTGGCCAGGCGGAAGGAATCCTCCAGCAGGCGGTCGGCGGACAGATAGACTTTGGTGGTCACGACACTTCCATCATCGTTGAGGGAGCGGGCGGCCACGCCATTCCCGCCGGAATCTGACGCCCCTTTTGCTGCCCCGATGCGCCAAGGGCAACCACCGCGTCATCCCGCCTGTTGCGCGAAGGCATCCAGCCGGTCGAGATGCGCGGCGATCGCGCCATCGTCCAGGAACGATCCCAGGAAGCTGTTGCGCGCCAGCGTCACCAGATCCGCGCGCGACAGCCCCCGGCTCCGGGCGACGGCGCGGTAATTGTCGCCGACATAGCCCCCGAAATAGGCGGGATCGTCCGAATTGATCGTCGCCCGCAGGCCGAGGCGCAGCATGTGGTCGATGGGATGGTCGCCCATGTCCTTCACCACGCACAGCTTGTGATTGGACAGCGGGCAGACGGTCAGCGTCATCGCCTCGCGCGCCAGCCGGGCGGTCAGCAGCGGGTCTTCCAGCGCGCGGTTGCCATGGTCGAGCCGGTCGATCCGCAACAGGTCGAGCGCCTCGTGCACATAGGCGGGTGGCCCTTCCTCCCCGGCATGGGCCACGCGCTTCAGCCCGGCGTCCCCGGCGGCGGCGAAGACGCGGGCGAATTTCGACGGGGGATGGCCGACCTCGGAGGAATCGAGGCCAACGCCGTCGATCCGGTCCAGCCATTTCTCGGCCCGCGCGAAGGTGGCGAAGGCGGCGTCCTCGTCCAGATGGCGCAGGAAGCAGAGGATCAGCTTCGACGTCAGCCCGTGGCGCTCGCGCGCCGCCGCCATGCCGGACAGCAACCCCTCCATCACCGTGTCGAAGGGGATGCCGCGATCCGTATGGGTCTGCGGATCGAAGAAGATTTCGGCATGGACCACGCCGTCCGCCGCCGCCCGGTCGAAATAGGCGACCGCCAGATCGTGGAAATCCTCCGCCTGCCGCAGCACGTCCGCGCCCGCATAATAGATGTCGAGAAAGTCCTGGAGGTTGGAAAAGGCATAGGCCGCGCGCACCTCCTCCACCGAGCCGAACGGGATGGCGACCCGGTTCCGCCGCGCCAGCGCGAACATCAGCTCCGGCTCCAGGCTGCCTTCGATATGCAGGTGCAGCTCGGCCTTGGGCAGGGCGGTGATGAAGTCGTCGTCCGTCATGGCAGGTTCCGTCCGAGGGGTACTATGGCCCTATCATGCGCAATAGCGCGGGCGGGCGATAGAGTGGTGAGCGATGCCTTTTTGCGATCGCTTCGTTCCAGATTCGGCGCTGGTGGCGGGACGCTCCCTGTCGATACCATGGCATCGTTACCCCAGCGGACAGACGGAGACCGGCCCCATGCCTTCGGCGACGCATGAATTGCCCTTGGCGGGATCGTCCATGATGGACCGCGAAACGGCCGAGACGGCGGTTGCGCCGATCGACGACAGTGTCGATGCGGTGCCGCCCGCCCGTCGGCTGGTGCCGCTGGCGTTTCAGCATGTGCTCGTGATGTATGCCGGGGCGGTGGCGGTGCCGCTGGTCGTCGGGCGGGCGCTGGATTTGCCGCCCGCGCAACTGGGGATGCTGATCAGCGCCGATCTGGTCGCCTGCGGCTTCGCCACGCTGATCCAGACGCTTGGCCTGCCCTTGGTCGGCATCCGACTGCCCATCGTCATGGGCGTGACCTTCGCTTCGATCAGCCCGATGCTGGCGATGATCGCGGCGGACCATGCCGAAGGTACGCCGCCCGCCATGGTGCTGCGCGGCATTTACGGCGCGGTCATCGTCGCGGGGCTGTTCGGTTTCCTGGTCGCGCCGTTCGTCGGGCGGCTCTCGCGGCTGTTCCCGCCTGCTGTCACCGGAACCGTGATCCTGTCGATCGGGCTCAGCCTGATGCGGGTCGGCATCAACTGGAGCGCGGGCGGGCAGCCGACCGATCCAGGCTATGGCGCGCCCGCGCATTTGGGGCTGGCGCTTATGACGCTGGTCGTCGTGCTCTGCCTGATGCGGTTCGGGCACGGCCTGTTGCGCAGCGGCGCGGTGCTGGCGGGCACGATCGTGGGGACCGTCATCGCCGGGGCCATGGGGCAGGTCGACTGGGAGCCGGTGCGCGAGGCGTCGTGGTTCGCGCTGGTGAAACCCTTCCAGTACGGCGCGCCGACTTTCGACGCGCCCGCGTCGATCGCGATGTGCCTCGTCATGATGACGGTGATGATCGAATCCTTCGGCATGTTCATGGCGGCGGGGCAGATAGTGGGCCGTCCGGTCGAGCGGACGCAGATGGTGCGGGGCTTGCGCGGCGATGCGGTCGGGACGCTGCTGGGCGGGGTGTTCAACACCTTTCCCTATACCTCCTTTGCGCAGAATATCGGGCTGCTCAGCATCACCGGCGTACGCTCGCGCTTCGTGTGTGCGGGGGCGGGGGTGATCCTGCTGGCGCTGGGCGTCTGCCCGAAGCTGGCGGCTTTGGTCGCGGCGGTGCCGCTGCCGGTGCTGGGCGGCGCGGCGCTGGTCATGTTCGGGATGATCGCGGCGACGGGCATCCGCATCCTGGGGTCGGTGGAACTGACCTTCGAGCGGCTGGTCACCATCGCGGTGTCGATCGCGGTCGGGCTGATCCCGGTCCTGTCCGAACGATTCTTCCAGGCGATGCCGAGCGCACTCGCGCCGCTGCTTCATTCGGGTATCGTGCTGGCCTCGATCAGCGCGGTGGGGCTGAACGCCTTTTTCGGGAGTCGGGCTAGCCGCGAGGCGGAGGTGATCTAAACCCTCTCCTCCCCTTGCAGGATTCCTCTGCGAAACGTCTGGCAATGAGGATGGTTGAGTGATTCACTGTGCGGGCAGGAGGGCATGGTGATGGTCGAGCAGCGATCGCTGGTGGAAGCGTTGATGGATCCGCGCTTGGGATCGAATGCGAAGCTGTCGGGGATCGAGCGGCTGATCGACTGGAGCCGGCTGGAGCCGCTGGTGTCGCCGCTGCGGCAGGGTCGGACGGGTCGACCGCCCTATGCGCCGCTGGCGATGGTCAAGGCGCTGTATCTGCAGGCGTTGTATGATCCGTCGGACCCCGGGCTGGAGGAGGCGCTGCTCGACCGGCTGTCGTTCCGGCGGTTCTGCGGCTTTGCGCTGGATGGCGGCACGCCGGACGAGACGACGCTGTGCCGGTTTCGCGCGGCGGCGGCGGCGGGGGACGTGCTGGAGCGCTGCTTTGCCGAGATCAACCGGCAGCTGGATGCGCAGGGGCTGGTGCTGCGGCGGGGGACGATCCTTGATGCCTCGGTGGTCAAGGCGACCCGCAAGCCCCCGCGCGGGGACTGGATCGCGCCGGGTGATCCGCACCCCCAGGAGCCGGGTGCCGACTGGACGCGCAAGGACGGCAAGCCGGTGTTCGGCTACCGCTTCCATATCGGCATGGACGAGGGCTCGGGCCTGATCCGCAAGCTGGCCTTCACCTCGGCCAGGGTCCAGGATGTCGAACGGGCCGACGCGCTGGTCTGCGGCGACGAAGGCGCGGTCTATGCCGACCGGGCCTATGAGGGCCAGGCGCGTCGCAAGGCCCTGAAGGCGGCCGGGATCAAGGATCGCATCATGCATCGCCGGCACCGCTACATGCCAAAGCTGCCGCGCTGGCAGGCCCGGCGCAACCACCTCATCGCCAGACGGCGCGCCCCTGTCGAGGCGGTCTTCAGCGCCATGAAGCGCCTCTACGGCAAGGCGCGCACCAGATGCCTGTCGATCGAGCGGAACGCCGCAGACTTCCTCGCCTTTGCCACCATCTACAATCTCAGACGCGCCGCCATCCTTGCCGCTGGCTGAGCCGGGGCGATCCTGCCCCTCCAAACCGGCCAGCCAAAGCTGACCAAGGCCCGTACCGGATCCCTGCAGCGAAAGCCTCGCCCAGATCCTCTGTCACAAATGAGCCGTTTCGCAGAGGAATCCTGTAAGGGGAGGAATGAGATGTGGCGATCAGGCCACGTCGCGCAGGCGCGCCACCGAGCGCCGGGCATCGGCGAGGATATCGGCCTGCGATACGCCGACCAGCGCGCCGCCCGACACGACCGCCCGGCCTTCGACGAACAGGTCGCGCACCCCGCCGGGTGGGCACAGGATCAGCCCGGCCACCAGGTCCCAGGCCCCCATGGAGGACGCCTCGCCCATGTCCCACACCGCCAGGTCGGCGCGCCGCCCGACCGTCAGTGCGCCGCAATCGTCGCGGCCCAGCATCTCCGCCCCGCCGCGTGTCGCCAGCCGCAGCGCGGCGCGCGGGGCAAAGGCCTCCGCCCCATGCGTGACACGCTGGAGCAGCAACGACTGCCGCGCCTCCTGCAACAGATGTCCGCTGTCGTTGGACGCCGACCCGTCGACCCCCAGCCCCAGCTTCACCCCGGCGGCGAGCATGTGCGTCACCGGCGCGACCCCCGACCCCAGGCGGCAATTGGAGCAGGGGCAATGCGCAACCCCGGTGCCGGTCGCGGCGAACAGCGCGATCTCGTCGGCGTCCAGCTTGACGCAGTGGGCCATCCACACGTCGCGGCCCGTCCAGCCCAGCCGCTCGGCATAGACGCCGGGGCGACATCCGAAGCGGGCGAGCGAGAAGGCGACATCGTCCTCATCCTCGGCCAGATGGGTGTGGAGCATCACCCCCTTGTCCCGCGCGAGCAGGGCGGCGTCGCGCATCAGCCCCTCGCTGACCGAAAAGGGCGAACAGGGCGCGACGCCGATGCGGACCATCGCGCCGGGGGCGGGATCGTCGAAGCGGTCGATCACCCGGATGGTGTCGGCCAGGATCGCGTCCTCGCGCTCGACCAGCGCATCGGGGGGCAGGCCGCCCGCGCTCTCGCCCACGCTCATGCTGCCGCGCGTGGAGTGGAAGCGGATGCCGATCTCGGCGGCGGCGGCGATGCTGTCGTCCAGCGTGACGCCGTTCGGATAGAGATACAGATGGTCGGTGCTGAGCGTGCATCCCGCCAGCGCCAGCTCGGCCAGGCCCAGCCGGGTCGCGGCATATATGTCGTCGGGGCGATAGCGCGCCCAGATCGGATAGAGCCGCCGCAGCCAGCCGAACAGCGAGGCGTCGGTGGCACCCGGCACCGCGCGGGTCAGTGACTGGAACAGGTGGTGATGGGTGTTGACCAGCCCCGGCGTGACGACGCAGCCCCGCGCATCGACCGTCCGGTCGGCGGTGCGGCGCAGCGGGGCGAGCGCCTCGGTCGTGCCGACCGCGACGATGACCCCGTCCTGCCAGGCGATCGCGCCATCGGCGATCTCCTCCGCATCGTCATTCATCGTGACGAGCGCGGCGGCCGAGTGCAGGACGGACAGCGTCACTTCGGCGGCGTCTGGCCGTAGCGATCCCAATGGGTGAGCAGTTCCTCGACCACGCGGTTGCCGACGCGGTAAAGGCTCTCCACCGACGCACCGAGCCCCGCATAGCCTTCATTCTCGCGCAGCAGATAGTCCGCCGCCGCGACGCCCGGCGGCGGCATGGTGTAGTTGCTGCCCGCACGGAGCACGAGGACGCGGTCCTTGTCGACGCGGCCGATCTTCGAGAGATAGGCGATGGCCTGAAGCGTGCCGGTCTCCTCCATGGCGCTGGTGACGAACTCGCCCTTGCCCTGCGTAAAATAGCGGGTGTGGTCATTGGCCCAGCGATTGAGCAGCGCGCCGTGCCAGAAGGTCATCGCCGAGAACTGGTCGCCGATCAGCACGAAGGGCGGCTTTTGCGCATTGGGATGGTCGGTATAGCGCGCGCGTTCGCGGGCGATGGAGGGATCGTCGGGCAGGGCCGTATCGCGGGTCAGGCGATAGGCCCATTCCGTCAGTGCCGGATTGAGCGCGAAGACCTCGCCGCCATCGGTGCGCGGCGGGGTGGGATCGTTCGGTCCCTTGCGATCCAGCGGGAAATAGCCGCTTTTCCAGTCGGCGGGGATTTCGCGCGCGTCGATCTCATGCGCCAGGTCGCCATCGACGACATAGCGCGCCCAGGCCGCCGATCCGATCGAGGCATCCTCGGGATCGATCCCGGCGATCCCCGCGACCAGCCAATAGGCGCGCGACAGGTCGAGCCTCGTGTCGAGGCCCAGCGCGGTGATCGCCGCTGCCGAGCGGACCGAGCCGACACCGGTGACGACGCCCAATATCTGCGTGTCCGGGTTGTAATAAAGGTCGTGATAGCCGTGGGGGAAGGGGATGCGCTGGCGCAGGTCGCGCCGGGTCTTCCATAGCTGGAACTCGCCGGCGGTGTCGCCTTCGTCCTTGCCGATCTCGAACATGGAGACGACCACCATCCGCACCGGCAGCGGACGGGCGCAGGGCGCGGCGATCGCGCAGAGCGGGGCGGGCGGCTTGGCGGGGGCCTGTGCCCCGCTTGCCGTGGCGGCGAGAAGCAGGCCGGTGAGGAAAGGAACCATGATCGATACTCCGGCCGCGCGGGGGAGGCGGTCCGTCCGCTCCCCCGCGCGCACCATCAGAATTTATAGACGGCCGACGCCAGGAAGCTGCGCGGGCGTTCGGGCAGGACGATGGTGCTGCCGAACAATTCGGTGAAGTTGGCACGGAAATAGCGCGCATTGGTCGCGTTCTTGACGACCACGCGGAACAGCCACGGGCCGGTCTGGTACGAACTCGACAGGTCGACCAGCGTATAGCCGGGCAGGCGCACCGCCTGCGACTGGCCGGAGAACACCGAGTCCACCTTCACCACGCTGCCGCTGACCGACAGGCCGTTGTCGAAGCCATAGGTCGCGGTGGCGGAATAGAGATTGGCGGGAATGCCCGCCCGGCGCGCGGCATTGCGATCCGGGATGGGGATCAGACCGATCGGTTGGCCACCCAGATAGAGGGTCGGGTCGGTGACGTTGACCAGATCCTCGATACCGAAGAAGCCGAACAGCGTACCGGCTTGCAGGGCGGTCAGGTTGACGACCTCGGTATGGGTATAGGCGCCGGTGACCAGCAGGTGCCGGTCGACCGCCCAGCGCGCCTCCGCCTCCACGCCCTTCGTCTCGACCGCCTGGTTGACGGTGATCGACTGGATGTTGAAGTCGGTCCGGTTCTGCTTGTAGACCGACAGCGCGGCATAGAGCGTGTCGTTCAGCCAGCTTCCCTTCACGCCGCCTTCATATAGGCGCGAGGTCGACATGAAGCCCGATGCCACCGCTTCGGGCAGGACTTCGGCACCCTGGCCGACGACGATCGTCGATTGCTGCGATGCGGTGGCATAGGGAATGATGCCGAAGGGCAGCTTGTACGACGCGCTGGCGGTCCAGGACCAGCCATCGTCGCTGCCCTTGGCGGAGACGCGGGTCGGCACCCGGTCCATCACCGTCGGGTCATAACGCGACGTGGCATCGACCTTGTCGTACCGCCCGCCCAGCAGCAGGTCGAGGCCGAAGGAGAAGTCCAGATCGACCAGCGCGGCGATGCCGTAATCGGTCGTGTGGCCGAAGACCCGGTCGGTATAGCCGCAATTGCACTCGTTCGCGAGTAGCCGGTTCGACGCCGGGGTATAGCTCTGGGTCAGGTCGACGCGGTGGAAATATTCGTAATCGAAATCGTCGCCATAGTTGAAATTGACATAGCGGATCGAGGGCGACAACTGGCCTGAGAATTTGCCAAGGCTGGTCTGGATCGATTTGGCCGCGACGATCTTGTCCTCGATGACATAGGAATTGACGCGCTGCGAGAAGCCGTAATCATTGTTGTTGATATTCTGGGTATGGTCGAAGAATAGCTGATTCTTCAGGGTCAGGTCGTCCGGTCCGTCGAAGATGATGTCGTAATAGAGCGTCGTCTGCTTGTTGGTCAGCTTGTCGTTCACGCCGGTCAGCACGTCGCGGCGGCTGAGCGTGGTGGTGCCGGTGTTGACCAGGTTCAACTGCGGATAGGTCTGGGTGAAACAGGCGTTGGTGAAGCTGCTGGCGAACGGGCTGAATGTGCTGTTCGGGCAGGTGAAATTGCCGAAGATCGACAGGCCGCCGGGCACCGCCGCCTTGATCTCGCCCTGCGAAATCTGGCCGTCGCCATTGGTGTCGAGCGGCTTGGCCGTTCCGGTGATATAGGTGCCGTTGTCGACCAGCTTCTGGGTCAGGCGGTTCCAGCCGCCATTCTGCTGGCCTTTGAAATTCTGATACTGGCCGCCAAACTCGATGCGGACAGTGTCGGTCAGCCGGTGGTCGAACGAGCCTTGCAGGATGGTCTGCTTGGTCGACATGTTGCGGTAATAGCTGCCCGAATCCTCGATCTCGGCATAAAGGCTATAGCCCAGATCGGCGCCCAGTATCTTGGCCGGGCCGCGCACCTCGGCGCGCAGATTGTTCCGGTCCCAGCTACCGCCCGTGTAGCTGACCTCGCCGGTCGGCTTGCTGAGCAGCGCGCCGCCCGCGACCCGCGCCGATTTGGGCACGAAGTTCAGGTAGCCGCCGGTCTTGGACGGGCCGTAGATGGGCGAGGCGGGGCCGCGCACGATGTCGATCCGGTCGGCGGCGGCGATCGGCGTCGGATAATTGCCCGCATTGTCGAGCCGCCGGACGCCCCGGAAATAGGTTTCGCCCGGCGTGCCGCGAATGTCGAGCGCGCCGCCCACCCCGAAGAAGGAGTTGGTGAAGGTGCCCGGCGACTGGGATACCAGGTCATAGATGTCGGTGATGCCGAAACGCTCGATCTGCTCGTCGCTGATCGTCGAGGCGGAGCGCGGCGTTTCGACCAGCGTCTTGTCGAACCCGAAGACCGAGCCGACATCCTTGACCGGCAGCGCGTCGAGCGAGCCGGTGACGACGATCTCGCTGCCGTCCTGGGCGGCGGGCTCGGCGGCGGCGGGCGTCGTCCTGTCCTGCGCATAGGCGGGCGTGGCCAGCGCCGTGCCGCACAACAGCGACACGGCAAGTGCGAGCCCCGCGCCGCGCCGCGGCTTCAGGGCATGCGAAATGGTGGAATGCGAGCAAGCGCGTATCGTCATGGTCAGCCCCCCTGTGACGGCCGATCCGTTTCCTCGGGCCAGTCCGTCGCTAATGTCCCCGCCTCTCCTGTGCTCCTGCCCGGTCCGTGCCTCCGCGCCCATCTTGTGCGGGCATCGCCTGTCGGCTTCGCGTGGCACGGCCGACTTTCACGATTGACGTACGGCGCGTCATCGTTGCATTCAAACGCAATGATGACGACGATCCGTTGCAAAAATTAGCGCATGCCAGCCCTGTCGCGCTTCATACGATATTTCATGGCGGTCGGGCGGCTCGGGTCGATCCGGCGCGCCGCCGATGAACTGTCGGTCTCGGCCTCGGCGATCGACCGGCAGATATTGAACGCGGAGGCGCGCCTGGGCGTGCAGTTGTTCGAACGGCTGCCCACCGGCCTGCGGCTGACCGCGGCGGGCGAGGTGATGATGGCGGCGGGCGGGCGCTGGCAGAAGCAACTCGGCGATACGCTGGCGCAGATCGAGGATTTGCGCGGGCTGAAGCGCGGCCATGTCGACATCGCGGTGATCGACGCGCTGGCCAAGGGGCATATGCCCGCCGCCATCCATGCGATCCAGCAGAGCCATCCCGGTATCACCATGGGCGTGCATGTGCTGGGCAACGAACAGGTGCGACGCGCGATCGCCGCCAATGACGTCGACTTCGGCATATTGTTCGACCCGCAATCCTATCAGGACCTGACGGTGCGCGCCTTCGTCGACGTGGTGCTGGGCGTCGTCTCGCCGCCCGGCCATCCGCTGGCGGGGAAGGCGGGCGTCCGCTTCTCCGATTGCGACGGCCAGTCGGTGATCCTGCCCGCCGCGCCGCTGGCGGTGCACCAGCAGGTCGCGGTGCTGGAGGGCACGTCCGGCGTCACGCTCCATCGGCGTGTGACCTCGGACAATATCCAGATGATCGCGTCGCTGATCCAGGAGGGGGACAGTATCGGCATCCTCACCTCGCTGGACGTATCGACCGAGGTGCGCAGGGGTACGCTGGCCTTCACCCGGATCACCGACAAGGTTCTTCGCCCGATGACATTGGCGCTGTGCACGGCGACGGCTCGGACGCCCTCATACGCCGCCGCGATGGTGCTGCGCGAGATCGAGGCGCGGTTCAGCCAGTTCGCCTATATCCCGCCCGGGGCCTAACGCCGGGCTGGCCGCGCTAGCAGGCGGAGCATCAGCGTCTCCAGCCGGGCCGGATCGATGGTGCGGACCACCTCGGCCCGCTGCTCGCCCAAGCCGGGCTGATAGCCTTCGTTCCACGACAGCGTGTCGCCATAGCCGGGTCCGAACTGCGTATTATAATCCACATAGGCGCTCTGCCGCTCGGTCACGATCGTCGGGTCGAGCCAGATCGCGGCGGCGATCTCGTCCCACATCGGAAAGCCGGGCTCCATCCCGCTGATCCACGCGGCGATAGCGGGCGGCGATACGGTGCGGAGCTTGGCGATCAGCGCCGGGGTCAATTCGGTCGCGGTCGACGGGTCGGAGGGGACGACGGTGATCCGCCGCCAAGCGCTGCGCGACACTATGCTGGCCGCCTCGGGATCGAAGCGCGCGTTGAACTCGCGGCGGGGGGAATGGATGAATTCGCGCGCGAACTGCTCCGCCGACACGCCTTCGCGCACCTGGCGCGGATTGAAGCTGCCGCCCATATAGACCAACTCCCTGGCCAGCCCGGCAAAAGCGGGGTCGAGCCGCTGCGCCAGCGCCAGGTTGGTCAGCGGCCCCATCGCGATGATCGTCACCTGCCCGGGATGTTCGTGCACCATGCGGAGCAGGAAATTGGCGGCGATCTCGGGCGAGGGGCGGCGGGTCGGGTTGCCGCCGGGCAGGTCGACGGGATCGTCGGCACGGTGATAGGGCGGGGTGCTCTGTTGCGTGGGCTCTACCCATTGCTTCATCCACGCGCCCTTCCAGGTCAGCTTGCCGTACAGCGCCTCCCAGCGTTCGGTCAGCACCTCGGAATTGACCAGCGGATAGGTTGCGCCCTGGACGACCGGCACGTCCCGGTTCATCCGCTCGACGCCCTTCAGCGCCATGGCGGTCGCGCGGTTGACCCACACATTGCCCGTCACGGTGGTGATGCCCAGCACCTCGACATCGGGGGCGTCGAGCAGCATCACATGGCCCAGACCGAAGCCCTCATCGTCGATGATCACCATCCGGCGACCCTCCGGTCCTTGCGCCAGCACGGGCGCGGTCGCCCCCAGCAACAGGCTCCACAGCAGAATCTTCAACACCCGCATCATCCCATCCCCCGATCCCAGGCGCATTCGCCCAGCACATAGGTGCGTCGCACGGTGCGGTCGTCGCCCAGCACCTGCATCGCGAACAGCCGCGCCGCCAGGTCGGCCCCGGCGGTCCGCCGCGCGAGCAGCGTCGTGGCCGCCTCGTCCAGCACGACGAAATCGGCCTCCTGCCCCGGCTGGAGCCCGCCCACCCGGTCGGCGATGCCGAGCAACGCCGCGCTGCCCGCCGTCGCCAGATACAGCGCACGGAACGAATCCAGCCGCACCTCGCGGGCTAGCGCCGCCTGATAGGCGACCCCGGCGGTGTGCAACATCGAAAAGGACGTGCCCGCGCCGATGTCGCTGCCCAGCCCCAGCCGCATCCCATACGCATCCGCCTGGCCGAAATCAAAGAAACCCGAGCCCAGGAAGAGGTTGGAGGTCGGGCAGACCGCAATCCCCGCCCCCGCCTCGGCGAGCCGGGTGCAGCTGCGGTCGGTCAGGTGGATGCCATGCGCAAAGACCGAGCGGGGACCGACCAGCCCGAACCGGTCATAGACGTCCAGATAGTCGTGCGCGTCCGGGAAACGCTGGGCGACGGCGGCGCATTCGTGCCGGTTCTCGGCCAGATGGGTGTGCAGCAGCACGTCCGGGTTCGCCTCCAGCACGGCGGCGGCCTGGACGAGTTGTTCGTCCGAGGAGGTGAGCGCGAAACGCGGCGTCACCGCATAGCCCAGCCGCCCGCGCCCCCGCCACCGCCGGATCAGCGCCTCGCTGTCCGCCCGCGCACTCTCGGCCGTGTCGCGCAGGCCCTCGGGGCCCAGGTCCATCAGCACCTTGCCCGACAGGATGCGCATCCGCCGCTCCAGCGCCGCGTCGAACAGCGCGTCGACCGATCCCGGATGCACCGTCGGAAAGACCAAGGCGCTGGTCGTGCCGTGGCGGAGCAGCTCGTTCAGGAAGGCGCCGGCCACGCTGGCGGCATGGCGCGGATCGGCAAAGGCCATCTCGGCGGGAAAGATATGCCGCTCCAGCCAGTCGAGCAGTTGTTCGCCGTGCGACGCGATCCGGTCCATCTGCGGATAATGGACATGCGCGTCGACGAAGCCGGGCACGACCAGGCCCGGGAGAGGCTCGACCGGCAGCCCGGCGAAGCGCGGGGCAAGGGTCGCATAATCGCCGCGCGCGACGACCAGCCCGTTCTCGACCGCAAGCAGCCCGTCGGGCTCATGGCCGATCGCATCGGGGTCCTTGATCGGGTCGGTGGCGACCGACAGCAGCTCGGCACGGAAGAGGCGTAGGGTCATGGCAACTCCGGTGTGGCGTCGCGGCCCAGCGCCAAAAGCTGGGCGAGGACGGACAGCGCGATCACATCGGGTTCCTTGCCCGCGATGGTCGGCAGGCCGATGGGGCAGGTTAGCCGGGCGATGCGCTCGTCCGGCACCGCCTCGCGGGTCAGTCGGGCGAGGAAGCGGGCGCGCTTGGTCGCCGATCCGATCAGCCCGACAAAGGCGAGCGGCGACCGCATCAGCGCCGCGCGGGTGAGCGCATAGTCGAGGCCGTGATCATGCGTCAGGATCAGGATCGCGGCTTCGTCCGGGGCTTCGGCAATGCAGTCGGGCAGGCGATCCTCCGCGACGATGGTCACGCCTGGCACATCGGCCATCGTCTCGCGGCTGTCGAACCAGGCGAGCCGCAGGGGCAGGCCGTCGATGCGGCGCGCAATCGCCTGTCCGACATGCCCCGCCCCGAACAGATAGAGCGGCCGCTGCCACTGGCCGGGTCGCTCCGCCCAGCAGGCGCCCGCGCCGGGCCGCTCGCCGCGCGCCGACAGCGGCTGGACCGCCGCCATGGGGTCCGCGTGGCGGACGACATGCGTCGGGTGCAATTCGGTCGTGAGTGTCGCGCCGGTCTCCACCGCGTCGATCCAGTCGAGCGCGGTGGGGTCGACCCGCTCGATCAGCAGTCGCACCCGCCCGCCACAGCATTGGCCCAGCAGCGGCCCGAGCGGATAATCCTGCACCCGCCAGCTGCCGGGTGGATGGGCCAGGATCGCGCGGGCCTGTTCGATGGCCCGATGCTCCAGCGCGCCGCCGCCGATGGTGTCGAAGGAGGCGGTGTCGCTCACTACCATCCGCGTGCCTGCCCCGCGCGGCGCGGAGCCTTCCGTGGCGAGCACCGTGACCAGCGCCAGCGGCGCGTCCCCCGCGCGCAGCCGCGCCGTCCAGGTCGTCATGTCCGGTGCGCGGCGATCGCGCGCAGGATCGCCTCGGGCGTGGCGGGGGCGTCGAGCGGCGGGAAGGCGCGGCGTTCGGGCGCGGTGGCGGCCACCGCCTCGCCCAGCGCCGACAGGACGCATTGGGCCAGCATGAAGGGCGGCTCGCCGACCGCCTTGGATCGGTGGATGGTCGGCTGGACATTCTCGCCGTCCCATAGCGCGATGGACAGGCGGCCGGGGCGGTCGGCGGCGGTGGGGATCTTGTAGGTGGCGGGCGAATGGGTCAGCAACCGGCCATCGTCGGCGAAGACCAGCTCTTCGGTGGTCAGCCAGCCCTGGCCTTGCAGGAACCCGCCCTCGATCTGGCCCAGGTCGATCGCCGGATTGAGCGACCGCCCGACATCGTGGAGGATATCGACCGCCAGGACGCGATGCTCGCCGGTCAGCGTGTCGACCACCACCTCGGCACAGGCCGCGCCGTACGCGAAATAGTAGAAGGGCCGCCCGCGATGCGCCGCGCGGTCATAGGCGATATCGGGCGTCGCATAGAAGCCGGTCGAGGACAGCGACACGCGCGCCAGATGCGCGTTGCGGCACAAGGTGGCGAAGGGGATCGTCTCCGCCCCCGCCACGACTCCGTCCGGGGTGAAGCGCACCTCTTCTGCGGCACAACCGCCGATGGACGCCGCCACATCGGCCAGCCGGTCGCGGATGGTGGAGGCGGCCCGGAACGCCGCCATGCCGTTCAGGTCGGCACCCGAGGAGGCGGCGGTGGCGGAGGTGTTGGGCACCTTGTCGGTGCGGGTCGCGGTGATGCGCACCCGATCGGCGGCCACGGCGAAGACGTCCGCCACCACCTGCGCGACCTTGATATACAGGCCCTGGCCCATCTCGGTGCCGCCGTGATTCACCTGGATGCTGCCATCGGCATAGAGATGCACCAGCGCGCCCGCCTGGTTCAGATGGGTGGTGGTGAAGCTGATCCCGAACTTCACCGGGGCCAGCGCGATGCCCTTTTTCAACACGCTGTGGCGCGCGTTGAAGTCGCGCACGGCGGCGCGGCGCGCGTCATAGTCGCTGTCATGGCGCAGCCGCTCGATCAGCGCGGGCGCGATATTGTCGGCGACGGTCATGCCATAGGGCGTCACGTCGCGCCCCGGCCCATAGAGATTGACGGTCCGCACATCGAGCGGATCGCGCCCCAGCGCGGCGGCGACGACATCCATCACCCGCTCGATCGCCAGCATCCCCTGCGGCCCGCCAAAGCCGCGAAAGGCGGTGGCCGAGACGGTATGCGTCTTCAGCCGTTCGGAGACGATCTCGATGGCGGGCAGCCAATAGCTGTTGTCCGCATGGAACATGGCGCGGTCGTTGATCGCGGGCGACAGGTCGACCGTCGCGCCGCACCGCGACGCCAGCGTCAAGGCCAGGCCGAGGATATGGCCGTCATCGTCGAAGCCGACATCATAGCCGACCTCGAAGTCGTGGCGCTTGCCGGTCAGCACCATGTCGTCGTCGCGGTCGCAGCGGAACTTGGCGGGCCGCCCGGTCTTGGCGGCGACCAGCGCGGCGGCGGCGGCGAAGGGGGCGGCCTGGGTCTCCTTGCCGCCGAACGCGCCGCCCATGCGGCGGACCTCGACCGTGACATCGGCGGAGGTCACCCCCAGCAGGTCGGCGACCAGATGCTGCACTTCGCTGGGATGCTGGGTGGAACTGGCGATATGGACCTGCCCGTCCTCGCCCGGTCGCGCGAGCGCGACCTGGCCTTCCAGGTAGAAATGATCCTGCCCGCCCATCGCGAATCCGCCCGAGCGACGATGCGGCGCGGCGGCCAGCGCGGCGGCGGCGTCGCCGCGTGCCATACGCTGGGTCGGTTCGATCCACCAGGCGGCGGCGCGCGCCTCCGTGATCGAGAGCAGCGCGGGGCGGGGGGCATAGGTGATCCGGCCCAGCCGTGCCGCCCGCCGCGCCGCGTCCCGGCTGGTCGCCGCCACCAGAAAGACCGGCTGTCCGCGATACAGTATCTCGCCATCGGCCAGCAGCCGGTCGTCATGCGCGACCGGGCTGACATCGTTATGTCCCGGAATATCCTGTGCCGTAAAGACCGCCACGACGCCGGGCGCGGCGCGCACTGCGTCCAGGTCGATGGCGACGATGGCGGCATGGGTCTCGGTCGCCTGTCCGAAGGCGAGGTGGAGCAGGTTGGGTGCCTCGACCTCATCATCGATATAGCGCGCCGCGCCGGTGACATGCAGCAGCGCGCTGTCATGCGGCAGCGAGGGCTTGGCGGCGGTCATCCGCAGAGCGCCTGCACGGACACGGGCTCGCCTCGTTCGCGGTGCCACAGCCGCCAGAGCAGATTGCCCGCCGCTTCGCGCCGATAGGCCGCGCTGCCCCGCACATCGGTCAGCGGGTCGAAATCCTCGTTCAGCGCGGCGACGGCGCGGGCGATGGTGTCTTCGGACAGGGGCGCGCCGGTCAGCGCCGCCTCGCAACCGCCCGCGCGGCGCGGGGTCGCCGCCATGCCGCCGAACGCGACCCGTGCCTTTGCGATGATGCCGTCCTGCATCGTCAGGTGGAAGGCACCGCACACCGCGGAGATGTCGCTGTCGAACCGGCGCGACAGTTTCGAGATGTGGATGACGGCGTCGGGGGCGGGGCGGGGGATGTGGATCCGCTCGACGAACTCGCCCGGTGCGCGGTCCTGTTTGCCATAGGCGAGGAAATAATCCTCCAGCGCCAGCGTCCGGCGCTGCTCTCCCCTGCGGAGGACCAGCGAGGCACCCAGCGCGATCAGCGCCGGGGGGCCGTCGCCGATCGGCGAGCCATTGGCGATATTGCCGCCGATCGTCCCGGCGTTGCGGACCTGCAAGCCGCCGATCCGCCGCACCAGCTCGCCCAGATCGGGGTGCAGCCGCGCCAGCGCCTCATGCGCCTCGGCATAACGGACCGCCGCGCCCAGCGTGACCCCGGCGGTATCCTCCTGGATCGTGCGCAGTTCGGGGATGTCGCCGATGAAGACCGGCGTGCCGACATCGCGTAGCCCCTTGGTCACCCACAGCCCGACATCGGTGGCCCCCGCGATCAGTCGCGCATCGGGGCGTTCGAGTAACAGCGCGGCGAGATCGTCCACCGAGCGCGGCGCGAACCAGCCTGTCGCCTCGTCGGTGCGAAGGTCGCGCAACGCGGCGGCCAGCGCCCGGTCGTCGCGTGGGGCAGGCGGGGTTTCCTCGGCGGCGGCCAGGATGGGGCCATATCCCGTGCACCGACACAGATTGCCCGCGATCACATCGGCGACCGGCAGGTCATGCCCCGCCGCCCCGATCGCCCGGCCGTGCAGCGACATGACGAAGCCCGGCGTACAGAAACCGCATTGCGAGCTGCCGTTGCGCGCCATGCACGACTGGAGCGGGGTCGGCGCGCCGCCCCGCGACAGGCTCTCGACGGTCATCACCGCCTTGCCGTCTACCATCGGCAGGAACAGGATACAGGCATTGACCGCGCGCCAGGCGACGGTCTCGCCCGCCGCCTCGCCGAGCAGCACGGTGCAGGCGCCGCAATCCCCCTCGGCGCAGCCTTCCTTGGTGCCGGTGCGGCGCAGGCGATAGCGCAGATGGTCGAGCAGGGTCGCGGTCGGATCGGCATCCGCGATCGTCACGACCTCGTCGTCGAGGAGGAAGCGGATGGTCATCGCCTCACGCACCCCCCATCCATACGAAGCGCGCGACGAACAGCGCGGCGAGCAGGAACAGGAACCAGTCGCCCCGCGTCGCCTGTCCGCGCATCGCCTTCAGCAGCGCATGGGCGGTGATGCCGAAGGCCAGCCCGTTGGCGATGGAGAAGGTCAGCGGGATCATCGCGACCGTCAGGAACGCCGGGATAGCCGCCTGCGGATCGTCCCAGTGAATCTCGACCAGCGGCAACAGCATCAGCCCGCCGACCACGATCAGCGCGGGCGCGGTGGCGGCCAGCGGCACCAGTTGCGCATAGGGGGCGACGAACATGGTGAGCAGGAACAGCCCACCCGTCACCACGGCGGTCAGCCCGGTGCGCCCGCCCGCCTGCACGCCCGCCGCGCTCTCGACATAGCTGGTGACGGTGCTGGTCCCCACCACCGCGCCGACCATCGTCGCCACCGCATCGGTCAACAGGATGCGGTTCAGCTTGGGGATGCGTCCGCTTGCGTCGATCAGCCCGGCGCGCTTGGTGACGGCGACCAGCGTGCCGATATTGTCGAACAGGTCCACGAACAGGAACACGAACAATATCTCGAACAGCCCAAGGCCATGCCGCCCGCCGACCCCGAACACGCCCGCCAGGTCGACCCGGAACGCGGTCTGGGTCAACATGGTCAGGCTATAGGGTTCGGGCTTCACCGTGACCTGCCCGGCGATCCAGGCGATCAGGGTGGTGACGACGATCCCGATCAGCATCGCACCGCGCACGTTCCAGATACTCAGGACCCCGATCAGCACCAGTCCGAGCAGAGCCAGCGCCGCGCCGGGCTGGGTCAGCGGGCCCAGTGCCACCAGGGTCGCCGGGCTGGCGACGACGATGCCCGCATTCTTCAACCCGATGAAACCGATGAACAGACCGATGCCGCCCGCCACCGCCGCGAACAGATGCGGTGGGATGACCGACACGATCAATTGCCGCACACCCGTCAGCGTCAGCACCAGGAAACAGAAGCCCGAGATCAGCACGCATCCCAGCGCGATCGGCCAGGGGATGCCCATCTGCTGCACCACGGTGAAGCTGAAATAGGCGTTCAGCCCCATGCCCGGCGCCAGCGCCAGCGGCACATTGGCGACGAGCCCCATCAGGATCGAGGCGAAGGCGGCGGCGAAGCAGGTGGCGGCGGCGACCGCCGCGACCGGCATCCCGGCCTGTCCCAGGATTACCGGGTTGACCAGCACGATATAGGCCATGGTCAGGAAGGTGGTGACGCCCGCCAATATCTCGGTCCGGGCGGAAGTGCCGCGCGCGGTCAGCTGGAAACGGCGTTCCAGCATATTGGACCCCGCCCGTTCGTCGCTCGCCCTGTCCGTCATGCCATCCCCCGGAAAACCCCGTCCCTCCTGTCATGCCAGCCTGGGGCCGAGCGATCTACATCAATCAATTCCATCCGGCGTTGCAAAAATGTGTGCACCCCTCGTCGTTCCTCACACCTATTCTTCCCTCGCCCTTCGTAGAGGGTTACGCAGACTAAGCCTCTCCCCTGTCCAGGATACCTCTTGCCTCTCCCCTGTCCAGGATACCTCTTCGAAACTCTCCCGGAGCGACCCCGGCGAAGGCCGGGGTGGTACATAGTCTTGGGCGATGCCCCGACTTTCGCAGAGGCATCCTGTCCACGGGAGAGGGAGAAGTAAGCGATTATGAGCCGGCCCCCGCGCGTTTTCCGGCAACGCGACGTGCCGGATATTGCGATGGGCGCGGCGGAACGCGGCCCCTAGACAGGCGGGTATCATCAAGGGGGAATAGCGGATGAACGCCGGTGGGAATGGCGGCTGGAGGCGTATGCGCTCCGCTGCGGCAAGCGTGATGACCCTGGCCATGGCGCTTTCGGGCGGAGCGGCGGTATCGCGTACCCCGGAGACGCCCGAGGCGCGAACGGCGGCCTATCTGGACCGTATCGCGGACAGCCCGCCGCGCCTGCGCCTGTTCCTGCAAGCGATGCCCAAGGGCGGCGACCTGCACAATCATGCGGGCGGCGCGATCTATGCCGAGGACATGCTGCGCTGGGCGGCGGCGGACGGGCTGTGCCTGTCGACCGATCCGGTGGGCGTCGCGCCGCCCCCCTGCGATGCGTCGGGCCGGGTCGCGGCGGCGGGGCTGGAGCGGGATTATCCGCGCTATGCGGCGCTCATCGACGGCTTCTCCACGCGCGGGCAGGAAGCGGGGACCGGCGATCCGCGCGTGGCGGGCTATGACCGCTTCTTTTCGACCTTCGCCGCCTTCTGGCCCATCGCCGCGCGGCATGGGGGCCAAGTGATCGCGCTCGCCCGGCAACAGGCGGCGGCCGATGGCGTGTCCTATGCCGAGTTGAGTACCGGTTCGGCAGCGACGCAACCGTTGCTGGCCAAGGTCGGTGAGGGCGATGTGCGCGACTTGGTCCCGCTGTACGACCGGATCGCGCCCGAACTGCCGGAGGCGGTGCAGGCGACCCGCGCGGAATATGACCGCTATGACGCCGAGGTCGCGGCGATCGACGGTTGCGCCACCGCCAGTCCGAAGCCGTCTTGCGCGACCGAAATCCGTTATCAATATGCCGCGATCCGCACGCGGTCGCCGGTGCAGGTGTTCGCCGAACTCGCGCTCGGCTTCGCGCTGGTGCAGGCCGATCCGCGCTTCGTCGCGGTCAACATCGTCGCGCCCGAACATGATCCGGTCGCGATCCGCGACTATGCCCTGCACATGCGGATGCTGCGTTTCCTGAAGCGGCGTTATCCGGCGGTGCCGCTGTCGCTCCATGCGGGCGAGCTGACGCTGGGGCTGGTGCCGCCGCGCGACCTGGCGTTCCACATCCGCGACGCCGTGGAGGTCGCGGGCGCCAGGCGGATCGGACACGGCGTCGACATCGCCTATGAAACCGATGCCCGCGCGCTGCTGGCGCGCATGGCGCGCGACCGGGTGGCGGTGGAGATCAACCTGACCAGCAATGCGGTGATCCTGGGCGTGAAGGGGCGGGACCATCCGCTGTCGCTCTATCGCCAGGCGGGGGTGCCGGTCGTGCTGTCGACCGATGACGAAGGCGTCTCGCGTAGCGACATGACCAACGAATATCTCCGCGCCGTGACCGAGCAGCGGCTGCGCTACCGTGACCTGAAGCAGATGGCGCGCGATTCGCTCCATTATGCGTTCCTGCCGGGCGCGAGCCTGTGGCAGGACCGGGCGGGGGGCCTGCGCGTCGCGGCCTGTCGGAGTCTTGCCTCGGACACTTGCCGCGCCTTCACCGCCACCCATGCCAAGGCGCGGCTGGAGGCCCGGCTGGAACGCGACTTCGACCGGTTCGAGCGCCAGTCCTTCGATTGATGCGGTGCGGCGAGTGCGCGAAAAATGCGTACGCTCGGGGCGGAATATTGCGCTTCTGGAGACCGGTTCGGCGACGCTAACACCGTGAGGCATCATTCACGGAGACGACCGCATGACCCAGGCGACCGAGGAGGAACGGCGGCTCGCCATGCTGTTGGCCGAGCGTCTCGGGCTGGTCCTGCCGGCGGCGGCGGTGGACGGGGTGGTCGCCAATCAGCGGCTGCTGGCGCGTCATCACGCGGTCGTCAGAGAAGCGGCCCAGGGGGAGGCGCGATGATGGACACCGCCCTCGCCATCGCCACCGACGTCCGGGCGGGGCGGCGTTCCGCGCGGGCGGTTGCGGTGGAGACGCTCGACCGTATCGCCGCGCAAGGAGTGCTGAACGCCGCCACCCGGCTGTTGCGGGACCATGCGCTGGCCGATGCGGAGCGGGTCGATGCGGTGGTCGCCGCCGGGGGTGATCCGGGGCCGCTGGCGGGGGTGCCCTTCGCGGTCAAGGATCTGTTCGACATCGCCGGAGAGACGACCACCGCCGGGGCGCGGCAACGCGCCGATGCCCCGGCGGCGACAGGCGATGCCCAGGTCGTCGCACGGCTGCGCGCGGCCGGAGCGGTGCTGGTCGCGACGACCAATATGGACGAGTTCGCCTATGGCTTCTCGACCGAGAACGCGCATTACGGCACCACCCGCAACCCGCACGATCCCGAGCGGCTGGCGGGCGGCTCGTCGGGCGGATCGGCGGCGCTGGTGGGGGCGGGGCTGGTGCCGCTGGCGCTGGGATCGGACACCAACGGGTCGATCCGCGTACCCGCCAGCCTGTGCGGCATCTACGGCCTGCGCCCGACCTTCGGGGCCTTGTCGGTCGAGGGCGTCTATCCCTTTGTCGAGCGGCTTGACACGGTGGGCTGCTTTGCCCGCTCGCCCGAGGATCTCGCGGTCGCGCATCAGGTGATGGGCGGGGTGTTGTCGCCTGTGGCGGGGCCGCTGCGCGTCGCCGCGCTCGGCGGATGGTTTGCGGGGCTGGCCGATCCGGTGGTGCTCGCCGGGATCGCGCGGATCGCCGAGCATCTGGGGGCGGGGCCGCCGGTCGAACTTCCCTCTGCCGCCGCCGCGCGCTCGGCGGGGTTCGTGCTGACCGGCGCGGAGGGCGGACATCGCCATCTGGCCGCGCTGCGCCGTGACGCGATGGCGTTCGATCCGGCGACACGCGACCGGCTGATCGCGGGCGCGCTTCAGCCGGTGGCGGCGGTGCGTGAGGCGGAGGCGGTGGCCGAACGCTTTACGGCCGAACTGAACGCGGCGCTGGCGACGCACGACCTGTTGCTGGCCCCCGCGACGCCGATGCCAGCCCCCCGGATCGACGCGACGACCATCATGATCGAGGGCCAGACCCTGTCGGCGCGCGCCGATCTGGGGCTGCATACCCAGCCGCTGAGCCTGGCCGGTGTGCCGATCCTGTCGGTGCCGCTGTGCCAGCCCGAGGGAGCGATGCCCATCGGGGTGCAGTTGATCGCCGCTCCGGGGCGCGAGGCATTGCTGTTTCGAACGGCCTCCGCGCTGGTCGCGGCGGGTCTGGTCGCCTGTACCCCCGTTGCCAGCCAGATGGTGGCGGCATGATCCGCGCCACCCCCCGTTCGCTGCGCGGTATGGTCAGCGCGCCGCATCATCTGGCGGCGCAGGCCGGACGCGACGTGCTGGCCGAGGGCGGCTCGGCGGTGGAGGCGGCGGTGGCGACGGCGGCCTGCCTGGCGGTCGTCTATCCGCATATGACCGGGATCGGCGGCGACGGCTTCTGGCTGGTCGCCGAGCCGGACGGAGGGACCTGGGCCATTGACGGCTGCGGCGCGGCGGCGCTGGCGGCGGATCGCGAACTATATCGCGACCATCAGACGATCCCGTGGCGCGGCCCCCTGGCGGCGAACACGGTCGCGGGCACCGTCGCGGGATGGCAGGCGGCGTTGACGCAGAGCGGTGCGACCCTCTCGCTCGACCGGCTGCTGCGTGACGCGATCCACCATGCGCGAACCGGGGTGGCCGTCACCGCCGGAGGGGCACAGGTCGCCGCCGCCGCCTCGACGGCGCTGCGCGATCTGCCCGGCGACTATGCGCGGGTGTTCGAGCCCGAGGGACGCCCGCTGGCCGAGGGCGACATACTCCGCCAGCCCGCTCTCGCGACGACGCTGGAGCGGCTGGCGGGCGAAGGGCTGGACGGCTTTTATCGCGGCGCGCTGGCGCAGGACATCGCCGCCGACCTTGCGACCCTCGGCAGTCCGCTTGCGGCGGTCGATCTCGCCGCCTTCGCCGCACGGGCGGTCGAGCCGCTGGCCGTGGACATCACAGGCGCGCGGCTGTTCAACCTGCCGCCGCCGACCCAAGGGGTGGCGGCGCTGTTGATCCTGGCGCTGTTCGACCGGCTGGGGGCGGCGACGTGCGACGGGTTCGACCATGTCCACCGGCTGGTCGAGGCGACGAAACAGGCGTTCCGCTGGCGCGACGCGCATGTCGGCGATCCGGCGACGATGACCGTCGATGCGCAGGCTTTGTTGGACGACAGGGCCGTGCTCGACCGGATGGCGGGTGCCATCGACCCGGACCGCGCCGCGCCCTGGCCGCATCCCCCGGCGCTGGGCGACACCACCTGGTTCGGCGCGGCCGATGCGCGCGGACAGGTCGTCAGTTGCATCCAGAGCACCTATTTCGAGTTCGGATCCGGTATCGTCCTGCCGCGCACCGGCATCACCTGGCAGAATCGGGGATGCTCCTTCGCGCTGGATGGTGACGGCCCCAACCGGCTGCGCCCCGGCGCGCGGCCCTTCCACACGCTGAACCCCGCGCTGGCCCGGTTCGAGGACGGCCGGGTCATGGCCTATGGCACCATGGGGGGCGAGGGGCAGCCGCAGACCCAAGCGGCGATCTTCACCCGCCATGCTGTCTTCGGCCAGCCCTTGCAGGCAGCGGTGGATGCCCCGCGCTGGCTGCTCGGGCGGACCTGGGGCGAACAGAGCACGACGCTGAAGATCGAGGAAGGGTTCGACCCCGCTCTCTACGAGCAACTGCGCGCGGCGGGTCATGCGGTCGAGACCGTGCCCGGCTGGTCGTCGATGATGGGCCATGCGGGGGCGATCGTCCGGCACCCGGACGGCCTGATTGAGGGCGCGACCGATCCGCGTAGCGACGGGATGGTGGAGACATGGTGATCGCCTCCGGGGCCCGCGCGGCGGCGCGCTGTCTGGAACTGTCGCGCGCGCCCTATAGCGATGCGCCCGACCGGCTGTTTCGCGGCTGGCTGACGCCTGCCTATCGCGCGACCATCGAGCGGGTCGGCGGCTGGATGGAAGAGGCGGGCATGACGGTGCGCCGCGACGCCGCGATCAACCTGATCGGCCGCTATGAGGGGCAGCGCCCCGACGCCCCCGCGCTGGTGATCGGCAGCCATCTGGACAGCGTCCGCGACGCCGGGGCCTATGACGGGCCGCTGGGCGTGATGCTGGGCATCGAGTGCGTCGCCGCGCTCCATGCCGAGGGCCGCCGCCTGCCCTTCGCCATCGAGGTGATCGGCTTTGGCGACGAGGAGGGATCGCGCTTCCCCGCCGCGATGCTGGGCAGCCGCGCGGTCGCGGGCACGTTGCCGCCCGGTGCGGCGGACATGGCCGATGCGGAAGGGATCGGCGTCGACGGCGCGTTGCGTGAGTTCGGCAGCCGGGCGGAGGCGCTCGCCACGGCGGCGCGCGCGCCGGGCATGATGCTCGCCTATCTGGAAGCGCATATCGAACAGGGCCCGGTGCTGGAGGCCGAGGGGCTGGCGCTGGGCAATGTCACCGGTATCGCCGCGCAACTCCGTCTGGAAGTGACGGTGACGGGCGTGGCGGGCCATGCCGGGACGGTGACGATGTCGCTCCGTCGCGATGCGCTCGCCGCCGCCGCGCGCATGGTCGCGGCGATCGAGGACATTGCGCGGGCCGATGCGTCCGAACTGGTGGCGACGGTCGGGCGGATGGCGGTCGCGCCGGGCGCGGCGAATGTGATCGCGGGTGAGGTGCGCTTCACCGTCGACATCCGCGCCGGCACCACCGAACGGCGCGACCGGGCCGCCGCCGCCATCGGCGAGGCGATGCAGGCCATCGCCCGCGAGCGCGACGTCGCGCTGGCCGTCGCGACGATTCACGACCTGGCCCCGACACCCTGCGATCCGCGGCTGATGGACCTGCTCGACACCGCGATCCAGGCGACCGGACAGCCCGCCCGGCGGCTGATGTCGGGGGCGGGGCATGACGCGATGGCGATGGCGGCGCTGGGCCCCGTCGCGATGCTGTTCCTGCGCTGCGCCGGAGGGGTCAGCCATCATCCGGCCGAGCATGTCGATCCGGCGGATGCCGATGCCGCCCTGGTCGCGATGCGCGGCTTTATCGACCTATTGGGAGAAGACCATCGTGACGCCTGACCTTTTCGGCGAGATCGACCCGCCGCAGCGCCTGTTGATGGGGCCGGGCCCGGTCAATGCCCATCCGCGCGTGCTGCGCGCGATGAGCGCCGATCTGCTCGGCCAGTTCGACCCGGAAATGACCGGATACATGAACCAGGTGATGGCGCTGTATCGCCCGGTGTTCGGCACCGACAATCACTGGACCTTCCTGATCGACGGCACCGCGCGCGCCGCCATCGAGGCGTCCTTGGTGTCGCTGCTCGCGCCCGGCGACCGGCTGCTGGTCATTGATTTCGGCCGGTTCGGGTTGCTGTTGCAGGAAATCGGCGAGCGGATCGGCGCGCGGGTCGAGCGATTGTCGGTGCCTTGGGGCGAGACGGTGCCGCTCGACGCCATCGCCGAAGCCATTGCGCGCACCGAGCCGATGGTCGTCGCCTGCGTCCATGGCGATACCTCGACCACCATGGCGCAGCCGCTGGACGGCGTGGGGGCGCTGGTCCGTGCGGCGGGGGCGTATCTCTATGTCGATGCGACCGCGACCATCGGGGGCATGGCAATCGCCACCGACCGCTGGGGCGCGGACATCGTGACCGGCGGCTTGCAGAAATGCCTGGGCGGTCCGTCGGGATCGGCGCCGATCACCGTCTCCCCCCGCGCCGCCGAGCATATCCTCAGCCGTCGCCATGTCGAAAAGGGCATTCGCCGCGACGACCTGGCCGATGCGGGGGGCGTGCGGATCGGCTCCAACTATTTCGATCTCGCCATGGTCATGGACTATTGGTCGGAGAAGCGGCTGAACCACCATACCGAGGCGACGACCATGCTCTACGGCGCGCGCGAATGCGCCCGGATCGCACTGGGCGAGGGGCTGGAGACGCGGTTCGCGCGCCATGCGGCGGCGGGGCGCGCGGTGGTGGCGGGCGCGCGGGCGCTGGGGCTGGAGGTGTTCGGCGACGACCGTTTCCGCATGACCAACGTCACCGGCATCCTGATCCCGGAAGGCGTGGATGGCGAGCGGGTGCGCGCCCGGATGCGTCAGGATTTCGAGATCGAGATCGGCACTGCCTTCGGCCCGCTCCAGGGCAAGATGTGGCGGATCGGCGCGATGGGGTACAACGCCATGAAGCATAAGGTGCTGCTGACCCTCGCCGCGCTGGAGGCGGTGTTGCGCGCCGAGGGGCTGGCGCTGCCCGCCGGGGCCGGGGTCGATGCCGCGCTCGAAAGCTATGCCGCATGAGCGCCGCGCGTGACCTGGTGGGCTATGGCCCGACGCCCCCCGATCCCCGCTGGCCGGGCGGGGCGCGCGTGGCGGTGCAGTTCGTCGTCAATGTCGAGGAGGGGGCGGAGAACAGCGTCCTGAACGGCGATGCCGGGTCCGAGGCGTTCCTGTCGGAGATGGTCGGCGCGGCCAGCCATCCGGCGCGCGCCATGGCGATGGAAAGCCTGTACGAATATGGCGCGCGCGCCGGTTTCTGGCGGCTGCATCGCCTGTTCGCCGAGAGGCAGGTGCCCGTCACGGCCTTTGCGGTCGCCGCCGCCATGGCCGCCAATCCGGCGACGGTCGATGCGATGCTGTCCGCCGATTGGGAGATTGCCAGCCACGGCCTGCGCTGGATCGACTATCAATATGTCCCGCCCGAGGTGGAGCGCGCGCATATCGCGGAGGCGATCGCGCTGCACACCCGGCTGACCGGCACGCGGCCGCTCGGCTGGTATCAGGGGCGGACCTCGCCCGCGACCGCCGCGCTGGTCGCCGCCGAGGGCGGGTTCGTCTATGATGCGGACAGCTATGCCGATGACCTGCCCTATTGGGATCGTCGCCATGCCGGGGCCAATGGCGGGCGGGCGCAGTTGATCGTGCCCTATACGCTCGACGCCAATGACATGAAGTTTGTCGCCTATAACGGCTTTGCCGATGGCGAGCCCTTTTTCCGCTACCTGCGCGATACCTTCGAGCAGTTGCGCGCCGAGGGCGGGCGGATGATGTCGGTGGGGCTGCACGGGCGTATCGCCGGTCGTCCGGCCCGAGCGGCGGCGCTCGCCCGCTTCGTCGACCATGTGGTCACCAGCGGCGACGCCTGGATCGCGCGCCGCATCGACATCGCCCGACACTGGCAACAGGTACACCCCGCATGACAATCGACGACCCGCAAGTCGTGGCCGAGGTGACGGCCGCCTTCCTGGCCTATGAAGCCGCGCTGATGGCCGATGACGTGTCCGCCATGGACCGGCTGTTCCACGATCACCCCAGCACCATCCGCTATGGCGTGGGCGAGGTGCTGTACGGCGCGGAGGCCATTCGCGCCTTTCGCAGGGGGCGCGGCGGATCGCCGCAGCGTCGGCTGGGCCAGGTCGCGATCCATAGCTTCGGCCGCGATCATGCCACCGCCCATGCCGAGTTCTTCCGCGAAGGCGACACAAGGCGCGGGCGACAGAGCCAGACATGGGTACGCTTCGCCGATGGGTGGAAGGTGGTGGCCGCGCATGTCTCCATCGAGGGGAGCGGATCATGAGCGATTTCAACAGCCTGTCGGACGCGGCCTTCGTCGCCCGCTATGGCAGCGTGGTCGAGCATTCGCCCTGGGTGGTGGAACGCGCGGCCGTACGGCGACCCTTCGCCGATGTGGGGGAAGCCATCATGGCGGTGCTGGACGCGGCCACGCCTGAAGAACGCCTGTCGGTGATCCGCGCCCATCCCGAACTCGCCGGACGTGCCGCCATCGCGGGCACGCTGACCGCCGAATCGCAGAGCGAACAGGCGTCCGCCGGACTGGACCGCATGACCCCCGAGGAATTCGAACACTTCCATGCGCTCAACGCCGCCTATCGCGAGCGGTTCGGCTTTCCCTTCGTCATCTGCGTCCGGCGGACCGACCGGGCGGGCATCCTGCGCGCCATGGCCGAGCGGCTGGAGCATGATCGAGAGACGGAGATCGCCACCGCCCTGGCCGAGATCGGCCATATCGTCCGCCTGCGACTGGAGACCCTGTCATGACCCATCCCATCGGCCTGGCCGCTTTGGCGCAGCAGGTCGCGACCGATCTCGAACGCCTGGCGCATGGTGGCCCCGCCTGGACCCGGCCGCAGAGCGATGCGGAGGGGCATGTCCATGACGTCATCATCGTCGGCGGTGGGCAGAGCGGGCTGGGCGCGGCCTTCGGCCTGATGCGCGAGCGGGTGTCCGACATCCTGGTGCTGGACGAGAATCCGGCGGGCTATGAGGGTCCGTGGGACACCTATGCGCGGATGATGACGCTGCGCACACCCAAGCATCTGACCGCCATCGACTTAGGCATCCCCTCGCTGACCTTCCGCGCCTTTTGGGAGGCGCAGCATGGGGCGCAAGGGTGGGAGGCGCTGGACAAGATTCCCCGGCGCGACTGGATGGCCTATCTGCGCTGGTATCGCGCGGTGCTGAACCTGCCGGTGCGCAACGAGGCGCGGGTGACGCTGATCGAACCGCTTGGCGGGCGGTTCCGGGTCCATCTGGCGGACGATGCGCCGCTGCTGGCGCGCAAGGTGGTGCTGGCGACCGGCATCCAGGGCGGGGGCCATTGGCATGTCCCCCCGATGGTGCGCGACCGCCTGGCCCCGACGCTTTATGCCCATACCTCCGCCGCGATCGACTATGCCGCACTGGCGGGGAAGCGGATCGCGCTGCTGGGCGCAGGCGCCTCGGCCTTCGACAATGCCCATGCCGCGCTGTCCGCCGGTGTGGCGGAGGCGCATGTCTTCGTCCGCCGCCCCGCCTTGCCGCGCGTCAACCCGATCCGGCATATGGAGCGCAGCGGCATCGTAGGCCGCTTCGCCGCGTTGGACGATGACGCCAAATATCGGATGATGGTCTCCTTTTTCGACCGCAGCCAGCCGCCGACCAACGACACCTTCGACCGTGCCTCGGCGCTGCCTGGCTTTCACCTGCATCTCGGCACACCCTGGCTCGACGTGGCGGAGAGTGGCGAGGGGGTGGCGGTGACGACCCCGCGCGGGACCGAGACGTTCGACTTCCTCGTCCTGTCGACCGGCCTCGTCACCGATCCGGCCTTGCGGCCCGAGCTGGCGCTGGTCGCGGACGGCATTGCGCGCTGGTCCGACCGCTATCGACCTGCGGATCCGGCGAGCGCCCATCCGCTGATCGACGCGCACCCCTATCTGGGCCCGAATTTCCAGTTCCTGCCGCGCGAGCCTACCCACGCGGCGGCGCTGCATGGGCTGTTCGCGTTCAACTATTCGGGGCTTGTCAGCCTGGGCCTGTCCGCCTCGGCACTGTCGGGGCTTCGCCATGCGCTGCCCCGGCTGGTGGCGGGAGTGGCCGATCAGTTGTTCGTCGATGATCGCGACGCGATGATGGCGGCCTATCTGGACTATGACGAGCCCGAATTCCTCGGCTCCTGGCCACGCATGGCGGCGTCGGCATGAGCGCGACCTTGTCCACCCATGTCCTCGACACGGTGCGCGGCGGCCCGGCGACGGGGGTCGTCGTCACCCTGCTCGACGGGGAGGGCGCGCGACTGTTCGAGGGGCGGACCAATGCGGATGGGCGCTGCCCGGAACTGGCGACGCTGCGTCTGTCGCCGGGGCGTTATGTGTTGCGCTTCGCGGTGGCGGATTATTTCCGTGGCATCGGAGTCGCGCTGGCCGATCCGCCCTTCCTGGACCAGGTGACGATCGACTTCGGGATCGCCGGGGCGGGGGGGCATTATCATGTGCCGCTGCTCGTCTCGCCCTATAGCTATTCCACCTATCGGGGCAGTTGACCTTCATGTTTCGTACCGGAGTGACGCGATGATCCGCCGACTGCTCGCGACCATCGAACCCTATGTGTTGATGCTGTTGGCGACGGTGCTGATCGCGACGCTGCTGCCGCCGCGCGGGGTGGGCGTTCCCTTCTTCGACATCGTCGCCGATACCGCGATCGTCGCCTTGTTCTTCGTGCACGGCGCCAAACTGTCGCGCAGCGCGCTGCTGGCGGGCGCGCGACACTGGCGACTGCATGCGGCGATTCTGGCGACCAGCTTCGTGATCTTCCCGCTGCTCGGCCTCGTTATCGGCGGGCTGGCCGCGCCGAACCTGGCGACCGGCCTGTTGTTCCTGACCCTGTTGCCCTCGACGGTGCAGTCCTCGATCGCCTTCACCGCCATCGCGCGCGGCAATGTCGCGGCGGCGGTGTGCAGCGCGTCGCTGTCCAACCTGCTGGGCATCGCGGTCACGCCCGCGCTCGCCGCTTTGCTGCTGCCCGGCACGGGCGGGGTCGCGCTGTCGTTCGAGTCGGTGCGCACCATCGTCCTGCAATTGCTGGTGCCGTTCGCGGCGGGGCATATGCTGCGCCCGTGGATCGGCGGGTGGATCGCGGCGCGCAAGCGGCTGGTCACCACGCTGGATCGCGGGTCGATCCTGCTGGTCGTCTATACCGCGTTCGGCGCGGCGGTGAGCGAGGGACTGTGGTCGCGGGTCGGGGCGGCGGAGCTGGCCGAGCTGGTCGGGTGGTGCGCGCTGCTGCTGGCGCTGGTACTGGTGCTGACCGGGGTGATGGCGCGCGCGATGAAGCTGGCCCCGGCGGACGCGGTCGTGATGCGCTTCTGCGGCTCGAAGAAGAGCCTGGCGACCGGTGTGCCGATGGCGGGGGTGTTGTTCCCGCCCGCGCAGGTCGGCATCGTCCTGCTGCCGGTCATGGTCTTCCACCAGTTGCAGCTGATCGCCTGCGCCTTCCTGGCGCGGCGGCTGGCCGACGCGGCGGAGGCTGAGCCCGTCATTCGTCCAGCCGCGCAAACTCCTCCTTCAGAATGTCGACAAAGCTGCTGAGATAGATGGGCAGCACCCGCCCGCGTTGCAGCAGCATCGAGACGCTGGCCGGACGGACGATCCCCTCGGCGAGCGGCACCCAGCACAGATCGCCCGCCGTCAGCTCGCGCTCCAGCCCGATGCGCGACAGGAAGGCGATGCCGACGCGCGCGCGGACCAGATTCTTCAGCGTGTCGATCCGCTCGACCGTGGCGACGCGCTTCAGCGGCACGTCGCTGGCGTCGAACAGATCGTGGAGGACGCTCTGCTTCAGCCAGTCGTCGTTCGGCGTCACCACCGGATGCGGGATACAGTCGGCCAGCATCACCCGGTCCAGCGCGGCCAGGGGATGGCCCGGCGGCACGATGACGCCGATCGGTGTCTGGACATGCGCCACCGTCGCGGTGCGCGGGGTTCCGGTCAGGTCGAAGGCGCAGATGACGTCCGCTTCCTTGGCCAGCAATTCCGCCTTCACCCGATGATTGTCCCCCGCCAGCAGCGAAAATTCGATCAGGGGAAAGCGTTCCTGGTGGCGGGCGATGGCGCGGGGAACGAGCTGGTCGGCCAGGCTTTCGGCGGCGGCGATGCGGATCACGCCGCGCTCCCCACCGCGCAACCGCAGCATTTCGTGGTGCAGCGCGACGCTCTCGCGCTTCCAGCGCCGGATATAGCTGAGCAGCGCCTCGCCCGCCGCCGTCGGGCGTATGCCGCGCGGCATACGGACGAACAGCTGCACCTGAAGCTCGTCCTCCAGCTGCAATAGCTGGCGATTGACCGCCGAGGAGGCGATGTTGAGCGATTCCGCCGCCTTGCGGATCGATCCCTGGCGGATCGCCTGATCGAAATAGATCAATCCCGTCTTGATCAGGACCATGGTCGCTTTCGCCCCGTCACCGAACTTGTCTTGCGGCTGTCGGGTCGGTCATCCGCAAAGGGGGGAATATTGGCAAGCATATTGTTGCCCCGATCGTCGCCCGGTCCGGGGGACCAGAAACATCGGTACCGAATTCGGCCCGTCCGCCGAAAGCAACGCGACAAGCACGTGTCGGCGGCCGTCTTTCGACAGCCGCCTCACATTTTCCACCAATGTTGGAAAGTGGTGCCCAGAAGAGGACTCGAACCTCCACGACCTTGCGATCGCCAGCACCTGAAGCTGGTGCGTCTACCAATTCCGCCATCTGGGCACGGGGTAGGCCCGCGCCTTTAGGGGAGGGTTCGAATCCTTGTCAACGGCTTTTTTGCGGGGCAAAGGGGCGGTGCACGAAAAATCTGGCGAATAAGGACGGGCATGACGAACAAGCTGGTGACGCTGATCGGCGGCGGGGGCTTTCTGGGCCGCTATGTCGCACGCGAGTTGATGCGTGACGGAACGCGGGTGCGGATCGCGCAGCGCGATCCGCGTCAGGCCTATTTCCTGCGCACCCAGGGCGGCCTGGGCCAGACCCAGTTCGTCGCGGTCGACATCGCCCGCCCGGACACGGTGGCGCGCGCGGTCGAAGGGGCAGATGCGGTCGTCAATCTGGTCGGCGTGATGGGCGGCAATATGCAGCGTATCCATGTCGATGGCGCGCGCGCCGTCGCCGAAGCCGCCCGCGACGCCGGTGTCGGCGCGCTGGTCCATGTCTCGGCGATCGGCGCGGACGAGAATGGCGCGGCGGCCTATGCCCGCTCCAAGGGGCAGGGTGAGGCGGCGGTGCGCCAGGCTTTCCCGGATGCGACCATCCTCCGCCCCTCGATCGTGTTCGGGCGCGAGGATCAGTTCGTGAACCGGTTCGCGGGCATGGTGTCGGCCCCGATCGTGCCGATCCTGCGCGCGGGCGTGAAGTTCCAGCCGGTCTTCGCCGGGGACGTGGGCGAGGCGGTGGCCACCGCGCTGCGCGATCTCGAAGCGCATGGCGGCCGTACCTATGAGCTGGGCGGGCCGGACGTGATTGCGATGGGCGAGCTGATCCGCTGGATCGCCAAGACGCTGGGCCGCAAGCCGAATTTCGTCGAACTGCCGGACTTTGCCGGGGCGCTGCTGGCGCGCCTGCCGGGCTCGCCGATCAGCCGGGACCAGTGGCTGATGCTGCAACAGGACAATGTCGTCGCCGCCGGTGCGCCGGGTCTGGCCGAACTGGGCGTCACGCCCGCACCGCTGGCGGCGGTCGCACCCGACTATCTGGTGCGATTCCGCAAGGCGGGGCGTTTCGGACGACGGACGGAGACCCTGGCGGCCTGAACCGTCCCGGTCTCGCCGTCTTTGCCGTTTCGCTCATCGCCCCGTCGCCCTATGGCGGCGGGGCTTATTTTTTGGGGACTCGCGTGAACGATCTGATAGCCGCCATCATCCTCGGCATTGTCGAGGGGGTCACCGAATTCCTGCCGGTATCGTCCACCGGCCACCTGATCCTGGCGGGCGCGCTGCTCGGCTATGACGATGATCGGTGGCAGATGTTCAATATCGTCATCCAGCTGGGCGCGATCCTGGCGGTCGTTGTCCTCTACTGGCGGACCTTCTGGACGGTGCTGGTCGGGCTGGCCAGGCGCGATCCCGGCTCGATTCGCTTCGTGCGCAACCTGCTGATCGCCTTCATCCCCGCCGCCGTCATCGGGGTACTGGCAAAGAAGCATATCGAGGCGCTGCTGCTCCAGCCCAAGGTCGTGGCGATCGCGCTGATCGTCGGCGGCGTCGCGATCCTGGTGATCGAGCGGCTGGTGAAGCCCGGCAATACGCGCGGCATCGCGGCGGTGCCTGCCAAGACGGCGCTGGGCGTCGGCTTCCTCCAATGTCTGGCGATGATTCCGGGGGTCAGCCGTTCGGGCGCGACGATTCTGGGCGCGCTGACCCTGGGCGTCGAGCGGCGCACGGCGGCGGAGTTCAGCTTCTTCCTCGCTATCCCCACCATGCTGGGGGCCAGCGTCGTGGAGACGGCGGGGCATATGGATGCGATGCGCGCCGGGAACAGCGTCGGACCGCTGGAAATCGCGATCGGCTTTATCGTGGCGTTCGTCGTCGCGTTGCTGGTGGTGCGCTGGTTCGTTGGAATCGTGGGAAAACATGGTTTCGGCCCCTTTGCCTGGTACCGAATCGTCGCGGGCGGCATCGCACTGGCCCTGCTGACCATGCATTGATACCGGAACGGACCTTATTTATTGCGGGTTGGTCGCAATAAGCGGCGCCTGCCCCGTTCGAAGTATATAAATAGGGCATCAACTATGTCCTATATGTCGATTTTAAGGTGACATAGGATCGTTTGCGCAATATCCGGCTCTTCGGAGGCGCATATGGCGAACGATTCTATGCTGAAGTTTGTAGGCCGTGATCAGGCTTATCCCGCGAAGCGGGCCGCGACGGTTCGTGCGGAGGATTTCCGCGAGATCGCCGAACGTTATGCGCCCCCGGCGGCGGAGGATCAGGCGGGGCGCTGCTCGCAATGCGGCGTGCCCTATTGCTCGGTCCATTGCCCGCTGCACAACCATATCCCCGACTGGCTGCGCCTGACCGCCGAGGGGCGGCTGCGCGAGGCCTATGAGCTGTCCAACAGCACCTCGACCATGCCCGAAATCTGCGGCCGCATCTGCCCGCAGGACCGGCTGTGCGAGGGCAATTGCGTCATCGAATTTTCGGGTCACGGCGCGGTCACGATCGGCTCGGTCGAGAAGTTCATCACCGACACCGCCTGGGAAGAAGGCTGGGTCGAGCCGCTGGTGCCGGGGCCCGAGCGGGGCCAGTCGGTCGCGGTGATCGGCGCGGGGCCTGCGGGCCTGACGGCGGCGGAATATCTGCGCGTCTCGGGTTACGATGTCCATGTCTATGACCGGCACGACCGGGCGGGCGGGCTGCTGACCTATGGCATTCCCGGTTTCAAGCTGGAAAAGCCCGTCGTCATGCGCCGGGTCGAGCGGCTGAAGGCGGGCGGCATCGTCTTCCACGAGGGCTTCTCGGTCGGCGAGGATGCGACGCTGGAGGAGCTGCGCCGTCGCCATGACGCGGTGCTGATCGCGACCGGCGTGTACAAGGCGCGCAATGTCGATGTGGACGGTTCGGGCGCGAACGGCGTGATCGCCGCGCTCGACTATCTGACCGCGTCCAACCGCAAGAGCTTCGGCGACACGGTCGAGGCGTTCGAGAATGGCTCGCTGAACGCCGAGGGCAAGAATGTCGTCGTGATCGGCGGCGGCGACACCGCGATGGACTGCGTCCGCACCGCGATCCGCCAGGGGGCCAAGTCGGTGAAGTGCCTCTATCGCCGCGACCGCGCCAATATGCCTGGCTCGCAGCGCGAAGTCGCCAATGCGGAGGAAGAGGGGGCCGAATTCGTCTGGCTGTCCGCGCCGCTCGGCTTCGAGGGGGGCGAGACGGTGACGGGCGTCCGCGCCGCCAAGATGCGGCTGGGCGCACCCGACGCCAGCGGACGGCGCGCGCCGGAGGCCGAGCCGGGTGCCGACCATCTGCTGGACGCGGACATGGTCATCAAGGCGCTGGGCTTCGACGCCGAGGACCTGCCGAGCCTGTTCGGCACCGCCGAACTGGGCGTCAGCCGCTGGGGCACGGTGCTGGTCGATGGCCGCACGCTGATGACCAGCCTGGACGGCGTGTTCGCCGCGGGCGACATCGTACGCGGGGCGAGCCTAGTGGTGTGGGCGATCCGTGACGGTCGCGATGTAGCGCAGGCGATGCACAAATGGCTGAAGGCACGCGCGAAGATCGGCGCGCGCGAAAAGGTGGCCGCATGATGCGCGACGCCATCTCGATGCAGGACGTTCCAGCAGGACAAGACATGATGACCGACCAGCGCCAATATTTCGCCGAGCACGGCATGTACCGCCCCGAATTCGAGGGCGATGCGTGCGGCGTCGGCATGGTCGCGGCCACCGATGGCCAGCCCTCGCGCCGGGTCGTCCAGTCGGCGATCGATGCGCTCAAGGCCGTGTGGCATCGCGGCGCGGTCGATGCGGACGGCAAGACCGGCGACGGCGCGGGGCTGCATGTCGACCTGCCGCACCGTTTCTTCGACGATGCCATCGCCGCGTCGGGGCACAAGGTGCTGCCCAACCGGCTGGCGGTCGGCATGATCTTCATGCCGCGCACCGATTTGGGCGCGCAGGAAACCTGCCGCACCATCGTCGAGAGCGTCATCATCGAGGCGGGCTACACCATCTATGGCTGGCGCCAGGTGCCGGTCGACGTGTCGGTCATCGGGTTGAAGGCGCAGGCGACCCGGCCGGAGATCGAGCAGATCATGATCGCCGGGCCGATGCCCGACGAGGTCGATGCCGCCGAGTTCGAGAAGAACCTCTATCTGGTCCGCAGGCGGATCGAAAAGCGGGTGATCGCGGCGCAGATCAGCGGCTTCTATATCTGTTCGCTGTCCTGCCGCTCGATCATCTACAAGGGGCTGTTCCTCGCCGAGAGCCTGTCGGTCTTCTATCCCGACCTTCAGGACCACCGGTTCGAGAGCCGCGTGGCGATCTTCCACCAGCGTTATTCGACCAACACCTTCCCGCAATGGTGGCTGGCGCAGCCCTTCCGCTGCCTGGCGCATAACGGCGAGATCAATACGATCCGTGGCAACAAGAACTGGATGCTCAGCCACGAGATCCGCATGGCCTCGATCGCGTTCGGCGACAATTCGGAGGACATCAAGCCGGTGATCCCGGCGGGCGCGTCCGATACCGCCGCGCTCGACGCGGTGTTCGAGGCGATCTGCCGCTCGGGGCGCGACGCGCCGACCGCCAAGCTGATGCTGGTGCCCGAGGCGTGGCAGAAGGATCTCGACGCGCCCAAGGCCCATGCCGAGATGTACCAGTATCTCGCCTCCGTCATGGAGCCGTGGGACGGTCCCGCCGCCCTCGCCATGACCGATGGCCGCTGGGCGGTGGCGGGCATGGACCGCAACGCGTTGCGCCCGCTCCGCTATACGCTGACCGCCGACGGGCTGCTGATCGTGGGGTCGGAAAGCGGCATGGTCGTGGTGCCGGAAGCCACCGTCACCGCCAAGGGCCGGTTGGGGCCGGGGCAGATGATCGCGGTCGATCTGGCCGAGGGCAAGCTGTACGACGACCGCGCGATCAAGGACCAGATCGCAGGCGAGCAGGACTATGCCGCGATGATCGGCGAGTTCCTGACCATGGACCAGTTGCCCGCGCCGTCCGAGGACGAAGCGCTGGTGCGGATGCCGCGCGCGGAGATGCTGCGCCGTCAGGTCGCAGCAGGCCAGACCATGGAGGATATGGAGCTGATCCTGTCCCCCATGGCCGAAGGGGGCAAGGAAGCGATCGGATCGATGGGCGACGACACGCCGCTGGCGGTCATCTCCGACAAGCCGCGCCTCATCAGCCAGTTCTTCCGCCAGAATTTCTCGCAGGTGACGAACCCGCCGATCGACTCGCTTCGCGAGCGCTATGTGATGTCGCTCAAGACCCGGTTCGGTAATCTCGCCAACATCCTCGACACCGAGGATCGGCGCGAGCGCGTGCTGGTCCTACCGTCCCCGGTCCTGACCGGTGCGGACTGGCACCGTCTGAAGGCGCATTTCGGCCGCTCGGCGGCGGAGATCGACTGCACCTTCGAGGCGGAGGGCGGTCCCGATCGCTTACGCGCCGCGATCCAGCGCATCCGCAACCAGGCCGAGCAGGCGGTGCGCGAAGGGCGCTCCGAACTGTTCCTGACCGACGAGCATGTCTCCGAGGGCCGGGTCGCGATTGCGGGCGTGCTGGCGGCGGCGGCGGTGCACACGCATCTCGTCCGCCGGGGCCTGCGCTCCTATGCGTCGATCAACATCCGCTCGGCCGAATGCCTCGACACCCATTATTATGCGGTGCTGATCGGCGTCGGCGCGACCACGGTGAACGCCTATCTGGCCGAAGCGGCGATCGTCGACCGTCATGGCCGTGGCCTGTTCGGTGACCTCACCATCGACCAATGCCTGACCAACCATCGCACCGCGATCGAGGACGGGCTGCTCAAGATCATGGCCAAGATGGGGATCGCGGTGATCTCCAGCTATCGCGGCGGCTATAATTTCGAGGCGGTCGGCCTGTCCCGTGCGCTGGTCAACGACCTGTTCCCCGGCATGCCCGCCAAGATTTCGGGCGAGGGGTATAACTCGCTGCATTACTCGGCGATGGTCCGCCACGAGGCGGCCTGGGACCAGCATGTCGCGACGCTGCCGATCGGCGGCTTCTATCGCCAGCGCGATGGCGGCGAGACCCATGCCTATTCGGCGCAGTTGATGCACCTGTTGCAGACGGCGGTCGCGACCGACAGCTATTCGACCTATCTGCAATTCTCGCGCGGGGTCGGCGACCTGCCGCCGGTCTATTTGCGCGACCTGCTCCAGTTCAACTTCCCGAACGAAGGCGTGCCGGTCGATCAGGTCGAGGCGATCACCGAAATCCGCAAGCGCTTCGTGACGCCGGGCATGTCGCTGGGCGCACTGTCGCCCGAAGCGCATGAGACGCTGGCCATCGCGATGAACCGGATCGGCGCCAAGGCCGTGTCGGGCGAGGGCGGCGAGGACAAGCTGCGCTATCAGCCCTATGACAATGGCGACAACGCCAACTCGACGATCAAGCAGATCGCGAGCGGTCGCTTCGGCGTGACGGCGGAATATCTGAACGCCTGCGACGAGATCGAGATCAAGGTCGCGCAAGGCGCCAAGCCCGGCGAGGGCGGGCAGTTGCCCGGCTTCAAGGTGACCGAGTTCATCGCCAAGCTTCGCCATGCGACGCCGGGCGTGACGCTGATCTCGCCGCCGCCGCACCACGACATCTATTCGATCGAGGATCTCGCGCAGCTCATCTATGACTGCAAGCAGATCAACCCGCGCGCGCGCGTCTGCGTGAAGCTCGTCTCCTCGGCGGGCATCGGCACCGTCGCGGCGGGCGTGGCCAAGGCGCATGCCGACGTCATCCTGGTGTCGGGCCATGTCGGCGGCACGGGCGCTTCGCCCCAGACCTCGATCAAATACGCGGGGACCCCGTGGGAAATGGGTCTGTCGGAGGTCAACCAGACGCTGACCCTCAACGGCCTGCGCGGGCGTATCCGTCTGCGGGCGGACGGCGGCCTGAAGACCGGCCGCGACATCGTGATCGCCGCGATCCTGGGCGCGGAAGAGTTCGGCATCGGTACGCTGAGCCTCGTCGCGATGGGCTGCATCATGGTGCGTCAGTGCCATTCGAACACCTGCCCGGTCGGCGTCTGCGTGCAGGACGAACGCTTGCGCGCGAAATTCACCGGCACGCCGGAAAAGGTCATCAACCTGATGACCTTCATCGCAGAGGAAGTCCGCGACATCCTGGCACGGCTGGGCGTGCGGTCGCTGGACGAGGTGATCGGGCGGACCGAGTTGCTGCGTCAGGTCAGCCGCGGGGCGGAACATCTCGACGATCTCGACCTCAATCCGGTGCTCGCCAAGGTCGATGCGACCGATGCCGAGCGGCGATTCAGCCTGTCGACCTTCCGCAACGAGGTGCCCGACAGCCTGGATGCGCAGATCATCAAGGATGCGTCGGCGGTGTTCTCGCGTGGCGAGAAGATGCAGCTGACCTATTCGGTGCGCAACACCCACCGCGCGGTCGGCACGCGCCTGTCGTCGGAGATCACCCGTAAGTTCGGCATGAGCAAGCTGGCCGATGGCCACGTCACCGTGCGGTTGCGCGGGAGCGCGGGCCAGTCGCTGGGCGCGTTCCTGTGCAAGGGCGTGACGCTGGAAGTGTTCGGCGACGCCAATGACTATGTCGGCAAGGGCCTGTCGGGCGGCACTATCATCGTCCGCCCGGCGGTCAGCTCGCCGCTGGCCAGCCAGAAGAACACGATCATCGGCAACACCGTCCTCTATGGCGCGACCTCGGGCAAGCTGTTCGCGGCGGGCCAGGCGGGCGAGCGTTTCGCGGTCCGCAATTCGGGCGCGACCGTGGTGGTCGAGGGCTGCGGCGCCAATGGCTGCGAATATATGACCGGCGGCATCGCGGTGGTGCTGGGCGAGGTCGGCGCGAACTTCGGCGCGGGCATGACCGGCGGCATGGCCTTCATCTACGACCCCGAGGAGCGCTTCGCTCGCCGCGCCAACCCCGAGAATATCGTGTGGCAGCGCCTCGCCTCGGCCCATTGGGAAGGCGTGTTGCGTGGCCTGGTCGAGGAACATGCCGCGCGCACCGACAGCAAGTGGTCGAAGGGCCTGTTGGAGGACTGGCACCGCGTCGCGGGGCATTTCTGGCAGGTCTGCCCGAAGGAAATGCTGACCCGCCTGGCGCATCCGCTCGACGACAGCGTCGAGGCGGTGGCGGCGGAGTAATGGACGATCCTCCCCGGCACGGGGAGGTGGCAGCGCGCAAGCGCTGACGGAGGGGGGGGCTTGCCCGGCGGCGATCCCCCTCCACCATGCTCCGCATGGTCTCCCTCCCCGTGTCGGGGAGGATCGGACTTCCCCAACCCCGTTCGGCCTGAGCGAAGTCGAAGGCCGCACCTGAACCTTTGCCGCGATCCCGGGGAAAGGGATTCCCTTGGCCTTCGACCTCGCTCAGGCCGAACGGACGGAGGCGGCTTCCCAAAGTGTAACATCCCCGTCATCCAATTAACCCAAATCACGGAACCGTTGCGGCGACGTGACGGTTAGGCGGCGATGCGAATGGGGGAGGACCATATGATCATCGACCGGCAGAAGATCGAACGGGGGGGATTCATCCTCTTCCTCGCGTTCATCACCATCGGCCTGATCGCGGTCATTTCCGGCTTTCTGATCGCCTTGCTGTGGGCGGGGCTGGCGGCGATCCTGTTCCGGTCGCTGTTCCAGTGGCTGCTGACCAAGACCGGCGGGCGGCGCAACACCGCCGCCGGGCTCACCATGCTTATCATCACCTTCGCGGTGGTCGTGCCGACCCTGCTGATCGGCAGCATGGTCGTGGATCAGGCGTCAGGCGTCTATCTGAAGATGCGCAGCGGCCAGATCGATTTCGCGCAATATTTCCAGCAGGTGCGCGACGCGCTGCCGAGCCGTCTTCGCCAGATGATGGACAGTTCGGGCATCGGCAGTTTCGAGGGGCTGCAACAGCGCGTCTCGCGCACCTTGAGCAGCAGCGTCAGCCAGATCGCGACCCAGGCGCTGTCGATCGGGCGCAACGCCTTTGCCTTCGCGCTGGCCTTCGGCGTCGGCCTCTATGTCGCCTTCTTCCTGATCCGCGACGGCGACCGGCTGGGCCCGAATTTCGTCCGTGCCTTGCCGCTGGAGCAGGGCGTGGCCGCCCGGCTGGCCGACAGCTTCGTCGCGGTGGTGCGCGCGACGATCAAGGGGTCGGTCATCGTCGGGCTGGTCCAGGGCGCGCTGGGGGCGATCACCTTCTGGATCGTCGGGGTGCCCGCCGCTTTGCTCTGGGGCGTGCTGATGGCGATCGCGGCGCTGCTGCCCGCGATCGGCCCGGCGATCATCTGGGTGCCGGTCGCCATCTATCTGCTGGCGACGGGTGCGATCTGGCAGGGGGCGGTGGTCGTCGCCTCGGGCGTGCTGGTCATCGGCCTGGCCGACAATATCCTGCGGCCCATCCTGGTCGGGCGCGACACCGGGCTGCCCGACTGGATCGTGCTCCTGACCACGCTGGGAGGGATCGAGCTGCTGGGACTGAGCGGCATCGTCGTCGGCCCGGTGGTTGCGGCGTTGTTCCTGGCGGGGTGGCGTATCCTGAGCGAGGAACGCGGCGTCATCCTGCCCCCCACTGGGGAATAGGCGCGCACCTGTCTCGATCTGGTCCGTTCCCGCACGCATCGTGTCGCGCTTCTCCCGTTTGCGCCGCAGCAATCGCCTCCTTATGGTTCACGTCCGAGCGGATCGGTCGGGGCCGGACCGGGCAAGGGGGATGCGAATGCGGATGCGATCGGGGGGGCTGGCGGCCATGACCGGGCTCGCCTTGGCTTTGGCCGGATGCGACACCGGCGATACGGCGGTCGCCCGCGCGGCGGGGGCCAAGGGCGTGTCGATCGAACTGCCCGTCCCCGACCCGTCACCCTCCGCCGATACGAGGGGGGCCATGCCTCCCAGGTCCGACGCCTTGCCCGGTGCGGTCGCCGCCAACCCCGGGGCCAGCCTGTCGACCATCGGCTTTGCCGAGGGCGGCGCGGCGCTGGACCAGAATGCACGCGCGGCGCTCGACCGGCTCGCCGCCGATCCCAGGGTGAAGAGCGGCCGCATCGTGCTCAGCGGCCATTCCGACAGCGAGGGGGATGACGAGGCCAATCGCATCATGTCGCGCAAGCGGGCCGAGGCGGTGCGCGACTATCTGGCGGGCAAGGGGATCGCCCGCGCCGACATGAAGCTCATCGCGCTGGGCGAGACGCGCCCCATCGCCCCCAATGCCAAGCCCGATGGCAGCGACGATAGCGCCGGTCGCGCGCGCAACCGCCGGGTGGAGATCGACCTGGCGCCCGCCGACCGCTGACCGCCTCACTCTTCCGCCAACGCAACATGGCCGGGGCGGGAGCGTCCGTCAGTTGGGCCGGTTGCGTTCGTTGGTGCTGGTCATGTTGAGCGCGCGGCGGAATTCGCCCACGCCCTGCTGATTGACGCCATCGAACTCGCGCCATTGCGCCTCGGTATTGCACACGCGCGTGGGAAGGAAAGAGCCGGTCGGCATCAGCCGGCGACAGGTCTTCTTCTCCTGCGGCTTGGGACGGGGTTCGGACGACTGTGCACCTGCCGGTGCGGCGGACAGGATGACGGCGGCCATGGCGACCGCTGCCCATTGACGCTTCATTTCGATGTTCCTCCCTCGATGATGCGGAGGATGAGGCAGTATTTCCGACTTATCAAGTGCTTGGCCGGACGGAGCGCGCCGCCCGGCCAAATCCCCGTCACGCCGCCTGCAACGCCTCGACCGCCACCGCCGCGATGTCGTCGCCCAGCTGGTCCACCCGCGCCGGGTCGGCGTCCCAGGCGAACATGAAGCGCGCCCCGCCGCCTATGAAGGTGTAGAAGCGCCAGCCGCGTGCCCGCAGGCCATCCAGTACGGCGGGCGGCGCGCTGAGGAACACCGCATTGGCCTCGACCGGGAACATCGGCGCGATGCCTGGCAGGCCCGCCACCCGGTCGGCCAGCCGCCGGGCACAGGCATTGGCGTGCGCGGCGTTGGACAGCCATGCGCCGCTGTCGAGCATGCCGATCCACGGCGCGGCCAGATAGCGCATCTTGGACGCCAGCTGCCCCGCCTGTTTGCAGCGATAATCGAAATCCTCCGCCAGCACGGGGTCGAAGAACAGGATCGCCTCGCCCACCGCCATGCCGTTCTTGGTGCCGCCGAAGCACAGCACATCGACCCCGGCGCGCCAGGTCATGTCGGCGGGCGAGCAGCCCAGCGCGGCACAGGCATTGGCGAAGCGCGCCCCATCCATATGCAGCCTGAGGCCCAGTTCGCGACAGGTCGCCGACAGCGCATGGATCTCGGCCAGCGTATAGACCTGGCCCGTCTCGGTCGGCTGGGTGATCGTCACCGCGCGCGGCTTGGGGAAGTGGATATCCGAGCGGCCGGTGGCGAGCGCGCGGACCGCCTCGGGCGTCAGCTTGCCGTCCTCGGTCTGCGCGACCAGCAGCTTGGAACCGTTGGAGAAGAATTCGGGCGCACCGCACTCATCCGTCTCGACATGCGCGGAGGCCGAGCAGATCACGCTGTGATAGCTCTGGCAGAGCGCGGCCAGCGCCAGCGAATTGGCCGCCGTGCCGTTGAAGGCGAAGAACACCTCGCACTTGGTCTGGAACAGCGTGCGAAAGGCATCGGCGGCGCGGTCGGTATAGGGGTCTTCGCCATAAGCGGGGACATAGCCGCGATTGGCCTGGTCCATCGCGGCCCAGGCTTCGGGGCAGATGCCCGCGTAATTGTCGCTCGCAAATTGCTGGGGGGCGATTGATTGGGGTCGGGCCGTTTCCATCACAAATCCTTGCGTCCGTTCGGGCGAGTCGGATGGAGGAGAAAGTGGCTGATCGTCCCGTTGTTGCCGGTCTGGCCACATCCCCCTCCTTGTCGGAGAGGCACCACCTTGCCGGGAGGCAGGTTGGTGCCGGGCGACGGCCCGACTCTTGATGCTGATGCGGCCCCTAGACGCCGGCCCGTCGGGAATCAAGCGCTACCATGGTCGTCCCGGGTGGAAACGAGCGCAAAGCATTGCGTCCGGCGTCCGAAAGGTGGAAGCGTAGCGCCATGAATATCAGGACTTCGCGCCGCGGCAGCAGCGCTCCCACGATCAGCGACGTCGCCCGCGCCGCCGGTGTTTCGTTGATGACCGTCTCGCGCGTCATCAACAACGAGGCCAATGTCCGCCCCGCCACCCGCGAGAAGGTGGAAGCGGCGATCGCCCAGCTCAACTATGCCCCCAACCCCGCCGCGCGCAGCCTGGCGGGGGCGGCGCAGATCCGTGTCGGCATGCTCTACAGCAATCCCAGCCAGGGGTATCTGAGCGAATTCCTGCTCGGTACGCTCGACCAGGCCTCGCGCCTCGACGTGCAGATGGTGGTCGAGAAGTGCGAGATCGGCGATCATGAGATGGAAGTGGCGCGGCACCTGATCAAGGGCGGCATCGATGGCGTGATCCTGCCCCCGCCCCTGTGCGAGGCGGACGCGGTGCTGGCATTGTTGCGCGAGGCGGGAGTCCCCTCGGTGGTGGTCGCGACCGGTCGCGCGCCCGAGGAGATGCCCGAGAAGACCATGGCGGTGCAGATCGACGACCGCGCGGCGGCGGAGGAGATGACCCGGCATGTGATGACCCTGGGCCATCGCCGGATCGGCTTCATCTGCGGCAACCCCAATCTGACCGCCAGCGCGCGGCGTTACGAGGGGTTCCGCGCCGCGCTGGAGGCGATGGGCGTGCCGTTCGACGAGGATCTGGTCGCGCCCGGCCTCTATACCTATCGCTCGGGGCTGGACGCCGCCGAGCGGCTGCTCGACCTGCCCGAGCCGCCGACCGCGATCATCGCCTCCAACGACGACATGGCGGCGGCCAGCGTCGCGGTGGCGCACCGGCGCGGGCTGGACGTGCCGAGCGACCTGACGGTGTGCGGCTTCGACGACACCACCCTATCGACGACGATCTGGCCCGAGCTGACCACCATTCACCAGCCGATCGCCGACATGGCGCGCGCGGCGGTGGAGATGATGGCGACGGTCATCCGGCAGAAGAATGGCGACGCCGCCCCGCACCGCCTGCTCGACTACAGCCTGATCCGCCGCCAGTCGGACGCCGCCCCACGCCGCCGCCCGCGCGAAATCTGATGCGCGGGCATATTCCGTCGCAATGGGGGAATGGCGGTGGATGCGCATGCTTGACGGCACGGTGTTTTAAGATAGCGTTACCATGATGACCGGTCGCATATCGCGCCGGTGACAGGACATTGCCGTGTCGATAGGCGAAGACGCCATGCACGGATCAGGAGAGGGCCCGAGGTGACCGACAAGACAAGGGGATTGGACGCTGGCAGCGTCAATCATGGTTTCATCACCGCGATCGTCGCCGTCGCGACCATCGGCGGTTTCATGTTCGGCTATGATTCGGGGGTCATCAACGGCACCCAGAAGGGGCTGGAGGCGGCCTTCGATCTCGGTCGCCTGGGTATCGGCGTCAATGTCGGCGCGATCCTGGTCGGCTCGGCGATCGGCGCGTTCGGGGCGGGCCGCCTGGCCGATGCGATCGGCCGTCGCAACGTCATGATGCTGGCCGCGGGCCTGTTCCTGGTCAGCGCGTTGCTGGCGGGGGCGGCGAGCAATTCGATCATCTTCATCTTCGCGCGCATCATCGGCGGCCTGGGCGTCGGCGCGGCGAGCGTCATCTCGCCCGTCTATATCTCCGAAGTGACGCCTGCGGCGATTCGCGGACGCCTGTCGAGCCTGCAACAGGTGATGATCATCACCGGACTGACCGGCGCCTTCGTCGCGAACTTCGCGCTGGCCCGCTATGCCGGTGGCTCGACCGCCGAATTCTGGCTGGGCTATCCCGCCTGGCGCTGGATGTTCTGGCTTCAGGCGATCCCGGCGGCCATCTATTTCGCGGCGCTGTCGATCATCCCGGAAAGCCCGCGCTTCCTGGTCGCCAAGGGCCGCGATGCCGAGGCGCACACCGTCCTGACCAAGCTGTTCGGCCAGGCCGAGGCGACCCGCAAGGTGGCCGAGATTCGCGCCAGCCTGGCCGCCGATCATCACAAGCCGAAGCTGTCCGATCTGGTCGACAAGACCACCGGCAAGATCCGCCCGATCCTGTGGGCGGGCATCGGTCTGGCGATCTTCCAGCAGTTGGTCGGCATCAACGTCGTCTTCTATTATGGCGCGACCCTGTGGGAAGCGGTCGGCTTCTCCGAGGATTATGCGCTTCAGACCAACATCCTGTCGGGCGTGCTGTCGATCGCGGCCTGCCTGTTCACCATCGCGACCGTCGACAAGATCGGGCGCAAGCCGCTGTTGCTGATCGGATCGGCGGGCATGGCGGTGACGCTGGCGATCGTCGCCTATGCCTTTTCGACCGCCGTCACCGGCGCGAATGGCGGCGTGACCCTGCCCGGCAACAATGGCGTGATCGCGCTGGTCGCGGCGAACCTGTACGTCATCTTCTTCAACGCCAGCTGGGGCCCGGTGATGTGGGTCATGCTGGGCGAGATGTTCCCGAACCAGATCCGCGGTTCGGGCCTGGCGGTGTCGGGCTTCGCCCAGTGGATCGCCAATGCCGCCATCTCGGTCAGCTTCCCGGCGCTGGCCGTGTCGCCGGGCCTGAGCGTGACCTATTTCGGTTATGCCTTCTTCGCGGCGGTCTCGTTCTTCTTCGTTCGCGCGATGGTCAAAGAAACGCGCGGTCGCGAGTTGGAGGACATGGCGGGCTGATAGCCCACCGGACATGGTAAGATGCCTGAAGGGCCCGCTTCCAAAGGGGAGGCGGGCCCTTTTGTCCTTTCCCCACCCTCCGTTCAGCCTGAGCGAAGTCGAAGGCCACGCCGGACCGTTTCCGGTGTCCCGGAGGCAAAGGGATTCCCTTGGCCTTCGACTTCGCTCAGGCCGAACGGCGTACGGGTTTCGGGGGGCGGGGTTGGAGTGGGGGAGAGACTAACCCCGCCCGGCCTGGATCAGGATCGAGTCGGACGGCAGCAGCCGGTCCATGAAGGGCAGCATCGCCGCGCCGATCGCGGGGGCGTCCTGTGCCGTGCGGGCGGGGCGGATGACCGGGCGGGCGGGCAGTTCGATCCCCGCCAGCGCCTGGCGCAACCCCTCCGCCAGCCGGTGGAGCAGCCAGGCGGGCAGGCGTCCGCCGATCAGGATCGCATGCGGATCGAACAGGGTCGTGACCGCGACGAAGGGCTGGATCAGCGAGGCGATCGAATCGACGATCCACTGGTTGAGCACGGCGGACAGCTTCGGGTCGTCATGCTCGCTGAGCGTTTCGGGCGACTCCAGCCCAAGGCCTGCCGCCGCCAGCCGGACCTGAAGCCCCGCCAGCGACACGGTGTCCTGCACCACCGCGCCCGGCCGGTCGGCGGTGGGATCGGGCATCAGGCCGATCTCGCCCGATCGGCGATGCGCGCCGCGATGATAGCTGCGGTCGATGATCAACCCGCCCCCCAGGCCCGCCGTGATCAGCAGGTAGAAGAAGCTGGGGCACTCGAAATCCTGGTCATACTGCGCCTCGCCCAGCGCGGCGGCGGCGGCGTCGTTGTCGCGGTGGATCGGCCAGGGCAGCAGGGGGGCGAGCAGCGTCTCCAGATCGACCCCGACCCAGGCGTCATAGCCCCGCGTCTGATTGGGCAGCGAGCGGTCGACCCCGTCCGGCATCGCCACCCCGACCCCCAGCACGCGCGAACGGTCGACGCCGCCCTCCACCAGCGCGGGGCCCAGCGTATCGCGGATGAAGGCCAGCACGTCGTCAGGGCTGGCGAAACCGATCTCTCGCGTGGCGCGGGCGCGAACCCTGCCGCTCAGGTCGAGGATCGCGATGGCCAGATGGTCGCGATCGATGGTCAGGCCGATGCCGAACGCGCCGTCGGGGCACAGCTCGATCTTCAGCGCGGGCTGGCCGCGCCCGCGATGCAGCCGCCCGGCGGTGCGGATCAGCCCCATCTCGATCAGCCGCCCGGTGATGTTGGCGATGGTCGGCGGGGTCAGGCCGGTCTGGTTGGCGATGGCGATCCGGGTCGTTTCGCCGTGGATGCGGATCACCTGGAGCACGGTGCGCAGATTATAGTCGCCCGCCCGCTCCAAATTGGTGCCGGACAGGCCGCGCGACAGCCGGGCGTCGCGCGAATGCACCTCGACCGTGCGCGCGCGGCCGGGCGGCATGCGGTGCGGCGATGGCATCTGGTTCGTCTCCCCGTGGTGGTGGAGCGAAGCGTCTTCGTCCATCTCCTCCCGGCGGCAGGATCGACCCACCGCCAGCGCCGGTCAAGTGAATTGTCCGACCATTCCGACCGCCCCGGCCTATCGACCGGGGCGACGCGGGGTTCAGGATGCGCTCGCCGGGGTCAGTTTGATGAGGCGCCCTTGCGACTCGCCGCCATCCTCCAGCACATAGATGGCGCCGTCCGGCCCCTGTTCGACCTCGCGGATGCGCGCGCCCATGTCCCATTGATCGCCCTTGGTGGCGTTGGTGCCGTTCAGGTCGACGCGGACCAGCGACTTGCTCGACAGCCCGCCGATAAAGGCGTCGCCGCGCCACTGCGGGAAGAGCGATCCCGAATAGATCATCAGCCCGCCGGGCGAGATGACCGGGTTCCACCAGACCTTGGGCGCTTCGTATCCGTCGCCCGCGCGGTGATCGGGAATGTCGCGCCCGTCATAATGCGATCCGTTGGAGGCGTTGGGCCAGCCATAATTCCGGCCCGGCAGGATCAGATTGACCTCGTCGCCGCCCTTGGGGCCCATTTCCTGCTCCCACAAATTGCCCGAGGCGTCGAAGGCGAGACCGAGCAAATTGCGATGGCCATAGGACCAGACCGCCGGATCGAACCCTTGCGCGGCCAGCGGATTGCCGGGGGCGGGCTGGCCGTCCGGGGTCAGGCGCAGCACCTTGCCCAGCGTCGCCTTGGGGTCCTGGGCGGGCGTGAATTTCTGCCGGTCGCCCGCCGTGAAGAACAGATATTGGCCATCCGGCGAGAAGGCGATCCGGCCCGAATAATGGCCATCGCCGGTCACCGCAGGACTGGCGCGCCACAGCGCCTCGATCTCGGCAAGGCGGGCCGCGCCATTGCTCTCCTGCAACCGGCCGCGCGCCAGCACGACCCGCTTGCCGCCCTCGGCGGCGGCCGAATAGCTGAAATAGACGCGGCGGCTCTGGGCGAAATCGGGGGCGAGGACCACGTCCATCAACCCTCCCTGGCCCGCCGAATCGACCGGGATGGTCGCGATCGTCTGACGCTGTTGCCCGTCCGCGCTGACCAGCAGCATCCGCCCGTCCTTCTCGGTCACCAGCATCCGCCGGTCGGGGAGGAAGGTCATCGCCCAGGGCGCGTCGAAATCGGCGATGACGGTCCGACCGAAGGGCTGGCCGTCCGCCGCCGTCGCGGGCGGCGTGGCGGAGGCGGAGGGCGAGGGGCTGGGCGTGCCGCCGGGGGCGACCGTCACCGGCGGCGTCGCGCCCGTCTCATCGGGCCCCGGTCCATTGCCCGAACAGGCGATCAGGGCCACCGGCAATGCGGCGAGCAGCGGCATCTTCATCTCAGTCTCTCCCGGAAGGCCGTCCCGGCCCTTGGCCAGCGTAACGCTTCGATATGCGTGCTTGTTTCGCAAGCGCGTTGCAGGTATAGACTGCGGCATTCTCTTACATCGTCGGGTGAAAGAGGCTGCGGGACGGGTTCCGCGGCACCGATCCGGCACATCTGGAGCTTTCATGGCGGACATCGCCCTTCTGACGCAACTCATCGAACCCGAGGCCAAGGCGCTCGGCTTCGAACTCGTGCGCGTGAAGATGTATGGCGGCACGTCGGACCCCACGCTCCAGGTGATGGCCGAGCGCCCCGACACGCGCCAGCTCAACATCGACGACTGCGCCGACCTGTCGCGCCGCATCTCCGATGTGATGGACGCGCTGGAGGAGCAGGGCCGCGACCCGATCGACCATGCGTATCGGCTGGAGGTGTCCTCGCCCGGTATCGACCGTCCGCTGACCCGGCTGAAGGACTTTGCCGACTGGGCGGGGCATGAGGCGCGGATCACGTTGGCCGAGAAGCGGAACGGCCGCAAGCAGTTCAAGGGCGATCTGGCCGGGGTCGAGGGTGAGAATGTCATCATCGTCGATGGGGAAGAGGTTCGCCACGAACTGCCCTTCTCGGGAATCGAGGACGCCAAGCTCGTCATGACCGACCGGCTGATCGCCGCGACGGTGCCGCTGTCCGTCGAGGGCGCGGAAGAGGTTTATTATCAGGACGCGCCCGATACGGACGGCGCCACCACGGAAGGACGGCACTGATGGCTACCGCCATTTCCGCCAACAAGGCGGAACTGATCGCGATCGCGAATGCGGTCGCCTCGGAAAAGATGATCGACAAGGGCATCGTCATCGAGGCGATGGAGGACGCGATCCAGCGCGCCGCCCGTGCCCGCTACGGCGCCGAGAACGACATCCGCGCGAAGCTCGATCCCAACTCGGGCGACCTGCGCCTGTGGCGCGTCGTCGAGGTGGTCGAGCAGGTCGACGATTATTACAAGCAGATCGACATCAAGGGTGCCGAGAAGCTGCAAAAGGGTGCCGCGATCGGCGACTTCATCGTCGATCCGCTGCCCCCGATCGAATTCGGCCGCATCGCGGCGCAGGCGGCCAAGCAGGTCATCTTCCAGAAGGTCCGCGACGCCGAGCGCGACCGTCAGTATGACGAGTTCAAGGACCGCCAGGGCGAGATCATCACCGGCGTCGTCAAGCGTGTCGAGTTCGGCCACATCGTCGTCGACCTGGGCCGCGCCGAGGGCGTGATCCGTCGCGACCAGCAGATTCCGCGCGAAGTCGTCCGCGTGAACGACCGCATCCGTTCGCTGATCCTGAACGTGCGTCGCGAAAATCGCGGGCCCCAGATCTTCCTGTCCCGCGCGCACCCGGACTTCATGAAGAAACTGTTCGCGCAGGAAGTGCCCGAAATCTATGACGGCATCATCGAGATCAAGGCCGCCGCGCGCGATCCGGGCAGCCGCGCCAAGATCGGCGTGATTTCGCACGATTCGAGCATCGACCCGGTCGGCGCCTGCGTCGGCATGAAGGGCAGCCGCGTCCAGGCCGTCGTGCAGGAAATGCAGGGCGAGAAGATCGACATCATCCCCTGGTCGCCCGACACCGCGACCTTCGTGGTGAACGCGCTCCAGCCCGCGAACGTCAGCCGCGTCGTGATCGACGAGGAAGAGGACCGGATCGAGGTCGTCGTTCCCGACGATCAGTTGTCGCTCGCCATCGGTCGTCGCGGCCAGAATGTCCGCCTGGCCAGCCAGTTGACGGCCAAGGCGATCGACATCCTGACCGAGGCCGACGCGTCGGAGAAGCGCCAGAAGGAATTCGTGGCGAACTCCGAACTGTTCCAGAACGAACTGGACGTGGACGAGACGCTGGCGCAGCTTCTGGTCGCCGAGGGCTTCGGCGCGCTGGAAGAGGTCGCCTATGTCGAACTCGACGAATTGGCCGCGATCGAGGGCTTCGACGAGGATCTCGCGCAGGAACTGCAAAGCCGCGCGCAGGAAGCGCTGGACCGCCGCGAACAGGCCGCCCGTGACGAGCGTCGTGGCCTGGGCGTCGAGGACGCGCTGGCCGAAATGCCGTACCTGACCGAGGCGATGCTGGTCACGCTGGGCAAGGCGGGCATCAAGACGCTCGACGATCTGGCCGACCTCGCGACCGACGAACTGGTCGAGAAGAAGCGCGCCGAGCCGCGCCGTCGTGGCGACGATGCCCCGCGTCCCGCCCCGAAGGGCGGCATCCTGGCCGAATATGGCCTGAGCGACGAGCAGGGCAACGAGATCATCATGGCCGCCCGTGCGCACTGGTTCACCGATGAGGACGAACCCGCTGTGGAAGCCGGGGAAGAGCAGGCGGAGGGCGACGAAGCCTGATGCCGTTCGTCTCGATCCGTCTGGCGGGCACCGCCTCCAAGCAGCAAAAGGCCGGGATCGTCGCCGACGTGACTCGTTCGCTGGTGGAGCGGCTGGGCAAGAACCCGGCCGCCGTCCAGATCGTGATCGAGGAAGTCTCGACGGAGAATTACGGCGCGGGCGGTCAGTTGATCGCCGACCGTGACGCTCCCGCCTCGAACCAATCCTCTGGCACCCGGGGAGACGCGCATGCGGAACCGGGACGATGAGCGCGCTGGCGTAAACACCGCTTCGGCCGGAAAGGGCCGGAGTCCCCGGAATGCGGCCAAGGCCGCCCGCGACTCGATCGACGGGCCGGTCCGCCGCTGCATCCTGTCGGGCGAGCATGACGCGCGCCCGCACCTGATCCGTCTGGCGCTGGCGCCCGACGGGCGGGTGCTGCCCGATGTCCGCGCGAAGGCGCCGGGGCGGGGCGGCTGGATCGGCGTGACCCGCGCCGAACTGGAAATCGCTATCCAGAAGGGGCGGTTGAAGGGGGCCTTGGCCCGCGCCTTCAAGACGGGCGAGTTCTCCATTCCCGACGACCTGCCCGACCTGATCACCGCCGCGCTGGAACGCAACGCGCTCGACCGGCTGGGACTCGAGTCGCGCTCCGGCATGTTGCTGACGGGATCGGACAAGATCGCGACGGCGGCGCGCTCGGGACAGTTGCATGCGCTCTATCATGCGTCCGATGCTGGCGAGGATGGATGCCGCAAGCTGGCGCAGGCGTGGCGCGTCGGATCGGATCGTGAAGGGTCCGATCTCAAGGGGTTGGCACTGCCTGCCACACGCCCCATATTGTCAATGGCGTTGGGCCGCGAAAATGTGGTACACATCGGCCTGACAGATCGTAACGCGGCAAAGCGGGTGAGCGAAGCGCTCGACCGCTGGCTGCATTTTATCGGACCCGACCCTGTGGCAACGCCTTGCGAAACGGCCTCGCAAGGCGCATCGGCGTCCGACATTACCGGTGACCGAACGGCCGTGACCGTACACGAGGATTTTGAGTGAGCGAGACCGACAACGACAAGCCGAAACTCGGAATGCGCCAGCCTTTGGGGCTGAAGCGCACGGTCGAGACCGGCAAGGTGAAGCAGAGCTTCAGCCACGGCCGCTCGAACACCGTGATCGTCGAGACGAAGCGCCGTCGCGTCCTGGGCCCGCAGGGTGGCGCGCCCGAGGCGGCCGCGCCTGCACCGACTCCGGCCCCGGCAGCCCCCATGGCCGCCGCGCCGGTCGCCCCGCCGCGCCCCGTTCCGTCGAACGAGACGGCGCAGGAGCGTCAGGCCCGCCTGCTGCGTGAGGCCGAGGAACAGCGCCTTGCCATGCAGGAAGAGATGCGCCGCCGCGAGGATGCCGAGCGTCAGCAGCGCGCCGAGGAAGAGCGCCAGCGCGCCGAAGAGCGTGCGCGTGCCGCCGCCGAGGCCGCCGCTGCTCCGGCGCCCGAGCCGACGCCCGCCCCGACTCCGGCACCGGCTCCCGAGCCTGTCGCCGAAGCGCCTGCCCAGGTGAACGCCCAGCCGGAAGCCCCGGCCGCGCCGACCATCTCGGTCCAGCCGCGTCCCTTCCGTCCGGTCGAGCGCCCGGTGATCCCGGCCCCCGAGCCCAAGGCCGAAGAGCCCAAGGTCGAGGCTGCGGCTCCGACTCCGGCCCCCGCGCCGACGCCTGCGCCCGCTCCGGTCGCGGCGAAGCCCGCGCCTGCGCCCGCCCCCGCTCCGGCGGTGCCGACGCCGCCGATCCTGGGTCGCGATCCGTCGATGCCTGCGCCGCGCCGTTTCTCGCCGGTGCAGCGCCCCGAAATCCCGAAGCCCGCCCCCAAGCCCGCGCCTGCGCCCGCCGCGGCGGCGGCTCCGGCGGCGGCCAGCGCGCCGAGCGGCAACGCCTCGGCTCCGTCGGGCGGCGCACCGCGCTCCCTGCCCTCGGGCCAGCCGACGCCGCGCAACGCGCCTCCGGGCCGTCCGCAGCAGCGCGACCGCAAGGGTGACGAGCGTCGTGGCGGCAAGCTGACCGTCAACCGTGCGCTCAACGAGGACGGTGCCCGCGCCCGCTCGCTCGCCGCGCTCAAGCGTGCCCGCGAAAAGGAAAAGCGTGGCTTTGGCGGCCCGCGCGAGCCGCAGGTCAAGCAGGTCCGCGACGTGCAGGTACCGGAAGCGATCACCGTTCAGGAACTCGCCAACCGCATGGCCGAAAAGGGCGCGGATCTGGTCAAGGCGCTGTTCAAGATGGGCATGCCCGTCACCATGACGCAGACCATCGACCAGGACACGGCCGAGCTGCTGGTGACCGAATTCGGCCACAACATTGTCCGCGTCTCGGACAGCGACATCGACCTGGCGCTCGACACCAGCGAGGATGCGGCCGAGAGCCTGCAGCCGCGCCCGCCGGTCGTGACGATCATGGGCCATGTCGACCATGGCAAGACCTCGCTGCTCGACGCGCTGCGCGGCACCGACGTGGTGCGCGGCGAAGCGGGTGGCATTACCCAGCATATCGGCGCCTATCAGGTCACGCTGAAGGACAAGTCGAAGATCACCTTCCTCGACACGCCGGGCCACGAGGCTTTCACCCAGATGCGCGCGCGCGGTGCCGACGTCACGGATATCGTGGTGCTGGTGGTCGCGGCCGATGACGGGCTGATGCCGCAGACGATCGAGGCGATCAACCACACCAAGGCGGCGGGCAAGCCGATGATCGTGGCGATCAACAAGATCGACAAGCACGACGCCAATGCCCAGCGCGTCCGCGAGCGTCTGCTCGAACACGACGTGCAGGTCGAGGAAATGGGTGGCGAAACCCAGGACGTCGAAGTGTCGGCGCTCAAGAAGATCGGTCTGGATACGCTGATCGAAAAGATCCAGCTTCAGGCCGAACTGCTCGAACTGGCCGCCAACCCCGACCGCGCCGCCGAGGGCAGCGTGATCGAGGCCAAGCTGGACAAGGGCCGTGGTCCGGTCGCGACCGTGCTGGTCACGCGCGGCACGCTGAAGGTCGGCGACGTGTTCGTCGTCGGCGCGGAAAGCGGCAAGGTCCGGGCGCTGGTCGACGACAAGGGCCGTCAGGTGAAGCAGGCCGGTCCGGCGATGCCGGTCGAGGTTCTCGGCCTGTCGGGCGTGCCTCAGGCGGGCGATCTGTTGCAGGTCGTCGAGAATGAGGCGCGTGCCCGTGAGGTCGCCGAATATCGACAGAGCGTGGTGCTCCAGAAGCGCACCACCTCGGCCCCGGCCAGCCTGGAGTCGATGTTCTCGGCGCTGAAGGCGAACCAGGCGAAGGAATATCCGCTGGTCGTGAAGGCGGATACGCAGGGCACCGTCGAGGCGATCGTGGCGTCGATCACCAAGATCCAGTCGGATCTGATCAAGGCGCGTATCCTGCACTCGGGCGTCGGTGGCATCACCGAGTCGGACGTGACGCTGGCAGCCGCGAGCGGAGCCCCGATCATCGGCTTCAACGTCCGTGCCAACGCCAAGGCGCGCGAGATCGCCGAGCGGAACAAGGTGGCGTTGAAGTACTACGACGTCATCTATGACCTGATCGACGAGATTCGTGCGGGCATGGCGGGCGAGCTGGGTCCCGAGGCGTTCGAAACGGTCGTCGGCCGCGCCGAAATCCGCGAGGTCTTCTCGGCGGGCAAGATCGGCAAGGCCGCCGGTCTGCTGGTCACCGAGGGTGTCATCCGCAAGGCGCTCAAGGCGCGCATCACGCGCAACGACGTCATCATCTACCAGGGCGAGATCAACTCGCTCCGCCGGTTCAAGGACGATGTCGCCGAGGTTCGCGCCGGTCTGGAATGCGGTGTGACGTTCACGCAGAACTTCACCGACATCAAGGCGGGCGACTATCTCGAAACCTTCGAGGTCGAACTGCGCGAGCGTTCGCTCTGATGACGGCGGGGCGGTGGGAGTGATCCTGCCGCCCACGCTTTATGCCGGAATGAGTCGCGGTCGCCTGTCCGGCGGCCGCGATTTTCGTTTGAGAAGAAACGGAACATGGTCCAGTCCAAAAATCCCGCCGAACCCTCGGTCCGCCTGCTGCGCGTCGGCGAGCAGGTCCGCCATATCCTGTCCGAAATCCTCGCGCGCGGCGACGTGCATGACGAGACGCTCGCCAAGCATATGGTCAGCGTGACCGAAGTGCGCATGTCGCCCGACCTGCGCCACGCGACCGTCTTCGTGAAGCCGCTGCTCGGCAAGGACGAGGAGGTCGTCATCAAGGCGCTGCGCACCAACACCGCCTATCTCCAGCGCGAGGTCGCGCACCGGGTGAAGATGAAATACGCCGCCAAGCTGAAATTCCTGGCGGACGAGAGCTTCGACGAGGGAAGCCATATCGACTCGCTGCTCCGCTCGCCCAAGGTGTCGCAGGATCTGGAGGAGGGGGAGCCCTCCGGCGACTGACTCCCGCCCCCCCATTCAGCCTGAGCGAAGTCAAAGGCCACCTTTTGACCGCTGGAAAATAGGGTTCACGCGAAGCTGCGAAGGTTTTTGGTTCGCGCAGAGGCGCGGAGGGCGCAGAGAAGAAGAGCCCTCACCGAATAGGGAGCACCACCCCGGCGAAGGCCGGGGTCCAGTAGCAAAGTGTTGATGGCGCGGCGCGCCAAGGCGGGTGGGGCAAATGCCTCGCGCCCTCGTGTATCCATCGCAACTGGACCCCGGCCTTCGCCGGGGTACGAAGACTTGCAAAATTCCTCTGCGTCCTCCGCGCCTCTGCGCGAATCACGATCAAGCCTTTTCCCTTGGCCTTCGACTTCGCTCAGGCTGAACGGAACGAAGGTCACGGGATGAGGTTCGCGCCGAGGCGCGGAGGACTGTTCGTTATCGCAGCGACGGTCGGGATTATCGATGGAGGCCCCAGCCTTGGCTGGGGCGACGGAGGAGGGCGGATGAGCCCGGCACTCCGCACAGGCTATTTCGATTCCCGACGCGCCAACCCCGATGCTCGATCAGGCGGCGTCCTTTGGCTAAGGACAGCGGATGGCCAAGCTCTATTTCTACTATGCCAGCATGAATGCGGGGAAATCGACCATGCTGTTGCAGGCCGATTTCAACTATCGCGAACGGGGGATGAACACGATGCTGTTCACCGCCGCGATCGACGACCGCTTCGCCTATGGCACCATCGCCTCGCGCATCGGCCTGTCGCAGCCGGCGACGCCCTTCCACGCGACGACCGATCTGGAGGCCTGTGCGCTGGATCGGCACGGCAAGACGCCGCTGGCGTGCATCCTGGTCGACGAGGCCCAGTTCCTGACGCCCGAACAGGTCGACCAACTGGCACGGCTGGCGGACCGGCACCGCATTCCGGTGCTGTGCTACGGCCTGCGCACCGACTTCAAGGGACAGCTTTTCCCCGGATCGGCGCGGTTGCTGGCGCTGGCCGATGCGCTCGGCGAGATCAAATCGGTGTGCGTCTGCGGGGCCAAGGCGACGATGAACCTGCGTGTCGATGGGCAGGGCCATGCCATCGCCGAGGGCGCGCAGACCGAGATCGGCGGCAATGACCGCTATGTCGCGCTGTGCCGCCGCCATTTCGGTGAGGCCTTGGCGGGCGGCACGGTGCTTGAGGCCGGAGCCCAGCCCGACTAACGCCTTGCCGATGCATGGATGGATCATTCTCGACAAGCCGCTGGGGCTCGGCTCGACGCAAGGGGTGAGCGCGGTCAAGCGCGTGTTGCGTCAGGGCGGCTATGGCAAGGGGATCAAGGTCGGCCATGGCGGCACGCTCGATCCGCTGGCGACCGGCGTGCTCCCGATCGCGGTGGGGGAGGCGACCAAGCTGGCCGGGCGGATGCTCGACAGCGACAAGGTGTATGACTTCACCATCAGCTTCGGCATGCAGACCGCGACGCTGGATGCGGAAGGGGAGTCGGTCGCGGAGAGCGATGTCCGGCCGACTCGCGCCGCGCTGGAGGCGGTGCTGCCCCGTTTCACCGGGCCGATCGACCAGGTGCCGCCCGCCTATTCCGCGCTGAAGATCGATGGCGAGCGCGCCTATGACCTCGCCCGGGCGGGGGAAGAGGTGGTGCTGGCGAGTCGCGCGGTGACGATCCATTCGCTCCAATCCTCCCCAAGCTCGCTTGGGGAGGGGGACCATCGCGTCAGCGATGGTGGAGGGGCGGGACGGACCGGCGATGCCCCTCCACCACGCCCTGCGGGCGCGGTCCCCCTCCCCGAGCGAGCTCAGGGAGGATTAGAGGAGGCCACCCTTACCGCCCATGTCTCCAAGGGCACCTATATCCGCAGCCTCGCCCGCGACATCGCCCTCGCACTCGGCACGGTCGGCCATGTCACCATGCTCCGCCGGATCAAGGCGGGGCCGTTCACCCTGGCCCCGGCGATATCGCTGGACAAGTTGAACGAAATGGGGCAGGCGCGCACCCTTGAACAGATACTCCTGCCGCTGAGGGCGGGGCTGGACGACATCCCGGCTCTTGCTCTCGACCCCGACCAGGCAGGGGCGCTCCGTCAGGGGCGTGTGCTGGCCGGGATTGCCGTGGACGATGGCCAATATTTCGCGATGCTGGGGGCTATCCCGGTGGCGCTGGTAGAGGCGCTGGACGAAAATGTCCGGGTCGTTCGTGGTTTCAACCTCGATTAAGAAAGGATCACGATGTCGATCACCGCTGAACGCCGTCAGGAAATCATCAAGGACCATGCCCGCGCCGAGGGTGACACGGGTTCGCCCGAAGTCCAGGTCGCGATCCTGACCGAGCGGATCCAGAACCTGACCGGCCACTTCAAGACCCATGCGAAGGACAATCATTCGCGTCGCGGTCTGCTGATGCTGGTCAACAAGCGCCGCTCGCTGCTCGACTATCTGCGTCACAAGGATGGCGACCGCTATCTGGCGCTGATCGCCAAGCTCGGCCTCCGCAAGTAACAGCGGGGCGCGCAAGCGACCAAAAAAGGGCACTCCCATCGGGGGGTGCCCTTTTTTTATCGGCTGGTGTATGTAGCACCGGGCCGACCGGATGCTGCAAAGGCGCATCCCCAAAGCCTCTATGTCATCAAACCCGGCGAAAGGGCCGGGTAGAGCAATCGGATGGGCGGCAATTCGGCCGACCTCCAGAGCCAATTTTGGCTCAACCCATAGGCCCCGGCGGGATAGGCCCGTCGGAGTGAAGGATATTCCATGTTCAATACCAAGAAAGTGGCCATCGAGTGGGGCGGCAAGACGCTGACCCTCGAAACCGGCAAGGTGGCCCGTCAGGCCGACGGCGCGGTGATCGCGACGCTGGGCGAGACGGTGGTGCTGTGCGCCGTGACGGCCGCGAAGACTGTGAAGGAAGGGCAGGATTTCTTCCCGCTGACCGTTCACTATCAGGAGAAGTTCTCGTCGGCGGGCCGCATCCCCGGCGGTTTCTTCAAGCGCGAGCGTGGCGCGACCGAGCGTGAGACGCTGATCAGCCGCCTGATCGACCGTCCGATCCGCCCGCTCTTCCCCGAAGGTTTCTACAACGAGATCAACTGCATCTGCCAGGTGCTCTCGTACGATGGCGAGAATGAGCCCGACATCCTGGCGCTGGTCGCCGCGTCGGCCGCGCTCACCATCTCGGGCGTGCCCTTCATGGGCCCGATCGGCGCGGCGCGCGTCGGTTACAAGGACGGCGAATATGTCCTGAACCCGACCGATGCCGAAGCGCTGGAAGGCGATCTCGACCTGGTCGTCGCCGCCACCCACAATGCGGTGATGATGGTCGAATCGGAAGCCAAGGAGCTGTCCGAAGAGGTGATGCTGGGCGCGGTCATGTACGCGCACAAGGCGTCGCAGCAGATCATCAACGCGATCATCGACCTGGCCGAGCAGGCCGCCAAGGATCCGTGGGAACTGAAGGTCGGCGACGACCAGAAGGCGGTCAAGGCCGAGCTGAAGAAGCTGATCGGCAAGGATATCACCGCGGCCTACAAGCTGACCGACAAGCAGCAGCGCCAGACCGCGCTGGGCGAGGCCCGCGCCAAGGCGAAGGCCGCCATGGCCGAGCGGAGCCCGCAGGAGCAGCTTGTCGCCGCCAAGCTCGTCAAGAAGCTGGAAGCCGAGATCGTCCGCACCGCGATCCTGAAGGACGGCCGCCGCATCGACGGTCGCTCGACCACTCAGATCCGTCCGATCGAGGCCGAGGTTCATTTCCTGCCGCGTTCGCACGGCTCGGCGCTGTTCACGCGCGGCGAGACCCAGACGATCGCGACCACCACGCTGGGCACCCGCGACGCCGAGCAGATGATCGACGGCCTGAACGGCCTGTCGTACCAGCACTTCATGCTGCACTATAACTTCCCGCCCTATTCGGTCGGCGAAGTGGGCCGCTTCGGCGCGCCGGGTCGTCGCGAGATCGGCCATGGCAAGCTGGCGTGGCGCGCGCTGCACCCGGTGCTGCCGTCGAAGGAGGAATTCCCCTACACCATCCGCGTGACCAGCGACATCACCGAGTCGAACGGCTCGTCGTCGATGGCCACCGTCTGCGGCGGCTCGCTGTCGCTGATGGATGCGGGCGTGCCGCTGAAGCGTCCGGTCTCGGGCATCGCCATGGGCCTGATCCTGGAAGGCAAGGACTTCGCCGTCCTGTCCGACATCCTGGGTGACGAGGATCATCTGGGCGACATGGACTTCAAGGTCGCTGGCACCTCCGAGGGCATCACCTCGCTCCAGATGGACATCAAGATCGCCGGTATCACCGAGGAGATCATGAAGGTCGCGCTGGCGCAGGCCAAGGAAGGCCGCGCGCACATCCTGAACGAGATGAACAAGGCGCTATCCTCGACCCCGGACCGAACTGTCGGCGCACGCGCCGCGCATCGAGACGATGACGATCGACAAGTCGAAGATCCGCGACGTGATCGGCACCGGCGGCAAGGTGATACGCGAGATCGTCGCCACCACCGGCGCCAAGGTCGATATCGACGACGAGGGCGTCATCAAGATCAGCTCGTCGGACGGTTCGCAGATCGAAGCCGCGATGAACTGGATCAAGGGCATCGTCGAAGAGGCCGAGGTCGGCAAGATCTACAACGGCAAGGTCGTCAACCTGGTCGATTTCGGCGCGTTCGTGAACTTCATGGGCGGCAAGGACGGTCTGGTCCACGTCTCGGAGATCAAGAACGAGCGCGTCGAGAAGGTCTCGGACGTCCTGAGCGAAGGCCAGGAAGTCAAGGTCAAGGTGCTCGAGATCGATCCGCGCGGCAAGGTCCGCCTGTCGATGCGCGTCGTCGATCAGGAAACCGGTGCGGAACTGGAGGACAATCGTCCGGCCCGCGAACCGCGTGAACCGCGTGGTGATCGTGGCCCGCGCGAGGGTGGCCGTGGTCCACGTCGTGACGGCGGTGATCGTGGCGGCGAGCGCGGCGGTGATCGCGGGGGCGAAGGCCGCAGCGGCCCCCGTCGCGACCGTGGCGACCGTCCCCGTCGTGAAGGTGGCGAACAGGGCGGTTCGTCCGAATTCGCCGCTCCGGCCTTCCTGACCGGCGATCGCGACTGATCTTTCGCCCTTGGGTGAAAGGAAAAGGGCTCGGGGAAAACCCCGGGCCCTTTTTTGTTGGGGGGCGGCCCCTCCACCACCCGGCTGCGCCGGGCGGTGACCCTCCCCATCGGAGATGGAGAGGATTTGGTTCAGCCCATTCCTCCCCAAGCTCGCTTGGGGAGGGGGACCGCCGCAAAGCGGCGGTGGAGGGGCGGGGACGCTTCGTGGGAAGGTGCTGGCGTGGCCTTCGACTTCGCTCAGGCTGAACGAGTTTGAGGGATAAGGTCTTTACCCACCTCCGCTCGGCCTGAGCGAAGTCGAAGGCCATGGGAATCCCTCACCGCGAACGCCCCTCCATCCACCGGACGATCCCGTCCACCACCTTATCCTCGATCCCATAATGTCGCAGTCATTGTCCGACCGCGTCTCTCCGCCGGAAACGGTCAGCACGCGAACCTGTGGGCTATCCGTCATCGCCGCCGCGATGCGTGGAGCGTTGTCGGGCGGAGCAGGAAGACGGGCTCCGGCCCTTGACGATGCGCCAGCGCGGACAGCCGCGCGACCCGTCGGGCATAGGCGGTGGAACGGCGCATGCCGCGCAAATTCTGCCGCTCGATCGTATCGGGGATCAGGACGGCATAGCTGCGCGCGTTCCCGCAAAGGTCCGAATGATCGCTCTGCAACGGTCATCGGACATTCGGGCCGAACGGCGGAAGAATAGGCCCTCAGCCCGGCTCCTTCGCCCCCTCATGCGCGCTATAGCCCAGCCGGGCATGGCCCTGGACCGGCCCCGCCACATCGGCGACGAGGTAGAGCGGCCGCCGCTTCGACTCGATATAGAGCCGCCCCAGATATTCGCCGATCATGCCCAGCACGAACATCTGCACCGCGCCCAGGATGACGGTGACCAGCATGGTCGAGGTCCAGCCCTGCACCGCCGAACCGGTCAGCCAGCCGATCGCGATATAGACCAGCAGCAGCAGCGAGGCGGCGGTCAGTGCGAGGCCGATATGGCTGGCCCAGCGCAGGGGCGCGGTGGAGAAACCCGTCACCGCGTCGAAGGCGAGCGCGATCATCTTGCCCAGCGGATAGTGCGTCTCGCCCGCAAGGCGCTCGGCGCGATCATAGGGGAAGGGAACCTGACGGAAACCGACCCAGGCGACCATGCCGCGAATGAAGCGCGCCTGTTCGGGCAGCGATTGCAGCGCGTCGAGCGCACGGCGGCTCATCAGGCGGAAATCGCCGGTATCGAGCGGGATCGGCGTATCGGTCAGCCGGTCGAGCATCCGGTAGAAGATCGCCGCCGTCGCCTTTTTGAACAGTGTTTCCCCGGCGCGCTTGCGACGGACGGCATAGACCACGTCCGCGCTCTGCGCCGCCATGGTCGCGCGCATGTCGGTGAGGAGTTCGGGTGGGTCCTGAAGATCGGCGTCGATGATCAGGATCTGCTCGCCCGCGCACAGGTCCAGCCCTGCGGTCAGCGCAAGCTGGTGCCCATGATTGCGCGACAGGTTGATCGCCACCAGATGCGGGTCGGCGGCGGCGAGGCGCTGCATCACCGGCCAGCTATCGTCCTTCGAGCCGTCGTTGATCAGGACGATCTCATAATCCTCGCCCACCGCCGCGCGCGCCGCGCCGGAGATGCGCGCGTGCAGCACGTCCAGACAGGCGGCTTCGTTATAGCAGGGGACGACGACAGACAGGGCGGGGCGCTTCATGACGCCGCCGGTGTAGCGGCGTCGAAGCCGTCCGTCACCCGTTCACGACCAACTTGACCAAACGGCCCGGCGTCAGCGCTTGTTCCGGGTCGAGCCCGTTCAGCGTCACGAACCGCTCGCGCTTGTAATCGGGATAGGCCATGCGCGCCGACAGGCTGTCGATCGTGTCCCCCGCCTTGACGGTAACGATGCTGATCTTCTTGCCGCGAATGCTATTCGCCTCGGCGGTGGACAGCGGCGCGACCGAGGCGAGCAGCGGCTGGAACGGCCCGATGCCGCTACCGGCGGGCGTAACCAGCGTGAAGGTATAGGTCGCCGAGGGGAAGCGATAGGCGACCACCGTCGCATCCACCGCGCGGTTGTTGGCGGCGGCGCGCGTCGTGACCCAGGCATAGGGGATGCCGTTCGCCGTCCCGTTCTGCAACTGGCCGGTCGGCGTGCCGGTGCCGAGCTGGCCGAAACGCTGGGTGATCGCCTGGCCCAGATCGCTGCCCTGGGCGAGCCGCATCTGTGCCTGTCCGCCCTGACCGACGATGCTCACCGCGTCGCTGCCATTGGCGATCGCATAGCCGTTGGGGGCGGTGAATTTCAGCTTGAGGCCGGGATGGCGGAAACTCTGGCCATCGACGATCCCCTCCTTGGGATCGTCGTCATAGGGCATGCCGTCGAGCATCCGCAGATAGGTGGTATCCTGTGGCGGCGTGGTTTCGGGGCGGCCGGTCTGCTTGGCGAGCGCGGCGGCGCGGCGGACGCGGTCGGCGCTGTTGGGATGGGTCGAGGCCCAGGTGGGGATGGCGTTCGCGTCCTTCCCCGCCGTGCGCGCGGCGAGGTCGCTCGATGCGGCCAGCGAGGCGAGCATGTCGGCGGAGGCGTAGGGATCGTAACCGGCGGCGGTCATGTAGCGGATGCCGAGGCCATCGGCCTGATATTCCTGATCGCGGCCATATTTGAGCGTGTAAAGCTGCGCGCCCGTGCCGACCAACTGGGTCGCGACATTGCTGCCGGTCAACAGCCCCGCCCCCGCCGCCAGGATCGATCCGATGGTCGAACGGGTGTTGCGGCTCTGCGAGTGGCGCGCGGCGACATGGCCGACCTCATGCCCCAGCACCGAGGCGAGTTCGGCCTCCGAATTCATCAGCGCGAGCAACTGGCGCGTGACATAGATGTAGCCGCCGGGGATGGCGAAGGCGTTCTCCACCGGCGAGTTGAGCGTGGTGACGGTGAAGTCGCCCTGCGCGTTGGACAGGCCGGACTGGACCGCGACCCGCTTGCCCACCCGCTCGACGAATGCCGCCTGCGGGCCGGTGTAGCGGCCGCCATATTGCGCCACGAGCTGCGGATTGGCCTGCGCCCCTTGCGCCTTGTCGGAGGCGGAGATCGACCGCGCCTGTTGCGCGGCGACGGGTGCGGCGACAAGCGCGAGCATGGCGGCGGCGGTGATGAAACGCATGTTAAGGCTCCCCTGTTCGGGGGTTCCAAAGCGCAGGCGCGGCGCGGGTTCCAGAGTTTTGTTACGGAGGCGTCATCCGGGCGTCAGGATTTTTGCACCGTTCCGCTCCCCGGCGAAGGCCGGGGTCCAGTCTCTTCGCGGCTCAGGACGTGCGAGACGATACAGGGAGACATCTGCTTTGAGCCTCCGATCATTCACCGCAACTGGGCCCCGGCCTTCGCCGGGAACGAAGAAGAATATGGTTCGCGCGGAGGCGCAGAGAGCGCGGAGGTGTCTCGCCCCGCCGCAGATGCAGGCGCCTTTCATCGATCATGAGAGGAAAGATACGCTTGCTGCGCAATGCCCACTTCTCTGCGCCCTCCGCGCCTCTGCGCGAACAAAAGACTTTTTCGCCGCCGATGGCGGTGGATTACCTCAAACCCGCTCGACCGAACTCACCACATCCGCCGCGCGCAACGCCGCCATCAGGCGCATCAGATGTTGTAGGTCGTGCACCTCGACATCGATCAGATTGGTGTGGAAGCGCGTGTCGCGCGTATCCAGCCGGACGTTGATGATGTTCGCCTTATGCTGGCCGATGATCGTCGCGAGGATACCGAGCGCACCGGGCTCGTTCTTGACCATGACCGAGATGCGCGCGGTCGCGCCCTCGCTGTCGTCGCCCCAGGAGACGTCGACCCAGTCGGTTTCCTCGTCGGTCCGGTCGGCGAGTTCGGCCAGCACCGGGCACTGGATCGCATGAACCTCGATCCCCGCGTCCGGACGACGCAGGCCGACGATGCGGTCGCCGGGCACCGGATGGCAGCATTGCGCCAGGTCATAGGCGACGCCGGGGGTCAGCCCCTTGATGGAGATCGCGCTCGACTGCGGCGGCAGGGCGGCCACATCCGCGCCCGCCGATCCGGGCATCAGCGCCTCCATCACGGCGGCATCGGACACCGTGCGCCGGGCGATGGCGATCATCAGATGCGCTTCGTCGGGCATCTTCAGCCGTTGCAGCGCATGGGTCAGCGCGTCGGGCCCGATCTGCGCGGGCAGGCGACGGACGATATCCTCGTACAGCTTGGTGCCGAGCGTCACCTGTTCGGCCCGCTCGGCCTGGCGCAGATGGCGGCGGATCGCGGCCAGCGCCTTGCCGGTGATCGCCAGGTTCAGCCAGTTGGCCTGCGGCGTCTGTCCCGCCGAGCGCAGGATCTGCACCTGGTCGCCATTGGAGATGACGGTGGACAGCGGCACCACCCGCCCGTTCAGCTTGGCCCCCACCGCCTGGTCGCCCAGATCGGTGTGTACGGCATAGGCGAAGTCGATCGGCGTCGCGCCCTTGGGCAACTGGATCAGTTCGCCCTTGGGGGTGAAGGCGAAGATGCGATCCTGGTACATCGCCATCTTCGTATGTTCGATCAGTTCTTCCGGGCTGCCCGCCGTGTCGAGGATTTCAACCAGATCGCGAATCCAGCTTACCTGGGCATCGTGGCGGGTCGCCTGTTTGTAGGTCCAGTGCGCCGCGAGACCGAAATCCGCCTCGGCATGCATTTCGGCGGTGCGGATCTGGATCTCGATCCGCGCATTGTCGGCATGGATGACGGATGTGTGGAGCGAGCGGTATCCGTTGCGCTTGGGGGTCGAGATATAATCCTTGAACCGCCCCGGCACCATCGGCCAGCGGCGATGGATCAGCCCCAGCGCGCGGTAGCAATCCTCCTCGGTCGGGACGATCGCGCGGAAGGCCATGACGTCGGATAGCTGCTCGAAACTGATATGCCGCTCGTTCATCTTGCGGAAGATCGAGAAGGCGGATTTCTCCCGCCCCGTCACCTCCGCCTCGACGCCGCCGCGCGACATCAGCAGTTTCAGGCCCGACGCGATCCTGGCGATCCGGTCGCCGCCGCCCTCCTTCATCTGGGCGAGGCGAAGCGTGATCGACTCATAGGCTTCGGGTTCGAGTTGCTGGAAGGCGAGCATCTGCATCTCCTTCATGAACTCGTACATGCCGATCCGCTCGGCGAGCGGGGCATAGATGTCCATCGTCTCCTTCGCGATGCGGCGGCGCTTCTCCGGCTTCGCGATGTGATGGAGCGTGCGCATATTGTGCAGCCGGTCGGCCAGCTTGACCAGCAGGACGCGGATATCGTCCGACATGGCGAGCAGGAATTTGCGCAGATTCTCGGCGGCGCGCTCGCTCTCGGTCTGTGCCTCGATCTTGGACAGCTTGGTCACGCCGTCGACCAGCCGGGCGACATTGGGACCGAACAGCCGTTCGATCTCGTCATAGGTGGCGACGGTATCCTCGATCGTGTCGTGCAGGATGGCGGTGGCGATCGTCTCGTCATCCAGATGGATGTCGGTCAGGATGCCCGCGACCTCGATCGGATGGCTGAAATAGGGATCGCCCGAGGCACGCTTCTGGCTGCCATGCGCCTTCATCGAGAAGACATAGGCACGGTTCAGCAGCGCCTCATCGGCCTGGGGGTCGTAGTCGAGCACGCGGTCGACGAGTTCATACTGGCGGAGCACGATATCAGATTTGCGTGGTAGGGATGGGCATTGCAACATTTTTGATGCGATCAGGGTGATCGGGTGGGTCTTCTTAAGCCCCTCTCCCGGCAGGGGGAGGGGTTGGGGAGGGGCAAGAGCCGCAAGGGGTGGCCTCTGTGAGACCCCGTGCCCTCCCCCATCCCCTCCCGCTTGCGGGAGGGGAGCGGCTAGACGTGAGGGAAGACTATACCAACAGCCGTTCCGCCTGAGCGAAGTCGAAGGCCACGGGAATCCCTCACCTCACTCCCCCATAGCCTCCGCCGCCAAGGCCTCCGCCTCGATCAGCAGGTCGTCATCCGCGCTTCCCGTCGACACCTTCTCCCGCCCGATCAGCACCAGCACCGGGACCGCCAGCGGACTCACCCGTTCCAGATCGACGTGCAGCATCGTCCCCCCCGCCCGGTCGAGCAGGTTCGCCAGTCGCCCCACATCGGTCATCCGCGCCCGCGCATCGTCCCACGCCGCCTGGAGCAGCAGATGGCCGGGTTCGTACTTACGCAACACGTCGTAGATCAGGTCGGTCGAAAAGGTCACCTGCCGCCCGGTCTTGCGCTTGCCGGGATGCTGGCGCTCGACCAGCCCGCCGATCACCGCCACCTCGCGAAAGGCACGCTTGAGCAGGTGCGATTGCTGCACCCAATCGACGAACTCGTTTTCGAGAATGTCGGGGGAAAAGAGGCTGGCCGGGTCGGTCACCTTCTCCAGCCCGTAACAGGCCAGCGCATAGTCGCTCGCCACGAAGCCGAGCGGCTTCAGCCCCTGCGCTTCCATCCGCCGGGTGATCAGCATCCCCAGCGACTGGTGCGCGTTCCACCCCTCGAAGCTGTAGGCGACCATATAATGCCGACCCTCACGCGGGAAGGTCTCGACCAGCAACTGGCCGGGGCGGGGCAGGACCGAGCGGCGATCCTGCATCTCCAGCCAGTCATGCACGTCCGGCGGGAAACGATCCCATTCGCTCCGGTCGGCGAGGAAGGCCCGCACCCGGTCGGCGAGGCTGGTCGAGAGCGGCATCCGGCTGCCGCCATAGGTCGGGATGCGCGCGGGGCGGGAGGTGGCGCGAACGATCAGGTCTTCACCGTCGATCGACTCCACCTCCAGGCTCAGCCCCGCGAAGAAGAAGGTGTCGCCGGGGGCGAGGGTGGCGGCGAATCCTTCCTCCACCCGGCCAAGCTGGCGGCCATTGCGGAAGCGGACCTTCAGCATCGTCGCCTCGACGATGATCCCGGCGTTCAGGCGGTGCTGCGCGACGAATTGCGGATGGGTGACGCGCCACGTCCCGTCCGTCTGCTGGACCAGCCGCTTGAACCGGTCATAGGCCTTGAGCGCATAGCCGCCGTCCGCGATAAACCGCAGCACCCGCTCGAACGTCTCGTCCGGCAACGCCGAATAGGGCATGGCCGAGCGGATTTCGTCGAGCAGCGCGCCCTGCTCGAACGGCGCGGCGCAAGCACAGGCCATGACATGCTGCGCCAGCACGTCGAGCGCGCCCTGTCGGAACAGGTCGGGGTCCAGTTCGCCCGCCTCCACCGCATCGAGCGCGGCGCGTGCCTCCAGATATTCGAAGCGGTTGCCGGGGACGAGGATCGCACGGCTCGATTCGTCCAGCCGATGATTGGCGCGCCCGATCCGCTGGAGAAGCCGCGACGACCCCTTGGGCGCGCCCATCTGGATCACACAATCCACATCGCCCCAGTCGACGCCGAGGTCCAGGCTGGCGGTCGCGACCAATGCGCGGAGCTTGCCGTCCGCCATCGCCGCTTCCACCTTTTGCCGCGCCTCCAGCGAGAGCGAGCCGTGATGGACGCCGATCGGCAGGCTCTTGTCATTGGCCTTCCACAAATCCTGGAAGATCAGTTCGGCGAGGCTGCGGGTGTTGCAGAACAGGATGGTGGTCCGGTTCGCCTCGATCACGCGCATCACCTGCGCGGCGGCGTAGCGGCCCGAATGGCCCGCCCAGGGGATGCGATCCTCGGGCAGCAGGATGGCAATGTCCGGTGGCGCGCCCGGCTCGCCGGTGACGAGGCCGACCGCGTCGATATCGCCGTCCGGGGCCAGCCAGGCGCGATAGCCGTCCGGGTCCGCCACCGTCGCCGACAGCGCGACCCGGCGCATGGCGGGGGCAATTCGCTGCAACCGCGCCATGCATAAGGACAGCAGGTCGCCGCGCTTGCCGGTGGCGAAGGCGTGGACCTCATCGACCACGATGGTCTTGAGGCTGGCAAACATCCCCTCGGCATCGGGGTAGCTGAGCAGCAGCGACAGCGATTCCGGCGTGGTCAGCAATATATGCGGCGGCTTGACCCGTTGCCGCGCCTTCTTGTCCGACGAGGTGTCGCCGGTCCGCGTTTCGACCCGGATGTCGAGGCCCATCTCCTCGATCGGCGTGACGAGGTTGCGGCGGATATCGACCGCCAGTGCCTTCAAGGGCGAGACATAGAGGGTGTGCAGCCCCTCCGACGGGCGCTCGATCAACTCGGTCAGGGTCGGCAGGAACCCCGCCAGCGTCTTGCCCGCGCCCGTCGTCGCGACCAGCAAGGCGTGCCGTCCGGCGCGGGCTTCTTCCAGCATCGCCAACTGGTGCGTGCGCGGGTGCCAGCCCTTGGCGGCGAACCAATCGGTCAAGGCGGAGGGAAGGGAACCGGGGGGCATCCCGAAGGATATAGGTATCATGGTCAAGCTCGGCGACTGGATACAGCCCCATAAACACGGGATTTACGTGGCCCCCGCCGATGTGTGGGTCGATCCGTCCGAGCCGGAGGCCAAGGCGCTGGTGACCCACGGCCATGCCGATCACGCGCGCGGCGGACATGGCACCGTCTGGGCGACGCCGGAGACGCTGGCGATCATGGCGGCGCGCTACGGCCCGCAGACGGGCGTGCCCATGGGCTATGGCGAGACGATTCGATTGGGGGAGGTGGAGGTCGGCTTCGTCCCCGCCGGGCATGTGCTGGGATCGGCGCAGATCGTGCTCGATTACCGGGGCGAGCGGGTGGTGGTGTCGGGTGATTACAAACGCCGCGCCGACCCGACCTGTGCACCGTTCGAGCCGGTGAAATGCGACGTGTTCGTCACCGAGGCGACCTTCGCGCTCCCTGTCTTTCGCCATCCCGAAACGGGCGACGAGATCGACAAGCTGATCGCGCGGCTCCATGCCAATCCGACCCGCTGCGTGTTGGTCGGGGCCTATGCGCTGGGCAAGGCGCAGCGGGTGATCGCCGAACTGCGGGTGCGCGGGCATGAGGCACCCATTTATCTGCACGGCGCGCTGGCGCGGCTATGTGCGCTCTATCAGGAACTCGGCGTCGATCTGGGCGATCTGCGCATGGTAGCGGATACGCCCAAGGCGGAGATGGCGGGGCATGTCGTGCTGTGTCCGCCGGGGGCGCTCAATGATCGCTGGTCGCGGCGGCTGCCGGAGCCCATCACTGCCATGGCCAGCGGCTGGATGCGGGTGCGCCAGCGCGCGCGGCAGAAGAATGTCGAACTGCCGCTGATCCTGTCCGACCATGCCGATTGGGACGAACTGACCCAGACCCTGACCGAGATCGCGCCGCGCGAGGTGTGGGTGACGCACGGGCGCGAGGAGGCTTTGGTCCACTGGTGCGAGACGCGGCAGATGAAGGCGCGGGCCCTGGCGCTGGTGGGGTTCGAGGACGAGGATGATTGAGGGGAATCCCTCACGCCATCGCCAAAGGCCGCACCGGTTCCGCCACCGCCGACCCCGGCACCGCGAACACACCCCTTTTCGCCAGCCTTTCGCCCGGTCGCACCTTGGCCGTCTGCATCGCCAGCCACGGCGCGAGCAGCAGCCCCAAGGTCACCGGCGACAACCACGCCCCCAGCACCGGGTTCAGGAACGACACGCCAAGCAACACCACGCCGACCGCCAGATGCCAGTAATAGCGCGGCATCGCATCCGCCGCCGCGAGGCCGTCGCGCACCCGGCTCTGCGGGCTCCAGCCGGAGGGCTTGCCGCGGACGATGTTGATGAGGTCGATCGTCTGGGTCAGCGCGATGACCGGCGCGGTCAGGATCGACAGCGGCACGTCGAGCGCCACCGACGCCAGGATTCCCCGCGCCCCGCCGTAACTCGCCCGCCGGTTCCGGTCGGCCATCGCCCAGATGATGCTTAGCAGCTTGGGCCCGAACAACAGGATCAGCGTCACCACCAGCACCTGCACCGACGTCACCGCCCGCACCGTCGCGGCGTCGTCGGACAGGCTCTGCGCGATCGAGGTGGCGATCAGGATCAGCCAGGCGGGCGACATCAGATAGGCGAGCGCGCCGATGAACAGCTGCAACCGGCTGATCCAGTGGAAACCGCTCGACCCCAGCAGCTTGAGGTGCTGGGTATTGCCCTGCGCCCAGCGCCGGTCGCGCACCGCCTGGTCGATCAGGGTCGGCGGAAACTCCTCGAAACTGTCCTCGACCATCAACATGTGCAGCCGCCAGCCGCGCCGCCGCAGGAGGGCCGCCTCGACCATGTCGTGGCTCATGATCGTGCCCCCGAAGGGCGGGCGTCCGGGCAGGTCGGGCAGGCCGCAGCTTTCGGCAAAGGCGCGGATACGGATCAGCGCGTTATGCCCCCAGAAGGTCGACTCCGACCCCGACCACCAGACCAGCCCCGCCGTCGAGATCGGCCCATAGAAGCGGCTGGCGAATTGCATCCAGCGCTGGAACAGGGTGGTCGCGCCGATGATCATCGGTACGGTCTGGAGAAGCGCGATCGAGGGGCGCTGCTCCATGATCTGCGCCATGCCGACGATCGTGTCGCCGCCCATCAGGCTGTCGGCGTCGAGCATCAGCATGAAGTCGTAGGCCGCGCCGTGCTTGCGCACCCAATCGGCGACATTGCCCGGCTTGCGCCCGACATTCTCGGTCCGGCGGCGATAATGGAGCGGCACCGCCAGACGGGGGGCGAGGCGGGCCCAGGCGGCGCGTTCCTCCACTTCCGCCGCTTCGCCCGAATCGGACAGGACGAAGAAGGCGAAGCGGTCGGCGGCACCGGCCCGGTCGATCATCATCGCCATCCGTGCGATCCGGTCGAAGACGGCGTCGACATCCTCGTTATGCACCGGGACCAGCACGGCGGTCCGCGCGGTCAGGGGGGCCGCGCCGCGGGGCGCGGGGGTGATGCCGGGATGCGCGCCGGAAATCAGCAGGATGAAGCCGATCGCCGCGGTGACGAAGCCGAACGAAATCCAGGCGAAGAGCGGGAAGAACAGCAGCAACAGCAACCCGTCGAGCAGGTTGAACCCGTCGCTGAGCAACGCCTCCTTGACCGACGCGGAAGCGGCGGTGGCGAGCAGGCCGGTCAGCAATACCAGCAGCAACCGGCGCGTCAGGATATCGTCGGGTGCCAGATTGACCCCGATCCGGGGCTCCGGCGCGTTGTGCGGCGGCGGCGGGCCGTCGAACCGCTGGACCTCCATGGTCAGCGGCGCGGGCTCCGGCATGATCGCGCGGGCGTCGGTCATGGCAGAAAGACGGGGGCCAGCACCGTCTCGGTCAGCGCCTTGTTGCCGCGCTTCAGGAACAGGCGGACATCGGCGGGGCCCTGCCCCACGGGCGCGATATCGGCGGTGACGCGCCAGCGATTTCGCTGGCCGACGACCGGATAGGCGGCTTGCGTGAGCAGCTTGCCGCGCGACACGCCGATCTCGGCGATCACGTTGCTCTGCCGGTCCAGCCCGGCCAGTGCCGGGCCGACGAAATCGACGACCAGCTTGCGCGCGCCCTGGGTCGGCTCGGCACCGGGCCGACCGGCCGCGCCGGTCCACTGGTCGACCGCGTGCGCGACGGCCGACACCACGGTCGGGTCGATCGAGCCCCAGCTCAGGCGATAGTCGAATTGCCGCTTCTGCCCTGCCTTGGGCGCGTCGGCGGGGTTCCAGAAGGCGACGATATTGTCGACCGTCTCCGACGCGGTCGGAAAGGCATAGAGCATCACCTGCCCCCGGCCCCAATCCCCCTGCGGCTGCACCCACAAATTGGCGCGGCGGTCATAGAATGCCCCGTCATCCTGATAATGATCGAAATCCCGGTCGCGCTGGAGCAGGCCGAAGCCGCGCGGATTGGTGTCGGCGAAGCTGTCCAGCGTCGGGCGCGGCGGGTTGACCAAAGGCCGCCACAGCCGCTCGCCCGCGCCGGTCAGCAGTGCGAGGCCGTCCGAATCGTGGATCTCGGGTCGCCAGTCGCTGCCCGCCGCGCGATTGCCCTCACCATACCAGAACATGCTGGTCGCGGGCGCGATGCCGAGGCGTTCGACATCGCGGCGGAAGAACAGGACGGCGGAGACACGCTGTTCGACCCCGTTCGCGCCCTTCACCGACTCGATCTTGTACGCGCCCGTCACGCTCGGCCCGTCAAGCAGCGCATGGACGGTATAGCCCTGCGCCGCCGTCCGCTCGATCCAGAAATCGGTGAAGGCGGGAAACTCCTCGCGCCCGTCGATCCCGGTGTCGATCGCGATCCCGCGTGCCGACAGGCCATATTGGTCCTGCGCGCCTGCGGTCCGGAAATAGGAGGCGCCCTGAAAGGCCAGCCAGTCGCTCTTGCCGTCCGCCGTCATCGCGCGGAACCCGGCAATGCCCAGCGGCGGCGCATGGCCAGCTTCGGCGGTGAACAGCGATGGCGAGAAGGGGACCGCGCGCGCCTGGCCGTTCTCGACGATATGGCTGCCGACCGGGTTGGGCGCATAGCGGCCCAGCGGGAACAGTCGGATTCCGCCCGCCAGCGTCTTGTCTTCCCGATACCGGATCGTGCCGACCGCGTCGTAATCGATGGCGGCGGCGGCCTCGACCTTGGCCTGTGGGCGATAGGGTTGCCGGGCCAGGGCCTCGGCCTGCGATTGAAGCGCGGCCCAGGAAAAGGGCTTGGGCGCGCCCATCTTCACGCTCGAAGGCGTGGCTTGCGCGGCGGCGCGGGCGGCCCATGCAGGCGACAGCCCCAGGGCGGCGAAGGCTGCGATCAACTCTCGACGATTGGCTCGGATCATCGGCTCCAGCATCTCCTGCGACGGACGGACGGCCTCCCGGCTGCGTGAGCTTGGCCGTTTGTGCAACGCAACACGCGACGATCGGTTGCTCCCGCGCCACCAGATGATTCCCGCATACGGTATAATATATTTGACGAGTGATGGTTTTTGGTTAGGATTGGCTAAATAAATCAAAGAGGGGGCTCTTACATGAGCAAAAGTTACACGAGGCTGGCCTGTTCGGCCGGCGCAATTGCAATCGCGCTGCTTTCGGTTTCACCCGTCAGCGCACAGACCGCTCAGGGTGCGACCAGTGATGACGCGGCGGATTGCGTGCCCGCGCCCGACCGGCCCTGTCCGTCGAACGCCGCCGCGCTGCCCGACAGCGCCAACGGGTCCGCGGGCGAGGCGATCGTCGTCACCGGCACCCGGCTTCAGCGCCCCAGCCTGACCAGCAACAGCCCGCTGACGGTCGTGGACGACGCCGAAATCCGCTATCAGGGCGCGATTCAGGTCGAGAATGTGCTGAATCGCCTGCCGCAGGTGACGCCGGACTCGAACGAGAATGGGTCGAACGGCTCGGACGGCACCGCGCGCGTCAACCTGCGCAACCTGGGCAGCAACCGGAACCTGGTGCTGATCAACGGCCAGCGCATGCTGCCGGTGCAGGCCAACGACCTGAACTTCATCCCCTCCGCGCTGGTCAAGCGGATCGACGTGGTGACCGGTGGCGCTTCCGCCGTGTACGGGTCGGACGCGATTTCGGGCGTGGTCAACTTCATCCTGCGCGACGATCTGGAAGGCATTCGGACCGACATCCAGTATGGCTTCGCCCAGCATCAGAACGACAATGCGTTCGCCCGCCGTATCCAGAGCCAGGCCAATTACCGCCTTGCCAACCGCAACGTGCTCGACGGGCAGAAGCTGGACGTCAACGTCGCCTTCGGCACCAACTTCCCCGACAATCGCGGCAATGTGACCGCCTATTTCGGCTATCGCGATACCAAGCCGGTGCTTCAGGGCAATCGCGACGTGTCCTCCTGTGCCTTCGATCCGGCGGGGGCGGGTAATTCGACGCTGACCTGCGGCGGGTCGAGCAACAACCAATATGGCCTGTTCGACCCGATCACGGGTCCCAGCGCCGATTCCGGCGCGTTCAACAATACGCGCGACGGCAATCGTAGCTGGGTGCCGTATGATTCCAGCTTCCGCTACAATTACGCGCCGCTGAACTATTTCCAGCGCAACGATACCCGCTACACTGCCGGCGCCTTTGCCCGGTACGAGATCACGCCGTCGGTCGAAGCCTATGGCAGCGTGATGTTCATGGACGACCACACCAATTCGCAGGTCGCCCCGTCCGCGCTGTTCCAAGGCTATACCTACTCGGTCAATTGCGACAATCCGTTCCTCAGCGCGCAGCAGGGCAATATCCTGTGCGGCTCGGCCTATGGCACCAACGCGACGCAGCAGCTCTACATCGGCTATCGCCCGGTCGCCGGGAACGCCCGTCCGCGCCGTGACGACCTGCGCCATACCGACTATCGCTTCTCGGGCGGCGTGCGCGGCGAGATCGCGCCCGGCATCCGCTATGACGCCAACGCGCTGTTCTCGACGGTCCTCTATAACGAGACCTATGAGAACGACATCGATCCGTCGCGCGCCAATCGCGGCATCCAGGTCGTCAACCGCAACGGCACCCCGACCTGCAAGTCGGTGATCGACGGCAGCGACCCGCAGTGCGTTCCGCTCGACATCTTCCGCTACAACGGCATTTCGGATGCGGCGTTCGGTTATATCTATGCGCCGACCTCGACCCGCGGCGTCGACAAGGAAACCGTGCTCAGCGGCAATATCAGCGCGGACCTGGGCACCTATGGCGTCCGGTCGCCCTGGTCGGACGACGGCATCGGCGTCGTGCTGGGTATCGAGCATCGCTACGAAAGCCTGGAGTTCAAGGCCGACGCGCTGGCGCTGCAAAAGGGGACCAAGGAAACCCAGGGCCGCTTCGACGTGAACGAAATCTTCGCGGAAATCGAAGTGCCGCTGGTCCAGAATCGCCCGTTCTTCAAGGACCTGTCGCTGAACGCGGGCTATCGCGGATCGGACTATAGCAACCTGTCCAAGATCGTCTCGACCTACAAGGCCGAGCTGTCCTGGGCGCCGAGCAGCGATATCCGCCTGCGCGGCAGCTATAACCGCGCGATCCGTGCCGCCAACGTCTCGGAATTGTTCGGCCCGCAGTTCAACGGCAATGTCAGCGCGCAGGACCCTTGCGCCACCGCGACGCCGACCGCGACCTTCGCCCAGTGCGCGCGTACCGGCGTGACCCAGGCGCAATATGGCCGCATCACGGAGTGCCCGGCGGAAACCTGCACCGCGCAGTTCGGTGGCAATCCGGCGCTGAAGCCCGAAACCGCCGACACCTTCACCGCCGGTCTGGTCCTGACGCCGACCTTCCTGAAGCGGCTGTCCTTCTCGGTCGATTATTTCGACATCAAGGTGCGCGACTATATCGGTTCGATCTCGGTCAACCAGACGATCAGCCAGTGCATCGCGACCGGCAATCCCTTCTTCTGCAACCTGTTCAAGCGTGATCCGCGCGGCGGCATCATCTTCGGTGACCAGGGCTATATCGTCTCGACGACGCAGAATACGGGTTCGCTGCGCACCTCGGGCGTCGATTTCGGCCTGGCCTATCTCCAGCCACTGGGCGGCGTGGGATCGCTGGCGATCGACTTCCAGGGCACCTGGAACCGCAAGCTGGTGAACGAGCCGGTGCCGGGCCTGGGTTCCTATGACTGTGTCGGCTATTTCGGCCCCGTTTGCGGCCAGCCGACGCCCGAATGGCGTCACCAGTCGCGCTTCACCTGGACCGACGCGTCGAAGGTGGGGACGATCTCGCTCAACTGGCGCTATATCGGCGCGACGAACCTGACGAACAATTCCACCGACCCGAACCTGACCGGTACGCCGTCGCTCTTCAACAGCCGGATCAAGGCGTACAGCTATTTCGATCTGGCCGCGACCGCCAAGGTGCAGGACGGCGTCACCTTCCGTGCGGGGGTCAACAACCTGTTCGACAAGGATCCGCCGATCATCGCGCAGGGGCTGCTGTCCTCGTTCGGCAACGGCAACACCTATCCCGGCATGTACGACGTGGTCGGTCGCTCGGTGTTCATCGGCCTGACGGCGGAATTCTGACGGAGAAGGGGGCGGCAGCGCCCCCGATCCCGACAACGCGATTTTACCCCAGCCTGCCCCGTCCGGTTCACACCGGGCGGGGATTTTTTATCCTCCCCGGCACGGGGAGGGGGAGCAGCGAAGCCGGTGGAGGGGGATCGCCGCAAGGCGTGTCCTGTGGAAGCCCCCCTCCGTTAGGCCTTCGGCCTGCCACCTCCCCGTGCCGGGAAGCGTTGCAAAACCCATCAGACCATCCCGGCGAAGGCCGGGATCCAGTTAGGATAGCATGGGTCAGTTGCTCCAATCGTCTCGCAACTGGACCCCGGCCTTCGCCAGGATGGCGGACAGGGGGGAGCGAAAGGGCGACTTTCGCAATGATCCCGTGAAGGTGAGGATCGGGGGGTTACGCCGCTTCGGCCAACAGCTTCCGCGCCTCCGCGCCCGCCCAGTCGAAGCCGCCGGTCACCCGCCAGACTTCCTTGCCGTCCGCGCCGTACAGGATCGTGGTCGGCAGGTTCGCCTTGTAATGGACGCTCAGGGACAATTTGGGGTCGAGATAGATGGGCAGCGCGTCGAGGGACTTGCCCGTCAGGAAGGGTTTGACCTTGGCGGCATCGTCCTGCGCCACGGCGATCACCGCGACCTTGCCTTTCAGGCGATCCGCGGTGGCGGCCAGCGTCGGCATCTCGGCCACGCACGGCCCGCACCAGGTCGCCCACAGGTTCATCAGCACCGGCTTGTCCCGGAAATCGGCCAGCGTCATGGGCTTGCCGTCGAGCGTGGTGAAGCCCAGCGTCGGGGCGGCCTCGCCCTTGTGGCTGCGATCGACGGCACCGGCGGGCTTGGGCGCGTCCGGCGCGGGGGCGGCGGTCGCTTCCCCACTTGAAACTTGTGTGTCGGAGGTGTTGCTGGCTTGCTCCGGCGCGGGGCTTTGCTTATCGCACCCGGCGACCATCAGCCCCAGGAGACAGGCGATCACGGTACGCGACGACATGGGCGGCTCCAACGCAATGTGGGGCGGGCGCTTCGCAGAAGGTCCCGCCGCGGTGATGCGCGAGATAAACGCGTCCATCCCCTTCGACAAGCGATTGTGGAAACAGGATATCGCCGGATCGAAAGCGCATGTCGCGATGCTGGGCCGACAGGGGATCGTCTCTGCCGAGGACGCCGCGACGATTTCCGCCGGGCTGGACCGGGTCGCCGAGGATTATGCCGCGAACGGCGTGGCCGAGGACCTGACCCTCGAAGACATTCATATGCAGACCGAGGCGAAGCTGGCCGCGCTGATCGGCCCGGTCGCGGGGCGGCTGCACACCGCGCGGTCGCGCAACGACCAGGTGGCGACCGACTTCCGCTTGTGGGTGCGCGACGCGATCGACGAGACGCTGGCCGCGCTGGGCGCTCTGCGTAACGCCTTGCTGACCCGCGCCGAAGACCATGCCGACAGCGTGATGCCGGGCTTCACCCACCTTCAGTCCGCGCAGCCGGTGACGTTGGGCCATCACCTGATGGCCTATCACGAGATGATCGTGCGCGATGCCAGCCGCTTCGTGGCGGCGCGCGCGCGGATGAACCAGTGCCCGCTGGGTTCGGCGGCGCTGGCGGGGACGGGCTTTCCGGTCGACCGGCACATGACGGCGGCGGCGCTCGGCTTCGACGAGCCGACGCGCAATTCGCTCGATGCGGTCAGCGACCGGGACTTCGCCATCGACTATCTCCAGGCGGCGACCAACTGCTCGCTGCACCTGTCGCGGCTGGCGGAGGAGTTCGTGCTCTGGGCGTCGCAGCCCTTTGGTTTCGTGGCGCTGAGCGATCAGTGGTCGACGGGCAGCTCGATCATGCCACAGAAGCGCAACCCGGACGCCGCCGAACTGGTGCGCGGTCATGCGGGGCGGATCATGGGCTGCATGACCAGCCTGATGGTCACGATGAAGGGCCTGCCGCTCGCCTATTCCAAGGACATGCAGGACGACAAGCCGCCGGTCTTCGAGGCGCACGACCTGCTGGCGCTCTCGATCGCGGCGATGACCGGCATGATCCAGAGCGCGACCTTCCGGACGGAGCGGATGCGCGCGGTGGCGGAGGCGGGCTTCTCGACCGCGACTGATCTGGCCGACTGGCTGGTGCGGGTCGGCGGCATTCCGTTCCGCGAGGCGCATCACATCACCGGCCGCGCGGTGAAACTCGCCGAGGAGAAGGGCGTGATGCTGCACCAACTGTCGATCGAGGAATTGACCGCCATCGACGCGCGGATCAACGCCGGTATCTATGACGTGCTGTCGGTGGATGCCTCGGTCGCCAGCCGGGTCAGCTTCGGTGGCACCGCGCCCGCCAATGTCCGCGCCGCGATCGCGACGGCGCGGGGCCTGCGGCCATGAAGCGGGCGCTCACCCTGCTGGTCGCGCTTGGCCTGACGGGTTGTGGCGCGGCCAACCGGCTGCAACCGGCCAAGGGCGAGAGCCTGCCCGTGGCACCACGCGGCGCCACCGCGACTCCGACGCCCCAGCAATTGCTGACGGCCACCCCTCAACAACGCCCGCAGCGCTCCGACGAACTGATGACCCAGTCGCAGGACCGGCGTTCGGACGAATTTGATTTGCCCCCCCGCTGATGGACCATTTTCATTTCTCGAACGGCGAACTCCATGTGGAGGACGTGCCCGTAGCCCGGATCGCTGCCGAGGTCGGCACGCCGGTCTATGTCTATTCCGCCTCCACCTTCCGTCGCCATGCGCAGGTGTTCCGCGAGGGGCTGAGCGCCCTGCCGCGCGTGCACCTGGCCTATGCGATCAAGGCGAATCCCAACCTCGCCGTGCTGCGCGTGCTGGCGGACGAGGGGTATGGCGCGGACGTCGTCTCGGTCGGCGAGATGCGCCGCGCGCTGGCGGCGGGGATGAAGGCGGAGGACATCGTCTTCTCCGGCGTCGGCAAGACCCGCGCCGAATTGATCGCCGCGCTGGAGGCCGGGATCGGCCAGTTCAACCTGGAATTGGAGGAAGAGGGCGCGGTCCTCGCCGAACTGGCGCATGAACGCGGGCTGGTCGCCCCCGCCACGCTGCGGGTGAACCCGGACGTGGACGCTGGCACCCACGCCAAGATTTCGACCGGGCGCAAGGAGAACAAGTTCGGCGTGCCGATCGACCAAGCGCTGGGCATGTTCGACCGTCTGGCGGGGCTGCCCGGTATCGATCTGAAAGGCGTCGCCTGCCACATCGGCAGCCAGTTGGGCGATCTCGCGCCCCTGGAGGCCGCCTATAAGCGGATCGGCGAACTGGTCGCCGAACTGCGCGGGGCGGGGCACCGCATCAGCCGCGTCGATCTGGGCGGCGGCCTGGGCGTTCCCTACAAGCCCGGCGACGTGATGCCCGCCCCCGCCGCTTATGGCGAGATGGTGGCGCGCGTCACGAAGGACTGGGATGTCGAGCTGATGTTCGAGCCGGGCCGGGTGATCGCGGGCAATGCCGGGGTTCTGGCGACCGAAGTCGTCTGGGTGAAGCCCGGCGTCGCCAATCCTTATGTCATCGTCGATGCCGCGATGAACGACCTCGCGCGCCCTGCGCTGTACGATGCGTATCACGACTTCGTCGCGGTCAAGCCGACCGGCGAGCGGATGATGGCGAACATCGCGGGGCCGGTGTGCGAGACCGGCGACACCTTCGCGATGAACCGCGAAATCGATGTGGTGAAGTCGGGTGACCTGGCCGTGTTCCGCACGGCGGGTGCGTATGGCGCGACCATGGCCTCGACCTATAACAGCCGCCCGCTGGTGCCCGAGGTGATGGTGGAGGGCGACCGCTATGCCGTCGTCGCCGACCGCATCGCCGCCGAGACGATCATCGCCGCCGAGCGTGTGCCGGAGTGGCTGAAGAAGTGAGGCGACGGGCGGGTTCCCCGTCTAAACCGTCATCCCAGCGAAGGCTGGGATCTTTGGCGGGTTTCGGGCCGTCAGTCGGCAGAGGCCCCAGCCTGCGCTGGGGCGACAATGCGGGGGCGGGGCGGTGAGCCTCGCGAGCCTGCCACTGTTCGTCCGGTTGGCTGGTCGCCCGGTCATCCTGCTGGGCGAGGGGGAGCCCGCCGAGGCCAAGCGGCGTCTGCTCGACCGCGCCGGTGCGCTGGTGGTGGGGGAAGACGCGCAAGCCGCGCTCGCCATCGTCGCGATCGAGGACGAGGGCCAAGCCCAGGCCGCCATCGCCCGGTTGAAGGCACGCGGCGTGCTGGTCAACGCGGTCGATCGCCCGGCGGCCTGCGATTTCACCTTGCCCGCCATCGTCGAGCGGGGCCCCGTGATCGTCGCGATCGGCACCGGCGGCGTGTCGGCGGGACTGGCGGCGGCTTTGCGCCAGCGGCTCGAGGCCTTGTTGCCCGCCGGACTGGGGACGCTGGCCGAGGGGCTGTACGCCGCCCGCGCCGCCTTGCGCGCGCGGTTCCCGGACGGGGCGGAGCGGCGGCGTGCGATCGGGGCGGCGCTGTCGCCGGGCGGTGCGCTCGATCCTCTGGCGGGCGAAACCGATGTCGCGGGCTGGCTGGCGGGCGTCGAGCGTCCGGCGGCGTCGGTCGCGACCTTTGTCCTGACCTCGTGCGACCCGGACGACCTGACCCTGCGACAGGCGCGCGCGCTTGCCGCCGCCGACCGGGTCTATCACCGCCCCGACGTGCCGTTCGCCATCCTGGACCGTGCGCGCGCCGATGCGGTTCGGATCGAAAGCGACGCATTGCCCATGGAACCGGGCGAGGGGCAGATCGTCGACCTGACCATGGACAGGCGCGCATGACCGGCTTCGCCTATCGCATCGACGGGGGCAAGGCGGACGCCATCCCGATCCGCGAGGCGGTGGAGGCGAAAGCCCGGCTGGTCTGGGTGCATCTGGAGACCAATGACGCGGTGGCGCAACGCTGGCTGTGCGAATCGGCGCATCTGGAGGATTATGTCGTCGACGCGCTGACCGCGACCGAGACGCGCCCGCGCTGCGAGGCGGTGGGCGAGGGCGCGTTCCTCAACCTGCGCGGGCGGAGCAGCGAGCCGCTCGACGGGTCGGACATGCTCGCCTCGGTCCGGATCTGGGCGGTGAAGGGCAAGGTCTATTCGGTCACGCGCCGCCCGCTGCTGGCGGTGGATGCGGTGCGCAAGGAGGTGGAGGGCGGCGCCATCGCCGATCCGGGCGACCTGATCACCGCCTTCGCCACCGCGATCACCAGCGACCTGGACCCCGATGTCGCGGGGCTGGGCGACGAACTCGACAGTTGCGAGGAGCAGTTGGACGAGCACCGTGTGTTCCAGCTTCGCCGCACGGTCAGCCGGGTGCGGGTCGCCGCGATCGGATACCGCCGCTTCCTCAATCCGCAGCGTGCGGCGCTGGAGAAACTCGCGGCGCTGCCGGGCGACTGGCTGGCGGATGACGACCGGCTGCATCTGTCCGCCGCCGCCGACCGCGCCGCGCGCATGGCCGAGGAACTGGAATCGATCCGCGAACGCTCCGCGCTGATCCATGAGACGCTGACCGACATGCGCGCCGAGCAGATCGACAATCGCGCGCTGGTCATCTCGATCGTGGCGATGGTGTTCCTGCCGCTGACCTTCATCACCGGGCTATACGGGATGAACGTCAAGACCCTGCCCTATGCCGAGGAACCCTGGGCGTTCGACGCGATCCTCGGGGGCTGCGCGCTGATCGCGGCGGGGATCGTCATCTATTTCGTCCAGCGGCACTGGTTCCGGCGGTAATCTTCACTTCCGCCCCGGCCATCCGTTCGGCCTGAGCGAAGTCGAAGCGCACGTTCCGCGCTGGCGGCTTGGTGGAGGGATCCCCTTGGCCCCTTCGACTGCCTGCCAAGGCAGGCGCTCAGGACAGGCTTCGACTTCGCTCAGGCTGAACGCAGGGTGGGGAGCGGCCCCCTTACGCCCCCGCCTTCTTGCTCATCTGGCGGACCGTCTCCCAGGCTTCGGCGATATCGGCGATGTTGTCCGCCACGTCGCGGAACAGCTTCGGATTCTGGTCCAGCGAGCCGTCGACGATCTGCCGCCGCGCACCCGCATAGAGTTTGGCGAAGGTGATCGACATGTCGCCGCCATTCTCGAAATCGAGCCCCGCCTCCAGCGCGAACAGGATGGCGGTGGCGCGGGTCACCCGCTCGCTCTTGCGCGCGAGTTGGCCATGCTCGGTCGCCCACGCCGCCGAGCGGAGCGCGGAGATGAGTTCCTCGTAGAGAAGCTGGACGAGCGCGGGGCCGTCCGCCATCGCGGTGCGGCCGACGACGTCGATCTGGCGATAGGTCGCGGCAGGATCGGTGAGCAGTCCGGTTGCATAGGCCATCTTAGCTGCTCTTCGTCCACATCTTGACCTGCTGGTCCATGAAATTCTGCACCGATTTGTAGCTGGAGACGCGCGCGTTCATCGCGGAGAACTGCGCCGTCATCCGGTCCTGCGCCGCGCTCTGATCGTCCGCCAGATCGCTCTGGGCCAGAGCGTTGGCGCTCTGGTCCTGGCTCAACTGCCTGGCGGTCGCGCCGAGCCCGTAAAGGGTGCTGGTCGCCGCCATCTGGATGCCGTTCAACTGCGCCGACAGGCCGACCAGATTGTCGCCGCTCGACTGGAACATCTGTTCGACCGCATCCGGATATTGCGCCATCACCTGCGCCAGACGCACCGTGTCGACCTTCAGCGTCCCGTCCTTGTTGGTCCCGACGCCCAGATCGGCCAGCGTCTTGGGGCCGGGCGTGCTGGCGTCGCCGGGCACGATCTTGGACGTGGTCAACCGCCCCAGCGACTGGGACAGCGTGCGCGCCGCGAGGTTGCTGCGCAGATCGCCCGTCTGGGGGTTCAGTTCCTTGTTCAGCTCGGTGATCTTGTCGTTGAAGGTCGCCACGAAGTCCGACACGACCGAGGTCAGCGCGGCGGTCGGGCGCGTGCCGGTCAGCGAGACCGGGGTGGTCGAGACCGCGTTCAGCGTCATCGTTACGCCGCTCACCAGATCGCTGATGGTATTACTGGCGCGCTCCACCGTGACGCCGTCAACCGTCAGCTCGGCATTGGCGGCCGTGGAGGTGTTGCGCGTACCTGTCGCGCCGCCACCGACGTTGAGCCGCGACAGGCCCGCCGTCGCCCCCTCGCTGGCGGTCACGGTGAAGCTGTTCGCCGCGCCCGTCGCGCCGGTGAAGGACAGATAGGCCTTGCCGTCGGCATCGGTGATGACCGAGGCGGTGACGCCGGTCTTTGCCGCGTTGATCCTGGCCGCGACATCGTCGATCGTCGGGCTGGTGCCGTCATCGAACTGGACCGTGACGGCGGCTTTGGAGCCGACCTGGATCGACAGGCTGCCGGTGCCCATCGAGGCGGTCCGGTCATAGCTGATGCGCGTCACGCTGGTCTGCGGCGTGGCGAGTGCGTTGACGGTGATCGACTTGGACAGCCCGGCCAGCTTCGCGCCCGCCGCCGTCGTCACGCTGAACACCGCCGGATTGCCGCTGCTCGCCTGGGTGGCGAGCGTCCCGCCCTTGGCGAGCGAGGCGAGCGAGCTGGCGAAGTCGGTGATCGAGCTCATCACCGTCGATGTCGCCGAAATCTGCGAGGTCAGCGTATCGGCCTTCGCCTTCAGCGCCGCGGTGCGCGCGGCGAACTGCGCCTGGACCAGCGAGGGGACCAGCGCGGACAAATCCATGCCGGAACCGGTCTGGAGCGAGGTGAACAGCGCCTGCGCGGCGGATTTGGTGGCGTCCGTGGTCGACTTGGTCGCCGTGGTGCTGGTCACCGCAGACGTCGATGAGGTCGAGGAAATGGTCGTCATCGACGGGACTCCGGCACGCGTTCGCCTTCGTGAACGACCATCGGGATGGTTTCTTTAGGGATTTGCGACGAACCGTTCATGGCGTACCGGTTCATGACTGGGGCTGGCCGTTTTCGTCGAAACGGGCGTCGACCGGCACCTCGACCGGCGGCTGCGCCGTGCCACCCGCGCCTGCGTTGAGCCCGAAGACGAAGGCGAGCACGACGGCGATCGCCTGATACAGGTCGGCGCGGACCTCCTGCCCCTCGCGGCTGGTGTAATAGACGGCGCGGGCAAGCTGGGGATATTCCAGTACGGGCTTGGCATATTCGCCCGCCATCTCGCGGATCGCCAGCGCGGTGGCGCCGCGTGCCCGGGCGACGACCACCGGCACCTCGTCCTGCCCGCGTTCGTAACGCAGCGCGACCGCGAAATGGGTCGGGTTGGTCAGGATGACATGCGCCTCCTGCACCGCCGCGCGGACCGCCCGGCGCGACATTTCGCGCTGCTTGCCCCGGATATGCGCCTTGGCCTCGGGATTGCCCTCGCTCTCCTTATGCTCGTCCTTGACCTCCTGCTTGGTCATCTTGAGCTTGGAGAAGAGCTGGAAGATCTGGAGCGGCACGTCGAAGCCCGCGATCAGCACCAGCCCCATCCCCATCACCAGCAGCACCGAGATGAAGGTCCCGCCCAGCGAGCCGAGCGCGCTGTTGAGGTCCGACTGCGCCAGCCCCATGGTGGTGCGCGACGACTTCCACAGCATGTACGCGCCGATCGCGCCGAGCAGTACGACCTTGAGCAGCGACTTGCCCAGCTCGGTCCAGCCCTGCATGCCGAAGATGCGCTTCAGGCCCGAGGCGGGATTGAGCTTGGAGGGTTTGGGCGCGATCGCCTTGGGATTGAAGTGGAGCGAGCCCAGCCCCGCCTGTGACGCGATGGTCGCGACGATGGTGACCGCGAACAGCGAGGCGAGCGAGGGGGCCAGCTTCCATCCCGCCTCCATCAGCGGGCGGAAGGGCTCGAAATCCTCGACATCGGCATGGCTGAACTGGAAGCTGGCGGCCATCACCGCCTTGCACGCAGCCAGCAGGGTGGGGCCGGCGAAGATCAGCCAGGCGATACCCGCCATCATCACCAGCGCCGCCGCCAGATCGCGGCTGCGCAGGATCTGCCCGTCGTCGCGCGCTTTTTCGCGACGCTTCTGGGTTGGGGCTTCCGTCTTTTCGCCGCCCTCCGACATCAGCCGAGCACCAGCGTCTGGGTGGCGGCAAGGCCTTCGCGGAGGATGACGAGCATATAGTCCCCCATGGCGGGGAAGGCGATGGCGATGGCGATGACGCCGAGGAACAGCGCGGCCGGAAGGCCCACCGAGAAGAGGTTGAGCGAGGGCGCGGCGCGGCTCATCATCCCCATGACGAGGTTGAGGCAGAGCAGCAGGAAACCGACCGGCAGCGCCAGCAGCAACCCCGCGAGGAAGGCGTAGCTGCCGAACAGCGCGATGGCGCGGAACTGCGCCGGGGCCATCCAGGCCTGGCCGGGGGGCAGCGCGTCATAGCTCTTCACGATGGTATCGACGAGGACGAGATGCCCGTCGACCGACAGGAACAACAGGGTCAGCATCACCGTGAAGAACTGGCCCAGCGCCTGGGTCGAGCGACCGTTGAGCGGATCGACGGTCGCGGCGAAGTTGATCCCCATCGATCCGCCGATCAACTCGCTGGCGACGAGCGGCGCGGTGAAGGCGACTTGCAGGATCAGGCCGAGCGCCAGCCCGACGATCGCCTCCGCCGCCACCGACATGATGGTGGGCAGGGCGAAGATCACCGGCGGCGGCACGACCGGGTGCGCCATGTTGACCAGAAAGGCGATGGCCCCGGCCAGGCTGACCCGCACGGGCAGGGGGATCGACACCGCGCCGAACACCGGCGCGGTGATGAACGCCGCCCCGACCCGGACCATGATGAACAGGATCGCCCAGGCCTGCGGCTCGATCGAGAGGCCGAAGCCGAGCATGTTACTTGACCCAGGCCTTCACTTGACCAGGTCCGGGATGCGCTCGAACATGCTGACGGTGAAGTCGCTCAGCAGGCCCATGATGAGGCTGCCGAAGATCAGGATCGAGATGGCGACGACGATCAGCTTCGGCACGAAGGACAGGGTCTGTTCGTTGATCGAGGTCGCGGCCTGCACCATGCCGATCACCAGCCCCGACACCAGCACGGGCAACAGGATCGGCGCGGCGGCGAGCGCCAGCACCCACATGGTCTGGTTGGCCAGCGTCAGGAAATAATCGGCGTCCATGATGCTCGGGTGCTTCCGTGGGAGAGGGTGTCCCGTGGCCTTCGACTTCGCTCAGGCTGAACGGAGGTTGGGGAGGGGGCTTGGTTCCGCCAGCCGTTCAGGCTGAGCGAAGTCGAAGCCCAAGGGAATCACGTCGCGAAACTGTTCGCCAGGCTGCCCATGGTCAGCGCCCATCCATCGACCAGCACGAACAGCAACAGCTTGAAGGGCAGCGAGATGATCGATGGCGACAGCATCATCATGCCCAGCGCCATCAGTACCGTCGCCACCACCAGATCGATGACGATGAAGGGCAGGAAGATCAGGAAGCCGATCTGGAACGCCGTCTTCAACTCGGAAGTGACGAAGGCGGGCAGCAGCACCGAATAGGGAATGTCGTTGGGACTGGCATAGGGGCCCGACTTCGCCATTTCAGCGAACATCGTCACGTCCTTGATCCGGGTCTGCTTGGCCATGAAGGCATGGAGCGGGGCACCGGCGGCCTTGATCATCTCGGTGCCGGGCAGGCGACCCTCGGCATAGGGCTGGATCGCGTTCGCGTTCATCTGGCTGATCGTCGGGGCCATGATGAACAGCGACAGGAACACCGACAGGCCGATCAGCACCTGGTTGGGCGGGGTCTGTTGCAGGCCCAGCGCCTGGCGCAGGATGGCGAGCACGATGACGATCCGGGTGAAGCTGGTCATCATCAGGATGATGCCCGGCAGGATCGTCAGCAGGCCCATGATGATCAGGACCTGGAGCGACAGGCTCAGCGAGCCCGAACTGCCATTGCCGCCGCCGCCGAGTTGGCCGATCGCGCGGTCCACCGCGTCGCCGACACCCGGTGCGGGTGCGGCGGCCGGAGCGGCGGCGGGGGCCGCTTGGGCGAAGGCGGGCATCGCGATCATCAGCGCCAGCAGCAGCGCCAGCACGATCCACAACGGCTTCAGGCTCCGCTTCGGGCTCGCATCCTGGGTGCGGATCAGCGCGGGGCCGGTGCCCCGGCGGGTCACGGAAATGCTCATTGGTCGAACTTCTTCGGCGCGAAGCGGGACACGAAGTCGCGACCGCGTGGGGTCGTCGGTTCCATCGGCGTCGGCGTGACTGGGGTCGCGGGGCCCTTACCGTCGACCTTGTCGACCAGTTGCACGCCGCCACGCCCGACCGAGACGAGCAGGTTGCGCCCCTCGAACTCGATGACCGCCAGCCGCAGGCCGGGCGAGATCATCATCGTCTCGCGCACATGGATCAGCCGCGTCGCCGGACGCCCCGGCATCCGGCTTTCCAGTCGCCGCCAGAGATAGAGGCACCCGATCATCAACCCGCAGATCAGCGGCAGCAGGACGACCAGCTTCAGGATATAGGACCAGAGCATCGGGGGGATCAGCCGCGCTTGTCGGGATTGACCAGTTCGGTCATGCGCACGCCGAAGCGGTCGCCGACCGTCACCACCTCGCCCCGCCCGATCAGCGTGCCGTTGACCAGCACGTCGAGCAGTTCGTTGGCCTGGCGGTCCAGTTCGATGACGCTCGATTCGGACAGCGCCAGCAGCTCGCGCAACGACAACTGGGTCGAGCCGATCTCGACGGTCAGCTTGACATCGACATCCTGGAGCAGCCGGAAATTGGCGGCGACCGATGTGTCGACGGGGAAGCCCCCGGCCATATCGTTCATTGTTCGAATCCTTCGTGAGCGCGGGCCAGTCCTTCGATGGACCGGTTGAGCGTGGTAAGCTGGACGGCGGCGCGGCCATTGGCGGTGCCGACCGTGCCCATGCCGAGCAGGTCGCCGCCGACCATCACCGGCACTTCCGGGCCGAAACTGATCGGGATCACGTCGCCGGTCTTCAGGTCCATCAGACGCTGGAGCGAGACGACGGGTTCGGCGAGGACCGAGCGGACGGGAAAGCGGACGGTCATCACCGCGCGGGTCAGGTCGCCGCGCCAGGTGGGATCGGCCTCGGCCTGCTTGTCGACGACCTTGCCGGTCAGGGCGGAGCCGTGCGGCTTCAACGCGCTGACGGGATAGAGGATGTCGAGCATGGTCGGGCGGCGCGTCTGTCCGGCGATGCCGAAACGGGTGACGATCATCGCGTCCTCGCCCTCGATCCCCGACAGCATGGCGGGCGAGGATTCGGGACGACCGGCGCGAAAGTCCAGCCGGGCCAGCGATTCCCAGGCATTGCGCAGCGGGATCGCCATCATGTCGCCCAGCTGCGTCACCATCGTCTCGGCCCCGTGCGAGAATTCGGCGGGCAGGGGATCGGGCACATGGCCGGTGCCGCCGAAGAGCAGGTCGATCAACGACAGGCCGAACCCGCCATCGATGACGATCAGCGCCTGCGAATCGGGGGGCGACCCGCCGGGCGCGCTCATCGTCATCGGCAACCACGCGCTCAGCCCCTCGCCGCGCTCCGCCCGGTAATCGGCGAAACGCTGGACGACCAGCGGCTCCGCCCAGCAGCGCAGTTCCTCGCGAAGCAGCGATTCGAACAGCCCCCGCAGGGTCCGCGCCAGACGCGCAGACAGATGCTGCATCGTGTGCAGATCGCCGAACGGGTTGAGCTTGGTCGAACCCAGCACGCCGTGATCGGCGGTGGGCTGTTCCCGATTGCGCTCGCGTCGTTCGGCCTGAGGGGCGGCGTTAACCATGCCTCACTGAACAACGAAATTGGTAAAGTAGACGTTAGCGATACCCCCGAATCCCTCTTTCTGCCGAAGAATCTCGTTGATCGCGTCGACCAGTTTGCGTTGCAGCTGGCGCTTGCCTTCGCTGGAGAACACGGCTTCCTCATTGGCGTCGCCCAGCGTCATCAGGATGGCCGAGCGCACCGCCAGGTCGTTGGTCTTCAGATTGTTGATGACCGTATCGTCATAGGGCGTCGATACCGCCAGCCCGACCTGGATGATGTGCACCGAGTCGCGCATGTTGGACGTGAAGTCCTTGGGCAACTGGTAATAGTTGCTGGCATAGCGTTCGCCGCCATCGCCGATCGGCGTCTTCATGCCGACATTCTCGTGGCCGCCGCCTTCGGCGTCTGCCCCTTCGCCGCCGCCATGGCCGCCGCCTTCTTCGCCTTCGCCGCCCTCACCGGCGCGCTTCTGCTCGGCCTTGGGGACCAGCTTGGGGCCGGGATGGCTGGCATCGGCCTCGGCCTCTTCGGCGGCGGCCTTGTCCTTGGTCGAATGGCCGCCGACCAGCCCCGAATTGGCCGCATAGAGCCCGGCCCCGACACCACCGCCCAAAAGGACGACGACCCCGGTGGCCATGACAAGGATCTTGCCGATCTTGCCCTTCTTCTTCTTGGGCGTGCCCTCGGTCTCGGGCGTGTCTTTCGCGTCGCTCATATTTCAGTTCCTCAGGCGATTCGGGTGGTGGCGGTGGCGGCGGGATCGCCCGACGCGCTCTCGCGGAATGGGTCGGCCTCGGGCGCGCGCGGGCGTGCCGGAACCATGGGGGCGGGCGGGGGCGACGGACGCTGGTCGCGCGCCGACTGGCCCAGGTCGGAGCCGCCGGTCGCCCCCGCCTGCACCGCCATGCTGCCCAGCCGCATCCCCTTGTCCTCGGCCAGCTGGGCGAGCGTCGCATGCGCGTCCGCCAGGATCGTCGCGGTGTGCGCCTGCTCGGCGGTGAAGTGGATATGCGTCCGGTCGTCGTCGCGCCGGATCGCGACGGCTATTCCGCCGAGCGCGTCGGGCGAGAGCTGAATCCGGGTGTCGGCGGTCGCGGCGTCCTCGCGCATGCGGTCGATCCGGTCGATCATCGCCTGCGGCCAGTGATGCTGCGTCATGTCGAGCGGAGCCTGATCGGCGGTCGCGGTCGTCGCGACCACGGGACGCGCGCCATCGGTCGCCGCCAGCGCGACGGGATCGGCAGCGCCCGCCACGGTCAGGGGCGCACGGTCGGACGGCTCGTCGCGATCCTCGGGCGGTGTGGACAAATGGCGCAGCGTCTCCGCCAGCAGGCCGATCACCGGCGCGCCTTGCGCGGGTTGCAGCACGCTCAGCGGGCCGCTGGGCATAGCGGGGGACAGGGCGGCCATGTCGGTGTCCGTCTCGACACGGGGCTGGGCGGCGACCAGGCGAAAGCCGGTGGTCCGGGCCGCCGGGGTCGGCATGTCGGTGACCTGGCCGGTGGCGTTCGCCACCACATCGAGCATCGCGGTGTCGCTCGGCAGGATCGGGGGCGTTGCGGCGTCGAGGCGTGGGGCACCGGGGTCCGTGGCGCCGCGCGGCGTCGCCACGATCGTGTTACCGTCGATCCTTGGCGTACCATCCTGCGGGGCGATCACCGTCGCGGCGGCCTCACCGCTGGCGACCGGTGCCGCATATTGCGGTGGCGGCGGCACGTCGGCGAAGACCGGCAGGACCATCGGCAAGATGCCCGGCAAGGGATTGCCGGGGTCCGCTGCCGCCTTGTCGCTCGTCTCCGGCAAAGAATCATCGTCCTCGGTGACGAGTGAAAGCCCGCCCACGTCTGCGGCGGGCGACGCTATCGCCAGGAGATCGGAAAATTTCCCCGGATTTCCGTCGCCTGCCGGGCTCGTGCCGCCCGGCTTGGCGGACAGGCTACGACCGGGATGCAGGGCATCCAGCGTGAGGGGGGAGGGAATGGCTGACATGGCATGATACCCGTCAGCAAGGATCGTGCCGATTTTGCGAGCGACGCGGCGGCGCGGCGGGCATGTCCTCCAGCGCGCGCATTTCGGCGCGGATCGCGGCGGCGCGGGCGCGTTCGAGCAGCTTTTCGACCGCCGTCTGGTCGCGCTTGGCATCGCGGGTCTGCTCGGCGGCGCGGTCCGCCTGGCGCTCGGCGGCGGCGACGCGACCGGCGGCGGCGTCGGAGGATTCGTTCAACCGGTTGCGGAAATGCGCCCGCGCCATCAGCGCCACCGCCGAGGTCGGCGGGGCCGGGGTGGGAGCGACCGCCTGGGCCAGCTGGGCGATGCGATCCGACAACTGGCGTTCGGTCGCGACCCGCTGCTGCGCGCGCGATTCCTCGGCCATGGTCAGGTTGAGTTGCAGCGTGCGGACCCGGTGGAGCCGGTTCAACATCGCCTGTTGCCGGTTGGGCATGGTCTGTCCTTCGGTCAGGCGCCGGGCTGGCCGAACACGCCGACCAGTTCCTCGACCGCATGGTCGAGCGGCACGATCTCATCGGCGTCCTGGCGGATATATTCCATCACCGCCGGGTGGCAGGCGATGGCGGCGTCGATCGCCGGGTCGGCCCCGGCTCGATAGGCGCCCATCAGCACCAGGTCGCGATTTTCCTCATAGGTCGCCAGGTGGCGGCGCAGCGTCCGGGCGGCCATGGCATGGGGCTTGCCGACGATGTCGGTCATCACCCGGCTGACCGAGGGGCCGATATCGATCGCCGGATAGACGCCGCGCTCGGCCAGATGGCGGTTGAGCACGATATGTCCGTCCAGGATCGAACGCGCCGAGTCGACGACCGGGTCGTTGCCGTCGTCGCCGTCCGCCAGCACGGTGTAGATGGCGGTGATCGAACCCGGTCCGTGCGCATCGGCACCCGCGCGTTCGATCAGATTGGGCAGCATCGCGATCGCGGACGGCGGATAGCCGCGTGCCGAGGCGGGTTCGCCCAGCGCCAGCCCGATCTCGCGCCCGGCATGGGCGACGCGGGTCAGCGAATCCATGATGAGCAATACCTTCTTGCCCTCGGCGCGGAACGCCTCGGCAATGGCGGTGGCGCGCAGGGCCCCGCGAATGCGCAGCACCGGCGAATGGTTGGCGGGCACCGCGACCACGACCGAGCGCGCACGCGCTTCGCCCGCCACCTTGGTTTCCAGAAAGTCGGCGACCTCGCGGCTGCGTTCGCCGATCAGGCCGATGACGATCACATCGGCCTTGGCGGCGCGGACCATCATGCCGAGCAGAACCGACTTGCCGACGCCCGAGCCCGCCATGATGCCGACACGCTGGCCCTGGCCGATGGTCAGCAGCCCGTTGATCGCGCGCACCCCGACGTCCAGCGGCTCGCGCACCCGGCCGCGATCGAGCGGCGACTGCATCCGGCCCGCCAGCGGCCAGCGGCCCGCGCCCCGAATGGGGCCCAGCCCGTCGATCGGCTTGCCCGACCCGTCGACCACGCGGCCTAGCATCGCCGCGCCCACTTCGGCCTCGCCCGGAGGACCGAGCGGGCGCACCGGCGCGCGCGGCAGCAGCGGCGCGGGACCGCCCAGATTCATCAGGAGGGTGCGGCCATTGCGGAAACCGATCACCTCGGCCTCCACCCGCTCGCTCTCCGTATCGCCGATCGCGCAGACGGTGCCGACCGGCAGCGACAGGCCGACCGCCTCCATCAACAGCCCGTCATAGGAGGACAGCCGCCCCGACACGCTGACGCGCGGCGCGAAATCGGCCTGGGCCAGCGTTTCCAGATAGTCGGCGGTGAACCGGTTCAGCATGACGGGACCGGCACCTTGTCCATGACCGCCGCCAGTTGATCGAGCCATAGGCGCGGTCCGTCCTCGATGATGGTGGAGGCGCTTTCCAGCACGAAGCCGCCGCGCTCGACACTGGGATCGCCGACCGGAAAGATCGTCTGCGGCAGTCGCCCGTCCAGTGCGGCGACATCGTCGGGATGGACGCGCAGCATCGCGGACTCATGCGCCTCGGCCAGCAGGTCGATCGCGCCTTCGATCCGCGCGGTCAGTCGGTCGGCGTCGATGCCGGTCTCACCGACCAGCCGGGTGACCAGCGCCATGACGGTGTGCCGCAACTGGTTCGCCATCATGTCGCGGTCGATCCGCGAGGACAGCGCGTGCGAGATGCCGCCGATCAGTCCGGCGTCGCGCGCCTGCGCTTCGGACAGGGCCTGGAATTCGCGGGTCGCGTCCTCGACGCCCTGGGCATAGCCCTCGGCATGGGCAGCGGTGCGGGCCATCGCGATCGGATCGACCGCAGGCTCCTCGCTTTCCTCGCATGCGGCGAACGGGTCCCAGCCCTGGGTGGGGTCTTCGGTCCGGTTGGCCGGGTGGAAGTGGCGGGGGCGTGCCTGTCCGTCCGCTTCCGGGGCGGGATCGGCACCCGGCACCGGCGAGCGGGGACGGAACGACACCGGCCCCGCGCCCAGGTCGAAGCCCATGCCCATATCCGCATTGGCAACCGATCCGGCACCCATGCCGGGCAGGTCCGACCGGGCAAAGCCGCCCGGCGGCGCGAACGCCTGTTGCAGCGCCGCCGCCGCCGCATTCTGCCGCGCGGAGAAACCCGCGACGAAATCAGACATAATCGTCCTCGCCGCCGCCCATCATGATGGTGCCTTCCTTGGCCAGGTTGCGGGCCACCGCGATCATCGCCTTCTGCGCCTCCAGCACCTCGGACAGCTTCATGGGCCCGCGCGAGTCGATCTCGTCGCGGATACCCGCCGCCGCCCGCGCCGACATGCACGCCAGGAAGCGTTCGCGAGCCGCCTCGTCCGCGCCCTTGAGCGAGCGGATGAGCACTTCGCCATCGACGTTGCGGATCAGCGCGCCCAGATTCTTGTCGTCCATCTCCAGCAGGTTGTCGAAGATGAACAGCGCCTCTTCGATCTGCTTGGCGACGTCGCGGTCAATCTTGAACAGCTTGGGCATGACCCGCTGCTCGGTCGCCTTGCGCGCGCTCGACAGGATCTTGGCCGCCTCGCGCGAGCCGCCCATGGTCAGGCCGTTGCCCGCCCCGCCGCCGCCATTGCCGCCGCTCGTGCGACGCGACAGGATCGCGTTCAGCGTCTCGATCGCCTGCGGCGTCACCGGCCCCAGCCGCGCGACGCGGTGCAGGATGTCGGGCTGCATCGTCTCGGGCAGCAGTTCGAGCACCTGGCCCGCCACCGCCGGATCGCAATTGGCGATCAGGACCGCGCCGATCTGCGGATGTTCCTTCTCGACGATCTTGGCGATGTCGGTCGCGTCGAGCCAGTGAAGCATCTCGATCTCGCACTGCGCCTCGGGCGGCACGATGCGCGACAGCACGCTGTCGGCGCGTTCGGGCCCGAGCGCCCGGTTCATCAGATTCTCGACCAGCGGCTTGGGCTCGAACGCGATCGAGGTCCGCGCCCGCGCACAGCCGACGAAATTGTCGAGCACTTGATCGACGTCGCTCTCGCTGACATCGGCGATCGAATACATCGCCTTGCCCAGCTCACGCACCTCGTCCGGGTCCAGCTTCTGGAGGATGGCGGCGGCTTCCTCCTCGCCGACCAGCATCATCAGGACCGCCGCACGTTCCACCCCGCTATAGGCGCGGGGGGCCTCCGCGACCGCGCTCATGCCTGGGGCTCCGGCATACGGATCATGTCGCGGATGGCGAGCGCGGCGCGCGCCGGATTGTCGCGGGTGAAGCCGCGCACCTTGCCGATCCGTTCGTCGAGCACGGTCGAATCCTCGATATCGTCGAGCGTCACGGGCGGCTGGACCGCGATCTGATCGGGTCGGGACTGGTTCGCCAGCGCGGGATCGCCGTCGGCCTCCGCCCCGCCATCTGCGCCATCCGCGCCGTCGGCGGCTCCCATCGGGAGAGCCTTGGTCGCCGCGTCATCCTTCTTCTTCGTCATCGCCTTGATCATCGGACGCACGCCGAGCAGCAGGACGAGCAGTGCGATGATCAGCGCGGTCGCATTGCGCGCCAGTACGGGCAGCCAGCTATTGTCGTACCAGGCCGGACCCTGATCGGTGCTCGCATCGGCGAATTTGCGGCTGATGACGGTCACATTGTCGTTGCGCTGCTGGTCGAAGCCGACCGCCGACTTCACCAGATCGGAAATCTGGCCGATCTCCATCTGGCTGCGCTTGCCGGTGGCGGGGTCGCGCAACAGTACCGCGACGGTCAGCCGCTTGATCGAACCCGGCGCGGCGCGGGTCACCGAAATCTGCTTGTTCAGGTCATAGGCGCGCTGGAAGGCGTCGGACTGCTTCTCCGGGTTGACACCCGGACCACCGGCGACCGGCTTGGCGTCGGCGGGCGGGGTGCCCGGCGCGCCGTTCGCGGGCTGCGGCTGTTGCAGCGTGCTGGCGGGCGGCGGCGTGTTGGACAGCGCGCCGGGAATGCCGCCGGGGGTGGTCGGGTCCTTCTGATTGCCGGTCCAGTTGCCGGTTTCGGCACGCAGCGCGCCGTCCTTGTCATAGCGTTCGCTGGTCGCGCTGGTTTCGTCGAGATTGACGTCCGCCTGCACCTCGGCGGTGAAGTTGCCCGCGCCGACCAGGGGGGTCAGCAACTGGATGAGTTGCGTGCGGTATTTCTCTTCCAGGCGGCGCTGGAAATCGATGCGGCGATCGTCGCCATTCGCGCCCTCGGCGCCCTTTTTGGACAGCAGGCCGCCCATCTGGTCGACGATGGTCACATCCTCGGGCTTCATCCCCGGCACCGACGAGGCGACGAGATTGACGATCGACTGGACCTGCGATTCCGACAGCGAACGCCCGGCGTTCAGCTTCAGCACCACCGAGGCGGAGGGCGAGGCGTGGTCGCGCACGAAGACCGACGCCTCCGGCATGGCGAGGTGGACGCGCGCCTCGGCCACGGCGTCGATCTCCTGGATCGAGCGAGCGAGTTCGCTCTCGCGCGCCTGGCGAAGCCGCTCGCCCTCGACCGCGCGGCTGACGCCCATCGGCAACTGGTCGAGGATCGCGTAGCCGCCGGGTGCCTGCTTGGGGAGCCCCTGGCCCGCCAGCAGCATCCGCGCCCTGGAGTAATCCTCCTCGTTCACGGTCAGCGCGCCGGTGCCGTCGTTGATCTTGCTCCTGATGTTCGAGGCGGACAGCGCGGTCGTCACCGCCTGCTTGTCCGCGTCCGAGAGGTTTTCGAACAGCGTCTTCTGCGGCGGGCTGGACAGTGCCATCCAGGCGAGCGCGGCGGCGGCGATCAGTCCGATCAGCATCGCCATCGGCGCGGAACGGCGCACGGCGGGCTGCGCCATCACCGACTTGATCTGGCGAAGCGGGTTGGCGAACTTTTCCGGCAGCGGCGGCAGGGCCGGTGCGGGATTGGCGGATGCGGGGGTGAGGGCAGTGCTCATCTTACACCGGCATGCTCATGATGTCCTTATAGGCGGACAGGAGTTTGTTACGGACCTGCAAGGTCGCCTCGAAGCCGACCGAAGCCTGCTGGCGGGCCATCATCACCTTGGCGATGTCGACGGTTTCGCCGCGTTCATAGGATTCGGAGAGGCGGGCGGCCTGTTGCTGGCCTTCGTTCACGCCCTTCAGCGCGGTTTCCAGCGTGTCGGCGAAATTCGCCGGAGCCGCCGGGGCTTGGGTCTGGGCGGCCTGTGCCGCCTGGTTGGCACCGGCTTGGCTTGCCGCCTTGAGCGCCTGATTGCGTTCCAGGATCTGGGCGCGGAGCGCCATCACCCGGTCTACGCTCATCGCGCCGCCGACACCGCCGACGCTCATGCCATCATGGCCCGGCTAGAGGGGCGGATGATCTCCTCGCCCTGCTCGCGCGCCTTGGCGAGGCGGTAGCGCAGCGTGCGCTCCGAAATGCCCAGGCGCTTGGCCGTCTCGACCCGGTTGCCGCCGCACGCGGCCAACATGTCGCGGATCGCCGCGAATTCGCTCATCTGCACGACCTTGCCCAGCGTGGCTTCGGCGGTCGTCACGGTCAGCGGCATGTCGTCGGTGTCGTTGGCGACCATCGGGCGGTCGAACACGATATGCTCGGGCTCGATGGTCGCGCCGCCCGCGAAGAGCAGGGCGCGCTGGATGACGTTTTCCAGTTCGCGGACATTGCCCGGCCAATTGTGCATGGCCAGCTTCTCGATCGCCGCGACACTGGGCCAGGGCATGACGGCGCGGCCCGCGGCGTGGCGCAGGATCATCGTCGCGGCAAGCGCCGGGATGTCCAGCCGCCGCTCGGACAGCGGCTTGGTGGTCAGCGGGAAGACCGACAGGCGGTAATAAAGGTCGGCGCGGAACCGGCCCGCCGCCACTTCGCCCTGAAGGTCGCGATTGGCGCAGGCGATGACGCGGACATCGACCGACTGCGGCATCGACGCGCCGAGCGGGATCACCTCGCGCTCCTGAAGCACGCGGAGCAGCTTGGCCTGAAGCTGGAGCGGCATCTCGGCGATCTCGTCGAGCAGCAGCGTGCCGCCGTCCGCCGCGCGGAAGAAACCTTCGCCCGCCTGGGCCGCGCCGGTGAACGCGCCCTTCTGGTGACCGAAGAGCAGCGCCTCCAGCATCGATTCGGGCAGCGCGGCGCAGTTGATCGCGACGAACGGCTTGGACGCGCGGGCCGACTGGGCGTGGATCGCGCGGGCCACCACTTCCTTGCCGGTGCCGGTCGGGCCGTTGATCAGGACGGTGATGTCCGACTGGGCGACCCGCTCGGCCAGAGTGAACAGCGCCAGGCTCTCCGGATCGGCGGCGGTCGGCATGTCCGGCCCGGCGACCAGCGCGCGGACGAAGCTGTTGCCGACACCGGCCTCGCTTGCCGGATAGATCACGGTCGTCGGTCGGCCATGGCTTGCCGGAATGATCGCGGGCTCGGCCCCGTCGCCGACGATCACGGTGCGCGTCGGATGGGTTACGACGTCGTCCGGGGTCAGCAGGAACATATCCCCCGCCTGCGGTGCGGCACCCGGTTCGGCAATCGCCAGACCCTGCGCGCGCAATGCGGAGATCAGCGCATATTTCTGCTTGATCAGGGCGGGAGAGGGAAGAATCGACGGCATCGGCGGGGAAGTCCTTTCGTGACTCCCCATTGCCGCTTCTTTGGTAAAACCGCGGTTAATACGGCAAGAATGGCGGCAATATTTTTCCGGGCGCACGCGGCCGTGTGCGCCCGAGCGCCCGTATGCGCGTCCGTACGGGCCCGCGCACCCGCGAAAACGGCAGAACCGGCAGAAACTTGCGGCGGTTTTTTGCCGCCTGCCGGCTAAACCCTGCCGGAACATGGCCGTTCTCCTGTTCGACGGCGCGACGGTCCGAGGGGATGCAGCGAACCCGTCTGGCGATTCGGAGATCAAGAAATGGCTGTTATTGCTAGTAACATCAGTGCCTTGCGGGCCACCTCGGCCTCGACGATGGCGACCAATGCGCTCAACGTGTCGATGCAGCGCCTGTCGACCGGCAAGCGGATCAACTCGGCGAAGGACGATGCGGCGGGTCTGGCCATCGCGGCGTCGATGACCGCGCAGGTTCGCGGCATGGCGCAGGGCATCCGCAACGCCAATGACGGCATTTCGCTGGCCCAGACGGCGGAAGGCGCGCTGGACGAAGTCAGCAACATGCTACAGCGGATGCGCGAACTGGCGGTGCAGGCGTCGAACGGCACCTATGCGACCGGCGACAAGACCAACATCGCGACCGAACAGCTCGCGCTGGCCAACCAGATCAACGCGGTCGTCGCCAACACGACCTTCAACAGCAAGTCGCTGTTCGACGCCGACGCGGCGGACACGACCAAGGGCTTCCTGATCCAGACGGGCGCGACCAGCAACGACACGGTGCGAATCAACACCGTCAACTTCCAGTCCGGCGGTACGTCGGGCCTGAAGGCGGTGACGGGCGGCGGCGGCGGTGCGCCGACCACGACTACTGTCGCGGCGGTCACGCTGACCCAGTTCGACACGGCCATCTCCGAGGTGTCGACCGCCCGCGCCGGTCTGGGCGCGGTGCAGAACCGGCTCCAGTCGGCGGTGAACAACACGACCTCGACCATGACCAACCTGACCGAAGCGCGCAGCCGCATCGAGGATACCGACTTCTCGGTGGAAACGACCGCGCTCGCCAAGGCGCAGATCCTGTCCCAGGCGTCGACCGCGATGCTGAGCCAGGCCAACCAGTCACAGCAGGGTGTGCTCAAGCTCCTGAGCTGATCCTGACTGTCCGACCGGCCACGGGCTTCCCCTCGGCCGTGACCGGTAATTCGACCCCGGCGTCCTCTGGATGCCGGGGTCGAACACTATTGGGCCCAATAAAACCGAAACCGGCAAGCTGTCGCCGCCAGGCGGCAAATTAATTCCGCAAATGACTAAATATTGCCGGTTGGATGACGTTTCCTTCATTGGCGGCTCGGTCGGTCCATGAGGGGACTTGGAAGGGGATCGCCGGGACTTTTCCGGGAGACAATTCATGGGCGTCATCGCCAGCAACATCAGCGCATTGCGCGCGACCTCCGCTTCGACCATGGCGACCAGCGCGCTGAACGTGTCGATGCAGCGCCTGTCGACCGGCAAGCGGATCAACTCGGCGCGCGACGACGCCGCCGGCCTCGCCATCTCGGCATCCATGACCGCGCAGGTTCGCGGCATGGCGCAGGGTATCCGCAACGCGAACGACGGCATCTCGCTGGCGCAGACGGCGGAAGGCGCGCTCGAAGAGGTCGCCAACATGCTCCAGCGTATGCGCGAGCTGAAGGTCCAGGCGTCGAACGGCACCTATGCGACGGGTGACAAGGACAATATCGCCACCGAGCAGCTGGCGCTGGCGACCCAGATCAACAGCGTGGTGGCCAACACGACCTTCAACGGCAAGTCGCTGTTCGGTTCGGCCGCCGCGACGGGCTATGACATCTATACCGGTGCGACGGCGTCGGACAAGGTGACGGTCACCTCGGCCGACCTGACCCTGGCGACCGGCACGTCCAAGCTGGTGAAGGTCACGGGCACCGTCGCGGGCCCGCCCTATACGGCGCCGACCGCCGCCTCGGTCGCGGGGGTGACGCTCGTCCAATTCGACGATGCGATCGCCGAGATTTCGACGACGCGCGCCAGCCTGGGCGCGGCGCAGAACCGGCTGCAATCCGCGGTGAACAACACGACCTCGACCATGACCAACCTGACCGAAGCGCGCAGCCGCATCGAAGATACCGATTTCTCGGTGGAGACGACCGCGCTCGCCAAGTCGCAGATCCTGTCCCAGGCCTCGACCGCGATGCTGAGCCAGGCCAACCAGTCGCAGCAGGGCGTGCTCAAGCTGCTGAGCTGATCGGGGCGCGATGCCGCCGCTTGACCGGTGGCCGTCCGACGCAATTGTCGAATGACGATCATGGCCCCGCTGTCCGTATGGATGGCGGGGCCTTTTGCCGTCCTGGCACTTCTGTAAGCGTCATGGCGGCGAAAATGGCGGTTTTCCGCGGTTTTACGGGCCGTCGAGGGGAAGGGCAGGGCTGTCACGCCTTGGAAAACCGGCAATCATCATTGAATTTGCGGCAAAATTCGTCCGGTCGCGGCTAAAGTTTGCCGGTGGGCTGCCGTTTCTCCTCATGACGGTTCGATGGTCCACGGGAAGGGGCACAGGCTGGATCGTCCGACCACATTCACGGAGCTCGATCATGGCAGTTATCGCAAGCAACATCAGCGCCCTGCGCGCTACCTCGGCCTCGGCCATGGCGTCGAACGCGCTGAACGTGTCGATGCAGCGCCTGTCGACCGGCAAGCGGATCAACTCGGCCGCCGACGATGCGGCGGGCCTCGCCATCTCGGCGTCGATGACCGCGCAGGTTCGCGGCATGGCGCAGGGCATCCGCAACGCCAATGACGGCATCTCGATGGCGCAGACCGCCGAAGGCGCGCTGGACGAGGTGAACAACATGCTCCAGCGGATGCGCGAACTGGCGGTGCAGGCGTCGAACGGCACCTATGCCTCGGGCGACAAGACCAACATCGCGACCGAGCAGGACGCGCTACAGAAGCAGATCGTCGCGATCACCACCAACACCAAGTTCAACGGCAAGACGCTGTTCGATGCGACCGCCGCCACCGGTTACGACATCTACACCGGTGCGGGCTCGGCGGACAAGGTGACCGTCCAGTCGACCGACTTCACCGCCACCGCGTCCAAGGTGAAGGTCATCACCGACAACACCTATACCGGCGCCACGCCCGGCACCCCCGCGCTCAGCGCCTATGACGATGCGATCGCGGAAGTGTCGACCACCCGCGCCAAGCTGGGTGCGGTGCAGAACCGGCTCCAGTCGGCGGTGAACAACACGACCTCGACCATGACCAACCTGACCGAAGCGCGCAGCCGGATCGAGGATACCGATTTCTCGGTGGAAACGACCGCGCTCGCCAAGTCGCAAATCCTGTCCCAGGCCTCGACCGCGATGCTGAGCCAGGCCAACCAGTCGCAGCAGGGGGTGCTCAAGCTGCTCGGCTAAGCCACTGACGGGGCTTGAAAACCCCGAATAGAAAAAGCGTGCCCCCCCGCTATTTCAAAGAGATAGCGGGGGGCGCCCCGATAAAAACGTCGCCCGCTGCACTTTTTTCCTAAAGTGCGGCGACAGGCGGCCGTTTTTCGTGGTGGCAGCTCGACCTTCGCCTTGGGGGCGGCGGAGAGCTCCGGCTTTGGAGAACGACCATGACGGTTATCGCCACCAACATCTCGTCGCTACGCGCATCCAGCGCGTCGACCAGCGCCCAGGACGCGCTGGGTGTCGCCATGCAGCGCCTGTCGACCGGCAAGCGCATCAATTCGGCCAAGGACGACGCGGCGGGTCTCGCCATCGCGGCTTCGATGACCTCGCAGGTCCGCGGCATGAACCAGGGTATCCGCAACGCCAATGACGGCATCTCGATGGCGCAGACCGCCGAGGGCGCGCTGGACGAGGTCGCCAACATGCTCCAGCGTATGCGCGAACTGGCGGTGCAGAAGGCCAACGGCACCTATTCGACCAGCGACCAGTCGAACCTGACCGCCGAACAGGACGCGCTGAGCGCCCAGATTTCCACGATCCTGACCAACACCTCGTTCAATGGCCAGAAGCTGTTCGACGGTACGGCGGGCACGACCGGCACCGTCAAGATCCAGGCCGGGTCGGGCACCAATGACGGCATCAACATGGTCTTCGGCAATCTGAAGGCCGAGACGGCGCTGACCGACCTGATCAATTTCACCGCGACGCCGCCGGTCATGAAGTCGACCGCGACGCTCGACCAGTTCGATGTGGGCATCGGCAAGGTCGCGAACATCCGCGCCGGCCTGGGTGCGGTGCAGAACCGGCTCCAGTCGGCGGTCAACAACCTGACCTCGAACATGACCAACCTGTCCGAAGCGCGTAGCCGGATCGAGGACACCGATTATTCGGTGGAAACGACCGCACTCGCCAAGGCGCAGATTCTGTCTCAGGCCTCGACCGCGATGTTGAGCCAGGCGAACCAGTCGCAGCAGGGCGTGCTCAAGCTGCTCGGTCAGTAACACCGGATCCTGAGCGCCCCGGCACCGCGCCCCCACTCGGGTGCCGGGGCCGACCGACCGCCCATGTGCGCGGTACGGTTCGCAGGAAAAACCCCGGCGGCCTTCGGGTCGCCGGGGTTTACGCGTTTCTATTCACCGCGAAGCACCAGCGCGGGCGACACGCGCGCCGCCTGCCAGGCGGGATAGAGGCTGGCCAGCACCGCGCCCGCCAGCACGCAGACGCCGATGATCGTCACCTCATGCGGCGAAATTCCGATGGGCAGCGACAGGAAGACGTCCAGATCGCGCTCGCGCGTCGGGGCCAGCCACAGGACGAACGCCGCGATCCGATCGCGCTGGGTCAACAAGCCGCTCGCCAGCGTGAGGCCCGCCACCGCGCCGACCCCGGCGATCACGCTGCCCACCGTGGTGAACACCCGCGCGATGCCGCGCGCGGACATGCCCATGCTGCGCAACACCGCAATCTCGCGCCGCTTGGAGCGGGCGAGCAGGGTCATCGAGGACAGGATATTGAACAGCGCGATCACCGTCACCAGTCCGACCGCGATGGTCATGCCGATCTTCTCGGTCGCCAGCGCGGCGAGCAGCGCGCGATTGGACTGGGTCCAGCTCGCGATGCGATAGCCGGGGCCGAGGCGGCGGCGGATTTCACCGGTCACCATCGCTTCGTCGGCGGGTTTCGTCAGCGTCACCGCGACCCGGCGCGTCACCGCCGCCCTGTCGTCCAGGATCGGCAGGCCCGCCACCGGGCCGATGACGACGGGCGACTGTCCGCCATCGGCTTCGTCGTCATGATAAAGCCCGGCGACCCGCGCATCGAACAGCTTCAGCGACACCGCCCCGTCGGAACCGACCTCGACCCGGCCCAGCGCGACCGGCATCCCCGGCAACAGCCCCAGTTGCAGCGCGGCATTCTCGCCGACCGCGATGCTGTCGGGCGAATCGGGGCGGCGGCCCATGGCCATGCGCGACAAACCGGGATGGCGCGCCAGCCCGTCGGGATAGAGTCCCTGCAAGCGGATCGGGCCCATCCGCCCGTCGATGCTGAGCGCGGCGGTGATTTCGCGCAACGGTTTGGCGCGCGCGACACCGGGCAGCCGGGCGATCGCCGCGGCGACCTGCGCCTCGTCCATCAATCGGTGGGCGGCGGCGGTGATGCTGAGATGTCCGTCGACCGGCGCGACGCTGCTGGCCAGCTTGGCGGTCGCGCCGTTCATCACGGCCAGGACCAGCACGAGCGAGGCGACGCCGATCGCCACCCCGACACAGCCGATCGCACCGACCAGCAGGACCAGCCGTCCCCCCGCACCGGGCCACAGATAGCGCGCGATCAGGTGACGTTCGTGACGGGCCAACATGCTCTTCCCCCGGATGCGGGGGAGAGGCTTAGGCGCAAGGGCCGGTCAAATGAACATGATTCCCCCCCGGCCGGGGAATCGTCGCGGAACCTTCCGGACCAGCCCGGCGAACGCCGGGGCGGGCGACCGGTGGAGTTACGCCTGTCCGGCCAGCGCCTTTTTCAGCTTGGCATGGGCGGCGCTCTTGATCTGGCAGACGCGGGCGGCGCCGACATTCAGCACTTGGCCGATTTCCTCCAGATTGAGTTCCTCGACATAATAAAGCTGGATCACCATCGCCTCGCGCTTGGGCAAGGCCGAGATGGCGGCGATCAGGGCGTCGCGCAGGTCGCTTTCGGCGAGTTGCTCGAAGGCGTCGGGGGTGTCGTCGGCGAACCAGGGCAGATCGTCCGAATAGACATCGTCGATCGAATCCATCCGCACCGCCTCCGCCGTCTTGTATTCGGCGCGCAGCTTTTCGACCGTCACGCCCAGCTTTTGCGCCACCGCCTCGTCGGTCGGGGCCTGGCCGTTGGGCTGGGTCAGCGCGGCGATGGCGCGGCTATAGTCGCGGCGACGGCGCATCGCACCGCGCGTCGTCGTCGCCTGACGCCGCAGTTCGTCGATCATCGCGCCGCGCAGCCGCGCCTTGAGATAATGGCCGAACTCGACCCCGCGCTCCTCAAAGGAGGAGGCGGCCTCGACCAGTGCGACCAGGCCGACCTGGACCAGATCCTCGATCTCGACCAGGTTCGACATCGACCCGTGGACGTGCCACGCGATCCGCCGGACCAGCGGCAGATGCTGGCGGATCAGCGCGCTGCTGTCCCCCGTGGCCCCGCGCGGGGCGGGGCGATAGGTGAGCGGCTGGTCCGCGATCGTCGGATTGACCAGCGCGGGGTCGAAGTTCGCCGGGTTGACCGGCTGGGCATTCATGAACGTGCCGCTGAAAGGGTGCGAGGTCATGCAGCAATCGCCTGTTGCTGGGAGTGATGGGGGGCGCCGATGACGGCGACGACTTCGACCGGCTTGTCTTCCGGCACTTCGAAGAAGGAGAGGACGGGCACGTCGGGCAGGCAGGTGCGGAGCAGCTTGCGCATCGCCAGACGGACACCGGGCTGGACGACGAGGGCAAAGGGCTTGGCCTCGGCGATCAGGGGCTCCGCCGCCTGGGTCAGCGCGGTGGTGATGCGCTGGCCCAGATCGGGCTCGATGACATGGCGGCGCGACACGTCGGCGCGCATCGCCTGGCCCAGCAGCCCTTCGAGTTGACCGTCCAGCGTCATGACGCGAAGCGGTTCGCGCACGCCGCACAGCTTCTGGACGATCAGCGCGCCCAGGCTGGGGCGGATCGTCTCGATGATCTCTTCGGCATCGGTCGTCCGCTGTGCCGCGACCGCGACGGCGCTGGCGATGCGGCGGAATTCCTTCAAGCTGATATTCTCGGCGAGCAGGCCCTTCAGAACCTGGGTCAGCGTGGTGAGCGGCAGCGGCGAGGGGCAGAGCGAGGCGGCGAGTTGCGCCGCGCGTTCCTTCAGCCCGTCGAGCAGCGCCTGCACCTCGTCGGGGCCGAGCAGTTCGGACGCGTTGGACCCCAGGATATGGTTCAGGTGCGTCGCCATGACGGTGCCCGGATCGACGACCAGATAGCCCATGCCGGTCGCGGCATCGGCGTCGCCCTTCAGGATCCAGGTCGCGGGCAGCCCGAAGGTCGGGTCCTTGACCGGCTTGCCGTTCAGCGTGCCGAACGCCTGGCCGGTGTCGAGCGCGAGCATCTCGTCGGGCGAGACCTGATCCTCGGCCGCGATCACGCCGTTGATGAGGATGCGATAGCTATAGGGCGCCAGGCTGATATCGTCGCGGACCCGCGCCTGCGGCACGACGAAGCCCAGATCCTTGGACAATTGGCGGCGGACGCCGGTGATGCGCGCCATCAGGGGCGCACCGCGACGCTCATCGACCAGCGGCACCAGGCCGTAACCGATGTCGATATGCACCTGCATCCCGTCGGTCACGTCTTCCCAGGCGATGCGCGAGGGGTCGACCGGCTCGGCCACGGGGGCGGCGGCGATGACCGGGCGCTTCTCGATCTGGCGCAGCTTCCAAGCGGTGAACCCGGCGATGGCGGCGGCGGGCAGCAGGATCAGGTGCGGCATGCCGGGCAGCACGCCCAGCAGGCCCAGGATGACCGCGACCGGCAGCCAGGTCTTGGACGCGCCGAACTGCGACCCGATCTGGCCCGCCAGGTCCTTGTCGGACGAGACGCGGGTGACGATCGCGGCGGCGGCGATCGACAGCATCAGCGACGGCAACTGCGCGACCAGCGCGTCGCCGATGGCGAGCAGGATATAGGTCTTGGCGGCGTCGGCGACGCCCATGCCATGGCTGACCGGGCCCAGGATCAGGCCGCCGATGATGTTGGCCGCCAGGATTAGCATCGCGGCGACCGCGTCGCCCTTCACGAACTTGGACGAGCCGTCCATCGAGCCGTAGAAATCGGCCTCGGTCGACACTTCGACGCGGCGCGCCTTGGCCTGGTCCGGGGTGATGAGGCCAGCGTTCAGGTCGGCGTCGATCGCCATCTGCTTGCCGGGCAGGGCGTCCAGGGTGAAGCGCGCGGACACTTCCGACACGCGCCCCGCGCCCTTGGTCACGACGATCAGGTTGATGATCATCAGGATCGCGAAGACGAAGAGACCCACGACATAATCGCCGCCGATCAGGAAGGTGCCGAATGCCTCGATCACATGGCCCGCCGCGCTCTCGCCCTCATGGCCATGGACCAGCACGATGCGGGTGGACGCGACGTTGAGCCCCAGGCGGAACAGGGTGGCGAAGAGGAGGACGGTCGGAAAGGCCGAGAAGTCGAGCGGCTTTTCGGCGTTCAGCGCGACCATCAGCACGGCCAGGCTGATCGCGATATTGGCGACGAAGAAGATGTCGAGCAAAGCCGGCGGGATCGGCACGACCATCACGAGCACCAGCAGCAGGATCGCGGCGGGCAGGGCCATGGTGCGGCCGTTGGAGAGGAACTTGCCCATCGCTTAGCCCCCCATGCTCGCAAGCATCATATAGGCGAGGCGCGCATGATCCGGCTTGGGCCGCAGCACGCTGTCGCCGGTCGCGGCCCCCCCGCGCATCCCCAACTGGTTCATCGTGCTGGTCGCCCAGGCGATGGCGTCGGCGGCGCTTTCGTTGTTGCCGGTGACCACCGTGGCATCGCCGTTCATCCCCTGGAGCGCGAGCGCCTGTGCGGCGAACTGAAGGTTGGCGGAGCGGGTCGCGTCGCTGTCGGCGCTGCTGCCCGCCAGCTTGTTCGCGAACCGGTCATAGATGTCTGACAACGAGCGCGGCTGGCCGTTCGACGCATAGAAGACCGAACGATTGGCCCGCGCGGCGGCGGGGAACAGCGATGCGCCGCTGGCCTGCGGGTTGCTGGCCATGGTGCCCAGAAACTTGGTCGCGCCGCCCAGGCCCAGGAAATGCGCCATGTAGAGGTCGGTGCCGTTCGCCTCGCGGCCCAGCGTCGATTCCAGCGCGGCCTTGTTGTCCGAGGCGTGCTCGGCGGCCATCAGCGAGGCGGCGGTCGGATCGTTGCGCAGGCCCATGATCGCCGAGCGCGCATTGCCGGTCACATAATAGCGCCCGCCCGACTGGCCGATCGAATCCGCCGCCCAGCCCAGTCCATGTTCGGCGCCATGCTTCTTCAGAACGGCGAGCCAGCTCTGCTCGACGAACTGATAGAGACCCGAGGCCGAGGAGGTGCCCGCCCGCGCATTGGCGTTCAGCCCGGATTCCAGCTTCGCCTGGCCGAGCAGATAGCCGAAATCGACTCCCGTGCGGCTGGACGCCAGCGCGATGGCCGATTGGATTCTGGCGTGGGAAACGGGTTGGACGGTCATGCTATGTGGTTAAAGCCCTGGTTTGGACTTCGATTAGCAAGGGGCGTGCCAATCCCGTTCGTCGCCACGGGTCGAACCGTTCAAAAGCGATGGAGGCAATAAAAAAAGCCCGGAAGAACCGGGCTTTGCTTCGCATTTCTGGTGCCGTGACCGCGTGCGGGGCGGTGGTGGGTCGGGTCGCGGCAGAGGTCGGTGCGGCAAAGCGGCAAGCGCTTGCCGCCGGCAAGACGGCAATCAGGCGAAGGCGCGCATCATCGGGCGATAGCCTGCCCCGGCGTCGCCGGTCAGGGTCTGCAACCGGCGGCGGACATTGGCGGCCATCAGGTTGACATAGATGCGGCACGTCTCGTTCAGGCGATTGGCCTCGTCGGCCAGTTCGCGCAGCTCGGGTCCGGCGGGGCCGGTGCCCAGCGCGGCGACCTCTTCGATCGCGGCCAGCTTTTCGGTGGTCGCGCGTTCCAGGCCCGCGACGTCGTTGACCTTCAGGGCCGCGATCTCGCGATGCAGGGCCTCGATGACCCGGATCAGGGCGTCACGCCGCGTCATTGTTGTTCCAGCTCAGCTTCAGGGCGATCATCTGGTCGGCGATGGTCGCCGGCAGGATCGGAAAATTGCCGTCCGCGATCGCCTTCTTGATCTGGGCGATGCGCTCCTGATTGATCGGAGGCTGCGAGGCCATCGAAGCGGACAGGCCGCTCAGCGCGCTCGTGTCGCCGGTCGCGCGCTTCGCCGGGGCAGGCCCTGCCTCGGGAGTCGCCGCCACGCGGGCCGCCGCGATCCGCGCGACCCTCGTGTCTCCGGCATTCAGCCTTGAAGTCGTTATGTCCACCATGCCCGCACCTATCGGTTTCGCTGACATCCATGGAAACGGCAGGTCGGTGCATTCTTTTAGTCGGAATTTCGGTCCCGACCCCGCAGGAAACCGTCAATCGACCCAGCCGGGCAGGGTGGCACGACCGCTGGACAGGGCAACTGCTTGAATTGGTTGGCGAGCCGCGTCGATCTTCACCGGAAAAATGCGCGCCCGGGGCGGCATCGGCCATCGCGATTCCGTCGCGGGTGATCGAAAATCCGTCCGATCCCGCCTCGACCGTCACCGGATCGCCACGTCGGATCACCGGTTCCTGGCGGACCGGGACGGCGGGAATCGCGGCCACGGCGGCGGTCACCGGGCGGGGGGCGGCCAGCACCGGCACGAAGATGCGCCATTGCGGACTGGAACAGGCGATGACCACGGCGTCATGCGCCTCGGTCCGCCAGGACAGCGCGACGGTCGGGCATTGGGCGAGCTTCAGCCGCGCATCGACGGGCGAACGCGCGCCGCCCTCCACCCCGACCGGGCGGCCGGTGAAGGCGGTGACCGCCGCATCCAGCGCGGCGACATCCTGAAAACCGGCGGCGCCGGCCAGCAACAGGGACAGGATCATGGAGACTTCCTTCGGGGTTCACCGGAAAAGACGAGGCTGACCACCGCACGCCGCTGGCCGGGGGCCGTGGCGGTCGACAGGGTCAGGCGATCGGCGGCGGTCGGGCCGATCAGCGCGGCGGCGGCGCGCGCGCGATCGGCGGCCAGCACCACCGGGCTATGGGTCACGGGATCGACATCGGCGGCACTGCCGTCGGTCGCGGCCTGGATCGACAGGCGCACGCGCGGATCGGCCAGCGCCGCCTTCGCCCAGCGCGCCAGATCGGGATCGGGGTCGATCGGCTGGGCCGAACCGGGGGCGAAGCGGAGCGCGGCGGCGGCGACCGGCATGATCGGCGATGGCGCCGAGGTGGGAGCGGCACGGGCAAGCGGCGTGGCCGCCCCGAACTCCGCGCGCAGGGAATCGATCAGTGCGGGACGCCGCTCGGCGCCCATCGCCTGCGCCAGCACCAGGAAGCCGACCAGCAGCAGCGCCAGATCGGCCAGGGTAATGAGCCAGAGCGGGCGCGACGCCGGGGGGGCGGGGAAGTCGAACTCGGTCATGCGACGGTGGCCAGGGGGCGACGCGGCGGCGTCGGCGGGCGGACGGCGGCGACCGGGGCCTCGCGCGCGGCGAGCGCGGCGATGGGCAGCTCGATCCGGGCACGCTCGAACGCTTCGATCCGGGCGGCGCGGCGCAGGCGGGCGGCGATGGGCTGGGCGACCAGATTGGCGAACAGCGCGCCATACAGGGTGGCGAGCAGCGCGATCGCCATCGCGCCGCCGATCCGCTGCGGATCGTTCATCGTCGCGAACATCGCCGCCAGTCCGATCAGCGTGCCGACCATGCCCATGGCGGGGGCCGCTTCCGCCGCGCCCGCCCAGATATCGACGACCGCCAGATGCCGTTCGACCCGCGCCATGCGGGCCTGACGGGTGCGGGTGAGGACGGCCTCGGGCCGCTCGCCATCGACGATCGCGCCGATCGCTTCGGCCAGGTCGGGATCGGTGATGACCGAACGGTCGAGTGTGACCACGCCGTGGCGCTGCGCGATCCGGGCCAGATGGGTGATCTGCTCCAGCAGCGGCTCTGCGGAATAGGGCGCGCGGACCAGCACGCCCAGCGCGCGCACGCCGCGCCGGGCATCCCGCCACGGCGTGCGGAGCAGGGTCGCGACCAGCGTCCCGCCCAGCACGATGGCGAGTGCGGCGGGGTCGAGGAACTGGGAAAGGGGCGGCAATCCGTTCATGCGCCCGTACTCTGCAAGCACCGGGCCAGTTTCAGTGCTTCTCCGGATGAAGGGCAGGGCGAACGGTCCCTTTGCCGCCCGTTGCCGCCACCCGGCAAGGCGGCGGCAATGGCGACGGCAAGGCGTTGCCGGATGCCGGCTTGCCGGTCCTTGCCGCCAAGGCCCTTTCCTTCGTGGCAGGCGAATTGGCACGGAGGTTGCGTATTCCCGCTGGCGTGACGTTTCGCGCCGGAAAGGAGGATCGACGATGGCCAATGAAACACTGTTCGGCGTGCATGGAGCAGCGCTGGAGGTACGGGCACAGCGCATGGGTGTGCTGGCGTCCAACATCGCCAATGCCTCCACCCCCGGCTTCAAGGCGCGCGACATCGATTTCAAGGCCGCGCTCGCCGCGGTCGAGGGCGAGCAGGATCAGGGTCGCGGCATCGGCGCGGCGATGAAATATCGCGTGCCGATCCAGACCTCGCTCGACGGCAATACGGTGGAGCTGAACCAGGAGCAGACCGCCTTTGCCGAGAATGCCGTCCAGTATCAGACGACCCTGTCGTTCCTGAACGGGCGCATCGCCACCATCACCCGCGCGCTGAAGGGCGAATAATCCATGGCGGACGCACCCCTTTCCATCTTCCAGGTCGCCGGTCGCGCCATGTCGGCGCAACTGGTGCGGATGAACACCACCGCGTCGAACCTGGCCAATGCCGGGGACGTCACCGGTTCGCCCGATACCGCGTACCGCACGATGAAGCCGGTGTTCCGCACCAGCTTCGACGCCGCGACCGGCCTGTCCACCGTCGATGTCGAGAAGATCGTGACGGCGGGCGAGAACCCGACCGTGCGCCACGATCCGAACAACCCCTTGGCCGACAAGGACGGCAATATCTACGAAGCCGCCGTCGACGAGACCCGCGAGCTGGTCGACATGATGGAGACGGCGCGCACCTATCAGAACAATGTGGAGGTGATGCAGACGGCCAAGTCGCTGATCCTCGACACCCTCAAGCTGGGCCGCTGATCATGACGATCTCCACCACCATGGACTCCACGCTCGACGCGCTGGGCGTGCGCCGCTCCGGGGCCGCCAGCGGTGCGTCGTCCTCCACGACCGCCGCCAAGAAGTCCGACACGCTCGACCAGTCCTCCTTCCTGAAGCTGCTGACCGCGCAGTTGAAGAACCAGGACCCCTTCTCGCCGATGGACAACACCCAGATGGTGGCCCAGATGGCGCAATTCTCCAGCGTGGCGGGCATCTCCGAGATGAACACCACCCTGTCCGCGATCGCGACCAAGCTGAACGGCACGACCAAGGCCGATGCGATGAGCTATGTCGGCAAGACCGTGCTGACGCCGGGATCGGTCGCCTATGGCCGGACCAGCGGTGGCCTCGCCGGGGCGGTCGAACTGGACCAGGCCGCCGCGAACGTGTCGGTCACGATCTCGGACGCGCAGGGCAACCCGCTCAAGACGCTGTCGCTGGGCGCGCAGAAGGCGGGCACCGCCAGCTTCGACTGGAACGGCAAGACCGATACCGGCGGGGATGCGGGCAGCGGCCCCTTCACCGTCACGCTGAACGCCAATGACGGCGTCGCCGCGGTGTCGGGCCGCCCGCTGGTCTGGGCGCCCGTCCAGTCGGTGTCGATGCCCGCCAGCGGCGATCCCGTCCTGACCGTCGCCGGCCTCGGCCAGATCAACCTCGCCGCCGTCCGCTCGGTCGGCTGACCCCCATCCCCACCAAGGTACTCCGCCCATGTCCTTCTATACCTCGCTCAGCGGTCTTCAGGCTTCGCAGACCGACCTGTCCGTGATCTCGCACAACATCGCCAATGTCGGGACCAACGGCTTCAAGAAGAGCCATGCCCAGTTCGCCGACGTGATGGCGTCGAACTTCGCGACCGATCCGACCAAGCAGGTCGGCTCCGGCACGGTGGTCAAGTCGAACCGGCAGGAGTTCAAGGAAGGCAATTACAACAGCTCGTCCAACGCGCTCGACCTCGCCATCTCGGGCGACGGCTTCTTCGCGGTGCAGACGCCGGGCAAGGGGCCGCTGCAATATACCCGCAACGGCGCGTTCCAGGTCGATCAGCAGAATTACGTCACCGACGCCAATGGCGGTCGCCTCCAGGTGCTGCCGGTCGATAGCGACGGCAACGTCACCGCGACGGGGGTCGATGGCCTGACCGCGCTTCGGCTTCCCGCGACCAGCGGCCTGCCGCTTCCGACCAAGAAGGTGACGATGGACCTGAACCTGTCGGGATCGGCGGTCGCGCCGACCGTGGCGTTCAACCGGTCGAACATGGGCACCTACAACAACACCACCCAGACCAAGATCTACGACTCGGCGGGCAACGCCATGACGCTGACCAACTATTATGTCCGCAAGCCGCTGCCCCTCGACGCCAACGGCAAGGAGATCCAGCCCGCGGACGGCAGCAGCAGCTGGCAGGTGTACAGCTTCGTCGACGATCAGCAGTTGAAGGTCGGGGGTTCGACCGATCCCGTCGAGATGACCTTCGACAAGAACGGCAACATGACCGCGCCGGCCAAGGCGATCGCTTTCGACCCCTTCACTTCGCACAGCTCGACCACGGCGCAGCCGCTGTCGATCGACTATGCCGGTTCGTCCCAGGCGGGTTCGGTCTTCTCCGTCGCCTCGCGTTCGCAGGACGGCAAGGCGATCGGTATCCTGTCGGGCGTGTCGGTCGGCGACGATGGCCTGGTCACCGCTTCCTTCTCCAATGGCGAGACGGCCAAGCTGGGCAAGGTCGCGCTGGCCGACTTCGTCAACATGCCGGGCCTGCGCCAGGCGGGCGACAGCTATTGGCAGGCGACCGGTCTGTCGGGCAATCCGGTCATCGGTTCGGCGGGCGAAGGCACGTACGGCGCGATCAAGTCGAGCACGCTGGAAGGCTCCAACGTCGACATCACCGAGGAACTGGTCAACCTGATCGCGGCGCAGCGCAATTTCCAGGCGAATGCCAAGGCGCTCGATACGTCCAGCCAGATCTCGCAGACCATCTTCAACATCCGCAGCTAAGCGCGGCACGGGGGTAACGGGGAACAGCGATGGACAAGCTGGTCTATACGGCGGCGACGGGCCTGCGCGCGCACATGGCGGCGCAGACGGCGATCGCCAACAACATGGCCAACGCCTCGACGATCGGCTTCCGCTCGGACCGGGTGGTGTTCGACCGCATCGACCTGAAGGGCGGCGGCGCGGCGTTCGAGGCGCGGATGCCCACCGCCGAGGAAGTGACCGACGCCGACCGCGCGCCGGGCACGGTCCAGCAGACCGGCCATCCGCTGGACGTCGCCATCGCCACCGGCACCGCCTGGCTGGCGGTGCAGGCCCCCGACGGGTCCGAGGCCTATACCCGGCGCGGCGACCTGGAGGTGACCGCCAGCGGCGTGCTCCAGACCGGCGACGGCTATCCGGTGATCGGCCAGAACGGCCCGATGACGGTGCCGCCCTACAATTCGCTGACCGTCGCCCCCGACGGCACCGTGTCGATCGTGCCGCTGGGCGCGGGGCCGGATACCCAGCCGCAGGTGATCGACCGGCTGAAGCTGGCCGACACGCGCGGCTCGACCACGGTCAAGGGGCTGGACAATCTGTTGCGGGTGAAGGGCGGCGGCGCCTTGCCGCAGGACATGGACGCGACGGTCCAGTCCGGCGCGCTGGAAGGCTCCAACGTCAACATGACCCAGACGCTGGTCGACATGATCGAGAACCAGCGCAGTTACGAGGTGCAGGCCAACCTCATGAAAGAGGCCAAGTCGATGGACGAGAACAGCGCATCGCTGATGCGGCTGCCGAGCTGAGGATTAGAAGGACATGTCTTCCGCCGCCATGCACGTCGCGCGCACCGGGCTCGATGCCCAGGATATGCGTATGCGGGTCATCTCGAACAACCTGGCCAACGTCAACACGACCGCGTTCAAGCGCGACCGCGCCGCGTTCGAGACGCTGGCCTATCAGGTCGTCACCGCGCCGGGCGCGGCCAGTTCGACCGAGAGCAAATATGCGACCGGCCTGAACCTGGGCACCGGCGTCCGCATCCAGGGGACCGCGCGCATCGCGACGCAAGGGCCGATGCAGACCACCAACAACAGCCTCGACATGGCGCTCGACGGCGAGGGTTATTTCCAGGTGCAGATGCCGGGGGGCACGCTGGGCTATACTCGCGCGGGCAATTTCTCGCGCTCGGCCGAAGGGCTGCTGGTCACCTCCGAGGGGTATCAGGTGATGCCGGGGATCACGATCCCCGAAGGCACCACCAATGTCACGATCGGCACCGACGGCACGGTTTCCGCGACGCTGCCGAACCAGACCGCGCCTGCCGAGATCGGGCAGATCCAGATCGCGAACTTCCCCAACCCGGCGGGCCTCCAGTCCAAGGGCGACAATTACCTGACCGAGACCCCTGCTTCGGGGGTGGCGAACATGGGTGTCGCCGGGCTCGAGGGGCGCGGCCAGATTCGCCAGGGGATGCTGGAAGGCTCGAACGTCAATGTCGTCGAGGAACTGGTCGACATGATCGAGACCCAGCGCGCCTATGAGGTCAACTCGAAGATGATCAAGTCGACCGACGAGATGCTTCAATACGCGAACCAGAATCTGTGATGATGCGCCTTCCCGCCTTCCGCATGGCCTATGGCGTCGAGCTGGCGCTGACCGCCGCCGCCGGTGTGCTGGTCGCCGCCGCGCTGGCGCCCGCGCCCGCCCATGCCAGCCTGTTCGGCAAGAAGAAGCCGGTCGAGGATTTCACCACCACGCGCCCGATGGCGGTTCCGGCGCAGCCGGTCGCCGCGCCCACCGGCTCGATCTTCCAGGCGTCGGACGGCTATGCCGCGCTGTACGAGGGCTGGCGTGCGCGCCGGGTCGGCGATCCGCTGACCATCGTCCTCGTCGAGCGGACCGCCGCGTCCAAGTCGGCAGGGTCGAAGCTGGGCTCCAAGGGGGATTTCGGCCTGACCCCGCCCACCACGGGGCCGCTGGGATCGCTGCTCAAACCGAGCGATGTGGGGATGAGCGGCAGCCGCAACTTCACCGGTTCGGGCGCCGCCGACCAGTCCAACTCGCTGTCGGGTGAGATCAGCGTGACCGTGGCGCAGGTCTTCCCCAACGGCACCATGCTGGTCCAGGGGCAGAAGCGCGTGACGCTCAATCGGGGTGACGAGTTCATCCAGATCAAGGGGCTGGTCCGCAGCGCCGATATCGGCATCGACAACCGCGTCCCCTCGACCCGCGTCGCCGATGCGCAGATCGCCTATACCGGCAAGGGCGACGTCGCCCGCGCCAGCCGCCAGGGCTGGCTCAGCCGCTTCTTCCAGGCCGTCAGTCCGTTCTGAGGCATTTGACCATGATCCGCTTCCTCCTCGCGCTTCTCGCCGCCCTTTCGATCGCGGCCCCGGCTTCCGCCGACCGGATCAAGGATCTGGGCGGGTTCCAGGGCATCCGCACCAACCAGTTGACCGGATACGGCATCGTCGTGGGTCTGCCGGGGACGGGCGACGACAATCTGGAATATACCGTCCAGTCGCTGAAGGCCGTCGTCTCGCGCTTCGGGCTGCAATTGCCGCCCAATGCCAATCCGGGCATGAAGAATGCCGCGGTGGTGATGGTTACCGCCGAACTGCCGCCCTTCGCCAAGCCGGGGCAGAAGCTGGACATCACCGTCTCCTCGATGGGCAAGGCCAAGTCGCTTCGCGGCGGCAGCCTGATCCTCACGCCCCTCCAGGGTGCCGATGGCCAGATTTATGCGATGGCGCAGGGCAACCTCGCGGTCGGCGGGCTGGGCGCGGAGGGCGCGGACGGGTCGAAGATCGTGGTCAACGTCCCCTCGACCGGCCGCATTCCCGAAGGGGCGACCGTCGAGCGCGCCGTCGCCACCGGGTTCGACACCGCGCCCTCGCTGACCTTCAACCTGGCGCGCGCCGACTTCACCACGGCGCAGAATGTCGCGCAGGCGATCAACGGACGGCTCGGCATGGGCACTGCGCAGGCGATCGACGCCGTGTCGGTCGCGGTCCGCGCACCGATGGGGGCCGATGTCCGCGCCACGCTGATGTCGGAGATCGAGAATCTCAACGTCGCCTCCGCCGAACCCTCGGCCAAGGTGATCGTCAACGCGCGCACCGGCACCGTCGTCATCAATTCGGCGGTCCGCGTCGGCCCCGCCGCCGTCACGCACGGCAAGCTGACCGTCAAGATCGACGAGAATCAGCGCGTCAGCCAGCCCGGCCCCTTGAGCGGCGGCCAGACCGCGATCACCCAGAAATCGGGTGTCTCGGTCGAGGAGGAGCGTCGTCCGATGTTCCTGCTGAACCCCGGTCCCAAGCTGGCCGATGTGGTGAAGGCGGTGAACGCGATCGGCGCGGCCCCGTCCGATCTGGTCGCCATCCTCGAAGCCCTCAAGGAAGCCGGTGCCCTCAAGGCGGAGTTGATCGTCCTGTGACCCAAAGCATTTCAGCGACTTCCTCGACCTCGCCCATCACCGGATCGGTTTCCACCGATACCAAGCGGCTGTCGAACGGCGCCAATCTGGACAAGGCGGGCACCCAGTTCGAGGCGATTTTTAACGGCATGATGCTGAAGGCGATGCGCCAGACCAAGCTGGGCGACACGTTGTTCGAGTCCAAGGCGCTCGACACGTTTCGCGATATGCAGGACCAGCAGGTGGCGCAGACCATGGCCGAACATGCTCCGATGGGAATCGGCAAGGCGGTCACGACGTTTCTCGCCCAGTCGAAACCCGATCTTAACCACGGGTAACGTAGGCCGAGTCGTATGAGCGACTTGCTCTCCATCGGCGCTTCGGGCGTGCGGGCGTATCAGACCGCGTTGACGGCGGTTGGCGAGAATATCGCCAACACCGGCACGGACGGCTATTCGCGTCGCTCGGTCGGCCTGCGCGAGGTCACGACCTCGGGCGGGGTGACCAGCAGCAGGCTGTCCGCCGGGGCGGGCGTGACCGTCACCGGGATCGTCCGCGCGACCGACACCTATGCCTCGGCGGCGGTGCGGTCGGCGACGGCGGATTTGAAGCGGACCGAAACGGGCGAAGTCTGGCTCAACCGTATCCAGGACGTGATGACCGGTGACGAGGTGTCGAACCGGTTGACCGGATTCTTCACCGCCTCTCGCGCGCTGGCGGCGGACCCGACCTCGACCGCGCTGCGCACCACGATGCTCGAAGCGGCCAATTCGGCGGCTTTCGCCTTTACCGCGACCGACAAGGCGTTCGATGCGATGGAGGCCGATTTCGACGGCCAGGCCCGCGCCGCCGCGCAAGGCCTGTCCTCGCTCGCGCTGTCGCTGAGCAAGGTCAATGACGGCCTGACCCGGACCGAGGCGGGCACCTCCGCCTCGGCGCAGCTGGCCGATCAGCGCGACCAGATCCTGTCGCAAATGAGCGAGCTGTCCGACATCAACGTGACGACCGACGAACTGGGTCGCGCGACGGTGCGGATCGGCGATCGCGCCGGACCGATCCTCGCCTCGCCCGATACGCTGGGCGCGGTCAGCTATGCCCGCAAGACCGGCGGCGGCGTCGGCTTCACCGTCGTGTCGCAGGGCAAGGCGACCGACGTCGTCCCCTCCGGCGGGTCGATCGGCGGGATGCTCGACGGGGCGGAGCGGATCGCGGCGATGCGCGACAGCTTCAATGCGGTCGCCAAGGACTTCACCGACACGGTCAACACGATCCAGGGCCAGGGGCAGGACGCCAATGGCGCGACCGGCACCGCGCTGTTCGCCCTGACGGCGGGCACCGCGTCGATGACCGTCGCGCTGACCGACGCATCGAAGATCGCGGCGGCGGCGAACGGACAGGGGCCGCGCAACACCGACAATCTGTCGGCGCTGGAATCGGCGCGCAACAGCGGCCGGTTCGAGGCCCGCATCACCCAGGTCATCACCGAAAACGCCTCCGCCCTGAAGCAGCGGCAGACCATCGCCGATGCGCAGACCGCGATCCGCGACGGGGCCAATGCCGCGCTGACCGGATCGACCGGTGTCACGCTCGACAATGAGGCGGTGTCGCTGATGCGTTTCCAACAGGCCTATTCCGCGTCCAGCCGCGTCATCCAGATCGCGCGCGAGACCTTCCAATCCATTCTCGAGATTCGGTGATGGCGATGCAGATTTCGACCTCCACCCTGTATGACAGCGCGACGCGGCGCATGACGGCCTTGCAGAGCAAGGCCAACGACCTGATGACGCAGAACGCGACGGGCAAGAAACTGCTCAAGCCGTCCGATGATGCCGCCGCCTCGGCGCAGGTCGCGCAGCTCAATCGCGCCGATGCGGACGCCGCCGTCTACAAGAGCAATTTGTCGCTCGCCAAGTCGGTGCTCCAGCAGGTCGACACCACCCTGGGTTCGATCGGCACCCAGTTGCAGTCCGCCGTCGAACTGGCGACCAAGGCCGCCAACGGCACGCTCAACGATTACGACCGTTCGGTAATCGGCGACCAGCTGAGCGCGATCCGCGACCAGCTCGTATCGCTGGGCAATACCCGCGACGTGCGCGGCCAGCCGCTGTTCGGCACGGTCGACGGCACCGACGCGGTGCGGAACGTCAACGGCAGCTACAGCTATACCGAGCCCAAGACCTCCGCCGTACCGATCGACCGCGACCAGACCGTGGAGATCACGGTCGGGGCGGAACGCGTGTTCAAGTCGGGCAGCAACGACACCTTCGCGATCCTGAACAACCTGATCACCGCGTTGAAGACGCCGGGCGGATCGAGCGCCGACATCCGCAATTCGATCGACCAGCTCAACGCCGCCAACGACAATGTCGGCGCGGTCCAGGCCTCGATCGGTGCGCGCGAGACGCGGGTCGGGCTGCAACAGGCGATGCTGGATACCGCCAGCACCGATCGTGCCGCGCTGCGATCCAATGTCGAGGACGCCGACATCACGAGCAACATCGCGCAGCTGCAACAGACGATGACCGTGCTTCAGGCGACCCAGGCCAGCTTCACCAAGCTGTCGGGCCTGTCGCTGTTCGACTATCTGAAATAATCGCGCTGGCCGTCCCATCCTTTCCGGCGCGGTAACCCTATGGTGACCAAATCCGGTTAATCCAGACACCTGACGGCCTTCGCGTCGGCCCCTGCTGGAGAATCGGTTCACCATGTTTCCTGCCATCGGCCTTGTCATACTGCTCGGCATGGTCTTCGGCGGCTTCGCCATTACTGGCGGCGCGCTGGGGCCCGTGTTCGAGGCGATTCCCCATGAGATGCTTATCATCGGCGGCGCCGCCGTCGGCGCGCTCGTCATCGGCAACTCCGGTGCCGAACTCAAGGCGCTGGGCGGCGCGATGGGCAAGATCTTCAAGGGGCCCAAATACAAGAAGCAGGATTATCTCGACGTCATCTTCCTCGTCTCGAAACTGATGAAGATGCTGCGCACCGAAGGACCGATCGCGCTGGAACCGCATGTCGAGGACCCCAAGTCCTCCTCGGTCTTCGCCGAATATCCGCGCCTGGTCGCCGACCATACGCTGGTCAACCTGATCGCCGACACGCTGCGGCTGGTCGTGGTATCCAGCGGCACGCTCGACGTGCATGCGGTCGAGGAGGTGATGGATAATGCCATCAAGACCCATCATCACGAGGTGGAGGGGCCGCAGGGCACGCTCCAGAGCCTGGCCGACTCTCTGCCCGCGCTGGGTATCGTCGCCGCCGTGCTCGGCATCGTGAAGACCATGGGTTCGATCGACAAGCCGCCGAGCGTGCTGGGCGGGATGATCGGATCGGCGCTGGTCGGCACCTTCATGGGCGTGTTGCTCGCCTACGGCATCGTCAATCCGTTCGCGGGCCGGTTGAAGCAGGTGATCGACGCGGATGCGGCCATCTATCACGTGGTCAAGCAGATCATCATCGCCTCGCTCCATGGCCATCCCCAGCCGCTGGTCATCGAAGCGGCGCGTTCGGGCATCAAGCACAAGGATCAGCCCGGCTTCGCCGAAGTCTTCGACGGCCTGCGGGGCCGCTAAACCATGGCGCGCGCACCCCATGGCAAGAACGAGCCGCCCAAGATCGTCATCGTCAAGAAGATCATCGCCGATGGTCATGGCGGGCATCATGGCGGCGCGTGGAAGGTCGCCTATGCCGACTTCGTGACCGCGATGATGGCCTTCTTCCTGCTGCTCTGGCTGCTGGGTGCGACGACCGAAAAGCAGCGCAAGGGCATTGCCGATTATTTCGCGCCGACCCTGCTCGACACCCGGTCGCAGGGGATCGGCGGCGGTGCGCTGAACGGTGGGCCGGGGGCTGGCGAGCGGCAGAGCGGCAGCAACGGCATCGTCCAGCTTATCGTGCCCAAGGTTTCGGGGGAGGGCGGCGAGAAGGCCGGGACCGGCGACAAGGGGTCGCTGCGCAATCCCAATGCCATGGCACAGGATCGCAAGAGCTTCGCCGAACTGCAAAAGGCGATCCAGCAGAAGATGGAGACGACGGCGGGCCTCAAGAAGCTGGCGCGGCAGGTCCGCTTCATCCCGACCCAGGACGGGCTGCGCATCGATCTGGTCGACAATGCCGATTACTCGATGTTCGCCAGCGGCACGACGCAACTGGAGCCCGAGGCCTCGGCGCTGATCGGCACCATCGCGCGGTCGATCTCCGGCCTGCCCAATACGATCATGATCCGCGGGCACACCGATGCCGTGCCCTATGGCGATCCGCGCGCGATGAACAACTGGATGCTGTCCTCCAGCCGCGCCGAGACCACCCGCCGCCGTCTGGCCGCCGGGGGTATCCCCGAGTCGCGGTTCGAGCGGATCGAGGGCGTCGCCGATCGCGAGCCGATGATCTCGGACAACCCCGCCGACCCGCGCAACCGCCGCGTGGCGATCACCCTGCTCTATCGCAAGGGCGGTTTCGGGCGGTAAGAGGGTGTTACCGGCGGTCAGTAGATCCAGTGGCCCACATAATCGCCGGTGACCGTCACGCCATCGGCCACGCTGGTCGCCTGGAACACGAAGGCTGCCTCGCGGCCCTCCGGTCCATAGAGCCGCCCGCGCATCCTGCCCCTGTAATCGGTCTTGTCGGTGACGTCGGCGGTGAAGATACCCGTCGTCCGGTCGAGCTTGCCGACCATCGTGAACGAGCGCGGGGTCGGGCCACCGCGAAAGCCGTTGAAGTTGACGGTCGCCTGCACCGTGTCATCGAACTCGATCACCTGAAAGAGCCCGAAATTGGATCTATGGGCGATCGTACTGCCCCCTTCCGGGGTAAAGCCGGGGTTGGGAGCGCTGGGATACCAGATGGTGCCGACCCCCTCATAGCTGGGGTTCAGGGCGAGGGTCGCCGCCCGCATCGCGCGTGCCTTGCGGTCGAACAGATCCTCGCTGTTCGATGTCGCCCCGAAAAAGGCGGAGGAATATTGCATGACACGCACGGACCTGCCGTCGACGCTGCTCTGGCCCACCATACGCTCCCAGGCGACCCGCGTGACATATTTCTGCTGCATCGACGGGGGCAGGCCGACCAGGATGCGGTCGGCGGTCGGATCGGACTTGCCGTAGATCCGGTATCCGTCGACATCCTTCCGGTCGGCTGCGGTGAAGAGGGGACTGCTGACCCGGCCATAGTCGACGCGCACGGTGTCCGCATCGCCCGAATGATTCCAGGTCGTGCGCAGATCGGTCGGAAACAATTGGGCGTCGAGATAGAGGTTGGAAACCACTATCGTTGCGGAGGGCTGGCCCGCCACGTCTTGGGTGATCAGGCCCCGGCGAACGTCGAGGCCAACATCCGAGAAGGCGGTATAGCTGCGCGTCAGATCGTTATAGCTGGGATAATTCGTACTGGCCGAGGGGCCGGACGTCGGGGTGGGGGCCGGAAGTACGATCGGGGCGGAGCCGCCGCCGCCATCGCCGCAAGCCGCCAGAGCCGATGCCGCCGCCCATCCGAAAAACCGTTTCATGCCCGCTTGTCCCCCGTATTCCCGAGCGGCCGGGACGATCGCGACACCGGAATCGATTACCGTGGGAATGTCCCCGGTTAGTCAAGCGCGGGCCTACACTCAACATCCCCAAACAAGGGATGCGGCGGCACCCATGCCATGTTTTTATAAACGCAAAGAAAAAAGGCCCCGCCGATCCTCGTCACCTTGGGAGAAGGGCGACGAGTCTCGACGGGGCCTTTTCGCGATCGGGTGATCGCCGCGCGCTTATTCGGCGTCGGCGGCGCCTTCGCCCTTGCGCGGCTTGCGCGCGGCACCGGCGGTGCGCGGACCCGGCTTGCGGCCCAGGCCGATCTTCTTGGCCATCGCGCGACGGCTTTCCGAATAGCTTTCGGCGACCATCGGGTAATCCGGCTTCAGGCCATAGCGTTCGCGATATTCTTCCGGCGTCAGACCATGAGTCGCCAGATGACGGCGCAGGGTCTTGTAGGGCTTGCCGTCGATCATCGAGACGATGTGATCTTTCGAAGCCAGCGACTTGCGAACCGAAACCGCGGGAACATATTCCGTCGGCGCTTCGATATCGGTCGTCTGCGGCGTGCTGCCCAGAAGCGAAGACACGGTTTCGTGCATCTTGTTCAGGAACGCCGGAACCTCTTCGGAAGACGTGCGGGTGTTGGGATTACCCAACCATGCGATCGTCAACTCGGTCGCCAGTTCTACGGCATTCACATCGATAGGGTCGTCGGCCATGATACGCTCCTGTTATTTTCAGCTTGACCTAACCGTCAAATACGAGACGTCAACCGCCCGATTGAGCCGATCGTCCAAAATTTATCCAAAACGACAGTAAATTCTCTTTTTGAAACTCATTTCATGAAGATTTCGGGCAGTGGACAACTTGGAATAAAACCAAATCGGTCAGAACGATACAGGCGGAAGTGTGTGGTCTGGCCCTACAGAAATCTTAGTCCATGTTAGTATTGTATGAAAGTTAATTCATTTGTGAGCATTTTGATGCGGAGCGGCCGATACAAAGCACGCGTATCACGGCGCGAATGCAAAAAACGCAACGAAAATTGATGAGCTTGCATTTGTGTTAATCGTCGGCATCGGCCAAAGAGGATGGGCCTTTCAGGCATCCTCTCCTAAAAACTTTCACGGCTGGTCCTCGGACCAGCCTTTTTTTTGCTATGCATCCGGTGCGACTGGGCCTAGGCTGCCGTCATCGCCGCGCTTCAATATAAAGATAAGCAGGAGTGGAAGCCGCCGGAAAGACCGGCATCGCGCGTCGGTGCCGGGGGTTGAGCGATCGGTTCGCTCCCCCCGTTGACCGTCATGGCCGATCGGCTTCTATTCGATGATCGGAAATAGTCAGTCGTGCGCGATGGCCGGGTTCTTTGCTATCGACCTTTGCATCGGCTGATACGGCATCTGTAAGATACGATGGGCACCGGATCGAAGTGCAAGAATGCGCTTCGATCCAAAGCCTTGCTCAGAAGACAAATGCTTACGCCTTGTCCTCCGGCGTCTTGCGGCGGATGAACTGGTCGAGTGCGGACAGGGCGAGACCCGCGAACGCGCCGATATCCGGCGTCGATGGCGCGGGATCGCGGGGAAGGCCGTCCTGCGGATCGGGCCGTGGTGCTTCCTCCGGTGTCAAGCGTGTCGTCTCGCGTGCCAGCGCAGCGGCCGCGACCACCAAGCCAGACGCGATGAGTTGCCGCCCCATCGGGCTACGCGCCTGATCGAGCAGAAGCTGGCCCACACGGTGCAGGGACGATGTCGCCTGAGGGGCCGCCTGTTCCGCCTGTGCAGCCTTTTTCTGTTTTTTCTTCTGCTTCTTCTTGCCCATCGACCGGCACCTCCGATAACGGTGTATCCATAATATAATACACCATGGCGACGTAACAAGATAAGCGCGTGGTCAGCCGCCCAAGGCGCGGGCGCGGCGGCGCTGGACCGAACTGCCGATGCCCAGCGACTCGCGATATTTGGCGACCGTGCGCCTGGCGATGTCGAAGCCCTTGGCTTGGAGAAGCTCGACCAGCGTGTCGTCGGACAGGATCTTCGCACCCTCGCCCGCGATCAGCGTCCGGATCGCGCTCTTCACCGCCTCCGCCGACACCGCATCGCCGCCGTCCGCCGCCGCGATGCCACTGGTGAAGAAATATTTCAGTTCGTACAGCCCGCGCGCGCAACTGAGATATTTGTTGCTGGTCACGCGGCTTACCGTGGATTCGTGCATCCCGATCGCCTCGGCCACGCGCGCCAGGGTCAGGGGTTTGAGATGCGCGACGCCGTGGAGGAAGAACGCCTCCTGCTGCTTCACGATCTCGGTCGCGACGCGGATGATCGTCCGCTGCCTCTGGTCGAGCGCCTTCATCAGCCAGTTGGCGCTGGCCAGACAATCGGCCAGCCACGCCTTCGACCTCTTGTCCTGCGGACCGTGGCGCAGTTCCTGATAATAACGCCGGTTGACCAGCACGCGGGGCAGGGTGGCGGTGTTGAGTTCGATCCCCCAGCCGGACTTGATCCGCGTGACGAACAGGTCGGGCACCACCGCCTGGCTCGGCTCCCCGCCATAGCGACAGCCCGGCTTGGGATCATAGCCGCGAAGCTCGCGGATCATGTCCGCCATGTCCTCGTCATCGACGCCGCAGATGCGCTTCAGCCGGATCAGGTCTCCCCGCGCCAGCAGGTCAAGATTGGCGATCAGCCGCGCCATGCAGGGGTCGTAGCGATCGACCTCCCTGGCCTGGAGCGCCAGGCATTCGGCCAGATCGCGCGCGCCGACGCCGGTGGGGTCCAGGCTCTGCACGACGGTCAACACCCGTTCGACGCGGGGCAGCGGCACGCCTAGCCGCTCGGCGATTTCGCTCAGCGGCACGGTCAGATAGCCCGCCTCGTCCAACTGGTCGATGATGTGTGCGGCGATGGTCAGCTCGACCCCCGACAGGATCAGCGCGACCTGTGCCTCCAGATGCTCGGTCAGGCTGGGCGCGTCGTCGGGCAGCGCGTCCCAGTCGGGCCCGTCCTCGCCGCCCAGTCCGCCGCCGCCCGATCCGCCGTTCAGCGACAGCCCGCCATCCGGGCCGGTGCCGCCATCGGTCACGCTGTCCTGCTGATGGCTTTCGGTCGCATAGTCGAGGTCGAGGCCGCGATCCTCGGCGGGCGCGGTGCCGGTGACCAGTTCGTCGGCGCCGGCCGGAGCCTCCCGTTCGGGACGCTCGGGGGTTGCCACCTCGCGGACGGCGGTCGCGTCGAGCAGGGGGTTCTTCTCCACCTCCTCGGCGATGAACGCCTCGATCTCCAGATTGGACAGGGTCAGCAGCTTGATCGCCTGCTGCAACTGCGGCGTCATCACCAGCGACTGGGACTGGCGAATGTCGAGACGCGGGGACAGGCTCATGCCGCCGCGCTCCGGTTCGCGCCGGGACCATCGAGGAAAATGGAGCGGCGGCGCGTGGTCATCGGATCAGAGCGAAAAGCCCTCGCCCAGATAAAGGCGACGGACATTGGCGTCGGCGACCAGTTCCTCGGGCGATCCCGTGAACAGCACGCGGCCGTCATAGATGATGTAGGCGCGGTCGACGATGTCCAGCGTCTCGCGGACATTATGGTCGGTGATCAGCACGCCGATATCGCGCCGTTTCAGGTCCTTCACCAGATCGCGGATATCGGCGATCGAGATGGGATCGATGCCCGCGAACGGCTCGTCCAGCAGCATGATCGACGGGTCGGCGGCCAGCGCGCGCGCGATCTCGGCCCGGCGACGCTCTCCCCCCGACAATGCCATGGCGGGCGCGGCGCGCAGGCGGGTGAGGCCGAATTCCTCGAGCAGCTTGTCCAGCTTGCGCGCCCGCTCGGCCGGATCGGGCTCGGCGAGTTCGAGCACGGTCAGGATGTTCTTCTCGATCGACAGGCCCCGGAAGATCGAGGTTTCCTGGCGGCAGATATCCCAGGCCCAGGATCGCGCGGCGATACATGGGCAGCCCCGTGATATCCTCGCCATCGAGCATGATGCGGCCCGAATCGGGCTTCACCAACCCCATGACCGAATAGAAGCAGGTCGTCTTGCCCGCGCCGTTGGGGCCGAGCAGCCCGATCACCTCGCCGCGCCCGACCGACACCGACACATCGGTCAGGACGGTGCGCTTGTCATAGCTCTTGGCGATCGAGACGACCTGGAGCCCGTTCGCGACCGGGGGTTCCGCCACCGGACTGGTGCGGTCGCTCGCCTCGCGAATCGGGGTGTCCATGTCCATCGGCCAGTCTCTTCCTGTGTTGCGGGACGTTAGCGCGAGGACACGCCGTCCGTCACGCGTCAGTTGCGATTCGGGACCGAGAAGGTGCCCGTGACCCGGCCCGACGGCGCGCGGGTGACCGTGCCGCCATTGCCCGAGGACGCGCCGCCCGCCACCGACGATCCGTCGATCACCGCGCGACCGGTGTCGAGGTTCAGGGTCAGCCGACCGCCGTTCACGGTGTTGCCGTCCTGGGTCAGCGTCACATTGCCCAGCATGGTGATGACCCGGCGGTTGAGGTCGTAAATGCCGTAATTGGCCCGCGCGGTCTGGTTGGGCCGCTTGACGACGACATTGCCCGACGCCTCGAATCGCGAGACCTGCGGCTTTCCGCCGATCACCTGCCCGGTATAGTGGATGACCATCCGCGCGGCGGTCAGCGTCATCTCCGCCTGGCGCAGCACGACATTGCCCGACAGGACGCCGCGATTCGCCTTGTCCTGCAACTCGATGACGTCCGCGCCGAAATCGACGGGCGCGCGGCTGTCATGCCGGGTCTGCGCCGCGGCGGAGGCTGCCAAAACGAGAAGGGCTGGAGCCGTCGCGGCGAAGAACTTGTGCATGATCGGCTATTTCGTGCTTTACGGTACGATGCGCAAGCGTGCGTTGCCTTCCAGCCGGACGGTGCGATCCTCCAGGTTGGCGCGCAGCTTGTTGGCGCTGAACGTGCCCTGCGGCACGCGCCCCGTCACCGCGCCGCCCGATTCCAGCGTGCGTTGCTGAAGATCGATCGTCGCGTCATGCGTCTGGAGGTCGTATCCGCCCGCCGATTTGAAATCGAGCGGCCCGTCCAGCTTCACCTGCTCGGTCCGCATGTCGTAGCGGCCCGAATCGGCACTGACCGTGGCAGGGCCGTCCGACAGGCGGATCGCGGCGGCCAGCTTGTTGAGCTGCACCACCGGTTCGGCCGAACTCCGCTGGATCGCCGAGCCCGCGTCGAGCGAGAAGGGCTGCCCCTTGTCGTCGACGCCGCGATATTGCGCGGCCTGGATCTTCAACCGCTCCTTGGCGACCTCGACCTTCTTCTTGTCGAGGACGAAGGACACCTCGCTCGACGAATAGACCGGCGCCATGACCAGAAAGGCGGTCAGCACGCCGATCGCGCTGGGCAGCATCCAGCGGGCCAGCGTCACGAACCGGTCGTGGCGGCTGCCCGGCGCGGCCCAGTGCTGGCGTTGGGTGCGAACGCGATCGGCGATCTCGGACATGGGCGGGGCTCCTGGACCGGCCGGATCAGGCGTGGGCGAAGATATCGACCTCGGGCCAGCCCGCGAGATCCAGTTCGGCCCGCGCGGGCAGGAAGTCGAAACAGGCCTGGGCCAGTTCCATCCGTCCCTCGCGGACGAGGCGCTTGTCCAGTTCCGCCTTCATCCGGTGGAGATAGCGCACGTCCGAGGCGGCATATTCGCGCTGCGCGTCCGACAGGTCGGGCGCGCCCCAGTCGGAGGATTGCTGCGCCTTGGACAGTTCGACGCCCAGCAGTTCGCGGACCAGTTCCTTCAGGCCGTGGCGGTCGGTATAGGTGCGGATCAGGCGCGAGGCGATCTTGGTGCAATAGACCGGTCCGGCGACCACGCCCAGATAGTGGCGAATCGCCGCGATATCGAACCGCCCGAAATGATAGAGCTTCAGCCGCGCCGGATCGGCGAGCAGCGCGCGCAAATGGGGCGCGGCATAGTCGCTGTCGGGGCCGAAGCGGACGAGATGCTCGTCGGGGCCGCCATCGGACAATTGGACGACGCACAGCCGGTCGCGCGGGGTGATCAGGCCCATCGTCTCGGTATCGACGGCGATCGAGGCGCCGGGCGCGAACAGATCGGCGGGAATGTCTTCTTCGTGCAGATGAACGGTCATGCCCTCCGCCCTAGCGGGCGATGCCGAAAGCCTCAACCGCGATCGCTCGACTCGGGGCCGATCGTGCATCATGGTTTCGGGGAAGTTGTGGAGTTTCGGCCACAATTCCGACGCAATCTGCCTCGTTCGCGCCGAAGCGAGAGCCATTCGCAAGATTTCGTTCGCGATGCGTCGGCTCTTGCGTTATGACTGGCAATTAGGCGCAAAAGGTTTGGCGCCGAAAGACCCGCGCTCTTCGTCCGGCGCACGGTTCTTGAGGATAGCATTTGCGGGCGAACCGGGAAGACGAACAGGGCTTATGGGTTTCGATAGAGGTAGCCGGGGCAATCGCGGCACGCGTGGTCGCGACAAGCGGGACAATTTCGGCGGCAGCGACGATTTCGGTGGCGGCGGCTTCGGCGGCGGTGACCGCTTCGGTGGTGGCGGCTTCGGCGGCGGCGACCGTTTCGGTGGCGGCGGCTTCGGCGGCGACCGTGGTGGCTTCGGCGGTGGTGACCGCGGCGGCTTCGGTGGCGGCGGCGGCGGTTTCCGTGGCGGCGGCGGTGGCGGCTTCGGCGGCGGTCGCGGCGGTGGCGGCATGCCCCCCCAGGTCGTTGGCGAAGGCACCGGGGTCGTCAAGTTCTTCAACGCGCAGAAGGGTTTCGGCTTCGTCGTGCGCGATGACGGCGGCGAGGACGTGTTCGTCCACATCTCGGCCGTCGAGCAGGCGGGCCTGACCGGTCTGGCCGAGGGTCAGCCGCTCGGCTTCACCCTGGTCGATCGCGGCGGCCGCATCTCGGCCACCGAGCTGAAGATCGAGGGCGAGCCGCTCCCGGTCCAGGACCGCGCGCCCCGCGAACCGCGTGAAGGCGGCTTCGGCGGCGACCGTGATCGTAGCCCGCGCGGCGGTGCCGCTGGCGGCTTCGGCGGCGCTCCGCAGCGTCAGCTGACCGGTGAGAAGGCGACCGGCACGGTCAAGTTCTTCAACGCGATGAAGGGCTTCGGCTTCATTCAGCGCGACGATGGCCAGCCCGACGCGTTCGTGCACATCTCGGCCGTCGAGCGCGCCGGCATGGGCTCGCTGAACGAGGGCGACCGCCTGCAGTTCGAGATCGAGGTCGATCGTCGCGGCAAATATGCCGCCGTCAACCTGCAGAACGAAGGCTGATCCCTTCGTCTGATTAAGCCATCCCTTTTCGGGCGACAGGGCCCGGCGTTGCAGCGATGCGACGCCGGGCCTTTTCGTTTGTCGGCGCAGGGGATGGAGGAGATGACGTCACCGACAGCGACAAACCCGGCCAATATCGACAATAGCCAAATCTCAATATCGGGATTAAATCCCGGATATGAGTGATTCGCCATCATCCCATCGTGCCTTGGCCGACCATTTGAGATTTGTTCGAACGGAACGGAATCTCAGCCTCCAGGAACTGGCCGCGTCGAGCGGGATCAGTCGGGCTACCCTGTCGCGAATCGAAAATGCCGAGGTTAGCCCGACCGCCGAAACGCTGGGGCGGCTGGCCTGCGCCTATGCCATGCCCCTGTCGCGCCTACTCGCCCCGTTGGAGCCGGGCTTTCCGCCTCTGATCCGCCATGACGACCAAAGTCTGTGGCGCGATGCGGGAAAGGGCTTCACCCGCCGGGCCCTGTCGCCGCCTAGCGGGCAACTGTCCCTGGAAATGATCGAAGGCCGGATCGAGCCGCACCAGCATATCGCTTATGAACGTCCCGCCTTTCCGGGCCATGAGCATCACCTCGTTCTGCTGGAGGGGATGCTGAACCTTACCGTCGACGGCTTGGGATATGACCTCTTGCCTGGCGACTGCGTGCGCTATCGCCTCCAAGGTGCTTCGTCGTTCCGAACGGCGGAGGAGGGCGCCCGCTACATCATCGCGATGGTGTGACGATCATGGCGGTCATCATCACCGAATTCGATGCCGGGGCGGTGGAACAGGGGATCGAATCGCTGACCGGCATCCTTTCCGACAGCGTGAATGAGGGCGCGGCGATCGGCTTCCTGGCCCCGATGGCCGACGCGGAGGCCGCCCGCTTCTGGCGCGATCAGGTGTCGCCGGAACTGTCCGCCGGACGGCGGCGGATGTTCGGAGCCCGACGCGATGGCGATCTGGTCGGCACGGTCCAGTTGCTCACGGCCATGCCCGCCAACCAGCCCCATCGCTGCGAGATCGCGAAGATGATCGTTCATCCCTCGGCCCGGCGGTTGGGGATCGGGCGCAGCCTGATGGGCGTCGCCCTGGATGGAGCAAGGTCGATGGGCAAGAGCCTGGTCACGCTCGACACGCGAAGCGGCGATCGGGCCCAGTCGCTCTACGCTTCGCTCGGCTTCGAGGTGGCGGGGGTAATCCCCGATTACGCCTGGGACGCGGATGGCAGGGCCCTCCACACAACGACCTATATGTTCAAGCGTCTCTGACCCGATCACTTGCCCGCGTCGCAGGTCGCCTGTACCGATCGATACACAGATATTTGATCGGTCGAGAGGATCATGACGATGCGCCCGCCGCTGCCGCCCTTCACCGCCGACACCGCCGCGCAAAAGGTCCGCGCGGCGGAGGATGCCTGGAACAGCTGCGATCCCGAGCGCGTGGCACAGGCTTACACCCCCGACTGCCAATGGCGGAACCGGGCCGAATTCGTCACCGGTCATGAGGAGATCGTTCAATTTCTCCGCCGCAAATGGGCGCGGGAGCGGGATTACCGCCTCATCAAGGAGCTATGGGCGCAGGAGGGCGCGCGGATCGCGGTTCGCTTCGCCTATGAATGGCATGACGATGCGGGCCGGTGGTTCCGCTCCTATGGCAATGAGAATTGGGATTTCGCCGAGGATGGGCGGATGCGCCGCCGGATCGCGTCGATCAACGACCTGCCGATCGGGGAGGATGCGCGGCTGTTCCATTGGTCGCTGGGGGCACGGCCCGCCGATCATCCCTCGCTGAGCGATCTGGGGCTATAACCATGGCGCGGTTGATCGCCGAGCGCGCCGATGCGCTGCCGGGGCTGGCGGAGGTGTTCCGCGAATATGGCTATGCGGGGGCCAGCCTCTCGCTGATCGGCACGGCGACCGGGCTGGGGCGGGGGAGCCTCTACCACTTCTTTCCCGGCGGAAAGCAGGAGATGGCCGCCGCCGTGCTCGACGATGTCGCGACGTGGTTCGAGGGTGCGGTCTTCGCTCCCCTGGATGCGGCGGACGATCCGCGCGCCGGGATCGATGCGATGATGGTCGCGGTGGATCGCTATTTCGAATCGGGGCGGCGCGCCTGCCTGATCGGGTTCTGGGGCCTTGGGGCGACGCGCGATCCCTTTGCCGAGCGGATCGCGGGCTATTTCCGGCGCTGGATCGGCGCGCTCCAGACGTTGCTGGTGCGCGGCGGCGTGGCGGAGGGTCATGCGACGGCGCTGGCGCAGGACGTGGTCAGCGGGATTCAGGGCGCGGTCGTGCTGGCGCGGGGGCTGGACGATCCGGGACTGTTCCGCGCCACGCTCGGCCGGCTGACCGCGCGGCTCTATACCGCGCTCGCCGCCGTCTGAATCGGGGGGACGGGCCGTCCCCCCGAAGCTTCAGATCGCCGCCAGCGCCTGTTCGCAATCGGCGATCAGGTCGTCGGCGTCCTCGACCCCGATCGAGATGCGGACCAGATTGTCGGTGATCCCCAGCGCCGCCTTGCGCTCGTCCGGCACCGAGAGATGCGTCATCGCCGCGGGATGGCTGGCGAGCGTCTCGGTCCCGCCCAGGCTGACGGCCAGCTTGGCGATGCGCAATGCGTCCAGGAAGCGGAAGGATTCCGCCTCGCCACCCTTGAGATAGAGCGAGAAGGTCGATCCGCCGCCGGTGCAGTGGCGGCGATAGATATCCGCCTGGCGCTCCAGGCCCGGCGTGTCGGCGAGAAAGCCGAGATAGCCGACCCGCTCGACCTTGGGGTGATCGCGGAGGAAGGCGCAGACCTTGGCGGCATTCTCGCCCGCGCGGCTCATGCGCAGTTCCAGCGTCTCCAGCGAACGCAGCAGCATCCAGGCGGTGTTGGGGTCGCAGATGGTGCCGATCGTGTTGCGCATCGACCGGATGGTGGCGATATGCGCCTTCGACCCCAGCACGCCGCCCGCGACCAGATCCGAATGGCCGCCCGCATATTTGGTCAGCGAATAGACGACCAGGTCCGCGCCGTGCTTGAGCGGACGCTGCCACAGCGGCCCCAGAAAGGTGTTGTCGATCGCGATGGGGGGCTTTTCGGCCGCATCGGCGAAGGCCGCGTCGCGCGCCGCCGCCACCGCCTCGATATCGACCAGCGCGTTGGTGGGATTGGCGGGGCTTTCCAGATAGATCAGCGGCACCCGGCCCATGGCGGCGGCCTTTTGCAGCACCGCGCCGATTTCCTCACGTGTCGCGCCTGCGGGGAAGTCGAGCCACTTCACCCCGAACCGGCCCAGGATGCGCCCGATCAGCGTTTCGGTCGCGGCATAGAGCGGGCCCGAATGGACGATCACGTCGCCCGGCTGGACCATCGACAGGAACAGGGTGGCGATCGCCGCCATGCCGCTGGAGAAGGTCAGCGCATCCTCCGCCTCGTCCCAGATGGCCAGACGGTCCTCCAGGATTTCCTGATTCGGCCCGTTGAAGCGGGAATAGACCAGGCCGTCCGCACCGCCGGGGCGCTTGCCGGTGACGCCCTCGAAATGGCGCTTGCCCGCCGCGGCGTTGGGGAAGACGAAGGTCGAGGTCAGGAAGATCGGCGGCTTGAGCGACCCCTCCGACAGGACGGGGTCGAAGCCGTGCCCCATCATCAGGGTGGCGGGCGGGCTTCAGCTTGCGGTCGCCGATGCTGGTCGCGTCGCTGCTGCGATCGGTCGTCGCCGGGTTTTGGGGCGGAACGCCGGTCAGGTCGGATTCGGTCGGCATTGCGGTCTCCTTGGGACATGGTGCCGCTCGGTCGGCGGCTATGCCCCAAGGATAGCGCGGCGAACGGCTTTGGCGAGGCTCAGCCGAGGCCGATCAGCGAAATCTGGCGGCCATAAGAGGGTTCGCCGCGATGGGTCGCGCGACGGAAGCTGAAGAAGCGCTCCTCCTGTGCATAAGTGTCCTCGCCCAACGCGGCGACGCGACCGACCCCGGCTTCGGCCAGGCGGTGGGCGACATAGGCCTCCAGATCGAACTGGTAATGATCGGCGCGGCGGCCATCGGCGAAGAAACGCTCATTCTCGGGCGACGCCTCGACGAAGCGGCGGAGAAAGGCGGCATCCACCTCATAGCTGGCGCGCGCGATGCACGGGCCGATCGCGGCGACGATGCGGTCGCGCTGCGCCCCCAGCGCCTCCATTGCGGCCAGCGTCGCGTCGGTGATCCCGCCGAACGCGCCCTTCCACCCCGCATGGGCGGCACCGACCACCCCGGCTTGCGGATCGGCGAAAAGCACCGGCGCGCAATCGGCGGTCAATATGCCCAGCAACAGGCCCGGACGGTCGGTCACCAGCGCATCGCCATGCGGGCGGCTATCGTCCTGGGGCGCGGTCAGTACCGTCACCGCCTCCGCCGAATGAATTTGGTAGCAGGTGACGAGGCGTGCGCCGGGCAGCACGGCGTCGCGCGCCAGGCGGCGGTTTTTGGCCACCGCATCGGCATCGTCCTCCGACCCCAGCCCGACATTCAGCCCGCCGTGAATCCCCACCGAGACGCCGCCGTGCCGCCCGAGAAAGCCATGCGCCGCCGACTCCAGCAACGGCGTCCGAATCGCCTCGACGCTCATAGCGACAGCCTCATGATCCGATCCTCGTCGATCGTGTCGCCGACCGGGAAGTCGTATCGGCCGATATCGACGAAACCATAGCGGGCGTAAAAGGCCTTGGCCCGGTGATTGTCGACATAGACCGACAGGATGAGCGCGCTGGCCCCCTGCGCCCTGGCCGATGCGATGGCCCAGTCCATCAAGGCGGGGCCGACGCCCGCGCCCAGATGGCTGGCCTTCACGTAGAGCTGATAGAGTTCGATCGCATCCTCGGGCCAATCGCCGGGGAAGCCCACGGGGCCGAGCTTGGCGAAACCGATGATCGCATCGCCCTCGATCGCGAGGCGGATGGTGAAATCGGGATGGCCGATCTGGCGGGGCAGGCCTTGCGGACCGAAGGCTTCGTCCAGAAAGGTGGCGAGGTCGGCGGGCGGATAGAGATGGCCGAAGGTCTCGGTGAACGCCGCCGCCGCCATCGCGGCCAGGGCTTCGCCATCGCCCGGCCGGGCATCGCGATAGTCGATCATTCGCCATACCCCGCCGGCACGGGCCAGTCGGGCCGGCTGACCGCCAGCGCGCGGAACAGCGTGCCCATGTCCTGCATCAACCGGTTGCGATCGGCGAGCAGCGAGTCGGCGCGATCCGGATGCGCGCGGGCGAGGGCGGCGGTCCGCTGGTCGATCCCCAGCGCGCCGAGCAGGTCGCGCTGCGTGACGGGACCGAAGGCGGCGAGCCCGGCGGCTTGCGCGGCGGCGGCCAGCGTCGTGAAATCGACATGCGCGCTCAAATCCTGCTCCCCCGGCCGCTCGAAGGGATTGGCATAGGCATGGCCGCGCACCGCCTGCAACGTGTCGGCGATGGCGGGGCCTTCATAGCCGTAATCGACGATCAGCGCGGCGCCCCCCTGCGCGGCGATCCGGGCGGACAGCGTCCGCATCACCGCGACGCTGGCGGGGGACACCTCGATCACCGATCCGGCCTCCGCCTCGCGAAGTGGTTCGGGAATGATCTCGGGCGGGACCGGCGGCCCCGCGATCGGCAGGAAGAGGAGGTCCTGCGCGGCGACCAGCCGCTCGTGCCAGCCGTCCCCGCGCCGGACCAGTTGGCGGATGGGCAATGCGTCGAAGAATTCATTGGCGACGACGATCAGCGGGCGGTCGTTGGGCAGCGTCTCGACCGAATCATGCCATGTCGCCTCGGCCACGCGCTGGCTCTGCGCGGTGCGGAGCGTCGCGCTGGTCTCGACGAAATGCACGCTGGGCGTGAACCCCGCCTTGGCCATGGCCCGCCCGGCATCGGCGGCCAGCGTGCCGCGTCCCGGCCCGAGTTCGACCCAGTGCATCTCGGGCCGCCCGGCGCGGTCCCACAGGTCGGCGCACCACAGGCCGACCAGTTCGCCGAACATCTGGCTGATCTCGGGACTGGTCGTGAAGTCGCCGCCGGTGCCCAGCGGATCGCGGGTGCCGTAATAATGCGCATTGGCGGCGGCCATGAACTGCGCCACCGGGATCGGCCCGGCCAGCGCGATGGCGCGGGCGAGCCGTTCGGGCAGGGCGTCCTCCGGCTCGGGCTTGTGATCGGCGGGGGGGATCAACGGGTTGGTCATGTCCTTCGCTCTGCCGTCCATGCCCCGCCGCCGCAAGGGGATCAGGCGACGCTGTCGGCCCCCGCGATCGGCTCCACCCGCACGCGCCGCGCCTTGGCCGAGTTCATCAGGTACAGCCCGCCCAGGATCATCGGCACGCACAGCCACTGGCCCATATGCAGCCCGGTCATCTGCGCGAAGGCGCGCAACTGCTGATCGGGTTCGCGGAAGAACTCCACGATGAAGCGCGCGATGCCATAGCCGAGCAGGAACAGCCCCGACAGCTTGCCCGGATCGTAGCGCGACTTTGTGCGCCAAAAGGCGAAGCTCATCACCGCGAAGAGGACAAGGCCCTCCAGCCCCGCTTCGTACAACTGACTGGGATGGCGTGCCGGATCGGGCAGGCCGAAGGGCACCGTGCGCGGGAAGACGATCGCCCAGGGCACGTCCGACGGCTTGCCCCACAGCTCGCCGTTCACGAAATTGGCCAGCCGCCCCAGGAACAGACCGACCGGCGCGGTGCAGACCAGATAGTCGAGGATGCGCAGCCAGTTGAGCTTGTGCTTGCGCGCGAACAGGATGACGCCGACCCCGGTCCCCACCGCGCCGCCGTGAAAGCTCATCCCGCCATCCCACAGCCGGACGATGTGCAGCGGGTGCAGGAACATCTCGGGCGCGTAGAAGATCACATAGCCGATCCGCCCGCCCAGGATGATGCCCAGCGTGGCGTAGAAGACGAGGTCGTCGGCATGCGCCCGCGACATCGGCGCGCCGGGCCGGTCGAGCATCTTGCCCAGATACCACCAGCCGAACAGGATGCCGGTGATATAGGCCAGGCTGTACCAGCGCAGCGTGAAGAAGCCGATCGAGAAGACATCCGGGTGCAACCCCAGATCCTCGAACCGGATATGGCCGGTGGCGGCCGCGAGCATGGGCAGGATCAAGCGCGTTTCCCTTATCTCTGACCGGCTTCCATAGAGTGGTCGCGCGTCAACACCAAGACCATGGGTTCGGGGGCGGAACGTGCGCTTCGACGTCGCTCAGCGCGAACGAAGTCAGGGTGCATCCCAACTTCCGTTCAGCCTGAGCGAAGTCGAAGGCCACGCGATAACGGTCGCCCAATTGGATTCACGCGAAGCCGCGAAGTCGCGAAGATTTTGGGTTCGCGCAGAGGCGCGGAGGGCGCAGAGGTGTTCGGTCCGACCGCGAGGCCGATCTGCTCATCTTGAGCGAAGAAGTCTCCCGATTGAGAGGGCGGGATGGCGGTGCGGCTGCCCCCTCTCTGCGTCCTCTGCGCCTCCGCGCGCAGAAACCTTCGAACGATCGACCCGCTCGCTTTCACACAGCGAAACCCCCGGCTTGCCTGACCGGCCTTCGACGTTAAGGCTCGCCCGTGATGGAGTTCAGCAGGCGCAACATACTCATTGGCGGGGGTGCCGGGGCCGGGTTGCTCGTCGCCTGGAGCCTGTGGCCGCGTGCTTATGGGCCCAATCTGACCGTCAATCCGGGCGAGCAGGCGTTCGGCGCATGGCTGAAGATCGGGCGCGACGGGATCGTCACTGTCGCGGTGCCGCAGGCCGAGCATGGCCAGGGCGTCGTCACCGCACTGGCCCAGGTCGTTGCCGACGAACTGGGCGCGGACTGGCGGACGGTCGCGGTCGAGCCCGCCCCGATCAATCCGCTCTACGCCAATCCGGTCGGCGTCGATTCGCTGTTCGAGGGGGCGTTCGACCGGATGCCGGAGGCTTTGCGCACCGGATGGCTGCGGCGCGACACGGTGATGCTGACCGGCGGCTCCAGCACGATCCGGATGTTCGAGGGGCCCGCCCGTGCCGCCGCCGCCACCGCGCGCGCGTTGATGGCGCAGGCCGCCGCGCGCCGATGGGGCGTGGACTGGACCGAGTGCGAGGCGAAGGACGGCTTCATCACGGATGGGCGGCGGCGGTTGCGCTTCGCCGAACTGGCCGAAGCGGCGGTAAGCGAGACGGTGCCCGAACCCCTGCCGCTGGGCAGCGGGGGCGCGGGGCGGCTGGCGGGGACGGATCTGCCCCGGCTCGACTCGCCCGCCAAGATCGACGGCTCGGCCAATTTCACCGCCGATATCCGCCTGCCCGAGATGGTGCATGTCGCGATCCGCCACGCGCCGCTGGGTGAGGTGCGGGCGATCCGGCTGGACCGCGATGCCGCGATGAAGGTCACCGGCGTCGTCGATGTGATCGAGGGCGACGAATGGGTCGCGGTCGCCGCCGCGAGCTGGTGGATCGCGCAGAAGGGGTTGGACGCGGCGGCTCCGCAGGCCGTGAGCCGGGGGCCGGGCGTCGACAGCGCCGGAATCGCGCAGGGCCTCGACCATGCATTGGGCGAGGAGGGGCGGCTGGCCTTTGCGCGCGGAGACGTGGCCGAGGCGCTGGAGGGCGGCGGGCTGGTCGAGGCGCGGTATCGGATCGGCGTCGGGGTCCATGCCGCGATCGAGCCGCGCGCGGCGGTGGCGGCGTGGCGTGACGGTGGGCTGGAACTTTGGGTGCCGACCCAGGTGCCCGCACAGGTCCGCGCGCTGGCGGCGGAGGCGGTGGGGATCGCGCCGGACCGGGTGATCGTCCACCCCATGCCGATCGGCGGCTCCTTCGGCGTCGCGCTGGAGTCCGAGGCGGCGGTGCAGGCCGCGACGATCGCCGCGAAGCTGAAGCGCCCGGTCAATCTGCAATGGTCGCGCGCCGACGATCTGCGCCGGGACGCCTTTCGCGCGCCCGCGCTCGCCCGGCTGACCGCGCGGGTGGACCAGGGGCGGATCACCGGCTGGCGCAGCCGGATCGCGACGCCGTCGACCGGCCCCGATCTCGCGCGGCGGGTGATGCCGGGCGGACCGGCGCGCTGGGGAATGCGGGGAGCGGGACGGGGCGACGCCTATGCCATGGGCGGCGCGGTGCCGCCCTATGTGATTCCCGCGCTGGCGGTGCAGCATCATGTCGCGGACCTGCCCATCCCGACCGGGCATGTCCGGGGCGGCACCCATGTCGCCAATGTCTTTGCCCGCGAATCCTTCATCGACGAACTCGCCGCGCGGGCGGGAGCCGATCCGCTGGCGTGGCGGATCGGGATGCTGGGCGGGGAGCCCCTTCTGGCGCGTTGCCTGTCCACCGCCGCCTCTTTGGGCGGGTGGGAAGGCGGGGGTGCGGGCAGCGGGCAGGGTGTCGCGGCGCACGGCTTTCGCGGCAGCCATGTCGCGGTGCTCGCCGAGGCGCATCGGGGCGAGGGCGGCCGGCCGGTGGTCGACCGGCTGGTCGCCGCCGTCGATTGCGGGCGGGTGGTGAACCCCGATCTGGTCCGCCAGCAGATCGAGGGGGGATTGCTGTTCGGGCTCGCCCATCTGTTCGGCGCGGATATCGGCTTTGCGCGCGGACTGGCCGAGCCGGTGCGGCTGGGCGCGCTCCGGCTGCCGCGTCTGGCGGATACGCCCGACATCACGGTCGAACTCATCGCCTCCGACGAAGCGCCGGGCGGGGTGGGGGAGGTGGCGGTGCCGCCGGTCGCGCCCGCCATCGCCAATGCGCTCGCCACCCTGCCCGGCTTCCCACGGATACGAAGCCTGCCGATGGAGTTGTCCGCCTGATGCTGCCCCCCGATCATGTCCCCGTGCCGCGCCCGAAGATCGGCGTGCTCCTGATGAACCTGGGCACGCCCGACGCGCCCGAGCCGCGCGCGGTGAAGCGCTATCTGCGCGAATTCCTGTCCGACCGGCGGGTGATCGAGATTCCGGCGCTGCTCTGGCAACCGATCCTGCGCGGCATCATCCTGAACACCCGGCCCAAGAAGTCGGCGCACGCCTATTCGCTGGTATGGTCCGACGACGGCTCGCCGCTGGCGGCGATCACGCGGGCGCAGGCGGTGGCGCTCAAAGATGCGTTCGGGCCGGGCGTCATGGTCGACTGGGCGATGCGCTATGGCCGCCCCGCCATCGCCGAGCGGGTGCAGGCGATGAAGGATGCGGGATGCGAGCGAATCCTGCTCGCCCCGCTCTATCCGCAATATTGCGCGGCGACGACCGCGACAGCCAACGATCGCGCCTTCGCGCATCTGGCCACGATGCGCTGGCAGCCCGCGATCCGGACGTTGCCGCCCTATTATGACGATCCGCTCTATATCGACGCGCTGAAGACCCAGGTGGAGACGCAACTCGCCACGCTGGACTTCGAGCCCGAGGCGATCGTCGCCAGCTTCCACGGCATGCCGCAGCGGACGCTGGAACTGGGCGACCCCTATCATTGTCATTGCCGCAAGACCGCGCGCCTGCTGGCGGACGCGATGGCCGACACGCTGAAGGGCCGCGAGTTGCTGGTCGCCTTCCAGTCGCGATTCGGGCGGGCCAAGTGGCTGGAACCCGCGACCGACGTGACGCTGGAGGCGCTGCCTGCGCGCGGCATCCGCAAGGTGGCGATCCTCGCGCCGGGCTTTTCGGCGGATTGCATCGAGACGCTGGAGGAACTGGCGATCCGGGGCCGCGAGAGCTTCGAAGGCGCGGGCGGCACCCATTTCGCCTATCTTCCCTGCCTCAACGATAGCGCGGTCGGGGTCGCGATGCTGCGCGGATTGATCGAACGCGAGCTTCAGGGCTGGTTGCCGTAACGTAATATTCCATTTCGGTCCGGCCTGGGCATTGCGGATGGCGCGTGCCCATTTTATGCCACAATCTGAAAATGGGAGAGGTTGAATGGCACGGGTCGCGATTGTGACGGGTGGTACGCGCGGTATCGGCGAGGCGATCAGCCTGGCCTTGAAGGAGGCAGGCGTCACCGTCGCCGCCAATTATGCGGGCAATGACGAACGCGCCCGGGCGTTTTCGGAGCGCACCGGCATCAAGGCCTATAAATGGGACGTCGCCGATCATGACGCGGTCCAGGCGGGCGTCGCGCAGGTCGCCGAGGAACTGGGGCCGGTCGACATCGTCGTCAACAATGCGGGCATCACCCGTGACGGGACACTGCTCAAGATGACCTACCAGATGTGGAAAGAGGTCATGGACACCAACCTTGGCGGTTGCTTCAACATGGCCAAGGCGGCGTTCCCCGGCATGCGCGAGCGCAAATGGGGACGCATCGTCAATATCGGCTCGATCAACGGCCAGGCTGGCCAATATGGTCAGGTCAATTATGCCGCCGCCAAGTCGGGTATCCATGGCTTCACCAAGGCGCTGGCGCAGGAGGGCGCGCGATTCGGCGTGACCGTCAACGCGATCGCGCCGGGCTATATCGACACCGACATGGTCGCCGCCGTCCCCGCCGATGTGCTGGAGAAGATCGTCGCCAAGATCCCCGTCGGCCGCCTGGGCCAGGCGCATGAGATCGCACGCGGCGTCGCCTTCCTCTGCTCGGACGAGGCGGGCTTCGTGACCGGTTCGACCCTGTCGATCAACGGCGGCCAGCATATGTATTAAAAGCGCGGGCTGGCTTTCCTTCCCTTGCAGGGGAGGAATATCATGCCTTCAACAAGAACGCCGACCTCCGGTGGGGGAGATCGGCGTTCCGTCCTCAATACGCTACGCGAGGAAGACTGGGGCGGGTGGGCAGGATACAGGCCCGCCCGCCCTAACCGTTTAGCGGCAATAGCCGGGGCGGCCGGACCGCTCGATCGCGCGGCCTGCCAGCGCGCCCGCGCCGCCGCCGATCAAAGTGCCCAGCGTCCGGTCGCCGCGCGTGTCGATGGTGCGACCCAGCAGGCCACCCGCGACCGCGCCGACGATGGTGCCCGTCGTGCCCGAGCGGCGGCACTTGCTGTCGCGATATTCCGCCGCCGCCCCGTCGCGATAGCCGCGATCATAGCGATCGGCATGATGCGCCCGCCGATACCGGTGCGCGTCCGCGGCGGTGGCGGGCAGGACGGCGCCGCCGAGCATCGCCAGCGTGGTCGCGGCCAGGGTCAGGGTCTTCATCATCGTCTCACTCCCGAAACTTCTCGATCGACGGTCCCGTCCGTCGTCGTTGACCCGGTAATGGGCGATTCGGATTGAGCGCTTCCTGAATGCCGTCGTTATCTTTCGTTAAGGCAGCGATACGGTCGCATGCCCAAAGCGAATCAGGCTGTCGTGCTGCGCCGCAGCGCGTATGAGGCGCCATGCGCATCCTGCTTTCCTGCCTGATGATACTGGCTTTCGTGCCGGGATGGGCGGGGCGTGATCGGCTGGCCCTCTATGAAGGCGCGCCGCAGATGGATGCGCGGCGGGTGGCGCTGGACCCGCGTGATCCGACGCGGCACCGCCTCGGGGCGCTGACTTATCTGGGCGGGGTCGAATTGACCGGTCGCTCTCCGGCGTTCGGCGGCTTTTCGTCGCTGACCGTATCGGGGGAGCATTTCATGCTGCTCAGCGACGGGGGCAATATCGTCCGCTTCGCCATGGGGGCGGACTGGAAGCCGCACGGGCTGCGCTTCGACAATCTGCCGTCGGGGCCCGCGACCGGGTGGCTGAAATCGGACCGCGACAGCGAGTCGCTGGCGGTCGATCCGACCACTGGCACGCTGTGGGTGGGGTTCGAGAATTTCAACCAGATCTGGCGCTACGCCCCCGACTTCACGCGGGCGGAGGGTTATGTCGCGCCCCCGGCCATGGCGGACTGGCCGGGCAATGGCGGGCCCGAGTCGCTCGTGCGGATGCCCGATGGCCGATTCGTCACCATTTCCGAAGAGGCGAAGATCGACCGTCCGCGCTGGCGGGGTAGCGAAGAGACGCGGCGCTGGAGCCGCCAGGGGCTGATCTTCGCGGGCGATCCGCTCCGCCACCGGCCCCGGTCCTTCGCCTATCGGGTATCCCCCTATCACGATGTCGCGGACGCCGCCGCGCTGCCCGATGGGTCGCTGATCGTCGTCGAGCGGCGATTCCGCCTGCCGTTCCGCTTTTCGAACCGGATCATGCTCGTCCCCGCCGCCGAGGTTGCGCCGGGCAGGACGGCGCGGGGGCAATTGCTCGCCGAACTCGACGCGCCGCTGATCCACGACAATTTCGAGGGCGTGGCGGTGACCCGGGAAGCGGGGGAGACGATCCTGTGGCTGGTGTCGGACGATAACCAGACGCTGCTGGAGCGCAGCTATCTGCTGAAATTCCGATTGGATCGGCGGTTCGCGGGGCGGTGATTCGGGTCAGGGTTTCCCTTGGCCTTCGACTTCGCTCAGGCTGAACGGATGTCGGTAGAAATTCCGATCCCCGAACCCCGATCAGCCTGAGCGAAGTCGAAGACCACGCCCCGCACAAGCCCCACACCCCCAAAAACCTAACGACGAAAACCCGCCGCTCCGAAGAGCGGCGGGCTTCAACCCGTCAACCGGTCGTCCGCGAATTACGCGGCGGCGGCTTCGGTCTTGGCGGCGGCCAGCTTCTTCACGACATCGCGCTTCAGGCGACGGACGCGAAGCGAAAGCTGATCGTCCGAGGTCTTGACCAGCCAGTTGTCCAGGCCGCCATTATGCTCGACCGAACGCAGGCCATGGGTCGAGACGCGCAGACGCACGCTCTTCTCCAGCGAATCGGAAATCAGCGTCACGTTCTGCAGGTTCGGCAGGAACGTCCGCTTGGTCTTGTTGTTGGCGTGGGAAACATTGTTGCCCACCTGCCGGCCCTTGCCGGTCAGCTCGCAAATGCGCGACATGATCGTTATCCTGGTTTCAGGCAGTGCCCGGAAAGGCCGCGCCGATACCCCGTCCCGGCGGGCACGTCAACCGATTCCCCGCTTGCCCTCGTGCAACCGCGTCGTCGGAAGGTGCGTTGTTACGGTCACGACCCTGTTGGAGCCAGAGCCATGCGCGCCTTTCTTGTCCTTATCGGCATCGTCCTTCTCCTGGCGGCGGGTGCCATGGCGATGGGCTGGATCAGCATCGACCAGACCCGCCCCGCCGTCGTCCAGGCCCCGGCCTTCCGCGCTGAAGGGCCCAAGGTGTCGGTCGGCACGACCCAGAAGACCGTCGACGTGCCCACCGTCTCGGTCGAAAAGCCCGCCGATAACGCCCAGTAAGCGAATCGCTCATCTACCCTTGTCCGCGTGACGGACGCGGGGCAGGGAGGGGCGATGTTCCCGCTCCCCGCCCCGATGCGCGCCGCGCTCGACGCCGCTGCCCAGGCGGCGGCGCTGGGCGAAGTCCCGGTCGGCGCGGTGGTGGTGCGGGAAGGGGCGATCGTGGCGGTCGCCGCCAATGCGCCACGCCGTCTGAACGACCCCACCGCCCATGCCGAGATCCAGGCGATTCGCGAGGCCGCCGCTCGACTCGGTCGCGACCGGCTGGAGGATTGCGATCTTTGGGTGACGCTGGAGCCGTGCGCGATGTGCGCGGGGGCCATCGCCCAGGCCCGGATCGCCCGGCTTTACTATGCCGCCAGCGACCCCAAAGGCGGCGCGGTGGAGCACGGACCGCGCTTCTTCACGCAGCCCACCTGTCACCATCGCCCGGAGCTCTATACCGGCATGGGGGAGGCCGAGGCGGCTGACTTGCTCCGGAATTTCTTCGCGGAACGGCGATAGGAGGACGGACGATGTCGAAGCCATTGCGTGACGAAGCCATGGTCGATGGCGCTCCGTCCCGATCGGTGAGCATCAATCCCGATGACTTTCTGGAAACCGCGCAGGGCCGTGTCTGGACGCCCGAACGGGGCGAGGCGGCTTGGGATCAGTCCTACCGGGCGTTGGAGCAAGCGATCATGCAGCACGCAGGTCCGGTGCGGGTCGTTCTGGTCTGTGGGGTGCAAGGGGCGGGAAAGACGAGCTGGATCGCCGCCCGGCCCCCATGTCCGGGCGTCATCTATTACGATGCGGCGCTGCCGGGCGTTCGTCATCGGGCGAAGATCATCGCCATCGCCAGACGGTTCGGAGCCGCCATCGACGCGGTGTTCATCGATACGCCATTGGCCGTCGCGATCGAACGCAATGCGTGCCGGTCGCCCGACAGGATCGTGCCGGTTTCCGCCATCCGGTCGGTTGCGGGGCAGTTCGAGTTGCCCTCGACCGATGAGGGTTTCGGCTCTGTCAGGATTTGCAAAGGGGTCTGACAGCGACACGGTCTCGATCGCGAAAAAGGGCCCGGACGGCATCCCGTCCGAGCCCCTTCGTTCGATTTCAAGGCGTGGCGATCAGCGCAGATCGCCCTCGCGGATCGGCACGATCTTGATCTCGACGCGGCGGTTGGCGGCGCGGCCTTCCTCGGTGTCGTTGGAGGCGATGGGCTGCGACTTGCCGAAGCCGCGCGTGCCGATGCGGGCGGGCTGCACCCCGCGCGAGGCGAGATAGTCGGCGACCGACACCGCGCGCTGTTCCGACAGGCGCTGGTTATACGCATCGCTGCCGGTCGAATCGGTATGGCCGTACACGTCGATATAGGTCTGCTTATATTGCGACAGAATGTCGGCGACCTGGTCCAGCGTCTGGCGGAACTGCGGCTGCACCTGCGACGAGTTGTACGCGAAGGTGATGCCCGAGGGCAGGTTCAGCAGCAGGTCGTCGCCCTGGCGGACCACCTGCACATCGGTGCCCGCGGTCCGCGCGCGCAGGTCTCGCTCCTGCTTGTCCATGTATGCGCCGATCCCGGCCCCGGCCAGGCCGCCGATGCCGGCGCCCAGGATCTTCTCGGTCCGGTCGCGCCGCCCGCCGACCAGATCACCCAGCAGATAGCCGCCCACCGCACCGCCGATGCCGCCGATCGCGGCCTTGGACAGGCGCTGCTGGCCCGTTTCAGGATCGGTCGTGCAGGCCGAGGTGGCGACCAGCGCCGACAGCGCGGCGGCGGCGAGGAATTTGGCGGAGGTCTTCATGCGGATAACCCTTGTTAGTTTGTCGCGTCTCATACCCCGAAACGCGAACCCGATCGCGCTTGTTCCGCAGGCGATCTGAACGGAACATGACGACGGGAGTTGTCGAAACCCTGTCCGGCCCGCTATGAGCACCCCATAACGATGGCACCGCTGCCCCCCTTTCCGTGGATCGACGTCCTCATCATCCTCGCGCTTGTCGCGTTGAACGGGGTATTCGCGATGAGCGAGCTGGCGATCGTGTCGTCCCGTCGCGCCCGTCTGGAGGCGATGGCGCGCAACGGCCGCAAGGGCGCGCAGGCAGCCCTTACCCTGGCGGCCGATCCGGGCAAGTTCCTCTCGACCGTGCAGATCGGCATCACCCTGACCGGGATCATCGCGGGCGCCTATTCGGGCGCGAGCCTGGGCACGCCGACGGCCGCCCGGCTGGAGGCGCTGGGCGTGCCAGCCGCGACCGCCGCGACGCTGGGCTTCGCGCTGGTCATCGGCCTGACCACCTATGCCTCGCTGATCCTGGGCGAGCTGGTGCCCAAGCAGTTCGCGCTGCGCAAGCCGGAGCCGATCGCAGCCTTTGTCGCCGTCCCCATGCGCTGGCTGGCGGTCGGGACCGCGCCGATCGTCTGGCTGCTCGATTCGACCAGCGGGGTGATCTTCAAGCTGCTGCGCCTGAACCGCGACAATGAGGATCAGGTGACCGCCGAGGAACTGCACCTGATCGTCGCCGAGGCCTCCAAGTCCGGCGTGATCGAGGAGCATGAGCGCTCGATCATCTCGGGCGTCGTGCGGCTGGCCGATCGGCCGGTGCGTGAGGTGATGACGCCGCGGACCGAGATCGACTGGCTCGACTGTACGCTGGGCGACGAGGCGATTCGCGCCAAGCTGCTGGAAAGCCCGCGCACCCGCCTGCCGGTGGGGGAGGGCTCGATCGACGCGGTGGTCGGCGTGGTGCAGGCGCGCGACATCGCCATGGCGCTGTTCCGGGGCGATCCGCTCGACCTGAAGCATCTGATGCGCAAGGCCCCCGTCGTCATCGACCGGATCGACGCGATGGACGTGCTGCTGGCGCTGCGCCAGGCGGAAGTGCCGATGGCGCTGATCCACGACGAGTACGGCCATTTCGAAGGGATCGTGACCCCGTCCGACCTGCTGGCCGCGATCGCTGGCGAATTCGCCTCCGACGCCGATCCGGGCGAGGCGCCCTCCGTGGTCGAGCGCGACGACGGATCGCTGCTGGTCGCAGGCACCATGGCGGCGGATGCGCTGGCCGACCGGCTGGGCATCGACCTGCCCGACGACCGCGATTACGCGACCGTCGCGGGGCTGGCGCTGGCGGTGTTCCGCCATTTGCCGGGCGAGGGGGAAAGCTTCGTCGAACAGGGCTGGCGCTTCGAGGTGGTCGATCTCGACGGGCGGCGGATCGACAAGCTGCTGGTCAGCGAGGCGTAAGGCAAGAGACCGATTCCGGCTGGCCGTTCCGGCGGTCGATGATGGGCCTGTAGGGGGGGCGCATGAAACGTCGTTTTCTTGCCGCATGGGGTGTCGGTGTGATTCTGGCGTCGATCTATTTGGCGAACGCCTCCTGGATCGCCAGTCCGCCCATGGGGCGACCCATCGTCGTTGCGCAGCGTGGCGTTCATCAGCTTTTCGACGGAAACTCCGACGATCCCAATGCCTGCAAGGCGGGGCATATCCTGCCGCCGCATCACCCGGCTTATCGAAAATACGCTGCCCTCCATCCGCGCAGCCATCGATGCGGGCGCGGATATCGTCGAGGTGGATGTACGCGAAACGGCGGACGGCGAATTCATCCTGTTCCATGATATCGGGCTGGAGTGCCGCACGGACGGAGCGGGACTTGTCGGCAAGACGCCCTTCGATCGGATGAAGGCGTTGGATGTCGGCTATGGCTATACGGCGGACGGCGGCAAAACCTATCCGCTTCGGGGTGCCGGTCGGGGACTGATGACTACCCTGGACGAAGCGCTACGCACATTCCCGGCGCAGCGCTTCCTGGTGCAGATGAAGGACGGTCGGTCCGCCGGTCCGAACCTGGTATCCTATATCGACAAGCGGCATCCCGATGCATGGAGCCGCATCGCCTTGTTCGCGGACACCCCGGCCACGATGGCGGCGAAGGCACTGCGTCCCGACGTTCCCGTTATCCATGATCGACGGGCCGCGAAATGCACCCTGACATATGCCGCGCTCGGGTGGACCGGTTATGTCCCGCAGGCGTGCCGCGACGGCACGATCATCGTCGCGATGAATACTCGCGCGCTGGCCTGGGGCTGGCCCAACCGGTTTCTCGGGCGCATGGCGAAGGCGCACGTCGACGTGATGCTGATCGGGTCGGTCTTCGGGCTGGGCGCGAACGATTTCACCCGGCTGGACCGTATCGAGGACCTTGCGCGTGTGCCGACCGGCTTCGATGGCCTGATCTGGACCGACCGGGTCGAGACGATCGGGCCGGCGGTTCGCAAGCGATGGCCCCTGGACCGGGACACCATGCCGCCCCGACACGCACCCTCAACCGTCTAGCGCGATATCCCCCGATGCCACCACCCGCGCGATCAGTGGGAAGATCTGCGCGATCGCGAACGCATGCAGTTCCGCCGAGCGCGAGGCGCAGGCGTCCTCGGCGATGACCACATCATAGGACAGTTCCCACGCCGAGCGGGCGGTCGACTCGACGCCCATATTTGTGGAGATGCCCGCGATCACCACGGTCCGAACGCCCCGCCGCCGCAATTGCAGGTCCAGGTCGGTGCCGGTGAACGCACCCCAATGATGCTTGAGCACCACGATATCGCCGGGCTGACGCAGATCGGGGACCAGTTCGCTGAAGTCCGGCGGCGTGCCCTGGGCGGGCAGGCTGGGGCGGTCGACATTCTGGCTGGGCATGGCTTCGGCCGTGAAGCCGACATGGACCAGCACCACCAGCGCGCCGGCCGCGCGGAACCGGTCGGCCAGCATCCTGGCGGTCCGCACCACTTCCTCACCCGAGCGTGGCCCCCCGGCATGGGGGACGATGCCCTGTTGCAGGTCGATGAGGATCAGCGCGGTGGTCTGGGGATCGAGCGTCGTCATCGCGCCTCAACCGGTCGGGACGGTGCCTGTTCCGTCAGAGACGCCCGAACACCGCCTCGAACCCGGCCCGGTCACCCGCCGCCAGCAAACGCGCCTGTTCCAGCCAGCGGTCGCGCGCCATGCGGCCCGAGAACGGCCCGAGCTGCGCATCCAGGGCCTGTGCCTGCTGGTCGCTGAGCGCCGCCATGTCGCCGACCGTGGTGATGCCATGTTCGGCCAGCTTCTGGGTCAGCTTGGGGCCAAGGCCCTTCAGCAGCGTGATCGGCTGATCCTGGGGGCGCTCGGCAGAAGCGGCGGCGGTGGGAGCGGCCTCCGCCGCCGGACTGGCGGACATCGGCGCGGCGGCCGCGACCGGTTCGTCGCTCAGCGGTTCCGGCGCGGCGACGGGTTCCTCCGGCACGGCGGGGGCGGGCATGACCGGCGGTGCGGCGGGTGACGGAACCGGGGCGGGCGCGGGTGCCGCCTTGGGCTGGGTCAGCGCGGCTTCGCTCAAGGGCGCGGAATCGGGGGCGCGGACGGTCATGCCCGCATCCTGGGCATTCTCCTCCACCTGCCGTGCGGCATGGGTGCGGCGACGCTTCAGTCGCATGCCGATGATGATGACCGCGATCGCCGCCAGTGCGACGATGGCGAGCAGGGCGAAGTGAATCGTCGTGATCGTCGCCACGCCATCGGGGATCAGGCTTTCAGCCGATGCGGCCCCCCCAGTTGCTGCCGTCGTGTCGTTCATCGCATCACCCTATTGTCCCATCGCCCCGATCGCGAGCCCAATCGACGGAGTTACACTGCGGTTCCCGTTGCGTCCGCTTCGCGCGCCATCTCGCGCCAGCCGATATCGCGGCGGCAAAAGCCATCGGGAAAGCGGATCGCGTCGACCGCGCGGTACGCGGCGGCCTGCGCCTCGCCCACGGTGGCGGCGCTGGCGGTGACGGCCAGCACCCGGCCGCCGCTGGCGACCAGCCGATCGCCGTCCATCCGGGTCCCCGCCTGGAACACCACCGCGCCGGTCGCCTCGGCGGCGTCGATCGCGTCGATGCTGCCGCCCGACTTGGGCGTACCGGGATAGCCCGCCGCCGCCATCACCACGGTCAGCGCCGGATCGTCCGAGAAAGCGGGGGCGGGCAGTTCGGCCAGTCGCCCCTCCGCCACCGCCAGCATCACCGCCAGCAGATCGCCTTGGAACCGCAGCATCAGCACCTGGCATTCGGGATCGCCGAAGCGGGCATTATATTCGATCAGTTTGGGCCCCTGCTCGGTCAGCATCAGCCCGGCATAGAGCACACCGGAAAAGGGCGTCCCCTCGGCGCGCAACGTGTCCACGGTGGGCCGCACGATCCGGTCGATCGCCTGTTGCTCCAGTTCGGGCGTCAGCACGCGAGCGGGGCTGTACGCGCCCATGCCGCCGGTATTGGGGCCGGTATCGCCATCGCCGACGCGCTTGTGATCCTGTGCCGAGCCGAAGGGGAGCAGAGCCTCGCCATCCGTCAGGACGAAGAGGCTGGCCTCTTCGCCATCCAGAAACTCCTCGATCACCACTTCGGCACCGGGAACGGAGAACAGGTCGTTGATCGCCGCCTCGGCCTCGGCCTTGGTGAAGGCGACCGTCACGCCCTTGCCCGCCGCCAGTCCATCGGCCTTGATGACCACCGGCAGGCCGAAGGTCGTGGCGAGCGCGGCCTGCGCCTCCTCCAGCGTGTTCACGCGGACATAACCGGCGGTCGGGATGTCGGCGCGGCGGCACAGATCCTTGGTGAAGCCCTTCGACCCCTCCAGTTGCGCGGCGGCCTTGCCGGGCCCGAACACCGGCACGCCCTCGGCGCGCAGCGAATCGGCGAGACCATCGACCAAAGGCGCTTCGGGGCCGACCACGACCAGGCCGATATCGCGGTCCTTCACGAACGCCACCACGGCGGCGTGATCGGTCGCGTTCAAGGCCACGCACGTCGCGTGGTTCGCGATACCGGGGTTGCCGGGCGCGGCGTAGAGCGTATCTAACCCGTTCGACTGTGCCAGCTTCCATGCCAGCGCATGTTCGCGGCCACCCGATCCCAGCAACAGGACGTTCATGCCCGATCCTTATCCCTATGACGAAAGTGCGAGGCTGGTAGCCGAGGAGATCGCCGGCGACAACGCGCTCGCGCTATCGGTCGGCGAACTCAGCCTGAAGCTGAAGCGGATGGTGGAGGGCGAATTCGGCCATGTCCGCCTGCGCGGCGAGATTTCCGGCTATAAGCGCGCGACCTCGGGCCATGTCTATATGAGCCTGAAGGACGAGAATGCGGTCATCGACGCGGTGATGTGGAAGGGCGCGGCCAACACGCTGCCCTTCCAGCCGCAGGACGGGGTGGAGGTGATCGCCACCGGTCGCCTGACCACTTTCCCCGGCCGGTCCAAATACCAGATCGTCGTCGAGCGGATGGAGTTGGCGGGCGCGGGCGCGCTGATGGCGTTGCTCGAAAAGCTGAAGGCCAAGCTGGCGGGCGAGGGGTTGTTCGACCGGGATCGGAAAAAGCCGTTGCCCTTCATGCCGCCTGTCATCGGCGTCGTCACCTCGCCTACGGGTGCGGTCATTCGCGACATCCTCCACCGGCTGGAGGATCGCTGCCCGACCCATGTCATCGTCTGGCCGGTCAAGGTGCAGGGCGAGGGATCGGCCAGGGAGGTCGCCGCCGCGATCCAGGGCTTCGACGCGATTGCGCCGGGCGGGCCGGTGCCGCGCCCGGATCTGGTGATCGTCGCGCGCGGCGGCGGCTCGATCGAGGACTTGTGGTCCTTCAACGAGGAGATCGTGGTCCGCGCGGTCGCCGAATGCTCCATCCCGATCATCTCGGCGGTGGGGCATGAGACCGACACGACGCTGTGCGACTATGCCGCCGACCTGCGCGCGCCCACACCCACGGCGGCGGCGGAGATCGCGGTGCCGGTGCTCGCCGATCTGCGCCTGACCGTCGCCAGCCATCGCCAGCGCACCGAGCGTTGCGCGCGCCGCTATGTCGAGCGCGGTCGCGAACGGCTGGACGCGATGGCGCGGCTGCTGCCCAAGCGCGACCAGTTGCTGGGGCCGCAGCGCCAGCGGGCGGATGAAGCGGGCGCGCGGCTGGACCGGGGCTTGGAGCGGCGGGTCACGCTGGCGCGCGGCGGGCTGGACCGGGCGGGCGCGGCGCTGCGCCCCGCAATCCTCGAACGGCAGGTCGAGCGCGGGCGCGACCGGCTGGCCGCGACCTGGCGGCTGGTCCAGTCGCTCAACCCCGACCGCATCCTGGAGCGCGGCTATGCCCGCATCACCGCGCGACCGGGCGGCGCGACCCTGTCCTCGGCGGATGCGGCGCGGGCGGCGGACACGCTGACCCTGCGCTTCCGCGACGGCACGGTCGATGTGGCGGTGGAGAAGGCCGGGGTTGAGCGCCCCGCACCCAAAACCTATGACAAGCCCAAGCGGGAGCCCAAGGCCGACCAGCCGACGCTTCTCTGATGCCTTCGAAAGAGCCAATATGTTGATGTCGAATACCGATCGCCCCGCGCGGCTGCACTATATGGCCAACGGCTTTCGTGTGCTGGCGCCCGGCGACCATGTCGTCTGCGCGGTGACCGGGCGGCGCATTCCGCTGGAAGACCTGAAATATTGGAGCGCGGCGCGGCAGGAAGCCTATGCCGATGCGGAGGCGACCGCCAAGGTGCTCAGCCCGCAATGAGGCTGGGCGGCGGAGGGATGGCGCTGCTGCTGGCCGGATGCGTCGCGCCGAGCGGGCTCGTATCGACTCCGGTTGCAACCTTCGCGCCGCAATCCGCCGCCGCGCCCGCTGCTCCGCCTGCCGTGCCGCTTACCCCGTTCCGCTGGACCGGGGAACTCAGCCAAGGGGGCTTGATACGGGGGCAGGCCCCCGCCGGTGCGGTATCGGTGACGCTGAACGGCGAAGCGATCCCGCTCGCCCCCGATGGCGCGTTCCTGGCCGGGTTCGATCGCGATGCCGGACCCTCGGCCGAACTGGTCGCGACTCTGCGCGACGGGAGACAGGTGCGCCAGCCGCTCGCCATCGCACCACGCGCCTGGCGGATCGAGCGGCTGGATCGGTTGCCCAAATATCCTGTGCCCGATCCCGAGTTCCAACGGCTGCGCCCTCCCGAACTGGCACAAATCCGCGCGGCCCGCGCGCAGGCGACGGGTGCGGATGGCTGGCGCCAGACCCTGCAATGGCCGCTGACCGGGCGCATCTCGGGCCTGTTCGGCGCGCAGCGCGTCTATCGCGGCGAGCCGGGCAGCTATCACTCCGGCACCGATGTCGCCGCGACCACCGGCACCATCGTCCGCGCGCCCGCCGATGGCGTGGTGATCCTGGCGGCGGACCAGCCCTTCACGCTGGAGGGGCATCTGCTGATGCTCGACCACGGCCAGGGACTCAACAGCGCCTTTCTGCACCTGTCGCGCATCGACGTCCGCGTCGGCGATCACATCCGCCAGGGCCAACCGATCGGCGCGGTCGGCGCGACCGGCCGCGCGACGGGGCCGCACCTGCACTGGAGCCTGCAATGGCGCGGGCGCAAGCTCGATCCGCTACTGGTGACGGGGCCGATGCGGTGATGGATCGCCGAGGAAGGCGGGTGCCGCTAGCGAATCCGTTTGGTCAGGACCGAACGCTCGCCTGCGATCGATAGACGATAGCCGCCCATAGCCGCTTCCTTGACCGTTACCCCGGTGCCTGGCTTGGGCGGGAAGGATAGCACTTCCAGCGTCTGCCACACCGAACCGTTGGCCAATTGGATATCGAAGCGGCCATAGGCCTTGGCCGGGGCAATGGCGACGATCTTGCTGTCGAGTTGGCGCACCGCGGTCGCATCGTCGGACGCGCCACCGCCGAACATCTCGCCGGTCGGGGTGGTCAGCCCGAAGCGTTGTTGCTTGCGCGCCACGACCGTTTTCCTGTCCAGCACCATCAGGTCGCCGGATGCCCGTGCATTCGCCAGCACGTCCGCCGCACGATCATAGCAGCGCAATCGTGCTGCATCGCCGCGAACTTCGCGGCAGGCGGTTAACTCGTCAACCGTCCTGGAACGGTCGTCGATACGCTGCGCCGCAGCAGCTGACGATAGGCAAACCGCTAAAATGATCTGGACTTTCATCGACTTCGGTATCCTTCGTGCGTTTCCGGCGGGTTTGATGAAATTTTAATGCACGTTCTGTGACGGTTATGTCACAGCCCCGATAAACCTGAAGATATGGGCCCAAATCCAGGGGTTTGGGTTTGCAACCGACTCTAACGCCTTTGTAATAAAATGGCAGCACCCGGTTAAATCCGGGTCGAAAACGTCAGGTCACAAGGCCGACAAAAGGGGTTAAGTCTATGAAAACAAATGCTCGCGTACGCCTGCTGGCGTCCACGTTGCTGATGGGTGCAGGCATTTTCGCTGCTCCCGGTCAGGCGCAGGTCGTGCCGCAGGACCCGGCCGCCCAACAGACGAACACCGACGGCACGCCCGTCACCAGCGAGTCCAGCCAGGGCGATATCGTCGTCACCGGTACGCTGATCCGCAACCCGAATCTGGTCTCGTCGAGCCCGGTCGCGGTCGTTGGTCGCGAAGAACTGACGCTGCGTCAGACCAACACCGCCGAGGAAGTGCTGCGTCAGCTGCCCGGCGCGGTGCCCGGCATCGGCACGGCTGTCAATAACGGCAATGGCGGCGCGTCGTTCGTCAACCTGCGCAACCTCGGTTCGAACCGAAACCTCGTCCTGATCGATGGCAAGCGCATCGCGACAGCGGGGCTCAGCGGCCAGACCGACCTCAACAACATTCCGCTCGCCCTGCTGGAGCGGATGGACGTCCTGACCGGCGGTGCATCGACCTCGTACGGCGCGGATGCGGTGTCGGGCGTCGTCAACTTCGTCACCCGCTCGGACTTCTCCGGCGTCGATGCCTCGGCCAGCCAGCAGATTTCGCAGCGCGGCGACGGCAACTACTTCCGTGCCGACGTCACCATCGGTGCGAATTTCGACGATGGCCGCGGCAATGCCGTATTCAGCGTCGGTTACCAGGAAGCCGATCCCATCTATCAGGGCGATCGCCGCTACTCGTCGAACACGATCAGCTCGACCACCGGTAGCGCCGCCGCCGGTTCGCCGACTTCGGTGCCGACCTCGCTCGGCCTGGACGGACAGTCCGACCTGCTGCAGGTGAATCCTGGCAGCAACCTGCTGGTCGCGCCCTATCAGGACTTCAATTTCAGCCCGTACAACATCTTCTTCACGCCGTTTAAGCGCTACAACATGTACGGCGCGGCGCATTACGACGTGTCGGATACCGTCACCGTCTATACCCGCGGGCTGTTCTCGAAGAACCGGGTGTCGACCATCATCGCACCGTCGGGCATCTTCGGCGAGTCGCTGACCATTCCGGGCAACAATCCGTATCTGCCGACGGGCATCCGCAGCCAGCTTTGCGCGGCCGCCGGAATCACCGATGCGGCGGCTTGCGCGGCGAACGCCGCCATTCCGATGCCGGAAGTCTATCGCCGTACGGTCGAACTCGGGCCGCGCGTCAGCGAATTTGAAACGACGCTGTTCGACTATACCGCCGGCGTCCGCCTGAACCTGACCAAGTCGCTGAACCTGGACGTTTACGGATCCTATGGCGAAAGCCAGAACACCCAGACCCAGTCGGGTTATGTGTTGCGTTCGCGCGTCCAGCAGGCGCTGAATGCCGATAACACCACGACCTGCACCGTCACGACCAATGGCTGCGTGCCGCTCAACCTGTTCGGTCAGGCGGGCAGCATCACGCCGCAGCAGGCCGCGTTCCTGAACGGTCAGAGCACGATCACCACCAAGACCCAGCTGTCGCAGGTCCATGCGCTGCTGAACGGTGATTTCGGTTTCGCTTCGCCCGCCGCGTCCACCCCGATCAGCTTCGCGGTCGGTGCGGAATATCGCGATTACGGCGCGCAGCGTATCCCCGACGCCTATGCCCTGGTTCCGGGCGAACTGGGCGGCGCGGGCGGCGCGGTCCTGCCGGTCAATGGCGGCTTCAACGTCACCGAATTCTTCGGTGAGGTCATCGCCCCGCTGGTCGAAGACAAGCCGTTCTTCCGCAACCTGACCATCGAAGGCGGTATCCGCCAGTCGCGTTACAAGATCGACGCCACCGGCAACCCCAGCTTCAATGCCACCACCTGGAAGGCTGGCGGTAGCTGGGAACCGATCGCCGACTTCAAGGTGCGCGGTAACTACCAGCGTGCGGTTCGTGCGCCCAACATCAGCGAACTGTTCGCGCCGGTGTCGACCTATCTGGTCAACCTGACCGTCGATCCGTGCGCCGGCGCCGCTCCGACCAGCAACGCCAATCTGGCGGCGATCTGTCTGGCACAGGGCGCTCCGGCGGCGGTGATCGGTTCGATCGCGAACCCGGCTTCGGGCCAGCCCAACGCCACCGGCGGCGGCAATCCGAACATCCGTCCGGAAGTCGCCGATACCTTCACCGTGGGGGCCATCCTGACCCCGCGCACGCTGGTCGAAGGGCTGACGATCAGCGTCGATTACTTCAACATCAAGATCAACCAGGCGATCACCGAAGCGACCCCGGCGGACATTCTGTCTGCCTGCTTCGGCAACATCACGGCGGCCTCGGCCACGTCGACGGCCTGCACCAGCATCCGTCGCAGCACCACGACGGGCCGTCTCAGCGGTTCGTCGGCAACGGTGGCGGGCTTGCCGCAGCCGTTGACCAATGCTGGCCGCATCGCGACCGATGGTATCGACCTGACCGCCGATTACCGTCGTGACCTGGGCTTCGCGAAGCTGAACCTGAACTTCCAGGGCACCTGGACGAACAGCAACACCTTCCAGGCCTCGCCCAGCTCGGTCGTTCGCGAATGCGTCGGCTATTACAGCGCCAACTGTCTGACCATCCAGCCGAAGTTCGCCTGGAATCAGCGCACCACGCTGACCTTTGGTGATGTCGACCTGTCGCTGCTGTGGCGTCATATCGATGCTGTCCGGTACGAGCCGGGTCTGACCCCGCTCTTCTCGGGCACGATCACGGGCAACACCCCGATCGCCGGCCAGGTCTGGAACTTCAACCGGATCAAGGCCTATAACTATCTCGATCTCGGCACGCGCATCCGTGCCACCGAGAATTTCGAGTTGTCGATCCTGGTCACCAACCTGCTCGACAAGCAGCCGCCGATCGTCGGATCGAACGCCGGTTCGACCTCGTTCAACAGCGGCAACACCTATCCGTCGACCTATGACACGGTCGGTCGCGGCTTCCGCGTTCAGGGTCGCGTCCACTTCTAAGGACCGGTTCGCGATCGCAATCGCCGAGGGAAAGGGCGGTCCGCAAGGGCCGCCCTTTTTCGTTGGGAATTGCAGGCTGTTAATCCCCGAAACAGCGCGGACGGCGCTTGTAACCCGCCCGGTTCCCCCCGCATAACGGCATCATGACCCAGCCGCTTCCCGCCCCCGCCATGTCGTTGCTCCAGCAGGCCCAGGCCGCGCAGGCACGGGGCGATGGACCGGGGGGGCGTCGTTTGTTGAAACAGGCCCTGGCGCAGGTGGCCGATCATCCGATCCTGTGCAACGCGATGGGGATGAGCCTGTTGTCGACCGACCCGGCGGGGGCGGCCGACTGGTTCGAGCGGGCGATCCAAAGCGACTCCGATGCACCGCCCCTATGGATGAACCTGGCGACCGCGCGGCGCGACCAGGGCGATGTGGCGGGCGAGCGCGAGGCGCTGCTTCAAGTGCTCCACCGCGATCAGCGGCACGTCATGGCCAATGTCCGCATGGCCGAATGGCACGACCGGGCCGGAGAAGAATCGCAGGCGCAGTTCCGCTGGCATGGGGTCGCGACGGTCTTGCAGTCCCTGCCCGAACGGTCGGCGGGACTCGACCAGTTGCTCGCTCATGCCCAGGCGCGGATAGCCGCCCGTGCACAGGCGCTGGGCGATCAACTCGACGCCGCGCTGGCGCCGGATTGGGGGGATGTGCCTGCCAGCCGGCGGCGGCGGTTCGATCGGTGCGTCGATGCGCTGCTCGGGCGGCGGGCGATCTACCACAATGTCTGCCACGGGGTGCATTTCCCCTTCCTGCCCGCCGACGAGTTTTTCGACCCGGCACATTTCCCCTGGTTCGCCGAGCTGGAAGCGGCGACGCCTGCGATCCGGGCCGAGTTGGAGGCGCTGCTCGCGCGGCCGGACAGCGGTTTCACGCCCTATGTCGCGATGGAGGCCGGGACCCCGGAGAATAAATGGACGGCGCTCGACCATTCCGAGGCTTGGAGCGCCCGCTATCTCTGGCGCTACGGCGTGCGCGACGCGGATATGGCCGCGGCCTGCCCGCAGACGATGGCGTTGCTCGATCGGCTGCCGCTGGCGCATATTCCGGGGAAGGGGCCGACCGCCTTCTTTTCGGTCCTGAAACCCGGCACGCGTCTGCCTGCGCATACCGGGGTCAGCAATGTTCGGGCGATCGTGCACCTGCCACTGATCGTACCCGAGGGCTGCGGGTTCCGCGTCGGCGGCGAAACGCGCGCCTGGGTCGAGGGGCAGGCCTTCGCCTTTGACGACACGATCGAGCACGAGGCATGGAATGACAGCGCGGAATTGCGGGCGGTCCTCATTCTCGATGCCTGGAATCCGCATCTGGCCGACGACGAACGACGGATGCTGCAAAATCTGTTCGTCGCACTCGGAAAGATCGAGGGAGCGAAGACGCTCGCCGCGCTGGCCGAATAGCTCCGGAGCGGGGTTTTACTCGCATTCGACGTGATTCCGGCTGTTATGGTCGGGGTCATCACCTTGTCATGATCTGCGGACGGGCCATCGCGCGGCTCGGCCAATCCGTGCGGCCGCGGCAGATAGCGGCAATAAACTAACACCGTTTTCGGAGGCGATTTTATCTGCTGCCCTTGGGGGGCGGCATCCATTCGTGCGCCTACATCCCCATTCGATTTCATAACATATGTCATCAATACTGACATCGTTTGCATGTCACTTACGCGTCATGTTCGCGTCATTCTGACGTTCTGGTGACGGTCCTGTCATATGAGACAGTGCTTGTGTCATTTATGCGACAGGCGCACGGTTGTGATGATTTCCCCTGATTTCTGGCCTTTACACGAGCCATGGTTCGTCTCAATCAAGCAACATTCCGTTAGCAAATGGGATTTTTCTTTCACGCGAGCGGTGACCCTTCCGGCCAGAAGGTCGGGAGGAAGAGAAAAAAGGGGTAATGAACATGACCAATTCGTGGATCGGTCAGCGCAGGCTCGGCCTGCTCGCGACGGTCGCGCCGCTTTCGCTGGCGCTCGTCTCTCCGGCCTGGGCGCAGAGCGTGCCCGACGCCAACCAGAATGCCGAAAACAACGCCCAGGTCGCACAGGGGGCCGAACAGGCCGATGCCGGCCAGGGCGGCGATATCGTCGTCACCGGCTCGATCATCCGCGGCGCCGATGTCGGCCCGTCGCCGGTGTCGACCATCACCACCGAGAATCTCGACGCGCGCGGTATCAACACGGTGCAGGCGGGTATCCAGGCGCTGGCGTCGAACAACGGCCCGGCGCTGACCAACTCGTTCACCGCCAATGGCGCGTTCGCGTCCGGTGCGTCGTCGGTGTCGCTGCGCGGTCTGTCGACCAACTCGACGCTGGTCCTGTTCGACGGTCTGCGCGCCGCTTATTATCCGCTGTCGGATGACGGCACGCGCAACTTCGTCGACCTGAACACCATCCCCGACGACATCGTCGACCGCGTCGAAGTGCTGCGCGATGGTGCGTCGTCCAGCTATGGCGCGGACGCGATCGCGGGCGTGGTCAACATCATCACCAAGCGTTCGGTCAAGGGCATCATGGGCCGCGCCGAGGCCGGTATTTCCGAGCGCGGCTATAACGCCAACCAGCGCCTCTCGCTGACCGCCGGTACCGGCGACCTCGATGAGCAGGGCTATAACGCCTATATCAGCGGCTTCTACTATCGCTCCGAGGGCGTGAAGGCGCGTCAGGTGCCGTCGCCGTACAACAGCAGCGACGAGCGCGGCATCTGTTCCGACCGCACCGGCTCGCTAGTCTGCGGCCCCAACAACATCGCCAACGGGCTGGACGCCAACAACCAGTATACCAATGGCTTCGCGATCAACACGCCGAACTTCTTTGTGCGCCCGGCGGATGCGACCAACACGACGGCGCTCGGTCGCTATCAGTTGCTGAACCCGACGGCGGGCTGCCTCACCGGCAATCCGTACAACCCGACCGCGTCCGAACTGGCGCTGCCGATCAACGCGACCGCGCCGGGCACCGTCTGCCAGGTCGATAGCCAGCGTCTGTACGGCAACATCACGCCCGACATCGAGCGTGTCGGCGGTTCGGCGCGCTTCACCGCCAAGATCGGTGATACGTCGGAAGCCTATCTGCAGGTCAATTTCCAGCAGGCGACGACCAGCTATACCGGCACCCCCACGGTGCTGCGCGCCAATGCGCCCGCCGGTATCCTGTTCCCGCAATATTCGACGTCGCAGAACGCCACGCCCGCGATCGATCCCAACTCGGCGATCCTGGCGCTGCCGGTCTATATCTGCCCGCGCACGACCGTCGGCGCCTGCACCGCGACCAACGGCACGCTGAACCCGAACAACCCGTTCGCCGCGGCGGGCCAGGTCGCGCGTCTGGTCGGCATGCTGCCGAACAGCTTCGAATCGACCCGGACCCGCAGCCGCGTCTATCGCGCCGCCTTCGGGATCAACGGCACGATCTTCGACGATGTCGATTATCGCTTCGACGCGACCGCGATGCACACCGATCTGCGCCTGGAGCAGAACGGCTATGTGTACATCCAGCACCTGCTCGATGTGATCAAGGACGGCAGCTACAACTTCATCAACCCCGGCCAGAACAGCCAGGCGACGCTGAACTATCTGACGCCGACCAACATCACCAACGACAGTTCGGACCTGTTGCAGGCGCAGTTCACCCTGGGCAAGGCGATCATGACGCTGCCGGGCGGCGATCTTCGCCTCGCGGTCGGCGGCTCGATCTTCTACGAAGCGATCGATGCGCCCAGCGCCAACTCGGACGAGAACGGCCCGACCCAGCGCTATTTCCGCCTGAACGCCTTCGGCACCAAGGGCAACCGCACCGTTTCGTCGGCCTTCTACGAGGTCAATGCGCCGGTGTTCGACCAGCTGACCCTGAACGCCTCGGGCCGTTACGACCATTATTCGAGCGGCCAGAGCGCCTTCTCGCCCAAGTTCGGCGCGATCTTCAAGCCGATCCGCCAGGTCTCGTTGCGCGGCACCTATTCGCGCGGTTTCCGCATTCCCTCCTTCGGCGAGGCGAACGCGCTGCCCACGACCGGTTACGTGACCCAGTCGCTGAGCAGCATCCCGGATGCCTTCCTGCGTCAGTACAGCATCAATCCGGGCGCCGGACAGATCTGTTCGCAGAACACGCCGACCAACTGCTCGGGCTATATCTCGAACTATTCGATCGGCCAGACGACGCTGGCGTCGCAGAATCTGGACCCGGAAAAGTCGCGCAGCTTCACCGCCGGGATCAAGGTCGATCCGGTGCGCGGCCTGTCCTTCACGGTCGATTACTATAACATCCGCAAGACCGGGGCGATCACCACGCCCGACCTGTCGCCCGCCATCGCGGCCTATTACGCGGGCACCGCGATCCCGGCCGGCTTCACGGTCATCCCGGATGCCGTCGACGTCAACAACCCCACCGCGACGCCGAAGATCGCCTTCGTCCGCTCGCAGCTGATCAATGCGCAGACGATCAAGTCGGAGGGCATCGATTTCGGGGTCAACGGCTTCTACGACTTCGGTGCGGTCCGCTGGACCACCAACCTCAACGCCAGCCTGATCCTCGAGCTGAGCACGACGGTGGACGGCGTGCGCCAGACCTATGTCGACACGCTGGGCAACTTCAACCTGACCGCCGGTTCGGGCACGTTCGAGTGGAAGGGCAACTGGGTCAACACCTTCGACTTCGGCAACTTCGCACTGTCGGGTACGGTCAACTACACCTCGGGCTATGACCTGTCGGCCATGGACCAGGGCGATGCGTACAAGGATTGCGGCCAGGCCCCGGCCTATTTCGGTTGCCGCGTGAAGAGCTACATCACGGCGGATGCGAACGCGTCGTTCAAGGTCAACGACAAGTTCACCTTCTACGTGAACGTACTGAACGTCTTCAACCGCCTGCCTCCGATCGATCCGGTGACCTACGGCGCGTATCTGTACAACGCGGTGCAGGGCGGCGACGGCATCTTCGGCCGCCAGTTCCGCGCGGGCGCCAAGTTCAACTTCTAACCCCAGGTCCGCTTGCGGACCCAACTGAAGGGGGCGGTTCCTTTGCGGGAGCCGCCCCCTTTTTCATGGCGTAGGCATGAGATTCCAAAGATCCTGATTCGCGAGAGGATGGCCCGCCTATCGGCGACCAACATCCATGCCCCGCCGACACCGACTTCTAACTGTGTTGCTGTATTGCATATATATATCGATAATACGGGCGAAGCTAAGTTGTTGGCATTCAGGATCTTTGCTGCCGACTTTTGATGCAATCATTTACAGGCACGAGAACGACTGTTGCATTTTGCGCACATCGTGCTGTGAAAAACGTATAAAGTGTCAAAAAGCCTTTGTAAGAGCACGTCATCTTCCTGACATATGTTGGTCATCGCCCGTTCAGGGTGGCGAAAAGGCGTCGATCGGGCGCCTTTCGAGGGGGAAATAAAAATGAGCAAACAAGGGCTGTTTTCGAAGACCTTCCTGCGTCATGGCGCGGCGCTGCACGCCGTTGCCTTGCTGGGTGCCGGGGCGACCATGGTGGCCCTCGCGGCGCCCGCGACCGCGCAGGACTATACGCAGGTGAACGCCACCGGCCGTGTCCAGGGGACTGATGGCAAGGCGATTGGCGGTGCGACCGTCACCGTGACGTCGGCGGCGCAGGGCTTTACCCGCAGCGCGACGACGCAGGCGGACGGCTCCTATGTGATCTCGGCGCTTCCGCAGGGAACCTACAGCTTCTCGATCACCGCCGATGGCTATGACAGCTTCACCGATCCGGCCGTTCGCCTGATTCAGGGCCGCGCCGCCAACCAGTTCAACCTTCAGCCGGTGAATGCCGGAACCAGCGGCGATATCGTCGTGACCGCGGGCCGCGTGCAAGTCGTCGATTTCAGCAGCAACACGATCGGCCAGACGATCGACGTGGCCGATGTCGCCATGCGCACCCCGGTCGGTCGCGACCTGACCTCGGTCGTGCTGTTGGCACCGGGCGCAGTCGGCGGTGACAACCGTTTTGCTTCGCTGCCTTCGATCAACGGCGCGTCGATTTCGGAAAACGTCTATTATATCAATGGTTTAAACGTCACGCAGTTCCGCAACGGTCTTGGCGCAGCGGGTGTGCCGTTCGAATTCTATCAGACCGTGCAGACCAAGATCGGCGGCATTCCGGCCGAATTCGGTCGCTTCACCGGCGGCATGATCAACTCGACCACCAAGTCGGGCTCCAATGAGTGGCATGGCGGCATCATGTTCAACTGGCAGCCGAATAGCTTGGTTTCCAAGACGCGCAACACCTATGCCGCCGACAATGATTCGGCCTATTCCGATCGTCATGAGATGATTGCGCAACTTTCGGGGCCGATCATCAAGGACCATCTGTTCTTCTACGGCCTCTACAACGCGCGCGATATTCGCGATGGGCAAGGCTATACGGGCGCAGTCTCTGCGACGGGCACCGGCGCCAATGGTTGTGCGAGCAATCCCGCGCTTTGCGCGAATTTCGCGGACCTCAACACCTTTGGTCAGCAGATCGTCGGCACCTCTTACAGCCAGAACCGTAACACCAGCCCGTTCTGGGGCGGCAAGATCGACGCGGTGATCGTCGATGGCCAGCGACTGGAAGCGACCTATTGGAACACGACGGGGCGCCGGGTTGAGAATGTCTATGGCACCAGCCGGTACACGCTGGCGAGCGGTCAACGCTACAATCTGAACACCAACAATCCGGGCGGTTACATCGCCACCAACATCTACCAGTCGGGCGGTGAAAACTACGTCTTCCGTTACACGGGCAGCTTTACGCAGTGGCTGACCCTGTCGGCGGCCTATGGTGTCAACAAGAACCGCGATACGACCGAATCCAGCCTGCCCAACCTGCCGTCGGTGACGGACCAGCGGAACGGCGCCAATAGCGGCATCGGTAACACCCTGAGCAACGCTTCGATCAATTTCGACAAGCGTACCTTCTACCGCGCGGATGCCGATGTCCGGTTTGAACTTCTCGGATCGCATCACATTCGCGGCGGTTACGACCGGGAAGATCTGGACGAAGATTCGATCAGCGTCGCCAATGGTGGCGCGCAATACACGCTTCTGACCGCTTCGGGTACGGCGGCGACGATCGATCCGGTCATCGGGTTGCCCGGCGGCACGAGCTATATCAAGGGGCGTGTCTTCCGCACGGGTGGTCAGTTCTCCACGCGTAACACGGCCTTCTACGTTCAGGATGACTGGCATCTTCTCAACGATCGCCTGAATCTGAATTTGGGTATCCGTAACGATCGGTTCGAGAACAAGAATGGCGCCGGGCAGACCTTCTTCCTCGCCAAGAACCAGTGGGGCCCCCGCTTGGGTGCAAGCGTCGATCCGTTGGGTGATGGCCGCACCAAGTTCTTTGGTTCCTATAGCCGTTATTTCATCCCCGTTGCGGTGAACACCAATGTCCGGTTGGCCGGTGGTGAACTCGACTATGACGCCTATTATCAGTTCGGTGGGCTGATGGCCGATAATACGCCGATCCTTGGCGCACCGATCACGACCGGTTCTGGTTTCACGGCATGCCCGGGAAATTCGCCGGCAGGCACCGCTTGCAGCTTGCGCAACGACGGAACCGTACCGAGCACGGCTTCTGTGGTGGCGTCGAATCTCAAGCCGCAATCGGTTGATGAGATTGTCTTGGGTGTGGAACAGCGCGTGGCCAACCGGATCAAGGTCGGGTTCAACTTCACGCAGACGAAACTGAACAACTCGCTGGAAGATGCGGCGCTCGATCAGGCGATCGTTCCCTACTGCATCGCGCAGGGCAAGGCAGCGGCGGATTGCCGCGACATTTGGAACGGCGTCCATCAGTTCGCGCTGATCAATCCGGGCCGCGATGTCGCGGTGACGCTCAGCGATCCGTTGCCGGGTGAGACGACGCCGCGTCAGGTGGTGCTGTCGGCGGCCTCGCTGCAATATCCGCAGGCGCAGCGCGTCTATCGCGCCGTCAACTTCACGTTCGAACGTGAATGGGATGGCGTGTGGTCGCTGAATGCGAATTACACCTATTCCAAGCTGTACGGGAATATCGAGGGTGGCGTGCGTTCGGACAACGCGCAAAGCGACTCTGGTCTGACTACCGCGTTCGACTTGCCCGTGCTGGTCAACGGCACCTATGGCTATCTGCCCAACGACCGTCGCCACAACTTCAAGGCTTGGGGTTCGTACAAGGCGGCGGAATGGCTGACGCTGGGCTTCACCGGTTCGGTCAGCGCACCGCGCAAGTTCGGTTGCTATGGTCGTCCGCCCGCGAGTGCCGATTTCGACGCCACGGCGCCGGGTGGTATCACGGGTCTCTACTACAACACGAGCGGCGCCTATTGTAACGTCGTCAACGGTTCGGTCGTCCGTAATCCCAATGGCTTCACCGTGATCAACGATCCGTTCAATCGGGCTGGTGGCGCGCGCCCCAGCACGTTGCAGGTCGTCAACCGCGGTTCGCAGCTGAAGTCGGACTGGCTCGCGCTGCTCAACCTCGATGCGACGGTCGCGGTGCCGACCGATGCCTTCACGGGCTTCGTCCGTATCTCGGTCTTCAACGTCTTCAACTCGAAGCCGGTGCTGCGGGTGGCGGAAACGGGAACCACCTCCGCCGGTGCGCCGCAGCCGGTCTATTCCCTGCCGACCTCGTATAATGCTGGCCGTTCGGCCCGCATTCAGTTCGGCGTCAACTTCTAACCCCGGGGTTCGCTAGCGAACCCTGATCGGGGGCGGCTCCTTCGGGAGCCGCCCCTTTTTTGGAAGGCTTCACCCCACCGACAATGCCAGCTTGCCGTCGCCCTCATCGACGGTGACGGTCGAGCCGTCCTTCACATTTCCGCGCAGGATTTCCTCGGCCAGCGGGTCCTGGAGGTGGCGTTGGACCGCGCGGCGGAGCGGCCGCGCGCCATAGACCGGGTCGTAACCCACCCGGCCCAGCCATTCGCGCGCGGCGTCGGTCAGGTGCAGGGTGATCTTGCGATCCGCCAGCAGCTTGGCGACGCGGCCGACCTGGATGTCGACGATCGGCCCCATATGGCTCTGGCCCAGCCGGTGGAACAGGATGATCTCGTCCAGCCGGTTGAGGAATTCGGGGCGGAAATGGCCGCGCACGATCTCCATCACCTGCGGCTCGACGCTCTCGACGCTTTGCCCGTCCTCGACCGCTGCCAGATACTGGCTGCCCAGGTTGGAGGTCAGGATGATCAGCGTGTTGGAGAAGTCGACCGTCCGCCCCTGCCCATCGGTCAGGCGGCCGTCGTCCAGCACCTGGAGCAGCACGTTGAACACATCGCCATGCGCCTTCTCCACCTCGTCGAACAGCACGACCTGATAGGGCCGCCGCCGCACCGCCTCGGTCAACACGCCGCCTTCCTCATAGCCGACATAGCCCGGAGGTGCGCCGATCAGCCGGGCGACGCTGTGCTTCTCCATGAACTCGCTCATGTCGATGCGCACCATCGCGCTAGGGTCGTCGAACAGGAATTCGGCGAGCGCCTTGGTCAGTTCGGTCTTGCCGACGCCCGTCGGCCCGAGGAACAGGAAGCTGCCCAGCGGCCGGTTCGGGTCCTGTAGCCCAGCGCGTGCGCGACGAACGGCGGTGGAGACGGCGCGGACCGCATCCTCCTGTCCGATCACGCGCTTGCCGATCACCTCCTCCATGCGGAGCAGCTTCTCGCGCTCGCCCTGGAGCATCCGGTCGACCGGCACCCCGGTCCAGCGGCTGACCACGCCGGCGATATCGTCGGCGGTCACTTCCTCGCGTAGCATCGCGCCCTCGGTCGCGGACTGGGCCTCGGCGAGTTGCTTCTCCAGTTGCGGGATGCGCCCATAGGAGAGTTCGCCCGCCTTGGCCAAATCGCCCGCGCGCTGCGCCTGGTCGAGTTCGATCCGCGCCTGGTCCAGTTGCTCCTTCAGCTTCGCCTCGCCCGCGATCTTGTCCTTCTCCGCCATCCAGCGCTGGGTCAGTTCGTGCGACTGTTCCTCGAGGTTGGCGAGTTCCTCCTCCAGATGCTCGAGCCGGTCGATGCTGGCGGCGTCGCTCTCGCGGCGCAGCCCCTCGCGCTCGATCTTGAGGCGCAGGATGCGGCGGTCGAGCGTCTCGATCTCCTCGGGCTTGGACTCCACCTCCATGCGGATGCGGCTGGCGGCCTCGTCCATCAGGTCGATGGCCTTGTCGGGGAGGAAGCGGTCGGTGATGTAGCGGTTGGACAGCGTCGCCGCCGCCACCAGCGCGCCGTCGGTGATCCGCACGCCGTGATGGAGTTCGTACTTCTCCTTCAGCCCGCGCAGGATCGAGATGGTGTCCTCGACCGTGGGCTCGCCGACGAAGACCGGCTGGAACCGCCGCTGGAGCGCGGGGTCCTTTTCGACATACTTCCGATATTCGTCGAGCGTGGTCGCGCCGACGCAGTGCAGTTCGCCGCGCGCGAGGGCGGGCTTGAGCAGGTTGGAAGCGTCCATCGCCCCGTCACCCTTGCCCGCGCCGATCAGCGTGTGCATCTCGTCGATGAACAGGATGATGTCGCCCTCGGCCGCCTTCACCTCGTCCAGCACGCCCTTCAGCCGCTCCTCGAACTCGCCGCGATACTTCGCACCCGCGATCAGCGCGCCCATATCGAGCGCCATCAGCTTGCGGTCCTTGAGCGTGTCCGGCACGTCGCCGTTGGCGATACGCAGCGCGAGGCCCTCGGCGATCGCGGTCTTGCCGACGCCGGGTTCGCCGATCAGCGCGGGATTGTTCTTGGTCCGGCGCGCCAGGATCTGGATGGTGCGGCGGATTTCCTCATCGCGGCCGATCACGGGGTCGAGCTTGCCGTCCCGCGCCACTTGCGTGAGGTCGCGGGCGAATTTCTTGAGCGCGTCGTACCGGTCCTCCGCGCCCGCCGTGTCGGCGGTGCGGCCCCGGCGCAGCTGTTCGATGGCGCCGTTCAGCGCTTGTGGGTTCACGCTACCCGCCGCGAGCGCCTTGCCCGCTGCCGTGGTGGAAGCGAGCGCGAGCGCCAGCAGCAACCGCTCGACGGTGACGAAGCTGTCCCCCGCCTTTTGCGCGACTTGTTCGGCCTGATCGAGCACGCGGACCAGATCATTGTCGAGCCCGGGCGAGCTCTGCGCGCCCGAGCCGGAGACGGCCGGAATCTTGGCCAGCGCCGCATCGGTCTCGCGCTCGACGCGCTTGGCATCGCCGCCCGCCGCCTGGATCAGGCCGGACGCCATGCCCTGATCGTCCTCGATCAGCGCCTTGAGGAGATGTTCGGGGGCGATCCGCTGATGGCTGTTGCGGATCGCCACGGTCTGCGCGGCTTGCAGAAAGCCTTTCGCGCGGTCGGTGAATTTTTCGAGGTTCATCTGGTCTTCCTGTCGCTTTCCAGGTCAGATGGTGTTGCAATTTAGCAACACAAGGGGTGAGGGGAATTTCCGTCCCGCGCAACATGGGATGGCCGTTTCGATTGCGAAAGGGTGGCGCGCTTTCGGACGATATTTCCTTGTCTTCGGCGGATTGTGGTCCGCCGAAGCGCCGCTATGCTCGCACCATACACCGCGTGGGGAGAGTCAAAGAAATGCGTATCAAGTCCGTGGCGCTGGCCGGCGTCGCCGCCCTTGCGTTCGTCCTGCCGGTTCACGCGCCCGTCATGGCCCAGGCCGCGTCCGCCAAGGCGACCGCGACCGCCAAGCCCGCGCCCGTCTCGACGCTCGTGAAGGCGGTCGATATCCCCTATCAGACCTTCACCCTGCAAAATGGCCTGCGCGTGGTCGTCCACACCGACCGCAAGGCGCCCGTCGTCGCGGTCAGCGTCTGGTACGATGTCGGCTCCAAGCATGAGCCCAAGGGCAAGACGGGCTTCGCGCATCTGTTCGAGCATTTGATGTTCAACGGGTCGGAGAATGCGCCAGGCGACTTCTTCGCGCCGCTGAAATCGGTGGGTGCGACCGACTATAACGGCACCACCTATTTCGACCGGACCAATTATTTCGAGACGGTGCCGACCGCCGCGCTCGACCGCGCGCTGTTCCTGGAATCGGACCGTATGGGCTATCTGCTCGGCGCGGTGACGCAAGGCGTGCTCGACGAGCAGCGCGGCGTCGTCCAGAACGAAAAGCGACAGGGCGACAACCAGCCCTATGGCCTGACCCAGTATAAGGTGCTGGAGGGGCTGTTCCCCGCCGGGCATCCCTATGCGCACAGCACGATCGGTTCGATGGCGGACCTCGACGCCGCGTCGCTGGAGACGGTGAAGGACTGGTTCCGTCAGCATTACGGCCCGAACAATGCCGTGCTGGTGCTGGCGGGCGATATCGATGTCGCGACCGCCAAACCCTTGGTGGAAAAATATTTCGGCGCGATCAAGCCCGGCCCCAAGAGCGTGTTGCCGACCGTTTCCATCCCGACGCTACCCGCCCCCGTCAGCGAGGTGATGAAGGACCGCGTGGCGGCGGTGATGATCAGCCGCAACTGGGCCGTGCCGGGGCTGAACGATCCCGAAAGCGCCTCGCTGGTCGTGGCGGGTTCGATCCTGGGCGGGCTGGCCTCGTCGCGGCTGGACAATATCCTGGTCAAGCAGGAGAAGCTGGCGGTGCGGGTGTCGGCCAGCGACCGCCTCTTCTCGCAGGTCGGCATGTTCAACATGATGGCGATCGTCCGTCCCGGCGTCGATCCGGCGCAGGTCGACAAGCGGATGGGCGAAATCCTCACCGACTTCCTGAAGAACGGCCCGACCGAGGACGAGGTGCGGCGCGCCGTCACCCGCTTCGTATCGGGCCGGGTCGAGGGGCTGGAATCGGTCGGCGGCTTCGGCGGCAAGGCGGTCGCGCTGGCCGAGGGCGCGCTCTACTCGAACGATCCGGGCAAATATAAGAAGCAGTTGCTGGCGATCGCGGCGCAGACGCCCGCGACCGTGAAGGCGGCGGCGGACAAATGGCTGTCGCGCCCCGCCTATACGCTGACCGTCGTGCCGGGTGCGCGCGATGCCTATGAAGAGGCCAAGGTGCCGCCGCGCGCCGATGTTCCCGCCGCCCCCGACCAGCCCGCCAAGGGCACGCGCGGGGCCCTGCCCGAAGTGGGTCAGGTCAAGCCGCTGAGCTTCCCCACTGTCGAGCGCAGCCGGTTGGCGAACGGGATCGAACTGATCTACGCGCAGCGGACCGCCGTGCCGGTGACGCAGATCGCGATGTCGTTCGACGCCGGGATCGCCGCCGATGTGCCGGGCAAGCTGGGCACGCAGCGCATGATGCAGTCGATGCTGGACGAAGGCACGACGCATCGTACCACCATCATGATCGCCGAGGAGCAGGAGCGGCTGGGCGCGTCGATCGGGTCGGGCGCATCGAACGATCGCACCACGGTCCATCTCGACGTGCCGAGCGCGAACCTCGATCCGGCGCTGGCCCTCTATGCCGACGTCATCCGCAATCCCGCCTTCCCCGAGGCGGAACTGGCGCGGGTGAAGACCCAGACGCTGGCGGGCATCAAACAGGAACTGACCAGCCCGCAAGGCTTGGCGGGCCGCGTCCTGCCGCCGCTCGTCTATGGGCCGACCAGCCCCTATGCCAAGGCGCAGGGGCTGGGCGATCCGGCCGCCGTGGCGGCGCTGACCCGTGCCGATCTGGTCACCTTCCATCAGGCCTGGCTCCGCCCCGACAAGGCGAAGATCTTCATCACGTCGGACCGTCCGCTGGCCGAGGTGAAGGCGGCGCTTGACCGCGTCTTCGGCGACTGGCGCGGGACAGGGGCGGCGGGCAGCAAGAGCTTCACCGCGGGGCAGCCCTCGGCACCGAAGATCGTGCTGATCAACCGGCCCGACAGCCCGCAGTCGATGATCCTGGCCGGTCTGCCGACGACGCTGAAGGGCATCGACGACATGCTGCCGGTGAACACCGCCAACGATGCGCTGGGCGGCAGCTTCCTCAGCCGGATCAACACCGACATCCGTGAGAACAAGCACTGGTCCTATGGCGTGCGAGGTGGCTTCCAGAGTTCGGAATTCGCCGCGCCCTATGTCATGTCGGCCCCGGTTCAAGCGGACAAGACCGGCCCGTCGATCGACGCGCTGCGCACCGACGTCACCGAATTCCTGACCACCAAGCCGATGGATCAGGTCGAGTTCGATCGCGCCATCACCGGCGCGATCCGTTCGCTGTCGGGCAGCTTCGAAACGTCCGACGCGGTCCTGTCGGCGATGCAGACCAACGACCTGCTGCGCCGCCCGGACAATTACTATGCCACGATCACCCGGCGTTACCAGGCGCTGACCCGCGACGAACTGAACAAGTCGATCCAGGCGGCGTTGAGCCCCAAGGATTTCATCTGGGTCGTGGTCGGCGATGCCAAGACGGTCAAGCCGCAGATCGATACGCTGGGCCTGCCCGTCGAGGTGATCGAGGCGTCCGCGGTCGTCGGGCAGTAAGCGTCGGGATTTAAGGGAGAGAGACTATGGCCGATATCGACGGCACCTGGAACTGCACCGTCAAGTCGCCGCTGGGCGATCAGGACATGACGCTGACCGTCCGGACCGAGGGCGATCGCTTCACCGGCTCGGGCGGCGGCCAGATGGGCGCGATGGAGATCGAAGGCGACGTGTCGGGCAATACGATCACGTGGAAGATGTCGATCAGCTCGCCCATGCCCATGACGCTGGATTGCGAAGCGACCGCCGATGGCGACACGCTGACCGGCTCGGTCGGCGCGGGCGCGTTCGGCAGCTTCCCGTTGTCGGGGACGCGCGCGGGGTGACCTTCCTGCGGTGAGATGGGGAAGGGCGGTGCGTCGGTGGACGGGCCGCCCTTTTTCGTTGGGGTGCCCTTGGCCTTCGACTTCGCTCAGGCTGAACGGCGTATGGGATGTGGGGCCGGGGGAAGCTTCCCGGTCTGATACCCAACCTCCGTTCAGGCTGAGCGAAGTCGAAGCCCAAGGGACAAACCCCCGCCACATAACCGGTTCAATTCCCGCCAAATCCCGTTACGCTGAACCCCAAAGACAAAAAGGGGACCAGCATGATCGACCGTCGGCATTTCCTGGGCGGCACCGCCGCGATGGCGGTGGCTGCGCAAGGCGAGGGCGTCCTGGCCCAGGCCACCGCGTCCACGCCACTCAACGCGCTCTTCGACACGCTGGTCCAGGAACAGCTCCGCCGCAGCCCGGAGGCGGCGACCAATCTCGGCCTCGACACCGGGGCCAATGCCGATCTTCGCTCGAAACTGTCCGATCAGTCGGCTACCGGCATCGCGGCGGCCAAGGCGGCGACCAAAGCCGATCTCGCCCGTTTGCAGGCGATCGACCCCGCCAGCCTGTCGCCGGAGGAGCGGATCGATCTGGAATCGATCCTTTACACCCGCCGCTCGGCGCAAAGCGTGCAGGCGTTCGACTTCGGCGGGACCTCCTATGGCCCCAGCCCCTATGTCGTATCGCAATTGTCGGGCGCCTATCAGTCAGTCCCCGACTTTCTCGACACCAAGCACAAGATCGCGAGCGCGGGCGATGCCGACGCCTATCTGATGCGGCTCCGCGCCTTCGCAAGCCAGATGGATGCGCAGACCGAGCGGATGCGCCATGACGCCGGGCAGGGGGTGGTGCCGCCCGACTTCATCCTCGACCTGGCGCTAGAGCAGATGGCCAAGACCCGCCAGCCCGCAGGGCAAGCGCTGGTCGTCCAGTCGCTTGCCCGCCGCGCTGCTGAGAAGGGGCTGGGGGACCGCTATGCCGCGCAGGCCGCGAAGATCTATGAGGCGGAGGTGCTCCCCGCGCTAGACCGCCAGATCGCCTATGCCCGGACGCTGCGCGCCAAGGCCACGCATGACGCCGGGATATGGAAATTGCGCGAGGGCGCGGCCTATTACCCGGTCGCGCTCAAGGCCAACACGACGACCAGCTTCTCGCCCGACGAGGTGCACCGTTTCGGTCGCGATCAGGCGGCGATGCTGTCGTCGCGGCTCGACGCACTGTTGAAGACGCAGGGCTTAACCAAGGGGACGGTGGGCGAGCGGATGGCCGCGCTCTACAAGAACCCGGACCAGCTCTATCCCAATACCGACGAGGGCAAGCGCGCCGCCATCGCCTATTGCAACGAACGGCTGGACGCGATCCGCACCCGCCTGCCGCAGGCGTTCGAGCGGATACCGCCCTATGGCTTCGAGGTGCGCCGCGTGCCGCCCCAGACCGAGGCGGGCGCGGCGGCGGCCTTCGCGCAAGGGCCCGCCATCGACGGCTCGCGCCCCGGCCTGGTCTATTTCAACCTGAAGGACAGCGCCGACTGGCCCAAATTCTGCCTGGCGACGACGGTCTATCACGAGGGGCTGCCGGGGCATCAGATGGAGGGCGGGCTTGCCCTGTCCAACACGCGCCTGCCGCTGATCCGCAAGATCAACGGCTTTTCCGGCTATGGCGAGGGCTGGGCACTCTATGCCGAACAACTGGCTGACGAGATGGGCATGTATGAGGACGATCCGCTGGGGCGGCTGGGATATCTCAAATTCCTGCTGTTCCGGGCCAATCGCTGCGTCGTGGATACCGGTCTGCATCACCTGCGCTGGACCCGCGAACAGGCGATCCGCCATTTCGTCGAAGCCGAAGGCGAGGCGGAAGGCTTCGCCACGCGCGAGGTGGAACGCTATTGCGTCAATCCGGGCCAGGCGGCGAGCTACAAGCTGGGCCATTCGGTGTTCGTCGACATTCGCGATCTGGCGAAGAAGCGACAAGGCGACCGTTTCGACCTGAAGGCGTTCCATACCGCCGTCCTGCGCCATGGCCGTGTCCCCCTCGACGTGCTGCGCCGGATCGGAGAGGAGTGGGCGCGGGCTTGACCGGGAACGGCATCGCGGTGATCCTTCCATCCGGGAGACTATCGCGATGCAGGGCAGCGTTCGGGGCCGGCAGGACAAGTGGCGACGGCTGGCGGCCGTCGTCGCCACGGTCGCGGTTCATGCCGCGATCGTGGCGCTGTTGATCCTGGGGTCATCGCGGGTCCGGCGGATCGACGATTCCCGGCGGTCGAGCCTGACCTTGTTCGAGGTGCCGCCCTTGCCCGAACCGCCACCCCTGCCGGTGCCGCCCCCGCCGGTTACGCCCGCCCCCGTGAAGCGCGAGAGCCTCGCGGTGCGTCCGACCGCAGGGGGCGGAGCGCCTCGCCCCGCGCCTGTCCCCGCCGCGCAGCAAGCCGCCCCTGTTGCGGTCGCACCCGCGCATTTCGATATGGTCGATCTGCCCGCCCCGGCGGCGGGGCTCAGCGCCGAACCGCCGCTGCTTGTCGGGACGGCGGTGTCCGACGGACGGGGCGCGGGCATCGCCAGTGGCCACGGCACCGGTGGTGAGGGGCGGGGCACCGGCAATGGACGTGGCGACGGCGACGGGCCGGGGGAAGGGCGCTTGCGCTTCGCGCTGGCCGAATGGATCGAAAAGCCGTCACAGTCCCAGATCGACGCCGCGTTTCCCAAGATGGCGCGAAGCGGTGGTATCAGCGGCGTGGCGGTGCTGCTCTGCGTCGTTCCCACACCGGGCAGGCCCAAAAGCTGCTCGGTCGCCGCCGAAAGACCCAGCAGGCGCGGCTTCGGGGAGGCGGCGCTCGGCCTCTATCCCCAATTCCGCATACGCCCGGTCATGAAGGGGGATCAGGTCGTCCAGGCGCAGGTCTTGGTGCCGATGGCCTTCGACATCCGGCGATAGGCGGGAGCCTTACCGCACCACCCGCGTGATATGCCCCATCTTGCGCCCCGGCCGCGACTCGCCCTTGCCATAGAGATGCAGGTGCGCGCCCTTTTCGGTCAGCGCCGGTTCCCACACGTCGTCGCCGATCAGGTTTTCCATCTGCACCCGCGCACCGGTCAGCGCGGTGTCGCCCAGCGGAAGGCCGCAGATCGCGCGGATGTGATTCTCGAACTGTGAGGTTTCGGCGCCCTCGATCGTCCAGTGGCCGGAATTGTGGACGCGTGGGGCCATCTCGTTGAAGACGGGGCCGTTCTCGGTGGCGAAGAACTCGCAGGCGAGGACGCCGACATAGCCCAGCTCCTCGGCGATGCGCAGCGCCAGCGCGGTCGCCTCCTCGGCCTGGGCGGCGATCTCGGGCGGGGCGGGCAGCGTGGAGGTGCGCAGGATCGCATCACGGTGGACATTGTGTGGCGGGTCGTAGCGGACCGTCGCGCCATCGATCCCGCGCGCGACCAGGATCGAGAATTCGTGGGTGAAATGGATGAACCCCTCCAGCACCGCCGGACCGCCGATCGCTTCCCAGGCGGCGGGGGCATCGGACAGGTCGCGGATCAGCGCCTGCCCCTTGCCGTCATAGCCGAAGCGCGTGGTCTTCAGGATGGCGGGGCAGCCGATCCGTTCCAGCGCGGCGGTCAGGTCGGCGGCGCAATGGACCTCCGCCCATGGAGCCGGACGGCCGCCGACCTTCTCGACGAAGCTCTTCTCGGCGATCCGGTCCTGCGCGACGCGAAGGGCCGCGGGGGCGGGGTGGACCGGGAGCCGCTCGGCCAGCCATTCGACCGGCGTCACGTCGACATTCTCGAACTCATAGGTCACCACGTCGCAGGCGGCGACGAAATCGGCCAGGACGACCTTGTTGTGATAATCGGCACGGGTCAGCGAAGAGGCGGTCTGCGCGGCGACGCTTTCCTCGTCCGGGGCCAGCACATGGGTGCGATAGCCCAATTGCGCCGCGGCCACCGCCAGCATCCGGCCCAACTGGCCGCCGCCCAATATCCCGATCGTCGAACCCGGCTTCAGCATCACACTCAGTCCTGCGGATCGTTGGCGACGCTGTCGGTCTGGCGCTGACGCCAGGCCTTGAGCCGCTCGGCCAGGGCGTCGTCGGACAGCGACAGGATCGACGCGGCCGAGCAGCCCGGCATTGATCGCCCCGGCCTTGCCGATGGCGAGCGTGCCGACGGGGATGCCGCCGGGCATCTGGACGATGGAGAGCAGGCTATCCATGCCCTTCAGTGCCTTGGATTCGACCGGCACGCCCAGCACGGGCAGGTGCGTCATCGATGCGGCCATGCCCGGCAGATGCGCCGCGCCGCCCGCGCCCGCGATGATGACCTTGATCCCGCGATCGGCGGCGGTGGTGGCGTAATCGTACAGGCGCTGCGGCGTGCGGTGCGCAGAGACGACGCGGGTCTCATGTTCGACGCCCAGCGCGTCCAGCGTCTCGGCGGCGTGCCGCATGGTTTCCCAGTCCGAAGTGGACCCCATGATGATCCCGACCGACATCATATCCGCAGTTCCGCCTTGCCCCCTTCGGCCCCGGTGCCGTGGGGAAGCGGGCTGACTAGCGGGGCGGGGCGAGGGGGGCAACCTTCCGTATACGTTCGGGCATAACTTAGCGGATTTTGGTTCGCGCAGAGGCGCGGAGGACGCAGAGGCTCTGGATTTGCCGCGCTGGCAACCTTGTTTCGACCGGAAGACGAGGTCGCTTTGTTGAAAAGAGACGGCGTTGCGGCGGAACCTGCCATCTCTGTGCCCTCCGCGCCTCTGCGCGAACCAAATCTTCGTGACTTCGCGGCTTCGCGTGAACCAATTTTGATTTCACGCGAAGCCGCGATGACGCGAAGAGACAAGGCGCAAAGGGCGGGAGCCCCTGTCTCCCGATCGCTTAGCGTTCGGACAGATAGTAGCGGTCGGTCGGGGTCAGGTCGTCGGCCAGTTCATAGACGATCGGCTGGCCGGTCGGGATTTCGAGACCCGTGATCTCGTCGTCCGGGATGTTCGACAGATGCTTGACCAGCGCGCGCAGCGAGTTGCCGTGCGCGGAGATCAGCACGCGGTTGCCGTCGCGCAGGGCCGGCGCGATGCGCTCCTCCCAATAGGGCAGGACGCGCTCGATCGTGTCCTTCAGGCTTTCGGTGGCGGGCACCGGAATGCCCGCATAGCGACGGTCGCTCGACAGGTCATATTCGCCGCCCGCTTCCGCCGGGGGCGGGGGCACGTCGAAGCTGCGGCGCCAGATCTTGACCTGCTCGTCGCCATGCTTGGCCGCCGTCTCGGCCTTGTCCAGGCCGGTCAGCCCGCCATAATGGCGCTCGTTCAGCCGCCAATGCTTCTCGGTCGGCAGCCATAACCGGCCCATCGTCTCCAGCGCCAGGTTCAGCGTCTTGATCGCGCGGGTCTGAAGGCTGGTGAAGGTCAGGTCGAAGTCGAGGCCCTTCTCGGCCATCATCGCGCCCGCCGCGCGGGCTTCGGCGGCGCCTTGCGCGGTCACGTCGACATCCCACCAACCGGTGAAGCGGTTCTCCAGATTCCAGGCGGACTGGCCGTGGCGGATCAGGACGAGCTGGGGCATGGAAACTCCTTCAAAGTGATGATGCCCGCATAGAGCGATGACGCCTCGGGGTCGAGATCAGCCGCGAAAACGGCCCTGGGTCGAGGCGGGGTTGGCCTTCAGCACACGGCCCATCCGTGTCGGCCGGTCGAGCAGCTCGCCACCGCAATCAGGGCAGGTCTCGTCCAGTTCGTCGGCGCATTCCGCGCAAAAGGTGGTTTCCAGCGAGCAGATGAACGCACCGCCCTGGCTCGGGGGCAGGTCCGCGCCGCAGCGCTCGCAATCGGGTCGCATCTCCAGCATCAGGCGGCCACCTCGCGCACCACGTCGCAGATTCGGTCCACAAGGGCCTCGACCTGGCGCTTGTCCTCGCCCTCGGCCATCACGCGGATGACGGGCTCGGTGCCCGAGGGGCGGATGACCAGACGGCCGGTCCCGGCCAGTTCGGCCTCGGCGGCGGCGATGACGGCCTGCACCTTTTCATGCTCCAGCGGCTTGCCGCCCGCGAAGCGGACATTCTTCAGCAACTGGGGCAGCGGGTCGAAGCGGTGCAGCACCTCGCTGGCGGGTGCGCCCGCGCGCTTGATCTCGGCCAGCACCTGGAGCGCGGCGACCAGCCCGTCGCCGGTCGTCGCATAGTCGGACAGGATGATGTGTCCCGACTGCTCGCCGCCGACATTGTAACCGCGTGCGCGCATCGCCTCCAGCACATGGCGGTCGCCGACCTTGGTGCGGACAAGGCCCAGCCCCTGCGCCCCCAGATGCCGCTCCAGCCCCAGGTTCGACATGACGGTGGCGACCAGCCCGCCGCCCGCCAGCCGTCCCTCGCGGGCATAGCTGGTCGCGATGGTCGCCATCAACTGGTCGCCATCGACCACGGTGCCGGTTTCGTCGACGACGATCAGCCGGTCGGCATCGCCGTCCAGCGCGATGCCGATGTCCGCGCCGCTCGCCACCACCGTCTCGGCCAGCGTCTGCGGCGCGGTGGAGCCGACGCCGTCATTGATATTGGTGCCGTTGGGGGTCACGCCGATCGCCACCACGTCCGCGCCCAATTCCCACAGGGCGGCGGGGGCGACCTTGTACGCCGCGCCGTTCGCGCAATCGATCACGACGCGCAGGCCATCGAGGCGCAGCGACTGGGGGAAGGTCGACTTGGCGAAGTGGATATAGCGGCCCGCCGCGTCATCGACCCGCCGCGCGCGACCGATCCTGCCCGAGGCGACCAGCGGCACGTCCTGTTCGATCAGCGTCTCGATCGCTTCCTCCGCCTCGTCCGACAGCTTGTAGCCGTCGGGACCGAACAGCTTGATGCCGTTGTCGGCAAAGGGATTATGGCTGGCCGAGATCATCACGCCCATATCGGCGCGCATCGAATGGGTCAGCATCGCGACGGCGGGGGTGGGGAGCGGCCCCAGCAGCACCACGTCCATGCCCACGCTGGTGAACCCGGCGACCAGCGCCGATTCGAGCATATAGCCCGACAGCCGCGTATCCTTGCCGATCACCACCCGGTGGCGATGCTCGCCGCGCTGGAAATAGGCGCCCGCCGCCATGCCGACCTTCATCGCCATCTCGGCCGTCATCACCGCGCCGTTGGTCGCACCGCGAATGCCATCGGTGCCGAAATATTTTCTTGCCATGCGGCCAGATCCCTGCCGGATTAAGAGGAAACATGTTGAGGTCGCGACCCGTTTAGCGCGACCTTGGCAAAAGCTCAAAAGAACCCCAAAAACATAAGGAAACCAACGGCCCCATGTCGCGCGCCACCTTGATCCTGTTGTGCCTCGCCGCCGGTTTGCTGACCGGGGTGGCGATGGGGGCGTGGTCGCCCATGGCGGCGGATAGCGGGGTGGCGGTGGCGCGCCCGTTGGGGACGCTGTGGCTCAACGGGTTGCAGATGACGGTGATCCCGCTGGTCGTCACGCTGCTGATCACCGGGGTTACCGCGACGGCGCAGGCGGCGCAGGCCGGGCGGATCGCGGCGCGGGCGATCGCCACCTTTCTGGGGCTGGTCGCGCTGACCGGGACGATGGCGGCACTGGTCACGCCGGGGCTGTTGCGCCTGCTGCCCATTCCGCGCAGCGCGGCGGAGGCGTTGAAGGCGGCGCTGGGCCATGCCGAGCCGGTCGCCCCGCCGCCGCCCATGGCCGAGTTCGTGACCGCGATCGTGCCGACCAACATCTTCGCCGCCGCCACCAACAACGCGCTGCTGTCGCTGATCCTGTTCACGCTGGCCTTCGCCTTCGCCATCACCCGGATCGAGGGGGAGGGGCGCGAGACGCTGCTGCGGGTCTTCACCGCGATCCGCGATGCGATGCTGGTGCTGATCGGCTGGGTGTTGTGGCTGGCGCCGCTGGGCGTCTTCGCGCTGGCCTTCGTGGTGGGGGCGACGGCCGGGGGCGGGGCGTTCCGCGCACTGGCGCATTACATCACGATCATCGCCAGTGTCGGGGTGATCGTCATCCTGATGGCCTATGGCGTCGCGGTGCTGGTGGCGCGGGTGCCGGTGGGGCGCTTCGCCCGTGCGCTGGCTCCGGCGCAGGCGGTCGCCATCTCCACTCAAAGCTCGCTCGCCAGCCTTCCCGCGATGATCCAGGGGGCCGAAACGCTGCGGATCGCCCCCGCCACCGCCGGACTGGTCCTGCCCATGGCGGTGGCGATGTTCCGCGCGACCCAGCCCGCGATGAACGTCGCGGTGTCGCTCTATATCGCCGACTGGTTCGGCATCGTGCCTGGCATGGCCTCGGTGGTCGCGGCCGTGGTGGTGGCGATCCTGTGCTCGCTGGGCTCGGCCAGCCTGCCAGCACAGATCACCTTCTTCGCTTCGATCGCGCCGGTCTGCGTCGCGCTGGGCGTGCCCGCCGCGCCGCTGGGGCTGTTGATCGCGGTGGAGACGATTCCCGACATCTTCCGTACCCTCGGCAATGTCAGCATGGACCTTGCCGCCACCGCGACCGTTTCCCGCTTGAGCCATGGGACGGACGAGGACATGTCGTGAAATGTACGGGCGGGCGGACGAGGCGGAGAGCATCGCCACCATCCAGCGCGCCTGCGAGGGCTGGCTCAAGCGGCTGGGGGTCGAGACGATCGACCTGTTCTACCAGCACGGGGTCGATCCCAACGTCCCCATCGAGGATACGGTCGGCGCGATGGGGCGCGCGACGCTGGAGCATTCGATGAAGGCGACGGAGGTCGCCTTTTCGGCGGAGGATCTGGCGAAGCTGGACGAAGCCTCCCCGCGTGGCGCTACGGCGGGCCCGCGCCATGGTGAACGCGCGATGGCGACGACGCGGCTGTGAGCCGCATGTCCCAAATCCTACCGTCCGTTCGCACTGAGCGAAGTCGAAGTGCTAGGGATCCCGCTCATGGTTAGTTCGGGGCGTGGGCTTCGACTTCGCTCAGACTGAACGGAGGTCGGGAAGGGGAGCGGTCGGCGACATGTCCCGACCGCCCCTTCCGAATCAAAGCGGCTTCTGCTCCAACCGGGTATCGATCCCCGCCGCCGCCGGTTCGGCGAGTTCCTTGTCCCCCGCCAGCGCACCCTCGGCCTTGAGCAGATCGAGATGCATCAGCTTCGCGATGAAGGGCGACACCACCAGCACGACGACGCCGATCCCGATCGAGAACCAGCCGATTCGCGTATAGACGTCGAGCACCTTGTCCGGCCCCGCGCCTTCGCCACCCGTGGCCTGCGCGATCAGCCCGGCGATGAAATTGCCCGCCGCCGTCGCGAGGAACCACGTTCCCATCATCAGGCCCGTCATGCTGGGCAGCGACAGCCGCGTCATCGCCGACAGCCCGACCGGGGAGAAGCACAGCTCCGCCATGGTGTGGATCAGATAGACGAGGATGACGAAGATCACCGGCGTCGGCGCACCCGCATAGGCCGCCGCACCCGCGACCAGCACCAGGAAGCCCGCACCCACGCTGACCAGCCCGATGCCGAACTTGAACGGCGCGCTCGGCTCCAGCCCGCGCTTGGCGAGGATCGTCCAGATCGCGGCGAAGACCGGGGCGAGCAGGATGATGAAGATCGAATTGACCGACTGGAAGGCCGAGGCCGGGATCGTCCAGCCGAGCAGGCTGCGATCCACCGAGCGGTCGGTATAGACGTTGAGCGAAGAACCCGCCTGCTCGAACAGGGCCCAGAAGAGCGGGCACAGCGCGATCAGGAACAGCGCGGCCAATATGCGGTCGCGGTCGACGCGGGGCAGGGTGAACACGGCGCGCCACAGGATGAAGCCGATGGTGCCGATGCTGAACACGATCAGCAGCATGCCGACCGCATCCTGATGCCGGATCAACTGCCACGTCACCAGCGTCGCGACGATCGCCCCCAGATAGATCAGCCACTCGCGCGACAGACCGGCCACCACCGGCGCGCGCAGCATAGGGAGCGAGGGGGCCTCCCCCGCGCCGTGCAGTTCACGCTTGAGGCCGATAAAGGCGATCAGCCCCAGCAACATGCCGATGCCCGCCGCGCCGAAGCCATAGGCCCAGCCCACCGTCTCGCCCAGCACGCCGCACACGATCGGCCCCAGCGCGCCGCCACCGTTGATGCCCATATAGAAGATCGAGAAGGCGGGATCGCGCCGCATGTCGTCACGCGCGTAAAGCTGTCCCACCAGCACCGAGATATTGGCTTTGAGGAAACCGGTGCCGATGACGATCGACGCCAGCGCCAGATAGAATCCTTCCAGATAGACGCCCTGCGCGCCCTGCGGCCCCTCCAGTGCGGCGATCAGCAGATGGCCGAAGGCGATGAACACCCCGCCCGCCAGTACCGCGCGTCTGGCCCCCAGATAACGGTCGGCCAGATAGCCGCCGATCACCGGGGTGAAATAGACCAGCGACATATAGGCGGCATAGACGCCGAAGGCCGGTTCGTCGGTGAACAGGAAATGCTTGGTCAGGTAGAAGACCAGGATGGCGCGCATTCCGTAGAACGAAAAGCGCTCCCACATCTCGGTGAAGAACAACAGGAACAGGCCTCGGGGATGGCCCAAAACCGTCTTGCCGCGCGCGGCGGCCTCATACGCAGTCGCCATGCCGGCGTTTACTCCATCGGGATCGCCCCTCGCGCGCCGCGCGGCGTGCCAAGGGGCGTAATGATTCAGTAACCTAACGCCAAAGCCGCGACTGTAAATATGATGCGCGACGACGTAAGGATCGATCGCATGACACCCACGACCTTCAACGACCGCTCGACCCCGCTCTCCCTGCTCGCCACCCGCCGATCGGGCAAGCCGCGCGATCTGGTCGCGCCCGGCCCCGACGACGCGCAACTGGCCGAGATGCTGGCGATCGCGGCGCGCACCCCCGACCATGGCAAGCTGGCCCCATGGCGTTTCGTGATCGTGCGGGCCGAGGCGCGGGCCCGACTGGCGGAGGTCATCACCGCCGCCTATCGCGCCGAACGGCCACAGGCGAGCGGTACGGAGATCGCCGCGCTGGAACAGTTCGCGCATCAGGCCCCCGGCCTTGTCGTCGTCCTGTCCAGCCCGAAGACCGACAGCCATATTCCGTTGTGGGAACAGGAATTGTCGGCGGGCGCGGCGTGCATGAACCTGCTCCATGCCGCCCATGCCATGGGCTATGCCGGGGGCTGGCTGACTGGCTGGCCCGCCTTTTCGGATGCGGTGCGCGATGCGTTCGGGGCCGCGCCGGAGCGGATCGTCGGCTTCGTCTTCCTCGGCACGCCCGGCCGCGCGCTGGAGGAACGGCCGCGCCCCGATATGGCGCGGATCGTATCGATCTGGAACGGATCGCGCGAGGCCTGAGTGCGACAAGACTGCAAACGTTATCGCAGTCCGCCCTCGACATCGCGTCCAAGCCGCTGTATTAACTCGGCATGACAGCTCTTAGCGGTGACGACAGCCCGGTTTATATCCGTCTGCGCGGGACGATCGCGGCGGGTATCCTGAATGGCACCTATCGGACGGGGGACCAGCTTCCCTCGGTGCGTGCGCTGGCGGCGGAGCAGGGGGCCAATCCCCTGACGGTCGCCAAGGCCTATCAGAGCTTTCAGGACGACGGCTATGTCGAGGTGCGGCGCGGGGTCGGCATGTTCGTCATGCCGGGCGCCGCCGATCGCCTGCGCGCCGCCGAGCGGCAGAGTTTCCTGACGGTGCAATGGCCGCGCATCCGCGATCATATCGAGCTTTTGGGCCTCGACGCCACCGATCTGCTGCCCGTCGAGCGGGTCTGACGGCGGGGGGCGGTCCGGCACCGGGTCGCCCAGCCGATCAGTCCCGTCATCGCCAGCATCGCCGCCGCCAGCCCGGCGATCGAGGCGGTGGCTCGCCAGAACCAAGGCATGTCGCGTGCCGTGTGAAGCCGCCGCACCCAGGACAGGCTGGCGGGGGCGGCACGCTCGGGCGCGGCGACCGCCGTGGCGCTGTCGTCCGCGACCTTGATGACATGGGGCCCTTCAAAACGCGCTGTCCAGTCGGGGGAGCGCTGGGTCGGCCAGTCTATCGAGACCAGCCGTCCCCGCGCCTCATGCCGCGCGCTGGCGACGACGCGCTCGACCGACAGGGTCGTGCGCTCTACCGGCGGCGCGACGTGATCCGATCGCCATGCCACCCCCTCGCCGGTCAGCGTCGCCAACAGTCCGGGAAAGGCGAGCGCGGTGCCGGTCAGAATCATCACCAGCACCAGCGGCAGCGACCACAGGCCGATGCGCCAATGCCATCTTGCCGCCCCGGATTCGGATTTTCGGGCGGTGCGCCTGGCCCTGTCGCGAGGCCGCACCCAGGGGCCGGTCAGGCAGAGCAGCACCAGCATGACGCCCGCCACCCCGACGATGGCTCGCCCCGCGTCGCCCAGGAACAGCCCGTCGTGCAGCCGTCGCAGCCATCCGCTCGCCCCGCCGCCATGCGCCCCCTTGCCCAGCACCCGCGCGGTGGGGGGATCGAGGAACAGCAGGCGCTGGTCCTGCCCATGCGCGTCGCTCAGCAGGACGAGGACGGGGGTCGATCCCGACTCCAGCGACAGGCTGGCGATCCGCTGACCCGGCGCCATCGCGGATCGCGCGGCCGTGACATAGGCCCTGGGGGCCAGTCGCGTCTCGCCGCTGACCCGGTAATGCGCGGGCGCGGCGATCCGATCGAGCACGGGGGCCCAGACCAAAATCGCCCCCGACAGCGCGACGGCCAAGGCGACCAGCCCGATCGCCAGCCCCAGCCAGCGATGGACGCGCATTCCGCTGAGAGGAAAGGTGATTCCGGCCACATAAACCCCGAAACAGACGGCGCGCCCTGCCGGAGCGAAGGGGTGGCGTCAATCGGACTCCAACCCGCGCCGCCGTTCAGCTTGAGCGGAATCGGAGCCCATGTCCTGTCAGCGCCGCCGACTGAGTGGCGCAGGGCATAGCGATTTCCCTGGCCTTCGACTTCGCTCAGGCCGAACGGAATGGGGGGGTATTGGCCTTGATGTTCTGGGCAGCGGGAACTCCACGACGGCGTCGTATGCGCGAAACGTGGTGGATTCCCGTCTCGCCTGCATCCCCGCTCCGTTCAGGCTGAGCGAAGTCGAAGCCCACGCCCTGCGTCCTCCGCGCGCGATATCACCGCCGCAGGAACAGCCACGACCGGATCGCGCTCGCCAGATTGGGCGGGTCGTCCGCCGTGATCCGCAACGCATCGATCTCCGCCACCAGCGCCGATAGCGGCAGGCCGTGCGCCACCGCCGCCTCTTCCAGCGCGGTCCAGAACACCGGTTCCAGACTGATCGAGGTCTGGTGCCCGGCGATGGTGATCGACCGCTTCACCGGCCCGACAAAGCCCTGCGCCGGGGCCGCGATCCGGCTCATTCGGTGTCGAACAGACTGGCCAGTTGCTCGATGATCGTGCCGCCCAGTTGCTCGGCGTCCATGATCGTCACCGCGCGCGCATAGTAACGGGTCACGTCATGGCCGATGCCGATGGCGACCAGTTCGACCGGGCTCTTGGTTTCGATCCAGCCGATCACCTGGCGCAGATGCCGCTCCAGATAGCTGCCCGAATTGACCGACAGGGTGGAGTCGTCCACCGGCGCGCCGTCGGAGATGACCATCAGGATGCGCCGCTCCTCGGGCCGCGCGACCAGGCGGCCATGCGCCCAGAGCAGCGCCTCGCCGTCGATATTCTCCTTGAGCAGCCCCTCGCGCATCATCAGGCCCAGATTGTTGCGCGCGCGCCGCCATGGCTCGTCGGCCTGTTTGTAGACGATGTGGCGAATGTCGTTCAGCCGCCCCGGCTGCGGCGGACGCCCGGCGGCGAGCCAGGTTTCGCGGGCTTGTCCGCCCTTCCACGCGCGGGTGGTGAAGCCGAGGATCTCGGTCTTCACCCCGCACCGCTCCAGCGTACGCGCGAGGATGTCGGCGGAGATGGCGGCGATGCCGATCGGCCGCCCGCGCATCGACCCTGAATTGTCGATCAGCAGCGTCACGACGGTATCGCGGAAATCGGTATCCCGCTCGATCTTGTAGGACAGCGACAGGCCGGGATTGACCACCACGCGCGCCAGCCGCGCCGCGTCGAGTATGCCCTCTTCCTGATCGAAGTCCCAGGACCGCGACTGCTGCGCCATCAACCGCCGTTGCAGCCGGTTGGCGAGTTTCGACACCGCCGATTGCAGATGCGCCAATTGCTGGTCGAGATAGCCGCGAAGCCGCGCCAGTTCGTCCGCGTCGCACAGTTCGCCCGCCGCGATCACCTCGTCGAACTGGGTGGTCCAGGGCTTATAGTCGAACTGCGCCGACGGATCGTTCAGCGGGCGGTTGGGGCGGGTCGGCTGGCTGCCTTCGTCGCCCTCGTCACCGGGATCGCCGTCGAGATCGTCGAAGGACTCCTGGCTCTGGTCCTGCGATTCGCCGTCCTCGCTGTCGGAATCGCGCTTCTCGGCGCGCGCCTCTACCTCGCCTTCGCCCTGGCCCTGTTCGTCATTATCCTCGTCGCTCTCGTCCTCGTTCTGCTGTTCTTCGCCCTCCTGATCGTCGCCGCCTTCATCCGCCTCTTCGGGTTCGGCGGGCGGCTCGGCGAGTTCGAGGTCGGCGAGCATCCGCGCGGCGAGCGTCTGGAACGCCTTCTGGTCGTCCATCGCCCCCGCCAGCGCGTCGAGATCGGTCGCGCCCTCCAGCCAGTCGCGGACCAGCGCCAGCGCGGGCGCGGTCTCGGCAGGGGAGGGGCGGCCCGTCATCCGCTCGCGCAGCAGCAGGCCGAGCGCGGTCGACAACGGCACCTCGTCCCGGTTGCGCGCCCGCGTCAACGGATCGGAGCGCAACCTGACGTCGAGCGCATGGGCGAGGTTATCCCCGATCCCGGCATAGCCGCGCGCGCCCAGCGCCTCGACCCGCGCCGTCTCCACCGCGTCGTACACCGCGCGCGCCACCGCCTCGACCGGGGCGGCCTTGGCGTGGAGCGCGGTGTCGTGCAGCTTCAGCCGGAGCGCGAAGGCGTCGGCAAAGCCGCGCGCCTCCGCCACCTGATCGGCGGGCAGCGCGCGGCCGGGCATGGGCACGCGGATATGCTTGCCCGAAGAGGTCGGCGCATCGGCGGTGAAGGCCAGCTCCACCTCCGGCTCCTGCGCGATCGTGCGCGCGGTGCCGCCGAGAACCGCCTTGAACCGGTCGAGGGGGGTGTCGTTCGCCATCGGGATCAGGCGCGGCCGACGACGCTTTCGGGCAGGTCCTTGCCGAACACGCGCTGATAATATTCCGCCACCAGCGCGCGTTCGTTTTCGTCGCACTTGTTGAGGAAGGACAGGCGGAAGGCGAAGCCCGGATCGCCGAAGATCAGCGTGTTCTGCGCCCAGGTGATGACCGTGCGCGGGCTCATCACGGTCGAGATATCGCCGTTGATGAAGCCCTTGCGGGTCATGTCGGCGACGCGGACCATGTTCTCGACCAGTTGCTTGCCGTCGGGCTTGTCATATTCGCCCGACTTGGCGAGCACGATCTGCGCCTCGGTCGCGGCGGGCAGATAGTTGAGCGTGACCACGATGTTCCAGCGGTCCATCTGGCCCTGGTTGATCTGTTGCGTGCCGTGATAGAGGCCGCTCGTGTCGCCCAGGCCCACCGTGTTGGCGGTGGCGAACAGGCGGAACCACTTGTTCGGGCGGATGACGCGATTCTGGTCGAGCAGGGTCAGCTTGCCCTCGGTTTCCAGCACGCGCTGGATCACGAACATCACGTCCGGGCGGCCCGCATCATATTCGTCGAAGACGAGCGCGGTCGGCGTCTGGAGCGCCCAGGGGAGCAAGCCCTCGCGGAACTCGGTCACCTGCTGGCCGTCCTTCAGGACGATGGCGTCGCGACCGATCAGGTCGATCCGGCTGATATGCGCGTCCAGGTTGATGCGGATGCACGGCCAGTTGAGGCGCGCGGCCACCTGCTCGATATGGCTTGACTTGCCGGTGCCGTGATAGCCCTGCACCATCACGCGGCGGTTGTGCGCAAAGCCCGCCAGGATCGCCAGCGTCGTGTCGGGATCGAACACATAGGCGGGATCGAGATCGGGGACGCGCTCGTCCGCTTCGGAGAAGGCGGGCACCTCCATATCGGTATCGATGCCGAACAGGTCGCGCACCGACACCATCTTGTCGGGCGCATCGAGAATCGTGGTGTCGCGGCTGTCGGGAAGCGTATTCGGGATGTTGGTCATCAGGCCCTCGTCTCGTCGCTCAACGCCTTAGGGCAATGGCGGCTCCCGACTCAATGGCAAGGATCGTCAAGAAGCACGTCGATGGGCGATTGCAGAGCACGCGGTTCGGGCTGCGGGCGTCAATCCTCCCCGCGCCGGGGAGGATCGATCAGGCGAAGGCTGGTGCCTGACGCAATTGTTGATAGGCGGCGATCACCTTTTGCAGCCGCGCCTCCTGGCTGCGGTCGCCACCGTTCCGGTCGGGGTGATAGCGTCGGACCAGTTCGCTATAGCGTCGCCGCAGCGCGCTCCGGTCGGCATTCGCCTCCAGTCCCAGCACCTTCAGGCTTTCGCGATCCTGCCCCGATAGCGGCTTGCCGTCCGAGCGTTCGGGCGCGGTTTCGCGGCGATAGCGCGCGGCGATGGCGTCGAGCGGATCGGAGAAATCGGCCCAGCGCGGCCCCGGATCGGTGCCGCCCTGCGCAAAGGCGCGCGTCTCGCGCTCCCAGCCCGAATAGGGGCGCTGCGCACGGTGGATCTCGTCCGCGCTCATCCCGTCGAAGAAATTGTATCGGCTGTTGAACGCGCGGACATGCTCCAGGCAGAACCAACGAAACCGGCCCGGCCCGTCGCCGCTGCGTGTGCCCTCGGGCGGGGGCGCGCGGAACTCGCCCGCCTGTTCGCAACCGGCGTGATCGCAGGCGCGGCCCGTATTCTCGACGCGGCCATGGAAACGCGCGCCCGGTTTCTCCTTGGGGGTATCGCTGCTCGACCGACGAGTCACTTTGTCCGCTTGTCCCGAAAAACCGTCTATATAGGGGCCATGACCGATATCACCACCGCACCGATCGCCGATCAGATCACCGCCCGCCTGACGGCGGCGCTGTCGCCCACTTTGCTCGAAGTCATCAACGAAAGCGCGATGCATCGCGGCCATCTGGGCGATGACGGCACGGGCGAGAGCCATTTCCGCGTCATCGTCGAATCGCCGCTTTTCGCCGGCCAGTCGCGCGTCGCCCGCCAGCGTCTGGTGAACCGCGCGCTCGCCGATCTGTTGTCCGAGCGTATCCATGCGCTGGCGATCAGCGCGAAGGCACCCGGAGAATAAGCGAATGTCCTATGACCTATGGTACTGGCCCGGCCTGCCGGGACGTGGCGAGTTCGTCCGGCTGGTGCTGGAGGCCGCGGGTCTTCCCTACCGCGACCGTGGCCCGGAAGAGGGGGCCGAGGCGCTGCTCGCCGATATGGAGCGGGGCGAGCGCCCGCCCTTCGCGCCGCCCTATCTGCGGGTCGAGGGACAGGCGATCGCCCAGGTCGCCAACATCCTGCACTGGCTGACCGAGCGGCATGATCTCGCGCCGCAGGCCGACCGAGTCTGGCTCCTCCAGCTGCAACTGACGATCAGCGACATGGTGGCGGAGGTGCACAACGTGCATCACCCGGTCGCGACCGGCACCTATTATCATGAACAGAAGCCCGAGGCCGCCCGCGCCGCCCAACAGTTCGGCAAGGACCGTATCCCCAAATTCCTCGGCTATTTCGAGCGTTCGCTGGACGGCCGGGACTGGATGGCGGGCGGCCGCTGGTCGCCGGTCGACACCTCGCTGTTCCAGTTGATCGAGGGTCTGCGCTACATGTTTCCGAAGCGGATGGCGGCGGTCGAGGGGGATTATCCCGCGCTGATCGCGCTTCACGACCGGGTGAAGACGCTGCCCGCTATCGCCGCCTATCTAGACAGCGACCGCCGACAGGCGTTCAATGAGGATGGAATTTTCCGCCATTACCCGGAGCTTGATGCCGCATGATTCGCCAGCCCCGTCCCGCCGCGCGCATCCTGCTGGTCGATGCGGTCGGACGGACGCTGATGTTCCGTTTCACCCCCGATGATCGCCCGCCCTTTTGGTGCACGCCCGGCGGCGCGGTCGATCCCGGCGAGACTTACGAGGACGCCGCCCGTCGCGAATTGCTGGAGGAAACCGGGCTCGACCGCGATTGCGGGCCGCAGGTCGCAAGGCGTCAGGTCGAGTTCCGCACCATCGAGGGTGTCGAGGTCGAGGCGGACGAGCGCTACTTCCGCGTCGACATCGATGCGCATGAGGTGACGGGCGCGGGCCACACCGCGCTCGAACAGCGGGTCATGCAGAGCTGGCGCTGGTTCTCCCGCGCCGAACTGGCGGCACATGCCGAACCCTATTTCCCGACCGACCTGATCGACTTGCTCGACGCGACGGAGCCGACCCCTACGGAGCAAAGATATGTTTGACGATTTCCTGCTGCGCACCCTGCAACCCTCGACGCATGATCTGGGCGGGTTCAAGGTGCACCGCACGCTCCCCAACAAGGAGCGGACGATGGTCGGCCCCTTCCTGTTCTTCGACCAGATGGGCCCGGCGCAACTGCTGCCCGGCTCCGGCATCGATGTGCGGCCGCATCCGCATATCAACCTGGCGACCGTCACCTATCTGTTCGACGGCGCGATCGGGCACCGCGATTCGCTGGGCACGAACCTGGTGATCGAGCCGGGTGCGGTGAACCTGATGACGGCGGGCCACGGCATCGTCCATTCCGAACGCTCGCCGAGCGAGGCCCGGCCGCAGGGGCCGAAGCTTTCGGGCATCCAGACCTGGCTGGCGCTTCCGGAAGCGCAGGAGGAAATGGACCCGGCGTTCGAGCATGTCCCCGCCGGTGCACTGCCCAAGATCGAGGGGCAGGGCGCGACCGCACGGATCATCATGGGCTCGCTATGGGGCGAGCGGGCGCCGACCACGACCTATGCGGGCACCATCTATGCCGACATCGCGCTGGAGCCGGGCGGGAGCATACCGATCGATGCGAGCGCGGAGGAGCGCGCGGTCTATTGCGCGCTGGGCGAGGCGAGCCTGGAGGGCATGACGCTGGAGCCGCAGCGGCTCTACATCCTGAAGCCCGGGATCGCGGCGACGCTGCGGTCGGAAGGCGGCGGGCGGGTGATGCTGTGCGGCGGCGATGCCTTCACCACGCCCCGGCATGTCTGGTGGAATTTCGTCTCCTCCCGCCGCGAGCGGATCGAGGAGGCCAAGCGGGCGTGGAAGGCGCGGGAATTTCCGACCGTGCCGGGCGATGACCTGGAGCGGATCGAGATACCGGAGGTGCCGAAGACGGTGAGTTATCCGTGAGGATGTTCAAGCCCCTCTCCCGGTAGGGGTGGTGAGGGGCAAGGGCCGCGAGTGCTGGTCCCGGTGAAATCCTTTGCCCTCCCCCGGCCCCTCGCGCTTGCGGGAGGGGAGAGTGTGTGGAGAGGTTTCAGCGTGGCCTTCGACTTCGCTCAGGCTGAACGGAGGTTGGAATACCGGCCTGATTCCCCGCCCCGTTCAGGCTGAGCGAAGTCGAAGGCCATGGGAAAAGGCACCCCCCAGTCTCGATCCGCGATACAGGTCCCGCAAATGGTCGAGCCCAAACCTCCGTATGGTTTCGCGGTGCCGTCAAAGCGCCGAAAAGAGGCCATCGGAAGGAGCGCGCGATGCCATTCAGTTCTTGCAGCCAGGATGCGGGTCAGCGGACCGGTGCCGTCATTCCTTTCGGGGCGCTCGACGCGGGCGGCGCGCAGGAGGCCAATCATCGGATCGCGAACAGCCTGCAACTGGTTTCGGCGATGTTGTCCTCGCAGGTCCGCGAACTGGCGGACCCGATCGCCCGGGATGCGTTGGACCGCTCGGTGCAGCGGGTCGCGGCGATCGCCGGTGTCCATCGCCAACTCTATCTTTCGCAGGAACGCGATCGGGTCGACATTGCCGGCTACCTCGTCGATCTGGTGGAGGGCCTGCGGCGCAGCTTCTCGGCGGACGCCCGCCATCGCCGCATCGACCTGGAGGTCGAGCCCGCGGTCGTGCCCGCCAGCTTCGCGGCGATCATCGGCGTCGTCGTGACCGAATTGGTCATCAATGCCTGCAAGCACGCCTACCATCCCGACCAGCCCGGCGGGATCGAGGTGATCGTGACCACGGGGCCGGAGCGCATCTTCTCGCTCCTCGTCCGCGACCATGGCCATGGCAGGCCAGCGGATGCGCGATCCGACGGGCTGGGGGATCGTCTGCTCGAACTGATGGCCCGGCGGCTCAAGGCGCGGGGCGGCTATTCGGAGGGTCGCGCGGGAACGACCTATATGATGACCGGCCTCATCCCGGCGTGACCTTGTCCGCCGCCGGGCCGCCCGACGCCCTCGCATTCCATGGCAAGGGGAGGCCGGGCGGCGATGCCCGACCTCCCCTCTCTGCCTTTCGACCCGGTTGCGGATCAGGCGGCGTCGACCATGACGACTTCGCTGTCCTCGATCGCCGTCACGCGGATCACATCCTGATCCTTGATGGCGGCGCCGTCGCGTGCGTTGACGGCGATGCCGTCGATCTCGACCGCGCCGGTCGCGGGGACGAGATAGGCGCGACGATCCTTGCCGATCGGATATTCGACGGTTTCCCCGGCCTTCAGCGTGGCGCCGACCACCCGCGCATCGGTGCGGATCGGCAGCGCGTCCGTGTCGTCGTCGAAGCCCGAGGCGAGGATGACGAACTGTCCGGCGCGTTCGCCCTTGGGGAAGGGACGGGCGCCCCAGCTCGGCTTTTCGCCGGTGCGGGTGGGCTGGATCCAGATCTGGAAGATCTTCGTCGTGACGTCTTCCTTGTTATACTCGGCATGGGCGATGCCGGTGCCCGCGCTCATCACCTGGACGTCGCCCGCTTCCGTGCGGCCCGAATTGCCCAGATTGTCCTGATGGGTGATCGCCCCCTCGCGGACATAGGTGATGATTTCCATGTCGCGGTGCGGGTGGGGCGGAAAGCCGGACTGCGGCGCGATGGTGTCGTCGTTCCACACGCGCAGATTGCCCCAGCTCGTGCGGGCGGGATCATAATAGTTGGCGAACGAGAAATGATGCTTGGCGTCGAGCCAGCCGTGGTTGGCACCGCCGAGGCTGCTGAAGGGGCGAAGTTCGATCATGGCGTTTCTCCGGGGCCGTGCGCTGGATCGTCGGCCGATGACGAGGATGTAGGCGGGCAGGATCGTCCCGATCAGCCGGATAAATTCGCTCGCTCTTTTCGAGGAAATTGAAATGAGCGAACCGGGCACCCCGACATTCGACCAGCTCCGCATCTTCCTGACGGTGGTGGACACCGGCAGCTTCGCGGCGGCGGGCCGCAAGCTGAACCGCGCGGTGTCGGTCATCAGCTACGGCATCACCAATTTGGAGGCGCAACTCGGCGTCACGCTGTTCGATCGCGAGGGGACGCGGAAGCCCCGGCTGACCGAGGCGGGCCAGGCCGTCCTGGCCGAGGCGCGCATGGTCGCGGGTGGGATCGACGGGCTGAAGGCCAAGGTGAAGGGGCTGCTCGACGGGCTCGAAGCCGAGGTGAATCTGGCGGTGGACGTCATGCTGCCCGCGCGACGGCTGGGCGAGGTGCTCCGCGCTTTCGCCGCCCGCTTCCCCACGGTGACGTTGCGGCTGCATGTCGAGGCACTGGGGGCGGTCGCGGCGCTGGTGCTGGAGGGAAGGGCGGTGGTCGGCCTGTCCGGTCCGCTCGCCAGCGGGTTCGACGGACTGGAATCCCTGGCGGCGGGAAGCGTCGAGATGGTGCCCGTCGCGGCGCCCGACCATCCGCTCGCGCGATATGACCGCATCCCGCCGGGGGCCGGGCGCGAGCATGTCCAGCTGGTCCTGACCGACCGGTCGCCCTTGACCGAAGGGCGCGATTTCGCCGTGCTGTCGCCGCGCACATGGCGGCTGGCGGACCTGGGCGCCAAGCACCAGTTGCTCCGCGAGGGTATCGGCTGGGGCAACATGCCGCTGCCGTTGATCGCCCCCGATCTGGTCGCGGGCACGCTGAAGCGGCTGGCGATGCCGGACGATCCCGGCGGCATGTACCGCTTCTGCGGCATCTGGCGCCGCGACACCCCGCCCGGGCCCGCCGCATCCTGGCTGATCGCCGGCATATGGTCGAACTCGGCCATGGCGATGGCGATCCGGCGGGTCGGGGCGATGTCTGACCGGCGGGGCGGGATGAGGCCGACGCGGCTGGAGGCGTTCACCGACGGCGTCGTCGCGATCATCATCACCATCATGGTCCTGGAACTGAAGGTGCCGACAGGCGGCGATCTCCGCGACCTGGAGGGCATCGCGCCCCTTCTGCTCGCCTATGTCCTCAGCTTCATCAATGTCGGTCTCTACTGGAACAACCATCATCACATGCTGCACGCGACCGACCGGATCGACGGACGGGTGCTGTGGGCCAATCTGTTCCTGCTGTTCTGGCTCAGCCTCGTGCCGTTCGTGATACGCTGGCTCGACGACAGCGGCTTCGCGGAGGGGGCCACGGCCGCCTATGGAATCGTGCTCGGCATGTCCTCGGTCGGGTATCAGCTGACCGAACGGGCGATCATCGCCTGCAACGGACCGGGATCGGCGGTCGCCCGGGCGATCCGTCGCGACGGGAAGGGATGGGGGAGCATCGCGGTCTATGCCGCGGCCGTGCCGCTCGCCTATGCCAGCCGATGGGTGGCGATCGCCCTGTATGTCGGGGTGGTCGCCCTGTGGTTCGTCCCGGATCGACGGATCGCCCGAATCCTGGAAGGCTGAGCGGCCACCGCTTCGACGGAAAATCGTGTCATTCGACCTGCGGCAGCGCGAAGCGGAATATCGATCCCGCGCTCGCCTTCGAGACATGCTCCAGCGTGCCGCCATGATCCTCCACGATCTGGCGCGAGATACGCAGGCCCAGGCCGAGGCCGGTCGCCCTGGTCGAATGAAAGCCCTCGAACAGATGCTCCTGGTCGGATGCGGAGATGCCCGGTCCGCTGTCTTCGACCTCGACGACGATCATGCCGCCGTCCCGCCGACCCCGGACCTTGAGCGCGCGGCTCCAGCAGCGGGCCTCCGCCATGGCCTGTGCGGCGTTCATCATCAGGTTGATCAGCACCTGTCGCAGCTGAACGCCGTCCGCCCATACGGAACCCAGGTCGACGGGCAGGTCGAGCGACAGTGTCGCCTGGCGGCTGGCGAATTCCTGTTGCAGGAAGTCGACCGTCTCCTCGATCAGGGGCCGGACCGCGCAGCGCGTGCGTTCCTCCCGCTTGTTGGCTGCCATCGCGCGAAGCCGGGCGACCGTCTCCTCCGCCTTGCCCGCGCCGAGCACGATCGTGTCGAGACAGTCCTCGACCTGGCGGAGATCGACCTGGGGCTGGCGCAGCCATCGCAGCGCCGCCTGTGCCGATGTCATCATCGCGCTCAGCGGTTGCCGCACCTCATGCGCGATCGTCGCCGACATGATGCCCAGCGTCGACAGCCGGTCGGCATGGGCCATCCGGGCGCGCAGATGGACCGCATCCTTTTCCGCCAGCACCTGATCGCTCACATCCACCAGGCCGAAGGTCAGCGCGCCGGGCGGGGCGTCCTCCTCGCGCCAGCTGCTGAAGCGGACATGCAGGGTCGCGCCGGGGGCCTTGAGAGCAAGCCGTGCCCGGAAACAGGCCTGCGGCTCGGCCGACGCCGCGATGGCCTGGACCAGATGATCCGCCTCGGCAAAGGGCCAGACTGCGCCGACCGGAACCGGCAGGTCGCTCTCCGCGAGGCCGAGCATCGTCCCCGCGCGGCAATTCACCGCCACCAGACGGGTTTCCCCGAACAGCCGCCGCAACAGGTCATGCCGCTTGGCCGTGGTCAGGCCCCGCTCCGCCAGCGCGGTGGCGAGCGCCCCGGCGGCGGTGGCATCGAGCCGCCCGAGCGCGAGGCCCATGGCGTCGACCATGCGGCTCGATGCCGTCAGGGGAAGGCGCGGCGGCATGGTCCCCTCAGTCGGCGATAAACTGCAACAGGTCCTGGTTGAGCCGGTCCTTGTGCGTGAAGAGCACGCCGTGGGGAGCGCCCTCATAGACCTTGAGGGTCGCATTCGGGAACAGCTCGGCGGCCTGGCGTGCGGTCGCGTCGAAGGGAACGAAGGCGTCCTGTTCGCCGTGGATGACCAGCACCGGCACGTCGAAGCCCGCGATGTCGTCGCGATAGTCGGTCGTGGCGCATGCCGTCACCGCATCGTGCGCGGCCTTGAGCGACCCCTGCAAGGCCATATGGTGGACATGGGCGAGCCTGCCCTCCGAAACCTCGCTGTTCGGATCGTTCGTCGCGAAGAACAGGCGTGCGAAGCCGCGAAGAAACTCGGCGCGGTCCTCCAGCAAGCCGCTGCGGACATTGTCGAAGACGATCTGCGGCACCCCGCACGGATAATCCTCGCTCTGGCCCAGCTTGGGGGTGGTCGCGCCGATCAGGACGACGCGCGCCACGCGGGCCGATCCGTGCCGCCCGACATAGCGGGTGACCTCGCCCCCGCCCATGGCATAGCCGACCAGGGTGACGCGACGCAGATCGAGGTGATCGAGCAGTTCGGCCAGATCGTCGGCGAAGCTGTCGTGATCGTAACCGTCCCAGGGCTGATCCGAGCGGCCGAAGCCGCGACGGTCGTGCGCGACCACGCGATACCCGTGCGAGGCGAGGAACATCATCTGGTTTTCCCACATGTCCGCGTTCAACGGCCAGCCATGGGCGAAGACCACCGGATCGCCCGTGCCCCAGTCCTTGTAATAGAGCCGGGTTCCATCCCCAAGGGTCAGCATCGGCATGATATTTCTCCCGTCCCGCACCCCGAAACTAGCCTGGGCGGGGGATCGGGGCTTCCCCCGATCGGGTGCGTCCTGGCCCACACGAAAGGGTGGATCAGCCCCCGGCGGGCTGGCGCGCGGACGGGTGGCGTGTGCAGGCCAGCGTGCCGCCGAATATGGTCGCACCGGCCAGCGCGAGCGGGGCCGCCAGCCCGAAGCTCCGCATCAGGACTGCTCCGAGCAACGCCCCGAGGAAGATCGCGAAGACCGCGCCGAGGCGCCGGGACCAGTTCGGGTTGGTGCCGCCGGCCGCCGCCGAGTCCGCCGCGATGCCGGTGATCGTCAGGGTCAGCACGGTGGTCGTCAGGTCGGGCACCTTGAGCTGGCGGATGGTGGCGTTGCGATAGCCCATCGCGATTGCGGTCAGCGCGATGATCGCAAAGACGCGGAGGCGATCGGGCGCGGAGATGTCGAACCCGACCGCGATCAGCGCCGCCGCCCAGAGCAGCCCCGCTTCGATCAGCGCCGACCGGATCAGCCAGCCGCCGAGCGGCTTTCCGACCTGGCGGCGCGCCATCCGGCCCGCGAGGAGCGCGCCGAGCATGAAGGTGAGGATCGCCGCGACATAGACCGGCCAGTGAAAGCCGGGCGTCCCCGCCGCGGCAAAGCCCAGGAACACGATATTTCCGGTCATGTTGGCGGTGAACACCTTGCCCAGGCCCAGCACGCTCGCGGCATCGACCAGCCCGGTCGTCGCCGACAGGAGCAGCAGCAATTTGGGGAGTGGGGAGGGGGAGGTCGCGGGCGCGGCGGCTGGTGCCATGATAGTCTCCTCAGAATCGGAAATTCGCCTCCAGCCCCAGCATCACGATCGTGTGGGCCGGGCCGGTCTGCTTGATGAAGTCGCCAGGTGCGAAGGCCGACAGCGACCCGGACAGGTTGAGTTCCGGCGTCGCCTGCCAGTCGATCGCCGCTTCCGCCTCCGCACCGATGAACCGGGCGGTCGCCGATCCTGCGGGGCGGATGAGGTTGCCGGGGATGTCGTAAAGGCCATCGGCCTTGGCGAAGCGCCAATAGGCCATCGTCGCGACGCTGCCCGAGACGTTGCCGCCGAACGACGCGGTGACCCGCGGGTTCACCGAGATGATGTTGTAGGGGCCGACCGGCGACAATTCGCCGAAATATTTGCCCTTGGGGAACAGTGCGTTGAACGTGCCCAGATGCCTGTCGTCGGGATTGCGATCCCCGCTGGCGATATTCATGCGCAGGGTCGCGTCGGGCATCCATCGTAGCTGATCGAACCGGTGCCCGCCCTCGACCGCGACGGTCCAGGCGGAGATCGGTCGGTCCGCGAAGCGCCCGAACTGGTACACGCCCTCGGCATTCCAGTGCCAGCCGTCCCGCTTGCCGGACAAGCGCGCGCCGAGGCTGTGGCGCAACTCGCGCCCTTCCGTCCCGCCGAACCGCGCCGCGCGGTTGCGATAGCCGAGATAATAGAGGTCGATCCCGCCGCGGGACGCATAAGCCCCCCAAAGCGACTTGGTGCGCGAGCGTCGGTCGTCGAACGTGCCCATGCCCGGCTGTACGGGCTGGACCGCGATCAGGCTGACCGTCGCGCTGCCCAGCGAGGCGAGCGCGCGGAAACCGTCGAACGCCAGCGGCACATTGGGGCCGTATCGCGTGCCGACCAGGCGTTCGGTGCCGAGCGCGATCATCTGGCGCCCGGCGCGAAGCGTCATGCCATATCCTTCGCGATCGCCGGTCATGGCGTCGCCGAGACGCACGTCCGCGAAGCCCTGGAGCAGATCGACCCGCGTCTGGTCGATCGGCCCGGCCTGTGGCGCGACGCCGATGGCATAGGCGGCGATCGGCTGGACGAAGGCGCGCACGCGACCCATGTGCAGATCGGCATGGGGGACGAGCCGCACCCATTGATAGCCGTCATTCGGAGCGGCGGCGCCACCCCAGAGATTGTCACGATAGCTTTCGTTGCGGACGCGCAGTTCGACGCCGGTCGTCGCATAGGCATCTTCGGCAAGCGGGATGTATTTGAACGCCTCGGTCCAGCGACCGGTGCGGTCGGCGGGATCGGCGAGATGCGACCAGTCCTCGTCATAGCGGGTCGTGGTCAGGGTCGGGGGCTGCCATGCCTCCAGCGTCTGCGCGGCGACGGGGGCCGCAAGGCCCATCGCCAGCGCCGAAGCCGCGAGCGTGAAGCTACGCACGACGCCGTTCGCGTTCGGCGACCAGCGCCGCCAGGACGAAGCCGCCGATCAGGCCGAGATGCTCGAAAAAGGCGTTGGTGGCCATGAAGCGGTCCTGCCCGGCAGGCATGGTCCAGAAGGCGTTGGCGGTGAAGGCGGCGAGCAATGTGAACACGCCAAGCATACCCGCGCCGAGCCAGATCAGGCGGCCCGACAGGATCAGCAGCGGTCCGACGATCTCGACGGCGATCGTGAGCGCGGCCCAAAGCTGCGGCGCGTTCATCCCGAAATGGGCCTGTTCGGCCACCGCTGCGGGCCAGTCGCTCGCCTTGACGACGCCGCCCAGCAGATAGGCGCCGACCAATAGCAGGCGCGCGAGGAACCAGGTTGGGCGCCATTCGAGCACGGCGTCGACGAAGCGCGGTTCGCCGGAGGGGCGGCCGGGCGTCACTTCCCGCTGCCCGCATGCACCTCGGCGATATAGCCGCCGGGGAATTGCAGCATGACGGCGCGGCGATCGCCGACGGTATAGGGCGGGACGATGACCTTCACATCGGCGGCCACCGCGCGGGCCAGCGTGGCGTCGAAGTCCGCAACCTCATAGCCGGTCAGCTCGCGCCCGTAAGGCCAGGTCAGCGCGCCATCGGTGACCAGCAGCGTGGTTCGGCCATAACCGGATGTCAGCCGGATGCGGCGATAGGGCTTGCCCGGCTGGCCGATCTCCTCGCCGGGGGCCGCGCGATCGTCGGACAGGATGCTGGCGTGGGCAAAGCGGGTCCAGCTGCGGACATAGGCATCCGCCGTGTCGGCGGTCAGGTAGACGCGGCTCTCCGGCACGCTGGCGGGCGCGGGGTAATCGGGCGTCTTGGTGTGCCAGTAGAGTTGCATCACGCTGCCGCCCGGCCATTGGACCAGCGTGTCGCGGCCGATCGGGTCGGGGAAGGTGTCGACCACCCGGACCGCCCCGGCGGCGCGCGCGGCGGCGACGGCACCGTCCATGTCCTTGACGAGATAGCCGACGCGCTCCTCGCCGAAGGGATAGGGGATCGGCGTCACGAAGCCGAAGACCGAGACGCTGCCGACCGGCGTGATGACGACTTGCGACCGCGTCCGGCTGGGGGTCGGCGTCACTTGGAAAATGCCGCCCGGATTGGGCTTGCCGCCAAAGGTGGCGACGAAGCTCTGGATGAACCGGTCGAAGTCGGCGACCGGCACATAGACATGGGTCGTGTCATATTGCGGACCGACCGAATAGTCCGCGCTCGCAGGCTGGCGGGCGGCGACCGGCACGGCGGGCGTCGCACCGAACAGCGCGACGGCGAGCAGGAGGATCGTGCGCTTCATCGTCTTGTTCTCCCTCATACCGCCCAGCAGCCGCAGCCGAGCGAACCCCAGAAGCTCTGCACGTCCGCCGCCGGCACGTTCGCGCCCAGGGCGGCGGCATGGTCGTGGCCGTGGACGGAGCAGGCGCTGGCGCAACCACAGGCACTGGCGAGTTTCGCGCTCGCCTCGGGCGCGCGGTGATAGCCGCCGAACGTCGCGACCGGCGACCAGTCGGGCATCGGGCGCGGCAGGGCGGGCGCGAGCGTCGCGAAGTCGCCGTCGCCGTGCACGACCTGGCCGCCCAGCAGCGTCAGGACGGAGCGGATGTGTGGAATGGCGCTTTCCGGCACCGCGAAATAATCGTCGGACAGCACCGCCAGATCGGCGAGTTGCCCCGCCTTGATCTGCCCCTTCTTGCCGACCTCGTTGGAGAACCAGGTGTTCTCGTGCGTCCACATCCGAAGCGCCTTTTCGCGGCTGACGCGATTGGCGCCGGGGTAGAGTGAGAGGCCGCCGACGGTCTTTCCCGTCACCAGCCAGTTCAGCGACACCCAGGGATTATAGCTGGCGACCCGCGTCGCATCGGTGCCCGCGCCGACCGGAATGCCCGCCGCGAGCATCCGGGCGATCGGCGGCGTCCGCTCGGCGGCCCTGGCGCCATAGCGTTCGACGAAATATTCGCCCTGATAGGCCATGCGATGCTGCACCGCGATGCCGCCGCCCAGGGCGGCGATCCGGTCGATATTGCGGTCGCTGATCGTCTCGGCATGGTCGAAGAACCAGTTGATGCCGGTCAGCGGAATGTCGCGATGGACCTTTTCATAGACGTCGAGCGCGCGGCCGATCGTCTGGTCATAGGTCGCGTGAAGCCGCCAGGGCCAGCGATGCTCCGCCAGCAGACGGATCACGGGTTCGAGGTCGCCCTCCATGCCGGGCGGCATGTCCGGTCGCTCGACGCGGAAATCCTCGAAATCGGCAGCGGAGTAGACCAGCATCTCGCCCGCGCCATTGTGGCGATAGCTGTCGTCGCCCTGGCCGGGCTTCACCTGTTTCACCCAGCCCTGAAAGTCGGCCAGCTCCTCCTTCGGCTTCTGCGTGAACAGATTGTAGCTGATGCGCAGCGTGAGCTGGCCGTCGGCGTGGAGCTGTTCGATGATCCGATAGTCGTCGGGATAATTCTGAAAGCCGCCGCCCGCGTCGATCACCCCGGTCACGCCCAGCCCGTTCATCTCCCGCATGAAGTGGCGGGTCGAGTTGATCTGATAGTCGGGCGGCAGCTTGGGCCCCTTGGCGAGAGTCGAATAGAGGATGGTCGCGTTCGGCCGGGCCAGCAGCAGGCCGGTCGGGTTGCCGCGCGCATCGCGCACGATCTCGCCGCCGGGCGGGTTCGGCGTGTCCCTTGTATAGCCGACCACGCGAAGCGCCGCGGCGTTCAGCAGCGCGCGGTCATAGAGGTGGAGGATGAAGACTGGCGTGTCGGGCGCCACGGCGTTCAGCTCGGCGATGGTCGGCAGGCGCTTTTCGGCGAACTGATGCTCGGTAAAGCCGCCGACGACGCGAACCCATTGCGGCGCGGGCGTGTTGTCCACCTGTCGCTTCAGCATCGCCATGGCGTCGGCCAGCGTCGCCACGCCGTCCCAGCGCAGCTCCATATTATAGTTCAGCCCGCCACGGATGATGTGCATATGGCTGTCGATCAGCCCCGGAATCACCCGGCGTCCGCCTACGTCGATGACGGTGGCGTCGGCCTTGGCTGCCGCGCGGGCCTCGCTCTCGCTGCCGACCGCCAGGAAGCGGCCGTCACGGATGGTGATCGCCTCGGCCTGCGGGTTCTCGCGATCGAGCGTCGCGACGCGGGCGTTGAGGATCAGCAGGTCGGTCATGGGCGGATTCCTGTTGGCGGCGATCAGCGGAAGCATGGCGGTGGCGGCACCGCCCAGGACGACGGCGCGCCGGGTGGCGGTCATGCCGCGCGCTCGGCGGCTTCGTTGTTGGAGGGCAGTCGGCCCAGCACATGCTCGGAGCAGGAGGTGCGGATCGTCGCGGCCTCCTGTCGGCTCGCGAACAGGCTCTTGGCGAGCGGTACGACCTGTTCGCCGACCAATATGCCCAGCAGCCCCACCAGCGCGATCGCCGGTGGAGCGGGCGACCGTACCTTGAGCAGTCCGTAGATGACGCCGACAAGCACGCCCGCCGCGATCGAGATCAGGTACGGCCGCATGGCTCAGTGACCGCCTTCGGAGGCGCCGAACATCGTCCTGGCATAGGTGATGCCCAGGCCGTAGCCGCCGCCGAACTTCTTCGCGACCCCGGTGGTGGCGTCATAGGTTTCGGTCCGCGCCCAGTCGCGCTGCAACTCCAGCAGATATTGAAGCGCGGTCATCGGCTTGGCACCGAGCTGGATCATCCGCTGGCAGGCGCGCTCATGCGCCTCCTCCGAAATGTCGCCGCAGGCGTCCGAGATGAAATAGCAGTCGAAGCCCTGGTCGATCGCCGACGCGACCGGCCCGACGATGCAGACGCTGGTCCACAGACCGGCGAAGACGATCCGCTCCTTGCCGATGCGGTTGACCTCCCCGATCACGGCGGCGTCCTCCCAGGTGTTCATCGAGGTGCGGTCGAACATCGCCTGGCCGGGGAAGGGCGCGGTGACCTCGTCGAACATCGGGCCGGAAAAGCTCTTCTCGGCGACGGTCGTCAGGATCGTGGACACGCCGAATGCGGCTGCCGCATGGCTGACGAGCGCGGCGTTGTTGCGGAGCAGTTCGGGCGCGATCGACTTGGTCGCAAAGGACATTTGCGACTGGAAGTCGATCAGGACGAGCATGTGGTCGGTGGGGGTGATGAGCGACTTGCCCGGGGTCGGCGTGGCGGTGATCGGCATGGCTCGATTTCCTTTCTTCGGCTGCGCGCATCCGGCCCGGACCCCGGTCCGGGGCAGGGTTCGGATCTGCGGTGTTCGGATGTCTTGTGGTGGCGCGTCGGTCGGCGGTCTTGGACGATCGTGACGCGAAGAGGACGCGGCGAACGCGCCGCGATCAGAGGGACAACAGGCCGAGCGCGTCGATCTGCGCCTGCGAGAAGCCATGGGTCGCCAGCGGCGGCGCAAGGTCATCGGCGGCCCGGCGCCGGCGGCGGCTCGCGCATACGAACCGGCGGACCGCCTCCAACCGGGGATCGGCGAGCGATGTGGGGCGGTTCTGGCCGAAGACCAGCGCCGCCGCCCGGCCGAGGATGCCCGCCGGTGCATCCCGGGACTGCTCGGCGCAACCGCAGCGCTCGGCGTCCTGAAGGGCGATGGAGACGGCGGCCCATTCGTGGCGGGACAGCGTGGGTTCGGCGGTGGCGGACATGGACAGGCTCCCGTTATGGCAACCCGATCGTGCGCGCCCCGGTCCCGAAGCGGCAGCCGTAAAAGTCCGATCCATTTGTTCGACCGAATGGAAAAGCGGCGGCTTCCGGGGCCCCCACGCACAGCGAGAGCCGCCCGGCCCGTTCGTGCAAGTGGCGCATCGGATATGCAATCGCCGGTCCGGTCATCCGGGGCACCACGCTCCCACGAAGGGAGACGAACATGGCACCGGAACCGGATCAGGACGATGAGGATGGGCGCGAGGAACGGCTCGACGAGGCGATCGAGGAGAGTTTCCCGGCCAGCGATCCGCCCGCGACCGGCGACTTCGCCTGACAGGGGCCAGCCGACGTGCGGATCGTGCCAATTGCAACGCGCTTCTACAATCGCCGGGCGATCGAACGGGGCAGGGTGCGGGAAACCGAAAAGGGAAACCCGCCATGCTTCATCATCAGGATCGATCCGGCCACGCCGAACTGACACGCCGCACCTTGTTCGCCGGAGCCGGGCTCGCGGTCGGTGCCGTCGCGCTCACCTCCGCGGGGGAGGGCGTCGCCCAGCAACCCTCTGAACCGTCGGCCACGCCGGGCGGGGAAGGCTATGCGACCGCGAGCGATGGCGCGCGCCTCTATTACAAGGATTGGGGACGCGGCCAGCCGATCTTCTTCCATCACGGCTGGCCGCTGACGGCGGACGACTGGGACGGGCAGATGCTGTATTTCCTGTCCAAGGGGTATCGCGTGATCGCGATGGACCGGCGTGGCCATGGCCGTTCGTCGCAGACCGCGACCGGCAACGACATGGACACCTATGCCGCCGATGTCGACGCCGTGGTCCGCAAACTCGATCTGCGCGATGCGATCCATATCGGTCATTCCACCGGCGGCGGCGAGGTCGCCCGCTATGTGGCGCGCCACGGCCAGGGCCGCGTCGCCAAGGCCGTGCTGGTCAGCTCGGTGCCGCCGATCATGCTCAAGACCCCCGACTATCCCGGGGGTCTGCCCCGGTCGGTATTCGACGGTTTTCGGGCGCAACTTGCCGCCAATCGCGCCGACTTCTACTGGCAGGTGCCGATCCCCTTTTACGGCTTCAATCGGCCGGGCAAGCCGGTGATCGAAGGGGTGCGCCAGAATTGGTGGCGGCAGGGCATGATGGGCGGTGCCAAGGCGCATTATGACTGCATCAAGGCATTCTCCGAAACCGACCAGACGGCGGACCTGAAGGAGATGGGCGTCCCGACGCTGATCCTCCAGGGCGATGACGATCAGATCGTACCCTATCAACAGGCCGCGTTGCTCCAGGCCAAGCTGGTCCCGAACGGCAAGCTGAAAATCTATCCCGGTTTCTCACACGGGATGCTCACCCTCAACGGCGAGACGATCAACCCCGACATACTGAGCTTCCTGAAAAGCTGATCCGAGGTGGAAACAGGTTCCGGGAGACCCGCCATGCCCGCTCGCCGCATGATCATCGCCGCCGCCCTGGTGGCCCTGGCAACGACCCGGCCGGCGGCCACCGCCCCCGGCCCGGTTCCGCCCCCCTTGCGTCCGCAACAGGTCGCCACCGGCGCGACGAAGCCGGTCGGGGGGCAGGCACCGGGCTATTACCGGCTGTTCGTCGGTCGCTTCGAGGTGACGGCCCTGCTGGACGGAACGCACCCCTTCCCATCCGACAGGGTCGCGATCGGCGCGACCAGGGCCGAGGTGGAGAAGGCATTGGGCGAGGCGTTCCTCCCCTTGCGATATGAAGGGATGATCAATGCCTTCCTCATCGACATGGACGGGCGACTGGTGCTGATCGATTCGGGAGCGGGCAATCTCTACGGCACCGAGGGCGGGGGGCTGAAACAGGCCATTGTCGCGGCAGGCTATACGCCCGAGCAGGTGACCGACGTCTTCGTCACCCATCTGCACGAGGATCATGTCGGCGGGCTGGTGCTGGACGGCCAGCCGGTGTTTCCCCATGCCACCATCCATATCCCCCGCAAGGATGCCGACTTCTGGCTCGACGACCGCAACCGGGCGGGTGTCGATGACCTGCTCAAGCCCTTCTTCCCCGCCGTGCAGGGTGTCCTGGCACCCTATCGGCGGGCCGGGCGGGTTTCGCCCTTCGAGGAGGGGGCGGCGCTGCTTCCCGGCCTGACGCCGATCGCCGCGCCGGGCCATACGCCCGGTCACACGGCCTATCTTCTAAGTGACGCGGGCCAGTCGCTGCTATTCTGGGGTGACACCGTGCACATGGCGCCCGTCCAGCTACCTCATCCGAAGGTCGCCATCCGCTATGACTGGAACGTGCCCATGGCCGTCGCGTCGCGCCGGACGTTGTTCGCGATGGCGGCGGACCGGCATTGGCTGGTCGCGGGCGCGCATATCTCTTTCCCCGGCATCGGGCATGTGCGGCACGATCGGGGCGGCGGATACGCGTTCGTGCCCACCAACTACACGCTGAATCGGGGCCGTCCATGATCTCCATCGCCAACCACACGGTGCGGGCCAACGGCATACGCCAGAACTACATCGATGCCGGGGCCGGTGCGCCCGTCGTGCTGCTCCACGGCTTTCCGGAGACGAATTTCGCGTGGCGGCACCAGGTTCCGGTGCTGGGCGAGCTTTACCGGATCATCGCCCCCGACCTGCGCGGCTATGGCGAGACGGAGAAGCCCGCCAGCGGCTATGACAAGCGCACCATGGCGCGGGACCTGGCCGCGCTGCTCGACACGCTGGGGATCGGGCGTATCGCTTTGGTCGGCCATGATCGCGGCGCGCGGGTGGCGACCCGGTTCGCGAAGGACTTTCCCGATAGGGTCGACCGGCTGGTGGTGATGGACAATGTGCCCACCCGCATCGTCGCGCGCGACCTGGATGCCCGTATCGCCAAGGCCTATTGGTTCTTCCTCTTCCATCTGGTCCCCGACTTGCCCGAGGCGTTGATCGCAGGGAAGGAAGAGCAGTGGCTGCGCTGGTTCTTCTCGGACTGGACCTATGATCCGGCGGCGATCACGGGTGAGGCGTTCGACACCTATGTTCGCGCCTATCGCGCGCCCGGCGCGGTACGGGGGGCCATGGCGGACTATCGCGCCAATGCCGAGGATGTCGCGCAGGACCAGGCCGATGCCGATGTGAAGATCGCCTGTCCGACACTGGCGCTATGGGGCGCGAACTTCGGCGCGGTCGGCGAGATGTTCGACATGCCCAAGGTCTGGGCCGAGATGGCCGACCATCTGCGCGCGGTGCCGATCGAGCGGTGCGGACACCTGCCGCACGAAGAGCGACCGGAAGCCGTCAACGCGCTGCTGCTCGACTTTCTCGACGGGTGGGCGGGCTGATGGCCGGCGGACCCGAACCCGATCCCTATGCGCGGACGGGGCAGATCTATCCGATCCTCTCCGAGGAAATGATCGCGCGGGTGCGGCATTATGGGATCGAGGAGAAGATGCCCGCCGGAACCACGCTGTTCCGCCGGGGCGACCGGCATGCCGACTTCTTCCTGATCCTGGCCGGGGAGGTAGGCATCTTCCATGCCGGTTCGGTGGACGACGACGAGCGGCTGCTGACGGTCCATCGCGGCGGCCAGTTCACCGGCGAGCTCGACCATGTCAGCGCGCGGGCGTTGCTGGTGACCGCTCGGGCGCTGACCGCCGCGCGGCTGATCCGCATCCCCTCGGGCGATTTCCGCAGGCTCCTGTCCGGCGAGGCGGACATCGCCGAGATCGTCATGCGCGCCTTCATCCTGCGCCGGATGGGGTTCCTCCATCATGGCGAGGCGGGCATCACGATCATCGGCGCGGGCGCGACGCCCGACACGCTGCGGCTGGAGCGTTTCGCCATCCGCAACGGCTACCCCTTCCGGCTGGTGGACACCGCGCGGGACCCCCTGGCGATGGACCTGTTGGCCGAGTTGGGGATCGATCTCATGGACCTGCCCGCCGTGGTCACGCCGGACCGGCAGGTCCTGCGCAACCCCAGCACCGCCGAATTCGCGGATCGCCTGGGCCTGACCGAGCGGTTCGAGGCGGGCGAACGGTGGGACGTCGCGGTGGTCGGCGCGGGGCCTGCGGGTCTGGCGGCCGCGACCTATGCCGCCTCGGAAGGGTTGCGCACGGTGGTGATCGAGGCGCTGGCGCCGGGCGGGCAGGCGGGCACGAGCAGCCGTATCGAGAATTATCTGGGATTCCCGACCGGCATCTCCGGCCAGGCGTTGGCCGGGCGGGCGCAGGTGCAGGCGCAGAAATTCGGCGCGCGCATCGCCGTCTCCCGCAAGGTCACGGCGCTGGACTGTTCCGATCATCCGTACCGGCTGGAACTGGAGGACGGACAGATCGTCACCGCGTCCGCCGTGGTGGTGGCGACGGGGGCCCGCTACCGCCGGTTGTCCGTGCCGGATTACGAACGCTTCGAGGGGGCCGGAATCCAATATGCGGCCACCGCGATGGAGGCCGCGCTGTGCGAAGGCCAGCAGGTGGTGGTCGTGGGTGGCGGCAATTCCGCCGGTCAGGCGGCGGTATTCCTGTCGCATCATGTCGGGCATGTGCACATGCTGATCCGCAAGGAGAGCCTGGCGGCGACCATGTCCGACTATCTCGTCCAGCGGATCGCGCTTTCCTCGACCATCACGCTGCACCCGTTCAGCGAGGTGAGCGCGCTCGCAGGGGGTGAGGCGCTTCGCGAGGTCGAGTGGCGCGACGTGCGCACCGACGAGCGGACCCGGATAGAATGCGGCGCGCTGTTCGTCATGATCGGGGCCGAGCCGAACACCGACTGGCTCCGCGACTGTTTGCCCCTGGACGCGAGCGGCTTCGTCATGACCGGAGCCGATCGCGAAGGCCGCGCGCTCGGCTCGCCCTATGAAACGTCGCGGCCCGGAATCTACGCGGTGGGGGACGTCCGCGCGGGCTCGATCAAGCGAGTCGCGTCCTCGGTCGGCGAAGGGTCGGTGGTCGTCCAGGCGATCCACGGCTTCCTCGAACGCCTGTCCCGCACCTGATCCAGAAGAAAAGAGGACATATCATGCGCCTGGCGCCAATCGCTCCCGCCGACCTCTCCGCCGCACAGCAGCCCTTGTTCGCCGCCATGCGGGAGGGCGTGGCCGCCAAATACGACCTGTTTACTACGATGCGGGCGGACGGCGCGCTGCTGGGGCCGTGGAACGCCTGGCTGCACGACCCGGAACTGGGGCAGGCATTCTGGACCGTGACCCAGGCGATGACCAGGGCGCGGCGGATTCCCGACCGCCCCCGGCAGGTCGCGATCCTGGTGGTCGGCGCGCATTTCGGGGCGGCTTACGAAGTCTATGCGCATGGCGTGGTCGCCGCCAAGGCGCATGGCATGAGCGAGCGCCGGATCGCCACGCTGGCAGCGGGCGAGCGACCGGAGGACCTGGATGATGAGGAAGCGGTCGCGCATGATGTCGCGAAGGCGCTGCTGCGGGGCGGCGTCCTGCCCGACCCGCTTTACCGGGCGGCACTCGACCGCTTCGGTCAGCCGGGCGTCAACGAGTTGATCTACCTGGTCGGGCATTATGGCTTCGTCTCGATGACCCTGAACGGCTTCGCCGTGCCCGTGCCCGCCGAATGACGCGCGTGACGGATAGCTGACCCCCGTGTTCCCCTCGGCCGGATCATCCTCCACCCGATCGTGTGATCCTGCGTCACGCCATCGGGGGATGCGCGCTCCGGGCGGCGGGCTAAGGTACTGGCATGTCACGCGGGATTGCCTCTTCGACGGTTCCCCGCTCCGGCGCGGGGCGCGTTGAACTCGTGCCGGCGGCCACGACCCTGCCATGGACGCAGATGGTGGCCGGTCTTCTCGCCGCATCGATCTTCTGCCTCGACGCCTTCATGCCGCAGGCGCTCGCCGTGGCGGGCCTGTATGTGCTGGTCCTGCTGACGGCCGCGCTCGGGGGCGGGGCGAACAGGCGCCGCCGCATCACGCTCTGGTCGGCGGCCTGCCTAGTGCTTTCGGTCCTGGGCTTCGGCATATTCGAGATGCGGGGCGCGCCGCCGCTCGCCATCGCCCATCTGGCGATCAGCGTCGTCATCCTCGTCGCGACCTCGATCCTGCTGCTGCGCGCGAGCGCGATGGACATGGCGGCGCGGCTGGGCGAGCGCCGCTATCGCAGCATCTTCGACACGCTGGCCATGGCCATATGGGAGCATGACTTCACGCCGGTGGTCGAGGGGATCAGGCGCCTGCGCGCCTCCGGCGTCGTCGATCTGCGCCGCTTCCTCGACCAGAATCCGCAGTTCGTGATCGACATGCGGCGACAGGTTCGCATCACGGACGTCAACCTGGCGGCGCTGAAGATGATGGGTGTCGCCAGCAAGGAGGAGTTCTTCTCCAGCCTGGGGGACTTCCTGCCCGAGACCGACGAGAGCTTCGCCGAGTGCATCATCGCCCTGGACGAACGCCGCCATCTCTTTCAGGCGGAAACCGTGGTCGTGTCGCGTAGCGGGGAGCCGCGCCAGATCATCGTCGCCTTCGACCTCGGGCCAGAGGCCTGTCTCGAAAGGGTGCCCGGCAGCATTCTGGACGTGACCGGCCGCAAGGCCCTCGAAGCGCAGATCGGAAAGGCGCGGGCCGATCTCGCCGACGCGCAACGCAACGGCGCGTTGGCGGCGATGTCGGCGTCCATCGCCCATGAACTCCATCAGCCCATGTCGGCCATCCAGAGCTATGCGGACGCCGCGCGGCGCTGGATGGCGCGAACGCCGCCCGATCTGCACGAGACGACGGCCGCGCTGGCGGGGCTCGGACAGGCGGTCGGCCATGCGCGGACGGTGATGCACCGCGTCCGCTCGCTGGTCGGCAACGCCCGGATCGCGTTCGACGATATCGATATCGGCGAGCTCCTGTCGACGACCGTGCGGCTCATGGAACGCGACGCCGTCGAGGCGGGAACCCGCATATCGCTCGACGTGGAGGCGTCGTCGGGGCCGCTTATGGTGCGGGGGGACCGAATCCTGTTGAAGCAGGTGTTCGTCAACCTCGTCACCAACGCCATCCAGGCGATGGAGGGCGTTCCGTCGGATCGACGGCTCGTCGCGCTTCGGCTGAGCCGGCGCGGCAGCGAGGCGGTGGCGATCGTGGAGGACTGGGGTCCCGGCTGGGCGGCGGCGGCGGAGGCCAAGGTCTTCGGCAGCTTCTACACCACCAAGGAACATGGGATGGGACTGGGCCTGTCTATCAGCCGCACCTCGCTCGAACGGCATGGCGGCTCGATCGCGCTTCGTCGCGGTGGCGGCGGCGGGGCGATGGTGGAGGTCGCGCTGCCCTTAGTCGGCGTGGAGCCTGGCCCGGATGGCGGCCTCGATGGTCGCCTGGAGGAGATCGCCGTCGAGCGGCTTCTCCAATAGGTCCACGACGCATCCGGCGTCCCGCAGCGTCTGCGCACGCTCATTGGGATAGGCGGTCATGAGTATGATCGGCAGTTCCGGGGCGCGGTGGTGCAGATGCTGTGCCAGCACGACCCCGGTCATGCCGGGCATCTGAATGTCGCTGAGCACGCAGGCGAAGGAGGCGAGCGGCTGGCGCAACACATCCTCGCCGGAAGAGAAAGTGTGGCAGTCGAAGCCGAGGGATCGCAACAGGCTTGACGTCGCGGACCTGACCAGGGGCTCGTCATCCACGATGGCGATGAGGCCGGGTTTCAATAGTCTCTCCCGTCCAGCGATGACGATTGCCGAACCCTAAGACCCGGGGAGGGGGGCTGGCGAGCCATACGATCGGTTAGGTGCTGGACAATTGATCCGCCAGGCGCACCAGATCGGGCACGCGGCGCAGGCCCAGCTTGCGCATCACGCTCGATCGGTGGAGCTTGACCGTGATCTCCGCGATGCCGAGTTCGTGCGCGATCTGCTTGTTGAGCAGGCCGCGCACGACGCCGTCCATCACCTGGCGTTCGCGGGGCGTGAGCAGGTCATAGCGTGCTCTGGCGTCGGCCGAGCCCTGATGGGCGGCCCGGTCCGCGCGGGCGCGTTCGAAGGCGAGGTTGACGGCGTCCAGCATGTCCTGATCGCGGAAGGGCTTGCTCAGGAAGTCGACGGCCCCCGCCTTCATCGCGCGCACGCTCATCGGAATGTCGCCATGGCCCGTCATGAAGATGACGGGCAGGTCCGCCCCGCTGGCGTTCAGCGCCGACTGGAACTCGAAGCCCCCCACCTCGGGCATGCGCACATCGGTCACGACGCAGGCGAGCTGGTCCCCGGTGCCCATATCGAGCGCCTCGCGGGCGTTCGCATGCAGGCGCGTCACGAACCCGACCGAGCGGAACAGGCTGTCCAGCGACGCGCGCACCAGGGGATCGTCATCGACGATGATGACCAGGGGCGGCGAGGGCGCGTGGGCGACATCGCCCGGTGCCGAACGCGCAAATTGGGTGCCGTCCATACAATCCTCGATCTGCTCGCCTGAATAGGGATGGGCGCGACGGCTCGCGACCGATCGCGACCTCGCCAGGAGTTTCTACCGATGCCTTACGTCACTGCCAAGGATGGAGCCGAAATCTACTATAAGGATTGGGGCACCGGACCCGCCATCTTCTTCAGCCACGGTTGGCCGCTCAGCGCCGACATGTGGGAGCAGCAGATGATGTTTTTCGGAGAGGCGGGCTTCCGCGTGATCGCGCATGACCGCCGGGGCTTCGGCCGCTCCAGCCAGCCATGGAGCGGCTATGACTATGACAGCTTCGCCGACGATATCGCGCTGGTCCTCGAAACCGCGGGCGTGGAGGAGGTGGCGCTGGTCGGCTTCTCGATGGGCGGCGGCGATGTCGCGCGCTATATCTCGCGCTACAAGGGCGCGCGCGTCACCAAGGCCTGTCTGACCTCCGCCGTGACCCCCTTCTTCATGAGGGCGGACGACAATCCCGACGGCGCGCCGCCCGAAATCTTCGACGGCATCCGCCAGGGCCTGTTGAAGGACCGGCCGCAGTTCCTCGATGATTTCAACGCGCTGTTCTACGGAACGAACAAAAACCCGGACGCGGTGTCCGATGGCATCCTGAAGCAGACGCTCCAGATCGCGCTGATGGGCGGGATCAAGGGCACCTATGACTGTGTCGGTGCCTTCTCGGAGTCGGATTTCCGCCCGGACATGGCCGCCTTCACCATGCCCACGCTGATCGTCCATGGCGACGCCGATCAGGTCGTGCCGATCAAACCCACGGCGGAGCAGGCGCACCGCATGATCCCGCATTCCGAGCTGAAGGTGTATGAAGGCGCGCCCCATGCGCTCGTCGTCACGCACAAGGACCGTTACAACGCCGATCTGCTGGCGTTCCTGCGCGGCTGATCCCCGAGGATCCGCCCACCGCAACGCCGCGACCCCGGGGGTTGCGGCGTTGCTCGCGTCCATGCCGGTTCGGGGGATCGGATCACACGAAGCGCGGGATCGGGCCGATTTGCGGTGTCCGGTCGGGTAGCGGGACGAACGCCTCGTCGATGTAGCACCATCCCCAGCCTTCCGGCGGATCATAGCCTTCGATGATCGGGTGGCGCGTGTCGTGAAAATGCGCCCGCGCATGGCGATGGGGCGAGTCGTCGCAGCAGCCGACATGGCCGCATTCGCGACACAGCCGCAGATGCACCCAGACGCTGCCGATCTTCAGGCATTCCTCGCATCCCTTTGCGCTGGGTGTCACATGCCGGACCGTGGTGCGGTCCATATGCCTGCACATTGCCGTCATGCTGAATCTCCCGGAGGCTCGGATGTTCGTCTAACGGTCTGAAAATAAATCGCTTTCACCCGGTGGGGAAGGATTTCCACGCGGTACGATCGCTGTTTGGGCAGCCCCGTCCAAGAAGCATCCATCCCGTCCAAGGCCCTGGTCCGTCGCCCATGTTGTGCTCCGGGGCAAAGGATAGCGATCGGAGCGAGAGGGCGATGGGGCGGGATTGCCGGTGACGAAGGGCCCAGGAACCATCGGCGGGTCGCGGGTGATCGGCGTGCTGCACGGCTGCACCCTGGACATCGTGCCCGGCACGCTCTGGCGGGTCGAGGCCGATCTGGCCGTGGCGGGCATCCATTTGCGGGACCCCGCGCCGACGATACTGGTCGGCCTGGAGCGGGCCCTGGGAGGTGGCGTGAAGGGATTGCGCCATGCCGGCCTGCTGTCCGGACGGCTCGGCGAGACGCTGCTCCTGTCCAGGCCACCGGGGCCGATCCGCGCCGGGGCGGTGTTGATCCTCGGGCTCGGGACCACCGAGGCGATCACGGCGGATACCGTGCGCCGCGCCGCGCAGGCCGCCGCCGAACAGGCGACGCGGATGAAGGTCGGGCATGTCGCGTCCGCGTGCGGCGGGGAGGATGGAGCCGATGCCTCGACGCTCGCCATGCCGCATCTGTGGGTGGCCATCGCAGGCATCGAGGCGGTGCTCCGGGCCAGTACGCAGCCCGTGCGCCGATGGTCGTTCCTCAGCCGCCCCACAGATCTGGAGCGGTTCGTCGAGCGTTTCAGGATCGCCTTCAACCGCGCTATAGGCGATGAACCTCCGACGGCTGAAGGAGGAACAGGTACTCCGATGGCACAGACAGACATTATCCGCATCCTGATCGTGGACGACCATCCCATGTTGCGGGAGGGTGTGCGGGCCGTCATCGACCCCCAGCCGGATATGGACATCGTCGCCGAGGCGGAAAGCGGTGAGGCCGCGATCACCCTGTTCGAACGCCATCGGCCCGATGTCGTGCTGATGGATCTCCAGATGCCCGGCATGGGCGGCGTGGCGGCGATCACGGCGATCCGCGGTGCCTATCCCAATGCGCGGATCGTCGTCCTGACGACCTATTCCGGCGACGCGCAGGCGATGCAGGCGCTCCGGGCGGGTGCGGCGGGCTATCTGCTGAAGAATGCCTTGCGCAAGGAACTGCTCGACACGATCCGCTCGGTTCATGCCGGGGGACGCCACCTGACCGCCGAGGTCGCCACCGGCATCGCGCTGCACGCCATGGAGGACGCGCTGTCCGGGGCGTGAGGTGGAGGTGCTGACGCTGGCGGCGGGCGGCAATTCCAACAAGCAGATCGGCGGCCGCCTCGGCCTCTCCGAGGATACGATCAAGGGCTATATGAAGGTCATCTATTCCAAGCTGGGCGCGTCCGATCGCACCCATGCGGTCACCATCGCCGCACGGCGGGGCATGATCACGCTCTGACCCTTTGATGACTTCCTACCGCGCAAGCTGAACCTTGGTTGGGGGTTGCTGCGGCCAAGGTGCAGGGTCGCGGCAAACCCCCGTTCGATTTTTTGGACGATCTTCGAGGGCGATAACGACTCCCGGACATTGAATTCGGGAGGAACGCGATGCTTTCGGACGCCAGGGCCTTTTCGCACACCGATGCGAACGCCGCGCCGCCCTATCTGCTGGAACTAATCGGTCGGGCGGAGCGTGCGATCGAGGACGATCCCGCGCTCACCCGTCGCTATCTGGATGAGGTCCGCGACCTACTCTCGGGCGGCGGGACCGATCCGATGGACCGGGTGCTGCTGCCCAGCGCGGTTCCGGTGGATGGCAACGGGCCGACCAAGGGCGGTCTGGCGGCCTGGCAGATCCGCCGGGTGCGCGACCATGTCGAGCGGTATCTGGAAAGCGCGATCCTGATCGAGGACCTTGCCAATGTGGCCAGGCTCAGCCCCGGTCATTTCTGCCGCGCGTTCAAGGCCAGCACCGGCGACACGCCGCATGGCTATATCGTCCGCCAGCGCATCCGTCGCGCGCAGACCCTGATGCTGAGCACGCGCGACTCGCTCAGCCAGATCGCCTGTGCCTGCGGGCTGACCGACCAGGCGCATCTGACCCGCCTGTTCCGCCGCCTGGTCAACGAAACGCCGCTGGCCTGGCGCCGGACCTGGCAGGCCGCGTGACCTTCCCGGCCCTGGGGTATCCGCCCGAGGGCCCGGAGGGATCGGTTCAGCCTATTCCGGCACGACGCCGCGGCCCGCCACGCGTTCATAGGCCGACAGTTCGTCGCCGATCGCGACCTTCGCGGCCAGATCGTCCGCCCGGGCCTGATCCTTGGCGGCCTGTTTCGGGTTGTCCGCATTCCCGTCCGGGTCGGCGGCCCCGACATTGGGGCTGTCGGGGACGTACAGCACGCGTTCTTCGTTCGACTTGTCTTCCATATCCGGCTCCTTCACGCTGCTTCAAACGCGGAACGGGAGCCACGGTGCCGCTATCCAACGGAATAGGCGGGCTTTTCATCCGCAAACTGCCGCTCGGCGGTGTATCCGTTCGGGATATACAAGACGTGGCCATCGGCGGGCTGATACCCGGTGGCCGCGTAACCTAGCCTCGTATCCGACAATCTTCGGGGATCGGGTTTTCGACTGGAGGATCGCATGACCATATCGACACCCCCGACGCCGCTTGCCGCCTCGCCAGCGTCGAGCCCGGCCCTCGGACGGGGGCTGACCTTCGCCATGGCGGTCGCGGCGGGGATTGCTGTTGCCAACATCTATTACAACCAGCCGATGCTGGGGGTGATGGAGCGGGACCTGCCCGGTGCGGCGACCGGGCTCATCCCGACCGCGACGCAACTCGGCTATGCCGCCGGGTTGTTCCTGCTCGTGCCGCTGGGCGACCTGATCGAGCGCAAGAAGCTCATCGTCCTGCAATTCCTGGTGCTGGCCATGGCGCTGGTCGCCGCCGCCGTCGCGCCGAATGCCTGGGCGGTGGTGTTCGCTTCGCTCCTGCTCGGCGTGGCAGCGACGGTGGCGCAGCAGATCGTGCCCTTCGCGGCGCATCTCGCCTCGCCCGAAAAGCGGGGCGCGACGGTCGGGACCGTGATGTCGGGCCTTTTGTGCGGCATCCTGCTCAGCCGGACGCTTGCCGGCTTCGTCGCCACCCATGCGGGCTGGCGCGAGATGTTCTGGCTGGGCGTGCCGATGGCGCTCGGCGCAGGGGGGCTGATGGCGGCGGCACTGCCGCGCAGTCATCCGGACAGCGATCTGCGTTACGGCCAGCTTCTGGGTTCGCTGCGGCATCTGTGGAACGAGTTCGCGGAGCTTCGGCTGGCGGCCGTGACCCAGGCGTTGTTGTTCGGTGCCTTCACCGCCTTCTGGACCATCCTTGCGCTGCATTTGCAGGAACCCCGCTTCGCACTCGGTGCTGATGTGGCCGGGCTGTTCGGCATCGTCGGAGCGGTCGGGATTCTCGCCGCACCGATCGCCGGGCGGATGGCCGATCGGCGCGGACCGCACGGGGTGATCGCGATCGGGGCGGCGCTGACGCTCCTCTCCTGGGCGGTGTTCGGGCTGTGGCAGTCGCTCGCCGGTCTGGTCGTCGGGGTGATCCTGCTCGACTTCGCGGTGCAGAGCGCGCTCGTGTCCAACCAGCATGTCGTCTACGCGCTTCGTCCCGAGGCGCGGGCGCGCCTGAACACCATCTTCATGGGGGCGATGTTCCTGGGCGGCGCGGGCGGATCGGCGGCGGCCACCGCGGCGTGGAGGGCGGGCGGCTGGTCCGCCGTCGCGTGGCTGGGCATCGCACTGGCGGCGGTCGCGGTCGCTCTCCAGAGCCGAAGCATCCTGCGGCGGCGGTGAAGGTCGAGCCTGTCGCCGCGATCGTGGGCATGAAGGCGCCCCCTGTCCGGACAGGACGAGGAGCGCCTTCCGGTTCGTGGCGCTCAGGCGGCGGCGATGCTCTCGACCGTTTCCATGATGATGGCGGCTACCGCCTCGGGCTGCGACAATAGGGACAGATGGCTGGCCTTCAGCTCGGTCGTCTTCGCGCTCATCCGTGCGGCGAACATGCGTTCCAGGTCGACGTTCACGACGCGATCCTCGCTGGAGACGATGTACCAGTTCGGACGATCCTCCCAGGCGGCACGGCTGATCGCCTCGCCGAACGTGCTGGCGGGGAGGGGTGGTTGCAGCGTGGCGAGGATGCGGGCCTCCGCTTCGGGCAGGTCCTGCCCCACATCCTCCACCCAGCCTTGGGCGCTGAGCTTGAGATTGCCCTTCCCGTCATCGACGATCTTGGAAAGTCCCGGGGGATTGGCGAACTTCCCCACCAGTTCGCCGACCGTCTCCCCCGCGGCGGGCGCGAATGCCGCGACATAGACGAGCGCCTGGACCTTCTCGTCGGTCCCCGCCTCGGTGATCACCGCGCCGCCCCAGCTATGGCCGACCAGAACCACGGGCCCCGGCACCGAATCGAGCACCAGCCGGGTCGCTGCGACATCGTCCGCCAGCGAGCTGGTCGGGTTCTGCACCGCGACGACCGGAATGCCGCGATCGAGCAGGATCGGGATGACACGTTGCCAGCTGGAGCCATCGGCCCAGGCTCCGTGGACGAGGACGACGGTGGGCGGGGATGTTGCGGTGTCGGCCATGGTGATGCGTACTCCTGCGGTGAATGATGCAGGCCACGCTAGGCGTCGGGGCATGGGGCGGCTTGTCGGATCGGCAGCCGAGTTGCTCAAAGCTGCTGCATCGCGCCCCTCGAAACCCTGGAGGCGGCCTTACCGATAGGCGATGCGGGCGGGCATGACGATGGCGATATGCGTACCGTCCTGGGGCGGCGAGGTGATCGACAGCGTGCCGCCGAGCCGCATCGCCCGTTCCCGCATGCCGACCAGGCCGAAATGACCTTCGCGGTGCCCGGCGGCGAGCACGTCGGCGGGCAGCCCCCGGCCGTCATCCCGCACCGTGACCGTCAATTTGTCCAAGCCGTGGACGATCCCGACATGCACGTTCGAGGCATGGGCATGGCGCGCGGTGTTCGCCAGCGCCTCCGCGACGATGGAGGCGATCTCGTCCGCCACGGGAGCGCAGACGGGGCGCGCGCGACCCTTCTCGTCTATCGCGAAATCCATGCCCGCCGGAAGGATGGCGCCTGCAAGGGCCGACAGGCGCGGTCGCAGGTGGACCGGCTCCATATCCTCGCGCAGGGCCCTGACCCGATCGCGTCCCTCCAGCAGCACGTCGTCGGCGCGGTCCAGCGCCCCTTCCAGCGCCATACGAGCCTCACCGCCGGGCGGAAGCTTCTCGGCCGCCGCCTGGAACCGCAGCATCAGGCCCTGGAATCCCTGAAGCAGCGTGTCGTGAAGCTCACGCGCGATTCGCTCGCGTTCCGACAACTGCGCCTCGAACCCCGCCCGGGTGCGGTCGGCGATGATCCGCAGCCGCTGGCGGTAGAGCAGCCACAACAGCCCCCCGACACCCAGTGCACAGAGCAGGGCGAACCACATCGTCTGATAGAATCGGGGTGCGATCTCGAAGCGGAGGACCGCGCCCTCGCGGTTCCACACCCCGTCATTGTTGGCGGCGAGCACATGGAAGCTGTAAACGCCCGGCCCCAAATTGGTATAGAGCGCCTGCCGCCGCCCCTGCGCATCCGTCCAGACCGTGTCCGCCCCCTCCAGCCGATACCGGAAGCGGTTGGCCTTGGCATCGGTCAGGCTGAGGCCGGTATAGTCGATCTGTACGCGGTCGGTTCCGGCGGGAAGCGCGATCCGCGTGTCCGAGGGCGTCCACACCCGTCCGGCGGCGGTCAGCGACCGGATCGTGACGGGGGGCGGTAGCGTATTCTTCACGATGCCGGCGGGATCGACATAGGCCAGCCCCTTGTTCGTCGCGAACCAGATGCGCCCGCTGGCGTCCTGCGCGGCGTCGTTCGCCTGGTTCATATAGGTGCGAGCGGCGAAGTCCTCATAATAGCCGAAGCGTTCGATCGGCAACGGACGGCCAGGACGATCGAAGGCCGCGTTCAGCGCCTTGGTCGAGGTGCGGACGATCCCGTCGACGCCGATCAGCCATGTCGACCCGTCCGGGGTCGGCAGGATGCCGGTGATGTCCGCCAGGAACGGATAGTCCCGCTGACGCAGATTGGCGAAGGCCCGGCCATCCCATCGTCCGACACCCGCTTCGGCCCCGGCCAGGATCGCGCGGCCGTCGAACGCCATGGTCGAGATCGCACCGATGGTCGGCGCCTTGCGCGGCCAGAGCGCGCTTTCCGTCGTGCCGATGCGTCGGCGAAAGCCGGTGCTCGGTCGACTGAAGATCAGGCCGCCCTGCGGATCGACCCGCAGCTTTCCCAACGTCCCCTTCTTCTCGCCGGAGGCCCCGGCCGCCGGAACCAGCTGCGATCCGATCAGCTGGTAGAGCCGGTCGCGACCGGTCCAGAACCGGCCTTGCTGGTCCAGCACACAGGAAATCGAGAGTGGGTCGCCCACCTTGCGGACATGGGCGACCGATCCCGATGGCGTGAGGTCCAGACGATAATGCCCTTCGAGGCTGAAGGTCAGCAGGTGCCGGTCGTCGCCGCACAGCACGCCGATCGAGGGCTTGCGGAAGATGAGCCTGGGCGTCGGCTGACCGGCGTCGATGCGATAGATGCCCGACAGTCCCGCAACGAACAGACGGCTGCCGGTGCGCGACCGCACGAAGCCGGTGACGATGCCTTCCCTGACCGGGGACTGGGCGACGTTCGCGGGGGAGAAGCGGTCCAGGCCGGATGCCGTGCCGACCCAGATATTGCCCTCGCGATCCTCGAAGGTCGACAGGCTGAGGGTGGAGGTCAGGCCCTGCTCGACGGTCATCCGCTCCGCTGTGCCGGGGCCGTCCCGCGTCGGGGTGAAACGGGTCAGCCCGTCGTCCTGCGCCAGGATCCAGAGGTGGCCGTCCCGGTCGGCCCGCATGGTCCGCCGGGCGAACGGGGTGTTCGCGCCGGCGAGCGATACCGGTCCGCCGGTTCCGCCCAGCCGACGAAGCCCCTTGTCATCGGCCAGCCATATCGTTCCGACGGGTTGTTCCGCCAGCGTGGCATAGGGTGCGGCCTGGAAGGGGAGCGTTTCGAAATGGTCCATGCCCGGACGCAGGCGCAACACGGCGGGCGGAGACGACAGATAGACGCTGCCGTCCGCCGCCGCGAGGATCGGACCCATCTCTCCCGGCGTATAGCCTTGGCGGGGGCCGATCCGCATCCATCGGCCATCCTTGAGCCGACTGACCAGCAGCACGCCCCGGCTGTCGCCCGTCACCCAGATCGAGCCGTCGCGCGCCTGCACGATCGAATCGACGCCGCCATCGGGTGTCCATGGATTGGCATCCCGCAGGACGCCATGGCGGACCACGGCGATGCCGCCGCTGTCATAGCCGACCCATATGTCGCCGTTGCGCGCCGCGAGCAGGGCCGTCACCTGAAGCGAGCGTCGCCGTCGTTCGTCGCTGGGCAGGATGCGCTCGAAGCTGATCCCATCGAAGCGGTAGAGCCCGGTCGAGGTGCCGAGCCAGAGGAAGCCGTCCGGCCCTTGCGTGATCGCCCGGATGTTGCCCGGCGCGCCGTCGCCCAACGTCCATCGGCTATGGCGCAAGTCGGTAAGGGCGGGCCGGTCCGCCGCCGCCGCCGCCGAAACGGCGGGGCCGGGCAGCATTGCCGCGATGCTCAGGCACAGCGACGGTCGGAGCGTTCGACGGTGCGTGGGTAAACGGGAACAAGCGGCAAGAATAGCAGGGAACGTCAATAGCCTGGGCCAGCCTTGCCCGCGCGCCTCCGCTCTTCCCGTGACCCCGCCCTTTTGCATCGTAGCATCATGGCAGTGCCGATGGAGGTGATCCAGTGGCGATTCGGCTCCGGAATGTCGGTTCGGCACGACAATGCGACCCGGCGCGCGATCGCATCCACGGAGTGCCCTATGGCAGCACGATTATCGATGTCAGGAAAATGGTGCCCAAGGGCGGGATCGAACCACCGACACTGCGATTTTCAGTCGCATGCTCTACCAACTGAGCTACTTGGGCCCACACCGCGATTGCGATTGGAGGCGTGCCTTTAGGGGTGGTTTCCGCCGGTGTCCAGCCCTTCCTCGTCACTTTCTTTGACCGGAATGCGATAACCCTCGCCCAGCCATTGCAGCAGGTCGCGGTCCTTGCACCCGCGCGAGCAGAAGGGGGCGTGGTCGGCGGCGGTCGGCTTGTCGCAGATGGGGCAGGTGGTCATGACGCTCGTTCCAGTTGCAGCGGGCGACCGGTGCGGCGCGCGACCTCGTCGCGCCAGCCAGGGTTCGCCATCAATCGATCATATAGGGAGCCGGACAGCCGGTGCACGGGGGCCGGGCCCGCCGGCTCGCGCTCCCATTGCCGCAGCAGCGCACGGGCCCGCGCGCCGATCGGGTCGATCCCCAGCCGCTCGGGGATCGAGGCGCGGGGACGCGGGCGCACGATCTGGAGGAAGCCGAAGCCGTTGACCGCCGTCCGCTCGAAGGGGAGGGGCAGAGCAGCATCCAGCGCCTCAGCCACCGCCTGACGCGGCCCCTTGCCCTCCAGCGTGGGGAAGTCGATCCCGATCGACCCACCGATCCCGTGGCGCAGGATCGCCTCACCCACCGCGCGCGCGGCGGCGATGGACAGGGCTTCGTGCGGCGGCGAGCCATCGACGTCGAACAAGGTCATCGCCGGGGTCGGCGTCATCCGCAGCACGCCCGGGCCGAAGCCGATCTCGCCCGTCACCGCTTCGTCGAGCAGTTCGGACCAGCCGGCCGCTTCCAGATCGTCGGGTTGATGTGCCAGCATTTCGCGGACGGGAATGCCGGTGGCGACAATGCGGGCGCGCAGATCGGGGCCGGGGCCGGGGGGGGCATCCTCCGGGGCGACCTGCACCTTGGGCAATTTGGAGCGGCCGCGTTCGGGAATCGCCTCGCGCGTGACGATGACGGTCAGGCCTGAGCCTTGCGTCATCCCCTTGGGCACCGGGGCAAGCAGCACGTCGCCGCCCTGGTCCAGCGTCACCCGACCTTGCCGACCGGGGAGCAATTCGACCAGCCGCCCCTCGGCCACCGTACCGACGGTCAGCGTGCCGGTCAGTTCGATCGCGGCCTGAACGATCCGGCCATCCTCGACCAGCGCGGCGCGCGCCTCGCCGATCCCGGCCTCATAGAGCCATTCAGACAAGCGGCAGTCCGGCGGCCTTCAACAGCGCCCGCGTCTCGAACAGCGGCAGGCCGATCACGCCGGAATGACTCCCCTGAAGGAAGCGGACGAACGCCTCGGCGCGGCCCTGGATGGCATAGCCACCGGCTTTGCCCAGTCCCTCGCCGCACGCGATATAGGCGTCGATCTCCTCCTCGGAGAGCGGCTTGAACGCGACGATCGTGTCGGCCAGCCGGGTGCGCGCCTTGCCGGTGGTGTCGATCACGCACACCGCCGACAGCGCATGATGCCGCCGCCCGGAGAGCAGGCGGAGCAGCTTGCGCTGGATATCCTCCGTTTCGGCGGGCGGCAGGATGCGGCGTCCGACGGCGATGGTGGTGTCGCCCGCGACGACGATCTCGCCCTCGGCACGGTCCACCGCGTGCGCCTTCTCCACCGCCAGCCGCAGCGCATAGACACGCGGAAGCTCGGCGGGGCGGGGCGCTTCGTCGATATCGGGCGAGGCGGTGCGCTCGGGCACGACTCCCAGCCGCGCCAGCAGATCGCGGCGGCGCGGGGAGGAGGATGCAAGGACGACCGGCATGATGGGCCGTTCGCTCACTTGAAGCGGTAGGTGATCCGGCCCTTGGTCAGGTCGTACGGCGTCAGCTCGACGAGCACTTCGTCGCCGACCAGCACGCGGATGCGGTTCTTGCGCATCTTGCCCGCCGTATGTCCCAGGATCTCGTGATCATTCTCGAGCTGGACGCGGAACATCGCGTTGGGGAGGAGTTCCACCACGCGGCCGCGCATCTCGAGCAGTTCTTCCTTGGCCAAAAAATACCTCGGTTCGTCTTGTTTTAGGGTATGTCGAAGAGGCGCCGCCATAGCCGCAATGGCCCCAAAAGGAAAGGCGCGCCGAATCAACCCGGGATATGGGGTCGGTGATGAGGTTCAGCAAGGTTGCCGATCCTCCCCGGCACGGGGAGGGGGACCGCCGCGAAGCGGTGGTGGAGGGGGGCTTCCACGAGGCGGATCGAGATTCAGATATGCCCATCTTTTCCCTCTCCCCTCAAAGAGGGGAGAGGGTTGCGCAGACTTGGTCTTTGCAAAAGCAAAGGCTTAGTCGGAGCTGGGTGAGGGGTGCTGCGCTCGAAGAGCGCGCGAGCCTGTGGCTCGCTCAACCCCTCACCCAAGCTGCGCTAGCCAGCAGGCTGGCAAGCTCCGCTAACCCTCTCCCCTATCCAGGGGAGAGGGAAGAAGGAGTGTCATAAATCTCGATCGGCTCTAGGCGATACCCGTGCGGCGTTCCCCCTCCCCATGCCGGGGAGGATTTCACGCCGGGTTATGCTCCGCCAGAAACGCCGCCATCGCCTTCAGGAATTCCAGGCGATCCTCCGAGCGGGTGAAATGGTGGTCGGCCAGCGGCTGTTCGATATAGTTCACCGGCTTGCCCGCCGCCTTCAGCGCGGCGACCATCATCCGCGACTGGTTGACCGGTACGCGCTTGTCTTCCTTGCCGTGCACGATCAGCAGCGGGATCGTCATGTCGGCGGCCCCGAAACGCGGCGAGACGGCGCGGTAGTCCGGGGCCTGTTTGTGCAGCCAGTCGGCGCGCGTCTTGCTGAACAGGAACCGCGAGTCGTAGCGCTTCATCGCCTGAAGATCGGACACCCCGGCATAGGATATCGCACAGCGGTACAGCGCCCCGTCACGCTGCGCCGCGCGCATCGCGGCATAGCCGCCATAGGAGGCCCCGACCATGCACACGCGTTTCGGATCGGCGATTCCCTGCTTGGCCAGCCAGGTGACGGCGTCGTTCAGATCGTCCTGCATCTTCAGGCCCCATTCGCCCTGGCCTTTCAACGCAAAGGCGGTGCCGTAGCCGGAGGACCCGCGATAATTGGGCTGGATCACCGCATAGCCGAGTTCGGCCAGATACTGGCTCCACCAGTCCCAGCTTTCCGAGTCGCGCGCGAACGGCCCGCCATGCGGCAGCACGATCAGCGGCAGGTTCTTGTCCCCGCGACCGCGCGGCAGGGTCAGTATCGCCTCGATCTGGGTCCCGTCGCGCGCCGGGTAGCGCAGGGTGCGCACCGGCGACAGGCGCTGGCCCTTGAGTTGCGGATTGTCCCAGGACAGGAACTGCATGTTCCCGTAATCGGTATCCCAATAATAGAGCGCGCCCGGCGTGGAGGGGCTGCTGACATCGATCAGGAAGCGGGTGCGGGCGCGGTTCCATGAGATGATCTCCGCCCGGCGCGGCGCTACCGCCTTGTCGACCTGCGCCTGCAAGTCCTTGATGCGCGGGTCGGTCCAGGCGTCATGATAATATTGGTCGGTGTAGCGGATCGCCGAGATATCGTCGCCCGCCTCGTTCCCGATGATCCCGTCGATATCGTAACCGGTCACGCTGCTCAGCTTGCGACCCAGTTTCAGGTCGGGCAGCGTCACCTCGTACAGCGCGTCATAGCCGTCGCTGTCGTCGATCGCGAGCGCGGTGCCGTCGGGGCGGAAGATGCTGGGCACCAGAACCGATTCGTCCTTGCGCGCATCGGCACGTGCGATCGTGCGGAAGGACTCGGCGTTGGACTGGCGATAAAGCAGGCTCTTCTGCCGCGTCGAATCGGAATAGCGGACGCCCATGCGCAACTGGCCCTGGCCATCGGCATACCAGTCCCACACATCGGTCTGCCCGCTGACGATCCGCTTCACCTTGCCGGTGGAGATGTCGGCTTCGAAGACGGACGGATAGACATCCTCCATCGAATAGATGCCGGTCTGCTTGGCGAACAGGATGCGCGGGCTGCCGTCCCTGGCGACCCATAGAACCTCGTCGGCGCGGAAGCCCGACCGATCCCAGTCGATGCGGGTCGTCTTCGCCATGTCGGCGCGGATGCCCAGCATGCGGGTGATGTAATATTCCTCGCCCTCGATCACCTGCTTGGCGCCCAGCCCGACCAGCAGCCATTCGTCATTGACCCAGCGCCACCAGTTGACGTCGACCTTCTCGCCGATCGGGACGATGGCCGGCTTGCTCTGTCCTTTGACCAGTGGAACGACCATCAGATATTGCTGGCCGTTCAGCGCGCGCTTGCCCGCAATCCGGGTGCCGTCGGGCGAAAGCGAGGGCTTTTCGAACTCGGGCAGCGCGGCGAAGGCCTCGACCGGTTGCGGTCCCGGCCTGGCGGCCGGAGCGGATGCGGCGGCGGGCTTGGCCGGTTCCTGCGTCATCCCCGTCAACGCCATCAGGGCGAGCGCCGCCACCGACGCGCCCAGCATCCTCGTCACACCCAAAGTCATTCTTCCCCCTTGGCCGGACCATCTCCCCAGGGTCCGGTCGCGCCAGAATATCACCGCCGCGCGGAGGCGAAAGGGGTTTCAGTGCCCGGTTGTGTGCTCGAAGCCCAGGCGAGGGGGCAGGGGGACGGGCCCCTGTCCGTCATGGAGCGACAGGCCATCGCCCATCCCGAAGACGCCCAGCCGGGTCGCGGGCACGGGCGGGGTCGTGTCGGCGGGCAGCGCGAACAGCAATTCGTAATCGTCGCCCGCCGTCGCCGCCGCGAGACGCGCCGCGCGGCCCTCTCCGCCATGGGCGCGCGCTTCCGCCGATAATGGCACAGCATCCAGATCGATCGACACCGCCAATCCACTCGCCCGCGCCATCCGCGCGGCATCGATCAGCAGGCCGTCGGAGACATCCATCATCGCATGAACGATCGGCCCCAGCACGCGTCCCTCGGCCAGACGCGGATGGGGACGGCGATAGGCGTCGCGCAGCGCGATCGGTCCATAGCCCCGCATCGCGATCGCTAGCCCCAGTCCCGCATCGCCGATCGTGCCGGTGACCCACAGTGCATCGCCATCGCGCGCGCCATCGCGCGCGGGCGCGGGGGCATCGCGGCCGAACGCGGTCAGCGTCAGGACGCGGGGACCGCGCAACGACACCGTATCGCCGCCGATCAGCCGGACATGAAAGCGGTTCAGCACCACGCCCAGCCCGTCGAGGAACGCCCGGTCCCAATCGGCTTCGCCCAGCGGATAGTTGAGCATCACCCCCTCGACCAGCGCGCCCTTGGCGGCGAGGTCGGACAGGTTGGTGGCGACCAGTTTCCAGGCGACATCTGCGGGGGGATCGTGGGGCAGGAAATGCACCCCCTCGACCAGCGTGTCGGTCGTGACGACCAGCGGGGCGGCGTCGATCACGGCCCCGTCATCGACCAGTCCGCGCGCGCCGGGGTGCAGCGGCAACCGGCGCAGCGCGGCGAGGAAGTCCGCCTCGTTCATCGGGCGGATCCTGGCGTCAGGCCCGAGCGACCTTGGCGATGGCGTCGAGCAGGCCGTTGACGAAGCCCGATTCGCGCTTCTCGTAAAAGGCGTGGGCGACATCGACATATTCGCTGATCACCGCGCCCACCGGCACGTCGTGGCGGGCGATCAGTTCATAGGTGCCGGCGCGCAGGAGCGCCTTCATCGGCCGGTCGAGCCGGTTCAGCGTCCAGCCCGTGGCCAGCTTGTCCTCGATCATCCGGTCGATCTCGCCCAGGCGCGCGTGCACGCCCTTGACGATGTCGTCGAAGAAATCGGTGTCGGCATCGGCATATTCGACGTCTTCGATGGTCGCGCCGATGCGGTGGTTGTGGAATTCGTGGAGCAGCGCCGCCAGCGGGGTCTGTTCCATGTCATGCTGGTAAAGCGCCTGGACGGCGGCAAGGCGCGCGGCGGCGCGCGCCTGGGTACGGGCGGTGGGACGAGTCATTGGCGGGCCTTTACCGGGCTGTCGCCAATCCGTCACGTTTTTTGGTGGGGGATGTCCCTTGGCCTTCGACTTCGCTCAGGCTGAACGGAGGCTGGTATACTGGGCTAGCATTCCCTCGCTCCGTTCAGCCTGAGCGAAGTCGAAGGCCAAGGACCGAACCCCAATCCTCCCCATCCCCGATGGGGAGGGGGACCATGCGAAGCATGGTGGAGGGGCGGGGCCCCACGCGAACGGCGATCCCCCTCCGTCAGGGCTCTACCGCGCCACCTCCCTTTGCAGGATTCCTTTGCGAAACGGCTCATTTGTGACAGAGGATCTGGGCGAGGCTTTCGCTGCAGGGATCCGGTACGGGCCTTGGTCAGCTTTGGCTGGCCGGTTTGGAGGGGCAGGATCGCTCCGGCTCAGCCAGCGGCAAGGATGGCGGCGCGTCTGAGATTGTAGATGGTGGCAAAGGCGAGGAAGTCTGCGGCGTTCCGCTCGATCGACAGGCATCTGGTGCGCGCCTTGCCGTAGAGGCGCTTCATGGCGCTGAAGACCGCCTCGACAGGGGCGCGCCGTCTGGCGATGAGGTGGTTGCGCCGGGCCTGCCAGCGCGGCAGCTTTGGCATGTAGCGGTGCCGGCGATGCATGATGCGATCCTTGATCCCGGCCGCCTTCAGGGCCTTGCGACGCGCCTGGCCCTCATAGGCCCGGTCGGCATAGACCGCGCCTTCGTCGCCGCAGACCAGCGCGTCGGCCCGTTCGACATCCTGGACCCTGGCCGAGGTGAAGGCCAGCTTGCGGATCAGGCCCGAGCCCTCGTCCATGCCGATATGGAAGCGGTAGCCGAACACCGGCTTGCCGTCCTTGCGCGTCCAGTCGGCTCCCGGCTCCTGGGGGTGCGGATCACCCGGCGCGATCCCGTCCCCGCGCGGGGGCTTGCGGGTCGCCTTGACCACCGAGGCATCAAGGATCGTCCCCCGCCGCAGCACCAGCCCCTGCGCATCCAGCTGCCGGTTGATCTCGGCAAAGCAGCGCTCCAGCACGTCCCCCGCCGCCGCCGCCGCGCGAAACCGGCACAGCGTCGTCTCGTCCGGCGTGCCGCCATCCAGCGCAAAGCCGCAGAACCGCCGGAACGACAGCCGGTCGAGCAGCGCCTCCTCCAGCCCGGGGTCCGACAGATCATACAACGCCTGCAGATACAGCGCCTTGACCATCGCCAGCGGCGCATAGGGCGGTCGACCCGTCCGACCCTGCCGCAGCGGCGACACCAGCGGCTCCAGCCGGCTCCAGTCGATCAGCCGCTCGATCCCCGACAGCTTCGCATTCGATCCCAAGCGCGGATCCATCAACGCTTCCACCAGCGATCGCTGCTCGACCATCACCATGCCCTCCTGCCCGCACAGTGAATCACTCAACCATCCTCATTGCCAGCCGTTTCGCAGAGGAATCCTTTGCAGGGGAGGAAAGAGCGTTACCGGTTGAGCCGCAGCCGCAACGCCACCGACTTGGCATGCGCGGGCAACCCCTCGGCATGGGCGAGCGCCACCGTCGCCGGGCCCAGTTCCGCCAATGCCGTCTCGGTCAGCCCCAGAAAGCTGGTCCGCTTCATGAAATCGAGCACCGACAGCCCGCTGGCGAAGCGCGCCCGCCGCCCGGTCGGCAGGACATGGTTCGGCCCCGCGACATAATCGCCGATCGCCTCGGGCGTATGCCGTCCCAGGAACACCGACCCGGCATGGCGCAACCGGTCGAACAGTCCTTGTGGATCGTCCACCGCCAGTTCCAGATGCTCGGGCGCGAGCCGGTCGACCAGCGGCATCGCCGCCTCCAGCGACTCGACGACGACGATCGCGCCGTTCGCGTCCCAGGCGGTGCGCGCGACGCTGGCGGTGGCCAGTTCGGGAATTTGCCGGTCGACGGCTTCGGCGACGCGCGTGGCGAAGTCCGCATCGTCGGTGAACAGGATCGACTGGGTGACCGTGTCATGCTCGGCCTGGCTCAGCAGGTCGGCGGCGATCCAGTCGGGGTCGTTCTTGCCATCTGCGACCACGACGATCTCGGAGGGGCCCGCTACCATGTCGATGCCGACCATGCCGTACACCTGGCGCTTGGCCTCGGCGACCCAGGCATTGCCGGGGCCGGTGACGACATCGACCCGCTGGATGCGGCCCGCGCCGTAAGCCAGCGCGCCGATCGCCTGCGCCCCGCCGACGCGCCAGACCTCGTCCACCCCTGCCAGATGCGCGGCGGCGAGGACCAGATGGTTGATCTCGCCCTTGGGCGTCGGCGTGACCATCACCAGCCGCTCGACCCCCGCCACCTTGGCCGGAATCGCGTTCATCAGCAGCGAGGACGGATAGGCCGCGCGCCCGCCGGGGACATAGATCCCCGCCGCATCCACCGCCGTCCAGCGCGCGCCCAGCCGCACGCCCTGCGCATCGACATAGTCGCTGTCGGTCGGCTTCTGCTTCTCGTGATAGGCGCGGATGCGCGCGGCGGCGAGGTCGAGCGCGTGGCGGAGTTCGGGCTCCAGCGCCTCATAGGCGGCGCGGCAATCGGCGAGCTCGATCCGCCAGCCGCTCTCCGCCAGGTCATGGCCGTCAAACTGCCTGGTGAAGGCTGCCACCGCCGCCTCGCCATCGTCGCGGACCGCGCGCAGGATCACCTGCACGTCGCGCGCGACATCGGCATCGCTTTCGCGCCGGGCATCGACCAGTTCGTCGAACGCGGCGGCGAAACCCGGTTCCTGCGTATCGAGACGGATCATGCGGCGTGCCTTTCGGCCACGGCGCGGCGGAACGCCTCGACCAGCGGCACGACCTGCGCCCGCGTCTTCATCGCGGCGCGGTTGACGACCAGGCGCGAGGTGACTTCCTCGATCACCTCCACCTCGACCAGCCCGTTTTCCTTCAGTGTGCGGCCCGAAGACACCAGGTCGACGATGCGCGGCGCCAGGCCCAGAGTCGGGGCCAGTTCCATCGCGCCGTTCAGCTTGACGCACTCGGCCTGCACCCCCCGGCGGGCGAAATGGCGGCTGGTGATATGCGGATATTTGGTCGCGACGCGGACATGGCTCCACCCGCGCGGATCGTCGCTTTCCGCCATCGCGGCGGGCTCGGCGACCGAGATGCGGCAATGGCCGATCTTCAGGTCGACCGGCGCGTAAAGCTCGGAATAACCGAACTCGGACAGCACGTCCGAGCCGACGATCCCCAGTTGCGCCGCGCCATGCGCGACGAAGGTGGCGACGTCGAAGGCGCGGACGCGGATCAACTCGATGCCGGGGACATCGGTGGCGAAGCGCAGCGCGCGGCTGTCCTTGTCGGTGAAGGCCGGTTCGGGCCGGATGCCGGCGGCGGCGAGCAGCGGCAGCGCCTCGGCCAGGATGCGTCCCTTGGGGACGGCGATGATGAGCGGCTGGACCATGAGGATCGGGGACTTACCCACCCCGGTGGGGGATCGCAATTCTTATCCTCCCCGGAACGGGGAGGGGGACCAGCGAAGCTGGTGGAGGGGGCGCGCCACAAAGGGCATCCTGTGGGGCAGCCCCCCTCCGTCAGGCCTGCGGCCTGCCACCTCCCCGTGCCGGGGAGGATTGGATCACACCTTGGCGGCGTAGATCATCCGGCCCGGACCGAGATTGGCGAACACCCGGTCCAGATCGCTTTCGCCGACCGCGAAGCAACCCTGGCTGCGGCCGAGCATGCCGTGCGTCTTGATCATGTCGCGATTGGCGTACCAGGCCGAATGCACCACGATCGCGCGACCCAGCGCGTTGTCGTTGGTCGGGTCCAGCCCGATCAGACGCTGCGACCGGCCATGTTTGCCGACATAATAATCGTCGGTCAGGAACGCGCCTTCCGAGCTGGCATTCGAGTTGAACGCGTTGGAAAAGCGCTGAAGATAGCCGCTGTGCGATGGGTCCGACCCGCTGCCGTGCGAGACGAGCAGCGAGGTGCTCTTGCCGCTGACCAGATCGACCAGATGGAGCCGGGGTTCGGACGAGCCGACCGCGAAATCGACGATCGCCATCCGGTCGCGCTGGCGCACCCGCGCGCCATGTTGTTGCAGCGAGGCCATCGCGGCCCGCAGCAGCGCCGGGCGAACCACCCGCGACGAGGCGAGGATCGGTTGCGCCGGAATGGGCGAGGGCATCGTCGGATGGCTGGGCAGCGGCGGCTGGCGAACGGGCCGCAAATCACCGGCCGTCAGCCGTTCGCGAGCACCTGCCGCCCCCGGAACCGCGAGCGCACCGGCCAAGACCAGCGCGTTCTTCAGCAGCGCGCGCCGACCCGGCGCAGCGTCCAGATTATCGAACATTATGATCCTTCAAACCCCAGAAATCCCGCGACTCCGATGTAGCAGAGAAGGGGCGGTTTTTCTCCCCGTCCCGTCTCGGTTGATCGCTTGGTTCCATCGATTCGGCGAAAGTTCCGCTCCAGCGCAAAAAATTTCGCTCGGCACAAATTGTCTATTGACGGGTTTAAGAAATTATGAACTCGCCAAGGAAAAGGGACATGAAGGCACTCGCTCTTGCCGCCCTGCTCGGCGTCACGACGCTGGGTTTCGCCGCACCCGCCATCGCCGAAGAGGGGCCGGGCACCGTCACGGTCGCCCAGGCCGCCGCCGCGCTGGCCCCCAACCGATTCGTCTGGACCGATTCGCAGATGACGGCGGTCGATCCGGTGGCGCAACCGGTGACGGTGGTGGTCAGCCTGCCGATGCAGCGTGCCTATGTCTATCGTGGCGACGCGATGATCGCCGCCGCCTCGGTATCGACCGGCAAGGACGGCAAGGACACCCCGACCGGCGTCTTCCCGATCCTGCAAAAGCGCGAAATGCATCGCAGCAATCTCTATAACGACGCGCCCATGCCGTTCATGCAGCGGCTGACCTGGGACGGCGTCGCGCTTCATGCGGGCAACAATCCGGGCTTTCCGGATTCGCATGGCTGCATCCGTCTGCCCACCGCCTTCGCCAAGAAGTTGTTCGCAGTCACCTCGGTTGGCACGACGGTGATCGTCACCGATCAGATGGTTGGGGATCATTTCGACCCGGCGCTGCTGGAAACCGAGACGATGCAGGCGAATCAGACGCAGATGGCGTCGTTGGAGCGGTGAGGGTTGGGCGTGGCCCCGTCGACTGCCCGCGAAGGCAGGCGCTCAGGACAGGCTTCGACTTCGCTCAGGCTGAACGGACGTTGGATTGATCTCCGCCCCTCCGTTCGCGCTGAGCGAAGTCGAAGCGCACGGGATGACGTTTGGCCTATGCAACCAATCCCAACGCCCGCAACTGGGGCCGCAACGTCGCCTCATCGGTGAAGTGCAGCGCATGAATGCCCATCGCCGTCGCCGCGTCGATATTGGCGCGATTGTCGTCGATGAACACCGCCTCATGCGGCTCCAGCCCGAATCGGGCGAGCGCGAGGGCGTAGATGGCGGGATCGGGCTTCACCAGCTTTTCCGCCCCCGACACCACCACGTCGCGGAACCGGTCGAACAGCGCCGCTTCGCGCGCACGGAAGGGCGGCCAGAATTCATGGCTGAAGTTCGTGATCGCGAACAAGGGCACGCCAGCCGAATCGAGCTCGGCGACCAGTTCGTGCATCCCCGGAATCGGATCGCCGATGCTGTCGTTGAAGCGCGGGCCCCAGGCGGCGATCAGATCGCGATGTTGCGGATACAGCGCGGTCAACTCCGCCGAGGTGTCGGCGAAGTCGCGTCCCGCATCATGCTGGAAATGCCATTCGGTCGTGACGACATCGCGCAGAAACGCATCGAGCGCCCGATCGTCCGCGATCAGGCGCCGATACAGGATCCGGGGATCCCAGTCGTACAGGACGCGACCGACATCGAAGATGACGGCGGTCGGCCGATCGGCACGCAGTCCGGGCAGGGTGCCCGTCCCGTTCGAATCGATCGGCATCAGGGCTGATTAGCCCTGGCGCGCCTTGAAACGACGGTTGGTCTTGTTGATGACATAGGTGCGGCCGCGACGGCGGATCACGCGGTTGTCCCGGTGGCGATCCTTGAGCGACTTCAGGGAATTGCGGATCTTCATGATCGATTCGCTTCTTTTGAACTGGAGGGTGATCTGGAAAGCGTCGCCGCCTAGTGGCAACGACGCGTCAAGTCAAGGTTGGGCGGCTGCTTTGGCGCGTGGGGCATGACATGTGCGTCACACGTCATGCATCCGGAACGCGGCCTCTTCCGCCGCCGGATCAACCCCCATATGTCATGCGTTGCCCATCCGTAACATCCTCCAAGGTGCTCCTGTCCATGAAAGCCCGTTCGCTCCTGATCCTCGCGGCCGCCGCCGGAACGCTGGCCGCCTGTTCCACCACGGGTGGGCGCCTGCCCCCGACCGAGGTGATTCGCTATCATCTGGGCGAGCCGATCGCGCGCGGCACGATCCGGGTCGAGCCGCTGTCCAACACCGGCCCCGCCAGCATCGAGTTCAAGACCTATGCCGCCGCCGTGGAAACCGCGCTTCTCCGCAACGGCTATTCGGTGGCGCAGGGTGATGCGCAGCCCGATTTCATCGCGACCGTCGCCTTCACCCGCGCCAACCGACTCGGCCCGCCGCGTCCCTCGCCCTTCTCGGTCGGTCTGGGGGGCGGCAGCTTCTCGGGCGGTCGCGGCGGCGGTGTCGGGCTGGGCGGCGGCTTGAGCTTCCCCATCGGCAAGAGCCGCCCGCAAGAGATCATCGGCACCGAATTGTCGGTCCAGATCAAGCGCCGCGCCGACCAGTCGCCCATCTGGGAAGGCAGCGCGCGCAACATCGCGCCGGTCGAGGCGCTGGCCCGGATCGATGCGCAGGCGCAGGCGGCGAAGCTGGCCGATGCGCTGTTCACCAAATTCCCCGGCGAGTCGGGCCGCACGGTCGAGGTGAAGTAAGGGCATGACGCTGACCATCAACGCCTCCTTCGACGGCGGCAATATCCGCCTGGTCGGGATCGAAGGTGACCGTGTCGACCTGGAGATCATCGCCGACAAGGATTCGGACTTTTACCAGTGGTTCTATTTCCGCGTCGGCGGGGTGAAGGGGCGGATGCTCACCTTCCGCATCCTGAACGGCGCGGGGTCGGCCTTCCCGCAAGGTTGGCCCGGCTACCACGTCCGTGCCTCCACCGATCGGCGGGATTGGCGGATGACGCCGACGACCTATGCCGATGGCGTGATCGAATGGCAGTGGACGGGCGAGTCGGACCTGGTCTGGTTCGCCTATTTCGAGCCCTATACGATGGAGCGGCACCATGATCTGGTCGCCCGGATCGCGGCTCGGGGCGTCCATCATGAGGAGATCGGCCAGAGCCTGGACGGTCAGCCGATCGACTATTTCCGCTTTGGCGACGGCCCCAAACAGGTCTGGCTCTATGCCCGCCAGCATCCGGGCGAATCGATGGCCGAATGGTGGATGGAGGGTGCGCTCGACTGGCTGACCGGCCCGGCGGCGGCGGATCTGCTGGCGAAGGCGACCGTCCATGTCGTGCCCAACATGAACCCCGACGGCACGCGGCGCGGGCATCTGCGCACCAATGCGGCCGGGGTGAACCTCAACCGCGAATGGCATGACCCGACCCCGGAGCGCAGCCCGGAAGTGCTGTGCGTGCGCAATCGGATGGACCGGACCGGCGTCGACTTCGCCATCGACGCGCATGGGGACGAGGCGATCCCGGCGAACTTCATCGCGGGGTTCGAGGGGATTCCGAGCTGGACCGAGGAGCATGGCGCCAAATTCTATGAATTCGGTCGCCGCCTGGCCGCGCATACGCCCGATTTCCAGACCCAGATGGGCTATGAGAAGTCGAGCGCGGGCCATGCCAATCTCGCCATGTCGACCAACCAGCTTGCCGAGCGGTTCGGCGCGGTGTCGGTGACGCTGGAAATGCCGTTCAAGGACCATGATCCCAACCCGGATGCGGTGCACGGCTGGTCCGGCGAGCGTTCGGCCAAGCTGGGCGTGTCGTGCCTGGAGGTGCTGTCCGGGATGATCGGGGAGATTTGATCCGGGTGGGGGGATGCCTTTTTGGGAAAGCCATCCCCTTGGCCTTCGACTGCGCTCAGGCTGAACGGAGCGGGGGGATTTTGATCCAACGTACCAAAGGCCGTTCAGCCTGAGCGAAGTCGAAGGCCACGACCTGCACGCGCCGGAACTACCGCCGCACCCCCTGTGCCGACAGATAGCGGTCCATTTCCGCCAACACCCGTTCCAGTCCCGTAATGTCCCCCGACTCGGCCCGCACGGTCAGCGCGGCTTGGGTATTGGAGGCGCGCAACAGCCACCAGCCATCCGCCGTCCGCACCCGGACGCCATCGGTATCGTTGACCTCCGCGCCGTCCTGGGCGAGCGCCGCCGCCACCCGCTCGACCAAGGCGAACTTGTCCGCCTCCGCCACCGCGATCCGCGTCTCGGGGATATCGACCGTCGCAGGCATCGCACCACGCAAGTCGGTCATCGATCGGCCCGCGAGATGCACCGCGCGGATCAGGCGGATCGCGGCGTAATGCGCGTCGTCAAAGCCGTACCATTCGCCCGCGAAGAACATATGGCCCGACATCTCGCCACCCAGCGGAGCACCGGTTTCAACCATTTTGGACTTCATCAGGCTGTGGCCGGTCTTCCACATCACCGGCTGGCCGCCCAGGCGTTCGATATGGTCGAACAGCGTCTGGCTGGCCTTCACATCCGCGACGATCGGCGCGCCGGGATGATCCACCAGGGCGGGGCTCGCCAGCAGCATCAATATCTGGTCGCCCCAGATCACCCGCCCCCGACCATCGACCGCGCCGATCCGGTCGCCATCGCCGTCGAAAGCGAATCCGAAATCGAGCCGCTTCTCGGCGACCAGTGCCTTCAGCGCGTCTAGATTGGCCTCGACCGTCGGATCGGGGTGATGATGCGGGAAATGACCGTCCACATCGGTGAACAGCGTGTGATGCTCACCCGGCAGGCGCTGGACCAGCTTTTCCACGACCGGCCCCGCCGCGCCACTGCCGCAGTCCCAGCCGATGCGATACTCGCCGCCCGCATAGCCCGCCATCAGCCGGTCGACATAGGCGTCGAGAATGTTGCGATCCTCGACCACGCCGGTTCCTTGGGTCCAGTCGCGCGCGGCGGCCATGCGCGCCAGGTCCTGCACGTCCTCGCCGAAAAAGGGGCGATGGCGAAGGACCATCTTGAAGCCATTGTCGTCGCGGGGATTATGGCTGCCCGTTACCTGTACGGCGCCGTCCACCCCTAGGGTCGCCTCGGCGAAATAGACCATCGGCGTGGGGCCCAGGCCCAGACGGACGACGTCGACCCCGCTGTCGGTCAGCCCCTCGACCAACGCGGCCTCCAGCGCGGGCGAACTCAGCCGCCCGTCGCGCCCCACCGCGACGCGGGTGCCCCCGGCCCGGCGCACCCGCGTCGCGAAGCCCCGCCCGACCGCATAGGCCGCGCCTTCGTCCAGCGTCTCGGGAACGGTGCCGCGCACATCATATTCGCGGCAAGCGCTGGGGTGGATGGCGGCGACCCGTTCGGCCCCCCGATCACCCATGGCGGCGGTCCAGCAGCAGGTCGCGCGCCGCATTGACCCGGCGCGTCAGGTCAGCCGAGCCGCCGCGATCGGGATGAACCTGCGCCACCAGCCGCCGATGCGCCTGTCGGATCGCGTCGGCATCGGCATTGGGCGGCAGGTCGAGGACCGCCAGCGCCTCCGCCTCGTCACGCGGCAGGCGGGGCCTGGGGGCGGACCTGGCCGGACGCGGCATGTAGCGCCACACCAGCCAGATCACCGCCAGCGCGATCAGCCATTTCACGCTCCGAGCATCCGCCGCGCCGTCATGCCGCCGGGCTGGCGGCGGCAGCGGCCTTCGCGTCCGGCGTTCCCTCTTCCGCCCAGGCTTCGGGCAGTTGCAGCGCCGCCATCATCTCGCGCAATTCCTGCCGCGCGGCGACATGACCCAGCCCCATCGCGCCGAATTCCTTGGCGTCGATCATGGTCAGGCCGTTGGGGAACATCTCGCGATAGATGACGCGCTCGCCCAGCCCGGGGATCACCCGGAAGCCGACCCGCCGCGACAATTGGAGCAGCGCGTCGGACACGCGGCGCATGTTGCGCGCCTCGATATGCTGGAGCCGGTTGCGCAGCACGACCCAGTCGATGGTGGTGCCGTCCGCCCGTGCCCGCTGCTTGCGCGCGTCCCAGATCAGTTCGGAATAGAAGCTGGGGCGGGTGACCTGGAACGTCTCCGGGTCGACCTGTCCGATCAGGTCGAAATCGACGAAGCTGTCGTTCATCGGCGTGACCAGCGTGTTCGACAGCGCCGCCGCGGTGCGCGCGAAATGGTCGTCGCGGCCCGGCGTGTCGACGATCAGGAAGTCGGCATCGTGCGAGAGACGGAACCAGAGTTCCTCGAATCCTTCCTCGGTCTGGCTGCTGTGCGTCGCGTGGACCGGCATGGGCAGGGCATGGCCGGTGCGCCGAATCGTCTCGGCCCGATTGTCGAGATATCGGCCCACGGTCCGCTGCCTGTGATCCAGATCAAGGCACGCCACGCGCGCGCCCTTCGCGGCCAGAGCGATGGCCACGTGAACCGCCGTCGTCGATTTGCCAGTGCCACCCTTTTCATTGGCAAACACGATCACATGGGTTGAAGATAGCCGTTCCGGCAACTCGTCGCTTCCTTATTGATCCCCGTTGCCACCCTTCATAGAAGCCCTGGGCCTGGGGAACGAGGGGTAAAATCAGTGCAAGTCATTCGGGATCGCGAAGCCTTGGTCGCGGCGCTCGCCGCCATGCGGGCCGAGGGCGCGCGCGTGGCGCTGGTGCCCACCATGGGCGCGCTCCATGCCGGTCACATCGCGTTGATCGAGGCGGCGAAGCGGCCGGGGACCAGGGTCGTCGCGTCGATCTTCGTGAACCCGAAGCAGTTCGGCGCGGGCGAGGATCTGGGCCGCTATCCCCGGCGTGAAGCGTCCGACCTGCGCATGCTGAACGAGGCGGGATGCGACCTGGTCTGGATGCCCAGCGTCGAGATCATGTATCCGGAGGGCCATGCGACCAACATTCGCGTCACGGGCGTCAGCGAAGGCTTTGACGGCGAATCGCGCCCCGGCCATTTCGACGGAGTCGGCACCGTCGTCGCCAAGCTGTTCAACCAGATCGGCCCCGATGCCGCCTATTTCGGCGAGAAGGATTTCCAGCAGCTGGCGGTGATCCGTCGCATGGTCGCCGATCTCGACTTTCCGATCGAGGTGGTCGGCGTGCCGACCCAGCGTGAAGATGACGGCCTCGCTTTGTCGTCGCGCAACATCTATCTGGACGAGGAAGAGCGGGCCAAGGCCGTCGCGCTGCCCCGCGCGCTGGGCGTCGCGGCCCGCGCGATCGGGCGGGGCGAGGATGTCGCCACCGTTCTGGCCGATGCGCGCGCCACGCTGACCGCCGCGGGGTTCGAGGTGGATTATGTCGCGCTGGCCGATGCCGAGACGCTGGTCCCCGATCCCGCCGCCGACCGCCCCCGCCGCCTGCTGGCCGCCGCCCGCATGGGATCGGCGAGGCTGATCGACAATATCGCTATATCGGATGGTTAACGAGTTAACGAATTTGTGACCGTTTTGGCCATAGGCTAACCCTCGGACACAGGATGTCCGGCAAAAGGGTGGGACATGGCCAATAGCAGCAAGTCCGCGCATTTCCTGATGGAAAGCCGGTATGCCGATCGGGTCGCGAGCGATGACGGCGCGACCCTGTACGATCTGGGGGTCGCCTATTCGACCGGGTCGGGCGGCACGGCCATCGACCTGATCGAGGCGCACAAATGGTTCAATCTGGCGGCGGTCGCGGGCTTCCTGCCCGGGCAGATCGCACGCTCGGAAATCGCCGGCGACATGACCGCGCGTGAGATCGCCGAAGCGCAGCGTCAGGCCCGCGCCTTTCTTCAGGGCGGCATGCAGCAGATGCGCGCGGCCTGAACCCTCTCACGACCGCGCGTTGACTGCCCCGGCAGGGAAGGCCGGGATCAGCCTTCGCCCGCCGTCGCCTTGGGTGCCGTCTTCTTCGGGGCCGCCTTCTTCGCCGGAGCCTTTTTGGCCGGCGTCTTCTTGTCCGCCGACGCCTTCGCAGGTGCCTTCTTGGCTGCGGCCTTCTTCGTCGGCTTCTTGCGCGCCGGAGCCGCCGCCGCCCGCGCGTCGATCAGTTGCGCGGCCTCTTCCAGCGTCAGCTGGTCCTTGTCGACCGTCTTGGGGATGGTCGCATTGGTCTCGCCATCGGTGACGTAAGGGCCATAGCGGCCTTCCATCAGCTTGATCTCCGCCTCGGTGCGCGGATGCTTGCCCAGTATCTTCAGCGGTTCGCGCGACGCCGTCGTGCGCGCCCCGCGTCCGCCGCCCGCTGCGGCTTCGGCCAGCTTGACCACGGCGGCGTTCATGCCCGTCTCGAACACCTCGGCGGTCGAGGTCAGGCGCGCATATTTGCCGCTATGCGCCAGATAGGGGCCATAGCGCCCGATCGACGCGGTGATCGGCTCGCCCGTTTCCGGGTGGTTGCCGATGGTGCGTGGCAGGCTGAGCAGCTTGAGCGCCCATTCCAGATCGAGATCGACATCCTTAGGGATCGAAGCGCGCTTGGCGTCCTTGCCCTCGCCCAGCTGGATATAAGGGCCGAATCGCCCGGACTTGCGCTCGACCGGCAGCCCGGTCTCGGGGTCCTGGCCCAGCGTTTCCGGCCCCGAATCCTCGCCCGCGCCTTCGCCGCCCTGCGCGAATCGGCGGGTGAACTTGCACTCGGGGTAATTGGAGCAGGCAATGAACGCGCCAAATCGACCGCCGCGCAACGCCAGCTTGCCCTCGCCGCAATTGGGGCAAAGGCGCGGGTCCGATCCGTCCGCCTTTTCCGGGAAGAGATAGGGCGCGAGAAACTGATCCAGTTCGGCGGTAATCGCCGAGGGCTGTTGCTCCATCACCTCGGACGTGCGCGGCTTGAAGTCGCGCCAGAAGGCGTCGAGCACCGCCTGCCACTGGGCGCGGCCGCCGGACACGTCGTCCAGTTCCTCTTCCAGCTCGGCGGTATAGTCGTAGCCGACATATTTCTCGAAGAAGCGCTCCAGGAACGCCGTCACCAGCCGCCCGCTCTCCTCGGCGAAGAAGCGGTTCTTCTCGACGCGGACATAGGCACGGTCCTTCAGCGTCTTGATGATCGAGGCATAGGTGGACGGACGCCCGATGCCGAGTTCCTCCATCCGCTTGACCAGCGACGCTTCGGAAAAGCGCGGCGGCGGCTGGGTGAAGTGCTGCTCGGCCTTGACCTCCTTCTTGGCGGGCGCATCGCCTTCGCGCAGGCGGGGGAGGCGGCGCGCCTCCTCGTCCTGGCTGTCGTCCTGGCCTTCCTCATAGAGCGCCAGATAGCCGGGGAAGAGCACGACCTGGCCGGTCGCGCGCAGCAAATGGCGGCCGGTGCCGTCGGCCATGTCGATGGTGGTCCGCTCCATCCGCGCCGAGGCCATCTGGCTCGCCAGCGCGCGCTTCCAGATCAGGTCGTAGAGGCGGCCATGATCGCCCGAACCCGCACGATCGCGCGAGAAGTCGGTCGGGCGGATCGCCTCGTGCGCTTCCTGGGCGTTCTTCGCCTTGGACTGATAGACGCGCGGCTTGTCGGGGACATAGGAGGCGTCATAGCGATCGGCCACGGCTTTCCGCGCCGCCGAGATGGCCGACCCGTCCATCTGGACGCCGTCGGTACGCATGTACGTGATCGCGCCGTCCTCATAGAGCTGCTGCGCGATCCGCATGGTGTGATCGGCCGAGAAGCCCAGCTTGCGCGCGGCCTCCTGTTGCAGCGTGGAGGTGGTGAAGGGCGGCGGCGGATTGCGCGTCGCGGGCTTGGTCTCGACCGACTGGACCTGGAAACGGCCCGCCTCGACATCCGCCTTGGCGCGGGTCGCGTCGCCTTGCGTGCCGATCGACAGGCGGTCGAGCTTCTTGCCCTCCCACTGGACCAGCCGCGCGACGAAGGGCGTGCCGTCCTGCTCCATATCGGCCGTCACCGACCAATATTCCTGGGGCTTGAACGCCTCGATCTCGCGCTCGCGCCCGACGATCAGGCGCAGCGCCACCGACTGGACGCGCCCCGCCGACTTGGCGCCGGGCAGCTTGCGCCACAGCACCGGCGACAGCGTGAAGCCCACCAGATAGTCGAGCGCGCGGCGCGCGCGATAGGCGTCGATCAGGTCGGTATCCAACTCGCGCGGGTTCTGCATCGCGTGGAGGATGGCGGGCTTGGTGATCGCGTTGAACGTCACGCGCTCGACCTTGTCGGGCAGCGCCTTGCGGTTCTTCAGCACCTCCTGCACATGCCAGGAAATCGCCTCGCCCTCGCGATCGGGGTCGGTGGCCAGGATCAGGCGGTCGGCCTTCTTGGCCTCGTCGGCGATCGCCTTGAGCTGGCGCGCCTTGTCCGCGTAATTCTCCCACTCCATCGCGAAATTCTGGTCCGGGTCGACCGAGCCGTCCTTGGGCGGCAGGTCGCGGACATGGCCATAGCTCGCCAGGACGCGGTAGTCCGAACCCAGATATTTCTCGATGGTCTTCGCCTTGGCGGGCGATTCGACGATGACAAGCTGCATGAGTGGTAAAACTACGTCCCTTACGTGTGTACGCGAGGATGGGGAGGGGGCGGGGGGCCGTCAAGCGGGTTGGCGGGTGCGTGGCGGACGGCGGGACGTGGCCTTCGACTTCGCTCAGGCTGAACGGCGCCTGGGATATAGGTCGCACATACCACCACCCGTTCAGCCTGAGCGAAGTCGAAGGCCACGCGACGCGCTTACCCCAGCGCCACCCGGCCCCCGGCATGGCGCTCCAGCCGTCCGGCCAGTTCCAGTTCCAAGAGGATCGTCTGGACGATCGCCGGGGGGCGCCCGCTCTGGCGGATGAGTTCGTCGACCGTCACCGCCACCGGGCCGAGCAGGTCGGTGACGCGGGCGCGGTCGGCATCGCTCGCCTCTTGGGGAAGCGGCGGCGTATAGATGCTGCCCGGTGCGCGGACCATGCGCGGGTCAATCGGGCGGATCTGTTCGAGGATGTCCCCCGCCGACTGGATCAGCGTCGCGCCCTCGCGAATCAGCATATTGCACCCCTGCGCGCGCGGATCGGCGGGGTGGCCGGGCACCGCCATGACCTCTCGCCCCGCCTCGCCCGCCAACCGGGCGGTGATGAGCGAGCCGGAACGCGGTGCGGCCTCAACCACCACCGTGCCTTGCGCGAGCCCGGCGATGATCCGGTTGCGCGAGGGGAAGTGGCGGGCGAGCGGCTGCGTTCCCGGCGGCTGTTCGGCGATCAGCAGGCCGCGTGTAGCCACCTCCTCCTGCAACCGCGCGTTTTCGGGCGGGAAGGCGATGTCGATGCCGCTGGCGATGACGCCGATCGTCCCGCCCTCCAGCGCGCCGATATGCGCCGCCGTGTCGATCCCGCGTGCGAGGCCGGAGGTGACGGGGACGCGGTGCGAGGCCAGATCGTGCGCCAATCCGCGCGCGAAGCGGCAGGATGCGGCGGAGGCGTTGCGGGCACCGACCAACGCCACCCCGCCGCGCTGCGCCAGCCCCATGTCGCCGCGCACGATCAGCGCGGGCGGGGCGGTATCCAGCTCTGCCAGCAAAGTGGGATAGTCGGCCTCGCCCAACAGCACATGCCGTGCGCCAAGCCGTCCGACCGCCTCGATCTCCCGGGCGATCAGCGCGGGATCGGCAGCCTTGGGAGCCTCGCCGCCGCCGCGCCGGGCAAGACTGGGCAGCGCCTCCAGCGCCGCCGCCGCATCGCCGAAGCGCGCCATCAATTGCCGCCAGGTGACGGGCCCGATGCCGTGCGTCCGCAACAGCCGAAGCTGCGCGAACCGGGCGTCGCTCACGGCTTCTTGCGACCGATGCGCGGCTCGGTCCCGGCGAGCAACCGCTCGATATTCGCGCCATGTTTCCAGATGACGATCAGCGCCAGCGCGATCAGCAGGAGGACCAGGTCGAACCGCCCCATCACCGCCGCGGCGAGCGGCGCACTGATCGCCGCCGCCATTCCGGCCACCGCCGAGATGCGGACGATGGCGAGCAGCCCCAGCCACACCACCGCATAGACGACACCTAGCGGCCAGTAGAGCGCGGTGACGACGCCCATCAGCGTCGCGACACCCTTGCCGCCGCGAAACTTGAGCCAGATCGGATAGCAATGGCCGATGAACGCCGCCGCCGCCGCCAGCACTTCCTCACCCGGCAGCCAATGACGCACCAGCAGAACGGCGGCGACACCCTTCAACAGATCGAGGATCAGCGTCGCGGCGGCCAGCCCCTTGCGCCCCGTCCGCAACACGTTGGTCGCGCCGATATTGCCCGAACCGAGCTTGCGAAGGTCGCCCGCGCCCGTTGCCTGCGTCAGGATGATGCCGAAGGGAATCGATCCCAGCAGATAGCCGATCAGCAAAGCCCAGGTCGGCGGCCCCCAGATGATTTCGGTCGGCAATGGTCTTCCCCTGTGCTCCGGGTACAGACATAGAACATCGGTCATCGTCTGTCCAATCCGGCGACATGCTGGTTTCGCTCGCCCAAGCCGCTTACAAGGCGGCGATGAGCGACGTGCGACCCATTTTGTTCTTCGATTCCGGCGTCGGCGGACTGTCGATCGCGGGGCCCGCGCGAGAGGCGTTGCCGACCGCGCCCTTCGTCTATGTCGCGGATAGCGCGGGCTTTCCTTATGGCGAGAAGAGCGAGGCGGAGATTGCGGGGCGCGTCCCCGCGCTGCTCGGGCGGCTGGCGGAGCGGTATCGACCGCGCCTGATCGTGATCGCGTGCAACACCGCCTCGACCATCGCTCTGCCCGCCGTGCGCGCCGCGCTCGATCTGCCGGTGGTCGGCACGGTGCCCGCGATCAAGCCTGCCGCCGCGATGAGCGAGACGCGGACCATCGGCGTGCTCGGCACCCGCGCGACGGTGCGGCAGGCCTATGTCGACGATCTCGCGACACGGTTCGCGGGCGATTGCCGGGTGATCCGGCATGGCTCGGCGGAACTGGTGGAACTGGCCGAGGCGAAACTGCGGGGTGAGCCGCTGTCGCGCGAGTCCTTCGTGGCGGTGCTGGACGGGCTGTTCGGGCAGGAGGGGGGCGAGCATGTCGATGTGATCGTCAATGCTTGCACCCATTTCCCGCTGGTTGAGGCGGAGCTGGCGGCGGCGGCGCCCCATGCGGTGCGCTTCGTCGATGGCGGGCCCGGAATCGCGCGGCGAATCGCGTTCCTCACCCAGGGGCAGGACTGGCCCGACTCGGCGGGCGAGGGTGTGGCGGTGTTCACGCATCTGGGCGAGCGCGAGGCCGCGTTGCGACCGGGACTGGCGGCGCGGGGCTTTTCGCGCATCGCGGCACTGTAACCCCCTCACCTCCGGCCAGGCTGAGCGAAGTCGAAGCCCAAGGGAAAGCCCAAGCGAAAGCCTCACCGCGAACCCACCCCATGCACTTCGACTTCGCTCAGTGCGAACGGCGGGGTACCTGACCGGAGGTTGGGTGGGGGGGAGGAACGTTGCGAACCATCCGCATCGGGAACCCTTCGATCCGTGGGACAATATGTCCACCATGATCGATCACAGTAAGCGCAGTTCCCGACTCGATTCATTTACGTCTTCGGCCTACATTGCGACCCCATGAGCATCGAGGGCACGGACGCGCGCGTGGATTATTCCCGCGTCTTCACCCAGGCGATCGACCGCCTGCACGCCGAGGGACGTTACCGCGTCTTCATCGACATTTTACGCAACAAGGGCATGTTCCCCAATGCGCGGTGTTTCGCCGGGCATAACGGACCCAAGCCGATTACGGTCTGGTGCTCCAACGACTATCTGGCGATGGGGCAGCATCCCAAGGTCATCGCCGCGATGGAGGAAGCGCTGCACGATGTCGGCGCAGGCTCGGGCGGCACGCGCAACATCGGCGGCAACACGCATTACCATGTCGATCTGGAAGGCGAACTCGCCGACCTGCACGGCAAGGAAGCGGCGCTTCTGTTCACCAGCGGCTATGTCTCCAACGAGGCGACGCTGGCGACGCTCGCCAAGATCCTGCCCGGCTGCGTGATCTTTTCCGACGAACTCAACCATGCCTCGATGATCGCGGGGATCCGCAATTCGGGGTGTGAGAAGCAGGTGTTCCGCCACAACGACCTGGCGCATCTAGAGGAATTGCTGGCGGCGACCGATCCGGCGGTGCCCAAGCTGATCGCGTTCGAGAGCGTCTATTCGATGGAGGGCGATGTCGCCCCGATCGCGGCGATCTGTAATCTCGCCGACAAATATAATGCGCTGACCTATCTGGACGAAGTGCACGCGGTCGGCATGTACGGCCCGCGCGGCGGCGGTATCTCGGAGCGCGACCAGGTCGCCCACCGGCTGACCGTGATCGAGGGGACGCTGGGCAAGGCGTTCGGGGTGATGGGCGGCTATATCGCGGCCGACCGGATGATCGTCGACGTGATCCGTTCCTATGCGCCGGGGTTCATCTTCACCACCTCGCTGTCGCCGGTGCTGGTCGCGGGCGTGCTGGCGAGCGTGCGCCACCTCAAGCAAAGTTCGGTCGAGCGCGAGGGCCAGCAGGCCGCCGCGGCGAAGCTCAAGGCGATGATGCGCGACGCTGGCCTTCCGGTGATGATCGGCGAGACGCATATCGTGCCGGTGATGGTCGGCGACCCGGTCAAGGCGAAGAAGATCAGCGATATCCTGCTCGCCGAATATGGCGTGTACGTGCAGCCGATCAACTACCCGACCGTGCCGCGCGGCACCGAGCGCCTGCGCTTCACGCCGGGGCCCGCCCATGACGGAGCAATGATGGCGGAACTGGTCTCGGCGCTGGTCGAGATTTGGGAGCGACTCGAGTTGAAGATGGCAGCGTAAGTTGGGTTTTTCCTCCCCGGCACGGGGGGTGGCAGGCCGAAGGCCTGACGGAGGGGGGCTTCGACGAAGGCCGTCCTGTGTGGCGCTCCCCCTCCACCATGCTGCGCATGGTCCCCCTCCCCGTGCCGGGGAGGATCGGGGTTATTTCTTGCAATAACCCTCGCCGGTCTTCACCGTCAGGCACTGTGTCTTGCCCGCCAGATATTTCAGCCCCGTCGCATCGCCATTGGTGGGGCGTAGCGTCTCGCGCACGCCGTCGCGTTCGAAGACGATGGTGTCGCCCACCGCATCGCCCTTGAACTCGCCCTTATGGTCGAGATCCCATTGCATTTCCATGCGATAGCGGCCCGGCGTCGCGGCGTGCTTGATATAGAGATACATCCCTTCCACCCCGATCCAGCGACCGACATAATCCGGGGCCTTGGCCTTGGGCATACCGGTGAAGGTCGATCCATCTCCCGCCGGACCCGCCGTGGCGGTCGCGCTGGGGCCCCCGACCGAGGCGGCGGCGGTATTGTTCACGGCCTCCGGCGTTTCGCGCGAGCAGGCGGTGAGGGTGATCAGGGCGGACAGGATCAGGATGCGCTTCATCCGGCGCAGAACCGCCGTACCCCGTCCCACGTTCCGCGACCGAAGGGGTAGCCATCCGCTCCGAGCGCGCGTAAAGGCGCACCCATTCCATTCCTACCCCGTCAGGAGCGCCCGTCCCATGCGCATCGCGATCGCATCCGATCATGCCGCCGTCTCTTTGAAGACCGTGCTGGCGGACTGGCTGCGCGAACAGGGGCATGAGGTGCTAGACCTCGGCACGGACGGCACGACAAGCGTCGATTATCCCGATTTCGGCCGGGCGGTGGCTGAGGCACTGGCCGATGGCCGTGCCGAGCGCGGCGTGGCGCTGTGCGGCTCGGGCATCGGCATTTCGATCGCGGCCAATCGCAACCCCGCCTGCCGCTGCGCGCTGGTGTCCGAGCCGTTGTCGGCGGCGCTCGCCCGCCAGCATAACGACGCCAACGCCATCGCCATGGGCGCGCGCGTCATCGGCGAGGAAATGGCCAAGGCCTGCCTCGACACATTCCTGTCCACCCCGTTCGAGGGCGGACGTCATCAGCGTCGCGTCGACATGCTGACCGCCGCGCCCGCCCAGAATTGAACGCCCGAGGATATGCACCCCATGAGCACGCTTAACGACGTCCAGCCCGCCGGTTTCTTCACCCGCACCCTGGCCGATGCCGACCCCGCCGTCTTTGCCGGTGTTAGCCACGAACTGGAGCGCGAGCAGACCCAGATCGAACTGATCGCCAGCGAGAACATCGTCTCCAAGGCGGTGATGGAGGCGCAGGGCTCGGTCTTCACCAACAAATATGCCGAGGGCTATCCGGGCAAGCGCTATTATCAGGGTTGCGCCCCGTCGGACGAGGTCGAGCAGCTTGCGATCGACCGCGCCAAGCAGATTTTCGGTTGCGACTTCGTCAACGTCCAGCCGCATTCGGGCGCGCAGGCGAACGGCGCTGTCATGCTGGCGCTGGCCAAGCCCGGCGACACGATCATGGGCCTGTCGCTTGATGCGGGCGGGCACCTGACCCACGGCGCCAAGGCGGCACTGTCGGGCAAGTGGTTCAACGCGGTCCAGTACGGCGTCAATCCCGAAACGCACATGATCGACTATAACGAAGTCGCCCGGATCGCGCGCGAGAGCCAGCCCAAGATCATCATCGCGGGCGGATCGGCCTATCCCCGCGTCATCGACTTCGCCAAGTTCCGCGCCATCGCGGATGAGGTCGGCGCCTATTTCATGGTCGACATGGCGCATTTCGCGGGCATCGTCGCGGGCGGCCTGCACCCGACCCCGTTCGGCCATGCGCATGTCGTGACGACGACCACGCACAAGACCCTGCGCGGTCCGCGCGGCGGCATGATCATGACCAATGACGAGGCCATCGCGAAGAAGATCAATTCGGCGGTCTTCCCCGGCCTTCAGGGTGGCCCGCTGATGCACGTCATCGCCGCCAAGGCGGTCGCGTTCGGCGAGGCGCTCCAGCCCGAATTCAAGACCTATATCGCGGCGGTCGTGGAGAATGCCCGCGTGCTCGCGGCGACGCTCCAGTCGCGCGGGGCGAACCTGGTCGCGGGCGGCACCGATACGCATCTGGCGCTGGTCGACCTGACCCCGCTGGGCATCACCGGCCGCGACGCCGACGAGGCGCTGGAGCGCGCGGGCATCACCTGCAACAAGAACGGCATCCCCAACGATCCGCTGCCCCCGATGAAGACCAGCGGCATTCGCGTCGGCTCGCCTGCCGGGACCACGCGCGGTTTCGGCCCGGCGGAGTTCGAGCAGATCGGCCATATGGTCGCCGATGTGCTCGACGGTTTGAAGGCCAAGGGCGAACATGGGGACCCGGAGGTCGAGGCGAACGTTCGTGCCCGTGTGCGTGAGCTTTGCGCGCGCTTTCCGATCTATCAGGGATAAGGACGTTACCGATGGCCAAGATCGACCAGAAGATTTCCGAAGTCCAGAACGACATCAAGTCGACGCCGGGCCTGGGCAAGAGCATGGCGAAATGGGGCGCGCTCGGCGCCGTGGTCGCGATCCCGGTGCCGTTCGTCGGCCCGGTCCTGGGCGCGGCGGCGGGTGCCGGCTACGCCTATTTCAAGGCAAAGAAGAAGGCCTGAATGCGCTGCCCCTTCTGCGGCCATGAAGACAGTCAGGTAAAGGACAGCCGCCCCACCGAAGATGGGGCGGCCATCCGCCGCCGCCGCCAGTGCGAAGGCTGCGGCGCGCGCTTCACCACCTTCGAGCGCATCCAGTTGCGGGAACTGTTCGTGCTGAAGAGCGAGGATCGGCGTGAGCCGTTCGACCGTGAGAAGCTGCTTCGGTCCATCGCCATCGCCACGCGCAAACGCCCGATCGATCCGCTGCGGGTGGAGAAGCTCGTGTCCGGCATCCAGCGCCAGTTGGAAACCAGCGGCGAGGGCGAAGTGTCCTCCAAGCGCATCGGCGAGATGGTGATGGAGGGGCTGAAAGGTCTCGATTCGGTCGCCTATATCCGGTTCGCCAGCGTGTACCGCGAGTTCGGCGAGGCTAAGGATTTCGAGGCGTTCGCGGGGACGGTGGAAGAGGTCGCGCCCAAGGGGGAGTAGGCGTGTGGTGGGGTTCGGGCATGGGCTTCGACTTCGCTCAGCCTGAACGGAGATGGGTATTCTGGGCTTGGCAAAGACAGCCGTTCAGGCTGATCGAAGTCGAAGCCCAAGGGAATGCCTTGCCCCCAACCATTGTCGCGATAGCATCGGGCGATTGGTCGATGGGAACCGGACAATGGCCTTCTACGGCTACATCCTCCGCTGCTCGGACGGCAGCTTCTACACGGGCCATACCGACAATCTCGAACACCGCATCGCCCAGCATCAATCCGGCGACCTCCCCTGCTACACCCAGACCCGCCGCCCGGTGGAACTGGCCTGGACCCAGGACTTCCCCACCCGCCACGAAGCCCTGACCGCCGAACGCCAGATCAAAGGCTGGTCCCGCACCGAGAAGAGCGCGTTGATCGCATCGGACTGGACGACACTCAAAGAAGCCGCGATACCGCACTCCGAACGTGCCCTTCGACTTCGCTCAGGGCGAACGGAAGATTGAGTTTTGTCGAACAGCCAACCCCCCGTCATCGTCCTGGTCCGCCCGCAGCTTGGCGAAAATATCGGCAAGGCGGCGCGCGCCATGCTCAATTTCGGGCTGGTCGAGATGCGCCTCGTCACGCCGCGCGACGGCTGGCCCAATCCGCAGGCGGGGCCCGCGGCCTCGGGTGCGGACATCGTGCTGGAACAGGCCAAGGTCTTTGAGAGCGTCGCCGAGGCGGTCGCCGATTGCTCGCAGGTCTATGCCACCACCGTCCGCAAGCGCGGCGTGACCAAGCCGGTCGTCACGCCGGAAGAGGCCGCGCGCGAAATCCATGCCGATACGACCGGCCGCGCCGCCTTCCTGTTCGGCCCGGAGCGCTCGGGACTGGAGACCGACGACGTGGCGATCGCGCGCAAGATCGTCACCGTGCCGATCAACCCGGAATTCGGCAGCCTCAATCTGGCGCAGGCGGTGATCCTGATCGCCTATGAATGGTCGAAGGGCATGGCGCTGGCCCAGCCGCCCGAGGTCGCATTGCCGGATGTCGCGCCGCAGGGTGAACTGGACGGGATGATCGACCAGTTGGAGGATATGCTCGACGGCGCGGGCTATTTCTTCCCGGAGGATCGCACGCCCGCGACCAAGCGCACGCTGCGCACCCTGCTGACCAAGCCCGGCTGGTCGAGCCAGGAAATCCGCACGTTGCGCGGGGTGCTCTCGACGCTGGCGCGGCCCCGCCAGCGGTAAGGGGGCAAATCCCAAAGCCCCGTTCAGCCCGGTAACCATCCCTCCGTTCGGGCTGGGCGAAGTCGAAGCCCACGCCGATCGGGGTGTTCGGCGGAGCTTGTCCCTTGGGCTTCGACTTCGCTCAGCCTGAACGGAGCTTGGGTAAGGGGGCCGTTACCCGCGCGTCCGGTCGAACGTCGCCAGTTCATAGGCGATCGATCCCTCGACCAGCGTTTCCCACATCTCCGCGATTACCGCCTCGGGCACACCCAGCCGCTTCGCCTCGGCGCGCGCCTGCTCGATCACCTGGGTCTTGCGGTCTTCGTCGCGCACCCGGTCGCGGGTCGGTTTGATCCGCGCGGCGGCATCCATATAGGCGAAGCGGCGCGCCAGCAGTGCGACCAACTCACGGTCGGTCTGGTCCACGCCTGCGCGGACCTCCGCCATGGTCGTGCAATCGGGTCCGGCGAGGATATGAGTCATGGGAAGGGCTCTGCCGGGCGGCGTCCCTGCTGTCCAGCCCGGCTTGCGATGGGGCGACGGATCGCGTTAGCTTGCCGAACATGCTGTTCCGACGGGAGATAGGACGATGCTGACCGGTTGGCTGTTGCTGGCCCTGACGGGGCAGGAGGTTCAACCGACGCCCGCGCCGCCCAAGGTGAAGGACAAGGAAAGGACGATCTGTCGCAGTGAGGGGACCACGGGATCCCGGCTGGGCGGACGTCGCGTCTGCCACACGCGCGAGGAGTGGGACATGATCGCCGCCAATGCGCGCAAGGATGTCGAGGATGCGGCCAGTCGCATGACCACCGCGCAAGGCAACTGATCCCCGCTTCGCTTGACTCGGGTGGGCCTGTCCGCTAGGCGCGCCCCTTCGCAATTGCCCCCGCATCCCGGTGAAGCGGTGGGCCTGCGCTTGTCTCACAAAGACGGGCATGGTGCGATACCGGGACCAACGTCGTTCGTAGTTGCTAAGGAATATACATGTCGAAGCGTCAGAGCGCAAAGTACAAGCTCGACCGCCGTATGGGCGAGAACATCTGGGGTCGTCCCAAGAGCCCGGTCAACAAGCGTGAATACGGCCCAGGCCAGCATGGTCAGCGTCGCAAGGGTAAGATGTCGGACTTCGGTCTGCAGCTTCGCGCCAAGCAGAAGCTGAAGGGCTATTATGGCGACGTGACCGAGAAGCAGTTCAAGGCCTGCTATCAGGAAGCCGCCCGCATGAAGGGCGATACCTCGCAGAACCTGATCGGCCTGCTCGAGCAGCGTCTGGACATGATCGTGTACCGCGCCAAGTTCGCGCCGACGATCTTCGCCGCGCGCCAGCTGGTCAGCCACGGCCACATCCGCGTCAACGGCGTGAAGTGCAACATCGCGTCGCGTCGCTGCTTCGTCGGCGACGAGATTTCGCTGGGCTCGAAGGCGACCGAAATGGCGCTGGTCATGGAAGCACAGCAGCTCGCCGAGCGTGAAGTGCCCGACTACGTCACCGCCGACGGCAACACCAAGGTCGCGCTGACCCGCGTGCCGACGCTGGACGAGGTGCCCTATCCGGTGAAGATGGAACCGAACCTGGTCGTCGAATTCTATTCGCGCTAAGTTTTCGGGTCTTACCGAATGCGAAGAGGCGGTCCTTCGGGGCCGCCTTTTTTCGTTCTGGATATGTCATGATCGGTCAAGCTGTCGTCGTGATTCCGCCACGAATCCTGGCGAGCCGTGATGGCCATGACGATCATCCGCCCCGCCCGCTTTCCCGAAGACGCGACGTCCGTGCTGGACATTTGGCGAGAATTTGTCGCCAGCCCGAGCGTCAGCCTGGACTATCAGGGCAATGAGGCGGAGTTCGCCGTGCTTCCCGGCAAATATGCTCGGCCAGCGGGGTGCGTGTTGCTCGCCGATCGGGGCGGCGCCATCGACGGATGCATCGCCTTTCGTCGGGTGACCCCGGCCATCGCCGAGATGAAGCGCCTTTATGTGCGGCCCAGGGCGCGCGGCGAACGGCTGGGCCATGGACTGGTGAAGCGGTTGATCGAAGAAGCCCGCGCGGCGGGCTATTCGGAAATCCGCCTCGACGTGCTGGCGGAGTTTACGCAGGCGCAAAAGCTCTATGCCGAGTTCGGCTTCGTTCCGGCCGAGGCGGTGTCCTATAATCCGTTACCTGGCACGGCGTTCCTGGGGCTTAAGCTGGAGCCGTCCTCTACCCTGTAGATCGGGTCGATACACCTCGGCCACATGCCACCCAGGCTATCCACTCGCGTGCTTGTTCTGCACGATCGCGACGATGACGGCGGCGGCCATTCCCAAGGGAAAGAACAGGCCGAACTTGCCGAACAGCAGGCCGATAAGGCCGAATATGACCAGCACGGCCGGAGGTGACAGCTTTTTCATATCGCCAGACTGAAGCCCCCGCCGCCCTTTGGCAAGCTTGCCCCGAACCCCGACGCCGGGCACAAGGCGAGCATAACAAAGGGGAAGTTCATCATGCGCCGTCTGGTCCTATTGTCCCTTCTGCTCTCGGGCACCGCCATCGCGCAGCAGCAGCCCGCCATTTCGGTCGATACGCTGAAGACGGTCACGCAAACCCTGTCCTCCGACGAATATGAAGGCCGAGCGCCCACCACCCCCGCCGAGGACAAGACGGTCGCGTACATCATCGACCGCTTCCAGAAGGCGGGGCTGAAACCCGGCAACAAGGGAAGCTGGACCCAGGACGTGCCGATGGTCGAGATCACCGCCACCGACGTTCAGCCCTTTACCGTCAAGGGCAAGGGCGCGCCGATCCCGCTCGCCTATCGCACCGACATGGTCGTCGGCACCTATCGCGTGACCCCGCGCATCGACCTGACGACCAGCGAGATGGTCTTCGTCGGATACGGCATCACCGCGCCCGAAAAGGGCTGGGACGATTATGCCGGGGTCGATGTGCGTGGCAAGACGGTGGTCATCCTGGTCAATGACGCCGACTGGCAGACCATGGGGCGCGAGGGCCCGTTCGAGGGGCGGGCGATGACCTGGTATGGCCGCTGGCCGTACAAGTTCGAGAATGCCGCCAAACATGGCGCCGCCGCCGCGCTGATCGTGCACCAGACCGAACCCGCGGCTTACCCCTGGGCGGTGGTGCAGTCGTCGTGGACCGGACCGCAACTCGAACTGGACGAGGCGGGCGACCATATGGACCAGAGCCAGATCATCGGCTGGCTGCAACAGGCGATGGCCGAGCGTATCCTGAAGGCGGCGGGCAAGGACCTCGCCACGCTGACCAAGGCGGCGCAGACCAAGGGGTTCAAGGCGGTGCCGCTGGGCCTGACCCTGTCGGGCGGCTTCACCAACGCGATCCGGCGTCAGGCGTCGAAGAATGTCATCGGCCTGCTGCCCGGCACCACCGAGCCGGGGGATTATGTCCTCTATTCCGCGCATTGGGATCATCTGGGCCGCTGCGACGCGGTGGACGGCGACGATATCTGCAACGGCGCGCTCGACAATGCGAGCGGCGTGGCGGGCCTGGTCGCGCTGGCCGAGGCGCAGGCCAAGGCGGGGCCGGCGAAGCGCTCCATCGCCTTTCTGGCGGTAACGGCGGAGGAAAGCGGACTGCTTGGTTCTGGCTATTATGCGCAACATCCGGTGTTCCCGCTCGCCCGCACGGTCGGCGGGGTGAACATGGACGGGCTGAACGTCACCGGGCGCTCGAAGGACTTCGTTCTGGTCGGCAAGGGCAAGTCCGAGATCGAGGATCTGGCCAAGGGGCTGGTCGGCGCGCAAGGCCGCTATATCGGTGAGGAAGCGAACCCGGAGCGGGGCAGCTATTACCGGTCCGACCATTTCTCCTTCGCCAAACAGGGGGTTCCGATGCTCGACGGCGGGTCGGGACAGGACAAGGTGATGGGCGGCGTCGCGGCGGGCAAGAAGGCGAGCGAGGACTATGTCGCGCACCGTTATCACAAGCCCGCCGATGAATATGATCCCAACTGGGATTGGTCGGGCGCGGTCGAGGATTTGACGGTCTATTATCAATTGGGCAGGACGCTGGCGGACCGGCCGGGCCTGTGGCCCAACTGGTATCCCACCGCCGAATTTCGCGGTATTCGCGATCAAAGCAGGAAGAATGCCCAGTGACCACGATGCCCGTGACCACGCCTCCACCGCCCGAATGGGCCCGGCATGAGGCCGTATGGATCGGATTCCCCAGCCATCCGGAATTGTGGGAAGAGGATCTGGAGCCCGCACGCGCGGAGGTGCTGGCCTTTGCCCGCGCGGTGCATGCCGATGGCCGGGGCGAGCGGGTGATCCTGGTCGCCGCCGATGGCGAAGCCGCCGATGCGGCGCGCGCCATGGCGGGGGATGCCGCCGATGTGGTGGTGCAGCCCTTCGGCGACATCTGGCTGCGCGATACCGGGCCGATCGTCACCGGCGACGGCACGGCGCGGCTGTTCCGCTTCAACGGCTGGGGCGGGAAATACGACCTGCCCGGCGACGATACGGTCGGCGGGCGGCTGGCCGAGGATCGCGGGATCGCCGCGACGCGCTGCGACTGGGTGCTGGAGGGCGGCGCGATCGACGGGGACGGCACCGGACTGGTCGTCACCACGCGCCAGTGCCTGCTCAACCCCAATCGCAATCCCGAACTGACCGAGGAGGCGATCACCGCGCGGCTGGCGAAGGATCTGGGGCTGACCCGCGTGGTGTGGTTGGGGGACGGGCTGCTCAACGACCATACCGACGGGCATGTCGACAATCTGGCGCGCTTCGTCGGGCCGAACCGGATCGCGCTGCCGGAAGCGGCGGAGAATGATCCCAACTGGCAGGTCTATATGGTCGCCAAGCGCGACGCGATCGCCGCCGGGCTGGAGGTCGTGACCATCCCGTCGCCGGGCCGCGTGCTTCGCGACGAGGAGATCGTGCCCGCCAGCTATATGAACTTCTATATCGGCAATGCGGCGGTGGTCGTGCCCATCTATGGCAGCGAGAATGACGCGGCGGGCGTCGCGGCGATCCAGGCGATCTTCCCCGACCGCGAAGTGGTGGGCCTGCGCGCCGATGCGATCCTGACCGGCGGCGGCAGCTTCCACTGTATCTCGCAGCAGATTCCGGCGCGGTGATGCGCTGATCCCGTTCGGGGGTAGAGGGCCCGCGCTTTCGGAAGAGAGCGCGGGCCTTTTGCTTGCGAGGCACGCCCCCAACCCCCGTTCGGCCTTCGACTTCGCTCAGGCTGAACGGAAGGGAGGAAGAATCCCGTGACCCGTGGCGTCTGGTCCGATACCCTCTTCTCAACGGAGGGAATGCGCCATGATGATCGCCCGCTCGACCGACTCGCCCCGTCGCCTCAGTCCGCCGGCGATCGTCCCTCCCATGGTGATCATAGGCGCAGCGGCGCTGCTCCGCCTGCCGGTCGCCCTGGCCTATTCCCGTATCGCGGCGCTGCTGTTCCTGTGGATCGCATCGGATGCGATGATGCTGGGCCTGATCGCGCGTGATCGCCGTCCGGGCTGGCGAGCGGGGATCGCGGCATTGGCGACGGCGGGAATGGCGGTGTTCAGCCTGTCGCCACCCCCGATCCGCACGGCGCTGCTCACCATGCCCTGGGCACTGGCGGTGCCGGTCTTCGCCATCGCGCTGCATGGCGGCTGGGGGCTGTGGCGGGTGGTCGAGCGGGTGCGGCATTGGAACCGCTGCGATTCGGAACGCTGGGTCGCCCTGCTCGCCGAGGTCTTTCCTCGGCCCTTCGCCCGCTTCGCGGTGGCGGAGGCGCGGTTGCTGCATCTCGCGCTGTTCCGCTGGAACGCCGCGCCGGATGTGCCGCCGGGGGCGACCGGCTTCGCCTATCACCGGCATCTTCAGCCGATGATGATCGCGCTGCTTCTCCTGTCCTGTGTCGAGATCGGGGTGACGCATCTGCTGGTCGCGCATTGGAACCGGGCGCTGGCGCTGATCCTGTTCGTCATCAGCGATGTGTCGCTCGTCTATCTGATCGGCCTGATCAAGTCGCTGCGACTCGCGCCTGTGTTGCTGACCGAAACGGGGGTGCGAATCCGCGCCGGGATATTGGTCGACCGGACGATCCCCTATGACGCGATCGCCGAGGTGGCGGCGAATCCGGGTGGCAAGACGGTCCGCGCCGGGGACAGCTGGAACGTCGCGCTGCTCGCCTGGCCGAATCTGATCCTGCGTCTCGCCCAGCCGCTGCCGCCGCGTTCGCGCTGGCGGCCTGTGCCGGTTCGGCGGATCGCCTTGCGGCTGGACGAGCCCGGCCCCTTCCTCGACGAATTGCGGGCGCGACTTGGCACTCGGCGCGTGACGGAGGAAAGTTGAGCCATTAAAGGGCGTCGCCATGACCCAGATCACCGTCGCCGCGCTGCAACTGGCCTTCACCGCCGATATCGACCGCAACATCGCCGAGGTCTCCCGCCTTGTCCGCGAGGCGGCGGCCAAAGGCGCGCAGGTGATCCTGCCGCCCGAACTGTTCGAGGGCGAGTATTTCTGCCGCGTCGAGGACGAAGGGCTGTTCAGCAATGCCAAGCCCACCGCCGAGCATAAGGCGGTGCTGGCGATGCAGGCACTCGCCGCCGAGTTGAAGGTCCACATCCCGACCAGCTTCTTCGAGGCGGACGGCCCGCACCACTATAACTCGCTGGCGATGATCAATCCTGACGGCAAGGTCGCGGGGGTCTATCGCAAAAGCCATATCCCGGACGGTCCGGGATATGAGGAGAAATTCTACTTCCGCCCCGGCAATACCGGGTTCAAGGTGTGGGACGGCCCCGCGACCAAGCTGGGTGTCGGCATCTGCTGGGACCAATGGTATCCCGAGACGGCGCGCGCGATGATGCTGATGGGCGCGGAGATCCTGTTCTACCCCACTGCGATCGGCAGCGAGCCGCATGACGACAGCCTCGACACCGCGCGGCTGTGGCGGCGGGCGATGGTCGGCCATGCGGTGTCCAACGTCGTGCCGATCGTCGCGGCCAATCGGGTCGGCTGCGAACATGGCCAGACCTTTTACGGCACCAGCTTCATCTGCGACGAGCGTGGCGACATCCTGGCCGAACTGGGTCGCGAGGAAGAGGGCGCGATCGTCGCCACGCTCGATATCGACCGGGTGAAGCGCCACCGCGCGGCGTTCGGCTTCTTCCGCGACCGGCGGCCGGAACTCTACGGGCGGCTGGTGCAGGATATCTGAACCTGTTCCTTCCCTTGCAGGATTCCTCTGCGAAACGGCTCATTTGTGACAGAGGATCTGGGCGAGGCTTTCGCTGCAGGGATCCGGTACGGGCCTTGGTCAGCTTTGGCTGGCCGGTTTGGAGGGGCAGGATCGCCCCGGCTCAGCCAGCGGCAAGGATGGCGGCGCGTCTGAGATTGTAGATGGTGGCAAAGGCGAGGAAGTCTGCGGCGTTCCGCTCGATCGACAGGCATCTGGTGCGCGCCTTGCCGTAGAGGCGCTTCATGGCGCTGAAGACCGCCTCGACAGGGGCGCGCCGTCTGGCGATGAGGTGGTTGCGCCGGGCCTGCCAGCGCGGCAGCTTTGGCATGTAGCGGTGCCGGCGATGCATGATGCGATCCTTGATCCCGGCCGCCTTCAGGGCCTTGCGACGCGCCTGGCCCTCATAGGCCCGGTCGGCATAGACCGCGCCTTCGTCGCCGCAGACCAGCGCGTCGGCCCGTTCGACATCCTGGACCCTGGCCGAGGTGAAGGCCAGCTTGCGGATCAGGCCCGAGCCCTCGTCCATGCCGATATGGAAGCGGTAGCCGAACACCGGCTTGCCGTCCTTGCGCGTCCAGTCGGCACCCGGCTCCTGGGGGTGCGGATCACCCGGCGCGATCCCGTCCCCGCGCGGGGGCTTGCGGGTCGCCTTGACCACCGAGGCATCAAGGATCGTCCCCCGCCGCAGCACCAGCCCCTGCGCATCCAGCTGCCGGTTGATCTCGGCAAAGCAGCGCTCCAGCACGTCCCCCGCCGCCGCAGCCGCGCGAAACCGGCACAGCGTCGTCTCGTCCGGCGTGCCGCCATCCAGCGCAAAGCCGCAGAACCGCCGGAACGACAGCCGGTCGAGCAGCGCCTCCTCCAGCCCGGGGTCCGACAGATCATACAACGCCTGCAGATACAGCGCCTTGACCATCGCCAGCGGCGCATAGGGCGGTCGACCCGTCCGACCCTGCCGCAGCGGCGACACCAGCGGCTCCAGCCGGCTCCAGTCGATCAGCCGCTCGATCCCCGACAGCTTCGCATTCGATCCCAAGCGCGGATCCATCAACGCTTCCACCAGCGATCGCTGCTCGACCATCACCATGCCCTCCTGCCCGCACAGTGAATCACTCAACCATCCTCATTGCCAGCCGTTTCGCAGAGGAATCCTTGCAGGGGAGGAATGGATTATCCCCGCAACTCCACGGCCCGGGCAAAGACGGCCTCGAACATCTCGGGTGTCAGGCGGCCGGTATTCTGGTTGTAGCGCGAGCAGTGATAGCTATCGAGCACCACCGGCCCGCCGCCCGGCATCCGGTGTTCGGCCAGATGCGCGAAGCGGGCCTTGGGCAGCTTGCCGCCCAGCGCCTTGACCACCGACTGGTGCGCGATCTGGCCCAGCGCGATGACGACCTTCAGTCCCGGAAGTGCGGCCAGCTCCTGCTCCAGAAAGGGGCGGCAGGTGCGGATTTCGTCGGGCGTCGGCTTGTTCTCGGGCGGCAGGCATTTGACCGCGTTCAGGATGACCGCGCCGGTCAGCGTCAGGCCGTCATCGACCCGCGCCTCGAAATTCCCCTCGGCCAGACCGAACCGGGCGAGCGTGCCATAGAGAAGCGGCCCCGCGCCGTCGCCGGTAAAGGGGCGGCCCGTCCGGTGTGCGCCATGCTTGCCGGGGGCGAGGCCGACGACCGCCAGCCAGGGATCGGCATCGCCGAAGGGCGGGACGGGCGCGTTCCACCAGCCGGGATATTCGGCGGCGACCACCTCGCGCACTGTGGCCAGGCGCGGGCAGAGCGGGCAGTCGCGCGGCGGCTGGATGGGGATCAGGGGCGCGGGGACGGCGGGAAGGGATGCATCGGGCATCGCGCTCGGGTAGTCGGGTGACATGACGACGACAAGCTATGCCATCGCACTGGGTTCCAACCGTCCCGGGCGGCATGGCGGTCCGCGCGACGAGGTTCGCGCGGCCTTGGCGGCGCTGGACGGTGTCTATGCGGTGTCGCCGATCCTCACCACCACGCCGCTCGGCCCGTCGATCCGCGCCTTCGCCAATGCCGCCGCGCTGGTCCGCAGCCCGCTGACCCCGCCCGAGATGCTGGCGCGGTTGAAGGCCATCGAACGCGACTTCGGGCGACGGCGCGGCCGGCGCTGGGGGGCGCGGGTGATCGATCTGGACATCGTGCTGTGGTCGGGCGGGCGGTGGCGTTCGGCGGGATTGACCGTGCCCCACATCGCCTATGCGCAGCGCGCCTTCGTCCTCCACCCCCTGGCGGCGATCGCGGGGGCGTGGCGCGATCCGTGGAACGGCCGCCGCATCCGCCAATTGCGACATGGTGTTGACCGCAGGCGTCCACGCCCCTAGGTCGCGTTCACCCCGATGGAGGGTCCGTAGCTCAGTTGGTAGAGCAAGCGACTTTTAATCGAGAGGTCCCGGGTTCGAGTCCCGGCGGACCCACCACGGGGGTGTTTCAGGGCGTCTCACGCCCTTACCCAAATCACACAGGATCGATCGTCGGCGTGGGCGCGGGATATCCGATCCCCCCGTGCCTTGATCGCGCGCGCCGCCGCGGCATGGCCCGGTCGCCGGATCAGCTTGCGGGATTTCCAACCGGAATGGACTGGTCTGGCACCGAAACCGCTCCTATCTGCGGTGGGGTTGATCGAGGATAATCGCAGGGCATGATTCGTGTTGTCGCAACCATTTGGGCTCGCCGATCGAATCGCGGTGAAGGGGGCGATCCAGCGCGGGTGGCGGACTGAATGTCCTGTCTTTCCAGCGCTCCTGGGGTCATAATCGTGCACGATGGTTAATGGGGGCAACTTGGAGCACGCGGCGAAGCTGCTGTCTGAGCGGCAGAAGGAATGCTTGCGCCTGGTCGGGCAGGGTTTGCGATCCAAGGAGATCGGCCCGATCCTGGGCCTCGCGCCCGGTTCCGTCGATACGTACATCAAGGCCGCGGTCGCCAGGCTGGGGGTCAGCGATCGGCGCGTCGCGGCCCGTATCCTGTCGGAATTCGAGCTATCCCAACGATTGGGATCACCACCGGAACAGCTTCCACCGACCGTCGAGGCTGAGGCAGACGAGGTGCAGCGGGAGCCGCAGGGGTTCTGGAGGGAAACCCTGAAGCTTCCGCCAATCGGCGGACATCCCAATCGCTTGTCGTCAAAGGAGCGCCTGCTCGCGATGGTGCGGGTGGCCTGTGTCATGACGGGGTTTTCCGCCGGTTTCATTCTTCTATTCGTGGGGGCTCTGCACGCGTTGAGCTGAGCCCCGGCCGGAGGTATCATGCTCAACATCGAACCGAATAACGCCGCCCGGGTGGCCGAGACGACCCGGAACGCGATCCGCCAATATGACGAGGCGCTGAGCAGTGCGGCACGCCTGACGCTGTCCTTCATCGAGGCGAGCACCAACACCAATATTCCGGTGAACGAGACGCAGAAGATCCTAGCCGCCGTTCACCAGAGCCAGTCCGATCTGGTCTCCGCGCGTGGCACCATGGCGTCGGCGGTGTCCCTGATGACCAGCGTTCAGCGGCGCAGCAACATCGCGGAAACCAGCTTCGGCTGTCCGGGGCCGACGCCGCTGGATTATGCGAAGCTGGCCGAGCCCGTGCGGGCTGTGGCCTGATCGAATCGATCCGGCATTGACGGTGGGCGGGTAGGTGTGTTGGTCCAAGCGATGGTTCCAGCGATGTTCCTCTTGCTCACCGTATCCAGCCTGATCTTCGCGGCATGTTTTGGAGGGAGGGACGCGCGATGGGCGGCAGCCTTGGTGCTCGCGGCTGTCATAGCGACCGCCGTCGCGGAGGAGCTGAATCGGAATTGGGGCTCGGTGCACCTGACGGTCGCGGCGGTGGATTTCTGTCTGCTGATCGGTCTGGGCCACCTCATGCTGATCAGCCGGTCCTTCTGGCCGATCTGGATGACGGCGGCGCAGCTTCTGACCGTGCTGTGCCACGCTGCCGCCGCGCTGGCGGGGCCGTACAACCAGCAGATCTACACCGCGCTGGCCACGCTGTGGTCGATTCCCTGCCTGCTGAGCATGGTGGTGGGAGTCGCGCTGGATCGCCGGGCGATCGCGAGATTTCCGAATGGTTGAAAACCTATCTGCGTCAGCGCCGCGCGCGTGCGCGCCATTTCAACCAGCGGCTGTTCTCCGACCCGGCATGGGACATGGTGCTCGACCTGTTCGTCGCGAATGTGGAGGGTCGATCGATCTCGACCTCGTCGGCCTGTATCGGCGCCGGTGTCGCATCGACGACCGGCCTGCGCTGGCTCAACACGCTGGAAGCCGAAGGACTGGTGCGGCGTGCGGCGGATCCGCGCGATCGTCGGCAGCGCTTCATCCATCTGAGGCCGGACGCCATATCGGCGGTCCGGGCCTGGTCGATCGAAGCGATGCTGGCGCTCAGGGGCTGATCGAGACGCCCGTGAAACAGGCCGGGGGGATAGCGGCACGACCGGGCGATCCGCGCATTCCCCTTGTGCTAACCCGTTCTTAAAGGCGAATATGGGACAGGCACGAACGTGTCCCAGGAAATGCGCCCCATGGATTTTCCGCTCATCGCCCCGCGCCCGCCGCGGCTGTCCGAGCAGATCGACGGCCTGAAGCGGATCGAGCAATCCGGCCAGTTCAGCAATGGCGGGCCGGAGGTGCGTGCGCTGGAGGCGGAGATGGTGGCGCGGCTGTTCGAGGGTCGGGGGGCGGCGCTGGCGGTGGGCAATGCGACGCTGGGGCTGATGATCGCGATCCGGCAGGCGGCGGGGATGCATCCCCGCCCCGGCGACCTGGCGATGATGCCCGCCATGACCTTCGCCGCGACGGCGCAGGCCGCGATCTGGGCCGGGCTGACCCCGCTGGTCATCGATATCGATCCGCAGGACTGGACCGCCGATCCCGCCGAAGAGGAACGGATGCTGGCGCGCCATGGCGACCGGATCAGGGTGATCGTGCCCTATGCGACCTTCGGCACCGATCTGGACCTTGATCGCTATGCCTGGCTCGCCCGGCGTCACGGGGTGGGGATCGTCATCGATGCCGCCGCATCGCTGGGGACGCTGGACGCCGTCGGACGCGGTTTCGGCGCGGGGGCTCCGTTCACCCTGGTCTATTCGATGCACGCGACCAAGACCTTCTCGGTGGGCGAGGGCGGGTTGATCTATAGCGGCGATGCCGACCGTATCGACCAGTTGCGTGCGATGGTGAATTTCGGTTTCGAATCCGGCCGCCATGCGACGCTGCCCGGCATCAACGGCAAGATGCCCGAGGTGCTGGCCCTGATGGCGCGGTGCAAGCTGACCGAGATCGATGCGATCTGCGACGCCCGCGCGGCGCTGGACCGGGAATATCGCGGCGCGCTGCCCGGATGGTCCTTTCAGCGTCAGACGGTCAGGCGGCAGGCGACCCAGTTCATGCCGGTGCTGTTGCCGCCCGAACTGGCCGGGCGGCGGGGCGAGGTCATCGCGGCCCTCGCCGGCGACGGGGTGGGCGCGGGCCAGTATTTCAGCCCGCATCTGGGCGAGCAGGCGCTGTTCCGCGAAACCGCGCTGATCGAACCGACGCCGGTGGCCGATGCCCTGTCGGCCCGCATATTGAGCCTGCCGATCACCGATGCGATGAAGCGCGGCGATGCGCGGATCGTCGCCGGACGACTGACGAGCGCCGTTGCGCGGATGTCCGCCGACGTGAGCGTCGAAAAGGTGCTAAGCCCGATCAACGCCGTGGTGATCGGCGGAGGACCCGCCGGGACCGCGATGCTGACGGCGGCGAGCAAGAACGGCACGCTGGAGACGCTCGCGCAAGGGGGCCTGACCCTGGTCGAGCGGTCGCAGCATATCGGGCCGGGCGCGCTGGGCGGCTATGCCATCCGTTCCGATACGACCGCCGAAACCTTCTTGTCGGCGGTGAAGGACAATCCGCATCCCGAACTCGCCGCGCTGGAGGCGCATCCGGCGGGGCGGTTGATGGCAGGCTATTGCGGCGCGCTGGGCGCTCCGTTGCGTGACACCGCGCCGCTGCTGGCGGCGACGGCGGAGCGGTTGCGGACGATCGTCACGGTACATGGCGGACAGGTGCTGACCGGCGTCGAAGCGGTCGGTGCGCAGCGGACGGCGGACGGCCATTGGCGGACGATCCTGTCGGGCCCGGATGGCGAGCACAGGCTCACCTCGCGCAGCATCGTCGTCGCGACGGGCGGCTATCAGAGCGACGAGCAGGTCGCGGCCAGGATCGTGGCGGGCGCGCCGCTGGGGCAGATGGCGGGGGATCGGCTGATGCGATCGGACGCACTGCTCCGCCAGGGGGGGATGGCACAGGTGGTCAAGCGGCTGGCGTCGGTCCGGGCGCCGCGCATCGTGATCGTCGGAGCGTCCACCAGTGCGCTGGCCAGTGCCGTGCAATTGCTCAAATGCCATGATCTGCCGTTGGGCGCGGGGGCGATCACGTTGATGGTGCGCACCCCGCCCAAGCCGTTCTTTCCGACGGTCGACGCCGCCCGTCAGGAGGGTTTCACCGATTTCACCGCCGACGATGTCTGTCCGGTCAGTGGGTTCGTCCTGCGGCTCGCGGGGCTGCGGCTGGAGTCGCGCGAACTGGTGCTGCGGATGCTGTCGCTGGGCGGGCGGGAGCCCGATCCGCGCATGACCACCTATCGGATCGTCGGGGAAGACGATCCCGAAGCGCGGGCGCTCATCGCCGAGGCCGATCTGGTCGTCGGCGCGCTCGGCTATCGTCCCCGGTCGCTGCCGCTGTTCGATGCGGAGGGTGCGCCGATCGCGCTGGCGCATGAGGCGGGACGGCCGATGGTCGATCGCCATTGCCGCATCCTCGATGCGCAGGATCGCCCGGTGCCGGACGCCTATGGCATCGGCCTGTCCGCCGGTTTCGTGCCCTGGGGCCCGCTCGGCGGGGAGAAGAGCTTTCGTGGTCAGGCCAACGGGCTGTGGCTGTGGCAGAACAATGTCGGGCAGATGATCGTCGACCAGTTGCTGGGTCAGGCGATACCCGAATGCGACAGCGCGGCGGCATGAGCGATCCTGTCGTCAGCCCTGTCGTCAGCGTGGTCATCCCGGCCTATAACGGCGCCGGGCTGATCGGCGAGACGCTGGCGAGCCTGGGCGACCAGACGATGACCGAATGGGAGGCGCTGGTGGTCGATGACTGCTCGTCCGACCATACCCGTGAACTGGTACGCAACTGGCCCGACACCCGAGTCCGCCTGATCGAGAATGCGGTCAATGGCGGCCCCGTGGTCACGCGCAATCGCGGCTTCGCCGAGGCGCGGGGGCGGTATCTGGCGGGGCTCGACCAGGACGATCTCTGCCGCCCCGAAAGGCTGGCGCGGCAGGTCGCCTATCTGGAGGCGAACCCCGATGTCGTGCTGGTGGGCGCGCAGACCGAGCAGTTGGTCGAGGGGCGGGTTCTGCCCATGAACTATGCGGCACACAGCACGCCCGACCTGATCCGCTGGCTGAGCTGGATCGAAAATCCGCTGGCCTGGTCGACGGTCATGGTGCGCGCGGATGTGGCGAGGCGGCTCGATCCGTTCACCCGGCCCGAGCTTCTCTATGCGGAGGACTTCGACCTCTATCACCGCATCGCCGCCTTCGGTCGGATCGCCCGGCTGGACGAGCCCCTGCTCCTCTATCGCCAGCATGCGGGCGGCGTGTCGAAAAGGTTTATCGAGAAAATGCGGGCCAGTGCGACGCGGGTCGTGACGGAGGCGCATGCGCCGCTGCTGGGCGATGCCGCGTCGGAGGTCGCCCATCTGCTCGTCCGGCACAATATGGGCGGGGTGCCGATTCCCGATGGCGCGACGCTTCGGCGGCTGGGACAGGCGATCGCGACGTTGCAGAGCGCCTATCTGGCGCAGGTCGCCCCCGATATCGAGAGCGTGAAACTGATCCGCTGGGAAACCGCGCGGCGTTGGCGGCAATTGGCGCGGGCGGCCCTTCGCTCGGGTCGCGTGACGCTGGGCGATGTGTTCGCCTCACGCCCCCCGCATATGGGACTGGGCTATGCCGGGGTGGAGGACTTGCTGGGGTGGCGGATGATCGGGCTGGCGCGTCGCCTGGGACAAAATCGGTGAGCGATGCACGCCTCTTCGAACGATCAAGGTTGATCTTGGCCAAACCGGATATTCGAATGACAGCTTGAAGACAGCCCTGTCGAAGGGTTGGTCGCGTATAAGATCATCGGCCCGCGATGGCGCACGCCGATGGATATCCGTCAGAAGAGATGTTCGACCAGCTTCGACGCGCCAATGGCCACACCGCCCACGGCAACCCAGCTAGCCATCGCACCGAAAGTCAGGATGAGCAGACGGTCGAGCGGCGAAATGACGTGTTGGTCCATGGTCGTGCAATCCTCTCCAACCGGTCTGTGTGCCGGGATGGGGCAAATCTGCGATAAAATGACGGAAGACGCAAACCCGTTTTTCGAATTATGGTGATCGATATTGTTCACCAGAGCCGTATTGATGCGGTCGGCTGACGTCGCACAGCGCCTGCAATCGGTTGCAATTGCCCAAATGCTGTCGTTTTGTCAAAAGCTTGGGATGATCGACGATCCGTTCGGGATCATCGGCAGGACGACGGCGAATCAGGTGAATTTTTTTGACAGACCAATCCCCCGAACGCCTGTCCGCCATGCCTCGGGCCTTGCGAGGGGCGGCGGCGGGCGCGGCGGCGCTGGCGATTCTCCTGTTCGCGGGGCTGCTGGTCGATCGCTGGCCGTTCGATTGGGACCGGGCGATTCTCACCGGGCTTCGCGCCCATGCCCAGTCGCGCGGGTTGATGCGTGCGGCGGTCGATATCACCGCACTGGGTAGCGTGCCCGTGCTGGTGCTGATGGTCGGCGCGGCGACGCTGCTGCTGGCGGCACGCGGCTGGTGGTTGACCGCCGGTGTGACGGTGGCGTCGGGGATCAGCGGCGGCGCGGTGGTGACCCTGGTCAAGCAAGGCGTGTCGCGCGCCCGGCCCGACCTGGTGCCGCACTGGGTCGATGTGTCCAACGCCAGCTTCCCCAGCGGCCATGCGGCGGGCAGCGCGATGGTCTATCTGACCCTCGCCGCGCTGGCGACCCAGGTGACACGGCACCGCCGGGTGCGTCATGCCATCGTGGCGATGGCGGTGTTGCTGGTCGGGGCGATCGGGGTCAGCCGTGTCTATCTGGGCGTCCACTGGCCGTCCGACGTGGCGGCGGGGTGGTGCTTCGGCACGCTCTGGGCGCTCGGCTGGTGGTGGGCCACGGCGGCGATCCGCGCGTCCTGGCCCACCATGCGCGAATAGGGGCTTAGGCTTGAGCGCGCGCCAGTAGAGCCTGCGCGGCCTTCAGATGCGGTGCGTCGACCATCCGGCCATCCAGTTGCAGCGCCCCTGCGCCGGGATTCATGGCGAAAAGATCGACGATCGCCCGCGCGCGGGCCAGTTCGTCCGCCGACGGGGTGAAGGCGGCGTTGATGACCGGCACCTGGGACGGGTGGATCGCCATCATACCGGTAAAGCCGTCCCGTCGTCCGCGCGCGGCATAGGCGGCCAGCCCCTCCAGATCGCGGAAATCGGGATAGACCGTCTCGATCGCGCTTACCCCCGCCGCATGCGCCGCGAACAGGGTCAGCGAGCGGGCGAGTTGATAGGGCGGGGTATAGCCGCCATCGGCTTCCCGCGCGGTCGCGGCGCCGATCGCGGCGGGCAGATCCTCCGCGCCCCAGGTCAGCCCGGCGAGCGGCAGGCTCGATCCTGCATAGTCGCCCAGCCGGAACAGCGCGGTCGGGGTTTCGGTGGCGATCGGCAGGATCGGGATATGGTTCACCCCACGCGCCGCCAGCGCATGGAGGCTGACCAGCCCCTCGGCCTTGGGCAGCACGATCCCGTCGGGCCGGGCGGGCAGAACCGCCGCTAGGTCGTCCGCCGCCAGCGGCCCATCGACCGGGTTGATCCGCACGAACAGCGCCACCGCGCCGTCACGCGGTTCCGCCAGGAACCGGGCGATGGCGTCGCGTGCGCGCGGCTTGGCATCGGGGGCAACCGCATCCTCCAGGTCGAGGATCAGCGCGTCGGCGCCCGATCCCATCGCCTTGGCCATCCGGTCCGGCCGGTCGCCGGGCACGAACAGCAGCGAACGCAGCCGCATGGGACTTAACGCCCCATCTCGGCCAGCTTGCGCTCCCAGGCCAGGGCGTCGCGGACGATGCCGTCCAGATCGTCGCGCTCGGGCCGCCAGGCCAGGGTGGACAGGATCGCGCCATTGTCCGCGACCAGCTCCGCCGGATCGCCCGCGCGGCGCCCTTCCAGGCGGCGCTCGATCCTGTGATTGGTCACGCGGTCGACGGCGTCGAGCACTTCGAGGACCGAGAAGCCCCGGCCATAGCCGCAATTGAGCGTGTGGCTCTCACCCGGCTGCGCGACCAGCAGGTCGAGGGCGGCGACATGCGCGGCGGCGAGGTCGGAGACATGGATATAGTCGCGCACCCCCGTCCCGTCGCGGGTCGGGAAGTCGGTGCCATAGACGCCGACCGCGTCACGCTTGCCGATCGCCGCCTCGACCGCGATCTTGATCAGGTGGGTCGCGCCGACCGTCGACTGGCCTGAGCGGCCCTGCGGGTCGGCACCCGCGACGTTGAAGTAGCGCAGCGCGCAATAATTGATCGGATGCGCGGCGGCGACGTCCTTCAGCATGATCTCCGTCATCAGCTTGGACATGCCATAAGGGTTGATCGGGGCCTTGGGGTCATTCTCGGTGATCGGCACTTTTTCGGGCGTGCCATAGGTGGCGGCGGTCGAGGAGAAGATGAAATGGGGCACGCCCTCGGCCACCGCGCTTTCGATCAGCGAGCGGCTGGCGGCGGTATTGTTGCGATAATATTTGAGCGGATCGCTGACCGATTCCGGCACCACCACCGAACCGGCGAAATGCATGATCGCACGGACCCGGTGCTCGCGGATCGCGGCGCGGACCGTGTCGTCGTCGGCGACGTTCGCCACGACCAGCGACGCGCGCGGATCAACCGCCCAGTCGAAACCGGTGACCAGATTGTCGAGCACGACGACCTCATAGCCCGCGTCCAGCAGCGCCAGCACGGCATGGCTGCCGATATAGCCCGCGCCGCCCGTCACCATCACTTTGCCGTTGATCGTCGCCATCACTTTGTCCCGAACCCTTGGATTGCCGTGGCCTAGCGCCTTCCTATCTAAGCATACAAGACGACGAGGAGATTTCGCGTGACTGAGTATGTGACACTGGCGGGTGGTTGCTTCTGGTGCACCGAGGCGGTGTTCAAGGACGTGATCGGCGTGGAATCGGTCGAAAGCGGCTATATCGGCGGAACCGTCCCCAACCCGACCTACAAGCAGGTCTGCGGCGGCGACACCGGCCATGCCGAGGCGATCCGCATCGGTTTCGATCCCGAGCAACTGGTGCTGGACGATCTGCTGGATATCTATTTCGCGACGCATGACCCGACGCAGCTCAACCGGCAGGGCAATGACGTGGGTACGCAGTATCGCTCCGCCATGTTCCCGGCGGACGAGCGACAGGAAGTCGCGATGAAGGCGGCCGTCGAACGCGCCCAGGCGGGTTCGGACAAGCCGATCGTCACCACCATCGAGCCGATGGCGGAATGGTATCCTGCGGAGGATTATCATCAGGATTATTGGGAAACGTCCGGCCGGTCGAACCCCTATTGCATGGCGGTCATCCCGCCCAAGCTGCAAAAGCTGCGCAAGAGCTTCGCCGCGCGGTCGAAGGCGGTGACGGCGTAATTTCGCCTGGGGGTGGGTTATGCCCTTGGCCTTCGATTTCGCTCAGGCTGAACGGGACTTGGGACATGAACCCTTCCTCCGTTCACGCTGAGCGAAGTCGAAGTGCACGCCCCGAACTTCGCCGAAACCCCTATCGCGTCGCCGCGCGTCGCAGCCGGTCGTTGATCGCCTCCCCGATCCCCTCGACCGGGATCGGCGCGATGGCCAGCCTGGGGCGGTCGCCGGTATCGGCGCGGTGGAGTGCGTCGAACAGATTTGCAGCCGCTTCCACCGGATCGCCGGTCGCCGACAGCGTGTCCTGCCCCGTCACCGCGCCGAAACCGATCAGCCATTCGTCCGCCGCCGCCTTCGTCGCGTTCAGCCGCAAGGGCTTGGCGGGGGCGTAATGGCTGGCGAGTTGTCCCGGCGCGGTGACGATGGCGGGGGCGTCGGGGCCCTGCTCGACGGACCCCAGCACGCCCGCCAGCATCGACGCCGTGACGGGGCCGGGGCGCAGGATGGTGCGGCCCGCGACGATGGTCGATTCCAGCCCCGCCTCGGTCGCGCCGTCATCCAGGATCGGCACGGCGGGGCCCAGGCTGGCGCGGACGTGCGCGGCGCGGGTCGGGCTGATCCCGCCGCTGGCATTGGCGGACGGGGCGGCGAGGGGGCGACCGCTCTCCGCCAACAGCGCCTGCATCGCCCGGTGGCGGGGCACGCGGATCGCCACCGTCTCCAGCCCCGCCGTCACCAGCGAGGCGATGCCCGACCCGGCGCGCACCGGCAGGACCAGCGTCAGCGGCCCGGGCCAGAATGCCTCGGCCAGCGCCAGCGCATCGGCGTCGAACAGCGCCAGTTTCCGTGCCGTCGCCAGATCGGCGACATGGACGATCAGCGGATTGAACGAGGGCCGCCCCTTGGCGGCATAGATGCGCGCGACCGCTCCGGCGTCGGTGGCGTCGGCGGCCAGGCCATAGACGGTCTCGGTCGGTACCGCGACGATCCCGGCCGTCAGAATGACGTGGGCGGCGGCGCGGATCGCGGGCGGGGAGAAGGGCAGGGTCGGATCGTGGTCGGGGAAGCGCATGGTCGCGCCGCCCTATACCCGCTCGCCGCCGCCGCGATAAGGGGGCGCGTCCCCCTTCGACAATCGGCATTGGGCACCCTATCTGGCGGATCATGTTCGATCTCGATTCCTATCTCGCCCGCATCGCCCTTCCGTCGCGCGTCACCGTCGATGCCGAGGGGCTGGCCCGGCTGCAATGGGCGCACCGGCTGGCCATCCCCTTCGAGAATCTCGATGTGCGACTGGGCCGCACGATCGCGATCGACAGCGACAGCGTCTTCGCCAAGCTGGTGACCGCCAAGCGCGGCGGCTATTGTTTCGAGCAGAACCGGCTGTTCCTCGACGCGCTGGCCGCGCACGGCTTTGCCGCGCGCCCACTGCTCGCCCGCGTCTGGCTGCGCGCCAGCGACGTGCCGCCGACCACCCATACGTTCAGCCTGGTCCATATCGACGGGCAGGACTGGATCGCCGATGCGGGCTTCGGGGGCAGCTATTCGCCGCCCATGCCGTTGGTCGACGGGGCGGAGGCGACCGCGCCCGATGGCGCGCGCTTCCGGTTGGCCCGCGACGTCCAGCATGGCTGGATGCTGCTGCGCAACGGTCATCCGGGGCATACCGATGGCCGCTCGACGGGTGACGGGTGGGAGCCGCAATATAGCTTCACCACGGATCAGGTCTGGGACGCGGATCTGAGCATGGGCAATCACTGGACCGCGACCGCCGAGGACAGCCGGTTCCGCCAGGCCAATATCGTCAGTATCATCCTGCCGCACGGCTTCGCCTCGCTGACCGACCGGCATTATCGCCGCCGGGTCGGCCAGGACGAGACCAGCGCGACGCTGAGCGACCCGCGCGTCTATCGGATGCGGATGAGCCTGATGTTCGGCATCGACCTGACCGCCGACGAGACGGCCAGCCTGTTCGCGGACTGACCCAAGCGGCCCGTTATCTTCGCCATGTCTGCGGCGAAGCGGGCCGCCTTCCCCCGATCGATCAGAATCGGAAGCGCACCCCCGCCGACAACAGGCTCGCCTCCCAGCGGATGTCTCGCGGATAGCGCGGGTCCTTCACATAGCTGTGGTACGGCGTGCGCAGCAAATTCGTCGCGTCCACCGTCAGCGTGATATTGTCGTTCAGATTGTAGCTGGCCGACAGGTCCAGCCGCCCGACCCCGCCCGAATAGACGGTGGTGTAGACGCCCGGCGCACCGAAGCCGTCCACATTGGCGCTGCGGTAGTTATAGGCCAGCCGCACGCTCGTCGGCCCCAGTTCGTACAGGCCGATGACGTTGAAGCTGTACTTGGACACGCCGGGCAGGGTGTTGCGCCCGCCGGCGAAATTGGCGGCGGAGGGCAGGACCTGCTCACCGTCGATATAGGTGAAGTTGGCCTGAGCCCCGAGCCCACGCAATGCGCCGGGCAGGAAGTCGAAGAAGGTGGTGCCCGCCACCTCGATCCCCTTGATCGTGCCCGACCCCGCATTGGACGGGCGATAGACCAGGATGTCGCCGAACGGCGCGACATTGACGATCTGCGGCAGAGAATTGATGAAGCCGTTGATCTTGCGATAGAATCCCGCGACCGACACCGATCCCGTCCGCGAGAAATAATATTCCAGCGAGGCGTCGTAATTGTCCGACCGGATCGGTTGCAGGTTCGGGTTGCCGCCATTGCCGGTGTAGGAAATGTTACCCCCGACGGTGCCCTGCGACACGGTCAGCGTCGGGTTGATCTGGTTGAAACCGGGCCGCGACAGCGCCTGGGTCCGCGACAGGCGCAGCTTCAGCCGGTCGGTGAAGTGCAACTGCGCGCTGATATTGGGCAGGATGTCGGTATATTGCGTCGAGGAGTTGATCGGGACCAGCACGGTGCCGCCATCGGCGGTCGGCAACTGGTTGGTACCGTTCAGCTTGTTGCGCGTCAGGATCACCCGCGCGCCGATCACGCCGTCGACCGGGATGCCGATGTTGAAGGCGTAATTGACCTGCGCATAGGTGGTATAGACCTGCTCGCGTGCCTGGAAGGCGTTGAGCGGGTTGAGATTGGGCAGTTCGGGGGCCCAGGCGGCGCGCGTGCCCGCATCCGCCCCGGCCCGGACCAGCGCGTCGCGGATATAGCCCCGCACATCGTTCAACCGGTCATTGAACAGGAAGGCGTTGGGCGCGTACCAGGACCGGAACTGCTGCACGTCATCCCCGTGGAAGCCCGGCTCGACCAGCCCACCCTGCGACACGGTCGGCACCCGGTTGATCGGGTCCCTCAGGCTGGCCAGCGAGGCATAGCGATCGCCATAGACCGAGCTGGCGTTGCGATCGCCGTAACGCAGGCCGAACAGGAATTTGGGAAAGATCGACGAACCGGTATCGAGCGCGACATTACCCTGCCACTGCCACTGGCTGCCCACCGCGCGGCTGCGATTCTCGATCAGGCCGCGCATGTAGAAGCTGTCGGGATTGGTGAAGTCGACGCCGCTGGGCGTGAAGTTCACGCTGCCCTGATCGTTCAGCTTGACCGCCAGTGACAGCGGCGTCGCGACCTGGGTCTGGAACTGGCCCCAATTGTTGTTCGTGGTCGAGCGCGTATAGGCGAGGTCGGTGGTGAAGACGGCGTTGCCGGTTTCCCACTTGGCGCCCAGCGCGCCCTGATAGGTGTCGGTGCGGCTGGTGCCGAATTCCTTGCTGGGCCCGTTGACCAGCCCCAGGTCCACGTCGAACGATTCGAGCGTCGTGCCGTCCTGGGTCAGCACCGCGTTGCGGATCGTCGGCGGGTTGCCGCCATTGGGGTTGGACTGGATGGGCACGCCGAAAAAGTCGTTGGCGTTGCGGTTGCGATAGCCCTGATACAGGCCGTCGGCATAGATCATCAAATTGTCGGCGGGCTTCCACTGAAGTGAGCCGTTGACCGAGGGCCGCTGGCGGGTGCCGCGTCCGTAGAACAGGCCGATATCCTGCGGGAAAGTGAAGTTGCGGCCGACCGAGGCGGGCAGGACCGCTTGCGCGGCGGGGACATTGTCCTGAAAGCCCTGATAGCGGACCGAGTTCAGGAAGCGGGTCTGGGTGAAGGAGGCGTTGATGAGCGCGCCGATCTCCCCAATCCCGGTCTGCCACCGGTCGCTGACCAGCAGGCTGCCGATCGGGTCCACTTTGCGCGATTCCGAATTATAGACACCGCGCGCCGCGCCCGCGAGCTGGAAGCCCTTGAAGTCGAAGGGGCGGCGCAGGCCCACGTCGATCAGGCCCGCGATGCCGCCTTCCAGATTGTCGGCGGTCGTCGCCTTATAGACCTCGACCCGCGACAGCGCCTGGGCGGGGAAGTCCTGGATCGACACCGAGCGACCATCGGCGGTGAAGATCTCACGCCCCTGCACCGTCGTCTGCACATTGGGCAGGCCGCGGATCAGCACGCCATTAGCCTCGTCGGCATAGCGGGTGACCTGCACGCCGGTGACGCGCGCGATCGCCTCGGCGGCGTTGTTGTCGGGGAATTTGCCGATATCCTCGGCGACCAGTGCATCGACGATCGCGTCCGAGTTGCGCTTGATGTTCTGCGCGTTGCTCAGACTCTGGCGAATGCCCGTGACGATGATGTCGGCGCTGCCCGGTGCCGTCTGCTCGGCGGGCTGCGCCTGATCCTGCGCGGGTTCGGCCTGGGGCGCTTGGCTTTGGGCGGTCGCGGGGGTGGCCAGCGCCAGGGTGGCGAGAATGGATGCCGAGGCCAAAAGGCCACCGATCGATGCGTGCTTCATAAACCCCTCCTTTGATCTTTTCTGACGGAAACGTTTTCGGTCGTGGTCGGATTCAGGGTGCGCCGTGTTCGGCTTCACCTCGAATCGGGGCGTTCAGGGCATGGGCGAGACAGTGATCCGGTCGATATTCGGCGCGAAGCGCGATCGGAGCAGGACGCCGGGCCAGGTCTTGGACGCATAGGTGCGGCCGTCCCAATCGGGCTGTTCCTCGCCCGCGATGCGGATGCTGTTGGTCCCGGCGCGCAGGGTGACGGGCACCGTCATCTCCCACCAGTTGTTGGCGTGGAAGCTGTTGGGGAAGGTCGCCAGGATCGGTTTGGCCCCGTTGATCGAGATGCGCGCGATCCGGGCGAGCGGGTCGGGATTGTAATGCGTCGCCTTGGACTGTTCGTCATTGGAGAATCGGACGGTCAGTGCATAGCTGCCCGCCTTGTCGGCGACGACATTGGGGAAGGTCAGGGTGTTGCGGTTGCCCGGCGCGCCGCCGATGTCGAACACCGCACGTCCACCGCTGGCCAGCGATGCCGCGCCGATCCGTGCGGTTCCGGCGACTTGCGCGGCCTCCGCCTCATAGCGACGGGGGGCGTCGGGGGCGGTGTCGCGGGTGACGTCCAGGCCGCGCAGACGTGCCGCGCCGGTCACTTCGACCTTGTTGATCCCGCCGAGCAGGAACGCCTCGCCCCCGGTCAGAGGCCGGTCGTTGACGCGGATCTGCACGGCGCCGCTGGCGTCAGCGGTGAGTTTCGCCACTTCGTCCTGCGCGCCGTAAACCCAGAAGGTCGCGGTATCGCCGGCCACCATCGCGTCGCGTACATCGTAGCGGACCGTGGCGGCGGCGGGATCGGCGGCGGTCAGGGTGATGCGGTCGACCAGTGCGTTGCCCCGCGTGGCGCGCGTGCCGCCCAGGCTACGCGTCGCCAGTGTCAGGACATGTTTGCCGCGCGTCAGGGTGACCACCGTATCGACATGGTCGAGCACCGAGGGCTTGTAGCCCAGCGGCAGGAACAGCTCGGTCTCGCCCGTCTTCTGCCCGTCGATCCGCAGGAAGACGTTGGTCGCCCCCTGATCGGTGACGAGCGGGTCCTTGTTGAAGGTGCTCGCGAGCACGCGCAAATCGTACCGCCCGGTGCGCGGAACCTCGACCGCGAAGTCGAGCGCGGCGTCGGCGCCGGTCTTGAACCCCTCGACCGAATAGCCGCCCGAGGTGTGGAAGCGGTCGACATGATCCGGCGAGCCCTCCGGTCCGCGTACCGCCAGGCCCTGGCCCCGCCGCGTCGCCTTCTCCGCTTCGTAATCCTGTCGCCAGGGCAGGGCGACGGCGGGGGCCTGCGTCCCTTCCGCCGGGGTGAGCAGCAGCTCATAGGCCGCTTCTTCGCGCAGCGGGGGCAGATTGTCCTGGCCGAAGGTCAGCGCGATCTGGCCGTCCTTCACCGGCAATACCCGCTCCACCATCGTGACCGGCGGAGCGGAATCGCCCAACTGTCCGGTCCAGCCGATCTCGCGCACGCGCACCCGGACCTCGGGGCCGAACGCGGCGGGAACGCGGGCGAGCGCGATCGTCGCGTCGCCGCTCTTGCCGCCGAACAACAGGCGCATCTGCCGCCGCCTGGGGTCGAGCGTCGCCACTCCTTGCAGCGTATAGCTCTGGTCGGGATGCGGCGGGGTGACGGCCAGCGTATGGCCGCTCATCGTCGCATAGGCGTTGAGCAGCCACCATTGCCCGTTGCCGCGATTGGCCTGCACGGCGGAGTCGCTGAGATTCCCGTCGATATTCCAATAGGCGATGTCGGCATCGACCTTGGAATCCTCGATCGCCGCCACCCACTGCACCATCTGGCCGGGGACCGAAGTGTGGTAGTTATAGGCATATTCGTTGATGTTGATGGGCAGGTGGCGGCCCTGCCATTTGGTGCCAGCGAACAGCCGATCCTCCCACTCGCGATACTTGCGCACGCTGGTCCGCACCGCCGCCGGGTTGCTGAGTTCGTGCCAGGTCACCACGTCGGGCATGGTGTCCGCCGCGATGGCGTGGCGCAGAAAGCCTTCGACCTCCGGAAACAGGATGCTGGTGTTCGGCCCCGCGATCCGCGCGCCGGGCAGTTCCTGGCGGATCATCCGCACCGCCCGGTCCCAGGCGTCGTTGAAGGCGGTCGGGTCCTTCTGCCACTTCACGCCGTTGCAGCTCTTGGGACCGTCGGCGAACATGTTGCCGTCGGGCTCGTTATAGGGGACGAAGACGATCCGGTCGCGATAGCGCTTGGCCATGCCCTTCACCTGGCGGACCTGGGCGCGCAACTGCTCGATGTAGTGCGCGACCGATTGCGCGCAGTCGCCGGTCTTCCAGTTGTACGGGAATTCGCGGTTGATATCGGTCATGTAGATATAGGTGTCGCCGCCCGACGCATCGGTCAGCAGGGTCGAGACCTCCAGCGCGTCGGCGCCGGGATGCTGCGGCCCGTCCTGCGCCTTGGTCGAGACGGTGCGAAGCCCGATCCCCTCGACCAGATTGGGATGCGGCAGCCGCGCATCGTACAGGCCATAGAGCGTCCCCGACGCGCCGCCATGGAACGCGCCCGTATCGCTGGCCAGATCGACGGTCAGCCGCTCCTGTGCGGAGGCGGCGATGGCGGTGGAACCGAGCAGCGTGGCGAACAACAGGCGAAGGGGCGAGGACATGGGGCGGGCTTTCGGCTGGAAGGTCATGCGGGGCGCTCGGCGGTCATGCGCGCGATCGTGGCGCGGTTCAGGATCAGGCGGGCGGCGGTTGCGGCGAGTGCGAGGTGCATCAGGCCGGGGATGATCGTCGACAGCGCGCGGATGCCGGTCAGCGACAGTGGCGTCTGGTTGCCCGCCCCCGCCTTGTACGACACGATGACCAGCACGCCGCTGATCAACACCCCCGCCAGCGCCCAGGCGAGTTTGACGAAGAACTGGTTGAAGGCGAAGCTCATGCCCGAGGAGCGCATCCCCAGCTTCCACTCGCCATATTGGTCGGCCAACTGGATCAGGGTGAAGTGCAGCGGCAGGGTGCAGCCCAGCACGATGCAGCACAGGCCGACCAGCACCAGCCAGAGCATCGGATAGCCGCCCGGCACGAAGAAGGCGGCGAAATGCCCCGCAACCAGGATCAGGTTCACCCAGACATAGACGGTCTTCACGTCGAACCGCCGAGTGAAGAAGGGCACGATCACCGAACCCATGAACCCGCCCGCCGTCGCGATGCCGAAGAACAGCGCCTGATAGGTGGTGTCGCCGCCCAGCACATAGGTGATGAAATAGAGCGCCGCGCCGCCCTTGGTATTGAAGATGCCGATCAGCAGCAGCGTCATGACGAAGGTCAGGCGCAACTGGTCGTTCTTCAACGTGGTGGCGATGGCGACCTTCAACGGTACTTCGGCACTGTCGGCGGCGACCACCCGCTCACGCACGAACAGGAAGCAGATCAGGAACATCACCACGGCGGCCAGGCTGAGGATCGCCACTCCGTCGCGATAGCCGCGCGCGATGTCGGTGCCCCCCAACTGGCGGACCATGATCGGCAGTCCGACCGAAACGCAGAAGGAGGCGATGGCGACCAGCGCGAAACGCACCGACTGGCACGCCACGCCCTCGCGCGCGCTGTCGGTCATGCGGGTGATCAGCGCGCAATAGGGGACGTTGTTGAGCGAGTAGGAGAAGGCGAGCAGGAAATAGGTGACGGCCGCATAGGCGACCTTGCCGTCATAGCCGAGGTCGGGGGACTGGAAGGTCAGGAAACAGGCCAGGCCCACGGGGATCGCGGTCCACAGCAGATAGGGGCGGAACCGGCCCCAGCGGGTCGAGGTGCGGTCGGCCATGATGCCGATCAGGGGATCGGACACCGCGTCGAAGATGCGCAGCGACAGGAACAGGATGCCGACGATCCCCGGCGCCAGGCCGAAGACGTCGGTATAATAGAAGGTCAGGAAATTGGCGATCAGCCCGGTGACGATCGTGCCCCCCGCATCGCCGAGGCCGTAGCAGAGCTTTTCGACGAACGGGATCGACGCCGCCTGACCGTCGGTCGGCTGCGGTTCCATCGCCCTTATGGCGTGGTCGGCGATCGATGCTGCCATTATCCTGTCCCTTATTCCCGGTTCGCCTTTTGACGATCCCGTCTTGTCATGTCCCGCGATCAGTTCCGCGCGTCGAAAGCATCCGCCACACCCGCACCGTCGCGCAGGAAGACGGGTATTCGCTCGACCGGGGCGGTGCAGGCGATGTCGACGCCGCCCTCGATCCGCTCACCGGTCCAGGCGTCGCGCCAGAGGCCGTGGGGCAGATAGACGCTCCGTTCCGTCACGCCCGCCGCGGTCACCGGCGCGACCAGAATGTCGGGGCCGAACATATATTGATCGTCCACCGCCCAGGCGCGCGGATCGTCGGGATAGTCATAGAATATCGGCCGCATCAGCGGATCGCCGCTCTCATGCGCCGCCCGCATCAGCGACGCGACATAGGGTCGCAACCGCTCGCGCAGGGCGGCATAGTCGCGCAGGATCGCGAACACCGGCTCGCCGAAGCTCCATAGCTCGTTGCCCGCGCCCGTGTCGCACTGGGCGACGCCGTCGCGGAACGGCTCGGCGGGCGGGGTGATCGGATCGCGGTGACCGTGCATCCGCAGGATCGGCGTGAACACCGCCCATTGGAACCAGCGGATCATCAGCTCGTGGAAGGCGGGATCCCCGACATTGCCGCCATGGAAGCCGCCGATATCGGTGGTCCACCAGGGAATCCCCGCCATTGCCATGTTGAGCCCGGCGCTCAGCTGGTTGCGCATCGCCTCGAACGAGGAATGGATGTCCCCCGACCAGACCAGCGCGCCGTAACGCTGGCTGCCCGCCCAGGCGCAGCGGACCAGGCTGACGATCTCCGTCTCGCCCTCGGCGCGGAGCCCGTCGTGAAAAGCCTGGGCGTAATGGAGCGGATAGGCGTTGCCGACCTCTAGCACACTGCCCGCATGATAACGGTAATTGTCGAAATCATAGGCGCTGTATTCGGGCTCGGCCTCGTCCAGCCAGAACAGCGCGACGCCCTTGTCGCGGTAGTTGCGCTTCGTGGTCTGCCACAGGAAATCGCGCGCGCCGGGATGGGTCACGTCGATGAAACGGGTATTGCCGAGGAATTCCTGCTGCACGTCGAGCCCGCGCATCGCGCGCACCAGATAGCCCTTCTCCGCCATCGTGGCATAGTTTTCCGAACGGTGATCGACCGTTGGCCAGACCGAGACGAGCAACTCGGTCCCCATCGCCTTCAACTCGGCGGTCATCGCGGCGGGATCGGGCCATTCGCGCTCGTCGAAGCGCCAGTCGCCCTGCACCGGCCAGTGGAAGAAGTCGGCGACGATCACCGCCAGCGGAATGCCGCGCGCATGATAGTCGCGCGCGACCGCCAGCAATTCGTCCTGCGTGCGGTAGCGCAGCTTGCTCTGCCACAGGCCCAGCGCATAGTCGGGCATCATCGGCACGGTGCCGGTGACGGCGGCATAGTTGCGCAGGATCTCGGCCGGAGCGTCGGCGGCGGTGATCCAGTAATCCACCTCGCGCGCCGCCCGCGCGGTCCAAGTCGCGCCATTGGCGGCGAAATGCACCTCGCCCACGGCGGGGATGTTCCACAACAGGCCATAGCCATGGCTCGACACGACGAAGGGCACGCTCGCCTGCGAATTGCGCTGCGCCAGTTCCAGGGTGCAGCCCGCCAGATCCAGATTGGGCTGCTGGTACTGGCCCATGCCGTACAGCCGCTCGCCCGGCTTCGCCTCGAACCGGACGGTGATCCGCGCCTCGTCGCCGGGCAGCGATTTGAACTCGCGCCCCGACAGGCCGAGCGCGCTGATCGTGCGGACCTCCTTTGTGCCGACCGTCCAATATTGGCTGATCGTGTCGCGCTGCCGCCACTTTTCCTCCAGCAGCACCTCGCCCCGTGCATTCAGGAAGCGGACACGGCCCTGAAGATCGACTTCGGCGGTGATGCGGCCATGGGTGATGCGGGCGGTGCCGCCATCGCGAGTGACGACCGGCGCGGACGGCGTCGTATCCCTGGGGGCGTCGAGCAGTGCGCCGGCCCGCGCACCCCGATCGGGAAAGGACGATGCCCGCAGCCTCAGGCCATCGGGGCCATGTGCCTCGATGCGCAGCCAGTTGCCGTCATAGGCCCAGCCGATGGCACGAGTCTCCAGAACGAGCGTGTCCAAGCCCTATTTCCTCTCAACGCCATTCTGCGATGGCCGTAAACGTTTACGGATAATCGCTCCGACAAATGGCGCTGTCAATGCCCCTGTGCGAGTGGGCTTGAAACTCGCTCTTCTGCAAGTGTGCAAACGGCCTCCCAGATCAATGCCTCTTGTGCCGATCGCGCCACACCGCGATCACGGGCGCATGGACATACGCGAGCTCGCCCATCATCTCGGCCTGTCGATCGGCACGGTGTCGCGCGCATTGAACGACCGCAAGGACGTCAGCCCCGCGACGCGGCAGCGGGTGGTCGAGGCCGCGCGGGCCTTCGGCTATATCCCCAACCAGTCGGGCCGGACGTTGCGCAGCGGGCGGACGGGGACGGTCGGTTTCATGCTGACGCTGGAGCATGACAGCGCGATTCACGGCGACCCGTTCTTCATGGCGCTGCTGGAGGGGTTGCAGAACGGGCTGGGCGAACATGACCTCGATCTGGTCGTGCTGCTGGCGCGCAAGGGGGAGGACGGGCTGACCTTCCTGCGGCGGCATGTGTCGCGTCGCACGGTCGATGGCTGGGTGCTGTCGGGAACGCAGCATGACGATCCCCGGATCGCCTTCCTGCTGGACCAGGCCATCCCCTTCGTCGCGCTGGGGCGGACCGACACCGCGCGCGATTACGCCTGGATCGACCTGGATTTCGAAGGGGTGGTGAGCGAGGCGATGGCGCTGCTGATCGGGGCGGGGCATCGCCGCATCGGGCTGGTCGCGCCGCCCGCGACGATCAACAACAGCCATATCGTCGTGCAGCGCTATCGCGACGCGCTGGCGCAGGCGGGGATCGGCTTCGACCCCGCGCTGGTCCATCATGGCGAGACGGATGAGAGCGACGGCGAAGCGACCGCCAGAGAGTTGATGGCGCTCGCCGACCGCCCGACCGCACTGCTGCTGATGGGCGAGACCGCGCCGGTCGGGGCGTATCGCGCGTTGCGTCGGCTGGGGCTGGAGCCGGGGCGCGACGTGGCGGTGATCGGTCTGCGCGACAATCCCGCCTGCCGCGCGCTGTCGCCGGACCTGACCTGCTTCTCGCTGGAACTGGGCGATCTGGGCCTGGCGCTGGCCCAGGCGCTGGTCGCGATGCTGCCGGAACATCGGGGCGTCGATGACCCGCCCGTCCGGATGCTGTGGAAGATGGCACTCCGCCTGGGGCAAAGCCACCTGACGCGTGGCCAAGCGCCGATCCCGATAGCCTGACGGGGAAAGAGACTGTCCGACAAATAAATCCTGCTTCGCAAGGGACGGCCGGGGGCTCATATCGGCGGTTTTGCTATCCTCCACCGTGCTGAAGTCTTGAACGGGGAGGATCGGAACCGGTTTTTGGCCACCGGCAAATATATGTTGCGCCCGCCACCCGAGCATGGCTACCCATGGGAAAAATAGAATTAGTCGGAGAAGATCGATGCGCCCATGCTGCCATGCCCCGTCGCGTCGCGACGTCCTTGCGACTGCCAGCATCGGCGCGCTGGCGACTGGATGGGGGGCGGTGATGCCCGCCGTCGCCTGGGCGCAGGCCAAGGCGATCAGCGCCGCACCCGCCACGATGGTCCAGCCCTTCGACATGGCCGATGTGACGCTGGCGGACAGTCCCTTCCTCCATGCGCAGAAGATGACCGAGGCGTATCTGATGCGCCTGCAACCCGATCGGCTGCTCGCCAATTTCCGCACCAATGCCGGTCTGAAGCCCAAGGCGCCCGTCTATGGCGGCTGGGAATCGGAGCCGATGTGGGACGAGATCAACTGCCATGGCCATACGCTGGGCCATTATCTGTCCGCCTGCGCGCTGGCTTACCGCGCGACCAAGGACAAGCGCTATCGCCAGCGGATCGACTATATCGCGAATGAACTGGCCGCGTGCCAGAAGGCGGCGGGTACCGGCCTGGTCTGCGCCTTCCCCAAGGGCCCCGCGCTGGTCGCCGCGCATCTGCGGGGTGAGCCGATCACCGGTGTGCCCTGGTATACGCTGCACAAGGTCTATGCGGGGCTCCGCGACTCGGTACTGCTGGCGGATAGCGCGCCGTCGCGCGCGGTGCTGATCCGGCTGGCCGATTGGGGCGTGGTGGCGACTCGGCCGCTGTCGGACGAACAGTTCGAGGCGATGCTGCAAACCGAATATGGCGGCATGAACGAGGTCTATGCCGACCTGTATTTCATGACCGGCAACGAGGATTATCGGGCGCTGTCCCGGCGTTTCTCGCAAAAGGCGGTGATGAACCCGCTGGTCAAGGGGCAGGATCATCTCGACGGGATGCACGCCAACACGCAAATCCCCAAGATCATCGGTTTCCAGCGTGTGTTCGAGGCGACCGGCGACGACCAGTATCGGAATGCGGCGGCGTTCTTCTGGCGGACGGTGGCGCATACCCGCGCCTTCGCGACCGGCGGCCATGGCGATGGCGAGCATTTCTTCGCCATGGCCGATTTCGACAAGCATGTGTTCTCGGCCAAGGGCTCGGAAACCTGCTGCCAGCACAACATGCTGAAGCTGACCCGCGCCTTGTTCCTGCACGATCCGCGCGCCGAATATGCCGATTATTACGAACGCACGCTCTACAACGGCATCCTCGCCTCGCAGGACCCGGATTCGGGGATGGCGACCTATTTCCAGGGCGCGCGGCCGGGGTACATGAAGCTCTATCACACCCCCGAAGACAGTTTCTGGTGCTGCACCGGCACGGGGATGGAAAATCATGTGAAGTATCGCGACTCGATCTACTTCCATGACGATCGCGCGCTCTATGTGAACCTGTTCATCCCCTCCAGCGTGACCTGGGCCGACAAGGGCGCTGTGCTGACCCAGGCGACCCGTTTTCCGGAGGCGGGGAACACCGAGTTCCGCTGGAAGCTGCGCCAGCCGACCGAGCTGACGCTGAAACTGCGCCACCCGAAATGGAGCCGGGCCGCGACCCTGCTGGTCAACGGGGCCGAGGTCCAGCGCTCGGACAAACCGGGCAGCTATGCCGAGGTGACCCGGACGTGGAAGAGCGGCGACACGGTCGAATGGCGGATGGTCATGGAACCCGGTGTCGAAAGCGCCCCGGCCGCGCCGGACATCGTCGCCTTCACCTATGGCCCGCTGGTGCTGGCGGGCGCGCTGGGCCGTGAAGGGCTGGCGCCGGGCGCGGACATCATCGTCAACGAGCGCAAATATGGCGAATATAACGACACGCCCTTCCAGGCGCCGACCCTGTCGGGTGAGCCAGAGCAACTGACGAAGACGATCACGGCGACGGGCAAGCCATTGGAGTTCACCATCCCGGCGGCGGACGGACAGCCGGTGCGGCTGATCCCGTACCACCGGATCGCGCATGAACGCTATGCGACCTATTGGAAGCTCGCCTGATCGTCCGCACCGTCGCCCCGGCGAAAGCTGGGGCCTCTGGCGAGTGGAAGACCGATAGCGGCGAAAAATCCCAGCCTTCGCTGGGATGACGGTTGATAGGACAAGCCGCCCCGATCTTCGCCGGGGTGGTGCGGTTGAGTTGACGTCGGAGCATGGTGGGCGATGACGGGCTCGAACCGCCGACATTCTCGGTGTAAACGAGACGCTCTACCAACTGAGCTAATCGCCCCCTTGGGGTAAGCCCCGCCTAATGCCGATGCGTTTTGCGTCTGGCAAGCCGCTTTTGCTGTCCAAACCCATTTGGTTCGTTTGTTGGATACAAACCCGCCTGCCATCGGTACATAACGGGAACATCGAGGGCGGGTACGACCGGGGGAGCGGTCGGGACCGGCTCGATGCTTCGAGGGGAGCGGGGATGGCCGGAACGGGGGAGGGCGCGCGGTGGACGCAGGCGCGGCGACGGCAATTCCTGGAGGCGCTGGCGGTCAGCGCCGATGCGGGGGTGGCGGCTCGGGCGGTGGGAGAGACGCTCGGGGCCGTCCTTTCGCTCAGGCGGCGCGACCGGGCCTTTGGCGAGGCCTGGGACCAGGCGATCGGGGCGGCCCATGCGCTGGTCGAGGAGGGGCTGCTGCGCCGGATGCTCGCCCTGTTGGCGGCCGGGGACGGGGAGGGAGGCGGAGAGGCCGGTGCGGGGACCACCGGCCTCTCCATCACCCCGCCGCTCCACGCGACCGAGGTGCAACTCTATTTGAAGCTGCTCGCACGCCGCGATGCGCTGGCCCAGGCGGGTGACTCGGGCAACGAGGCGGCGCGGGCGAGCGCGGCGGAAACCGATGCGGCGCTGGAACGCGCGCTTGATGGACTGGCGCGGCGGCGGTTGAAGGGGATGGCGTGATGGCGAGGGAGGATGCGGCGACGCGGCTCGCCACGCTGGCGATGCTGGAACCGGCGGCGCGCGAACAGGCGCTGGCCGCTTTGACCCCGGCGCAGAAGCGCGAGCTGGTCGAGCGATGGGAATTATGGGCGCATGACGGACAGGTCGCGCCGCCGGGCGACTGGCGCGTGTGGCTGATCCGGGCGGGGCGCGGGTTCGGCAAGACCCGCGCCGGAGCGGAATGGGTGAGCGCGCTGGCCCGCGAGAATCCGGGGGCGCGGATCGCACTGATGGGCGCGACCCTGCGCGATGTCGAGCGGGTGATGGTGCGCGGCGAGAGCGGGCTGCTGGCGGTGGCGCGCAAAGGGGAGACGCCCAAATGGATCGGCAGTCTGGGGCAGGTGCATTTCGCGTCGGGTGCGATCGGCTTCGCCTATTCGGCGGCGGCGCCCGAGGCGTTGCGAGGCCCGCAGCATCATGCCGCCTGGTGCGACGAATTGGGCAAGTGGAAGGGGGAGGCCGGGTGGGACAATCTGATGATGACGCTCCGGCTGGGGGACTTCCCCCGCGTGCTGGTCACGACCACGCCGCGCGCGACGCCCTTGATGCGCAAGGTCATGGCGCTGCCCGATTGCGTCGAGACGATCGGACGGACCAGCGACAATGCGCATCTGCCCGACAGCTTCCAGGAGGCGATGCTGGCGCAATATGGCGACACGCGGCTGGGGCGGCAGGAACTGGACGGCGAGATGGTCGACGACCGCGAGGGGGCCTTGTGGACCCGCGCGCTGCTCGACCGGCAGCGGGCCAAGACGGTGCCCGCGCTCGACCGGGTGGTGGTCGGCGTCGATCCGCCCGCGACCAGCAGCGGCGATGCCTGCGGGATCGTCGCGGTCGGCCTGGGGCGCGACGGCCATGGCTATGTGCTGGAGGATGCCAGCGAGGCGGGGCTGTCGCCCGAGGGCTGGGCGGCGCGGGTGGCGGGGTGTGCCAGGCGCAACCGCGCGGACCGGGTGGTGGCCGAGCGCAACCAGGGCGGCGACATGGTGGAAAGCGTGCTGCGGCTCGCCGATCCGACCCTGCCGGTGCATCTGGTCTATGCCTCGATCGGCAAGGCGGCGCGGGCGGAGCCGGTGTCGTTCCTCTATGCACAAGGGCGGGTGTGGCATTCGCGCGGCTTCCCGGCGCTGGAGGACGAACTGTGCGGGCTGGGCGTGGCGGGGGCCTATGAGGGGCCGGGCCGTTCGCCCGACCGGGCGGATGCCTTGGTCTGGGCGCTGACCGAACTGATGCTGTCGGGGCGGGGGCCGCCGGGGATACGGAATTTGTGAGGGCAATCCTCCCCGGCACGGGGAGGGGGACCGCCGCAGAGCGGTGGTGGAGGGGGATCGCCGCTGGGGACGTCCTGTGTGGAAGCCCCCCTCCGTCAGCGCTGCGCGCTGCCACCTCCCCGTGCCGGGGAGGAGCATAGAGGAGATTCGATCATGAGGATGTTCGGTCGCAAGACCGGGCGGGGGGCCGCGCGTCCTTTGCTCGGGCTGGGTTTGGCGCGTTCGGGGGTGCCGCTGACGGGGGCGGCGCAGTCCTATGAAAGCCAGGTGCGCGAGGGCTATCTGCGCAACCCCGTGGCGCAACGCGCGGTGCGCATGGTCGCGGGCGGACTGGCGGAAGCACCGCTCAGCGCCTCGCATCCCGAACTGGTCGCGCTGGTCGCGGCACGGAGCGAAGGGCAGGCGCTGCTGGAGACGGTGGCGACGCATCTGCTGCTGCACGGCAATGCCTATGTGCAAATCCTGCGCGATGCGGAGGGGGAGGTCGCCGAACTATTCGCGCTGCGGCCCGAGCGGGTGACGATGGAACTGGACGCGAGCGGCTGGCCCGCCGCCTTCCTCTACCGCGCGGGCGGACGGGTGACGACATTGCCGGTCGATCCGGTGCGCCCGCAGGTCGTGCACCTGAAAAGCTGCCATCCGCTCGACGATCATTATGGGCTGGGCTGTCTGGGCGCGGCGGCGGGGGCGATCGCGATCCACAATGCGGCGGCGGCGTGGAACCGGGCGCTGCTCGACAATGCGGCGCGGCCTTCGGGGGCGCTGGTCTATGATCCGGGTGACGGCTCGACCCTGACCCCCGACCAGTTCGAGCGTTTGCGCGCTGAGATGGAGGGTTTTGCCGGAAGCGGCAATGCCGGCCGTCCGCTGCTGCTCGAAGGCGGGCTCAAGTGGCAGGCGATGAGCCTGACCCCGGCGGAACTGGACTTCATCGCCGCCAAATCCTCGGCGGCGCGGGAGATCGCATTGGCCTTTGGGGTGCCGCCGATGCTGCTCGGCCTGCCGGGTGACAATACCTATGCCAATTACCGTGAAGCGAACCGCGCGCTGTGGCGACAGGCGATCCTGCCGCTGGCCGGCGCGATCCTGAGCGGCCTTTCGCAGGGGCTGGCGGGCTGGTTCGAGGGGGCGAGCCTGTCGGTCGATGTGAACCGCGTCACCGCGCTGGCCGAGGAGCGCCAGATGCTGTGGCAGATGGCGGCGGGGGCCGACTTCCTCGATCCGGCGGAGAAGCGCCAGATGGTCGGCTTGTCATGAGCGGCGACGTTCTGGCGCGGCTGCTGGCGCAGGCGGCGGATAGTGGTGCCGATCTCGTGACCTTGCGCGCGGTGGCGGAGGAAGCGGGGGAACTCGGTGCGACGCGCGCGCTGACCCGGCTGGGCCTGTCGGACGCGGATGCGGCGGGCGATGTCGCGGAATTGCGCGAACTGCTTTCGGCATGGCGCGAGGCCAAGTCGTCGGTGTGGAAGAGCGCGGTCGGCTGGGTGACCCGGTTGCTGGGCGCATTGCTGCTGGCGGGGATCGCGATGCGGCTGGGGATGGAGGACTGGCTGAAATGAGCCTGAGCTTCACCGGCTATGCCGCGATCTGGGACCGGATGGACCGGGCGGGCGACGTCATGCGGCGCGGGGCCTTTGCGGGTGCGCCTCTGGTGCCGCTGCTCTGGCAGCACCGGGGGGAGCCGATGGGCCGCATCACCACACTGGCCGAGGACGATAGCGGCCTCGCGGTCGAGGGGGTGGTCGAGGACCCGGCGCTCGCCGCTTTGGTCCGCTCGGGCGCGGTGGCGGGGCTGTCGGTCGGATACCGGCCGCGCGTCGTCCATCAGGGGGCCGCCCGCGCGATCCTGTCGGCCGAGCTTCTCGAAATCAGCCTGGTGACGGTGCCGATGCAGCCGCTCGCCCGCGTGATTCACATTTTGACCAAGGGGGATTGATATGGACGTGATCGTAAGACCCGTGCTGGACGGCGCGGCGAGCAAGACCGATGGCGCGTTCGGCGGCTATGTGCGCAGCGGCACGACCGTCGAGTTGAAGGCCTTTACCGGCACCACCGGCGACAGCGGCGGCTTCGCCGTCCCGCGTGAGATCGACGCGACCATCGCCTCGGTGCTGAGGAACGTCTCGCCGATCCGCGGCATCGCCAATGTGGTGAGCGTGGGGTCGGCGGGCTATCGCAAGCTGGTGACCACCGGCGGCACGCCCTCGGGCTGGGCGAGCGAGACGGCGGCGCGGCCCGAAACGGCGACGCCCAGCTTCGTCGAACTCGCGCCGCCGATGGGCGAACTCTACGCCAATCCGTCGGCCAGCCAGGCGATGCTGGACGATGCGGCCTTCGATGTGGAGGGCTGGCTCGCGGGTGAGATCGCGACCGAATTCGCGCGGGCCGAGGGGCAGGCCTTCGTCAATGGGTCGGGCGTCAACCGGCCCAAGGGGTTCCTGGCCAACGCCATCTCGACCGCCAAGGACGGCGCGCGCCCGTTCGGCACGCTGCAATATCTGGCGACCGGCGCGACGGGGGCGTTCGGGGCGAAGCCGGAGGAGCGGCTGCTCGATTTGGTCCAGAGTCTGCGCGCGCCGTATCGCCAGGGCGCGTGCTTCGTGATGAATGCGGCGACGTCGGCCAGCATCCGCAAGATGAAGACGACGGACGGCCAGTTCCTCTGGGCACCCGGCCTGGCGGCGGGGCAGCCCGCCAACCTGCTCGGCTATCCGGTGATCGAGGCGGAGGACATGCCCGACATCGCGGACAATGCCTGCGCCATCGCCTTCGGCAATTTCCAGGCGGGCTATCTGATCACCGAGCGCGCGGAAACCGCGATCCTGCGCGATCCGTACAGCAACAAGCCGTTCGTGACCTTCTACGCCACGCGGCGAGTCGGCGGCTGTGTCAGCGACTCGGAGGCGATCAAGCTGATGAAGTTCGCGACGAACTAAATCGCTGAAAAATCGGGGCAGCCGGCAGGAGGCTGCCCCGTAGTTCAGGGAGGATGCCGAACCCGGCCGGGGGAAGGACCGGGCCGACATCGCCGATGCCCAAGGGGGAGGCGGGCAGCGGCTGGCCGAGTCTCTGCTCCTCAACTGTGACGCCCGTGTGTCGGACCTGTCGCAACTTGTATCGGTGAAGGAGAATTCATGATGAGCGGGACGATGGACCCCATGCCCGCAGCGACGGTCACGGCGGCGGCGGGTGCGGCCCGTGCGCTGTTGCGGCTGGAGGAGGGCAATGAGGCCGCGCTGCTCGAACGGATCGCGGGCGTGGCGCTTGGGCTGGCCGAATCCTTTTGCGGGCAGGTGCTGATTCAGCGGATCGTCGAGGAACGCTTGCCGGGTGCGCCGGAGTGGCAGTCGCTGTCGGCGACACCGGTGGTCGCGATCCTGTCCGGCGGCGAAGGCGAGATCGACCGCGACGGACGCGGCTGGATCCGGGCGGGGGAGGCCGTGGTGGTGCGCTATCGCGCCGGGCTCGCCGTCGGCTGGGCGGCGCTGCCTCCGGAGATCGCGCACGGGGTGGTGATCATGAGCGCGCATCTGTTCGACAATCGCGATGCCGCCGCCGTGCCGCCCGCCGCTGTGGCCGCGCTGTGGCGACCCTGGCGGCGGATGCGGCTCGACAGCCCGAGGCGGGCATGACCGCGCGGGAGGCCTTTCGGGCCGGGCTGATGAGCGCCCTGCACCCGGTGTTGCAACCGCTGGCGGTGAGCCTGTTCGACGCCGTGCCCGTCCGGGCCAGCGTGCCGCAGGCGGTGCTGGGCGAGCCGACCGACACCGACTGGAGCGCGGCGGGGATCGAGGGGCACGAACTCCGCGTCACCCTGACCCTGGTCGATGAGGGCGAGCGGCCTCTTCGACTGCGCAGGGCGATGCAGGCGGTGGAAGGATGCGTGCTTTCGGATGCGCTGGCCGATGGCTGGCGGGTGGCGAGGTGGACCGTGATGGCGACCCGCATGGCGAAGACGGGCGCGCGCTGGACGGCGAGCGTCGAGTGGCGCGCCCGGCTGTGGCGCGTGGGGCAATAGGGAGCAAACGGACATGGCAATCGAAAAGGGAAGCGCCTTTCTGCTCAAGATCGGCGACGGGGCGGAGCCGCCCGCCTTCGCCACGATGGCGGGGCTGCGCACGACGCAACTGTCGATCAATGGCGAGACGGTGGTGGTGACCAACAAGGATTCGGGCGGCTGGCGCGAATTGCTGTCGGGCGCGGGCGTGCGGCATGTCAGCGTCGCTGGCGCGGGCGTCTTCACCGGATCGGCGGCGGAGGCACGGATGCGCGGCCATGCGCTGGCGGGGACGATCGAGAGCTATCGGTTGAGCTTCGAGAGCGGCGGGTCGATGACCGGGCGGTTCCTGGTGTCGCGGCTGGATTACAGCGGCGATTTCGGGGGCGAGCGGACCTATACGCTGGCCCTGGAAAGTTCCGGCCCGGTGGTGGCGGCATGAGCGTGGGCGCGAACCCGGTGCGGGGCGAGGCTCCGTTGCGCGTCGGCGGTGCGGAACTGGTCGTGCGACCCAGCTTCCAGGCGCTGGTCGCGGCGGAGGGCGAACTGGGCCCGCTGTTCGAACTGGTCGAGCGGGCGGGCGAGGGCAAGCTGTCGCTGGGCGAGGCGGCGACGCTGATCTGGCATTGCCTGCGCGAGGTGCCCGATGTAGCCGGTCAAAAATTTCGGCCAATAAATCGGCAAATCGGCCAATAATTCACCGGGCGGCGGCTTGAACCTGTTCGTGGAGCCGGTCGCTCTGCTCGATCGCGGCGGTTCGCAGGCGCTGTAATTCGGCCCGGTCCGCGTCGCTGACCAGCGCCTTGAAACCCTCGTACAACTTCATTGCAGCGGGCGTTGCAGCGCCCACGATCTCGATCGCCTTGAGGATCGTCGCGAGGTCCATGGTCAGCATCCCTCCCGGTTGAGCAGCACGCGAATTGCGCCCCGCGCGGTGGCGACGTCGCTGGCCACCGTCGCATCCCGCCGGTCCGCAGCGGCCCGCGCCACCGTGACCGCGCGGTGCGCCTTGTCGTCCAGGACAGCGATGCAACGGCGCTGGGCGGCGTCGAGCTGGCCGGAATGGAGCGCGGTCAGCGCGCCGATCGCGACCGCCTGATAGGCCAGCTCGACCGACAGCGCGGCCTGTTCGGCCAGCCGGTGGTCGTCCCGGTCGGTCGCGCAGCCGGGAAGCATCCCGATCGCCGCGACCGCGCCGATCGCCACCACGCCCGGCACGAGGAACGACAGCCTTTCGACCGCGCCCTTCACCGGACACCCCGCAAGCGCTCGACCGACTTCGCCAGTCCATAGCCCGACGCCAGCGTCCCGATCAGCACGACGATGTCGGTCGGGATGCCCGCCAGAAAGGCGGTGGAGGCGGCGACCATCGCGGCGGCGGCGCGGGGCGATACCATCGCGACCAGCCCCACCGACGCGGCCCCGGCGGTGGGGATCGCCATCAACGCGCCGACGCACAGCGGACGGATGGAGCGGGCCAGCGCCGTCATCCAGGCGGGTGCGCCGGGGCCCAGGTCGAGCATGTCCAGCCCGCCCGGCACCTCGACCCCCAGGCGAAGGCCATCGGCCATGGCCGGGTCGAACGCGATCGCGGGCGGCAGGCCCGCCGCATCGTGGGTGCCCGTCTCGAACGGCGAAGGGGAGCCATTGTCGCGCAGCGGCGGGGTCATGCGGCTTTCCTGAAAGGGGCGAGGATGGGGAACCAGACGCGCCGGGCCCAGCCCAGCACGAAATCTTCATTGGCGGCGCGCAACTCGGCCAGTTCGATGTAGCGCGCGCCCTGAAGCGCGTTGAGATAGGCCAGCGTCGCATCGCGCCCCACCACGCCCCGGCGGGCGATCAGCGCGCGCAACGCCGACGCGGTGGCGGGCCCGGCGCTGCCGTCGACCTTCAGGTCGGGATAATCCCGCCCTTGCCGGTTCAGGGCGTTCAGCACGCGCTGGAGGAAGGTCACCGCGACGCCGACGCCCATGTTGACGGCGGTGTCGAACAGCTCGGCGGCGATCGCCCGGTCGACCGCCGCGATCCAGTCCAGGCCGATGCGATCCCAGTAGAGGCGGCGATAGATGGACAGCGCCCGCGCCTTGGGCAGGTCGGCCATCGCGCCGGTATAGCCATCGGCCCGCGCCACCGCCTCGGTGATGCCCCATTGGGTCGCGCCGCCCCGGTCGGAGGGGTGGTCGCTGAAACCGCCCTCGATGCCCAGCGTGTGGGCGGCGGCCTCTTCAAAGGGGGAAAGGACGGTCATCGCTGATCCCTTGCCACGACCGCGCGGCGCGGACTGGGGGCGCTGGCGCATCAGGCCCAGTCGCCGATCGCCATGGGCAGCTTGGAGGTGCCGTCCGCCTGGCGCTCGAACGTCTCCAGCTTGGGGAAGCGCCCCCAATGGATGCGCTCGTTCAGGCCCTCGGTCCCCGCCTCGTCCTCGATCGCGAGGAAATCGCCGGTCGTGCCCAGGTCGAGTTGCATCGCATAGAGCCGGTCGCGCATCGGATCGGGCAGGTCCACCATCGTCCAGGCAAAGCCGCCCGCCACCGCGCCGGGCTCGCCGCCGAAGCCGCCGGACGACAGCCGCTCCGACCGGCCCGTATCGACCAGCGGGCGACCGGAGCCGTGCTCGAACGCCGTCCGCATCGCCAGCCCGACGACCGCGATCCCCGCGCGGATCGGGGCGGCGGCGGCGACCTTGAGCTGGAGATAGCGGGTCGTGACCGGAGCGGGCAGGACGCACAGGCCATGCCGCAGGACCGGCGCGCGGCGATAGCTGTGCGCGAAGACGCCCGCGACAGCCGCTCCGTCCAGGCCCGGCACGACCGAGAAGCCGTCCGTCGCCGCCGCCGTGGTGAAGCCCAGCACGATCCGGTCGACGGCCTGCGCGCTGCCCAGGTCCAGGACGATGGTCGCCTGTGCGGCGGCGGCGGCAAAGGCTTCGCGCGGCGACGGGGTGGCGAGGTTGCCCAGCCCGGCCCCGCCGGACGACCGGCCCTGGTCGACCGTGAAGGCCAGCGGTTGAACGATCGACAGCATCAGGCCCCCAGGCGTTTCAGGACGGTCAGCGCCGTCGTGTTGTTGTCCAGTTCGCGCGCCTCGATCACGAAGACGAGGTCGCCGGGCTTATAGTCGAGCCGGGTGCAGTCGGCGGCGATGCAGCGCCCTTGCAGGTCGGCCCGCGCGCCGGTCACGATCGCGACGTCCTCGACCATCGGAAAGGCATAGAAGGCCGCCAGCCGCGCGCCCTCCGCCTGCGCGCCCGCCTCGGTGGCGAAGGGGCTGGCCGACGTGATCGTCCGCCCCTTGGGCCAGCGGGCGGCGGAGGCGGTCGCCACCGGCAATTCGCGCTGTTCGGCCTTGAGCTGGGCGGCATAGCCCGCCGCTACGTCGGTCATCGTCGGTCTCCGGTCATGCCGCCTGGCTCACAAAGGCCCGCGTCGTGCGCAACTCCGTCTCGCCGGGCGGCAAGGCGGCGGTGCGAATGTCGAGCAACTGGGCGACGCCGCTTGCCCGGTTGAACTGCACCCGCCCACTGGTCGGGCGGTCGACGAAGATGGCGACGTCCGCGTTGCGAATGTCGTTGTCGTTGGCGACGAAGTCCTTGCGATATTGCTGCCGGGCGATGCGTCCGTCGAGCGTCAGGGTCGTAGTGCCGTTGCCCGACGAAGAGATGCCGCGACGGCACCCGACGATGGTGTTGCCGTAAATGTGCAGGCTGACGACGTCATTATCTTCGCCCGGCCCGATGCCCCAGCTATAGGGATAGAGGTCGGCCTGCTCGCAGTAGTTCCACCTCACGAGCCCGCTCGCCATGACGGCGATGCAGAAATTGTGCCCCCGGACCCGGTTGCCCTCGATCAGGCACGTCTCCGAGCGCACCACGATAGCGCCCTTACCGCCGCCGGTATAGGCCGCGACGCGGTTGGCGCGGACAATCGCATGGGCAGGGTTGCGCACATAGAGATGGGTGTTGCGGCCGATCTGGATACAGTCGGCTTGCGCACCCTCGGGCGGGGGGATGTCGCAGCCGATGACGGCGACGATCCCGCCGATGCCCTCGATATAGATGGCGTCGCCCGCCGCCTTGCCGATATTGTCGTGGACATAACAACGCTCGATCCACACGTCGTCGGCGTTGGCGGCGGTGGGGAACGCGATTTCGCTGAAGGGCTTGTTGCGGATTTCGACCACGTCACCGACGCTCGCGGTGCCGGTCAACGTGAACGATATGCCGTTCTGGCTGAAGGCCACGCCGCCGCTCGCCGTCCCGGCCAGCAACGTGCCGTCAGGCCGCCGCACCCGCCAGCGCGTCGCCGATCCTGTCCCGCCGGTCGTGCATTCGATCCGAACGATGCCGGTCAGCACCGCCTCGCTGATCGCGTAGGACTGTACCTCCACGCCGGACGGCGCTGACACCAGCACCGACTCCGCCTTGCGGGTATTGCCGCGTATCGCGATGCCGATCGAATTATTGTCGGTGCGGGAGCCGTTGCCCGACACCTCGCAGTCGACCAGCATGATGCCGTAGCCGCCATAGGCGTTGACGCCGCGCTGCGTCGCGCCGGTCAGGTGCAGCCCCATGACCCGCCAGTCGCTCGCGCCGTTCTCATCCACGGCGAACAACTGGCCGATGCCGACCTTGGGCGCGGCTCCGTTGCCATATGCGCGGTATGTGCAGCGGTTGCCGGGCCGCAGCGTCTCCGACCACGATCCGCCCCGTTCCAGGAAGAAATGGGTGCCCGGCCAGAACTGCGTTCCGTCGGCCGTCTTGGCGAGCGTCTTCCAGGCGGTTTGCGGCGTCCGCCCGTCGTTGCTGTCGTCGCCCCTCGGGCTGACGTAGCGGCGGGTTTCGCCCAGGAAAGCGTCGTTGTCGTTCGCGACCAGCGCCTCAAGATCGTCGTCGCCGACCTCTTCGATGATCTCGATCGACCGTATCCACCCGGACATGGGCAGCGACCCGTCCAGCCGCGCGCCCACCGCCAAGCGATCGAGGCGGGACGGCGGCTCAAGGAACGGCGCATGGGCGGCAAGGCCCGCCGCCGCGATCGTCTGGCCGCGCGTGCCGATCCGGTGCGCGATGCGGACCTTGCCGGGGCCGAAAAGCCGGGGCACGCAGGGCTTCTTGAAGCTGTTCCATTGCGATCCGGTCAGCGCGTGGTCGGTGGTGCGCGCCACCGTCATCACTTCGCCATTCGGGTTGCCGAGCTGCATGAACGTGCGCTCGATATTGTTCTGCGCCGCGATCTCCGCCTCGACGACGATCGTATGCGGCCGATCGAACAGGTTGCGCCCGCGCACCTCCAGAAAGTCGTCGCCACGCGCGGCGGGCTGGCCGAGCGTGATGATGGGGCTGGTGATGACGTCCGTTTCGACTTGGGCGAGAATGACGCGGACCCGGCCGCCCGCCCGCACCACAAGGCGGCCCTGTCCACCCGTGGCGGTGGCCGTATGCACGCGGCCTATCCGGGTCCATGATCCGCCGAAGAAGTCGGGCGTCGAACCGCCGCCGCCCGTGACGGTCAGATAGCAGGCCCCGGTGATGCATTTGGCGTAGACGCTCGATGCCACCTGCGCGCCCGCCCCCGCGCTGAAGAACGGAATGGCAAAGTCGGTCGTCGTGCTGGGATTGTAGAACTCGACGACATTGCCGTTCATGTCGCCGCTATCCAGCAACGCCTTGAAAATATACTCGCTGCCGTCAGGCGTGCGGGCAAACCGGAGGCTGTCGGTATCGTCGACAAGGGCCGCTGACGCGCCACTCGGTCGGCTGTTGAGCAGCGTCCACCCGCTAATGTCGATCGGCGCGGCGTTGCGCATGGACACCATGTTCCTGGCCGCCGGTTCGCGCAGGAAACCGAAGCCGGGGATGATCCGGGGTTGCCCGGCGGCGGCGACATATAACGCGCCGGACAGTGCCGCCGACACGCCGCCCGGCCCCGAAATTGCGATTTCCTTCATCGACATGACGGACGTGAACGAGGCGTTGTTCGCCTGATAGTCGCCCGTGACGAAGTTGGCGCGCAGCGGGATGCGCGCCTTTCGGTTCTGAAGGATCATTCGTAATGCCCCTTGAGATAGCCCTTCAGGCCCTGTGCGCCCGAGCCCTCCAACTCGACATCCCAGGTCACCAGCGCGTCGTCGGGGATCCGTGGCGTCGCGATGACGGGTTGCGGGGTGCCCTCCGCCTTGCTCGATAGCTGGCCGGGCAGGATGCGCACCGGCGACGACAGAATGGACGCGCCATTGACCCGGACGTTCATCCGCAGGCCATAGGTCTGCGACGGGGACACATCCGCCGCGTCCACGGACACCCGGATTTCCGACAGGATCAGGGCACGCGGCGCGCGCTGCGGCGACAGGCCCGTGGCGACCCGGACCATCTCACGGGTGGCGTAGCACTCGAATAGCCAGTCGAACGGCTGGCCGGTCGGCATCCGCGCCGCGACGCCCGCCGGTGACAAGGCAAGGTTGGACTGCCCCGACAGATTGCGGATCGGGTAGAGGCCGTCCTCGCCCGGCCCGCCGGTCGCCGTGCCGGTCGACCAGTCGTGCACGTCCTGGAGCGTGTCGTTCGCCCGCGCGATGAAGCTGACGATCTGGGCCGAAAGTTCGGGCTCCATCACTCCGGCTCCGTCATGCCGAAGCCGTCGACCAGCGGGTCCACCTCTTCATAGGTCTCACCGGGGGCAAGCTGGGCCGCGATATCCTCGCGGGGGCACAGGACCTTGCGCAGGCGCGCGCCGTCCGGGCCGAAGATCACGATCAGGACCATCATGCTTTTATCTCTTCGACGTAGAAATTGGACCCGGCTTCCATGAAGCCCTGGTCGTTGCCGCCGCCATAGGCGACGAAATCAATCCAGAAGCTGTGCGCGCCGACCGGTAGACCGGCAAAGGCGCGGCCATAGTAAAAGGGGCTCCGCACGGAACGGAAACCGTTGATGACGCAGGACGCGACCCAATACCATTTGGTGTCCATGACGGTGTCCACGCCATCGGTGGTCCGCCCGAAGACGAAATAGCCCGCATAGTCCCGGCCTGGTCGGGGTGCCATGTTGCACTCCAGGCGGATGCTGCTGTCGGCGCGCTGCTTGGTGACGCCCAGCGTCAGATTATCGCACCCGCCCGCCATCATTGGCGGGGAGCGCCACGTTGCTCGCCAGCTCGGCGGTGTAGCCGCGTCGGATCGCATAGTCGGCCAGCGCTGGCGTATCGATCGACTTGGCCTTCAGCGTGTCGACCTCGACGTCGTACATGCGGAGCTTGCCGTCCCCATATCGGAAGACCTCGATCGGCTGGCCGCCGCCATTGCGGTCCCAGAGGACGAAGACATCGCTGTAGATGCCGACGACGCTGCCCGCCGGTCCCGCAAGCTGGGAAATCGCACTGACAACGCCGTTCGCCCCCACCGACCACATCGCCAAGGCCGTGCCGGTGGCGGGATCGAGGCGCTGGAGGTTCTTGATGAACAGGTCGTTCTGTTCGGTCTTGATGCCGATCTGCTCGACCATCTCGACCAGCGAACTGCCGTCCGGCGCGCGCGCCAGCCCGTCGATCAACAATTTGTACGCGCCGATATTCCCGGCCAGGTCCGCCGTGTTTCCGGCATTGGTCAGTATGTCGGTGAGGACCTGCTTCGCCAGCTTGCCCCCGACATAACTGCCGTCCGGCTGGCGGACGCCGCCGATCGTCGTCCCCGCCGGGGCCCCGGCGGTCGCGCCGGGTTCCGCCGGTTTCAGCGCCTCGCCCGTCGTCCCGTCCGCATAGACGAGGTCGGACGCCAGCACCGCCGCGCTGATTTCCGCATCGCTGTGGACGCGGTGGTTCTTCTGCCAGCCGACCTTGACGTTCGCGATCGGGGCGTAGCTGGCGCGGCGCTCGACGTCCTCGAACCGGACCGTCTCGACCGGATCGGCAAAGGCGATGGGCCGCAGCCGGATCAGCCGGTCGCCGCCCACGCTCCAGGCCAACGAGGCGCGAAGGGTCAGCCGGTCGAGCATCTTGGCGGGCGTCTCCCCCGCTTCCGAGACGTGCAGCCCGGCGGGGTGCGGGCGGATCGCGATCGCATCGGCCAGCCCGGCGATCGCGGGGCCCTCCGCCGCCGCCGCGATCCGCGCAGCGATTTCCGGCACCGTCTCGACATAGCCGTCGCCGATCTCGCCGCGCAGGTCGGCGGTCAGGGTGGAGGGCTGGGTCCAGAATTTCACGCACGCGATGGAGGGGGCGACGACGCACCCGCCGTCCGGCACGCTGGCCGCCTTCAGCGCGTCGAGCGTGGCGGCGATCGACCCGGCCCAGGCGACCTCCACGCGCACCACCCCGCGCCCCTTTTCCTTGACCACGTCGAACGCCGCCAGCGGACGGGCGGGGTCGCCGAACTCGTAGATGTTCCAGGCGGCGAGCAGCAGCCGCCCCTCGACATTCCAGCACCGGCCCCAGCTCCGCCGCTTGATCCGGCCCTTCGCCGCCGCGTCGCCCTCGATGCCGCCGGTCCCGGCGAAGCTGTCCTTCGCCAGCGGCTCGCCCAGGCGGCCCGCCATGTCCGACAGGGTAAAGACGAACCGCCCGTTGCCGTAGGAATAGCCCGCGACCGTGCCGACCAGCATCGGCGTCCAGACGGGCTCGCCCGCGCCGTCGTCGCCCACCGACACGGTGATCGGCGCATCGGCCCAGACCAGCCCGGCGATCAGCGCACGGGTCGACGCCATGGCGGGCGCGAAGCCGACCGCCGAGCCTTGCGCGATCGCGCCGCCGGTAAAGCCGTCCTTGTCGAAGCCCAGCGCCGACTGGATGCGCGGCGGGCTGACCACGCCCGCGCGCCAGTCGGCCAGCCCCTTGAAAAGATAATGCGACCGCCCGCCGCCCGCGAGGCGGACGTCCACCGGGGCTCCGGTCGCGTCGGTCGGGCGGGCCTCGACGATGACCGTCTTCATCAGCGATAATCCCGTTCGAGCAGCGACAGGTCGGGCTCGACCGAGCGCGATCCGTCCTTGCCCTGGGCGATCAGGACGCGGAGCAGGGCGTTGGTCTCCTCGGTCGCGGCGACGACCTGCCCGGTCAGCGCGTTGCCGGTCTGGATCGCGGCGGTCTGCGCGGCCTGGACGCCCGCCGCGCTGTTCACGCGGTTGGTCTCCACCGCGATCAGCGAGCGCGCCGCCTCGTCCGCCGCGTTCCTGTCCGCCGCCAGCTCCGCCCCGCTGCCGAAGCTGTCCTTCGTCGTCGCCAGCAACTGGCGGTAAAGCTGCGCGACCCGGTCCGCCGCGCCGTCCTTGCCCGCCTCGGCATCGGCGCGCGCGGCGGCGATATCCTTGAGCAGCGCGTCGCGGCGATCGACTGCCGATCCCTCGAACAGGTCGCCGGAGGTCAGGCTTTCCAGCAGGTCCTTCAGGCTGCCGACCCGCGATTTCAGCGTGTCTTCGAGCAGCTTGGACCGTTCCTCGGCGTTCAGCTTCTCGACCTGGAGCAGGTCGAGACCATAGGCCTTGGCGATGCGCACCCGGTCCGCCGCCGTCCGGTCGAAACTGTCGAACACCGATTTGAGCTGGCCGGTCAGCCCGCCCAGCCGCTTCTCCAGGTCGGTGACCTTCACCGCCTCGGCGACCGCGCGGTCGAGCGTGCCGGGGCGTTGCAACGCCTTTGCAACCGCCGGGGACACGCCCTGGATCGCACCGTCCGCCAGCGCGTCGCGGATCGCGATCTCGATCGCCGCCGACTCGTCCGTGCCGTTGTAGAGCAGGCCGGAGCCGGGATGCTTGGCATCGACGCGCGAGCTGCCCGATCCGTCGACGCGGTAATAATCCTCGCGCTTGCCGATCGAGACGTTGAAGCTGCCCACGTCCGCGCCCAGGGCGTCGGCGATCCGCTGGATACCGGACTGAACGTTCTTGGCGGTGCCCGACAGCGCGTCGCGGATCTTCTCGTCGCCGCCCAGCTCGGCCGAGCCGTCGACCGAGCGGATCGTGGCGCGCCCGGACTTCACGCCCTCGAACAGCTTGCCGATGATCCCGCCCGCCACGCCCAGCACGGCCCCGGCACCCGGAATGCCGGTCAGCCCGCCGATCGCGCCCCCGATCGCGCTGCCGGTCGCGTTGGTCTTGATCCCGACGAGGTTGGCGAAGGACGAGGCGGCCTGCCCCTCGAACGCGCCCGCCAGCCCCTTGCCCGCGAACTTGCCCAGCGACTTGCCGATCTTCGACGCGGTGTCGTCATTGGTGAACAGCCCGGTGATCTTCGTCGCGACCCCGCCGATCGCGCCCTCGAACAATTCCTGCGGGCTGGAGGTGCGGCGGCGCGGCGCGGTGACCGTCACGTCGCCGCTGCCCCCGGCGGGCTGGTCGGCGGGCGCCTTGGCCCCCGGCTGGGGCGCGCCCTTCTGCACCGCCCCCGCCGCGCCGTTGGCGGCACGGGTCAGCGTCTCCAGCGCGGTGCTGGCCTGCCCGGTTCGCGCGGTGACGATATCGACCGCGTCCGCCATGCGCACGGACGCGTCCTCGACCACGCGGGTCCCGGTCGCCTGATCCTCCAGCGACTGGAACATGTCGCCGAACCAGTCATCGACCAGCTTTTCCGCCGAGACGCGGGCGAAGGATTGCAGGATGCGCTCGGGCAGCTTGTCCAGCCCGGAGTCGCCCGAAATCGTCGCGGTCAGCAGGCCTCGGATATCGGCGATCCCGGCCAGATAGATGCGCTGGCGCTGGAGCATCCGGTCGAGCTGGCGTTCCTGCGCGGTCAGCGCCTGGGTGGCGGCGAGGACCGCTTCCTTCTGCTCCTCGTTCAGCGGGCCGCGCTGGCGTTCCAGTTGCTGGATCACGCGCAGCGCCTCGGCCTGGTCGTGGTGGCCCGACAGCAATTCCTGGCCGACCTCGAACGCCTGGCGCTGCCCCTCGACGAAATCGGCGATCGGGCGGTTCAGCCCCTCCGCGACGACCAGCCTGGCTTCCTTGGCCTGGGCGATCGTCGTCTCGAACTGGGGCGGCTTCTTTCGCTCCAGGTCGTCCATGATATCGTCGAGCTGGCGGAGCGCGGCATTGGCCTGCCGGACGGCGGGCGGCGTCCGGTCGAACTGGTCCATGATTCCGGCGACCCGCGCGGCGGCGTCGCGCCCGAACTCGTCGCGCGCCTCGGTCGACTTGGGCTTCTCCGGCTTCTTGTCGCGCCCCTCGCGCCGCAGCGCGCCCGCCAGTTGCTTGTCGTCCAGCGACTTGTCGATCAGGTCGGCGATCTGCTCCTTCGCGGTCGACGACGTGCGGTCGATGATCGCCTTCTGGAATTCCTCGCGCGATACCTTCAGGCCGGTGAAGTCGAGTTTTTCCGTCGCGCGAAGCACCGCTTCCGGCGTGACCCGCCCGGCATCGAGGTCGGAGACGACCGAGCGCAGGTTGCGGGCATTCTGCTGCGCGCGATCCGAGCCGACAATGGCCCCCGCGACATGCCCGGCGGGCCCGTTGCCCTCCAGCGCGCCGCGCAGCCGACCCTCCGCCGAAATGCCATCGACATTGCCGAACGCCTCGCGCGCGCTGGCCCGCGCCTGCGCCGCCTCGCCGCGCAGGTTGATCGCGGTCAGCCGGGCGTTGAGGATCAGCAGCTCGTTCTGTTTCTTCAGCTTGCCGGTGGTCAGGTCGAACATGCCGCCCAGCACGCTCTGCGCCTCGGCCAGTCCGTCCGCGCCCAGCTTGGCGGCCTCGGCGGCCTCCTCCGCCTTGAACAGCTCGGCGACGAAGGGCAGCAGCACCGCCGTCGCGACGGTGATGCCGATGCCCCAGGGCCCGGTCAGGAACGCGCCGACCTTGCCCGCCGTGCCGCCCATTTCGGACATGGCATAGCCGAGCTGGCCGATCTGCTGGCTGAAGGCGGTGATCGGATTGGCACCGCTGGCGATCTGCAACCCGAAGTCGCCGACCTGCTGGCCCGCATTCCGCAGGCCGAAGGCATGGCGGCGAGTCTCCGCTTCGGCTTCCGCCGTGCGGCGGGCGGCTTCGCGCTGGGCCTGGGCGAGCTTGATCGCGGCGATCGCGGCGGCGGCTTCCTCGCGCTCGGTTTCGTTGGTCGCGCCCGCCAGCCGGGCTTCCGCCGCCGCCAGCTCGGTCGCCTCGCGCCCGGCCTGGGCGCGCGACTGGGTCTGGCGACCGGTCGCGGCGGTCTGGCTGTCGGTCGCGTCGGTCAGGGTTTCGGCGGCGCTGGCCTGCTGGCGGGTGGCGTCGGACGCGTCGGCGGCGCTGTCCGCCTGGGCGCGCGTCGCCCGGGCGGTGGCGGTCGCCTCCGACGACACCCGCTCGAGCGCCTGGGCAAGCTGACCGGTGTCCGCCGCGCCCGCCTGCGACTGGGTCGCCAGCGCGGTCGTGGCGGTGTGCGCAGCGGTCGATGCCTGGGTGCTGTCGCGAAGGCTTTGCGCATAAGCCGCTTCCGCCGCCTGGGCACGCTGGCGCGCCTGGGCCAGCTCGGCGGTGGCGGTCGCCAGTTCGCGGTCGTTGCCCGCGCTACCACCGCCGCCCGGCGACAGGGTGATCGTCGGATTGTCCGGGGTCAGCTCGATCCGTCCGCGCGCCTTGCCGACGCGGGTTTCCGCCGCCGCCACCGCCTCGCGCGCGGCGTCGCGCTCCGCCCGCGCCAGCTCGACGGTCGCACGCGCGGCGTCCGCCGCCTGGGACGCGGTCCTGGCCTGGGCGCGGGTGACGCGGTCCGCCGCCGCCGCCAGTTCGTCCGCGCCCGATGCCGCCGCGCGCGAGCGGTCGGTCAACTGGCCCAGCGCCGCCGCCGCCTGGCGCGCCGAGCCGCCCGCGCTGGTCGAGGACCGGGCGGTCGCCTCCAGCGCCGCCGAAGCCTCCCGGCCCGTCGATCCGATCCCGGCGGCGCGCGACGCCTCGCCGATGGCGGTGACCAGCGCGCGGGCCTGCACCGCCGCACCCTCCGCCGCCGTGCCGATCCCGGCGATCGCGGCGGCGCTTTCCCTGGCGGTGCCGACAAGGCCGGAGCCATCGGCCTTCAGCCGGACAGAGACGATCAGGTCGCGATTCATTTACGCCAGCGCGGTCAGGGCCGCGCGCTCCATCATTTGCAGGTCAAGGAACAGGTCGGGCGAGACGGCGATCGACAGCATGTCGGCGGTCGGGCGGACGGCGGCGTAATCCAGCCCCAGCCGCCCGCCCATCGCATGGAAGCGCCACTGGCTGGTCAGCGCCATGAACAGCGTGACCACATCCACCTCGTCCGGGCCGATTTCGACCGTGTCGTCGCGCCGACCGGCGGCACGGCGCGCCTCGATCGCGGCGATCGCGGCGGCGGCGCTGCTGGTTGCCGCATCGTCCGCCGGTTTCCCGCCGCCGCGACCCCTGGCCCACAGGCTCGCGACGGCCTTCAGTTTCCCGCGCGGGCCTTGGGCTGACCGGCGAGGCAGGCACGGAAGGCGTCGAAGATGTGGATGAACATGCCGCCCTCGTTCATCAGGCTGCGCAGGTTGGGCGCGACCAGCGGCTTGCGCTTGCCCTCCCCGTCCAGGTCGGTCGCCCAGCCTTCGGGCACGTCGAAGGGAAGCGGGTCGCCATTCTCGGCATGGACGCCGCGCCAGTCGGTCGCGATCTGGGCGACCAGTTCGGTGTAAAGCTGCGCCTGGTCGACGCCCGGTTCGTCCTCCAGGCCCCGGACGCGGACGACCTCGGCGACGAAGGCGGCGGCGGCATCGACCTTGAGCAGGCGGAACCGCATCTCGATCGAGAATTCGACGACCGAGCCGTCCTCCATCACGCAGGGGAAGGTGACGGGCGACCATGCGCGGGGCTGCTTGACGATGCGATAGATGGGCTGGGTCATGTCACTTCGCCGTGATGATGAGGTCGTCGGGCGTGGTGCCGACATTCATGCGGCCCGTGATCGCGATCATCAGGACGTTGTTCTCGTCCGACAGCTCGATATCGGTGATCTGGAGGTGATCCGACTTGAACTGGATGATGTTGCCCGCGACGAGGCCGTGATCGAGCTGCACGGGGATTTCATCGCCCTTGCGCAGGCGACCGAAATAATCCTTGGCGCCGATCGTCGGGCACTCGGCCAGCACGCGGCAGGTCAGGCCGTGATTGCCCCGGTTGATGTAGTTCACGCCGACGAGGTTGCGCGGGGTGATCTCCGCATTCGCCTCGCCCGTGAAGCTGCGCAGGTTGACCGCATAGCTGTCGAGCAGGAAGTCGGTGTTCGCGGTGTTGATCTCGACCGGGTCCTTCCACTGGTCGAACGCCACGGTGCCGGGGGCCGCGTCGACGATCGCGTTCGCCGCCGGGAGCAGCGCGGTCATGTCGAGCTTGATGAACGGATAGGCCCCGGCGGTGAAATCCCAGCCGAAGGTCCCGCGTCCGCCCAGGCCGACGCGCTTCTGGTTGCCGTGCCAGTGATAGGCCGTCGCCGACGACAGGACCGCGCCGATCGGGGCGAACCGCTGCACCGCGCTGGTGTTGGCGGTCAGGACGGGGGCGGCCATGCCGCACGCCTCCAGATGCTCCATCCAGGCGGGGGCGGTCCCCGCCGCGCCGGAGCCCGCCAGCTCCAGCTCATAGCTGTAGGTCTGGCGTTCGTTGGACGGCGCATCCTTGGAGCTGCCGCGCACCGGGCGATCCAGGTTGCGCTGGATACGGTCGACGACGACCGGCTTGGCGGCGAAGTTGCGGGTCAGCGCCGCGTTGACCGCACCCGTGGGCGCGGCATCGGTGCCGTAGGTGGCCTCTTTCTTGAAGAAGAGGACTTTGGTGGCGTCGACCATGGTCAGCCCTTCGCGGTGTCGGGGTTGGCGTCGGCGGACCCGGCATCGCCCTGGGCGGCGGGTTCGGCGGCAGGCTGGTCGGCGGACTCGGCGAGCGCGGGATCGGGCTTGCCGTCCAGCGCGGCGAGGCGTGCGGGCCCCGACAGGGGCAGGCCCCACCGGTCGAGCGTCCGCCCGGCCTCATCGACCGGGCGGGGTTGGGTGGCTTTCGCCTGGGAGGATTTCGGCGCGGCGGCCATCGGTCAGCGATCCTTGCGAGATTGTGCCGATGACCAAACCGGATTTCACGCGCGCGCGCGGCTTGCGTTGGTGCCCCCGTATGTAAAAGTCTATTTGACCGAAAGCGCTATGGTCTCCCTCAGGCCTGACCGCCCTGCTTCATGAGAAAAAACTTGAAGTAAGCGGTAATGTACTTGGCGGAGAAAGCCTCCTGTCGGCAGCTTTCGCAAACAGATTCAGCCAACGATCCTGAAAATTTCCTTCATCCTCGCTGTCGATTACGATAGGCCCATGAGCGACCTGATGCTTCCCCATTACCTGTGAGATCGCTAAACTGAAATCCCTTTCAAAAGGATTCAAATAGAACGGCTGATCTGAATGGCCGCGGTGCGAAAATATTTCATGGAATGAAATTTCACGCCAGCGGTATTCCGCATCCGTGTCAGTCTTGCAGTAAACCAAGCTTACACTGAAGACGTACAGTCCAGGATCATAGTTAGTGGCAAAGCCTCGGTCGGCTCGCAGAGTGAGGTATGCGTTTGTGACGATATCCCAACCATGGCCGTAGGTGTCGACCGGCGGGGGGGCTGCAACACCGAAATGAGGGCGAGGCGCTTCAAAAGATAATGTGGCAGGCCCCAGGGTGATATAACTCGACCCTCGCTTCACCGTATCCGCTTCAATCTCGATCGTGTCGAAAAGCCTCTTGATAATCGCCGAAATTTCTCCTTGCGCTTCCGTCAACATGCTCGTTCGAGCTTCGATCGCGGCTTGTCTCGCCGTACGGTCTGCCTCCGCAGCCGCTTCCTCCAGAGATACGGCATGACCGGCGGCAGCAAGTGCGGCCCTTGAAGCGGACGGTGCGGCAGATTGCACAGACGTGATTACGCTAGCGCATCTTTCAAGGGATGGCCTAGATCCAGGGGATTTTCGCAACATCGTCGCTACGAAGCCCGCTAGTCTAGTGTCGTTTCCAGGTATCGTCGGCGCGGCACGATTCAGATGGGCTTCTTGGACGTCGTCTCTGTCCCCTATGAAGGGAGGTTGCCCCGCGAGCATCGCATAAATGATACAACCAAGGGCGTATATATCAGTAGAGTTTGTCGGCCTCTCGCCTCTGAATTGCTCAGGGGCCGCATAAGCTGGTGTCAGCGATGTACGAAGACTCTCTAGCGACGTTGCATCTTCCACGAATTTTGCGATGCCAAAATCCGCAATCTTCCACCGACCGTTATGCCAAAGGACATTCCCTGGCTTCAGATCCCGATGAACGATATGTTTAACCTCCAACAAGCCAGATATTATATCATGGGCAGCGCGCTTAACTTCATCGAGTTCGAGGGGTCCGTCCCTTTGGAGTTTTTGCTGTAGACTGAGCTCACAGATTGGCATGACCAAAAAGTATCGATCACTGTCCGCATCTTGGCCAAAATCTAAAATTGGAACGATATGATCGTGAGACTTCCCTGCTAAATCTGCTCCGATCTTTAGTTCGCGATGAGAAGCTGCACCCGCTGATAGCTTCAATCGCTTCACTGCGACGTCTTGGCCGCCGCCATTGCCGCGAAACACCTCGCCGAATCCCCCAGGTGGGCCTAGCGGGTCTGTGTCATCGAATGTCCACTCACCATGCTCAAGGCGGATAGTCTGCATCATCAACCCCTTAACCTAGAAGGCAGATGTAAGATGCAATTTAAGCTTTGCGCAACCGATACGCACACCGCAATCGAATCTCCCACGTCACGCTGCCAGCGCTGACATTCGCCAGTCGCCCGCCGACATAGTCGACCGGGCCGGACGCGTCGGGATGGGTCCAGCCGACGACCAACTCGATCACGCGGTCCTCCGCCGTCTTCAGCTCGTCGGAGACCTGTCCCTGGCCGATCCGGGCCGCGACGGTGACGAGGACGGAGAAGTCGAACGTCACCCGCTGGTCGCGCTTGCCGGACAGGCTATTCGGTTCGGCGGCGTCGCTGGCGGGTACGACGAACAGGGCGGGGAGCGCGCGGGGCAGGTCCGACTGGGCGGGCGCCTCCAGCACGCCCTCCACCGATTTGAACCCCGTGCGTAGCGCCGCGACGATGGGATTGAGGGTCAGCATCAGGCGGCTCCGAAGCCCAGGTGACGCGCCAGCGCGCCGATCGTGTAATCCGCGTTCACATCGTTGAAACCGAGATACGAACGCCGGGGGATGATGACCTTCGCAACGATGCGGCCACCGAAGGACAGGGCCTTCTTCTCGCGCGGGCGGATCTCGCCGCCGGTCTGGTGGATCAGCGCGTACACGCCCGCACCCCCCGATCGCTCCGGCCCGGCGGCGGCGAAGTCGGGGCCCCAGTCCTCGGCGATCGAATTGCCCAGGTCGCCGGACAGGGTCAGTGTCTTGCCGCCATGCTCGATCACGCGGCGCGACGGCGTCCACTTCCTGCCGGTCGGGTCGGTCTCGGTCTCGAACCGTTCGCGCGTGGTGTCGGCGAGGTGCCCGGCAATGTCCTTCATGGCGATGGTCATGTCCGCGCCCGCCGCCGCCATCCGGTTCATCGCGGCGGTGACGTCCTCCCGGATCGTGAAGGCGATATCCACCATCAATAGCCGTCCAGGCCGTCCGGATAGGCGCGGCGACCGGGGGCGATGACGATCGGCGTGTCGCTGGCCGTCTCGATCGGCGCGGCGGCGGCGGGAAGGCCGAGCGTCGCCTTGCCGTCCTGGATGCGGACGAGAAGCGCCATCGCCGCCTTGGCCTGGTCCGCGATCCCCTCCGGCGCGCCGCGCGGGTAGAGCCGGGCACGGGCGAGGTCGCCCACCGCCATTTCGAGGATGCGCGGCACCGTCGCCAGCGGCAGGGCGTAGCGGCTGGCGATATGCGACTCGGCGATCGCCTGGGCATCGACCAGCGCGCCGACCAGCAGGTCGCGATCGATCCGGCCGGAACCGTCCAGGTCGGTCATCCGCACCACCTCGTCCAGGGTGAAGCGCTTGACGAACGCCGCGATCGGCAACCAGCCCGCGCCGCCGTCCGGCGTCGCCCAGCTCGATTCGAGGACGACGACCTCGATCTCGCTCTCCAGCGTCTGGCCGCCCAGGTCGTCGGCGCGGACCGTGACGGCATAGCGTTCGCCGTCGCCGCCGCCCGACAGCGCCAGCGTGACCACCCCGCCGGAGACGGTGGCGCTGGCGACGAGCGCGGGCGCGCCGGGCACGAGGCCCCGTGCGGTAACGGTCACGGCGCGGATCGCGGCGATCGAAGCGTTGCCGGAAAAGGCGACAGCCGGGCGAAGTGTCTCGCCCGGCTGCTTGGTGATCGTGGCGATCATGCCGCCGCACGCTTCGCCTCGATGGCGGCGATGATCTGCTGGACGGTCGGATCCTGCGGCAGCTCGACCTGTTCCTTCTCCGCCAGTTCGAGCAGTTCGGGCTTGCGCAGCTTGGACAGGGGGACCGTCTGGGCGTCGTCGGCGGGCGGCGGGTTCTGCGAACCGCCGCTGGCCGTGGCGGCGGCCTGTTCGCGAAGCTGGATCGTCTCGGCGAAGACCGGATCGTCCAGGATCGCCTCGCTGGCGAGCAGGCCGTCGAACGCCTCTTCCTCGTCGCGATCGTCCATGTCGAAGCGGATCGGCGTGTCGGGCGCGTATTCCTCGCCCTTGAAGATGACGGTCCGCGCGACTTTGTAGGGGTAGCTCATGATGGTTCCGGGGTTGGGCGCGGGCGGACGCGGTGCCGCCCGCGCCGGGGGATCAGTTCGCCGAGAAGGCGTTCTCGAAGAAATAGCCCGCCTGGGCGGCGATCACGCGTTCCTTGACGCTCTCGCCGACCAGAACCGCGGTGCCGCCGCGCAGGCCCATTTCGCCCGGCTTCAGCTCGCGCTGCGACGCCACGCGGTCGCCCCAGGTGAAGGTGCCCGCAAAGGTCGGCGTCTCGCGCGACAGCACCGGCGCCTTGTAGGTCAGCGCCAGATGGTTGCCCCACAGCCGCGAAATCTGCGCGGCCTGGCCCTTGCGCGCCTGGTTGCCGAACGCCTGGCCGACGACCACCTCGTTGACCTCGAACAGCTCGGCGACTTCCTGGCGGGTGACGAGGCCGCCGCCGTTCGTGCCGCGAATGGCCTTGATGACGCCCGCGTTGCGGCGGAACTTGGTCCAGCCGCGCTGGCCGAAGGTCATCTGGTTGGGGCGGAGCAGCGGCTTGTCGAGCGCGTCCGAAATCAGCGTGACCGCATCCGTGTTCGGATTGTCCAGCGCGTCGGTCGTCGCCAGCGTGACGCGCAGGTTCGGGTCATAGGTCGCCGGGTTGAAGATGATCGACGCCGCGCGGATCTCGCGCCGGATCTCGATCAGTTCGGAGGTCAGCGCCGATGCGTTGCCCAGCGGGTCGTACCGCTCGTCCGCGTTGTTGACGTCGGCCTGGGGAACGGGCGACTCCAGGCCGTGATCCTCGGTCACGTCGGGGATTTCGACGCCGTCCATCGTGACCTGGTTCGCCTGGCTGCGGCGACCGATCAGGGTTTCGGGCGTGTTGAAGAACGTGTCGATGCCATACTGCATGAACGTGAAGTTCTGTTTCCCCACGGTGATGCGGGGCAGCACGATATCGGCGATGTAGCTCTGGTTCTTGTAGGCGATGGCGATCGCGGTGAGGTCGGGATCGATCGGATAGGGCGACTGGGCCATGGGTAAGCGTCCTGAAAGCGTCGTGAAGGCGGGTTGAAAGGGGCGGGATCAGCCGGTGATGAAGCCGGGCGCGGGGCGATAGGCGACCACGTCGCCCAGCACGCCGGTCGCCAGCGAGAAGCCGATGATGCGGACGCGCACCCCGGCGGCGGGCGCGGCCTCGACCGCGCGGCCCTGGGCATCGGACGTGATCGGTCGACCGCGCCCGACATTGCCGCCCAGCCGCACCTCGGGCAGTCCGCCCAGCGCCGCGTCGAACCGCTCGCCCTGGACGGCGGCCAGTTCGGTGCTGGTCGCGATCAGGTCGTCGGTGGGACCGGCGGCGGGGAGCAACGTCTGGTCGTCGGCCCCGAATTTGAGGATGAGATACGGGGCGATGGCCGCTCCGGCGCGAAAATTCTTGGTCAGTCCGTCCGTGCGGCCAGCCATGGTCGTTAGCTCCTGTCGTTAAGTCGGGATGGGTCCGCGCGGTCAGGCGTCGGGATGGGCTTTGACGTGACGCACCGCCGCCTGGATGGTGATCGGCTTGCCCGCCTTGGCCTGGGCATCGGCATAGGCGCGGGCGCGGCGGGCGATCTCGTCGGGCCTGGCCGCGTCGGCGGGCTTGCGATCGCGGGGCGCGGCCTCGCCCAGGGCGATGACCGGCTGCGCGCCGTCGAACAGCGACATGAAGGCGGCGACCGGGGTCATCTGGTTGGCGTCGCCCTCGCCGAACGACACGGGCTGGCTGGCGTCGAGCAGGTCGAGCAGGCCGACCACCTTGTCGCGACCGGCGGGGGCCAGCTTCACGTCGGCGATCAGCCCCTCGGCAAAGGCGACATGGGTGGCGTGGCGATCGGCCCTTTCGCGCTGGGCCCGTTCGGCCTCGCGCTGGGCCTGCTCCTCCTCGCGGGCCCTGATCGCATTCTCGCGATCGTCCAGCGCGGCGGCGCGCTCGGCGAAGGCGACCGCCTCCGTCGTGGTGTCAGTCATGGTGTCCTCGTCGTCGATGGAAAGGGTCACGACGCCCGCCGGAGCGTCGGAAAAGGCGACCGTCCCCAGGCCCTTGATCGCCGGGGCCGCGCCGCCCAGGAAACCCACATGCTGGAGATACCAGCGGCCCGGCTTGGGATTGGCGGGGCTCGACGGCGGATAGAGCTGGGGGGAAATCTTGCGGTAATGCCCGGCCTGGACGGCCTCGGCGAAGGCGGGCGCGACTTCGGACGGGTGGGCGACCAGAACGCCGTCCTCCATCGCCAGCCTGCCGACCCAGCCAAAGGCGGGCGCATCGATCTTCGGATGCCCGACGACCAGCGGCGCGGGATCGCTCTGCGCGTCATAGGAGGCGATCAGCTCGTCCAGGTCGGACTGGGCGAAGGTGACCTTCGTACCGTGGATATCGGTGAAGGTGCCGGGACGCAGGATCTTGATCGGGGGCGGTGCCATGCCCGCCGACATAAGCGGCGCGCGGTGCCGGGGCGGCTTGCGCCAGCGCCCCCCGAACCACGTATTTCTCTAGAGGATTGTCGGCTGCCGCTGGGGCACGAGGGGATCAGCCGTTCGCGGCTTCAGTGAGGCCGGGCCGGTGCACCACTATGCACGGCCCGGCCTGGGATCAATCCTGAAGTCGCTGGAGCGACACCTGCAACCTGACGCCTGGGGCCTGGGGCGCTGTGCCGGTGAGTGTCGCATTGTCGCCACTCACCGAGCCTTCGAGGTGAATATCAACCTCGTCCACCCCAAACACCGAAGCCATTCCCGGCACCGACGTATGCTTATAGGAACGTACATCGGCGGTTATGCGACCATTGCTCTCATGATAGGTGCCGACATAGGCCATCATGCTGTCGCCGCCGCGCAATTGTCCATTATGGAAATACCCCACTCCAGCACCCCCACCAAACGGCGTGACAAATCGAATTGCGTACAAACCAGATTCAAATGCCATGAATTCCTCCCGTTCAGGTGGCTCGTCGATGCTGCGAGCCAGCGGAATCTAATTGGGCAAAATCGCCTTACAACCGGCCCTGAAAGATACTATCGATTGCAGTAGAGAGTTCTTCGGCCGGCCAATATTCCCATTTTGGGAAACTTACTCGATAAATTGATGTGAGCGCTTCGACCGTGCTTTCCATTGGTCATATCGGTGCGGCGGGTCGCGCTGGATCGCCGCCGCCGCGTCCAGGTAGATGAGCCGGTCGTCCGGGCATCGGCGCGCGTTCCGGCTCATGATCGCATCGCGCAGCGCCTCGCGCCGGGTCGCCCGCCATGGCCAGCAATTGTCGAAGACCCGCAAACGCCAGCGGGGATTCTCGTCGGTCGGGTAGAGCAGAGGATCGAGGGCCACCTCCCCCAAGGCCGCCCGCGCGCTCATGCCCGGCCCCATTCCAGGGCGGCGGTCTCCAGCATGTCGATCGCGTCGGCGTCGGCACCCTTCGTCTTCAGATAGGCCCGCACGCCCGCCGGATCGGCCTCCAGCGGGAAAGCACGATCCCGGCGCGCCTGAAATGCAAACAGCCCCACCCAGTCCTCGCGTTGATGCTGGGCGACCAGCCACAGTCCGAAATTCTGTTTCAATGTTCCGACTCCCATAAGAACAGAACATGAACATGGATCAAGTCGGGTCGGGTTGTCCAGATGGCGGATGCGTCCCGCGACGACATATGCCGTGTACAGGCTGTACAGGCCCCTACAGCCGCGATCCGGCCTGGGCGCGACCCATGGAAGGGGCGAAGCGTCGAGCGCCCCTCCTGCCGGTCATATTCGGAAGCGGTGCAGCGACCTGGGCAGGCCGGGTCAGAGCAGGCCGAGCCAGCGGGCCAGCGCCAGCGCCGGACGGGTCGCCCAGGCGAACACCAGCACGGCCAGCGACAGGATGATCCACAGCCGTTCGAGCTTCACCGACATAGCCGCTCCACCATGCCACCATCGTCCCAGTCGCGTCGATAGCGCGCCTGCCTGGCCTGCAACTGCCAGCACGACAAATCGCCGCGAGCCCCCGCCACCGTCGCCAGCGTCCGACCGTAGCGATCCAGCCCGACGCGCCGGATGCGGAACGGTGGCCGCAATGCCTCGGACAGCGACGCCTTGGAGGCGAAGGGATTGCCCCGGACGCAGCGCCGTCCCTTGCGGCAATGCCCCGGCATTTCCGGCGCGTCGATCGCGAGCAGCCGAATCCGCTCCCGCCCGCATCGCAGCGTGTCGCCATCGACGGCGATCGGCGTGCAGGTGAGCGCCTGGGCCGCCATCGCGGCGATCAGAGACAGCATGAATATTTCGGGCGGGACTGCCGGGGCCGCTTCTGAAGGTCGGCCAGCGTGTCCAGCGCCTTGCCCGTGACGGTCGTCGCCTGCTCATGCAGTGCCTTCGCGCTTTCCAATTTGCCTTCGACCAGGCGGAAGGCGCAAATCTGCTGGCGCGGCGGCGTCTCGCCCGCGAGCTGATAGGTCAGCACCATCCGCCGCAGGGCGAGCTTGCCCGCCTCCGCCTTCATGTCGTCGAGCAGGTCCCGCAACCGCTCCGCCTCGCCCAGGCCATGGACCGACGCCGAAGCCCCGGCCTGCTCCCGATACGCCGCCGGGGTCAGCGCGGGGGTGTCTTCCCGCGTGACGTCCAGGCGGCGGAAGTCCTGCCCGGCGGGAAGGTTGGCGCGGACATGGGCTTCGCAGGCGGCGAGGTCGGGTTGCTCATCAAAGAACAACGTCGACGAAGCTATCGCGGCGCCCCCACCGATCACCATACTTGCCAGCAAGGCGGTAAGCTTGCCGTTCATCCGCCTTTGCCCGCGACGATCGCGGCGACGATCGATGCCATCGACGTGGCAGGGGGGCCGTCATCGTTTGCAGACTGCGACGAGATTGGTTGGAACAGCGCGCCCAGCACGATCGGACGCTCCGCGTCCGATGCAGCCCCTTCCTTAATAAGACCTAGATACGTCGAGGTCATGGCCGAACGCCCGCTAGCATCGGTCGCAAGCCGCTGCTCGGATGAGTATCGGCGGACAAGTATACGCATGAGCCAGAAAAACATCGTCAGCCAAAAGAGCGTAGTTGCTCCGGCGAATATCAACTCGAAATGCAGCGTGGGTCTGATACCCGCCTGCGCAAGAGCCGAAGCTTTTTCTGCGCTTCCCGGAACGGCATCCGCCAGCATGGATCGCGCGCTACCGAACGCGTAGTGAGATACAAAGGGTGTCGCGATTGTTCCGGCTATTCCGAGGGCAATGGAAGCAATTGCATATCCCTTAGCAGATTTCTCATGAAGCAACTTTCGCTCACCCCAAAGCTCTGCGGGCTGCGCAATCCTGATATATTCCATCTGTGATTTTCGCCAATCGTCGAGAGCCTGGCTTGCATCCTGTACGATGGTGTTCGCCTTTGAGGATAAGGCATCCAGAGATTCAGTCGACGTGTTAAAATGATCTCCCAAACTTGCTTGCAATTCAATCTTATGGGCATTCACGTCAGCAGTCGCGGAATCGATCGTCGCGGACAATGTTTTGACCGCGCTCGCGGATGTAGCCAAACCAGACGCGGCAGCGGCGCTTAGCTTTTCCAGTTCACCCATTGCCGAGGCAAATCGTTGACGCAATCCGTCAAGCTGGCTCTGAATGTCCTTCACATCATTTCTGACGGCCATCGGAACAGGGTTGAACGAAGTCATCCTCTGTCGATAAATTTCTATTCCGACGATCACATCGAGTTTGCCCCAGTTCAAATCCTGAACGGGAATGTCTGCGGCGTATGCGGCCCCTTCCAACGCGTCGACGCCATGCTCAAGGAAGATGTGGTAGAGCGCCTCTCCAGATGGAGACCCCATCGTTACTATCCCTGCCTCGGCATGAAGATCACCAGGCAGACCCTGAGCTAATAGAGCATTGTTTCCAACGACGCTCGCCAATCTGTCCCAAGCGTCACGGATCGCCCTTATCGCTGAAGATGCAGTCGCTTCGCCATGCCCGCTTAGCATGACATCGATCGCATCCCGTTCCCGATAAACCCAAGCAATAGCTTCGACCTGGTCAACAAATGACTGAATGCCGCCCTTTTCCAAAGCGATATGGACTTTGAACATCGACCCCCCAAGCACATCAGTTAGATGGTTCCCCGAACCGATCTTATTGATGCTTACAACATCTTACTCGCCCACACCGCACGTCCGACCACCTCGAACCGCTCGTCGATCCCCGGTTCGTGCAGGTCGATTTCGACCGGATCATATAGCGGGTTCCGGCTCATCAGCCGGACGATGCGGCCATCGACCTGGATGTGCTTGATGACCAGCAGGTCATCCAGGCGAACGACGAACAGCCCTTCGCGCAGCCGTGACTGGTCGAGGTCGACCGCGACGAGGTCGCCGTCCGATAGCTCCGGTTCCTGGCTGGAGCCCGACACCTCGACCATGACGAGCTGGCCGACGCCCTTCAGGTTCGCCTCCATCCAGTCCCGCGAGAATGTCCAATGATAGATGGGCGGCGGTAGTCGATCGATCAGCCGTCCCGCACCGGCGGCGACCTGGACGTCATGCACCGGCACCTGGACGAAGCCCTCCGAGGCCTTGGCCGTGACGGTCGCGACCGTCTGCGCGATCTTCGGCTGGGCAAAGGACGTGCCCCCGAACGCCGACGCCAGCAATTTGGGCAACCCGTCAGCGGGCAGAAGCCCGGCCAGCCTCTCCAGCTCCGAAATCGTCGGCTCCCGCGCGCCTGCGACGGTCCTCTGCCACGTGGCGATCGACACGCCCGCCGCCTCCGCTGCCTCCTGCTGGCTGCGCCCCTTCAGCATCTCAAGGAGCATCTGCGCCGCTGCCTCAGACCAGGGCATGGGCGCACCTATCAATTATGATGTCTGTTGACATCAAATATGATGGATTTAATGGTGTGTTCACACCAAATCTGAGGTCGTCGCACGTCAAATGCTGCAAGACTGGCATCCTGAAGACATCAAAGCTGCTGTACGGCGGCGTGGTCGCACGCTGTCGTCAGTGGCTCGTGATGCGGGGATCAAGGAGGACGCCTTGCGGCGGGCGCTCGTCGTGCCACGTCGCGCCGCAGAAGCGGCGATTGCGGCGGAACTCGACGAACACCCCAAGGTCATTTGGCCCACCCGATACAATGAGGACGGCTCACGCAAACGGCCGCAACCTGTCGATAACTACCGGACGGAAGCCCGCTTTCGCAAGCCGCACGGCATGTCCCGGACCGAGACCCGCGCATGACGTTGCTGGGTCGCGAATATTTGTCCGCGCAGGAGATCGCGTCGCTGGAGCTGGAGGGGCTGCCGACCAACCGGACGGCGGTCGCCAACCGGGCCAGCCGGGGCGAGTGGCGCTGGATCAGTCGGCAGGGCGTCGGCGGCGGTCGCCTGTTCGCCGTCGCCGACCTGCCCGAGGCGGCGCGGCGCGATTATGCCGACCGCACCGCCGCCCAGCCGGTCGCCGGGCAGCGCGGACGGCCCAAGGGCTCGGACTTCTTCACCCGCAACCCCGACGCCGCCGATGCGGTCGAGGCATGGATCGCCGAGCGCGACCTGTCGGCGACCGGGGTCCTGGAGCTGCTGACCGCGCGGTTCGATCCGGTGCCGTCGATCCGCACCGTCCGCCGCTTCATATCCAAGCTGGAGGCGACCAAGCCCGCGTTGCTGGCCAGCGTCCGCGATCCCGACCTGTACAAGAGCAAGTACCGCATCGCCCTGGGCCGCGCCGATGCCAGCGTGTCCTACGCCCATCAGATTTGGGAGATCGACACCACCAAGGCGGACGTCATGACCAAGGAGGGCCGCAAGTCGATCCTGGGCATCGTCGACGTCTGGTCGCGCCGCACCTTCTATCTGGTCGTCGACAGCGAATCCGCCCAGTCGGTCCGCCGGACGCTGGTCGCCGCGATGACCGCCTGGGGCGTCATGCCCGAAGTGCTGCGGACCGATCAGGGCTCCGGCTACATCAACGCCACCATCCGCTCGGCCTGCGAACTGATCGGCATCGTCCATGATCCGGTCCCGCCCGCATCGGGTGACAAGAAGCCGTTCGTCGAGCGCATGTTCGGCACCTTCACCCGCGAGCGCGCCGAACTGCTGGGCGGCTATATCGGCCACAATGTCGCCGAGGCCCAGCGGCTGCGCGCCCGTGCCCGCAAGGAAACCAAGCGTCCGGTCATCGTCCCCGAACTGACGGCGGACGAGTTGCAGGCGATCATCAACAACTGGCTGGACGGCGTCTATCACGTCCGGACGCATTCCAGCCTGGGCGCGTCGCCGATGGCGCGGTGGACCAACTCGCCGCGATCGGCGCGGGGAGCCCCCGACGAAGGCGCGCTCAAGCTGCTGCTGTCGGCGCTGGTCGGGACCGCGCAGGTCACGAAACGCGGCATCACCTGGAAGAAGGGCCGCTACTGGACGCCGCCGCTCGCCGCGCATGTCGGCCGCACGGTGACGATCCGCCGGGACGAGGACGATCTGGGCGCGCTGTTCGTGTTCGACGAGGACAACCGGTATATCGGGACCGCCGTCAATGCCGAGCGGTCCGGCCTGTCCGAACGCGACTTCGCGGTCGAGGCGCGGCGCGATCAGGCCAAGCTCATCAACGCCCAGCGCGCCGAGCTGCGCGAGAAGCGGCGGCGATTCTCGTTCGAGAATGCGCGCAACGCGGTGCTTCGCCGCGACGCCGAGCAGGCGGGCAAGCTGGTCGCGTTGCCGGTCCGGACGGTCGAGCATCAGACGCCGACCCTCGCCAGCATCGCCGATGCGCCCGCCGTCCTGCCCAGCAGCAGCGCCATCGATGCCGCCGAGATGCGCTATCCCGGCCCCGCCGCCCGGCCCCCGCGCAGTTTCGAGGATCGCATGGCCGAGGCCGACCGCGTCCTGGCCGACCACGATGCCGGTCAGGCGGTCGATCCGGACGCCCTCTCGCGCGCCCGCATCTTCACCCAGTCCACCGAATACCGCGCTCACAAATTGCTGACCGCCGACTTCACCGCGCGGCGCAATCCGCCCGCCGCATCATCCCTCAAGGAGAGTTCGCTTTGACCAACATCCATGAACCCGCCCAGCTCACCAACATGCGCCTGGGCCTTGCGACCATGATGCGCTGTCAGGAGGCGCCGCAGGGGAGTCCGCGCCTGGGGCTGCTGTACGGCCCGTCCGGCTATGGCAAGTCGGTCGCCGCCGCGACGATCGCCGCCCGGTTCAACGCGGCCTATGTCGTCGCCCGCTCGACCTGGACGCAAAAGTCGATGCTGCGCGCGATCGCCCAGGATCTGGGCATCACGCGGCTGGGCCGCACCGCCGACGAACTGCTGGATCAGGTGATCGAGCAGCTTCTGGTCGCACCGCAGCCGGTCATCGTCGACGAAACCGACTATGTCGTTCACCGCAAGAACGTCGAGATCATCCGCGACATTCACGACCATGGCGGAGTGCCCGTCATGCTGATCGGGGAGGAAGCGCTCCCCGCCAAGCTCAAGGACTGGGAGCGGTTCGACAATCGCGTCCTGGTCGCCACGCCCCGCCCAGCCGTCCAGCCTCGCCGACGCCTGCCTGCTGCGCGACTATTACTGCCCGCGCGTCCAGGTGGCGGACGACCTGGTCGACGCGATCGTCCGCGCGACCAAGGGCGTGACGCGCCGGATCGTGACCAACCTCCAGGAGGTCCAGTCCCAGGCCATGTCCAACGGCATGACCGCGATCGACCGCGCGACCTGGGGCCACCGTCCGTTCTCGACCGGCGACATTCCCATCCGGAAGGCGTCGTGAAGCTGCTGACCACGAAGGGCACGCCCCGGGTCCGATTGCAGGTTGCCGGTCCGCTCTGGTCCGCCCTGCGATCCGCGATCACGCCGCCCAGCATCCCCGAGCTGCTGGCCGCGTGCCCCGGCTCCTACGACACGGTCCATACGGCTTTGAAGCGCTGGCAGGATCGCGGCGCGATCATCCGGTGTGCGGACAAGCCGCTGCGCTTTCGGCTCAAGGACCGATCCCTCGACACGCCCCCGGATGGACGGAGCGAAATGGCGAAGACCAATATCCGCGAACGCAGCGCCCGCCAGCGCATCTGGACCGCGATGCGCGTCCTGAAGACGTTCGACGCGCCTACCCTGCAAATGACGACGAATGCCTCGCCACGGGCCGTCGCCACCTTCATCGACCAGCTTCAGCGGGCCAAGTACGTCCAGATGGTGGAACGCGGCTTCCGCCAGACGGGACGGACCAGCGTGTATCGCCTCGCCCGCAACACGGGGCCCAAATGCCCGACCACCACCCGCCCGGACGGCAAGATGGTCATCCTCGACAACAACAATGGTCGCCGGGTCGATATTTCGCCGGGGGCCGTCTCGCTCCGGAAAAAGTCGACGACCGTCAATTCGGGCGGGGGGGTAGGGTAACCATGTTCGTTAACCACTCCAACCGCGACAAGGCGCTCGCCGCCTGGACGCCGGAGCCGCCCGCCTGGGTGGTGGTCCTGGCGGACGCCTGCGACCGGACCAACCAGCGCGACGTCGCCGCCCAGCTCGGCAAGTCCGCCGGTTATGTCAGCCGCCTCATCAACCGCAGCTATGCCGGATCGTATCCGGAGGCCGAACAGCTCGTCCGCGCGACGCTGTCCGCCGAGGAAGTGATCTGCCCGCTTTACGGCCAGATGCCGCTGAAGACGTGCCTGCGAAATCGCCGCCGGGAACGGTCCGCCAACTGGCTCCACGTCCAGTTCGCCCGGACCTGCCCGACCTGCCCCAACAACACCGACCATCCCCACGCACAGGAGGATTGAATGACGCTTGCAACCGACCTGCAAAACCTCGTTTCCGATGTGTCCGCCGCGATCGCCGCGAACAAGCCGCTGGGCCGCGCCGATCTGGAGATCATGCGCCGCAACCTGTCCGCCCTGGCGGACGAGGCGCGCCGCACCGACACGTCCCAGACCGTCGCCGGGCTGGTCCTGCGCGACCTGTTCGAGGGGATCGAGAAGAAAGCCGCCGACCTGGGCAGGCTCGCCACGCATCAGCGCCACCGCCTGACCGGCGAAGTCGCCCGCATGGTGGAGGAACACGCATGAGCGTCCTTCACCGCCGCATCGACGCGCCGATGGCGGGAAGCCCGATCATCGTCGCGCCCGTCGCCGTCTCGCCCGATCCCCAGGACACGACCGGGATCGGCGTCCGCATCGTGACCATGCCGGGCGTCGGGCTAGTCATCGGCGTCACCGTCGTCTGCCCCACGGGCACGATGATGGTCACGCTGGACGAAGACCACGCCACCGCCTTTGCGATGGAGCTGACCGTTGCCCAGCTTCTCCACGCGCAGGCGCTCGACCGGGGGGCGGAGCGATCCCATGGATAGGACCATCCGCATGGTGCCGATGCGCGGCTTCACCGCCGCCATCGCCCAGGACCGGGCCGCGCCCCAGGCCGGGCAGGTCGGGGGGATCGCGGTCGGCTTCGACGGGGTCGGCGACGAGGCGATCGTCTCGCTGTCGCTGCGGCATAGCGACGGGACGATGCTGGTCGCCTCGCTGTCGGTCGCCGGGGTGAACCGGCTGCTGGGGCTGGTCGCCGACGCGATGAGCGCGCCCGATCCCCGGGCGGTTCGGGGGACGCTGCAATGACCGCCGCGCCGGATCGCCAGCTCGGCGAGATCCTCGCCGCCGCCGCGATCGCCACGGGGCACAGCGTCGACGACATGCTGCGCCAGTGCCGCACCAAGCCGCTGGTCCTGGCGCGGCAGGCGGCCATCCTGGCGATGCGCGAGGCGACGGGCGCATCGCTACCCGCGATCGGGCGGGTCATGCGGCGCGGCCATCCCGCCATCCACACCGCGCTGCGCCGGGCCGAGGCGCGGTGCGAACTCCATCCCGACTTTCGCGCGCTGGTCGACCGGCTGCGCGCCTTCGGAGACACGTCCGATGACTGACCCGCTGGGCCGCGTCACGCTGGCCGAATGTCCGCCGGGCCCGTTCCTGTTCGACGGGACGCTGGGCTTCAAGACCGAATACCGCGCGATGGTGGCGGACACCTCGCCCGGCGGCTCCAAGCCGGGGGTGCGGTTCACCACCAGCCGCTGGCCCGACGCCTATTGCCTGTCCACCGGCGAGGCGTTCTGGGGCGGCACCACCCGGCACCGCGACCGCGCCGCGCTGCTCGTCCTGCCCGTCACGCTGGCCGATGACGCGGTGCGACCGGCCCGTGGCGGGGTGGTGCTGTACCATGGTCCCGCGACCATCTGTCCGGGGTGCGGCGGCACGTCCTGGCTGGTCGGGCGCTGCTCGGCGGAATGCGGGCGCTGCCGGACCGCGCTCGATCTGGCGTCCCCCGGTCATGCCGAGGTGCGCGCATGACCGTCGATCCGATGACCGCGCGTCGCCGCGCCATCTTCGCCGCCGCCCGCGACGCCGGGCTGGACGAGGACGATCGCCGCGCGGTGCAGCTCCGCGTCACCGGCAAGCCGTCGCTGACCGGCATGACCCTGACCGACATGGACAAGGTGCTGACCGCGATCCGGGGCAACGGCGCGGCGCGCTCGGCGCGCCCGGTCGGCTCGACCCGCGCGCATGTCGGCAAGATCTGGGCACTGTGGTGGTCGCTCTACTGGCTGCGCGCGGTCGAATGCCCCGAGGAAAAGGCGCTCAACGCCTGGGTGAAGCGCCAGACCGGGGTGGATGCGGTCCGCTTCCTCGACCACAAGGCGGCGATCGCGGTGATCGAGGCGATGAAGGCGTGGGCCGCGCGCGAAGGCGTCGAATGGAGTTCGCCGCCCTGCGCCCAGGCGGACCGCCGCGCCGTCCTCGACGCGATCTGGGCCAAGCTGCTGGTCGTCAACCGGGTGGAGGGCCGGACCGCCGACGCTTTCCTGCGCCAGCGGCTGAACCTGCCCGCCGCCCGCTGGACCGACCGCCAGACCGACGAGGCGATCAAGCTGCTGGGCCGGATGCTGCGCGGGGGGGACGGCAATGGCTGACGATCTGCCCCGGCTGGACGACCTGCCCATCCCGGACGACGCCAAGCCGGGTCGCGGGTGGACGCCCTTCATGCTGGAAATGGCCGCGCATATCGGCGCGACCAACACGCTGCGGCTCGTCGACCATTTCGGCGGGCAGAAAATCTATGTCCCGATCGCGGTGGAGAAGAGCCCCTTCGCGGACGTGCTGCCGACCGAGACGGTCGAGACGCTGGCACGGGTCTATGGCCGGGAAAAGGTGGAGTTTCCGACCGCGCGCGAAGCGCTGTTCCGGGCGCGCGGCGCGCCGGTCATCGCGGCGGTCCGCGAGAAGCGGCTGGCGCGCAACGATGCGGCGCGCATCCTGCGCACATCGGCCCGCTATATTTCGCAGCTCGCCAATGATACGGACGACGAACCCGACGGTCGCGTCTTCGTGCTGCGACGTCCGGTCGACACGCGGCAACTGGAGATGTTTCCGGACCCTGCTGCGCCAGCGCCCCCCGACTGAAAACCCCGATTGTGTCACGCCGTCCCCGATTACGCCAACGGGGACCGACGCGTGTTTTGGATGGAATATGTCAGGGTCATTTGGCCCATCGCGTCGACGCTGACGCCAATCTTGATCGGACTGGCCGTCTTCTGGCTGCGCAACCAGTTCGCGCTGAAGACCGAATTGAGCCAGTTGGGGGCGCGGCTCGACGCCAAATGCGCGCTGATCGACGGCAAGCTGATCGATCATGCGCAACGACTGACGCTGGTCGAACTCGAATGCAAATCGCCGCCGACGCGCCATGAATTGCAGACCGAACTGGCGTCGATGCGCGAGCGCATGGGCAGCCTGGAGGGCGGGATCGGCTCGATCCAGCGCCAGCTCGGCACCACCAACGACTATCTCCAGGCGCTGCTGGAGCAGGGGCTGCGCAAATGATGACGCCACCCCGCGCCGCCGTCGTCCGCCGTGCCATCCTCGACCTGCTGGAGGAGATCGGCGGCGAGCATAACGACGACGAACTCCACCTGCTGCTCATCGGCCTGGGCCATCGCATCGCCCGTGCCGACGTCGCCGACTCGCTGACCTGGCTTGCCGCCGCCGAACTCGTCCGGGCCGAGCGGCTGGGGCCGTTCGTCGTCGCGCGCATCCTGTCCGCCGGGCGCGACGTCGCCAGCGGCCTGAGCGTGGTCGAGGGCATCCACCGCCACAAAACGGGTGAGTGATGGCTGGCCGCTCCTCCCTCAAGAGCCTGCCGCCGAGCGTCCTGGATGCCGTGCACGACGCGATCGGGCGCGGCCAGACGATCGACGATATCTGCGAGCTGCTGCGCGATCTGGGAACCGAGCGGTCGCGCTCGGCGGTGGGGCGCTATGCCAAGGATTTCGCCGAGCTGGCGAAGCAGCAACGCCGCCTCCAGACCATTTCCCAGGCGTTCGGCAAGGAGTTCGGATCGTCCGACGACCATCAGGTCCGGATGATGAACCAGCTCATGACCAGCGTCATGATGCGCGCGATCCTGCCGATCGCCAGCGCCGACGAGGACGCGCCCGCCGAGGATGACGAGGACGGCGGCAAGCCGGATATCCTGGCGCTGTCGCGGCTGGCGAAGGCGGTCAAGGACGTGACCAGCTCGTCCAAGATCGACATCGAGCGCGAGTCGAAGATTCGCGAGGAGGAGGCGCGCCGGACCCGCGAACGCGCGGCGGCGGAGGCGACCGAGGCGGGCCGCGCGGCGGGCGCCAGCGAGGCGACCCTGGCCGCGATCCGCACCCGCATCCTTGGGTTCGCGGCGTGACGACCGCCGTCCTGCTGCCCTATCAGGTCGAAGCGATCGAACTCAGCCGTGCGAACCCGCTGTTCGCGTCGGAAAAGTCGCGACGCACCGGCCTGACCTATGGCTTCGCCGCCGACGCGGTGCTGACCGCATCGCCTGCCGAGCGGCCCCAGAACGTCTATTACCTGGCCTACAACAAGGACATGACGCGCGAATTCATCGGCTATTGCGCCGATTTCGCCAAGGCGTTCAACGAGGCCGCGACCCAGTCGGACGAGTTTCTGTTCGACGACGGGTCGGAACGCGGCATCCTGTCGCTGCGCATCGATTTCCCGTCCGGCAAGTCGATTGTCGCGCTGTCCTCCAAGCCGCGCTCGCTGCGCGGTATGCAGGGCGTCGTCATCATCGACGAAGCCGCGTTCCACGACGATTTCTGGGGCGTGCTGAAGGCCGCGCTCGCGCTGCTCATGTGGGGCGGGCGGGTGATCGTCATCTCGACGCACGACGGCGCGGACAATCCCTTCAACGAACTGATCGAACAGATCAACGCTGGGAAACGCGCAGGCGTCGTGCAGCGGGTCACGCTCGCCCGCGCCCTGGCGGAGGGGCTGTACAAGCGCATCTGCCAGCGGACCGGCAAGACGTGGAGTCCGGAGGCCGAGGCCGCCTGGGAAGCCGAGCTGCGCAAGACCTATCAGGACGGCGCGGACGAGGAACTGGACGTCATCCCGGCCAAGGGGTCGGGCATCTACCTGCCCGCCGCGACGATCGACGCGTGCATGACGCCCGAACACCGCGTCGTCCGCCTGACCCTGGGCAAGGAATGGGACACGGCGGGCGGGCTGCTGGTCGCCGCCGACAGCGCCGATGCGCCGATCGGCGACAATCTGCGCGCCGAGGTCCGCGCCTGGCGCGAAGCCTGGCTGGCGGAATGGATCGAGCGCGAACTCGCGCCGGTCGTCGCGCTGTTCGATCCGCATCGCCCCAGCTTCTGGGGGCAGGACTTCGCCCGGACCAACGACCTTTCGACCATCGCGGCGGGGCAGGAGGATGCGGCCTGCGTCCTCCAGAACCGGCTGGGGCTGGAGATGCGCAACGTGCCGTTCTGGGCCCAGTTCGCCATCCTCTGCTGGCTTTGCGACGCGCTGCCGCTCTGGGCGGCGGGCAAGATGGACGCGCGCGGCAACGGCCAGCAACTTGCCGAGGACATGCAGGAGAAGTTCGGCGCGGACCGGATCGAGGCGGTCATGGCGACCGAGGCGGTCTATCTCGCCCGGATGCCGCGCATGAAGGCGCGGTTCGAGGACCGGACGATCGCGATCCCGCGCGACGAGGGCGTCAAGGACGACCTGCGGCAGGTCAAGATGGTGCGCGGCGTGCCCCGGATCGTCGACCGCGTCGCCAGCAAGGAGGACGGCGCGAAGGGCAAGCGCCACGGCGACTATGCGATCGCGGTCATGAATCTGGTCGGCGCGGCGGACGAGGACGTCCAGCCGGTCGACACCCATGCCGCAGGCCAGCCCCGGTCGATGGGCGGCGATTACGAGAACACGGAAACCGGCTTCGGCACGGTCCGGCGACGCGACGACTTCGGTCGGGCGGGGGATTGGTGATGGCGAAGAAGAACAAGCGCGGCGGCGGCAAGGCGGTCGCCCTTCCGGCGGACCTGTCGATGGAAATCGCCTCGACCGGCGACGGGCGCGATATCACGCGGCCATTCGTCCAGGAACTGCAACAGCCGCGCGACCCCAAGCTGTGGGGTGCGACCGACTGGGGCGTGTACGAGCGCATCCGCAAGGACGATCAGGTCAAGTCCTGCATGGAACAGCGCATCCGTGCCGTGGTCAGCCGGGAATGGGACGTGCTGCCCGGCGACGAGGAGGATGCGCGCTCGGTCGAGGCCGCCCAGGCGTTCAAGGAGACGCTGGAGCGGGTCGGCTGGGACCTCGTCACCGAAAAGATGCTGTGGGCCAGCTTCTACGGCATCTCGGTCGCCGAGCTGAACTGGGGTGCGCTGGACGGCCTGCTGGATTGGGTGCCGGGCGAGAAATGCCGCGCCATCCATGTCCGCCATGCCCGCCGGTTCCGGTTCGACAGGAACGACCGGTTGCGCCTGCTGACCCGCGCCGCGCCGCAGGGCGAGCCGGTGCCCGACCGCAAATTCTGGGTCGTCCGCGCGGGCGGCACCGACGACGATCAGGTTTATGGCGAGGGGCTGGCGGAATGGCTCTACTGGCCGACGCTGTTCAAGCGGAACGGCGTCCGCTTCTGGAATATCTTCCTCGACAAATTCTCGGTGCCGACCGCCAAGGGCACCTATCCGCGCGGGTCGACCGCCAAGGACATCGACAAGCTGCTGGCGGCGATCCAGGCGATCGCCAACGACAGCGGCTTCGCGATCCCGGCGGGGATGGACGTCGAGCTGCTGACGCTCGCCCAGTCGGGCGCGGATTTCGCCGCCGTCTGCCGGTACATGGACGGCTGCATCGCCAAGATCATCCTGTCCCAGACGATGACCACCGACAACGGATCGAGCCGCGCCCAGGGCGAGGTTCATGCCGACGTCAAGCTGGAGGTGGTGAAGGCCGACGCGGACATGCTGTCGGACAGCTTCAACGCGGGCCCTGCGCGCTGGTGGACCGACCTGAATTACGGGCCCGACGTCGCCAGCCCGATGCTGGTCCGCATCGTCGCCGAGGAAGACGACCTGAAGGCGGCGGCGGACACCGACAAGACGCTGGCCGAGCTGGGCTGGGTCCGCACCGACGAGTCGTTCAAGGACCGCTATGGCGATGGCTATGTCCGCAAGGCGGAGACCGCGCCGGTCGACCGGGGTGGGACGGCTCCCGTACCCGGCGCGCCCCCCGCCGCCAATGACGACGCGGTGCCCGTCGACCCGGCGGTCGCCCTGGCCGAACCCGCCATTCGCGCCGATCGCGACGATATCGACGATGCGGTCGACGCGATCATGGCGGACGAGGGCTGGACCGGCGACGCCGCTGCGATGATCGCGCCGCTGGTCGCGCGGCTCCGGGCGGCGGGCTCGGTCGAGGACGCGATCGCGATGCTGGAAAGCGCCGCCGCCGACCGCGCCGCCGAGCGCCTGGCCGAACGGGTCGCCCGCGCCAGCTTCGCCGCGCGCGTCCAGGCGCTGACCGGTTCGGAGGCGCATTGATGGCCGACGAGATGGACATCGCCGTCGCGGTGGGGACGCGCGAACTCGAACGCCTGATCGCCAATGCGCGCCAGCCGGTGCCGGTCGGCGTGGCTGGGGAATGCCGCGAATGCGGGTGGACCTCGCCCCGACTGGTCGGCGGTCGGTGCGCGCCGTGCCGGGACGGGCGCTGACCATGGCCGCCCGCTGGGATCGCGACGTGCTGCCGCACATTCCGCCCAAGGACCGCTGCCCGTGCGAGGCGTGCGCGGCGAAGCGGCGGGCCCGCTGGGCGCGGCTGTCCGACGCCCAGCGCCGCGCGTTGCTGGCCGTCCACCCGACCTCGCCCCGGCACGTCCCCGACGTGCTGCGGACGGGGGTGCGCTGGCGGACCATTGCAACGCTGTTGCAACGGCATCGCGACCGGCCTGCCCTGATCGAGCAACTGGGCCTGAAGACTTGGTCGCTCAACGCCGAGTCGATGCCCTTCCTGCGCCTGTCGCAGGCGGGGGCGGACCTGCTGGATACGGTGCAGCCGTGACGCGCCGTCCAGCGCCCCGCCGCCAGCGCCAGCCGGACGACGGTGAAATCGCAGCCGCCTGGGTCCGGCGCGGCATGAGGGATTTGGACGACACCTATCCGTCCGAGGAACGCCGCCCCCTGGGTTGGATCGCTCCCAGCCGCGACCGGCCGCCGCCCGAATGCCCGCGCGCCATGGTCCGGTACTGGCTGACCGGCTGGGACCTGCGCGCCGCCGTGCGCCAGCGCTGGGACGACCAGCTCGACCAGATGAAGGTCCAGCTCGACAAGGCGAAGGCCTTTCTGGACCGGGATTGGAAGCCGGGAACGCTCAAGCGGTCGGATGCGCTGGCGCTGCGCTTCTACTCGCTGGCGACCGACGATGTCGGCCCCGATTACGCCTGGCGCTGGTTCCAGGACCGCCTCGCCGACGCCCGCGACGAGTATCGCGAAGCCCAGGCCGAGGGCCGGTTGTGAAGCGCAACCCCGGCTTCTGCCCATCCGAGGCGATCGGAAAACGCGTCACCGGCACGCTGCGCAACGGCGAGCGCTTCGGCCACCCCGGCGGCTGGGCGGCGGATGGCCGCGCCGGTTGCCGCTGGTCGCTGACCGGCCAGCCTCACGACATCGAATTTTATGAGGTTTTGGCGTGAAGATTTCGAAGTTTCCGAAGATCCACACAAAGCTGATCTCCTATAGATATGACATCATCGGGCAATGTCGCCAATTGGTGAACTATAAACGCGAGATTGATGACGAAATGCTTGAAATCGCGCTCACTGCGTTCAACATTTTTTCTTACTGCAATGATACTTGGTCGTTTTGGCGGATAGAAGCTGTAAACGTCTTTGAAGACCTGGGAGCTTGTCAAAAATTCACGTCGGTTATCGTCTGTGAGGCCGTTTATGCTAATCAGCCTCTTTACGGAGCCGATATGGGTGTCAATCGCATCCAGCACCGGTTGCTGCTCTTCCAAGGCAGATATGCGACGCTTTCTTCCTTCAACATAAAGTGCGCCCCAAACCGCACCGGCTGCACCGACGAGAGCACCTTCAAAGCTCAAGATGTCGCCCGCTTCGACATTGCCCAGAAAGATGGCAACCGAGATCGACACGGCGCTCAGGATAGCCAGTGCCGTAACGCCAATAATTCCGTCGCGCAGCGTAATCATCCATTTTCTCTCGCTTTGAGCCTGTCTGTATGACGGGCGTGCCACCGCTCCGCGCCACCATCAACCTGCCCGCCGACGACACCGTCGCGGCGTTCGAGGCGCGGGACACGCTGCGCCCGACCGTACACTGGACGGAGATGTGGCAGGCCGATCACGCCCGCGCCTTCACCGTCGCCAAGGTGGCGAACCTCGACCTGCTGGCGACCATCCGCCAGTCGCTGGACACCGTCATGCGCGACGGCGGCACGCTGGAGCAATGGAAGGCGGGCCTCATCCCCGAGCTGAAGAAGGCCGGGTGGTGGGGGATGGTCGAGGACAAGGCCGTCACCGGCACCGACGATCCCGTCTTCGTCGGCGGGCGTCGCCTGCGCACCATCTACGACACGAACCTGCGGGTCAGCCGCGCGGCTGGGCGATGGAAGCGCATCCAGGAGATGAAGGATGTCCGACCGTACCTCATGTACGTGTCGATCGGCGACAACCGGACGCGCCCGCTGCATCGGCGCTGGGGCGGCAACGATCCGGCCTTTCCAGTCCGCATCATCCTGCCCGTCGACCATCCCGCCTGGGCGATCTTCTATCCGCCCAACGACTGGCGATGCCGCTGCTCGGTCCGCCAGCTTTCGCAGGCCGACATGGACCGGCTGGGCTACCGCGTCACCACCGAGGCCGAGCTGGTCCGCATCGGGTGGATGACCGCCGATGGGCAGGTCGGGGGGCGGCTGCGCACCTTCTGGCGCAAGGGGGCCGACAAGCCGGAGGCCGTGCCGGTCGGGATCGGGCCCGGCTTTGCCTACAACCCCGGCGCGTTCGGGATGCAGGCCGTCGCCGAAAAGGCGACCCGGTCGCTGGAGGCGATGGCCCCGATCGATCCGAAGGCGGCACGCGCGGTACTGACCGACCTGGTCAAAAGCGACGCCTTTCTGGAGACGCTGTCGGAGCCGGGCGGCGTCTTTCCAGTCATGGTCCTGGACGACGCGGCCCGCGCGGTGCTGGGGGCGAAGAACCATGTCGTGGTGCTGTCGAGCGACAGCTACGCCAAGCAGCTCGGCCAGACGGCGCGCAGTGCCGGGCACACCGACCTGGTCGTGGTCGATTACCGCAAGCTGCCCGAAATCGGCTCCGCGCCGGACCATGTGATACATGATCGGGATCAGCATGTCGTTCTGTGGAAGCTGGACGACGACCGATATTTGCGCGCCGTGGTGAAGGTCACGTCGTCGCGCGACGAAATGTATCTTCAGAGTTTCCGCATCGGCGACGCCAAGCACCTGGCGCGCGAGATTGGCGCGGGGACCCGCATCGGCGGTGCCGCCATCGTCGACGACAAGCCGGTGGCAAGCGGCCCCGAAATGGCCGCGACCACGGCGCTGGCCCGGCTGGGCCCCGATGCCACGCGCAAGGACGGTCGCTCGGCGATCCAGGCGTTGATCGAGGCGGCCAAGGCCGACCTGCCCGCCACCCAGGCCGCGCTCGAAGCGTTCGTCACGTCCGACCGTTTCGCGGCGGTGGTCGAGCGGATGGGCGAAGCGCCCGCGCTGGCGCTGGCGGACGATCTGCGGCGTCTACTCGGGGCGCAGCAGGGGATCGTTCGTATTTCCCGCGATCATCTGCCAGCGATCGTCGGCGATATCGGGGATTTGAGCCTTTTCGCGGATACGCCCGACCGAATCCTGCGCGACGGAGACGACGCGTTGCTGGTCCGCACGGTCGGGGATCGGACCGTTGTTCTGCGGCTTCGCCCGAAGACCAGCCTGCTCCAGATTATCGCGCTGCGCGTGTTGCAGGGCGAGGAACTGGCCGCAATTCTGGACCTGCCGATATGGTAGGGAGGGTGCGTCGCGCGGCGAGGTCTGACATTCCCTCGCAAGCGATCCCGGATTGCTCCGGTCCTACGGCCGCCAGTTTCACCGTGTCACGCGCGACGCTCCTCCTATTTAGGCGCGCCAGCGCCCCCCGACAAGTCGCCGCGATGCGCCCATCATCGCCGCCGTCACCACGCCAAGGAGCTGTTCCCATGTCACCCCGTCGCATCGGCGTCCTGCTGGCCGCCATGCTCCTCCCGCCGACCGCCGTCCTCGCCCAGTCGACCAAACCGATCGCCGCGCCCGGTGCCTCGACGCCGCAAACGGCCATCGCCTTCGGCGGGATCGGTGAGAAGGCGATGCCGGTCACGCCCGCGACACCGCTCCCCGTTGGCGGGGTGCGCGAGGCGTTCCAGCTTGTCAGCGCGAACACCCCCAGCATCCCGGTCAAGCTCTATGGCGGCGATTACATCCTGTCGCAGCTCTGCGGCACCTACGGCACGTTCAAGCTGGAGGTGCTGGGCGCGGACGGGCTGACCTGGCTGCCGCTCGTCACCAAGACGGCATCGGATAGTGGATCGGGCACGGGCGTCGCGCTCGGCTCGTTCGCGATGGTCCGTGGTTCGGTCAATGGAACCAGCGGCTGCTACGCCAGCCTGTCGCGGGTGCCCGCGTAATGGTGCGCTTCCTCGATCGCATCGCGCTGGGCCCTGGACAGGTGCCGGGCTTCGTACCGCCGCAACCGGTCGTCCGTCCGGCCAGTTATCCCAAGGCTGGCGACCTGGTGTTCGGCCTGTCGCCCTATCGAACGGTTGGAAACAGCACCACGACACTGGCCTATGCGCCAGCATCGGGCGCGCTGAATGAGGTTTCCGACAACTTCATGACCGCCCAGCCCGCCGGGCATCGCTTCGTCTATCTGAACTTCGGGTTCAATTCGGCAGACAGCGGGGGGCCGACCGCATTGGAAACCCCGCCGGGCAATTCCAACACGATCGATGGGTCCGTGACGTTCACGGCGGCCAATGGCGGCGGGACGCGCGTGGCGGGGACGTTCGGCGGGGCGGCCTCGATCGTCATGCCGGACGGCGGCTTCGCCATCGAGGACGCCCGCCCCGCATTCGGCGGCGGCTGGCACCGGGTCAGCCTGACCACTCCGGGCGGGCGGCAAGCGTCCGACCGGTTGGAACGCCGATGCGAACTTTGGCGAGTATCGACGGCGCGGCACTGCCTATGCGGCCAGCAACATGGCCGGGGGCCAGATAACGGGCAGTACGCCCGATAGCAGTCGGGGCTACAAGCCGCATGGGGTGTTGGTGCCGTTCAACGGCTCGATGCCATCCGTGCTCCTGATCGGCGATTCGATCACCCAGCAAAACGACATACGGCCCGACGCGCGCCAGCTTGTCGGGGGCATCGTCAAGGGACTGGGCGATCCCTCCGGGCCGGGATCGTTCGGCGTCGCGAACTTCGGCCACCACGGCGCATCCATGGAAGATTTCATGGACGTGACGCCGGGCAGCAACCGCTTCAGCCAGCGCTATGCCCTGTTCGCCGCCATCCGCGATATGAACGGCGGGCGCTGGCCGTTCACGCACATCTGGTCGCAGGGCCTGCGGAACGACTTTTCGGGTATCCCCAGCCCGACCAACCCCGCCGATGCCTTGGTGCTTATGAAGGCGCGGGCACAGGCGTGGTGGGATTTCCTGGCGGCGACCTTCCCCGGTATTCCCATTATCCAATCCACGGTCAGCGCGCGGGTCACGTCATCGAGCGCGACCAATTACGCGACCTTGGACGGGCAGGAGCCGCGACCGTACACGGCGGGCGTCGCGCTGGAGGATTTCAACGAGTGGTTGGTGACGACCGTGCCCGCGCCGCTGGCGATGGTGGTCGACCTGCGCGAAGGCCAGCGCGAGCTGCGCCCCGATGTGCAGTTCGCCGGGCAGGCTCCGGTATGGGCGCGGCTCGCGTTCGTGAAGGCGGGCGGCGGCAAGCTGGCGACCGCGCTGGCGGCGGGTGTGGCCACCTCGACCGTCAAGATTACCGCCACTACGCCCCCGGCGGTAGGCAGCATGGCCTATTTCGAGCCGGGCACGTCCGCTGTCGAGATGAAGGGCAATATCTCGACCGTGACAGACAACGGCGATGGCACGTTTACCCTGACGCTTTCGCCGAGCATCACGCCCAGTTCGACTCATGCGGTCGGATCGGCCTTCGCCACGTCGCCGACAGCCGATGGCACCCACCCCGAAAGCGTGGTGCACGATATCTGGGCCGCGATGATCCGACCGCTCAAGCCGCTGATCGCAGCCCTGTGAGGGGGTTTTTGCCAGAAGAAGGAACTGTCACATTGGGCCATTCATAAGGGTTGAACGGTCGTTTCAAGCCCTTTCAGGCCCGAAAACTGTCACGCCCGTGACACTTCGGCTCCGAACCCCTCGAAAGCCCAGATTTCAGCCATTCTCATCCCAAATTATCCCAGGATGGCCCGCCCAATCCCACCATTCCAAGATGTGACAGTTCCTGATCCCCTACACCCGAGGGGCTGAGCCGCGAGCAGTTGGGCGAGGCGCTGGTCGAATTGGGGCTGGCGGCGCTGGCGCCGGTGCTGCGGCAATTGCTGCGCCAGATATTGGGCGGGCGGTGACCTTCGCCGAGGAGGCGGGGCGGCTGGCGGGGATGGCGGGGGCAGTGCTGGGCTGGTCGCCCGACCGCTTCTGGCGCGCCACCCCGGCCGAGATCCACGGCGTCGTGACGGCGATGGCGGGGCGGCCCGAGGGCGATCCGCCTTCGCCCGCCACGCTCGCCCGGTTGCGGGAGATGTATCCGGATGGATGAACAGGAAATCGCACCCCGCATCGACATGCGGGGCTTCGCCGCCGATATGGCCGCGATGCGCGGCGAATTGTCGCAAGGGCTGGGCGACGCCGCCGAACGGGGGGCGCGCAGCGTCGAGGGGGCGCTGCTCCGTGCCGCCCGGACCGGCAGGTTCGGCTTCGAGGAATTGAAGGCGACCGCGCTGACGGCACTGGATTCGATCGCGCGCGCCGCCTTGCGGGAGGGCGTGGCGGCGGCCGGTGGCGGGGAAGGGCTGGTGCGGCTGATCGGCGGATTGCTGGCGGGATCGCCGGGGCGTGCGACCGGCGGGCCGGTATCGCCCGACCGCCCCTATCTGGTCGGCGAACGCGGGCCGGAATTGTTCGTGCCCACCAGTAGCGGGCGGGTGGAGACGCTGAGCCCCGGTGGGGCCCCACGCGACGTGCGGGTGGCGATCACGATCAACGCCGCGCCGGGCGAGGCGGGGGGCGTGCTGCAACGCTCCAGCCGACAGGTGGCGCGGGCGGTCCGGGCGGCGCTGGCGGAGGACTGAGGGCGGGGATGCCCCTCCACCACGCCCTTCGGGCGCGGTCCCCCTCCCCATCGGAGATGGGGAGGATTTGGAAACGCCATTCCGCCCCAAGCTCGGCTTGGGGAGGGGAACCGCCGGGCGTCAGGCCGGTGGTGGAGGGGCAGGAGCCTCGACATCTGGGAGACGAACTCCATGCAATATTGCCTGCACAGCGAACGCCGGGACCAGCGGAGCGATACGCTGTCGCGCTTCGACCCGCGTTACTGGACGGTCGATTTTCCGCGCCCGATGATGGCGGCGGTGGTGGCGACCGCGCCCGATGCCTTGCGGGTCGATACGGTTTTCTACCGGACCGACGATCTGGCGGGCCTCATCTGGGAATCGGCGGACCGGCACGACCACCCATTGCTCCGCTATGAGACGGGGCGCGACTATCGCGAGTGCCGGTTGCGGTTCCGCTGGCGCTCGGGCGGGATGAAGCCGCTGGATGCGGTGCACGGCCCGACGCTGACCATCGAGGGGCGAGATGCGGACGGCAAGGCGCGCGCCTGGTATGTCCGGCTGTGGAATTATGCGACCGGGACGCCCGAGGATGCGGAGATCGTCATCGACTTCGCGAATCTGACGGGCGGGTTCAACTTCCCCGAGGATCGCGATCCGGTCTGGGCGGGGGATGTCGACCGGATGTTCGTTTCGCTGGTTGCGCCCGGCTATGACGCGCATGCGGGATTTCTGGCCCAGCCGCAGGAAGGCTGGGTCGAGATGACCGGCATCGCCTGCGACGGACCGGGATCGGTGATCGGCGTCGGGGCGGCGGTGTTGCCCGAACAGGGGTTCGCAATCGCGAGCGGCTATGACGACAGCTATCACCTGACGCCGCAGCGTTTGCTGCGCAACATGCTGCACCTCGGCTATCGCGGAGACATCATCCATTATGTCGGCATGAGCCATTATTTCCGGCTCGAGCGACTGGGTGACGGCCTGTATGTCAGCCTGGCGGGCGGGGTGATGAACGCGGCATGCGCGGCATGGCATCGCGGCTTTGCGGCGGAGGCCAAGGCGCTGGGCCAAGACCTGATCTGGTCGCTCTCCTACGAGCTGTTCGATGCGCATTGCTGGAACGACTGGAAACAGCGTTCGGCGGACGGCGGCCCCGCGCTGACCGGCTGGTCGCCGCCTTCGACGCTGCTCAGCCCGGCGCATGCGGGCGCGATGGCCTATCTGCGGGCGGTGGCGCAGGCGTTTCTGGCGATCGGTCAGGCGGCGGGGCTGGCGCCGAAATTCCAGGTCGGGGAGCCCTGGTGGTGGGTGCGGCCGTCGGATGGTGCGCCGTGCCTGTACGATGCGGCGGCGGTGGCGGCCTTCGCGCCGGTGCCGATGGCAAGCATGACGGGGCCGAAAAGCCAGGCGCAGCGCGACACGCTCGACCGGGCGGGGGCGTGTCTGGCGGCCTCGACGGCGGCGCTTTGTGCGGCGGCGAAAGCGGCGGCACCGGGCTGCGTCACCCATTTGCTCACCTATCTGCCGACCGTGCTCGACCCGCTCGCGCCCGAGGCTAGCCGCGCCAACATGCCGGTCGGCTGGGCGAGCCCGGCCTTCGATGTGTTGCAGCTGGAGGATTATGACTGGGTGACGGCGGGCGACACCGCCTCGACCCGCAAGGGCGTGGCGCTGGCCGAGGCGCGGCTCGGCTATCCGCCGGGGCGGCAGCATTATCTGTCGGGCTTCGTGTTGCGTGCCGACCAGCGGGCGCAATGGGGCCGGATCGCCGAAGCCGCGCGGACGGCGCGTGACCGGGGCGTCGCCGCGACCTTCCTGTGGGCGATCCCCCAGGTGATGCGCGACGGCTTCGTCTGTTGGGAAGGGGAGGATGATATGCAGGCTTTCGACGATGTGCTCTTTCCCCTGGCACTGGGGCGCGAGGCGGAGGTGACGCCCGGTTTCTCCACCGCGATCCTGACCGGCGCGGGCGGGCGAGAGGCGCGCAATGCCTCATGGGCGGAGGCGCGGACGACCTATGATGTCGGACCCGGCATCCGTTCGGCGGAGGACGTCGCCCGGCTGCTGGCCTTCTTCCGGGCGCGAATGGGACCGGCACGGGGCTTTCGCCTGCGCGATCCGTTCGACAGCACCGGCACCGAGGAGCGCGTCGGCACCGGCGACGGCACCACGCGCCGGTTCGCGCTGGTCCGTCACTATGACGATCAGGTGCGGCGGATCACCCGCCCGCTGGCGGGTAGCGTCTCGGTGAAGGTGGCGGGTGCGGGTGTGACGGATTTCGTCGTCGAGCCGGGCGGCTGGCTGCTGCTCGACACCGCGCCCGCGCCAGGCACGGCGATCACCGCCAGCTTCACCTTCGACGTGCCCGTCCGCTTTGCCGAGGATCGGTTGAGCGCGACGCTGGCCGGGTTCCGGGCGGGGGCGGTGCCCTCGGTCCCGCTGGTCGAGGTGCGGGAGGCATGAGCGCCGACACGGTCACGACATGGGTGCTGTGCTGGCGGATCGACCGGCGCGACGGGGTGACGATCGGGCTGACCGGGCATGACCATGACCTGTGGATCGATGAACTCCGCTACCGCGCCGCGCCCGGCCTGGTGCCGAGTGCGATCCTGCGCGGCGATGGGCTGGACCCCGATCTGATGGACGCCTCGGGCGCGCTGACCAGTGCCGCGATCGCCGAGCGCGACCTGCTGGCCGGTCGCTGGGACGGGGCGAGCGTGGCGGCGTTCGCGGTCGACTGGACCGGCGAGGCCGCACCCGTGCCGCTGGGGCAGGGCGTGATCGGCGCGGTGCAACTGGGCGAGGGGGGCTTCACCGCCGAACTGCGCGGCATGGGCGCGCTGCTCGACCAGCCGGTGGCGGAGGAAACCTCGCCCGACTGCCGCGCCTCGCTGGGCGACCGGCGGTGCCGGGTGGCGATGGCGGGGCGGCGGCGCTTCGCGCGCGTCGCGGCCTGGGATGGCGAGGTGATGCTGACCCTCGACACCGCCGAGCCGGTCGCCAATGCCTATGGCCAGGGACGGCTGATCTGGCTCGGCGGAGCCAATACCGGGCTGGAGAGCGCAGTCGCGCGGTCGGAGGGGAACCGGCTGTGGCTCTCCGCCACGCCCGCCTTCGCCATCGAGGGCACGCCGCTGATCGAACTGGTCGAGGGGTGCGACAAGCGGCTGGAGACCTGTTTGTCGCGCTTTGCCAATGCTGTGAATTTCCGGGGCGAGCCGTTCCTGCCCGGCATCGACCTGCTTACCCGCTATCCCGGCGCATGAGTGGCGTGGAGGCGGCGGCGCGGGCGCTGGTCGGCGTGCGGTTCCGGCTGCACGGGCGCGATCCGGTGCATGGCCTCGACTGTGTCGGGCTGGTCGCGGCGGCGACCGGGCGGGATGCGCCGACCGGCTATGGCTGGCGGAGCGGTGACGCGGGGCCGGTGTCGGCGCTGCTCGATGCGCAGTTCCCGCGGGGAGAGGACGCGCCGGGCGCGGTGATGCTGCTGCGTGCCGGGCCGGGACAACTGCACTTGGCGATCCGGGTGAGCGACGGGATCGTCCATGCCGATGCCGGGCTTCGCCGCGTCGCCTGGCGACCGGGCGCGCCGCCCTGGCCGGTGCTGGGATATTGGAAGGGGGAGGGGTAATGGCGACCTTGGTGTTGGGCACGGTGGGCCGTGCGCTGCTGGGGCCGGTGGGCGGCGCGATCGGCGCGCTGATCGGCAACCGGGTGGATCATGCCGTGCTGGGCTCGCCCCGGCGACAGGGGCCGCGCCTGGCCGAGCTGTCGGTGCAGACCTCCAGCTATGGCACGCAGGTGCCCGCCATCTTCGGCACGATGCGCGTGGCGGGCCCCGTCATCTGGGCGACCGATCTGGTCGAGTCGCGCGGCATCTCCGGTGGGGGCAAGGGGCGGCCGAGCACGGAAAGCTACAGCTATTCCGCCAATTTCGCGGTCGCTTTGTCGGGGCGGACGATCCGGCGCGTCGGGCGCATCTGGGCCGATGGACGCCTGCTGCGCGGGGAAGCGGGCGACTTCAAGGTCGCGACCGGCTTTCGCCTCCACACGGGTACCGAGGACCAGCCGGTCGATCCGCTGATCGCCTCGGTCGAGGGCGCGCGTGCCTCGGCCTTTCGGGGGATCGCCTATGCGGTGTTCGAGGGGCTGGCGCTGGCCGAGTTCGGCAACCGGATCCCCCAACTCACCTTCGAGGTGGAGGCGGATGCGGCGTCCCTGTCCTGCGGCACGATCGCGCAGGCCCTCTCGCCATGGGTGCGGGCGGGCGATGACGGCACGATGGTCGGCGGCTTTGCGGCGAGCGGGGGGAAGCGTGCGCGCGGTGCTGGCGATGCTCGCCGATATGAGCGGCGGTCAGTGGGTGGCGGAAGGGCGCGGCCTGCGCCTCGCGGTGCCCGACCCCGCCGCCGTCCCGACCCTCATCCAAGATGAGGGGATGGGCGCCGACGGACCGGGCCGCCGCGGCCAGCGCGAGGTGGCGGCGGAGGCGATCCTCCCGGCGAGCGTCACCGTCGCCCATTATGATCCGGCGCGCGACTATCAGATCGGGATGCAGCGCGCGCGCCGCCCCGGCGGGGTGCGCGACGAGCGACTGGATCTGGCCGCCGTGCTCGATGCCGCCACGGCGCGGACGCTGGCCGAGGATCGGCTGGCACGCAAACGGGCCGAGCGGGTGCGGCGGACCGTCACGCTCGGCCCCGATGCGCTGGCCATCGCGCCCGGCGGTCTCGTCACCATCGTGGGAGAGGCGGGACGCTGGCGCGTGGTCGAGGCGGCGTGGGAGGCCATGGCCGTGCGGCTGACCTGCGTGCCGGTGGGGCATGTCGGGCCGATGCTGGCGGCGTCGCCGGGGCGGATCGCGCGGGCGACGGACCTGACCATCGGGGCGACGCGGCTGATCGCCTTTGAAGCGCCGCCGCTGACCGACGACCTGCTGTCCGCCCCGCGCCTGACCGTCATCGCGGCGGGCGGGCCGGGATGGCGGCAGGCGAACCTGGCCTATAGCCTGGACGACGGGGCAAGCTGGACCGCGATCGGCACCACCGCGCTGCCGGGCGTGATCGGAAGCGTGACGGCGGTGACGCCGGGCGGTGGCACCACATCGTTGATCGACCGGCGCGGGGCGTTCGTGGTCACGGTGGCGGAGGATCTGGCCGATGCCGATGCGGCGGCGATCGAGGCGGGGGCCAATCTCGCCTGGATCGGCGGCGAGCTGATCCAGTTCGCGCGGGCCGAGCCGCTGGGCGACCGGCGCTGGCGATTGCGCGAGTTGCGGCGTGGCCTGCGCGGGACCGAGGCGATGATCGGGCAGGCGGTGGCGGGAATGCCCTTCGCGCTGATCGCGGCGGAGGCGGTACGGACCATCGACGTGCCGATGACCGCGCTGGGCGGTCGTGTCCGCTTCCTGGCCCATGGCGTGGCGGACGGCACCGAGGGTGTGCAGGCGGTGGCGGAGGTCACTGGTCGTTCGATCCTGCCGCCCGCCCCCATCGGATTATGGAGCCGCCGGAATGCGGACGGCCACGTCACCCTGGGCTGGACCCGGCGAAGTCGGCTCGGCTGGCGCTGGCTCGACCGGGTCGATGCGCCGCTGGGCGAGGAGGCGGAGCGCTATCGCGTGACCCTGGGCGACCGGGAGGCGATCGTGACCGCCCCCGGCTGGACCGGCATGGCGAGCGTGGGGGAGCGGGTGACGGTGCGGCAATTGGGGACCTGGGGCGCGTCGGCGCCGCTGGTCGGATTCGTGGGAGAGAATTGAAATGACCGGAGAAACACCGCGCTGGACGCTGCCGCTGCTGACCGCGGGGCAGGCGCAGAAGGAAATCACCCATAACGAGGCGCTGACCCTGCTGGACATGGTGGTGCAACCCTGTGTCGAGGCGGTGGGCCTCGACACCCCGCCCGACGCGCCCGTGCCGGGCCAGGCCTGGGTGGTCGGCGACCAGCCGGTGGCGGCGTGGAAGGACCGTGCCGCGATGCTGGCCGGATGGACCGAGGGCGGGTGGCGATTTCTCCCGCCGCGCCAGGGGCTTTCGGTGTGGAACAAGGCCGAACAATGCCGATCCGATTGGGACGGGACGGCATGGCGGACGGGGCGCGTCGTCGCGCGCGAATTGACCGTGAACGGTAAAAAAGTTTTGGGCGCGCAACAATCCGCCATCGTCCAACCGGATGGAGGGCAAGTCATTGATATAGAGGCACGTTATGCGCTGAACGCGGTCATCTCGGCGCTGCGGAGCCATGGATTGATCGCCTCGGACTGACGAAATTCCTGTGCCTTTAATGCCACAGTGCCGGGCTTTTGTTTGCTTGCGTGGAAACCAACACGTCGATAGTGGGTTTGCGCTGTCCGTAGTGACAACCAAGAAAGGGGACTATGATGCGGAAGCTTGCCATTGTTCTGGCACTCGCCTCCACCGCTCTGGCTTCGCCTGCCCTCGCCCGCGACAAGTCGTGGTACGTCGGCATCGAAGGCGGCGGGATGATCGTCGAGGACATCGATTATGATGTCACCGGCACGCGCACCGGTGTGGCCACCGTCGACCATGACTATGGTTATGATGTTGACGCCGTGATGGGTTACGACTTCGGTGGTTTCCGTCTGGAAACCGAAGTCGGCTATCGCCGCGCGACCGTCGACGGCTTCAGCTCGACCACGCTGACCAACACCGGCATCGGTGCGGGCACGGTTGCGGCTGGTAACTACGACTATGCCGGTGGTTCCACCTCGGCGCTCAGCTTCATGCTGAACGGCTTGCTGGACTTCGGTGCCGATGACGGCATCCAGGGCTTCGTCGGTGGCGGCGTCGGCGTCGCGCGCGTCAAGGCGAACTACGCCCTGAACAACCGCGCCGACTTCCTGAACGACTCGGACACCGTGTTCGCGTGGCAGGCTCTGGCGGGCATCCGTGCGCCGCTGACCGACCACATCGACGCGACGCTGAAGTATCGCTTCTTCAACGCCGAGAACGTCAAGCTGGTCGACGTCGCGAACAACACGTTCGACGGCCGTTTCCGTTCGCACTCGATCCTGGGTGGCGTGGCGTACAACTTCGGCGAACCGGCAGCTCCGCCGCCCCCGCCGCCGCCCCCGCCGCCCCCGCCGCCTCCTCCCCCGCCGCCCCCGCCGCCGGCTCCGGAGCCCGTGCAGTGCTCGCCGGGTCCGTTCATCGTGTTCTTCGAATGGGACAAGTCGGACGTCACCCCGGAAGCAGCGTCGATCCTCGACAATGCGATCACCCAGTACCAGAGCTGCGGCAATGCCCGCGTGATGGTTGCGGGCTACACCGACACGTCGGGTACGCCGCGCTACAACCAGGGTCTGTCGCAGCGTCGTGCCGACGCGGTGAAGGCGTACATGACGTCGCGTTCGATCCCGGACGGCACGATCACGACCGAGGCGTTCGGCGAGCAGCGCGACAAGCTGCGCGTTCAGACCGCGGACGGCGTCCGCGAGGTCCAGAACCGTCGCGTCGAAATCACCTACGGTCCGGGCGCTGGCCAATAAGCCACGCTCAGCCAAGGCTGATGACGAAAGAGGGAGGTCGGCGAAAGCCGGCCTCCCTTTTTTCTTTGGGGCCATATGTGGTGGTCACCCGTCATGCGGCGCTACGCCCGCATGCTTGATCGGTTTCGATAGCGTTGCAGGAACCCATGCCGAATTCGGCGAGGTCGGTCCTGCGCAAACCTTCCGCAAGATCGTTCGCCCGCCGCAACGAGCCGTTATCCCCGCCGCCCTGACGCCAATACCCGCTCAATAGCGACGGATTCACACTTTCTTGGTATCTGTCCACTATGGACAGGGATTGGATGTGAAAGGAATCTCATGGCGCGGGCGGGCCCGGATTATAAAAGCCGGGAGGCGCGCCGACAGGTTCTGATCCCCTGCCGCATCAAGTCCGTGCGGGGCTGGGGCGATGCGTGCATTCACAATGTCTCGTCGCGCGGCATGATGCTGGCGAGCGACGACCCCTTGCAGGCGGGCGAATATGTCGACATCCGTCGCGGCCGTCAGGTCGTGATCGGCCGCGTCATCTGGCGGCGGGACCGCTTCTCCGGCATCCGGACCCAGGATAGGATCAGCGCCGACGCGCTGGTCAACGAACCGCGTCTGGAGGGCAAGCCCGCCGCGCTCGCATCCGGCGGCGATCGTCGCGACGCACCGCATCGCATGGTCAGCGAAATCGACGCCGCGCGCCGTATGGAGCGAAGCCGCTCCATATCCAGCGCGCTGCAATTCGGCGCGCTCTGCCTGTTCGGTCTGGCCGCCGCCGCGACGATTGCGGTCCAGGTCGGGCATATGCTCGCCGCGCCCAGCGTCCGGATTCAGCAGGCGCTGGCCGACGCAGCGAATCTTCCCCGCTGACCCCCGGGTTCAGCCCTGATCCGGTTCCGCGAGCGCGGCGACCAGCCAATCGGGGCGCAAGGCGTCACCCAGCGACTCGACCCGGCGATGCTCGACCATCAACCCCAGCGCGGGATAGGTGGCGCGGGTCCGGTCTCCACTTTCTCCCAGTGGCGCGACGACCAGCCGCCGATTGACCTTCGACCGATGGTGCATCCGCGCCGTATTCTCCTGCCCGACATAGCAGCCCTTGGTGAAGCTGACGCCGTTCAGCTCGCGCGCATTGCACTCCAGCCATAGCGTCTCGCCCGAGCCCAGTTCGCCCACGCCTTCCGTCACGCCCAGCGACAGGCGATGCGCGGTCCACCCGCTCGCCGCCTCGCCCGCCGGGGCCAGCCAGCGCTTGCCCAGCGCCGCCAGCCGGGGGTCGGCGGGGCGGCCGGGGGCATCCAGGCTCCAATGCACCGCCAGATCGTGGACCGGCGTGATGGTGATCGCCCGTCGCAACCGATAGATGGTCAGCCGCCGGGCAAGGGCGTCGGCCTGATCGGCTTCCGCATCGATCAGTACCGCCTCGCCATCGGCCCAGAGGAAGAAGTCGAACAACGCCTTGCCCTGCGGTGTCAGCAGTCCGGCCCAACGGGGAGCATCCGGCTCCAGCCCCAGCACATCCTGGGTCAGCAGCCCTTGCAGAAATCCACGCACATCCTCGCCGCCTACGCGGATCAGGCGGCGGTCGGCCAGGGTCGTGCCGGGCGTGCTTCCGGAGGCGGTCGTCGGGGTGGTATCGCTCATGCGGGCAAGGTAGGAAGGCGCGACCATTCGCGAAAGGCCCGTTCGTCATGACCTTCGATCTGCTTCTCTCCGGCGGCACCGTTCACACGCCCGGCGGCCCGGTCCGCGCCGATGTCGGCGTTCGCGACGGCCGGATCGTGGAGATCGGCGCGTTCGGGGGTGCCCATGGCGGCGATGCGGGTCGGGTGATCGACTGTACCGGGCTGGACATCCTGCCCGGCGTGATCGACAGCCAGGTTCACTTCCGCGAACCCGGCCTGATGCACAAGGAAGACCTGGCCAGCGGCAGCCGCGCGGCGGTGATGGGTGGCGTCACCGCCGTCTTCGAAATGCCCAATACCAAGCCGAACACGGACTCGGCCGACGCGATCACCGACAAGCTGACCCGCGCCAGGACCATGTATTGCGACCATGCCTTTTATGTCGGCGCGACCAACCACAATGCCCGCGACCTGGCCGAACTGGAGCGGATGCCCGGCACGGCGGGGGTGAAGATCTTCATGGGCGCGTCGACCGGCGACCTCTTGGTGTCGGAGGATGCGCGGCTGGCCGAGGTGCTCGCCTCGGGCCATCGCCGCGTCGCGATCCATGCCGAGGACGAGGACCGGATGAACGCGCGCACGGGTGAGCGGGTGGAGGGCGATCCCTCCTCGCATCCCGTCTGGCGCGATGACGAGAGTGCGTTGCTCGCCACTCGCCGCATCCTGCGCCTGGCGCGCGAGGCCAAGCGCCGCATCCACATCCTGCACGTCACCACCCCGGCCGAACTGGAATATATCGCGCAGCACAAGGACATCGCGACCTGCGAGGTGACGCCGCAGCATCTGACCCTGGCGGGCGAGGAGGCCTATCCGCGTCTCGGCACGCTGGCGCAGATGAACCCGCCGATCCGATCGGGCGCGCATCGCGACGGGCTGTGGCATTGGCTCAACCAGGGCGTGCCCGACGTGATCGGCTCGGATCACGCGCCGCACACGCTGGAGGAAAAGGCCAAGCCCTATCCGGGCAGCCCCAGCGGCATGCCGGGCGTGCAGACCCTGCTGCCGCTGCTGCTCGATCATGCCGCCCATGGCCGACTGTCGCTCCAGCGGGTGATCGAGCTGACCAGCGCGGGGGCGCAGCGCATCTTTGGCATCGTCGGCAAGGGGCGGATCGTGGCGGGCTATGACGCCGACTTCACCATCGTCGACCTGAAGAAGCGCTGGACGATCGAGGACCGGTGGCTTCAGTCGAAGTGCGGCTGGTCGCCCTTCACCGGCATGGAACTGACCGGCAAGCCGATCGGCACCATCGTGCGCGGCCAGGTGGCGATGTGGGAAGACCAGTTGGCCGACGCGCCGACCGGTCAGCCGATCCGCTTCGAAGCGGTCGACTTCGGATGACGGCCCTGCGGTGGGTGCGGGATATCCGGGTCTATTGCCCGGTCGCGCCCGCCCCGCTCTCTGCGCTGATGGCGGGCGATCCGGGTGCGGTGGAGCGGGACGAAACCGCCGCCGCGCTGCTGACGATCCTGCGCACGCCGCCGCTCGGCGATTTCGGGCGGTATCGCGAGGTGGTGGAACTGGCGCTGGGTTATGAGGGCTTCCGGCCGGGCGAGGGCGCGGTGCCTGCACTTGGGGCGGTGGGTGAGGCGAGTTGGTCGCCCACCGTCATCCTGACCGCGATGTACGATGCGGCGGCCGATGTGGATGCGCTGGCGGAGCAGCTACTGGCCGCGCATCCCTGGGACGTGCCGGTGATCGCGGTGGGTGAGCCTTATCGGTTACTGGTACGGGGATAGGGCAGGGTGTAGGCTTCGACTTCGCTCAGCCTGAACGGCTGTGGGAGAGGTCGAGCGCGCAACCCCACCCCCGTTCAGCCTGAGCGAAGTCGAAGGCCAAGGGAAACCCTCATCCCTAGGCCGAAATCAGAACGGCAACCACCGCGCCTTATGGGTGAAGTTCATATACCCCACATTCACCCCCGCGCGCCAGCCGACGCCCAGTCGCACCGGGATCAGCACGACATTGCCGCGCCGCAAATAGGTCGCGGCGAACCCGCCGACGAAATAGAGCCGCCCCTCGGCCGCCGGAAAGCGGTGGAACAGTTCCTCGGTGTCGTAGAGATTATAGACCAGCACGAACACCTTGTTCGCATCGCCGCCGATGTCGAAACCCAGGGACGGTCCGGTCCAATAGACCGGCATCTGCCCTTCGACCTTGTGGGTCATGATCCCCGAGCCGTAGCGCAGCCCGACCACGAACGCGCCCGACGCCTCGCGCCCGGCGATATAGGCGTTGGGGCGACCCTGTTCGCGCAGGATCCGCTCGATCATCCCCGCCAGCCCTTCCGCACCCTTGCCGAACACGCCTTCACCCGCCGCGAGCAGATCGTCGCGCTCGAACGTGTCGGCGGCCTGGGTCGTCTGCGTCGCGCGGGTTTCCGGCGTGGTCGCGGGCGGCGTGGCGGTGACGGGGGGCTGCTGCTGCACCGGTGGAGCGGACGGGGCGGGCGCGTCGTCCTGCGTGGGCGTACTGCGCGGGGCGGGGCGCGAGGGCTGGGTGCCGAGGTCGCTGTCGATGCCCTGATTCGGGTCGATGGTGCGGACCTGTGCGGCGACGGGCGCGGCGGTGACCATGGATAGGCCGCCCAGCACCGACAGACCCAGACAGACGAAACGCATGACTTCAAACTCCCCCGGCGAACCGATGAGCCAGGTTAACCAGCCCGCGCCTTGCAGTGCAATGAATGACGGAAAGGCCTCTAGTCGATTTTCCTGATAAAATCCCCTCCAGACCCGGTTGATTGCCTCCCCCGGCCCCGCTATAGCCGCACCTCGCCGCAACCGGAGACGTGGGTGAGTGGCTGAAACCAACGCTTTGCTAAAGCGTCGTACGGGAAACCGTACCGAGGGTTCGAATCCCTCCGTCTCCGCCAGCCGCTGTTTTTTCGAGCGCCCCTAAGCGCCTTCTACGCGCAGCTTTCCACAGCATTTCAGAGCGTTAGCCAACTCGATCCGCTTTCTAGCGCCTTCGAGAACCTTCGTCATATTTGTCGACTTTGAGCCAAATCAGGGGTTAAAACAGGGGTCGAACAAAGCATGAACAAGGGCGTCGAACAGCAATGGGAAAGCTCAGCGCGAAGCGGATCAAAGGTCTGACCGAAAAGGGGCGGTACGGGGACGGGGACAACTTGTACCTCTGTGTTGGGAGTGGCGGGCGCAAGTCTTGGGCGTTGCTCTACACGATCTCCGGTCAGAACCGTCAGATGGGCCTTGGCCCGCTCGATGACGAATTTGGACTTACGGAGGCGCGCGACCGCGCCGCTGAACTCCGCCGGATGATCCGCCGGGGCGTCGATCCACTGGCCGAGAAGCATGCAGAGCGGGCGAAGGCAGCGCCGACCGTCGTTACCTTCCGCGAGGTCGCTGAGGACTGCATCGCGGCCCTCCTGCCGGGGTGGACGAACGGTAAGAGCGAAGGCCAATGGCGGCAGTCGCTGACGGCATACGCCTATCCCGTCATGGGCAATATGGACGTAGCCGCGATCACGACCGACGAAGTGTATCGGGTGTTGGAGCCGATTTGGGCAACAAAACCGGAGACGGCGGGCCGGGTGCGCGCTCGCATCGAGAAGGTGTTGGATCGGGCAACCGCTCGCAAGCTCCGCACCGGCGACAATCCCGCCCGTCTTAAGGGCAACCTCGACCACCTGTTGGATTCCTCTGCGAAACGGCTGGCAATGAGGATGGTTGAGTGATTCACTGTGCGGGCAGGAGGGCATGGTGATGGTCGAGCAGCGATCGCTGGTGGAAGCGTTGATGGATCCGCGCTTGGGATCGAATGCGAAGCTGTCGGGGATCGAGCGGCTGATCGACTGGAGCCGGCTGGAGCCGCTGGTGTCGCCGCTGCGGCAGGGTCGGACGGGTCGACCGCCCTATGCGCCGCTGGCGATGGTCAAGGCGCTGTATCTGCAGGCGTTGTATGATCTGTCGGACCCCGGGCTGGAGGAGGCGCTGCTCGACCGGCTGTCGTTCCGGCGGTTCTGCGGCTTTGCGCTGGATGGCGGCACGCCGGACGAGACGACGCTGTGCCGGTTTCGCGCGGCTGCGGCGGCGGGGGACGTGCTGGAGCGCTGCTTTGCCGAGATCAACCGGCAGCTGGATGCGCAGGGGCTGGTGCTGCGGCGGGGGACGATCCTTGATGCCTCGGTGGTCAAGGCGACCCGCAAGCCCCCGCGCGGGGACGGGATCGCGCCGGGTGATCCGCACCCCCAGGAGCCGGGTGCCGACTGGACGCGCAAGGACGGCAAGCCGGTGTTCGGCTACCGCTTCCATATCGGCATGGACGAGGGCTCGGGCCTGATCCGCAAGCTGGCCTTCACCTCGGCCAGGGTCCAGGATGTCGAACGGGCCGACGCGCTGGTCTGCGGCGACGAAGGCGCGGTCTATGCCGACCGGGCCTATGAGGGCCAGGCGCGTCGCAAGGCCCTGAAGGCGGCCGGGATCAAGGATCGCATCATGCATCGCCGGCACCGCTACATGCCAAAGCTGCCGCGCTGGCAGGCCCGGCGCAACCACCTCATCGCCAGACGGCGCGCCCCTGTCGAGGCGGTCTTCAGCGCCATGAAGCGCCTCTACGGCAAGGCGCGCACCAGATGCCTGTCGATCGAGCGGAACGCCGCAGACTTCCTCGCCTTTGCCACCATCTACAATCTCAGACGCGCCGCCATCCTTGCCGCTGGCTGAGCCGGAGCGATCCTGCCCCTCCAAACCGGCCAGCCAAAGCTGACCAAGGCCCGTACCGGATCCCTGCAGCGAAAGCCTCGCCCAGATCCTCTGTCACAAATGAGCCGTTTCGCAGAGGAATCCTGTTGGCGAAGCAATCGAAGGTGAAGCGGGTGAAGTCGCACGCCGCGCTGCCATATGCCGAAGTGTCGAGCTTCATGGCCGAGGTGCGGAAGCGGGAGGGTGTCGCCGCCCGTGCTTTTGAGTTCGCCATCCTGACCGCCGCCCGCACGAACGAGGCGCTGGGCGCGACGTGGAGCGAAATTGACCTCGACGCCGCTGTGTGGACGATCCCCGCCGACCGTATGAAGGCCCGCCGCGACCATCGAGTGCCGTTGAGCGATGCGGCGGTTGCGCTCCTGCGCTCGATGCCGCGCGATCAGGGCAGCGACTTCGTGTTCATCAGTCCGATGGCGAAGGGCAAGCCGCTCAGCAACATGGCCTTGCTCGCCACCCTCAAGCGCATGGATCGCACCGACCTGACCGCCCACGGCTTTCGGTCCACGTTCCGCGACTGGGCGGCTGAGACGACGGCATACCCCGACGCCGTGGTTGAGATGGCCCTCGCCCACGCGATCAGCAATGCAGTGGAGGCGGCATACCGACGGGGCGACTTGTTCGAGAAGCGCAAGCGGTTGATGGCCGATTGGGCTGGGTACTGCGAATCAGGCAGCCAGCGAACGGCGGAAGTGGTGCCGATCCGCGCTTGAAAGCGCAGCCGTCCTCACGGGAAAAATGATAAGCCGCTGTAATTGCACAAAAGAAAAATAACTAACTGTAGGAAAGCCGACGCACACCCTTATCGTTCGGGATGAGCTTCTAGAGGCTTCCCGGACCTCCAAGGGAGGTTTCGACTGATGACTGCCAAGTACGTTTTGTCCCCCGCCGAACTGCGCGAGCAGCTTGGCCTATCGCGCAATGCCATTGAACGGCTGATCGAGAACGGCGACTTGAAGCCGCCCATTCTTCTGTCGCCCCGCCGCAAAGCGCACCTGACGAGCGACGTGGAAGCGTTCCTCGCTTCCCGCGCCGCTCTGCGCGACGCCAGCGACAATCCCGCCCACCCCTGCGCCTGAGCGCAGACGATGGACGATGATTTTGACTTCGGCCCGCCGGGGCCGGTCGTCGTGCTCGACCGCGCCGCCGACACATGGGCCGTATTCTTCGATCCGCCCATGCCGGACGGGGAACGGCGGGTCACGTTCGCAGACAAGAACACCGCTTGGGGCGAAGCGATGACCCGTTGCGCCGAACATCGGTTCGGTTTTCGCGATGATGCAAACCCCGCGACAGGCAATCGGAATGCCGCTCTCAAGTAATCGGTCGAATTATTACTTTCGACTGAAGGGAGTGCACTCGAAGAATAAGCCTCGAAACGAGGAGGTATATATGCAGACCCAGTTCACCAGCCCTTACGTCCACAAGAAGATTATTCCCGCTCTCAATCGCGACTGGGATCGCAAGCAGGCGCAGGATGACAAGTCCACCAAGGCGCTGGGCTTCGCTCCTACCGCCGATCATCCACGCTGGTCTTTCGATCAGATCGCGGCGGCGGAGTTCTATCTCAGCCAACGCGACAAGGGCCACAAGCGCGAAATGGCGGGCCGATTGGCGACCCGGCTGCATCACGCGATGCAGGAACACCCGACCGCCGACCAGTTCACCGTCGTCACGCTCGCCAACGGCTCCACCTCGATCCACCCGACCGCCGACCTCGACCTCTCCACCGGCTTCGTGTCGGGCGGCTGCGTCGAGACGGCACTGATGATCGAGGTGCGGGGTCTGCGGGAAAAGGTGGCGCGGGCAATTGAGGAAGCCGCATCCGTCGTCGGCACCGAAGAATGAACGCGCTCGCGATGCTGCTCGCGACGGTCGGGCTGGCGGTGAGTCTCGCTGCCCTCGACCGCGCGCGATTGCCGGAGGGCCGCGATGCTCGTCCCTGAAAACGAAGCGACCCCCGCCGACCGAACGGCGGGGGCCACCCCAGAGGTAACTATGAAGCCCGATTCTTCTGCCGAAGATGCACGTCAGACGAAAGCTGACGGCTCTTGGTCAGCCGACGATCCTGACCGGCCATTCTATGATCGCACGACCAAGGTGGTCGACATTTTCGACTACCACCATGAAGGCGGTCGATACTCCTGCTCCAAGATTAAGGGGCTGCGAAGTGACGGTGAGAAGGTCTTTCTCACCGGTCGGCTTCGCGGCGGCAATGATCTTCAAATCGAGAAGCAGGAATGGCCCGATCAGTTTTATCGTTTCGAGGGCCTGACCGATTACATGAAGGGCAAGGGTGATGAACCCGACTTGCCGTTCCGGTTGCATGATCTGACTCGCGAGAAAGCGGCGCGCCCGGATGAGCCGATCATCGTGCTCGAAGGCGAGAAGGACGCGAACACAGCGTGGGCGCAGGGGTTCATAGCCACTTCTAATCCAGACGGCGCGATGAAGTGGCGCGATCATTTCAACACGCATTTTGAGGGCCGTCACGTCGTTGTCGTCGCAGACAATGACGAAAAGGGACGGAAGCACGCCACCGCCGTTGCGCGATCTTTGGTGCCGGTCGCGGCCTCTGTGAAGATCATCGACCTTCCAGGCTTAGGGAGAAATGGCGACTTCACCGACTGGATCGAAGCAGGCAACGACCGTGACAAATTCCAAGCCCTGATCGCCGCGACGCGGGCGGAGCGTGACTTTGCGCGGGATGACGACCGCAAGCCGCTCAATATTCCCAGCAACGTGCGTCTGTCGCTCAAGCTGATGGGAACCGCCGTCCGGTACAATAACTTCGCTGACAGGTATGAAGTTGAGGGGCTGGCTGGTTTCGGTTCGCTACTAGACGACGCCGCACTCAACCGGATGCGACTGCAAGCGGAGGAACGCTACCGGCTCGCTGTAGGCAAAGATCGCTGGCACGACATCGTGACCGATACCGCCCGCCGCCGGTCTTATCACCCCGTGCGCGACATGCTCGACGGCTTGATATGGGACGGCGTTGACCGGCTCGATGAGTGGCTGGTGACGTATGCCGGGGCCGAGGACAGCGAGTATGTGCGGGCTGTTGGCGCTATCTGCCTCATCGCGGGCGTCCGCCGGGTCCGCGTGCCGGGGTGCAAGTTCGATGAGATGCTGGTCCTTGAAGGCGAGCAGGGCGGAAACAAAAGCAGCGGCCTAGCCACGCTGGCGGGCCGCGAGGACTGGTTTGCCGACGACCTCCCGCTGGACGCCGATAGCAAGGTGTTGATGGAGCGAACGGCGGGCCGGTGGATCGTTGAGCTTGCCGAGTTGAAGGGCTTGAGACGCGGTGCTGTCGAGCACGTCAAGTCGATGCTTAGCCGCCAAGTCGATAAGGCGCGTCTCGCTTACGGGCGCATGACGACGGAACAGCCGCGCCAGTGCGTGTTCTTCGGCACCACCAACGACGGCCAGTATCTCCGCGACATGACCGGCAATCGGCGGTTCTGGCCTGTAGCGGTCAAGCGGTTCGATCTGGCGGCGCTGCGCCGGGATCGAGACCAACTTTGGGCGGAGGCAGCGGCGAGGGAAGCCGCTGGTGCGAGCATTCGCCTGCCGGAAGAATTGTGGGCGGTGGCCGGGGCGCATCAAGCAGGCCGTGAGATCGGTGACCCATTCCACGATCTTCTGTCCGAACGTCTAGACGGCTGGGAGGGCAAGGTTCGCGCCAACGACGTGTGGGAAGCCTTGGGCTTGGGGGAGGTCGGGCGCCGGACGCAGGACGATAATGTGCGCCTCAGCGCCGCCATGCAGAAGCTCGGTTGGCGGCGTCCCAAATCGAAGGTTCGCTTCGATGGGCGTCCGCAACTCGCATGGGTGAAGGGCGGCGATTGTGATGGTGTCGGGGCTTTCGATGAGGTGCCGCGCGCAGTGGTGCTTGGTCTGGACGCGCATGGCGACGACGGGAGGCCGATGTGACGGGCTTCCGAACCTCCCCGAACCCCGCCCGAACCTCCCAGGGGGGGGCGCCGTATCCTCAGCTTTTCTGTGGGTTTCGTTGGGGCGAACCCCCCGAACCCCCTCTTTCTCTAGAAGTAGAAACGAGAGGGGAAGCGGACGGGGAAAGACGGCCCCCGCGACCCCTCTACCGGAAAACCCCGGTTCGGGGAGGTTCGGGGGGTTCGCCCCAAAGGAACCCCGCAGAAAAGCTGGGGAAATCGCGAACCCCCTCCCTCCCGCGACAGGGGTTCGCCCCGCCCCTCCAGGGGGTTCGCCTTCCCCGCCTGAACCGAACGGACGGAATATCATGAGTGAACAGCAGTATATCCGCGACGCCTCGACCAACTATCTCCCGGCGCTGGTCGAACCGACCCATAGCTCCCGCCGTGAGCAGGTGCGCTGGCGCGTTCGCCACCTCAACCTGTCCGCCCTCGACCGCGAGACGCGGCAGGATGCGGCGGCAGACCCCGGCATCGAGTGGGACCCGACCGAGCGCCAGTACCGCATACGGCGGCGCGGGAAGGCCGGAGCGCAGTGCGCCAGCGCCGTCCAGTCCGACCCTAGCGCCATCCCCGCCGCCAGCCCTCCTGCATCGTCCCCGGCGGGCGTCGGGAGCGCCCTGGCGGGAGGGGGCCAGAAAAGTTCGGACGCCTCCAGCCTTACGACCGGCGCCAACCAGTAACGCATATACTAACACCCAAAGTGGAGGACACCCGATGAGTATCAATGTGAAGAACCCACGGCGTCAACGTGCTGATAGCGCAGAAGCGGCAGTTAAAGACATGCTTAATGGCGAGCGTATCATCACGCCGCCTGCCGATTACTTCCTGACCAGCCCCGAACTCACCATCTTCAATGAGGTGATTGCCGAGTTGCCGAAGGGCGAATGGACCGATCACATGATCCGCATCGCCGCTGACCTAACGCGCATGATTGCCGACGCGCGGGCCGAAGCCGATGCGATCCGCCGTGAGGGCAGCGTTGTGGAAGGTGCCAGCGGCGGGCCGATCCGCAATCCCCGGTGCGCGGAACTTGCGTCGCTGCGGGCCTGCATCGCGACCACCCGCCGCTCCCTCGCCATCCACAGCCGCGCCAAGGACGGCATGGACACTGGCGGCCTCGCCCGTCGTCGCGAGCTACAGCGCGGCAACGAGGCATTCCCGCTCGATGACGACGACGAAGGCCTGCTGGCGCGCCCGCCCGCTGACTTCGACTTCAATGGGGTGCATTGATATGACCAGGAGCGAAACCGCCAGCATCGACAAGATCGAACGCTGCCGCCGGGTGAACCGGCTCGCCGCCTCTAAGTACGCCGAGCAAGGCGTTGCCCCCGACGACATCGCCATAGCTGCCGCCTACAGCGCCGTGGACCTCGCTCAGCACAACGTGGGCGACCCCGCCGCCGCTATCGCCTGGGTGCGTCGCGCCCTCGACGTAATGGAAGCGGGCCTCCCCCTCACCGTGGAGACGATGCAATGATCGACCACCCTGCCTATGCCGCCGCAACGCCCGAAGTGCGCGCCGCCGCGCTCGCGCTGTTGGACGAAATCAGCGAACCACTTCACCCTCACGCTCTGGAGCGCCGATTTCAGGACGAAGGGCTGACGCGCGGACAAGCCCGGAAGGCGAAGCACGCACTAGGCCGCGTCAATGTAATTGCGCTGGTCCCCCGGTGAGTGGCGGGCGACCAAGGCGACCGGCGCTAGAGGCGCGGCTGGTTCGCGAGGCGGTGGCGGACATGGATCCATCCGCGCCTCGCGAACCGTTGGCCCGCGATCTGGCCGCCCGCGTCGTGCAGCACCTTCGTAATCACGCTGCCGCTGCCTCTGAACCGGCAATGGCTGCGATGGGCGAGTTGGGCCGTGCCGTACTTCTGTCCCCTGCGCTCGCGCTCGCCACGGACCCGACCATCGACACACTCGCCCTGTTCACCGATGCGCGCGTCAAGTCCCTCCGCGACAGGAACGGCTGGCCGCGAACCGCCGACCAAGAAACGCGAGACGTGGAAGCTGCCTTCACGCAGGTAGAAGGCAAGCTGTTCGCCCGCTATCTCAAAATCATGCGCGCCTAATTATTTCCGGTCACTGGACCTTATCCAGTACTTTCCAAACCGGCTGGCCGAAAGTCCCTCCGTTATCAGGAGGAACTATTATGCGAACCAACAACCTTCCCATCGCGATGATCCGCACCGGCGGTCGCGTCATGGCCAGCGCGCTTCCGACCCGCATCCCGGTCGCGATGCTCCGTGTCAGCGGCAGCGGCATGGGCGTCCGCGCCGATGGCAACCGCAGCCCGGAAGCGATCTTCGCGGACATTCAGGCGACGCTTCGCGACGGCTTCACCCAGCGCGATCAGCAGATCACCAATCTGGCCGACGCAATGTCCTCGATCCAGAACCAGATCAACGCTGGCGGCCACATCGTGTTCGGCGGCTCGCAGTCGTCGTGGGGCGATCAGGTCGTCAACTCGGAAGCCCTGAGCGGCCTTCGCAACGCGGCGGGCAAGGCTCGCGCGCAGATCGACCTCACGCCCTCGAACGCAATCACCAGCGTCCCCGGCAGCGGCGGCGCGCTGATCGCGCCGGATCGGGCGGACGCGGTGGCGATGCCCCGCCGCCGCCTCACCATCCGCGACCTGCTGGGGCGCGGCACGACCGGCTCGAACATGATTGAGTATCCGCGTCAGGTGGTTCGCGAGATCAACGCGGCCACGGTCGCGGAAATGGCGCTCAAGCCGGAAAGCCAGTTCGGCTGGGAACTCGCGCAGGCGAAGGTCCAGACGATCGCGCATTGGGTGGGCGCGTCGCGGCAGGTGCTGGACGACGGCGGGCAGCTTCGCACCCTGATCGACGGTGAACTGCGCTATGGGCTGGCGCTGCGCGAGGAAATGCAGCTGCTGCTCGGTGACGGTGCGGGGACGAACCTGCTGGGCCTGATCCCGCAGGCGACCGCTTACGACGCGACCGGGGAAGCCGCTGGAGCCTCCAAGTTCGATGTCGTCCTCAACGCTATCGCCCAGGCGGAGCGGGCCGACCTCCCGGCGACCGGCATCGTCGTCAACTCAACCGACTGGCTCCGCTTGCAGGGGCTGAAGGGCAGCGAGGGCCGCTACATCGGCTCCGGTCCGATGGGCACGGCGATGGCGACCGCGTGGGGCCTCGATGTTGCCCCCTCCGCTTCGATGCCGGCGGGCAAGTTCCTTGTCGGCAACTTCGCCAACAGCGCGACCGTGTACGACCGGATGACGCCGGTGGTCCTGCTCTCGACGGAGGACCGGGACAACTTCGTCCGCAACGCCGTCACCATTCTCGCTGAGGAGCGGATTGCGCTGGCCGTGCGCCAGCCGCGCGCCCTGATCTACGGCGATTATTCGGGGGCGCAGGGCTGATGGGCGAGAAGGTCACAACCGCCGTCGTGACCGGTGAGCCGGTGCCGGAAAGCGCATATGACGTCGCGCTTCTCGGCACCCCCTCGCTCGTCACCCTCAAGCACGACACGGAAGGCGAACGGATGAAGCTCCGCATCCTCCGGGCTTGCGGGCAGTGGGTCGAAGGCGACGAACCAGAGGTCAATGCCGAGTACGGGCGGCAACTGATCGGCAACGGCTTGGCTGAGGAGGTCAAACCGAAGGCTGGAAAGCCTGCACCCGCGCCTACGGGCAATGGGCAGGCGTGACGGATACCATCATCTTTCTCACCCATAAGCTACCCCGGCGCGAAGGTCTCACCCCCTCCGCGCCGGGGCCGACGATCAACATTCGTATCGTTCGGGAGTGTGGGCGCTGGCGAGCCGGTCAGACCGGCGCGATCAATGCCGACTATGGCCGTCAACTCATCCGCAACGGCTTGGCCGAGGAGGTCGGGCCGAAGGTCGGGAAGCCCGCACCGACCGGACAACGGGTCCGCGCGAGCGTGTAAGGGCAGGCGTTCGCGCGGTGGGCGGCGGGGTTGAGCGAGGCTCCTCCGTCGCCCCTTCCATTCGCAGAGTCGGCGGGTTAACAATATCACAAACGCGATGTGGGAAGCCACCACGCGCATTGATGGGGCGATAGGTGGCCGAGAAGCCGGACGACATTCAGCTAAAATTCGACGGCGAGCCAGTGAAGCGGCTTGACGGCGCTCCTGCTGACGCGGTCATCGCCTCGCTGCAAGCCCTCCAACGCATGGTTTACATTATTGGAATGCGCTCGGAAGGGCGAAACCTAAGTGAGCGGCTTAAGCCGACGGCGAAGGTAAAGCGCGATTACGCGATCGTTTGTCGCGCACCGAAGTATGGCAGTCACATCCAGCCCTTCAATGTCGCTTCCCAAGCTGGCGCATTCACTCCTGCCGCCGTCGCCGCACGTGAGAAACTGCTGAAGACACTAAAGGCGTTCGACAGCGGAGAAGAGGAAAAGGTCGAACTTGCGCTTCCGAATGCGCGCGAGCGTTGGTTTATGGCGAAAGCGGCGCTCGGATTATTGCCGCCCGAAGACAGCGGCCTTGAGGTCACTGTTCGTGCTGGATCACGAGGACCATTCAACTTTAAAGCTGATCGCGCGCGTGCCCTGCTTGCGAAGTATGATACAGCCGAGCCACCGGAGGTGGACGAAGAAGTTGTGGCGGGCAAGTTGCAGGCGATCGACTTCGCGCGAACCATTCTGACGGTCAAGCCGAGCCACGATCCTGCTATTCGCCTGGACTACCCGCTGCCGCTTGAAGATTGGTTGAAAGCGAATGTAAGGAAGCGCCTCCGTTTCACGGGGTGCCCGAAGATCAATCAGAAGGGCGATGTAAGCTCTTTCAAGCAGATTGATACGGTTACAGAGCTTGAGCCCAGCCTGCCTCCTATCGAGGAGTTCAAGGCGGATGACTATGTAATCAGGGCCAACCGCCCACTCTCTATACCGGTCACGGTCGAGTGGGATGAGCGTCTCTTCATATTCCAAGATCGATCGATTGGCGTGGATGCTTTTGCCACCTCTTACGGTGATCTTCGGAAAAGTGTTCTTGATGAACTGAACGTCTTATGGCGCAATTACGCGCTTGCTGAAGATGATGAGCTTGATGATGAGGCTCGCGCAGTGAAGGCGAATTTGCTGACTCGCTTTAAGGTAGCCGCCGGGTGACGAGGGATCGCGACGTCATTGATGCTGCGCTACAGCGCAAGGGCTTCCAAAAAGATAATGGTGACCACAATTATTATATATATTGGAACTTGGCGGGCAAAAAGACCATGAAGAAGACAAAAATGAGTCATGGTTCGTCGCATAAAACAATTGGTGACCCGCTGCTCGGTAAAATGGCAAAGCAGGTTGGGCTGACGAAGAAGTCTTTTCTGGAGTTGGTCGATTGCACTTTAGATCAGGCGGGGTATGAAAAAGTTGCGATCGCCAATCCATAGCTCGATGAACGCATAATCTTTGCATTTAGGCGGAGCATAGCCATAAGCGGTTATCGGCAGGGTGGGTTTCAGGAAATGGGTTAGCCTTGCCTTCGGCGGGGTGACTGCTGTTGCTTTCATCATTTTTACGAAGGCTGTTGAAGAGTTTGCAGCGGCTAGGGGCTGGGACAAGTTCTTGGTATCCGGCTGGGGGATAGTGTCGCGCCTAGGGTTATCCGACGTGGTTGCCTTCTCGTTCTTCGGGTTGGGAGGAGCTACCCTAGCCTTATGGACAGAATTTTGGTTCAGAGGGCGCAGAGAAGCCCGCGATGCGCTAGACAAGATCGCCTTATTTTCGAGAGCAGACCTGACATTTCCAAGAGTGCTGATGGCGAATTGTCTGTCTCGCTAGGTGAATCCTCAGAAAACGTCGCCTACTACGCCTGGTATGTGAATAACGGCGGGACGATGCGGAATGAGGCTGTCCTTGTCTTCATCGAGTTTGAAAAGCAGATACCCGCACCTCAAGTTCTAGCACATTCAAAACTAGAGGGGCAGTGGAGCGAGTTCGCAACCACCGATCGCTTTACATTCGTCCAGCTGAAAGGTTGGCCAGAGGGCGAGGTCGTCGTACAGTCAGTTGACTCGAAGGCTCTTGGCTTGGACCACCGCTATGAGCTTCAGGTATGGCGCTCATACTCACCGGCAGATTAAAGCTCGTCTATATCAGGGGTCGAAACAGGGGTCGCGCCCGCCGCACTCCCTAGAACCCCAACTTTTCTGTGCCCGTTAGATACCCTCCGTCTCCGCCATTGCCGTGCTGCAAAATTAGCCACCGGCATCCCGCCTCCGCGGCGGCCTTCCTGGACATCGCCAAAGCCCGGCAAGCGCCGCCCGCTGGCCTTCACACCCCCGTGGCTCGCGGCGCCGTGCACGGCACATTGTCGGCGGTCCAGTCGATTTCGTCGGGCGTGGGGACTTTCTCGCCCTTGCCGATGTCCGCTTTTTTTCCGGTCGGGGTGTAGGTGATATAGCCCTTGCTGTTGTCGAAGGCGGCGATGCGGGCATTGTCGCGTTCGGCGGTGGCGACGTCGATTTCCGTCTGTTCGGTGCGCGAGCCGCGGATCATGCGGATCGTGCCGTCGCGCATCTCCCAGGCGCGGTAATAATCATGGCCGAACAGCCGCTGGTCGAAGCTGGCCGTCGCCGACCATTGCCGGGCCTCCGTCCCGCCGGGCAGGCGGATGCTGGTGGCGTAGCAGTCATAGCTGGGCTTGGTGTAGAAGGGCACGTCCTTGCGCGCATCGGCGCCCCGACTGCGCCGGTCGGGCGGGCTGAAGCCGCCGCCGGGCAGCGCCAGCGATCTGGTCCCGTCCGTGCCATTTTCCCAATCGACGTTGCCGGTGCCCTTGATGGTCAGGATGCTCGCCTGGGCCTTCTGGTCGTAGTGCCATGTGACGCTGTCGATCGCCTGCCAGAATTCGCCGACCGCGTTCTGGCGCAGCGTGTCGAGCAGTTGTGCCGGGGTGATGGCGGAGAATTGCATCTGCTGCTGCAATCCCTCCACCCCGCGCGTGATGGTGGTGGAGGTCAGCGTGGCGGGCTTGTCGAACCCGGCGCGCGCGTCGATCTCGGTCAGCGTGATCTCGTCAGGCACCTTGGCCATATGCCGGTCCAGCTTCTCCAGGCCATGGCCCGTGGCCGTCAGCGGCAGCACCCATTGTACCGGAAAGACCGGCCGCGCGGCGGGCGTCGCCACGGCGGGCAAGGTGCCGTCCAGCCAATAGCTCTGGCCGTCGATATGCGCACGGACCAGCACATGGTCGAACAGGCCGGGATTGGGCAGATGCTGGTCGAAGCCGTCGTCGCCGCCGCTGGAATTGACGATCACCGGCTCCGCCTCGATCCCCATGTCGCGGAGCAGGGCGAGCAGCAGCGCCGTCTTGCCCTTGCAGTCGCCATAGCGGCGCTGCCACGTCTCGTCGGCGCCGGCCGGGGTCAGGTTGCCGCCGTTCAGCCCGACATAGATGTAGCGAACATTCTGCTGGACCAGCTTCAGCGCGGCCGCCGCCCGGTCGAGCGGCTTGGGATTTGCGGCGGCGATACGGGCGACCTCGGCCTTGAGCGGGGAGGCGGCGGGCAGGGTCGATGCCTTGACGTAGAGCGGCGCGAAATGGCGCGACACCGACTCCCAGTCGGCGAAGTCGCTATATTCCGCGATCCGTTGCCACTGGTAGCGCGGCGGCGCGTCCTTGGGCGGGGTCAGGGTCGGCGGATTGTCGAAGCGGAGGTCGAGGGCCGTGTCGCTCCATTGGGCCGCCGAGGCCAGGTCGGGCGTCATCCTGACGTTGGGCTTGTGCCCGGCGTCCCAGCTCAGGCCGACATGATAGCGGCCCGGTGCCGGGCTGGCGGCCAGCGCCAGCAGCCCGGAGGCCTTGTTGCCCATCACCGGGTCCTTGGAAAAGCTGGTCCATTCGATCTCCAGCTCGTCGCCGACGCGCAGGTCGGGGACGCGCAGCACGGCGGTCAGCATGCCGTCGAGCTTGGCCTCCTCCAGCTTGTCCTCGCGGCGCAGGATTTCGAACGCGGCGGTCTTGAGCACGTCGATGGTCTGGCCGTCGCGGATGACGGTGATGCCATGGACGATCGGCGGCCCGGCGGCCGGATCCCAGGCCAGCGAGACATTGCCGATCTGAAGCGCATTGGATTGCAGGATCTTGACGCGGTAGCCCAGATATTGGGCCTGCCCCTTGTCGTCGAGATGCGCCTCGACATCCTGGCGGCGGATGAAGACCGGGCCGCCGGCATCCGCGGGGACGGCCAGGGGTTCGGACCGGGTGGCCCAGGCGGGCAGGGGCCCGCGCCGGACCCGGTCGGCCTGTCCTTGCGCCGTTCCGACCGCCAGCATCGACACCAGCGCCATCGCCATCATCCGCACCGTCATCCCCCCCCAATCCCGTCATCGGCCCCGGGCGGCATAGTGACAGAAGCTTCGCCCGGTTCAAGCCGGGGCCGGTGCTTGCCCGGTCGCGGCGGAACGTGCATCGACGGACGCATTGCCGCAGAGCGACCGACCATGAGGAGTCCCGATGCCCGTCACCGATATCGCCACCCGCGTCTATAATCACGGCTGGCGGCTGGACCCGGTCGTGCGCAGCCTGCTCGACACCGATTTCTACAAGCTGCTGATGCTTCAGATGATCCGGCAGCTTCATCCGGAGGTCCATGCGACCTTCTCGCTGATCAACCGCAGCACGTCGGTCCGGCTGGCCGAGGTGATCGACGAGCGGGAATTGCGCGAGCAACTGGACCACGCCCGCACGCTCCGCTTCACCAAGAAGGAGCTGATCTGGCTGGCGGGCAACAGCTTTTACGGCAAGCAGCGGATGTTCAAGCCCGAGTTCATCGACTGGCTGGCCCGCTTCCAACTGCCCGATTACGAGCTGCGCACGGTCGACGGCCAGTTCGAGCTGCATTTCGACGGCCCTTGGGCACAGACGACGATGTGGGAAATTCCCGCGCTCGCCATCGTCAACGAGCTCCGCTCGCGCGCCGCGCTGAAGGGCAAGGGGCGGTTCGAGCTCGACATCCTCTATGCCCGCGCCAAGGCCAAGCTGTGGGACAAGGTGGAACGGTTGCGCGAATTGCCCGACCTTGTCCTCTCCGACTTCGGGACGCGGCGGCGGCACGGTTTCCTGTGGCAGCGCTGGTGCGTCGAGGCACTGAAGGAAGGGCTGGGCGATCGCTTCATCGGCTCGTCCAACGTGCTGCTGGCGATGGACAACGACCTGGAGGCGATCGGCACCAACGCGCATGAACTGCCCATGGTGATGGCCGCGCTGGCCCCCGACGATGCCGGGGTGGCGGCGGCGCCTTACCGCGTGCTGGAGGAGTGGCAGGCGCTGTATGACGGCAATCTGCGCATCGCCCTGCCCGATGCGTTCGGGACCAGCGCCTTCCTGCGCAACGCCCCCGACTGGCTGGCGGACTGGACCGGCTTCCGCCCCGATTCGATGCCGCCGATCGAAGGGGGCGAGCAGATCATCGCCTGGTGGAAGCAGCTTGGCCGCGACCCGAAGACCAAGCTGCTGATCTTTTCCGACGGCATGGATGTGGACAGCATCGAGGCGACCTATCGCCATTTCCATGGCCGGGTGCGGATGAGCTTCGGCTGGGGCACCAACCTGACCAACGACTTCCGGGGATGCGATCCGGCGGGCGAGGCGGGGCTGGAGCCGATCTCGCTGGTCGCCAAGGTCATCAGCGCGGACGGGCGACCGGCGGTCAAACTGTCCGACAACCCCGCCAAGGCGACCGGCCGGCCGGACGAGATCGAACGCTATCTGCGGATATTCGGGCAGGAAGGGCGCCACGCGTCTGCGGTCACCGTGTAGGCCGATACGATCCTCCCCGGCACGGGGAGGGGGACCGCCGCGAAGCGGTGGTGGAGGGCGCGCGCCGCTAGGGACATCTTATGAGGAAACCCCTCCGGCAGGGCTACACCCTGCCCCTTCCCTGTGCTGGGGAGGATCGTATCGACTTTGGTCTATGATGGTGGTGCCCCGTGGCGGCGCATGGTAACTTCATGAAATGGCGGGACGACATCGCCTGGCCGGATCAAGGGAGAAGACCATGCGCAACGCCGATCGTCGGACCATCATCGCGGGGTTGGGAGCGGGGCTCGCTTTGGCGGCGGGCAATGCCTGTGCCGCGCCGCGCGGACGCAAGATCGGTTATGCGATCGTCGGGCTGGGCAGCTATGCCGAACTGATCATGTCCAAATTCGCGGAATGCGATCAATCGCGGCTGGTCGCGCTGGTCAGCGGGACGCCCGAAAAGCTGAAGCGCTTCGGCGAGAAATACGGCATCCCCGAAAGCCATCGCTACAGCTATCAGACGTTCGACCGCATCCGCGACAATCCGGATATCGACGTCGTCTATGTGATCCTGCCCAATTCCCTGCACGCGGAATATACGGTGCGCGCCGCGCAGGCTGGCAAGCATGTGATGTGCGAAAAGCCGATGGCGGTGTCGGTGGCCGAGTGCCGCACGATGATCGAGGCGTGCCGCAAGGCAGGGCGCAAGCTGATGATCGGCTATCGCTCGCGGTTCGAGCCGCACAACCGGTTGGCGATCGATCTGGCGCAGAAGGGTTTCGTCGGGCCGACGCGGATCATCACCGCCGACCACGGCTTCAACGCGCGGCCCAACCAGTGGCGGCTCGACCGGGCGCTGTCGGGCGGCGGGTCGCTGATGGATATCGGCATCTACAGCCTCAACGCCGTCCGCTATCTGACCGGAGAGGAACCGGTGGAGGTCAGCGCGATCGAGGCGACCGACCGCAACGACCCGCGCTTCCGCACCGTCGAGGACCGGATCAGCTTCCTGCTGCGCTTCCCCTCGGGGATCGAGACGACCTGCGTGTCGAGCTACAGCTCCAACCACAATATGTACCGCGTGACCGGGACCGAGGGCTGGATCGAACTGGAGCCCGCCACCTCCTACGAGGGGCAGAAGATGTGGATTCGTCGCGACGGTCGTACCGAGGAGCGACAGGTCCCGGCAGGCAAGGGCCAGCATGCCGGGCAACTCGATCACCTGGCCGAGTGCATCCTGAACGACACCAAGCCCCTGGTGGCGGGCGAGGAAGGGCTGGCGGACATGAAGGTGATCGAGGCGATCTACCGCTCCGCGCGGGAGGGGCGGCGGATCGCCATCGCCTGATCCCGGTCATGCCTCCAGGGGGCGCCCCGATGAACCACCATGTCGTCGCCATCGTCCCCGCCGACGATCTGGATGCCAGCACCGCCTTTTACCGGCTGCTGGGTTTCGAGGTGGCGGCCGATTTCGGCGGCTATCGCATCCTGGAGGACGGGCAGGGCTGGCACCTGCATCTGAACCACATGCCGGGCTGGCCGCCACGGGTGGAGGACAACCCCTTCGGCCTCTATCTCTATGTCGAGGATGTCGATGCGGTCGCCGACCGGGTGCGCGACCGCATCATCGAGCGGGGTGCCCCGCACGCCAAACCCTGAGGCACCTATGAATTCGCGGTGAGCGATCCCAGCGGGGTGCTGGTGCGGATCGGCCACATCATCCGCTGACGCCGCCGGGAGGCTGTTCGGATACGCGCCCGCAGCGCGCTCGCAAACGGCCCCTCAGTGCAGCTTGGCGATCGACAGCCCGTCTTCCTTCGCGCGCGCCTTTACCGACTCCTCGCTCCGGGTCAGCGCCTTGGCGATCGCCTTCAGCGCCATGCCCTTCTTGGCAAGCGTATGGAGTTTCTGAATTTCGTCGGTCCGCCAGGGCTGGCGGTGTCTTTCAAAACGTTCGGCCATCTCGCTGATATAGGCCGATGCCGCCCCGCTTACCATGACCCATGGAGGGCCTGAGCGGCGCATGATGACTCGCTTACAAATGCGTCATGCGGTGCGACTCCGCTTGCCTTCGTATCGCGGTGCAGCGAAGCAGGACGTCACCGGGAGACTATATATCATGCGAGTATGTCCATGCGTCTTTATGCCCTGCTCTGCTGTGTCGCCTCGTCCGCAATAGCCGTTCCGGCGCTCGCCCAGACGCGCGGCGTCCCCACGCCCGATACCGACCAGACGCAGGCGAGCGGTGACACCAGCGATATCGTCGTCACCGCCAAGCGGCTCGACAATGCCCGCGCGCATATCCAGCCGAGCCTGGGCGCGTCGAATTACGAGATCACCAGCGACACGATCAAGGCGCTGCCCGGCGGCGAGAACCAGCAGTTCAACCAGATCCTGCTTCAGGCCCCCGGCGTGGTGCAGGACGGCTTTGGCCAGTTCCATGTCCGCGACGACCATAACGGCCTGCAATATCGCATCAATGGCACCATCCTGCCCGAAGGGCTGGCGGTGTTCGGCCAGACCCTGTCGCCGCGCCTGGTAGACAAGGTCAACATCCTGACCGGCGCGCTTCCCGCCCAATATGGCCTTCGCACGGCGGGGGTGATCGACATCACCACCAAGAGCGGGCTGTTCGACAATGGCGGCACCGCGTCCCTCTATGGCGGCAGCCATAACACCATCCAGCCCAGCCTGACCTATGGCGGCTCGACGGGCAGCACCAACTATTTCGTTTCGGGCGATTACCGGCATAGCGGGCTGGGCATCGAGAGCGTCGATGGCCGCTCCAACCCGGTGCATGACGATACTGACCAGTATCAGGCCTTCACCTATATCGACCATATCCTGGACGATCAGAACCGGGTGTCGTTCGTCGGCGGTTATTCCAACCAGTGGTTCCAGATCCCCAACCCGGTCGGCCAGCAGCCCAGCGGCACCTGGACCGTCGGCGGGCAGAGCGCCTTTCCCAGCGAGACGCTGAACGAGACGCAGTTAGAGAAGACGGGCTTCGGCCAGATCGCCTTCCTCCACGATGCCGAACCGCTGACCGTGCAGGCGTCGCTGTTCGCGCGCTATTCCTCTCTGCGCTACCGCCCCGACGTGCTGGGCGAGTTGCTGTATAATGGCCAGGCGCAACAGGCGTACAAGCAGGACTTCGCGATCGGCGGACAGGTCGATGCGGTCTATCATGTCGGCGCCGCCCATACGTTGCGCGGCGGCTTGCTGGTGACGCGGGACCGTTCGACCAGCGATACCACGACCAGCGTCTTGCCCGTCGATGCGAACGGCAACCAGGCGGGCGAGCCGATCGCGATCGTCGACAATGGCGGCAAGACCGCGACCAGCTTCAGCGCCTATCTTCAGGACGAATGGAAGCTGCTGCCCCGGCTGACGCTCAACTATGGCGCGCGCTACGATCTCTATAACGGCTATCGGCGCGAGGGGCAGTTGTCGCCGCGCGTCAATCTCGTTTGGCAGCCCGGCGATACCTATACGCTGCATGCGGGCTATTCGCGCTATTTCGTGCCGCCGCCCTTCGAACTGGTCGGCAGCACCAGCATCGCCAAGTTCGTCGGCACCAGCGCCTATCCGGCCGTCACCGACAACACCGTGCCTTTCGCCGAGCGGCAGGATTATTTCGACGCCGGGTTCCAGGCGAAGCTCAGCCGTTACTTCACCTATGGCATCGACGCCTATTATCGCATCTCGAAGAACCTGATCGATGAAGGGCAGTTCGGCGCGCCGATCATCCTGACCCCGTTCAACTATTCCCAGGGACGCATCGGCGGGATCGAGGCGAATATGAGCTATGCGCGCGGCGGCCTGCTCGCCTATGCCAATTTCGCGGCGGCCAAGGCCAAGGGGCGCAACATCGTCTCCAGCCAGTTCAGCTTCGGCCAGGACGATCTCGACTATATCGCACGGCATTATATCTATCTGGATCACGACCAGACATTCACCGGATCGGCGGGCCTGTCCTATGCCTTTGCGGAAGGGACAAAGCTGGGCGGCAGCATGATCTATGGCTCGGGCTTGCGGCGGGACGACGACGTCAATTCCATCCCCAACGGCGCGAAGCTGTCACCCTATGCGCAATTCAACCTGACCGCGAGCCAGCATCTGGCGGGGCCGAATCTCGATATCCGCTTCGACGTGATCAACCTGCTGGACCATAAGTACGAAATCCGCGACGGAACCGGCGTGGGTGTCGGTGCGCCGCAATTCGGACCGCGTCGCGGCTTTTTCGTCGGCCTGTCCAAGGCGTTCTGATGAGGTGAAGTTCTCCCCTGTGGGGGTGTTGCTAAAGTCGGCCTTTCACGCCCCCTTCATGCCCCACCCCGGCGAAAGCCGGGGCCGGTTGGGACAGGATGGGAGCGGCCATTGCCACGGCTTGCGCCTCTCGCCTATCGGGCGACGGACGACGGGGCCGGTGCGGCCCGCAGGGGAATGATTAGCCGATGGTGACGCTGGCAACGGGCACGACCTGGGCGATTGCGGGGCTGTCCACCGCGGGCGTCATCGCGCGGCCGATGCGCTGGCCCGAATGGATCTGGGCGGTGGCGGGGGCGGTGGTGCTGATCGTCCTCGGCCTGATGCCCTGGCAAGAGGCCGGGCAGGCGGTCGGCAAGGGGCTCGACGTCTATCTCTTTCTGATCGGCATGATGCTGCTGAGCGAGACGGCGCGCGAGCATGGCGCGTTCGACTGGATCGCCGCCACCGCCGTCAACATGGCGGGGCGGTCACGGGCCCGGCTGTTCGCGCTGGTCTATGCGACCGGCGTGATCGTCACGGCCTTCATGTCCAACGACGCGACCGCCGTGGTGCTGACTCCCGCCGTGTTCGTCGCGGCGAAAAAGGCCAAGGCCGATCCGCTGCCCCTGCTCTTCGCCTGTGCCCTGATCGCCAATGCGGCGAGCTTCGTGCTGCCCATTTCCAACCCGGCGAACCTGGTCCTGTACGGGGGGCATATGCCGCCATTGGGGGCGTGGATGAAGGCGTTCGCGCTGCCCTCCATCGCGTCGATCGTCGTGACCTATGCGGTGCTGCGTTTCACCCAGCGTGAGCGGATCGCGGGGACGTGCGAGGCCGATGTGGTCCGCGATACGCTGACCACCGGCGGCAGGCTGGCGATCGCGGGGATCGTGCTGACCGCACTGCTGCTCCTCGTCGTGTCGGCGCTCGACGCCGAACTGGGCCTGCCGACCGCGCTGGCGGGGATCGCGACGGCGGTGATCGTATCGCTGCTGGCGGGACGGTCGCCGCTCGGGCTCGCGCGGCATGTGTCCTGGGGCGTGCTGCCGCTGGTCGCGGGGCTGTTCGTGCTGGTCGAGGCGCTCGACCGGACCGGCGTGATCGCCTGGGTGGCGCGCGGGCTGCGGGACATGCTGATCGATCCGACGCGCGCGGCGGCGGTGTCGGGGACGGTGCTGGCCTTTGTTAGCAACGCGATGAACAACCTGCCCGCCGGGCTGATCGCCAGCAGCGCGATTGCGCAGGCGCAGCCGCCGCAGATCGTCACCGACGCGCTGCTGATCGGGGTGGACCTGGGGCCCAACCTGTCGGTGACGGGCTCGCTGGCGACGATATTGTGGCTCCAGGCGATCCGGCGCGAGGGCGAGGATGTGAGCTTCCTCGCCTTCCTGAAGGTGGGGGCGGTGGCAATGCCGCTGGCATTGCTGGCGGCGCTGGGGATGCGGTTGGCGATCGGGTGAATTAATCCCAACCTCCGTTCGCACTGAGCGACGTCGAAGTGCACGCGGGACGCTTTCCCTTGGCCTTCGACTTCGCTCAGGTTGAACGGCGGTGGGGCATTACAGCGCCGCCAGATCGATCGCCCCGTCCTTGTCCAGCCACTGCCCCGCTTCCGGCATCGGATATTTCAGCCCGGTGGCGCAGTTGAACAGCACCACCCGCTCATCCTCATCGACCAGATTGTCGCGCACCGCCTGGTTATACGCCGCCAGCGTCGCCCCGCCCTCGGGACAGAGCAGCAGCCCGTCGCGCCGGGCGCAATCGTCCACCGCCTTCAGGATGGCGGGGTCGCCCACCGCCAGCGCGGCGCCTCCCGACTCCCGCACTGCGCGCAGGATCAGGAAGTCGCCGACCGCTTTCGGCACCCGAATCCCCGCCGCCACGGTCGCGGCATCTTCCCAGCGTTCGGCATGCTCCTCGCCCGCCTCATAGGCGCGGACGATGGGCGCGCAGCCGCTCGCCTGCACCGCATACATGCGCGGGCGCTTGGGACCGATCCAGCCGAGCCGCTCCATCTCGTCGAAAGCCTTCCACATGCCGATCAGGCCGGTGCCCCCGCCGGTGGGATAGAAGATCGCATCGGGCAGTTCCCATCCCAGTTGCGCGGCCAGTTCGAGGCCCATCGTCTTCTTCCCCTCGATCCGATAGGGCTCCTTCAGCGTCGAGAAGTCGAACCAGCGCCCCTCGACCGCACCGCGCCCGACGATCGCGCCGCATTCGTCGATCTGGCCGTTGACCCGCCAGACGCGCGCGCCTTGCGCGGCGATCTCGCGGACATTCACTTCCGGGGTTTCCTCCGGGCAGAGGATCACCGTCTCGATCCCGCAGCGGGCGGCATAGGCGGCCAGCGCCGCGCCCGCATTGCCGTTGGTCGGCATGGCGATCCGGGTGACGCCCAGTTCGCGCGCCATCGCGACCGCCATGACCAGCCCGCGCGCCTTGAACGAGCCCGTGGGCAGTCGCCCCTCATCCTTGACCAGCACCGATGCGCCGCCGGACCGCGGAATCGGGATCAGCGGCGTCTCGATCTCGCCCAGCGATACGATGCTTGTCGTGTGCCGCACGGGCAGGAGTTCGCGCCAGCGCCACAGGTCCGTCTCACGCGCGGCGATGGCCTCGCGCGACACCGCCCGACCCAGCGCCTCCAGGTCGTAGCGGACAAGCAGCGGTCGCCCCGCGCGGGACAGGCCGTGGAGTTGGTCCGCCTCGTACCGTTTGCCGGTCAGCGAGCATTCCAGATGGGTCACGAAGGTCGGGCGGTCTTCGGTCAGGTTGCGATTCATGACCCCAGCCTATCGGCCGAAACCGCCCGACGCCAGACGCTTAGCCCGGTGTCGCCGCAGACCCGGCGAGCAGCCCTCCGTCGATGGTGAATTCCGAGCCGGTGATGTACGTCGCCTCGTCCGAGGCCAGCATGACCGCGATGGCCGCGACCTCGTCCGGTTCGCCGAAGCGCTTGAGCGGCGTGTCGGCGACCAGCGCCGCCATCTTCGCCGCCCGGTCGGGGCCGCCGCCCAGCATGGGTTCCCATATCGGGGTCAGGATCGCCGCCGGGTGGATCGAGTTGCAACGGATCTTCCACCCCTGTTGCGCGGCATAGAGCGCGACCGTCTTGCTATGGTTGCGGATCGCCGCCTTGGACGAGGCATAGGCCGCTGCCCCCGGTATCCCGACCAGCCCCGAGCGCGACGAGATGTTGATGATCGAACCCGTGCCCGCCGCCTTCATCGCGCCGATGGCATAGCGACAGCCGAGGAACGTGCCGTCGAGATTGACCCGGTGCACCGCGCGCCAATCCGCCAGGCTGGCATGTTCGGGGTCGTGGGGGACGAAGCCATACTCGAACCCGGTGATCCCGGCATTGTTGACCACCACATCGGCGGTGGGCACGGCCCCGGCCAGTCGTGCCCAGTCGGCTTCCTCCGCGACGTCGAGCGGCTCGAAGCGGCAGCCGAGCGTATCGGCGGCGGCCTGTCCGGCTTGTCGATCGCGGTCGGTCAGGATGACGGTCGCGCCTTCCGCATGAACGCGCCGGGCGATGGCGTGGCCGATCCCACGCGCGGCGCCGGTGACGACGCACGTCTTGTTTGGCAAGCGTGGCATGAATTCTCTCGAAATGAAGGGCAGGGGGGCGGGTCTTGCCGCCTCGTTGAAACCTGTGCCGCCTTAGCGGTGCCGCTGGATCATTTCGAAAACTCCCGATATTGGGCTGGGGGCTTTTACCATGGCTCGGTCCTTCGATCACCCTTTTTTGTTCGCGCGGAGGCGCGGAGACGCGGAGGTGTCTCGCCCAGCCGCAGGCTGCCTCCATTCACAACAGATCGGCTTTGTCTTCCGATCGAGAGGATGGGGGACGGCGCGGCACGTCCAGACACCTCCGCGTCTGCGCGTCTCCGCGCGAAACTTACCTTGCCGCCATCCCCGCCATCTGCCGGTCATGCGCCCGCGACAGGGTCAGCACCGCCGTCACCGCCCCGATCAGGCACATCAGCATGTCCCATTGCGTGTCCCACGGATCGCCCTGCGTCCCCAGAAACTCGTCCGCCCCCTGGCCCAGCGCCATGGCCGCGCCGAACTCGATCAGTTCATAGGTCGCGCTGACCGCCAGGCAGCAGGCAACGACCAAGGCGGTCAGCAAGCCGCCCCGGACCAGTCCCCCGCGCCGGATCAGCGCTTCACGAAACACGATGGCGGGTACGAAGCCTTGCGCGAAATGGCCCAGCCGGTCGTAGGGGTTGCGCGCCAGATGCAGCCAGTCCTGTACCCAATATCCGGCGGGCACCCGCGCATAGCTATATGCTCCGCCCAGCATCAGGATCAGCCCGTGCGCCCCGATCAGCAACAGCGCCAGCCCGGTCAGCGGAAAGCGCCGCCGCGCTGCCCATAACAACGGCAGCAGGATCAGCACCGGCGCGACCTCCATCCACCAGGTCGCCCGGTCGAAGGGGCGCAGGCCCGATACGACCAGTCCGGCCATCCAGATCGCGCTCAACAGCGCCAGTCGCATCGTTCCCCGCTCCATGCCGCCAGGATAACGACGGCCCGCCCCCTCGCAAGCCGATTGCCGCCGCCGCGCCGGAATGCGAAGGACGGCGCGCAGCAGAGAAAGGCCCGCCATGATCATACGCAGCGACGAGTGTCAGGATGTCGAAGTGCCCGGATCGGGCACGATGCGCATGCACCTGTTCCGCCCCGCGATCGAGGGGCGCTTTCCCGGCATCCTGCTGTTTTCCGAAATCTATCAGGTGACGGCCCCGATCCGGCGGCTGGCGGCGATGTTGGCGGGGCAGGGTTATGTCGTCGCGGTGCCCGAGGTCTATCATGAATATGAACCGGCGGGAACGGTGCTCGCCTATGACAAGCCGGGGACGGACCGGGGCAACGACCTGAAATTCACCAAGCCGGTGGCGGCCTATGACGCGGATGCGGCGGCGGGGCTGGGCGCGCTGGCGGCGCATCCGGCGTCCAACGGGCGGCTGGGGACGTTCGGCGTGTGCCTGGGCGGGCATCTCGCCTATCGCGCCGCGCTCGACCCGCGCGTGTCGGCGGCGGCCTGCTTCTACGCCACCGATATCCATTCGGGCACGCTGGGCGAGGGACGTGACGACGACAGCCTGGCCCGGATGGACGAGTTGAAGGCGGAGGCGATGTTCGTCTGGGGGCGGCAGGACCCGCATGTCCCCTATGCCGGGCGAGAGGCGATCCGCGCGCGGCTGGAGGAAGTCGGGGCCTCCTATGAATGGCATGAGGTGGCGGGCCAGCACGCCTTTCTGCGCGACGAGGGGCCGCGATACGATCCCGCGCTGTTCCTTCAGGCGATGAACTGGACATTGGCCTTGTACGCCCGCGCGCTGCGATAGGGTCCGGCCTCCGGCGGGCGGCCCGCCGGATTCTTGACGCAAGCTAAGATGTTTGCCGAAGTTTAACGAATCCTGGCCATAATGGGCAGGAAAGAAACTTGCCCGGCCATGCCTTTTCTCCCCTTACCGCGCCGCCGTTTAGGCCACCGAACGTCGATCCTTGCCGATCGACGGGGGGCGGCGATCGTCGAATTCGCGCTGGTCGCGACCCCGTTCATCGCGCTGTTGCTGGCGATCCTCCAGACCAGCCTGGCCTATCTGGCGCAGGAAACGCTGGAAAGCGCGGTCGAGGTGGCGGCGCGCGGTGTCGTCACCGGCCAGACCCAGGCCAGCGATATCCAGGGCAGCGGCACGGGCATGACCAAGGCGCAGCTTGCCGAGCGTTTCCGCAAGAACGGATGCGCCGCGCTGCCCTCATTCATGTCGTGCTCGCGGCTGTATGTCGATGTGAGGAGCGCGACGACCGGCGCCGGGCTGGGTAGCAATGCCATGACCCTGACCTTCGATGCCAAGGGAAAGCCGACCAACAGCTTTTCCTATGACCTGGGCGCGCAAGGGTCGCTGGTGATGATCCGTTTCATCTATCTCTGGCCGATGCAGATTGCCCCGACCGCCGACCTGAAGGCGCGGGGGACGGGCCAGACGGTCCTGATGGCGACCTCTGTCTCCAAGTCGGAGGCCTATACGTGATCCGCCGGGGGGTGCGATGCGTTGCCGCGCTGGGCGACAGGCAGGGGGTCGCGATGATCGAATTCGCGCTGACCCTGCCGGTGATGCTGATCCTCTATCTGGGCGGAGTTCAGCTTCAGGACGGCATCGCCTGCAACCGCAAGGTGACGATCGCCACCCGTGCGGCCGGCGACCTGATCTCGCAGAACACCACCGGCACGATCTCGGCGAGCGAAGTGGACGACGACCTGCAACTGGCGACCCAGGTGCTGCTGCCCTATGCCGCCAGCGCGGCGACGATCCGCGTGACGGAGATCGCCATCGCCAACGGCCAGGCGACGGTGAAATGGAGCAGGGGGCTCAACACCACCCGCTACAATCCCGGCAGCCGGATCACCGTGCCGAACGAAATGCTCGCTTATTCCTCATCCTATCTGCTTTTCGCCGAAGTCACCTATGCCTACACCCCGCCCAGTTCCTTCGGGGCGATCGGGCCGCTGACACTGAAGGATTCGCTCTACATGATCCCGCGCAACACCGACCAGATCGACTGCACGGATTGTCAGTGACGCTCACCCATCTCCGCTCGCGCCGGGCGCTGCTGCGCCATCGGGGTGGCAACGTCATGATGATGTTCGCGCTGGCCTTGCCGATCCTGACATGCTCGATCGGGATGGGCGTCGATTATGCCCGTGCGATGAAGGCGCAGACCAAGCTCAACGCCATCGCCGACGCCGCTGCGCTTCTGGCCGTCAGCAACAGTGCGATGCGGGCGGATGACAGCTATGCCGCCAATATCGCCCGCAATTTCTTCAACCTGCAAGCCGCTGACCTGATAAAGTCGAGCGGCATCACCCTGTCCAATGTGACGATCCAGGCCCCGACCGACGCCAATGGACGCCGTACCGCGACGGTCAGCTATAGCGGGGTGTCGAACAACGTCTTCGCCCGCATATTGGGTATCGACGGCCTGACCGTTACGGGCAAGTCGGCGACGACCAACGCCGTTGCGCCCGATATCGATTTCTACATGCTGCTCGACGTGTCGGGCTCGATGGCGCTGCCGACGACGAGCGCCGGTCTGGCGAAGGTCGCGGCAAGCAACGGCAGGGGCTGCAAGTTCGCCTGCCATTCGACCAATGACCTGACCGGCATCGATGCCAATGGGAAGATGACCGACCTGTATGGCGTCGCCAAATCCTATGGATTGTCGCTGCGCATCGACGACGAAGGAACGGCTGTTTCCAAGCTGACGACGAATGCGACCAACACGTCCAGCAAGAACGGCGCGAACTATCGCATCACGATCGCATCCTTCCGGGGGCGCGGCGGATATTCGATCCTACAGCCCAAGACCGGGAATATGAAACTGGCCGCGACCAAGACGGCCAATCTCATGCCATCGCTTTTCTACAGCAACCTTTGTCCGACACAGGCCTGCCAATCGACCGAAGTCGGTTTCAACGACCAGGATACGGGCAGCAGCGATGCGATGGATCGGATGAATGCGACCATCGATGATCCGGGCAACGGCATCGGAAAGGACGCGCCTCAGGCCGTGCTGTTGAATGCGGGACGAACAGCGACCCGATGATCCGGGCAACGGCATCGGAAAGGACGCGCCTCAGGCCGTGCTGTTCATCATCACCGATGGAATGCGGGACGAACAGCGACCCGGGGGCGCTCCCGAGGTCGCTTTCGATACCGCCAAATGCGACATGATCAAGAATCGCAATGTACGGATCGCGATCCTCTATACCGAATATCTGCCGGACTCCATGGACGGGGACAGGTGGTCGCAGGACAATGTGAAGCCGCGCCTGTACAAGGTCGAACCCGCGCTGAAGGCCTGCGCCTCGTCGGGCCTCTACACCAAGGTCACGACCGATCAGGACATCTACACCGCGCTCGATGCGCTGTTCCAGAACGCCGTGGCGACCGCGCGCATCACCGGATGACGCGCGGCGCGCGGGGGATCAGCCCGCCAGCGCCTCCACCTGTTCGGCCAGTTCCAGCCAGCGCATCTCGGCCGCGTCCTTTTCTTGCCGCGCCTTTTCGATCGCCTTCATCAGCCGGTCGAAGCCCGCCGGGTCCTTGGCATAGAGATCGGGGTCGGCCAGCTTCGCCTCGTCGCGCGCGATTCCCGCCTCCAGTTCCTCGATCCGCTTGGGCAGCAGCTCGTAATCGCGCTGGTCCTTGTAGCTGAGCTTGGTCCTGGCCTGTGCGGGGGCGGGGGGCGTCGGGGCGGTCCTGGCCGGGGCCTTCTTCGCCTCGGACGGCTGCTTGCGCTTCGCGACCCAGTCGGCATAGCCACCCGCCACCACATCCACCGTGCCCGACCCGTCGAGCCCCAAAGTCACCGTTACCGTGCGGTCGAGGAAGTCGCGGTCGTGGCTGACGATCAGCACGGTGCCGTCATAATCGCCGATCACCTCCTGAAGCAGATCGAGCGTCTCCAGGTCGAGATCGTTGGTCGGCTCGTCCAGCACCAACAGGTTGGATTCGCGCGCGAATTCCCGTGCCAGCAACAACCGCGACCGCTCGCCGCCCGACAATGTCCCGATCTTCGCCTCGGCCAGCGAGGGGTCGAACAGGAACTCCTTGAGATAGCCATGGATATGCTTGCGCGTGCCCCGCACGTCGATCCAGTCGCCGCCATCCGCCAGCACCTCGCGCACCCGCTTTTCGGGGGCCATCAATTTGCGCTGCTGGTCGATGATGACGCCGTCCAGCGTCTTGGCGAGGAAGACGCTGCCCTCGTCGGGCTGGATCTCGCCGGTCAGCAGCTTGAGCAACGTCGTCTTGCCCGCCCCGTTCGCACCGACCAGTCCGATCCGGTCGCCGCGCGTGACCTTCAGGCTCAGATCCTTGATGATCGTCCGGTCGCCGTAACGCTTGGTGACATGCTCGGCCTTGATGACCTCCTTGGTCTTCACATCGTCCGAGGCGATGCCGAGTTTGGCGGCCCCCTGCGGACCGATCATCGCGGCGCGGCTGGCGCGCATCTGGTGCAGCTTTTCCAGCCGTCCCTGGTTGCGCTTGCGCCGCGCGGTGACGCCGCGGTGGAGCCAATGCTCCTCGATCTTGAGCTTCGCGTCGAGCTTTTCGGCGGCGCGCTGTTCCTCGGCATAGACCTGCTCGGTCCAGGCGTCGAAGCCGCCGAACCCGACCTCGTTGCGCCGCATCTGTCCGCGATCAAGCCACAAGGTCGATTTGGTCAGCCGGGTCAGGAAGGTCCGGTCATGGCTGATGACGACGAACGCGCCGGTGAAGCGCTTCAACCAGTCCTCCAGCCATTCGATGGCGGCGAGGTCCAGATGGTTGGTCGGCTCGTCGAGCAGCAGCACGTCGGGGTTCATGGCGAGGGCGCGGACGATCGCGGCGCGCCTTTTCTCGCCGCCGCTGGCGGTCGAAGCATCGCGGGTCAGGTCGATGCCCAACTGTCCGGCGATGGCCTCCGCCTCGTAACTTTCCGGCGCGCCCTCGCCCGACAGGACATAGTCCATCAGGGTGGCACAGCCGGTCAGGTCGGGGTCCTGTTCCAGATAGACGACATGCGTGCCCGGCACGATCATCCGTCGCCCCTCGTCGGAATCGATGATCCCGGCGATCAGCTTGAGCAGGGTCGACTTGCCCGCCCCGTTGCGCCCGATCAGCGCCAGCCGGTCGCGCGGACCGATATGGATGTCGAGATGCCGGAAGAGCCAGCCCGAGCCTTGTACGAGGCCCAGGTCTTCATAGGAAAGAACGGGTGCTGCCATGATGATATGGCAGTTAGGGGCGGATGGGGAACCCGGCAAGCGGTCCATGCGCTGTCCGGGGCCTGCATGATCCATTCAGAGGCTGTTCAACGGTTGACCGCTATGCCAATTTCATGTCGATGACCGTCCTTCTGGCTCTGCTTGCCGTACCGATGGGTTCGCCGCCGATGATCGAGCCCCCGATGGGAATGGCCCCCGATCAGCGTCGCGGCGACCAGATGCGTGCGTTCCAGGCGCGCAAGGAAGGCAATCTGTCGCTGCGGGAAATCGAACAGCGCGTCGTGCCCACCATGCGCGATTCGCAATATATCGGTTTCGACTATGATGCGGGGGCACAGATTTACACGCTGAAGTTCCTGCGCAATGGGACGGTCATCTGGGTGGAAGTGGATGGCCGCACCGGCAAGATCATCGGGCGGACCGATGGCTGAACGCCGCCGCTTTCGTCGAAGGGGAATAGGAGTTTTGCGATGCGCGTTCTGATCGTCGAGGACGAGCCCAATCTCGGCCAGCAGTTGAAGGCCACGCTGGAGGGCGCGGGCTATGCCATCGACCTGGCCACCGATGGCGAGGAGGGGCATTTCCTGGGCTCGACCGAAAGCTATGACGCGATCGTCCTCGACCTCGGCCTGCCCGAGATCGACGGGCTGACCGTACTCGACCGCTGGCGCAAGGAGGGCAAGACCACGCCCGTCCTGGTCCTGACCGCGCGCGATAGCTGGTCGGACAAGGTGGCGGGGCTGGACGCGGGCGCGGACGATTATGTCGCCAAGCCGTTCCAGACCGAGGAACTGATCGCCCGCCTGCGCGCGCTGATCCGGCGCGCGAGCGGCAACGCCTCGTCCGAACTGACCGCCGGTGACGTGCGGCTCGACACCCGTTCGGGCAAGGTCACGCGCGCCGGGGAGCCGGTGAAGCTGACCGCGCAGGAATATAAGCTGCTCAGCTATCTGCTCCATCACAAGGGCAAGGTGGTCAGCCGGACCGAGTTGATCGAGCATATCTACGACCAGGATTTCGACCGCGATTCGAACACGATCGAGGTGTTCGTGACGCGCATCCGCAAGAAGCTGGGCCAGGATGTGATCACCACCATCCGGGGCCTGGGCTATAGCCTGGACGATCCGGCGGCGGGCGCCGCGGCGGAACCGGCGGCCTGATCCGGATAACATCGTGAAGGAAGGCCAGACCACGCGCCCGACGCTGCGCACGGGGTCGCTGTCGCGTCGCATGATCCTGATCGCCGCGGGGTGGATCATGGTCCTGCTGGCGGGCGGCGGCTTCGCGCTCGACCGGGTGCTGGTGTCGGCGGTCACCCAGAATTTCGACGACCGCCAGGCCTATGTGCTGAAGTCGCTGCTGGTGTCCGCCGGAATCGATTCGCAGGGCGAGGTATGGTTCAACCGGGAGCCCGCCGATCAGGGGTTTCTGGAGCCTGGCTCCGGCATCTACTGGCAGGTGTCCGGCAAGGGCTATGATCCCTTCCCGTCGCGGTCGCTCTGGGACCGGCGGCTCGCTTATGGCCCGGCGCGCAACGACGACGACATCCACGTCTATACCAGCACCCAGTTTCCGGAAGAAAAGCTGCGCATCGTCGAACGCGACGTCAAGCTGCCCGGATCGGATGTCCGCTGGCGCTTTCAGGTGGCACAGCGGACGACCGAATTGGACGCCCAGGTCGGGGCGCTGCGCCGCATCCTGATCCGCAGCTTCGCGCTGCTGGGCGTCGGCCTGCTCCTGATGGCGGCGATGCAGACATTCTACGGCCTCTACCCCTTGCGCCGGGTGCGCGAGGAGATCGCGGCGATGCGCGCCGGGCGGGCGAACCGCATTTCCGACGCCATGCCCAATGAAGTCGCGCCGATGGTCGAGGAGTTGAACGCGCTCATCGAGCATAATGAGAAACAGGCCGAGGAGGCGCGGCGCCATGCGGGCAACCTCGCCCATGCGCTCAAGACCCCGCTGACCGTCATCATGAACGCCGCGACCGCGCGCGCCGACGACCTGTCCGAGACCGTCATCCGCGAGGCGCGGACGATGCGGCGGCAGGTCGACCATCATCTCGCCCGTGCCCGCGCGGTCGGGCGGCGTGGGTCCGCGCACAGCCGGGCGGAGGTCTGGCCCAGCCTGGAATCGGTCGAGCGCGCGGTGGGCCGCCTCTATCGCCATGTCCGCATCGACATCGACGGCCCCAAGGACCTGGCGGTTCATGTCGAGCGGCAGGATCTGGACGAGATGCTGGGCAATCTGGTCGAGAACGCGGCCAAATATGGCGGCGGCAGCGTCTTCGTGACGGTCGGCGCGCAGGCCGGGTTCGTCGAAATCCTGGTTGAGGACGACGGCACCGGCATCCCGGAGAGCGAACGGGTGCGCATCTTCGATCGCGGCGTGCGGCTCGACACCGGCAAGCCGGGTACCGGCCTGGGCCTCGCCATCGTGCGCGACGTGGCGGAGATTTACGGCGGTACGGTTTCGCTGGAGGAGAGCGAGGATCTGGGCGGGCTCCTGGTGCGGCTCCGGCTACCAGCGGCGGTGGGGTAGGGGTTTTCCGGCTTTTTGGTTCACGCGAAGCCGCGATGACGCGAAGAGAGAAGAAGAAGGATGGTTCGCGCGGAGGCGCGGAGAACGCGGAGGTGTCGTACCCGGTGGCACCGCCACCCCTTCATCCTCACCGGCTTGCAAGGCAGGTTTGAGCGTGCCGCTCGGCACACCCCCTCCGCGTTCTCCGCGCCTCCGCGCGAACAAATTTCCTTCGCGTCATCGCGGCTTCGCGCGAAATTCCAAGATCAAGCCACCACCCTCTCCAGCGCATCCATCGCCTGCGCCGCGATCCCGATCGACCGCTTGCGCGCCGCATGGTCGAAGATCGCACTCACCACCATCACCTCATCGACCTTGGTCCGCTCGACAAAGGCGGCCACTTGGCGCTCCACCGTCTCGGGCGAGCCGATCGCCGAGCAGGACAGGACGGACCCGAGGATCGCCGAACCCTGCACGCCCAGGCTTTCGCGATAGCCGGGGACGGGTGGGGGCAGCTTGCCGGGGCGGCCGGTGCGTAAGCCGACGAAGGCCTGCTGCTGCGAACTCGCCAGCAATTCCGCCTCTTCGTCCGTGTCGGCGGCGAAGACGTTGAAGCCCGCCATCGCATAGGGCTTGTCCAGCACCGCCGAGGGGCGGAAGTCGCGGCGATAGATGGCCAGCGCGTCGTCGAGCGCATCGGGCGCGAAGTGCGAGGCGAAGGCATAGGGCAGGCCCAGCGCGGCGGCGAGTTGTGCGCCATACAGGCTCGACCCCAATATCCACATCTGGGGCTTCGCGCCTGCACCCGGCGTCGCGACGATGCCGGTCTGGCCGTCATCGGCGAAATAGCTTTGCAACTCCATCACGTCGCGGGGAAAGGCGTTGGGATCGCTGTCGAGCGTCCGACGCATGGCGCGCGCGACGCGCTGATCCGATCCCGGCGCGCGGCCCAGCCCCAAATCGATCCGGCCCGGAAACAACGCGTCGAGCGTCCCGAACTGCTCGGCGATGGTCAGCGGCGCGTGGTTGGGCAGCATGATGCCACCCGCGCCGATGCGGATCCTGCTCGTCGCCGCGCCGACATGCGCCAGCACCACGGCGGTCGCGGCGGAGGCGATGCCCGCCATGCCGTGATGCTCGGCGGTCCAATAGCGGTGGAAGCCGACCGCCTCCGCATGGGCCGCGAGGTCGGCGGCGTTGGCCAGCGCCTGCGCCACGGTGCCGCCCTCGACGACGGGCACCAGATCGAGCAAGGAATAACGTGTCATTCGGGCAAGATGGGGATGGCGGACCCTCCCCGCCAGCCAAGTCCGCATATCAGAAGGTCAAGCCATACTTCATCGCCATCCCCCGCTCGGGCGGCAGCGCGGCGATATGGCCGGGATCGCGTCGCCAGAAGAGATGCGTCGACACTTGCCCCGCGCCCAGCGGCACCGCATGCCGCGCCTCGACCAGCAATTCGCGCCCCGTCGGGGCCAGCGACAGGCGGTTGGTGGTCCAGCCATCGACCTGCCCCCCGGCATAATCCCAATGCGACGGCAACCGCAGGTCCAGCCCGCCCGCCATCACCCGCAAGGGCTGGGACAGGCGAAGGTCGATCCGGTCGCCGCCGAACAGTCCCCGCTTGCCCGCCTCGACCGACCAGGAGCGGCTGGCGAGCATTCCGCCGCCCAGCCCGCCCTCCGCGCGGGTCCAGCCGCCGCGCCAGCGGGTGGCGAGCGTCCAGCCGCCTTCGTCGCTCCACCGCGCGGCGGCGTCGGCGAACCAACTGACCCCGTGTGCCTGTCCCAGCGCGCCACCGAACCAGCCGCCCAGCACGGTCGAGCGCTCCGCCAGCCGGGTCATGCCCAGCATCATCGCGACCGGGCCGACAGGGCGGTCGATCGAGAGACTCGTCTGGTCGTAACCGGGCGGGGCCATAGCGGGCGCGGGGGCGGCGAAGCGACCATTTTCCGCCATCATGCTGATGCCCCATGCGCCCAGCCGATGATGCAGCGCCGCCGACGCGCGCGGCGCCCGGTCGATGCCGAAGCCGGGATCGGTCAGCAGAAAGGCCGCACCCGACTGCCCCGCCCAGCCGGAAACCAGCGCCTCGCCGCTGCTGGCGAGGCCGAACCCGATCATGGTGCGCGGGCCGAGCGTCTGCGTCACGCTGCCCGCGACGATCCGGCGCACCGGGCCGGTCGCGTCGGCGGGGACGATGGCGCGCAACCGGGCCTCGCCGGGCATCGTGATCGCACTGGTCATGGCGATCGACCGGGCGCCGTCGCTGACCGCCGCCCCCTCGATCCGGCCGAGCAGGGCGGGGGCGAGCAGCGCGCGCGGGCTGGCCTGTGCGACGGTGGCGGACAGATCGACCCGATAGGCGCGGGCATAACCGTCCAGCGCGACGAGGTTCAGCCCCTGCACCCGCGCATCGCCCATGGCGGGGGACAGGCGCGCATTGACGCTCATCGACACGGCGGCGGTGCCGCCCGCCACGCTCATTCCGCCGACCGGCTGGAAGGCGGCGGTCAGGTCCAGCGTGCCGCGACCATAGATGCCGTCGGTCCCGCTGCCCCCCGCCTCGCGCGCGGTGCGGAGCAGCAGGTCGGCGATCTGCGCGCCGGTCAGGTTGGGAAAGGCCTGCGCCAGCAGCGCCGCCGCCCCGGTGATCTGCGGCGCGGCGAAGGAGGTGCCCGACCAGAGCAGCCGCGTGCCGGTGGCATCCGGGGCTTCCACCCGCTCGCCCAGCGCGGTCAGGTAATGCGCCGCCGATTGGCCGGCCCGGTTGCTGAAGGAGGAGATGGTGCCGCTCTGTCCGACCGAACCGGCGATGATGATCTGGCCGCGCGCCACCGCCGCATTGTTGGCGATCTGTGCCAGCAGGGTCGGGTCGGACTCGCCGTCATTTCCGGCGGCGATGACGATCACCATCCCGGCGGCGGTCGCCCGCCCGATCGCCTCGAGCAGGGCCGAGGGCGGCGTCTCGTTGGAGCCGAGCGAGATGTTGACCACCCGCGCCCCCGCCGTCCGCGCGACGTCCAGCCCGCGCGCGATCGAGGTGGAGGAGAAGGAGCATTTGCCGCCCAGCCCGCCATCGGTGCCGGTGCTCGTCCCGCAACTGCCCGGTTCATCGGCGCGCAGGACCAGGATGGTGGAATCGAACGCCACGCCCTGTGCCCGGTCGCCGCCGCGTCCCCCGGCGGCGGTGAAGGTGACGGCGGTGCCATGCCCGTCCTCGTCCCCGGTCCCTCGCGTCCCCGCCAGATCGGTGGAGGCGGCGGCGACACGCCCCGCGAACAGTCCGGTGCGCGTATCCAGCCCCGAATCGATCACGCCCAGCGTCACGCCCGCGCCGGTCGCGCCGCGCTGATAGGCGGCGAGCGCGTTCATCGACACCGCGCCATTGGTCGCGCGATAGCCCGCCGTGTCGTAATTCTGCGTTGGTGCGGGCGCCGGAGTCGTGGTGGGTGTCGGTGTGGGCGGGACGGTCGGCGGCGGCGGCGGGGTCGATTGCACGCCACCGCCGCCGCCGCACGCCGACAGCATCGCCCCCATGGCGCAGGCCATGCCCCCTATCGCCACGCCGCGCGCCGCACCGATCCTCGACATGATCCCCCTCGGCTTCGCGCCTTTGGCTTATTCTCGTTGTCATAAAGCGGGTTGCGCCAGGCGCGAAGGAGAAGTTTGCGTGTCGATCGCAGAATGATCGTCGCCGTTCGCCACCCACGGCTTGCGACCCCGCGGCCTCGCGCCTAAACGCTGGCCGATGCTGCCAGCCCTTGCCCATATCGACGCTTGGATCTTCGATCTGGACAATACGCTCTATCCGGCGAGCGCCAATCTGTTCCAGCATATCGACCGGCGGATGACCGCCTTTGTCGGCGACCTGCTGGGGTTGGAGCCTGCCGAGGCGTTTCGCGTGCAGAAGGACTATTTCCACGCGCATGGCACCACGCTGGCGGGGCTGATGGCCGAGCATGACGTCGATCCCGCCGCCTTTCTGGACTATGTCCACGATATCGAGATGGACGTGCTGGAGGCGGACGCCCCGCTCGCCGCCGCGATCGCCAGGCTGCCGGGGCGCAAGCTGGTCTTCACCAATGGCGACAAGCCCTATGCGCTCAAGGTGCTCGACCGGCTGGGGCTGGGCGGGCAGTTCGAGGCGGTGCATGACATTCACGCCATGGGCCTGATCCCCAAGCCGCAGCCCTCGGCCTATGCGGGCCTGTGCGCGGCGTTCGACATCGATCCCACCCGCGCCATCTTCTTCGAGGATATGGCGCGCAACCTGATCCCCGCCAAGGCGATCGGGATGACGACCGTGTGGGTCGACAACGGGTCTGAACAGGGGGGCTCTGAACAGGGGTCCGGGGCCCCCCGCGAGCATATCGATTACACCGTCCACGCGCTGACGCCGTGGCTGACCAGCATATTGGAGGAATGACCATGAGCCAGGACCTGGCCGCCACCATCGACGCCGCCTGGGAGAACCGGGCCGAACTGGACTTCGCGACGCAGGGCGAGGCGCGCATCGCCGTCGATCGCGCGCTGGCGCTGCTCGACCGGGGCGAGGCGCGGGTGGCCGAGCCCGACGGGAATGGCGGCTGGACCGTCAACCAGTGGCTGAAAAAGGCGGTGCTGCTGTCTTTCCGGCTGAACGACAATGTGCTGATCGACAATGGTCCGGGCGCGGGGCACTGGTTCGACAAGGTGCCGTCGAAGTTCAGCGGCTGGTCGGAGGCGGACTTCCGCGCCGCCGGGTTCCGCGCGGTGCCGGGCTCGGTCGTGCGGCGCGGCGCGCATGTCGCGAAGGGCGCGATCCTGATGCCCAGCTTCGTGAATATCGGCGCCTATGTCGGTGAGGGCACGATGGTCGATACCTGGGCGACCGTGGGCAGTTGCGCGCAGATCGGCAAGAACGTGCACCTCTCCGGCGGCGCGGGCATCGGCGGCGTGCTGGAGCCGTTGCAGGCGGGGCCCGTCATCATCGAGGACGGCGCGTTCATTGGCGCACGCGCCGAAGTCGCCGAGGGCGTGCGCGTCGGCGAGGGCGCGGTGCTGTCCATGGGTGTCTATCTGGGCGCGTCGACCAAGATCATCGACCGCGAGACGGGCGAGGTCTTCCGGGGCCATGTGCCGCCCTATTCGGTGGTGGTGCCCGGCACGACCCCGTCGGTGGACGGCAAGCCGGGGCTGTATTGCGCGGTGATCGTCAAGCGCGTGGATGCGCAGACGCGGTCGAAGACCAGCATCAACGACCTGTTGCGGGATTGATCCTTGGCACGCCCCTCCCGCAGGCGAGTTTCAGGTCGGTCATGCCCCCGGCATGACCTAAACGATGCGGGGCATCGTTTACCTGAAACTGGGATGGGGGAGGGCAAGCCACGGGCGATAGGCTCGGTGAGACACCCTGCCCTCCCCAAACCCCTCCCGTTTACGGGAGGGGCTTAAGGTTCACGCGAAGCCGCGAAGTCGCGAAGAAGAATGAGGTTCGCGCGGAGGCGCGGAGAACGCAGAGGTGTCGTACCCGGCGGCAGCCGTAATCCTGCCCCCCGGCCTATAGAAAAAATAGGACGTTTGCCAAACGCGATACCCCTCCGCGTCCTCCGCGCCTCCGCGCGAACAAAAATCTCTTCTGCTTCGCGACTTCGCGGCTTCGCGTGAACCAAAACTACAACCCCACCCGTTTGGCCAGCCACCGCGCCGCCGTCTCCGGGCTTTCCTTCGCCGCATCGTCGCGATCGACCCGGTAGTTCGCCTCACGCATCGCCTCTACGGGAATGCGGTTCAGCATCGGCCGCAACGCCTCCACGAACCCCGCATCCCCTGCCCGGTCCTTCGCCACCAGCAGCACCGCGTCATAGCCCGGAATGGCCCGTTTCGGATCGCTCAGCACCGTTAGCCGATCCGCCGCGATCCGCCCGTCCGAGGAAAAGGCCGAGATCACCCCCGCCCGCCCGCTCGACAGCGCGCGGTACATGAAGGTCGGGCTATACGGCGTCATGCTCGCGAACCGCAGGCCATAGGCATCGCGCACCGCGGCCCATTCGGGTCGGTCGAGAAACTCCAGGTCGCTGCCCAGCTTCAGCCCCGGCGCAACCCTCGCCAGATCAGCCAGCGACCGCACGCCCAGCCGCCGCGCCGATGGGGCCTTCATCGCAAAGGCATAGGCATTCTCGAATCCCAGCGGCCCCAGCATCGCCACGTCGCGCGTCGCCGCCCAGTCCTTCAGCGCGTTCAGCATCGCCCCGCGCGGCGGCGAATCATGCCGGTGCATCGCGGTGGTCCACAGCGTGCCCGCATAATCGATATAGACATCGACCCGGCCCGCCGCCGTCGCCTCGAACGCCACCGCCGAGCCCAGCCCGTCGCGATAGCTGACCGCATAACCCGCCCGCGTCAGCCGGTCGCCGATCAGACGCGCCAGGATATATTGCTCGGAAAAACTCTTCGCCCCGATCACCACCTCGCGTCGCGGCTCGCCCCCGCGCGGCCAGAGCGGCTGGGTCGCCAGCGCGCAGCCCAGCACCAGCGCGACCAGCCCACCGATCCACAGGGCTTTCTGCCGCCTCGCCAGTCCGCGCTCGATCAGCCCGATCAGCGCATCGACCGCCAGCGCCAGGGCGGCCGCCGCGATGCATCCGGCCAGCACCAGCGCCCAGGCCTGGGTCTGGAGCCCGGCGAAGATCAGATCCCCCAATGACGGTTGCCCCACCGTGGTCGACAGCGTGGCGGCTCCGATCGTCCAGACGGCGGCGGTACGGATGCCCGCCGCCAGCATGGGGGCGACCAGGGGAGCCTCGACCAGCCGCAGCTTCTGCCCGCGCGTCATCCCTACCGCGTCGGCCGCCTGCAACACCGCCGGGTCCAGGCCGAGCAGCCCCGTCACCCCGTTCCGCAGGATCGGCAGCAGCGCATAGAGGGTCAGCGCCAGCAGCGAAGGCAGGAAGCCCAGCGTCGGTATCCCCCCGCCGACCAGTCCCGACAGGCTGAGCAGCACCGGATAGAAGAGCGCGAGCAGCGCCAGCGCGGGAATGGTCTGAACCAGGCTTGCCAGCCCCAGCGCGATTCGTGACAGGCCGGGCCGCCGCGCGCAGGCGAAGGCCAGCGGCACCGCGATCAGGATCCCCAGCAGCAGCGCCACCATGCTGACCAGCACATGCTGGGCGAGCAGCGGCGGCACGCGGGTGAGGGCGTCGGAAAAGGCGCTCATCGGGCCAGCGCCGCCAGCCGTTCGGCCTGATGCCGGGGAACCGCCATCAGCGCCTGCGCGGCCTCGCCGACTTCCCCCGCGACCAGTTGCGCCGGGCTGGCATCGGCGACGATCCGCCCCCGCTCCATCACCAGCACCCGGTCCGCGGTCAGCAGCGCCTCCGCCATGTCATGGGTGACCAGCAAGGTCGTCAGCCCCAATCGCTGGTGAAGCGCCACCAGCCGCCCCGCCACCGCGTCGCGCGTCACCGGATCGAGCGCGCCCAGCGCTTCGTCGAGCAGCAGGATCGGCGGCTCGGTCGCCAGTGCGCGGGCGATGGCGACCCGCTGACGCTGGCCGCCGGACAGTGCGTCGGGCATGCGATCGGCCAGATCGCGGGGCAGTTCGACCAGATCGAGTACCTCCCCCACCCGGTCGCCGACCGCACGCCCGGCCAGCCGCAGTCCGATCGCGACATTGGCCGCCACCGTCATATGCGGGAACAGGCCATGGTGTTGAAAGACATAGCCGATCCGGCGACGCCATTCGTGCGGCGACTCGGCGGTGACGTCGCGACCATCGACACGTACCCGGCCGCTGTCGGGCGTCTCCAGCCGGTTGATCGTGCGGAGCAGCGTCGACTTGCCCGAGCCCGATGCGCCGACCAGCGCGACGAACGATCCGCGCGCGATGGTCAGCGATACGCCGTCGACCGCCGCGACCGTGCCATAGCGGCGGGACAGGTTCTCCAGCGCGATCATCGGGTCGGGCATGGCGGGCGATCATGGGGATGCAACATGAATCGGTCAAACGCCGCAGTCGGCCTTTCCGCCGCAAGCGCCGGCGCTTTCGGGCTATTCCTGCGTCACGCGGCGCGGTAAGGCGTGTAAAACATGTTCAACGCACAAGTCCGCGTCAGGAGACTTATGAGCCAGATCGATCAGCAGAGCGCCAGCCATGTCCTCGACCGAGTCCTCGTCCTCGAAATGGTGCGGGTGACCGAGGCGGCGGCGATCGCGGCCTCGACGCTGGTCGGGCGCGGGGACGAGAAGGCGGCGGATGCGGCGGCGGTCGAGGCAATGCGTGCCGCGCTCAACGAACTCGACATGGACGGCACCGTGGTCATCGGAGAGGGCGAGCGCGACGAGGCGCCGATGCTGTTCATCGGCGAGAAGGTCGGCACCGGCCAGGGCCCGGAGATCGACATCGCGCTCGACCCGCTGGAGGGCACGACCATCTGCGCCAAGGCGGGGCCGAACAGCCTGGCGGTGCTGGCGATCGCGGAGAAGGGGCATCTGCTCAACGCGCCCGACGTCTATATGGACAAGATCGCGGTCGGCCCCGGCTATCCGGCGGGCGTGATCGACCTCGACCGCAGCCCCAGCGACAATATCCGCGCCATCGCCGAGGCCAAGGGCGTGAAGCCGGGCGACGTCACGGTGTGCGTGCTCGACCGGCCCCGGCATGAGGGGCTGATCGCCGAATTGCGCTCGCTGGGTTGCGGCGTGGTGCTGATCGGTGACGGCGACGTGGCGGGGGTGATCGCGACCACCGATCCGGAGACGACGATCGACGCCTATATGGGATCGGGCGGTGCGCCCGAGGGCGTGCTGGCCTGCGCCGCGCTGCGTTGCGTCGGCGGGCAGTTCAAGGGGCGGCTGCTGTTCCGCAACGACGCGGAGCGGTCGCGGGCCTATAAATGGGGCGTGACCGACCTCGACAAGCAATATGACCTGACCGAACTGGCGCGCGGCGACTGCATCTTCGCGGCGACCGGGGTGACCGACGGCTCGCTGCTGGCGGGAGTGAAGCGCCATGCGAAGGTGATGACGACCGAGAGCGTCGTCATGCGTGCCTCGTCGGGCACGGTCCGCTGGGTGAAGGGACAGCATCGCCTTTGATCGTTGGCAGGCGATGGTCTTTTCGAGGAACGGACCGGGTAAGGCGGAATCTGCCTTTGGATGAGAGATCTCCGCCATGCCTCCTGCTCTAGCTGCCGCCCTGTTGCTTCTCGCCGCACTGGCCGGGATATGGTGGTTCCAGAAAGGCGATCTGGGCGAATATCGGCGGTTCAAGGCGCTGGGCGACGGCCATTCGCGGCGGATGCGGTTCCGGTTGTGGCTGGCGCGGGCGGCGCTGGCCTTTTTGGTGCCGGTGCCGGCCGGGCTGGCGCTGCTCGGACGGATCGATGCGTTGGTGGTGATGCCCGGTGAATTCGTGGGGCTGGCGGGGGCGATGCCGCCGATCTTCGACGGCGATGCGATGCGCCCGATGCTGATCGGCGGTGCGGTCGGCGGGCTGGTGGCGGGTGCGGTGCTGGCGCGGATGCGCAAGCGGCGGCCGCTGGGCGATGTCTCCGCGCTGTTGCCGCGCGACCGGCGCGAGTTGAAATATACCGCAGCGCTCAGCGTCATGGCGGGGGTGAGCGAGGAGGCGTTCTTTCGCCTCTATCTGCCCTTGCTGATCGCACTCGTGACGGGGCAGGTTTGGATCGGCTTCGCCGCGTCGCTGGTGCTGTTCGGGGCGATGCACCGCTATCAGGGCTGGACGGGGATCATCGCGACGACGGCGCTGGGGGCGGTGATGACCGGGCTGTATCTGATGACCGGAAGCTTGTGGGTGGCGATGCTGGTCCATGGGCTGGTGGACCTGAACGGGCTGGTCGTGACGCCGCTATTGGGTGGGACGTTAGGCAAAAGTCCTCCCCGTTAACGGGGAGGGGGACCAGCCGCAGGCTGGTGGAGGGGGATCGCCGTTGGCCTATCCCGTGTGGAAGCCCCCCTCCGTCAGGGCTTCGCCCTGCCACCTCCCCGTGCCGGGGAGGATCGTCAGTTCTTCAGCCGCCACCCGGTGCGGAAGATCCATCCGATCCACGCCAGACACACCAGCAGGAACAACCCCGTCACCCCCAGGCTGACCCCCGGAGCCACGTCCGATGTCCCGAAAAAGGTCCAGCGGAAGCCGTTGATCAGATACACGACCGGGTTGAACAGCGTCACCGTCCGCCACGGCTCGGGCAGGATTTTGACCGAATAGAACGCCCCGCCCAGAAAGGTCAGCGGCGTGACGATCAGGAGCGGGATGACCTGCAACTGCTCGAATCCGCGCGCCCAGATGCCGATGGCGAAGCCGAACAGCGAGAAGGTCGCCGCCACCAGCAGCAGGTAGAAGAGCATCGCGACCGGGTGCAGGATGCTGAGGTCCACGAACAGATAGGCGGTGGCCAGGATCACCAGCCCGATCACCATCGACTTGCTCGCCGCCGCACCGACATAGCCGAGTACCGTCTCGATCGGCGACAAGGGCGCGGACAGGATCTCGTACATGGTCCCGGTGAATTTGGGCATGTAGATGCCGAGGCTCGCATTCAGGATGCTCTCCGAGAAAATGGAGAGCAGCATCAGCCCCGGCACGATGAACGCGCCGTACGGCACGCCCGACACCTGGTTCATCGCCGATCCGATCGCGGTGCCGAACACCACGAAATAGAGCGTCGTGGTGATGACCGGCACCATCAGGCTGGTCCACACGGTCCGCCGGAACCGCGCCATTTCGAAGCGATAGATCGCCCATATGCCATGCAGGTTCATGCCCGAGTCCCCTCGACCAGATCGACGAAGATATCCTCCAGCGAGGATTTATAGGTTTCCAGATCGTGGAAGCCGATCCCCAACTCGCCCAGCTTGCGCAACAGCGAGGGGATGCCGGTATGCTCGGCGCGGGCATCGAAGATGTAGCGCAGCCTTTTGCCCTCATCCTCCAGCGCCAGGTTCCATTCGGCCAGTTCCGCCGGGATCACCGCCATCGGCTCGGCGAGGGTCAGCACCATTTCGCGCTTGCCAAGCTTCTTCATCATCTCCGCCTTCTCCTCGACCAGGAGGAGTTGGCCCTTGGCGATCACGCCCACCCGGTCGGCCATTTCCTCGGCCTCCTCGATATAATGGGTGGTCAGGATGATGGTGACGCCGCGCTCCCGCAAGCGGTGGACCAGCTTCCACATGTCGCGGCGCAATTCGACATCGACGCCCGCCGTCGGTTCGTCGAGGAAGAGCAAATCGGGTTCGTGGGCCAGCGCCTTGGCGATCAGCACCCGGCGCTTCATGCCGCCGGACAATTCCATCAGCTTGGCATGGCGCTTGTCCCATAGCGACAGGTCGCGCAGCACCTGTTCGACATAGGCCGGATCGGGCGCGCGGCCGAACAGGCCCCGGCTGAAATTCACCGTGTCGATGACCCGCTCGAACATGTCGACCGACAGTTCCTGCGGCACCAGCCCGATCTTTCGCCGCGCGCCCTTATAGTCGCGCAGGGCGTCATGGCCATCGACCCGGATCGCGCCCGCCGACGGGGTCACGATCCCGCAGACGATCGAGATGAGCGTCGTCTTGCCCGCCCCATTGGGGCCGAGCAGCGCGAAAATCTCGCCGCGCCGGATGGTCAGGTCGACCGGCTGGAGCGCGGTGACCCCGCTCTTATAGGTCTTGGTCACGCCCTCGACGGACAGGATCGGGTCGGTCATGCGGCAGTTCCCCGTTGGAAGACCGCCGCCTTATCAAGTGTTTCGTGCAGCGGCGATGGCCTTTTGCAACTCTTCGACCGGCAGCGCGCCCGACAATATGCGATTGCCGACGATCCAACTCGGCGTGCCGGTCAGGCCCAGCCGCCCCGCGGCTTCCAGATTGCGCGCGATCTCGGCATCCGCCTGGGGCTGGAACGCCGCCATCCGGCTCGCATCGACCCCGGCCTTGGCGGCGGCGGCGGCGATGGTCGCGTCACTGACCGGCCCGCCCGCATAAAGGGCATCGTGGAAGGCGGCGAACTTGCCCTGCGATGCGGCGAGCAGGCTCATCCGCGCCGCCGCCTTGCTCGACGGGGCGAGGATCGGCAGTTCGCGATAGACGATGCGCAGCTTCGGGTCGGCCTGGGTCAGTTGCTTGAGCAAAGGCAGGCTGGCCCGGCAATAGCCGCAATTATAGTCGTAGAACTCGACCAGCGTGACATCGCCTTTCGGATTGCCGGTAAAGGCATTGCCGAACGGCTTGGTCAGGTCGCCGCCGATCGCCGCCACCGCCTTGCCTTGCTCGCGGTCCTGAAGCCGCTGCATCGCCTCCGGGATCACTTCCGGATGGTCGAGCAGATAGGCGCGGACGCTGTCGCCCGATGCGCCGCCATGCGCGATCAGCGGCGCCAGGGCCAGCGCGGTGCCGCCGCCGACCAGACCACCCACGACCGCGACGGCGGCCAAAGTCTTCACGCTCATCGGCGACGCTTCTTCTTGGTGCTGGCGGCGGCGTCGGCAGAGGTCATGGCGATATCCTGCGCCCGAATCCATTCGGACGTGTTGGGGGTGAGATTGGCGAGCGCATAGCGGGCGCTCTGGATGGCGGTGCGCGTGTCACCCATCATGCTCGCCCGTTCGGCGGTGGCGAGCGCGGCGCGCGGCGTGTCGCCCATCTGTTCATAGGCAGTGCCCAACTGCACCCAGGCGAAGGGATTGTCCTCGTCGCGCTGGACCGCGACCTTCAGCACCTTCACCGCCTCGGGCAGGTTGCGCTTGTCCTCGGTCGCGATCAGCGCATGGCCGAAGGTGGTGGCGATCAGCGCGTTCTGGCCCGATCCCATGGTCGCGGCGCGCAAGGGGGCCAGCGCCTCTTGCGGCTTGCCCGATTCCAGCAGGATCTGCCCCTGGATTTCCTGGAAATAGGGGTCATGGGGATCCTTGGCGATCAGCGCATCGGCCTCCGCCTCGGCTTTGTCGGGATAGGCGGCCTTGTGATAGGCATAGGCGCGGGCGTAATGGGCATAGACCGACTGGTCGCTGTCGGGATATTTCTGAAGCGTCGTCTCGGGCGGCGAGACATAGCCGAACAGCTTGGCCTTCACCCGCAGGAAGCGTTCCTGCAATTTGGGATCGACCGGCGTGTTCCAGGCGGGCGAGGCCTTCAGATCGTCGGTCAGCGCCTGGATACGGGTGGACGACAGCGGGTGGGTCTGCGCGAAGGGATCGATGTTGACGTAACCATAGCGATATTGCTGGTTCTGCAACTTCTTGAAGAAGCTGAGCATCCCCTTGCCGGTCACGCCCGATGTGGTGAGGTAGCGGGCGCCCGCCGCGTCCGCCGCCGATTCCTGGTTGCGGCTGAACGCCAGCACCTGGCCCATCGCGGCCTGCTGCCCCGCCGCCATGACGCCCATGCCTGCCGCGCCCCCGCCCATCGCGACCGCGGCCAGGCCCAGCACCATCGACAGAAGCTGCATCTTCATCGCGGGCTTCATCGCCTGTTCGCTCAGGATCACATGGCCGTCGGCGATATGGCCCAGCTCGTGCGCGACGACGCCCTGCACCTCGTTCACATTGTCCGCCGCCTGAAGCAGCCCCGAATGGACATAGACGATCTGCCCGCCCGCCACGAAGGCGTTGATCGAATCGTCGTTGATCAAGACGATCTTCACGTCGCGCGGGGAAAGGCCGGCGGCCTTGATCATCGGCGCGGACATGTCGGCGAACAGTGATTCGGTCTCGGCATCGCGAAGGATCGACTGCGCGGCGGCGGGTTGCGCCCAGAGCAGGATCGTGGCGGTGAAGGCGGCGATCAGTCGCTTCATGCTTCCTCTATCGCCGGGTCGGCTTCGGGACACAACCGGCTTTGCAGCCTGGGATGCGATGGACCGGCCTTGCCATTGGCTGGCTGAACGCGCGGCGAACGAAAGGGTGGCGGGGCGAAGGCGGGACTTTCCTTCAACAAAGGAAAGTACCCCCGCCCATCCCAGAGCTAATCGACATTCCTGCCATTTCCTCTTCCCTCGCCCCTGGATAGGGGAGAGGGTTAGCGGAGCTTGCCAGCCTGCTGGCTAGCGCAGCTTGGGTGAGGGGTCGAGTGAGCCAAAGGCTCGCGCGCTCTTCGAGCGCAGCGCCCGCACCCAGCTCCGACTAAGCCTTTGCTTTCGCAAAGACCAAGTCCTCTCCCCCTCTATGTGGGGCGAGGGAGAAGAAGGGCGTATCTGAATGCCGATCCGGCCCAACGAAAAACGCCCTCCTTCCGCTGGGGAAGGAGGGCGTTTCGCGTTGACGCTATGGGCGATCAGGCGCCGAAGGTGCGCTGCCACCAGCCGCGGCGCGGGGCTTCGCTGGTGGAGCCTTCTGCCTCCGCCGGTTCGGCCGCCGGAGCGGGTTCCGCCTCGACCGTGGGCGCTTCTTCCGTCATCGGCTCGGCGACTGCCTTGGGCGCGGGCTTCTTGCGGACGCGCTTGGGCTTGGCCGGGGCTTCCGCTTCGGCTTCGGCCACGGGTGCGGCTTCTTCGGCGACCGGCTCGGCGGCTGCCTTGGGCGCGGCCTTCTTGCGGACGCGCTTGGGCTTGGCGGGGGCTTCCGCCTCGGCCTCGACCAGCGGCGCGGCTGGCTCGGCCACCGGAGCTTCCACCGGCGTCTCGACCGCCTCGGTCACGACCGGAGCGGCCTTGCGAGCGCGCGGGCGGCGGCGGGTCTTGGGAGCGTCGGTCGCTTCCGCCTCGGCCACCGCGAGCGGCGTCGTCACCGGCGCGGCATCGCCCGCCTCGATCGGCTCCTCGATGGACAGCGGGGCTTCGACGGCGTCATCGTCGCCATCCACCTCGGTCGAAGCCTCACCGGCTTCCACCGCACCACCGTCCTGGCGGCGACCGCCACGACGACCGCGACGGCCACGGCGACGGCGGCCACCTTCGCGGGGTTCGCCCGCTTCGGCCTCACTCGCCTCGACCGGCTCGGCGGCGTCTTCCTCGCCTTCGTCTGTCTCGTCGGGTTCGGCGTCCTCGCCGCTCTCGGCCTCCTCGCCCTCTACGGCGTCCTCGGCCCCGCCACGGTTGCGACGACCACGACGACGGCGACGGCGCTTGCGGCCACCGCCTTCGCCCTCTTCACGCGGCTCGCGAGGCGCGGCGGCTTCGGTCGATTCCTCCTCGACCTCTTCCTCTTCTTCCTCCTCGACCTCGTCGATCAGATCGTCCTCATCCTCCTCGACGGGCAGGAGCGTGTCGATCTTGGGCGCATAGGCAGGCGGCGGGCCCGAGGCCTCGACCGTCATGCGCGCCCCCTCTTCCTCGCGGTCCGGGAGGATTTCGACCGTCACGCCATAGCGATCCTCGATCTCGGCGATATCGGCGCGCTTGCGGTTGAGGACATAGATGGCCGCTTCCTGGCTGGCACGCAGCGTCAGGATCGAGCCGCGACCGCGCGCGGCCTCGTCCTCGATCAGACGCAGCGCCGACAGGCCCGACGACGAGGCGGTGCGGACCAGGCCGGTGCCCTCGCAATGCGGGCAGGGGCGGGTGCTCGCCTCCAGCACGCCGGTGCGCAGCCGCTGGCGGCTCATTTCCATCAGCCCGAAGGACGAGATACGGCCGACCTGGATGCGGGCGCGATCGTTCTTCAACGCCTCCTTCATCGCCTTCTCGACCTTCCGGACATTGGAGTTGTTGTCCATGTCGATGAAGTCGATGACGACGAGGCCCGCCATGTCGCGCAGACGCAACTGGCGCGCGATCTCCTGCGCGGCTTCCAGATTGGTCGCGGTCGCCGTCTGCTCGATATTATGCTCGCGGGTCGACCTCCCCGAGTTGATGTCGATCGACACCAGAGCCTCGGTCGGGTTGATGACGAGGTAGCCGCCCGACTTCAACTGCACGACCGGATTGTACATCGCGGCAAGCTGGTCCTCGACATGCGCGCGCTGGAACAGCGGGACCGCATCGGCATATTGCTTCACCCGGCGGGCATGGGCGGGCATGAGCAGCCGCATGAAGTCCTTCGCCTGGCGATAGCCTTCCTCGCCCTCGACGATCACTTCCTCGATCTCGCGATTATAGATGTCGCGGATCGCGCGCTTGATCAGATCGCTGTCGCCATAGATCAGTGCGGGGGCCGAGGAGTGCAGCGTCTTTTCGCGAATCCCGTCCCACAGGCGCGCCAGATAGTCGAAGTCGCGCTTGATCTCGGTCTTGGTGCGCTGAAGGCCCGCCGTGCGGACGATGCAGCCCATGGTCGAGGGCAAGGCCATGTCCGCCATGATCGACTTCAACCGCTTGCGATCGGCGGCGTTGGAAATCTTCCGGCTGATCCCGCCGCCATGCGACGTGTTGGGCATCAGTACGCAGTAACGGCCGGCCAGCGACAGGTACGTGGTCAGCGCCGCGCCCTTGTTGCCGCGCTCTTCCTTGACGATCTGGACCAGCAGCACCTGGCGGCGATGGATGACGTCCTGGATCTTGTAGCGACGGCGCAGATTCTGGCGACGCTGGCGCAGAGCCTCGACCTGGTCGTCGTTGACGGTCGACTTCTTCGGGCGCGGGGCGGCGTCGCCATCCTCGTCGTCGTGATGGTCGTCGGCGTGGTCGTCATAGCCTTCGCCGTCATGATCCTCGTCATCCTCGGCGTCGAGTTCGGCGCGCAGCGCGGCCTCTTCGGCGGCATGCTCGGCCTCTTCGCGGAGCAGGGCCTCGCGATCCTCCTTGGGGATCTGGTAATAGTCGGGGTGGATTTCCGAAAAGGCCAGGAAGCCGTGACGGTTGCCGCCGTAATCGACGAACGCCGCCTGCAACGACGGTTCGACCCGGGTCACCTTGGCGAGGTAGATATTGCCCTTGAGCTGCTTGCGCTCGGCCGATTCGAAGTCGAATTCCTCGATCCGGTTACCCTTGACGACGGCCACGCGGGTTTCTTCCCGGTGGCGTGCGTCGATCAGCATACGCGTGGTCATTATGAAGTCTCCACGCGCGCGTCGGGCCCTGTGGCAGCCGTCGCGCGCGGTAAATAGGGGCGGCGGCGCGGGGCGCCGGTCCGCTGGAAAGAACGGATGTCGTGTCGGCCACAGCCGCAGCACCGGCAACGGGGCCGGTGCGGACCCACGACACCGCGATCCCACCGGCAAAGGCCGGTCGGTCTGCGGGGTGGATCATATGCGTCATGCGAGCGTCAACCTGGTTGGTCCGGGCGCGAAAAACTCTCGCCGTCCCGAGCCTTTGGGAGATGGCCCCGTCCCGATCGTTTGGGAGAGGTGATCGAGGCCGGGGTCCGCCGGATAGCTAGCATCATCGGAACGTTTGCGCAACAGGCGGAAATCTGCCGATTTCGGCGGCAGAAAAATGCCGAATTGCCGGTTAACCAATAGTTGAAAGGCCCTCGACAGGGGCCGTCGCCTAGACCCGCCATGTCGATCCCCGGATCGCCAAAAAGGGTTTGAGGTGATGGCTTTTCGCTGGACCAGCGGCAGGCGGGCGCGGCATGTACGCCGGGTCGTGTTGATGCTGTTCGCTTTTCTGTTCGGGCTCCTCGCGCCTGGCGGCGCCTGGGCCGCCACGGTTCAGAAGATCATCGTGCGCGGCGCGCAGGTGATCATCCGATTCGATTCGCCGGTGAAGCGCGCGCGCAGTGTCATGCTGGGCGAGCAGCGTCGCGTGGCGATCGACGTGACCGGCGCGACGCCCGGCGCGGCGACGATCCGCGACGGCGCGGTGCGCAGCCTGAGCCAGCGCCGAATCGCACCCGGCATCACCCGCCTGACCTTCGAACTGGCGCAGGATGCGGTGATCTTCGACGGCGGGTTCGACGATGACGGACGGCAATTGTCGCTGACGCTCAAGCCGCTGAACAAGGGCTTCACCCAGGCGAGTTTCGCGGGCGGGCTCGACTTCTTCCCGTTCCATTTCCAGCGCAAGCCCGCCTACACCCTGACCGTCCCGGTGCCGAGCCCGTCGCGCAACCTGCCCCTGCCGCGCGTGCGGGGCGCGGACAATCGCCCGCTGGTGGTGATCGATGCGGGGCATGGCGGGGTCGATCCCGGCGCGATCAACCCGCAGACCGGCCTGCGCGAAAAGGACCTGACGCTCGCCATCGCCAAGGCGATTCGCGACACGCTGGTCGCCAGCGGGCGGGTCCGCGCCGCGCTGACCCGCGAGGACGACCGCTATATTCTCCACCGCGAGCGTTACGGCATCGCGCGGCGGCTCCATGCCGACCTGTTCATCTCGATCCATTGCGACAGCGCGGGCGCGGGCGAGGCGCGCGGGGCCACCGCCTATACCCTGTCCGACGTCGCCTCCGACAAGGAAGCCGCGCGGCTGGCCGCGCGCGAGAACAAGGCGGACGTGATCGCGGGCGTCGACCTGGGCGGGAACAGCGACGTCTCCTCGATCCTGATCGACCTGACCCAGCGCGAGACGATGAACGCCTCGGCCAGCTTCGCCCGTCTGCTGGGCCGTGAGGCGAAGCCGCTGATCCCGGTCAAGCCGACCTTCCACCGCATGGCCTCGCTGATGGTGCTGAAGGCCCCCGACATGCCGTCGATCCTGTTCGAGACGGGCTATATCTCGAACATGCAGGACGCGGCGTTCCTCGACAGCAAGGACGGACAGGACCGGATAGCCAAGGCGGTATTGCAGGCCGTGGAGGTGCACTTCGCGCGGCGGATGGCGGCGCGGTAGGGTGGGGGCGACCTCTCCCGTTTCTGCGTCTCCATTGGGGAGCGAGAAGGTGCAATCGGGAACGGATTTCGGGAAAGTCGCGCTGCGATCGGCTTGCGGAGTGACCTGCAAAGTTCAATCCTTCCACTGAGCCTTTCCAATCGGGAACAGGCGGCGGTGTAGCGCCTGATCTAATCTCTCTCGACCATTCCAAACGGCAGACGTACTGTGGGCCGACTATTAGAGAGAAGGGGGCCGTCTGTGGGGGCATGGGGCGCGTTGATTATGAGCTTCTTCGGAGCGGTTTTCGCTTCGTTGACGCTATATTGGCAGTGGCACTTGTCCGGGGTCGCTCTGGCGCTGCCCTTCTTGGTGTTCATCCTGATCGGTTTCGCCGCAAGCTATGTGATCCGTACCCCCGGCGAGGGCATCAAGCCGTCGCCAAAGGAAGAACGAGCCATCATGTGGAGTAGCATCGGCGAAGGCGTCGGCCTTTTCCTTGCCGCCAACATCGTCATGAACCTAGATCGGCCTGATCTTCTGTTGCCATCGATGGCGCTGGTCGTTGGCCTGCATTTTCTGCCAATCGCTTTCGCTGCTGGCTTTCGCCCGTTCTATGTTCTTGGGACGGCGCTGGTTGTTGCAGCGATTATGGGCTTCTTCGTGGGAGCCCCTACAGGCGGTGAGGTGGCCGGGTTTATGGCTGCTGGTGCGCTCTGGCTTGCGTCCGGTATCGCAGTTCGACGCGACTGGGTGGCAAAGGGGCGAACGGCAGCGACAATCTGACCATTTCCTGCTTTACCATCCTCTTGGGACCGGCCCAGTATCGTGGAGTGCCGGAAGGGCAACGCATCTGGTCCCCTCCGCCCGATCGGCGTAAAGGCATGTCGATGATCCGCGTCTGTGCCCTTTACCGTTTCGCGCCTTTCCCCGACCCCGTCGCGCTCCGCGAACCGCTTCTCACCGTCGCCGAGGCGAACGGCATTCGTGGGACACTCCTTCTCGCGGGCGAGGGGATCAACGGGACGATCGCGGGGAGCCATGACGGGGTCGAGGCGGTACTGGACCATATTCGCACGCTGCCCGGTTGCGCCGATCTCGACTATAAGGACTCGACCGCCGAGACGATGCCCTTCCACCGGATGAAAGTGCGGGTAAAGCGGGAGATCGTGTCGATGGGCGTGGAGGGCATCGATCCGACCCGCGAGGTCGGCACCTATGTCTCGGGCGAGGAATGGAACGCGCTGATCGCCGACCCGGATACGCTGTTGATCGACACGCGCAACGATTATGAGGTGGCGATCGGCACGTTCGACGGGGCGGTCGATCCGGGGACGAAGAGTTTCCGCGACTTCCCCGCCTGGTTCCGCGAACATCGCGACGAACTGATGGCGGGCAAGTCGAAGGTCGCGATGTTCTGCACCGGCGGCATACGCTGCGAAAAGGCGACCGCGTTCCTGAAGGCCGAGGGGGTGGAGGATGTCTTCCACCTCGACGGCGGCATATTGAAATATCTGGAGACGATGCCCGAGGCGGAGAGCCGCTGGAACGGCGAGTGCTTCGTCTTCGATGCGCGTGTCGCGGTCGGGCATGGGCTGGCGCAGGGCAGTCACGGGCTGTGCCATGGCTGCCGGATGCCGGTCGGGCCCGAGGACATGGCCTCGCCGCTCTATGTCGAGGGGGTGAGTTGCCCCGCCTGCCACGGCACGCGCGACGCGGAGCGGCTGGCGGCCTATGCCGAGCGGCACCGGCAGGAGGCGCTGGCGGCGGCGCGCGGGGTCGCGCATGTCGGCGCGCGTTATGACACGCCGGGCGCGCCGGGCGACGAACCGCTCCGCCCCTGACGGCAAGCGGGTGGCAAGCGTGGCCGAACCTGCTACACGAGCCCGCGCAAAGCCATGGCCGTCGACTCCTCCCCCCCCACCGATCCGTCCGAAGGTCCGCGCCGACGCCTGTGGAGCCGTTGGTGGGTGAAGGCGCTCGCCGCGCTGGCGCTGCTGGCGGCGATCGGGGCGGGCGTGTTCTGGTTCGTGTTCATGCGCGACCTTCCCTCGGTCGATGCGCTCAAGGCCTATGAGCCGCCGCTGCCCACCCATGTCCGGGGGATCGATGGTGCGCCGATCCAGTCCTATGCCCGCGAACGCCGGGTGGAATTGTCGTTCAACGAATATCCGCCGCTGCTGATCCGCTCTTTCCTGGCGGCGGAGGACAAGAGCTTCTTCGAGCATGGCGGCGTCGATTATCCGGGGCTGGCGGGCGCGGTCATCGACTATGCCAGGAAATGGGGCACCGGGCGGCGTGCGCGGGGCGGGTCGACCATCACGCAGCAGGTCGCCAAGAACCTGTTGATCGGCAATGCCTATTCCCCGACGCGCAAGGTGCGCGAGGCGATCCTGGCCTATAAGATCGAGGATACGCTGACCAAGCCGCAGATCCTCGAACTCTATCTCAACCAGATCGCGCTCGGGCGGAACGCCTTTGGGGTAGAGGCGGCGGCGCATGCCTATTTCGACAAGGAATTGAACGATCTGACCTTGGGTCAGATGGCCTATCTGGCGGTGCTGCCCAAGGGGCCGTCCAATTACGATCCGGTCCGCCATCCCGACCGGGCGCTGGAACGGCGCGCCTATGTCCTGCGCGAGATGCTGCGCAACAATTTCATCACCCGCGCGCAATATCAGGCGGCCATGGTCGAGCCCCTGGGCACGGTGCTGCGCCGCACCCCCAAATATGCGCAGGTCGGCGGCTATTTCGTGGAAGAAGTCCGCCGTCAGTTGATCAAACTCTACGGCGAAAAGGCGGAGAGCGGGCCGCATAGCGTCTATGACGGCGGCCTGTGGGTGCGGACCTCGCTCGACACGCGGCTCCAGGACCTGGCGACCGAGGCGCTGCGCGACGGGCTGGTCCGGTTCGAGGGCGGGCGTGGCTGGTCCGGGCCGATCCGGCACGAGGATATCGGCGGCGACAATTGGCAGCAGGCGCTGCTCAACACCAATATCGGGCTCGACTATCGCGACTGGCGGGCGGGGATCGTCACCGCCAAGGATTCGGGTGAGGCCATGATCGGCTTCGCCAATGGCCGCACCGGCACGCTTCCGCGCTCGGGCGCGCAGATGCCGCGCCGGGGCAGCGCCGCGACCGCGTTCAGCGCGCTCAAGGTCGGCGATATCGTCGCGGTCGCGCCGGAAGGCAGCGGCTTCGGCCTGCGTTCGGTGCCGCGCATCTCTGGCGGGTTCGTGGTCGAGGAACCGGCGACCGGCCGCGTGCTGGCGATGCAGGGCGGGTTCGACGCGCGGCTCCAGGCGTTCAACCGCGCCACCCAGGCCCAGCGCCAGCCGGGCTCGACGATCAAGCCGATCGTCTATTCCGCCGCGCTCGACCATGGCATGACCCCCGCCTCGATCATCGTCGATGGGCCGTTCTGCGTCGACCAGGGGGCGGGGCTGGGCACCAAATGCTTCCGCAACTTCGGCAATTCGGCGGGCGCCGGGCCGCACACCATGCGCTGGGGCATCGAGCAGTCGCGCAACCTGATGACCGTGCGGACGGCGTCGACCGTCGGCATGAAGAATGTCGTGGCGACGATCAAGCAGATGGGGATCGGCGATTTTCCGCCCTATCTCGCCTATGCGCTGGGCGCGGGCGAGACGACGGTGGCGCAGATGGTCAACGCCTATGCCATCCTCGCCAATAACGGGCGCGGCGGCGATCCCACGCTGATCGACTTCGTGCAGGACCGGCACGGCAAGGTGATCCTGCCGGAGAATTGGCGCGCCTGCGACCGGTGCAACGCGGCGGACTATGACGGCAAGCCGATGCCGCGCCCGATCTCGCGCCAGCGCCAGGTGCTCGACGCGATGACCGCCTATCAGATGGTGCATATCACCGAGGGCGTGATCCAGCGCGGCACCGCGACGGCCTTGCGCGACCTGAACCGCCCGATGTTCGGCAAGACCGGCACCAACAACGGCCCGACCGATGTGTGGTTCGTCGGCGGCACCCCGCAGTTCGTCGGCGGGCTCTATATCGGCTATGACCATCCGCGCTCGCTGGGCGGCTATGCCCAGGGTGGCACGATCGCGGTGCCGATCTTCCGCCAGTTCGCCGAAAAGGCCTATGAGGGGTTGGAGAAGCTGCCCTTCCGCGCGTCGCCGGGCATTCGCATGGTCCGCATCGACCGGGCGAGCGGACGACCGGTCTATGGCACCTTCCCGACCGGTGACGATCCCAAGCCCGCCGTGATCTGGGAGGCGTTCAAACCCGAGAGCGAGCCGCGCCGCCGCGCCCGCCGCAATGCCGAGGCGGCGAGCCAGGCCCCCGCGACCCCCGCCGGTCCGGCGACCCCCGCGCCGCCGCGCGACAGCGATTTCTTGCAAAGGGAAGGCGGAATCTACTAGCCCGCTTCCCATATTCGCCTTTTCCCGTTCCCCTGGGCGCGGGAGAGGCGACCGATTCGGAGAATATTCATGCGCGCTGAAGCGCAGGCTCATGTCGATACGATCAATGACGCTCTGGCGCTGCTGCGCCGCTTCCTCGACTGGGACCGCGCGCTGCGCCGCCTGGACGAGTTGAACGCGCGCGTCGAGGACCAGGCGCTGTGGAACGACCCCAAACAGGCGCAGGCGGTGATGCGCGAGCGTCGTCGCCTGGACGAAGCCATCACCGCCACCCGCGCCATCGAGAACGAACTTTCGGGCACGGTCGAGCTGATCGAGCTGGCGGAGATGGAGGGCGACGAGGAACTGGAGACGGAAGCCGTCACCAGCCTGGGCGAACTCGCCAAGCGGGCCGAGGCCGACAAGGTCAAGGCGCTGCTGGCGGGTGAAGCCGACGCCAATGACAGCTATATCGAGATCAACGCGGGCGCGGGCGGCACCGAGAGCCAGGACTGGGCCGGGATGCTCCAGCGCATGTATACGCGCTGGGCCGAGCGGCACGGCATGAAGGTCGAACTGATCGACTTCCATGCGGGCGAACAGGCCGGGATCAAGTCGGCGACTCTGCTGGTCAAGGGCGAGAACGCCTATGGTTATGCCAAGACCGAGTCGGGCGTGCACCGGCTGGTGCGGATCAGCCCGTACGACTCCGCCGCGCGCCGCCACACCAGCTTTTCGAGCGTGTGGGTCTATCCGGTGATCGACGACAATATCGAGGTCGAGATCAACGAGAGCGAGTTGCGCATCGACACCTACCGCGCGTCGGGCGCGGGTGGTCAGCACATCAACACGACCGACTCGGCGGTGCGCATCACCCACTTGCCGACCGGCATCGTCGTGCAGTGCCAGAACCAGCGCTCGCAGCACAAGAACAAGGCCGAGGCCTATAACCAGCTTCGCGCCCGCCTGTACGAACGCGAATTGGCCGAGCGCGAGGCGGTGGCCAATGCGCAGAACGCGACCAAGACCGATATCGGTTGGGGCCACCAGATCCGGTCCTACGTGCTTCAGCCCTATCAGCTGGTGAAGGATCTTCGGACAGGGGTCACCTCGACCGCGCCGGGCGACGTGCTCGACGGCGATCTCGATTCCTTCATGGCGGCGGCACTGTCGCAGCGGGTGACTGGTGAAGCCGTCGCCGTGGAAGACGTCGAGTAAGATGTCGAAGCGGGGGTCCATGCTGGCGGCGGCGCTGCTCATCGCGCTGGGGGGCGCGGTGACGGCGTGCGATGGCTCCAAGCCGCTCATTCCGCACAAGGACGAGGAGGAACGGCCCGGCCCCTTCCCGGCGGCGGATCGCCCGGTGGCCGATGTCGTGTCGTCGCGCTGGTCGAACGAGGACGCCCGCGATCGCTTGCGCGAGGCGGATCAGGTCATGGACCGGGCGAAGATCCGCCCTGGCATGACGGTGGCCGATATCGGCGCGGGCGAGGGCTATTACACCGTCCGCCTGGCGCAGCGCGTCGGCAAGACCGGCCGCGTGCTGGCGGAGGACATCGTCGCCGCCTGGCGCGACCAGCTGGCCGAGCGCGTTTCGCGCGAGCGGCTGGACAATGTCAGCGTCCGGCTGGGCGAACCCGCCGATCCCAAGCTGCCGCCCAACAGCTTCGACCGCGTGATGATGGTCCATATGTATCACGAGATCGAACAGCCCTATGAATTCCTGTGGCGGCTGTTCCCGGCGCTGAAGCGCGACGGTCTGGTGGTGGTCGTCGATGCCAATCGCCGCACCAAGGCGCACGGCACCCCGCCCGCGCTGCTCAAATGCGAGTTCGAGGCGGTGGGCTTCACCCAGGTCTCGATCGAAAACATGCCCTCGGCGGGCGGCTATCTGGCGACCTTCCGGGCGACCGGACCCCGGCCGGAACCCGGCGCGATCCGCCCCTGTCGCATGCAGGGCGACTGACGCCGTCAAAACGTCGTCGTCAGGGTGACAGATTTGCAACCTGACAGCTTTGTCATGCATTGATCCGGTATCGGAACCGCAGGGTGCCGATAGGCCACCGGCCAGCATGGGTCGGGGCTCCGTAGAAGGAGATGATGATGAACACGCTTATGATCGCCGGACTGCTACTCGGTGGGGTGGCGGCGTCCGACGGCGCGCTCGAACACCGGGTGCGGATCGACCATCATTCGGGGCCGGTCGCGGTCCGTTACAGCGCCGATGTCGGCGTGACCCATAAGCAGATCGGTGCGGTGACCACCGGCGGGCGTCCCTCGACGTTGCGGTGCCAGTGGAGCGCGAACGTGACCGTCCACCGCGAGGCGCGGGCGGATAGCGGCGCGACCCTGATGCGCAGCGCGAGCCGTGATGGTGTGATCGAGGGCAGCCGTCCCGGCTGGTGCAGCGCCAACCGCACCGCGATTGCGCAGGAAGTGGCCAGGCGGCAGGAATCGGTCCGCGATCACCTTCAGGCGGTCGCACAGGAGGACCATGGCTTGCTGCGCGCCGAGATGGACCGCCTCCATGCCGAGACGCGCGCTGGATGACGATCGACATGAAGACCATATGGGCCGCCATCGTCACGGTGGCTCCGGTGCTGGCCGCGACGCCCGCCATCGCACAACAACGCTCCAGCATCGGGGTGGAGTTGAACAGCGACGAGAATCGTCGCGGCCTGAGTTGGAGCGGGGGGCGGGTTTCGCCCTCCGCCGATATCTTCGCGACCAGCGGCCCGTTCGAGGCGAGCGGGCGGATCGTGTCTTTGCGCGAATCGGATCGGCATGGCGGCGCGGGCGTGGTCGGGGACCTGATGCTGGGCGCCAGTACGACGCTGGGCCTGGTCACGGTACGCGGGCGGGTGACCGGTCATCTGTTCGGCGGAGCGGGCTTCGACGCCGATTATGTCGAGATGGGTGGATCGGCGGCCTATACGCTGGGTCCGCTGAACGTCGAGGCGGGCGCGGACTATGCGCCGTCACAGGACGCGATCGGCGGCGACAATCTCTATCTCCATGCCGGGGCGCAGGCGGGGATTCCCGGCACGCCCTGGACCCTGCTGGCGGGAATCGGGCATTCCTCGGGCAGCACCGACAACGGTTTCCGCGCCGCCCGGCTGCGTCCCGGTGGCGATTATAGCGACTGGCGCCTGGGCGTCGAGCATGTGACGGGGCCGGTGACCTTGGGCCTGGATTATGTCGGCACCGACGTGTCGGAGCGGACCTCTTCCGCCTTTTCCCCTGGCCGATGCGCGGCATTCGGGCGATCGGATCGTCGGTCGGGTACGGTTGGGTTTTTAGGACGGATCGAAGCTCCATTCGGTTCCTTGTCCCCCCCTCTTCCCTTGAAGAGGGGCAAGAGGATTGTCCTGATTGGCGCGACGGCGTCACACCAGTCCCTGTTCGCGCAGGCTGACGATCCCGGCGCGGGTGACGATCAGGTGATCGAGCAGCGCCACGTCCAGTGCGGCCAGCCCCTGGGACAGGCGGCGGGTCATCGCCAGGTCGGCGGCGCTGGGGCGGGCATCGCCATCGGGATGGTTGTGCGCGATCAGCACCGCCCGCGCCGCCAGCAACAGGACGTCGCGCGTGATCCGGGCGATGGGCATCGTCACCCGGTCTTCCCGGCCCCAGGCATGACGCAATCCCAATATGGTTCGTTGCGGACATAAAAAGGCGACTCCGATCGCCTCCTGCCGACCGACAGCCAGGCCGGCGAACAGTTGAAACGCATCCTCAAGGGTTTGAATTCGACGCGGACGGGTGGGAACGAGCGGCATGGGTCGGTCTGCCTCGCGGCGCGCGTCCGGGCATCTTCGTCCCGCTCCGATCCGGTGCGGCTTGGCGGCGGGGCCCTGTGGCGCTAGGCCGGGACCATGCGGCAATATCTCGACCTCATGGACCGGGTGCTGACCCAGGGCGTCCGGCAGATGGACCGGACCGGCACGGGCACCCTTTCGGTTTTCGGACACCAGATGCGGTTCGATCTGGCCAGGGGCTTTCCCGTCCTGACCACCAAGAAGCTCCATCTGCGCTCGATCATCGTCGAGCTGCTGTGGTTCCTGCGCGGGGACACCAATGTCCGCTGGTTGCAGGAGCGTAAGGTCAGCATCTGGGACGAATGGGCCGACGAGGCGGGCGATCTGGGGCCCGTCTATGGCAAGCAGTGGCGCGACTGGGCGACGTCGGACGGTCGCCATATCGACCAGATCGCCGAGCTGGTGGAGCAGATCCGCACCCAGCCCGCCTCGCGCCGTCAGATCGTGTCGGCCTGGAACCCCGGCGACCTGCACGCCATGGCGCTGGCCCCCTGTCATTGCCTGTTCCAGACCCATGTCGCGAATGGCCGATTGTCGCTGCAACTCTATCAGCGGTCGGCGGATATCTTCCTTGGGGTGCCATTCAATATCGCGTCCTATGCCTTGCTGACGCATATGCTTGCACAACAATGCAATTTGGAGGCTGGCGAGTTCATCTGGACCGGCGGCGACTGCCATCTCTACCTGAACCATCTGGACCAGGCGCGGACGCAGCTGGCGCGCGAACCCGGCGCGCTGCCCCGGCTGGAAATCCTGCGCCGCCCCGACGCGATCGACGGCTATGAGCCCGAGGATTTCGTGCTCCACGATTATGTCGCGCAGCCGCATATCAAGGCGGCGGTGGCGATATGATCACGCTGGTCCTGGCGCGCGCGCGCAACGGCGTGATCGGGCGCGACGGCCACTTGCCCTGGCACCTCCCCGCCGACCTCAAGCGGTTCAAGGCGCTGACCATGGGCCAGCCGATGATCATGGGCCGCAAGACCTTCGAGAGCTTTCCGTCCCCGCTGCCGGGGCGGCGTCACATCGTGCTGACCCGCGACCCGAACTGGTCGGCGACGGGGGCGGAGGTCGCGCACGGGGTCGCGGAGGCGTTGGCGCTGGCGGGCGAGGGTGCGGTCTCGGTGATCGGCGGTGCGGAAATTTTCGAACTGTTCCGCGACCTTGCCGATCGGGTCGAGTTGACCGAGATAGATATGGATGCCGAAGGCGAGACGATCGTCGCACCCTTCATCGGTTGGCGCGAAGTTAACAGAAAGCATTATCCTGCCTTGGACGGTCGCCCGGCTTATTCCTTTGTGACGCTGGCCAAGTGACAGAAGAAATGGTCGGTAAAGATCGGTTAATAACATTGTGAAAATTTTGTTCGCCGCCCATCTTCATTTGCGATCGGAAGGCTCGTAAAGGTCGGGCTTGAGAGAAGGATTGCGACTGCGATGGCGCGGTGCGGTCGAAGCGAAGGTGGGGCGCCACGCGATGATCATGGATTGGGAGAGCGAAGGTCAGAACCGGCCCGATATCGATCCTCCCGGATTGTTCGACGCCAGCCGCGAGGCGTTGCTGTTCCTCGATCACCATCGGCTGACCCGCACGACGAACAGCTATGCGCTGGCGCTTCAGACCGTGCTGCATCCCTATGGCCCGTTGGGACAGGACGTGGCGCGCCGCACCGATGGCGGCGTCCGCCTGACCGAGGAGGATGTCGGCGAACTCATGCCGCTGGTCCGCGAGCATGAGGCGATCGGACCGGCGGCCGATCGTGCGCAACTGGAACGCGACCTCAGCGACCATGCCGAGGCGCTCGACTCGCTGACCAGCGACGCGCGCCAGATCACCAGCGACTTCACCAGCGACGTCGCCGCCCTGTCGCACGCCCATCGGCACGGCAGGACCCTGGGCAACGACCTGGGCCCCGATTCGGGCGCGATCGCGCTGCTGCTCGAACAGTTGATCGCACGTATCTCGAAGACCGAACGCGACCTGGAGGAATTGTCGGGCAGCATCGCCGCCTTGCGCAGCCGGATCGAATCGGTGCCGCAGAATGACGATATCGACCAGCTGACCGGGGTGATGAGCCGGACCGGCGCGCGCACCCTGATCGACGGGCTGGCCAGCGATTCGCATGGCTATGTCGTCGCGGCGTGCAGCCTGGACGATCTGGAGGGGATCAACGAACGCTATGGTCGGTCGGTCGCCGACAATGTCCTGCGCGCCTTCGTCGCGACGCTTCGCCAGGTGGCGGAAGGGGCGGAGATCATCCGCTGGCAGGGCAATTTGTTCGTCGTCGTGCTGCGCGGTCGCCCGCTGTCGATGGTGGCGGGGATGATGGAGGACGCGCGCGCGGCGATGCAGGCGCGGACCCTGCGCCTGCGGGGATCGGGCGAGCCGATCGGCGTGGTGACCATGTCCGCCGGGGTCGCGGTCGGGATCGGCGTGCCGATGCAGGAGGCGTTCGACCGGGCCGACGCGTTGCGCATGGTGGCGAGCGAGGGCATCGGCAATCGCGTGATGTCGCGCGCCTAGCCAATTCGGTGCGGCCTGTTATAGCGCCCGCCCATGCAGCGAGTTGATGGCGCGGGTCCGATCCCGGCGCATCTGGCGGGCGGGATCGTCGCGCTGGGCAATTTCGACGGATTTCACCTCGGTCATCAGGCGGTGGTCGGTGCCGCGGTCGCGCGTGCGCGAGCGGAGGGACGGCCCGCGCTGGTCGCGACCTTCGATCCGCATCCGATCCGCTATTTCCGGCCCGACGCGGCGCCCTTTCGCCTGACCACGCTCGACCAGCGCGAGCGGCTGTTCGCGGCGGCGGGTGTCGATGCGATGCTGGTGTTCCGCTTCGACCCCGAACTGGCGGCGCTGTCGGCGGAGGATTTCGTCGAGCAGCGGCTGCTCGCCGCATTGCGTGTCGGCGGGGTGGTGACGGGCGAGGACTTCACCTTCGGCCAGGCGCGGAGCGGCGACGTGAACGCCTTGCGCGCCTGGGGCATCGCACGCGGCTTTTCCACCGATGCCGTCGCGCCGGTCATGCTGGACGGGGAGACGATATCCTCGAGTCGCATCCGCACCGCGCTGGTCGCCGGACAGCCGCGCGAGGCTGCGCGCCTGCTGACCCGGCCCTTCACCATCGAGGGGGTGGTCCAGCATGGCGACAAGCTGGGCCGCACCATCGGCTATCCGACCGCCAATCTGGACATGGGACAGTATCTGCGCCCCGCTTACGGCATCTATGCGGTGCGCGGGCGGCTGGCCGATGGGCGGGTGCTGAACGGTGCCGCCAATCTGGGCATCCGGCCCAGCTTCGATCCGCCCAAGGAATTGCTGGAGCCGTATTTCTTCGACTTCACCGGTGACCTGTACGGTCAGGGCCTATCGGTCGAGCTGATCGAATATCTGCGGCCCGAGGCGAAGTTCGATTCGCTCGACGCGCTGGTCGCGCAGATGGATGCGGATTGCGCCCGCGCGCGCGCTCTGCTCGCCACGCATAATCCGGCATGACGCGGTAATTCAAACCCGCTAAGGGCGTGTCCCTTATGACCGACGCGCCCGATTACCGCGACACCGTCTTCCTGCCGAAGACCGATTTCCCCATGAAGGCGGGGCTTGCCGCCAAGGAACCGGCGATTCTGGATCGCTGGGCCCGGATGGGGCTGTACGACCGCCTCCGCCGCGAGCGGGCCGGGCGCGAGCGGTTCATTCTGCATGACGGCCCTCCTTACGCGAATGGCGACATTCATATGGGCCATGCCCTCAACAAGGTGCTGAAGGACATCATCGTCCGTTCGCAGACCCTGTTGGGCAAGGACGCGCCCTATGTCCCCGGCTGGGACTGTCACGGCCTGCCGATCGAGTGGAAGGTCGAGGAGGCGTATCGCGCCAAGAAGCTGAACAAGGACGAGGTGCCCGTCGCGCAGTTCCGCGCCGAGTGCCGTGCCTATGCCGACACCTGGGTCGGCACGCAAAAGGCGCAGTTCGAGCGGCTGGGCGTGATGGGCGACTGGGCCAATCCGTACCTGACCATGACCTATGACGCCGAGGCGGTGATCGCGGGCGAACTGCTCAAGTTCGCCGAGTCGGGCCAGCTCTATCGCGGGGCCAAGCCGGTCATGTGGTCGCCGGTCGAAAAGACCGCGCTGGCCGAGGCGGAGGTCGAATATGAGGACATCGTCTCCACCCAGATCGATGTCGGGTTCGAGGTGGCAAGCTGCCCCGAATATCCCGATCTGGTCGGCGCGCTGGCGGTCATCTGGACCACGACGCCCTGGACGATTCCGGTCAACCAGGCGCTGAGCTATGGCGAGGCGATCGACTATCTGCATTTCGAAAGCGCGGGGCGTCGCTATCTGGTCGCCGAGCCGCTGCTGCCCGCCTTCGCCAAGCGGACCGGCATCGCGGTGGAGACTTCCATCGGTCTGGTGAAGGGCCCGGCGCTGGAGGGCGCGACCGCCAGACATCCGATGCACGCGCTGGGCGGCTTCTTCGCCAAGCCCCGGCCCTTCCTGGCGGGCGACTTCGTCACGACCGAGGCGGGTACGGGTCTGGTCCATATGGCCCCCGATCATGGCGAGGACGACTTCCTGCTGTGCAAGGCCAACGGCATCGACCCGGTCTTCGCGGTGCAGGGCGACGGCACCTATCGCCCCGACTGGGCGTGGCTGGGCGGCCAGGGGAGCGTCATCAACAAGAAGTTCGTGTCCGCCGAGGGGCCGATCTGTTCGGACCTGCGGGGCGTCGGCGCTTTGCTGTCCGCCTCGGACGATTTCCAGCACAGCTATCCGCATAGCTGGCGGTCGAAGGCGAAGGTCATCTTCCGCGCCACGCCGCAATGGTTCATCCCGATGGACCGTGCCGATGCGACGCTGGTGCCCGACATGGCTATGGCGACCGTCGACCCGATCTCGGGCGTGACACCGCTCCTCACCGTGCCGCTGGGCAATGGCGCGACGCTGCGCCAGACCGCACTCGACGCGATCGAGCGGACCCGCTGGGTGCCCGAGCGTAGCCGCAACCGTATCCGTTCGATGGTCGAGGGGCGTCCCGACTGGGTCATCAGCCGCCAGCGCGCCTGGGGCGTGCCGATCGCGCTCTATGTGAACCGCCAGACCGGCGAATATCTGAACGACAAGGCGGTCAACGCCCGCATCCTCGACGCCTTCCGGGCGGGCGGGGCGGATGCGTGGTTCACCGCCGATCATCAGGCGCTGCTGGGTGCCGACTATAATCTGGCCGATTACGAGCCGGTCAACGACATTCTCGACGTGTGGTTCGACTCCGGCTCGACCCATGCCTTCGTGATCGAGGCGCGCTATGGCGAAGGCACGCGCGCGAACCTGTATCTCGAGGGCTCGGACCAGCATCGCGGCTGGTTCCAGTCGTCGCTGCTCGAATCCTGCGGCACGCGGGGCCGGGCACCCTATGATGCCGTCCTGACCCACGGCTTCGCGCTCGACGGCCAGGGGCGCAAAATGTCCAAGTCGCTGGGCAATGTCGTCGATCCGCTCAAGATCATCGGCGAGTCGGGGGCGGATATCCTGCGCATCTGGACCGCCTCGACCGATTATTTCGAGGATGTCCGCATCGGCAAGGAGGTGCTGGCCACCGCCTCGGACAGCTATCGCAAGCTGCGCAACACCTTCCGCTATCTGCTCGGCGCGCTCGACGGGTTCGCGGAAGAGGAGCGTATCTCGTTCGACGCGATGCCCGAACTGGAGCGCTACGTGCTGGCGCGCCTGACCGCGCTCGACACCGAGTTGCGCCGCGCGGCGGATGCGTATGAGTTCAACCGCTATCTGCGCGCGCTGACCGATTTCGCGAATGAGGATCTGTCGGCCTTCTTCTTCGATATCCGCAAGGACTCGCTCTATTGCGACGCCGCGACCGATCCCAAGCGTCGCAGCTATCGCACCGTGCTCGACATCCTGTTCCACGCGCTGGTTCGTTACGCGGCGCCGATCCTGTGCTTCACCGCCGAGGAAGTGTGGCAGTCGCGCTTCCCCTCGGAGGATGGCTCGGTCCATCTGCTCGAATGGCCGGAACTGCCGCAGCTTGGCGAGGACGAGGCGCTGATGGCGCGCTGGACCGAGATCCGGGGCCTTCGCGCCCAAGTGACCGAGGCGATCGAGCCGTTGCGCCGCGAAAAGACCGTGCGCTCGTCCAACGAGGCCGAGGTGACGGTGCCGTCGCTGCCGCTCGAACCCCATGCGCTGGCCGAGGCGTTCATCGTCGCGGACGTGAGCTTGGCGGACACGGTCGCCGTGACGCGGACCCGGCATCACAAATGCGGTCGCTGCTGGCGGCATCTGCCCGATGTGGCGGTGGATGGCGAATTGTGCGGGCGTTGCGCCGAGGTGGTCGCGCATGGGTAAGTTCCCCCGGCTGGGGCTGGTGACGGCGTTCGCGCTGTTCCTGCTCGATCAGGTCATCAAATGGGCGATCACCGGGCCGCTGGCCTTGCGCACGCTGGGCGATGTCCGTGAGATCGTGAGCATCTTCAACCTGCGCTTCGTGCCCAATTACGGCATTTCGCTCGGCCTGCTGACCGCCGATAGCAATGCCTCGCGCTGGGCCTTGGTCGCGATGACCGGGGCGATCGCGCTGGCGGTCGGCTTCTGGATGACGCGCGAGCGCAATCCGGTGGATCAGGTCGCGCTGGGCTGTGTGCTCGGCGGGGCGCTGGGCAATATCATCGATCGGGTGCGGTTCGGTTATGTCGTCGACTTCGCCGATCTGCACTTCGGCGAGTGGCGGCCCTTTTTGGTCTTCAATGTCGCCGATGCAGCGATTACGATAGGCGTTCTGGTTCTGCTGGCGCGCGCGCTTCTCGTGCGCGACCGGCCCGCTCCCGTGGAGAAGAGCAATGCGTAAGTTGGTGCCCGTCATCGCAGGTCTGTCCTGCGCCGCGTTGCTGACGGGATGTGGGGGCCGGGCGTGGCCTGGACCGGGCGCGGCCCGACGAATTCGCCGTCGCGCGCCAGCCCTCGCTGATCATCCCGCCCGACTTCGCACTGGTCCCGCCCCAGCCGGGTGCCGCCCCCGTCCAGGCGCGCAGCGGCCAGCAGCAGACGCTCGACGCGCTGTTCGGCGGTCAGGCGGCGCGCAGCCAGTCGGAATATGGGCTGGTGCAGAATGCCGGTGCGGATACGGCCGATGCCGGCATCCGCTCCTCGGTCGGCGACCCCGGCACCAATGTCGTCGACAAGGGCGCGACCACCCGCGACATCGTCGCCGCGCCCGAAGGCGACGGCCAGGACGCGCGCGCCGCGACCAACTGATCCCGATCGAATTTGGAAAAGGGGCCGGGGCGCACAGGCTTCCCGGCCCCTTTTTCATGGTCAATAGGCGGGCGGTGCCGTGCCGTCGGCATCGCCGGGGGGCATATTCTCCGGCCCCATCACGAACTTTACCCGGTCGACACAGCCGACATGGCCCTGGGGTGAGGGGGCGAAGCGGGCGCTACGCAGCACCGCCATCGCCTGATCGCCGAATTCGCTCGAGGGTTCGGCGGCGACCACCTTCATATTGCCCAACTCGCCCCAGGTCGCGACGTCGTAGCTGACGACCGCCCAACCCTCGATCGAGCGCCGCCGCCACGGCTCGGGGAAGCGCAACTGGGGCGGATTGGCCCAGCCATGCTGGTCGGGACAGGTGCTCCCATCGACCTTCGCGTCATGCAACGCTGGCGGCATGGCGGGGGCCTCCATCTTTATCGGCGCTCGGTGGAAGGGATAGAAGCAACCGGTCCGCGCGCCCTTGGTGAAGCGCGACGCGCGGATGGCGGCCAGCGACGCCTTGTCGAGCGCGGCATTGCCCGTGCCGCTGAAAACACGGGGGCGGAGGGGCTTGCCGCGTGCATCCAGGTCATAGGCGATCATCGACCAGCTCTGGACGCCGGGTGTCGCAGGAAGCGCCCGGAAATCGGGCAAGTGACGGATCAGCGGCTGGGGATAGGGCATGTCGAAGCAACTGCCCGCCGCGCTCCGTATCCGGTCCCACCCCTCTTTGGGCAACGGGCCGCTGGTCGAATGGATGGTATAGGACATGAGTTCGACCACATCCGCCTGGCCCAGCTTGCTGCCCCACCGGGCGAAGGTGACGGTGCAACCCTGTTGCGGCGCGCCGGAGGCGAAGCGACTGGCCGCCAAGGCGGGGGCGGTATCCTCGGCAAAGGCGACGAAGCCCGGCGCATCACGGGTGATCGATACCGGCCGCCCCGTCGCATCGATGGCGAATCGATAGGTGACCCGGTCCGGCGAGGTCGGCGTTCCCCAGCTCAGCACATTCCAGGGGCGGCGGATCGGCTGTCCGGGGACCGGATCGGCTCCGCAGCGAACCTCACCGGGCGTCCAGCCGATGAGAGAGCGATCGGTCGGCGGGGGCGGGACCGTGGCCTGGCCGGGAAGGGCCGACAGCGTGGCGGCGATCATCGCGGCGATGGCGGGGACGGTTACGATCGGGCCTGTGGTTCGGGGCATGGCGGGTGCTTCACTCCCTCGACGATCCGCCGATCTCCGGTCCGGGCGATCCCTCGCGCCCCAGTTCGGGTCGGGCTCGCGCAGCTTATGGAGGAAATCGCCCCACAGCCAGTCCCATATGGAAAAGGGCGGCACCGTTGCCGGCGCCACCCTTTCACCCCCCGATGGATTTTCGGATCAGAAGGCCGCGGTCAGCGAGAAGACCACCGTCGCATCCGAGATCGAGGCGCCCCCCGGCGTCTGATATTGCGAGAAGTTCGGCTGGATATAGGCCGCCTTCGACTTGGTGATGTCGGTGTCGATGTACGAGACGTTGAAGGTCAGGTTCTTGTACGCGGCGACATCGGCACCCAGCGACCAGTCCCAATAGCTGCCGGTGGGCGACAGGCTGGTGCCGTTGGGGCCCAGGCCCGGATTGCCCTTGGAATAGCCGATATGCGCCTTGGCGGTGATCGGCGTGCTGGGAATGCCGACCGCGCCGTCGCCGGTCAGATAGACGTTATCCCAGCGCTGGCCCCGGCTGTACGAGGTGTTGGAGAAGTTGCCGAGCGAGGTCTGCTTGGGCGCGTAATAGGCGCCGGCGGTCAGTGTCGCGGGACCCGCGGTGCCCGACAGGCGGCCGAAGAATTCGACCACGTCGGTTTCCGACGCGCCGCCCGGATAGGTGTACCAGGTCACGCCCGCGTCGACGGTCGCGGTGCCGTAGCTGTGCTTGTACCCGGCAATGCCGTCCAGCTCCATATTGGCGCCGCCGAACGTGCCCCAGCCCGCCAGATTGGAGGCGAAGGTGCCGATATAGAAGCCGCTTTCATGCGCGATGGTCAGCGCGGCCTGGACGGAGGCGTTCTTGTTGGTCTGCGACACGCCGCGAAGGCGATAGTCGGTCAGGATCGCGGCGCTGCCGCTGACCGTGATGGGCGAGGGCGGTGCGGTTTCGGTGCCGCTGTCCTGCGCCAAGGCGGGCGTCGCGGCAACCAGCGAGAGGCCGCCAAGGAGGATCGTGGAGAAGCGCATCGTTTCCCTTTCAAACGGAAATTCGATGTTCTCACCTGCAAGCTCGCATCGGTGCGGCCTCTGTATGTCGGGCGAACCCGGCGGACCGTCTGCCGTAGCGATGTCTGAAATATTGGCAGGCGGTGGTGCACCGCACAAGCATAATCTATCGCATGGCGACATTCATCGCACAGGATGTTGCGCAAATAACACAGATTAAGAGCCTAAATTTTCGTGCCGTTCGCCCATCGGCAAGGATCGGATATGAATGTCGCGCTGTGGATAAGGCAGGCCGACGCCATGTTCTTTAAACAGGAACCACAGGCGGTTGAGGACATCGGAGCGAACATTGCCGACGCCGCTTTCGGGGTCGCTGATCCAGGCCAGGATTTCATGCTGGAGCGCATGATCGCCGAAGCCCATCAACCAGACGCTGGGCTTGGGGCTTTTGAGCACGCGCGGCGATTCGTGCGCGGCGCGCAGCATCAGTTCCTGCGCCAGTTTCAGGTCGCTGTCATAGGCGATGGACACGGGGATCCGGACGCGGACGTTGCGGTCGGAATAGGACCAGTTCTCCACCTCCTGCGTCATCAGATTTTCGTTCGGGATCAGATGCTCCTTGCCGTCGCGGGTGATGATCGAGACGGCGCGCACCCCGATCTTGTTGACCCAGCCGATCTCGTTCTGGAGCGCGATCACGTCGCCCGGCTTGATCGATCGGTCCATCAACAGGATGATCCCGGCGATCAGATTGCCGATCGTCTTCTGCAACCCGAAACCGATCGCCAGGCCGAAGCCGCCCGAGAACAGCGCCAGGCTGGTCAGGTCGATTTCCAGCAGGTCGGTCGCGAAGAAAAAGGCGATGACGACGATGCCGATGCTGGCGAGCTTCTGCGCCAGCAGCTTCTGGGTCGGGTCCAACCCGCGCGCATGGCCGATCCACTGCTCGGTGATGCGCGTGACGGCGCGGGTGACGGCCAGGATCGCGACGATGGTGACCAGCATCGTCACCAGCAGCATTACCGAGAAGCGCCGCGACCCGACGGTGAAGCCGATCTGCTCGGCCAACCGCGTCACCGGCTCCAGCCCGCCGATTTCGCGGCTGAACAGCGCGACGAAACAGACGATGGCGAAGACCCAGGCCAGCCAGCGCGGCAGGTTGAGCCCGCGCAGCAACTGGAACCCCGCCCGCGCCACCGACGCGCCCAGCGCCAGCCCGATCGGCACCCCCGCCAAAGACCCCCAGGGCCAGATCGCGCCCAGCGTCATCAGCAGGAAGGCGGCGGCGACATGCCGGGTGATCGCGCAGATACGGGCCTGGATCGCCTCGCCATGGGCGATGGCGAAGCGCTGGATCAGCGCGGCGACATGTGGTCCGACCTTGCGCCCCGCCACCACGCCGCCCGCCAGCATCGCCAGCGTCAGGGCGGCGGCGACCCCGGCCTCGATGGCCTCGGCGCGGGTCGGCAGTTCGATGCCGCTCGCCTGAAGCCATTCGAACAGCGTCATCCGCGCGCCGCCCGGAAGCGGTCCAGGCCCCGGTCGAGATCGGCGATCAGGTCGTCCACATCCTCCAGCCCGATCTGCAACCGGATCAGCGGCCCGGCGAAGTCGCGCCTGGTGACGCTGCGATAACGATGCGGATCGGCGGGGATGGCGAGGCTCTCATAGCCGCCCCAACTGAACCCCAGCCCGAAATGGGCGAGCCCGTCGAGCATCGCGGTGCGCGCCGCATCATTGCCGCCGTCGAGGACGAAGGCGAACAGCCCGCTCGAGCCCAGGAAATCGCGCGCGAACACGTCATGGCCGGGGCAGGAGGGCAAAGCGGGGTGAAGCACCTGCGCCACGCCCGGTTGTTCGGCGAGCCACCGGGCGATGGTCAGCGCGCTCGCCTGATGCTGGGCCAGCCGCACGCCCATGGTGCGCAGGCCCCGGCTGCCCAGATAGGCGTCGTCGGGGCTGGCGACCTGCCCAAGCTGGAAACTGGTATCCCGAAGCGCCGCCCAATGCGACGGCGCGGCGGTGACGGACCCCAGCATCGCGTCCGAATGGCCGACCACATATTTGGTGCAGGCCAGCACGGTCAGGTCGATGCCCTTTTCGATCGCCGGGAAGAACAGCGGCGTCGCCCAGGTATTGTCGAGGATCGTCGTGATTCCGCGCGCCTTGGCCACCGCGACGATGGCGGGAACGTCCTGCACCTCGAAGCTGAGCGAGCCGGGGCTTTCGAGGAAGATCGCGCGTGTGGCCGGGCCGATCAGCTCGGCGATCCTGGCGCCGACCAGCGGGTCGTAGAATCGCGTCGTGATCCCCATCCGCGCCAGCAACCCGGTGGCGAGCCCGCGGGTCGGGTCATAGGCGCTGTCGACCAGCAGCAGTTCGTCCCCCGGCGACAGGACCGACAGCAAGGCCGCCGCGATCGCCGCGACACCCGAGGGGTAGAGGAAGGTCGCCTCCGCCCCCGGCTCCAGACTGGTCAGCGCATCGGCGAGCGACCATTGGGTGGGGAGACCCTTGCGGCCATAGAACAGCTTTTCATGCAGGTTGCCCGCGCCGGTGGCGCGCATATGCGCGACATTGTCGTAGAGCACCGTCGAGCCGCGCCAGACGGGGACGTTGACCACGCCCTTGGTCCATTCGGCGCGGCGGCCCGCCTGGACCAGACGGGTGGCGGGCTTGATGGGCAGATCGTCGTCGGTCATCGCGTTCAAACGTCTTTCGCCTTGGGGGTGCTGGGGTCGGAGCCCCATTCGGTCCAGCTTCCGTCATAGACGGGCATCATCCCGCCGATCCGCTCCGCGCCAAAGGCGAGGACGCAGGCGGTGATGCCGGAGCCGCAGGTGGCGACCATCGGCCTGGTCGGGTCGACCCCGGCGGCGGCGAAGGCCTGCGCGATGGCGGCGGGGCTTTTCCAGCGACCGTCACCCTCGAACAGTCTGGAATAGGGCAGGTTGCGGGCACCGGGGATATGGCCGGGCTCGACGCCGGGGCGTGGTTCGGGCTCGGACCCGGCGAAACGGCCGGGGGAGCGGGCGTCGACGATCTGCGCATCGCCCGCCTCGACCTGGCTACGCACTTCGCGAAGGCTGCGGACGCGGGCAAGGTCGGCATGGGCGACGAACAGGCCTGGTGTTTCGGTCGCGCCAGCGGGGCCGACCATGACGGGATGCCCCGCCGCCGTCCAAGCCTCCAGCCCGCCGTCGAGCAGCGCCACCGACTTCGCGCCGAACAGGCTCAGCAGCCACCAGACGCGTGCGGAACTGTGCAGAGGGGAGCGATCATACAGGACGATCCGGTCGGCATGGCCGACGCCCGCTTCGCTCATCGCATGGGCGAAGGCGTCCGGCTGGGGCAGGGTCATCGGCAGGTCGCTGTCGGGATCGGCGAGTTTGCCCAGTGCCAGGAAGCGCGCACCGGGAATATGCCCGTCCTCATATCCCCGCCGGGCTTTCGCGTCGCCGGGATCGTCCAGGAAATAGGTGACGTCGAGGATGCGCACATCGGCTTCGCCTGCGATGGCGGCAAGGTCTTGCGGGGTTAGGAGTGGCGGCATCGGGGCTCCCCTTGATCGATCGCCCGTACCTAGGCGCGTTCAGGGCAGGGTCGCAAGCATGGGCGCGGTAAGCCGCTCCCGCAGGCGGGAGGGGAGCGGCTAGGGGCGAAGTCGAAGGCCAAGGGGATCACTATCCCCGATCCAACGCCTCCAAAAACCCCGCCGCCTGCACCCGGATCGCCTGCCGGTCCTCCTCCGCCATCCGGTTCCAGTTCCGATAGGGCATCGCCATTCGGGGATTCTCGCCGAACCGCTCCTCATGCCGCGCCAGGAAATCCCAATAGAGCGCGTTGAACGGACAGGCGTCCTCGCCCACCCGCTGCTTCACGTCATATCGGCAAGCCCCGCAATAATCCGACATGCGGTTGATGTACGCGCCGGACGACACATAGGGCTTGGACGCGATGATGCCGCCATCGGCGAACTGGCTCATGCCGATGACATTGGGCAGCTCGACCCATTCATAGGCGTCGATATAGATTTCCAGATACCAGCGATGCACCTCCGCCGGGTCGGCACCGATCAGGATGGCGAAGTTGCCGGTCACCATCAGCCGCTGGATATGATGTGCGTGCGCGGTGTCGAGCGTCTGGCCCAAGGCCTCGGCCATGCAGTGCATGTCGGTCTCTCCGGTCCAGTAGAAGCCGGGCAGCGGCCGCTTCGCGCGCAGGACATTGCGGTCCACATAATCCGGCCCGACATGCCAGTAGAGCCCACGCACATATTCGCGCCAGCCGATGATCTGGCGGATATAGCCCTCGACCGAATTGAGGCTGGCGTTGCCGTCCTCATATTCCGCCTCGGCCATGCGACAAAGGTCCAGCGGATCGAGCAGCCCCGAATTGATATAGGGCGACAGGACCGAGTGCCATAGCTGGTGCTGCCCGGTCAGCATCGCATCCTGATAGTCGCCGAATTGGGGCAGGGCATGCGCCATGAACGCCTCGGCCTGTGCCTGCGCCTCCTTGGCGGTGACGGCATAGGCGAAGCCGTCGAGCGAGCCGGGGTGATTGTCGAACCGCGCGGCAACGAGCGTCAGCACGTCGCGGGTGATCCGGTCGGGCGCGAACGTCAGCGGCTCAGGCGGTGTTTCCTTCTTCGGCGCGGGCTTGCGATTGTCGGCGTCGTAATTCCATTTGCCGCCCTCGGGCTTGTCGCCCTTCATCAACAGCCCGGTCTTGCGCCGCATCAGGCGGTAGAAATACTCCATGCGCAGTTCGTTGCGGTCCTTCGCCCAATTCTCGAACTCGGCCTGGGACGCGATGAAGCGGGTGTCGGGGCGGATATCGACGGGGATGCCGAACATCGTTTCCCATGCGTCCAGCATGGCGGCGACGCGCCATTCGCCGGCCTGGGTAACGACGATGCGTTCGGGGTCGTGGCGTTCGACCGCACGCGCGACTTCGCCGGTGAAGCTGCCCGCATTGTCCGGATCGTCCAGCGTGACATAGTCGACCTGCCAGCCCGCCTTTTTCAGCGCCTCGGCATGGTGGCGCATGGCCGACAGGATATAGGCGATCTTGGCCTTGTGATGGCGCACGTACGATGTCTCGTCCGCCACCTCCATCATCAGCAGCACGGTGCGTTTGGGGTCCGCGCCCTCCAGGCTGGACAGATTCATCGACAATTGGTCGCCCAGAATCGGGATCAGCGTTGGCGCTTTGGGCATGGCTGTCCTACATGGCCTTTCATGAAGCATCTCGGCCAGACCAGCGCGCTGCCCGCTTCCCCGGAAGAGGCGGTGCTCGATTATGTTCCCAACCCCCGTCCGGGGCGTACCTATCTGATCCGGTTCGCGGCACCCGAGTTCACCTCGCTCTGCCCGGTGACCGGCCAGCCCGACTTCGCGCATCTGGTGATCGACTATGTGCCCGGCGAGACGATCGTCGAGTCGAAGTCGCTGAAGCTGTTCCTGGGCAGCTTCCGCAATCATGCGGGGTTCCATGAGGATTGCACGGTGGGCATCGGCGAGCGTCTGTTCGAGGAGATGAAGCCGGTCTGGTTGCGCATCGGCGGATATTGGTATCCGCGCGGCGGCATTCCGATCGACGTGTTCTGGCAATCCTCCGCCCCGCCCGCCGATCTGTGGCTGCCCGACCAGGGTGTGGCGGGGTATCGCGGCCGGGGTTGAGCAAGTCCCGCCGAGATGTCCCGTCAATCCCGGTTTGAAACATCGACAATATTTGAAGCACTGTCTCGCGTCCTGTAACTATGCCCGGCAATTGGCATCGATCCGATGATCGATGGAGGCGGGGCAGTGAAGAAGATATTCAAGTATTTCACAGTCTTGGTGTCTGTGTTGATCGGGTTGGGGGCTGCGGGTGCGGCCAATGCCAACCCCACCATTCTCATCAATGACTCGAACGGCAACCTCATCTCCTATGACACGGTGACGAAGGGCAGCACGGTGATCAGCAACACCGGTCGCGTGATGTTCGATATCGCGTTGAGTTCCGGCGGCGATCTGCTCGGCGTGAATGGCGGGACGCTCTTCAAGATTTCGCCGACTTCCGGCGCGACCACGGTGCTGGGTTCGCTCGGCGGCTTCGTGAACGGCCTGGTTTTCGGCGCCGACGGGACGCTGTTCGGCTCGGGCAGCGACGCTCTCTACAAGATCGATCCGACCAACGGCCAGACGAGCCTTGTCGGCGCGATGGGCATCCAATCGGCGGGCGATCTCGCCTTCTTCAAGGGTCAATTGTACCTCGCCAGCAATCTCGGGCTTGCGACGGTCGATACGATCACCGGCGCGGCCCGCCTGATCGGCGGGACCACGGACGTGTTCGGATTGGCGTCCACGGCCGACGGGTTGTTCGGCGTGAAGGACAATAATATCCTCAGCATCGATCCGACCACGGGCGTCGGCGTCAGTGTCGCGACGTTCGCGGGCGGCACCGGCTATGGCGCTGGCTCCGTGCCCGTCTCGAACCCGACCGCCGTGCCGGAACCTGCGACCTGGGCGATGCTGCTGCTGGGCCTGGCGCTGGTCGGCTATGTCCTGCGTCGGCGCGGCGGTGCGCCGACCATGACGATCGCCTGAGCCTCCCATCCGCCGCATTGGGGCGGTGGCAGCGAATGGGCCGGCCGCGCATCGTGCGGCCGGTCGTTTTTTTGGGTTTTTCGAGATTCCGACCCGCAAGCACATGGCAACGGCTTCCCGGATAGGGAAGGCGGGCCGGAATCTCGGCTCGATGACCTCCGCACGGTCGGAGGCGATAGGAAGAACGGAGTCGGTGCGCGTGAGACATCTGCTTTTGAAGGCCGCGGCTCTGGCGATGGTGGCGTTGTCAGGTTGCCAATCCAAGCCCGAGGGCCAGACGGTGGCCAAGGTCGACGGACAGGGCATTACCACCCAGGCGCTGGACGCCGAACTGACGGATGCGCCGCCGAACGTCGACCGGCTGCGCGTATCGCAAGACGATCCTCCCACAACTGGTCGATCGCGCCCTGCTGGCGGAGTCCGCGCGGGAAATGGGCCTCGACAAGTCCCCCGAATTCGCAGCGCAGCGGGAGCGTCAGGAGCAGAAGCTGCTGGTCGAGATGCTGGCGAAAAAGCTTGCCGACACCGTGGCGGCGCCGACCGTCCGGGCGACCGACCGCTATATCGCCGCCCATCCCTTCGAATTCGCGCAGCGTCAGAAATTCTACGTCGACCAGATCCGCTTCGCGCAACCGGCCAGCACCCAGGCGTTATTGTCGCTTGGTCAGTTCAGGACGCTGGATGCGCTGGCCGATGGGCTGAGCCGGAGCGCGATACCCTTTACCCGCGATCACGTCCTGATCGACACCGCCTTTCTGGATCCGGCCATCGCGAGCCAGGTCGCCAAACAGCCTTTGGTCGATCCTATCTTGTTGCCCTATAAGAGATTCTATACCGCGAACGCCATTATCCAGCGTCTGCCGACGCCGGTGAGTGGCGATGTGGCGCGTGGGCTTGCGGCGGAGATTCTGCGGCGCAAGTCGATTGCCGACGCCATGGGACAGACGCTGCAAAAGGCCCGCAAGGACGCCGCCATCACTTATCAGCCGGGCTATACGCCGGACGGCAGGTCCTCCACTGCCAGCAAGGCGATCCAGGATGCGACCGAGCATAGGTCCGACGCAGCAACCGCAACCTCTGGCGTGCCCCACTGACCCCCGGAGCGCCGAGTGGAGGCACGATGTTGTTCGGACCCGGATACGGGGTCATCGGGCATCGTGCCGACCATTTCAGACCCGGCGACTCCACCACCGGCCCCGCCCTGGCGTCGACCGGTCCCGTTCCAAAGTTGCAGTGCAGCGAAAATGTAACACGCGCTGCAACCATCGTGCCGACCGCGTGTTAACCGTGTACGAGAGGGGAAGTGCGGGTCGCCGCCAACCCTCGCGCCTGCAAGGACAAGCGAAATGGTGGATGCGAACGGAACCGTGATCGAACGATTGGCGCTGATCGGAAACTTTCTGCCCCGGCAATGTGGGCTCGCCACCTTCACCACCGACGTCTATTCCGCGCTTCGCGACCGATTTCCCGAACTCTCGGTCGATGTCTATGCGATGGACGACCACCCCGGACGCTATGCCTATCCCCCTGCGGTGACCGCCGCCATCCCTCAGAACGATCGCGGCGCCTATATCGACATGGCACGCCGCATCGATGCCAGCGGGGCGCAGGCCATCTGGGTCCAGCATGAATATGGCATCTATGGTGGCGCGGCGGGCGAGCATCTGTTGGCGCTGCTCGATCGCACCACCCTGCCGGTGATCGCGACGCTGCATACCATTCTCGAAAAGCCTTCCGCCGACGAGCGCCGGGTGATGGAGGGGCTGCTCCGTCGCTGTGCCAAGATCATCGTCATGGCTGACAAGGGCCGTGATATCCTCCAGCGCGTCTATGGCGCGGATCCGCGACAGATCGCGATGATCCCGCACGGCGTGCCCGACCGCGCCCTGATGTCGCCCGAGGCGCTGAAGCCGCGTTTCGGCTGGGAAGGGCGCAAGGTCGTGCTGACCTTCGGCCTGCTCGCGCCCAACAAGGGGATCGAGACGATTATCGAGGCGTTGCCCGCCGTCGCCGCGCATCACCCGGAACTGCTCTATGTCGTGCTGGGCGCGACCCATCCCAACCTGATCGCGCATGAGGGCGAGGCGTATCGCGACCGGCTGAAGGCGCTGGCCGCAGCGCGGGGCGTGTCGGACAATGTCGCGTTCGTCGATGCGTTCGTCGAGCATGACGAACTACTCGATTACCTTCAGGCGGCGGATATCTACGCCACCCCCTATTCCAACCCCGCCCAGATCACGAGCGGGACGCTGTCCTATGCGATCGGCGTGGGCAAGGCGGTGATCTCCACCCCTTATGTCCATGCGACCGAGATCCTGGCCGACGAGCATGGCGTGCTGGTGCCCTTCGGCGATGTCGGTGCCTTCGCCCGCGAAATCGACCGGTTGCTGAGCGACCAGGCGGCGCGCGATCATCTGTCGAGCCGCGCCTATGCGCGCGGCCGCACGATGATCTGGCCGCGTCTGGCGGAAGGCGCGATCAAGCTGATCGGCACCGCGATCACCACCCGCCCGCGGCGGATCGCGACGGGCACGTCGGGCGCGTCCAGCGCGATCAAGCCACTTGCCCCCGATCTGTCCGCTGTGGAGCGGATGAGTGATTCGACCGGCATGTTGCAGCACGCCATCTATTCGGTGCCCGACCGTCGCCACGGATATTGCATCGACGACAATGCCCGCGCGCTGATCTTCATGACGCAGGCGCCGGATATAGATCCTGTCACGCGTGACAAGTGGACGACCATCTACGCCTCGTTCCTGCAATATGCCTGGAACCCGGAGGCGCGGCGCTATCGCAACTTCATGCGCTTCGACCGGAGCTGGTGCGAGGATGTGGGATCGGAGGACTCCAACGGTCGCACCCTTTGGGCGCTGGGCGTGACCGCGCGCGACGCGCAACCGCCCAAGCATCGCGATTGGGCGCAGATGTGGTTCGACGCCACCGCATCGCTGGCGCTGGACCTGGGTTCGTTGCGCGCGCAGGCCTTTGCGATGCTCGGGGCCGCCGCGATGCTGGAGGCGCGACCGGGGCACCAGTTGGCGCGCTCGATCCTGGAGAAGATGCCCGACCTGCACCTCGCCCTGCTCGAAGAGGCGCGGCGGCCCGAATGGCAGTGGTTCGAGATCGTGCTCGCCTATGACAATGCCCGCGTGCCCCAGGCGCTGATCGAGGCGGGGCGTGCGCTGGGGCGGCAGGACCTGATCGATTGCGGCATTTCCACGCTCGACTGGATCGTCGGCAAGCAGACCTCGCCCGAGGGCCGCTTCCGCGCGGTGGGCAGCGAGAGTTTCGGCCGTCCCTATGCAGAGCCGCTGCAATTCGATCAGCAGCCGCTGGAGGCGCAGGCGACGGTGGAGGCGTGCCATTCGGCCTATCTCGCGACCCACGACCCGCGGTGGATCGCGGAGGGCGAGCGGGCCTATGGCTGGTTCCTGGGCATGAACGACCTCGACCTGCCGCTGGCCACCGCAAGTGACGGTGGTTGTTTCGACGGACTGATGCCGACCGGGCTCAACCGCAACCAGGGCGCCGAATCGATCCTGGCGCTGCAACTGGCCAATTGCGCTATCGCAAGCCTTTGCCAATCCGCCTCATCCATGGCAGGAGCCGATCGTCACATCGCCTGATGCGCTGTCGCATGGGGGGATGGGATGAGCGTTTTTTGTAAGATGGCGAGACGGTAGCGCGATGGATCTGTTCAACCACCGGCTGCGGCTTCATGCCGATCCTTCGCGCGTCGTGGTGCGGCCCTTCCATATCGCATGGGGCGGCGGCAACGGCGCACCGCCCAGCCGGACCGAACGGCTGGTCGGCGAAGTGCTGGCGATGACGCCGCAGGAGGCGCGCGACCAGTTGGAAACCGTGCTGAAGGATTTCGAAGCACGGCACTGGCAGACGCGACGCGTCTTCATGACCCGCTACGACCAGATCGAGGATCTGTTGAAGCTCGACGGGGCGAAGATCAGCGACGAGAAGCGGCAGTTGATCGGCGCCTATTTCTGCCACGAATACAGCTATGCCGCCGCCGCGCTGATGAACCCCTCGGCGGTGCCGCATTTCGACCAGACCGGCATCCAGCCGGGGTCGCAGCGTATCCTGATGTCGATGCGCGCGGTGGGTGAGGGGCATATTTCCTCGGTCGCCTTCCGCGAAGGCATCATCAACGACCAGAACCAGCTTCGCCTCGCGCCCGAGCCGCCCTTCGCCACCGCCACCGACGTGCATGGCTGGGGCGAGGAACATGCGCCGAGCGGCCCGATCACCGTCCACCGCCACCGCGATTCGACCCTGTCGGGCACGGTCATCTTCCCGATCACCCGCGCCCAGTCCAAGGGGCTGGAGGATATGCGCATCGTCCAGTTCACGCATGACGACGGCGCGGTGGAATGGATCGGCACCTACACCGCCTATGACGGCTCGGGCATCCAGTCGGAACTGATGCGCACCCGCGACTTCCGCGCGTTCGACCTGGTGCCGATGACGGGCTCGGCCGCGCGCAACAAGGGCATGGCGCTGTTCCCGCGCAAGGTCGGCGGGCAGTATATGATGATCGGGCGGCAGGACGGCGAGAATCTGTTCCTGCTCAAGTCGGACTCGCTGACGCACTGGGACGAAGGGGCGAAGATCCTGACCCCCGTCTATCCGTGGGAGCTGGTGCAGATCGGCAATTGCGGCCCGCCCATCGAGACGGACGAGGGCTGGCTGCTGCTGACGCACGGTGTCGGCGCGATGCGCAAATATTCGATCGGCGCCGCGCTGCTCGACAAGGACGATCCGTCCAAGGTGCTCGGTCGGACGAAGCAGCCGATCCTGGCCGCCAAGGATCAGGATCGCGAAGGCTATGTGCCCAATGTCGTCTATTCCTGCGGCGCGATCCGCCACGGCGATTCGCTGTTCCTGCCTTACGGCATCGCGGACAGCTCGATCGGCTTCGCCTTCGTGAAGATCAGCGAGTTGCTGGCGGCAATGTGATCACCTGGCGGCGCGTGTTGCGATACAGCGCCGCCACGATCCCCAGGAACACCAGCGTCCCCCCGACCAGCGCCGGGGTCGCGAACCCGTCTCCGACCAGCGCCAGCGGCGCGTCCGAGTTGGTCAGGTAGACGATCCCCGCAAAGCCCACGCCCCACAGGCTTTCGCCCACGATCATGCCGGTCGCCGCCAGCACGCCCAGCCGCTCGGCGGCTTCGGGATTGCCGCTGCGGCGGGCCCAGCGGTCATAGACATGGCCGATCGCCGCCCCCAGCACGACCGGCAGGGTCGCCGTCATCGGCAGATAGATACCCAGCCCCACGCCCAGCGGCGGCAGGCGAATCCAGCCGAGCTTGCCCAGCACCTCGTCCGCCACGATCACGCCGACACCGACCAGCGCCCCGATGCCGATCATCCCCCAGTTGAGGTCGCCACCCAGCACCCCCTTGGCCAGCGCCGAGATCAACGCCGCCTGCGGGGCGGACAGGGCGTTCGGGCCAGCCCCCGGCGTGCCGGCGAAACCCAGCGTCGCGTTGAGCAGGTCGAGCACCGGCGGGATCACCAGGCTGCCGAAGACGACGCCGATGACCAAAGCCACCTGCTGCTTCCACGGCGTCGCGCCGACCAGTTCGCCGGTCTTCAGATCCTGCAGATTGTCGTTGGAGATGGTCGCCACGCCGAACACGATGCCGGTGACGATCAGGGCATAGGCGACCAGCGCCTGCGCCGTATCGGGCGAGGTGCCGCGCCCGAACAGTCCGACCAGCAACAGCGCGGCGGCGAGGACGGACAGGATGCCGATCCCGGACACCGGGCTGTTCGACGCGCCGATCAACCCCGCCATGTAACCGCAGACGGCGGCGATCACGAGGCCGATGAGCAGGATGAACAACAGCGCTCCGCCGATCAACGCGAAGCCCGACGCCGCCAGCGGCCCACCCGCGATCACCGACCAGAGCAGCCCGGCGATCGGCACCAGCGTCGCCAGCGCGACCGCCGCGACGATCCCGATCGGCAGGTCACGCTCGCCCACCGCCAGCACCGCGCCGTCCCGCTTGGCCGAGGCGGCGGCGAGCGAAGAGCGGATGCCGCCGATCACCGGCCCGATGATCTTGAGGAGCGTCCAGATCGCCGCCACGCCGATCACGCCCGCGCCCAGGAAGCGTACGTCGCGACTGAACACGCCGCCCGCCCATTCGGCGACCGGCCCCGCCACGGGGGCCATCGCGGTCAGGATGGGCAGCGCCACCCACCAGCCGATCGCGATCCCGACCAGCATGGCGAGGCCGACCGACAGGCCGACCAGATGCCCGACCCCGACCAGGGCGAAGGACAGCCCGCCGGCAATCCCCGTCGCCCCCGCGCCGGTTCGGAAGAAGATCGCCGCTTCCGATACGGCCAGCTTGGTCTGGGTGAGCACCGCAAAGCCCGCCGAGGCGAGCGCGTTGACGACGATCAGGCGCAGGCCGGTCGCGCTCTCCGCCTCGCCCTCACGGCTGCCTGCACCGACCTTCAACACCTCGGCGGCGGCGCGCCCTTCGGGATAGGGGAGGTCGGTGTCGACCACCAGTGCGCGGCGCAGCGGCACCGAGAACATCACCCCCAATATGCCCCCGGTCGCGGTGATCCCGGCGGTCAGCAGATAGGGGAAACCCTGCCACCAGCCGATCATGACCAGGCCGGGCAGCACGAAGATGATCGCCGCCAGCGTCCCCGCCGCCGAGGCGACGGTCTGGACGATGTTGTTCTCCAGCACCGAACTGTTGGGCAGATAGCGCAGGATCGCCATCGAGATGACCGCCGCCGGGATCGACGTGGCGAAGGTCAGCCCGACCTTGAGCCCCAGATAGACGTTGGCAGCGGTGAACAACAGGGTGATGATCCCGCCCAGTGCGATCCCGCGAAGGGTGAGTTCGGCGATCGGCGGGGTGGTGGCGGTCGGAGTACGGCTCATGCCCGCAGATGTGGCAGAGTGCGGCGCGCTCGCCTAGCGTTTCCGTATGCGGGTGAGCGGGGAACGTGCGCTTCGACTTCGCTCAGCGCGAACGGGCAAGGTATCTTCCTCCCCCACCTCCGTTCGGCCTGAGCGAAGTCGAAGGCCACGGGATCTGTCTGCCTCCATCACGCCACCCCGTCGAAGGCCGGGGCCCCGTTGCAGTGCATTATCGATGGCGGGATACCGAAGCCACGCGCTCATCTTACCGCATTCTTCCAACTTGGTGGCACTTGGATCCCGGTTTTCGCCAAGCGCGCGCGATGGCTTGGAAAAACCCAATCCCGTGGCCTTGGACTTTGCTCAGGCTGAACGGAGGAGGGAAATTACCCCCGGAACAGGTTCCCCAGCACCCCCCGCACCACGGCGCCGACGATCCCGCCGCCAGCGCCGTTCGACCGCCGCCGCGAGCCGCCGCCGAATACCTGCTTGCCGATCTCGTTCGCCACCTGTCGCCCGATCGAGGAACTGGCCGATCGCGCCGCGCTGGTCGCCATCTTGGCCCAGGGCGAGTTCGCCGCCTCGCGCTGTTTCGCGATCCGCGCGCGTTCGGCGTCCTTCGCCGCCCTGGCATCGGCCTTGGCTTGTTGCGCCGCCTGTTTGTCCGCTTCGGTCGCCGCCTTGGCTTCGGCCGCAGCGGCGGCGGCTTCCTGCGTCTTGGCGGCGAGCAGTTCCTCCGCCGACTCGCGGTCGATCGCCTGATCGTATTTCGCGCCGACCGCATCGGTTTCGACCAGGACCTTGCGCTCCTCCGGCGTCGCAGGCCCGACCCGGCTGCGGGGTGGCGCGATCATCGTGCGCTCGACCGGCGAGGGGGAACCGTCGGGCTGGAGCAGCGAGACCAAAGCCTCGCCGACCTTCAACTCGGTGATCGCGCTCGCCACGTCGACGCCGGGATTGGCCCGGAAGGTTTCCGCCGCCGAGCGCACCGCCGCCTGATCGCGCGGGGTGAAGGCGCGCAGGGCGTGCTGCACCCGGTTGCCCAGTTGCCCGGCGATCTTGTCGGGCACGTCGATCGGGTTCTGGGTGATGAAATAGACGCCGACGCCCTTGGACCGGATCAGCCGCACGACGCGCTCGATCGTGTCGACCAGCGCGGGTGCGGCATCGTCGAACAGCAGATGCGCTTCATCGAAGAAGAAGACGAGCTTCGGCTTGTCCGGGTCGCCGATCTCGGGAAGTTGCTCGAACAGTTCGGACAACAGCCAGAGGAGGAAGGTGGCGTAGAGCTTGGGGCTCGCCATCAACTGGTCGGCGGCCAGGATGTTGACGACGCCGCGCCCCGAATCATCGGTGGCGATCAGGTCGGCCAGTTCGAGCGCGGGTTCGCCGAAGAAATGCACGGCACCTTGCGTGCGCAACTGGAGCAACGCGCGCTGGATCGCGCCGACCGACTGTTTGGACACATTGCCATAGGTGGTGGTGAGTTCCTCGGCCCGCGCGGCGCATTCGGCCAGCATCGCCTGGAGATCGTCCAGGTCGAGGAGCAGCAATCCTTCCTTGTCCGCGAGATGGAAGGCGATGGTCAGCACCCCCTCCTGCGTCTCGTTCAGCCCCATCATCCGCGCGAGGAGCAGCGGCCCCATCTCTGACACGGTGGCGCGGACCGGATGGCCTTGCGTTCCGAACAGGTCCCAATATTGCACCGGTGCGGCCTCATAGGCCCAGTCAGTCAGCCCCAGTTCAGCGGCACGCGCGGCGAAGGCGGCATGGGTCTTGCCCAGCGCCGATCCGGCCATGCCCAGCCCGGACAGGTCGCCCTTCACGTCCGCGACGAAGCTGGGCACCCCGGCGCGAGAGAAACCCTCGACCATCGTCTGGAGCGTCACCGTCTTGCCGGTGCCGGTCGCGCCCGCGATCAGGCCGTGCCGGTTTGCGCGCTTGAGGTCGATCGTCTGCGGCTTGCCGCCGCCCATGCCGATGAAGATGCCGTCCATGCCCGCATCTTATCGCGGTGTTGGGCGACGGGAATAGGAAAAGGCCGCCGCATCATCGAGATGCGACGGCCTTTTCTTCCGTCTTCCCCTGGTGAGGGAGGAAAAAGACGGGTGTTACTTGATGCGCAGCGGGATCAGGGCGCCCGCGATGCGACCGCGCGTGATCTGGGCCAGCACCTGCGGACGACCCGCCGACTTGGCCTCGGTCACGATCCGCTGGATGTCGGCGGCGCTGCGGATGGCGGTGCCGTTGATCGCGGTGATGACATCACCGCGCTTCAGCTTGGACGCCGCATCGCTCGACGGATCGACCGCCGCGATCACCACGCCTTGAGTCGTCGGATCGACGTTGATCGCGCGGGCGATCGCGGGGGTCAGCGCCTGCACCGACAGGCCCAGCCCGCCGCCCGCCGTGGGGGCGGCCTGCGCGTCGTCGTCATTGTCGGGGAAGGCGTCCGAACCATCGCCCATCGTCGCGCGCAGTTCGTCGTTCGACGGACGGGTCGCGGCGGTCGCGGTCAGCGACATCGGCTTGCCACCGCGCAACACGTCGAGCTGGACACGACCACCCGGCGGGACATTGGCGATCAGATAGGACAGGGTCTGCTCGGGCGTCACCGCCTGGCCGTTGACCTTGGTGACCACGTCGAAGGCCTTCAGGCCGGCCTTGGCGGCGGGACCGTCCGGCTCGACCTTGGCGATGATCTCGCCCTGGCCCTTGGGCACGCCCAGCGAGGCCGCGACATCGTCATTGACCGGGCCGCCGATCTGCACGCCCAGATAGCCGCGCTCGATCTTCTGGCCCTTCATCAGCCGGTCGATGATCGGCTTGGCGTCCTCCGCCGGGATGGCGAAGCCGATGCCGATATTGCCGCCCGACTGCGAATAGATCTGGCTGTTGATGCCGATGACGTTGCCGTTCATGTCGAACATCGGGCCGCCCGAATTGCCCTGGTTGATCGCGGCGTCGGTCTGGATGAAGCGGTCGTTCGCGCCGCCCTGGCCGGTCACGCGGTGCACGGCCGAGACGATACCGGCGGTCACGGTGCTCGACAGGCCGAAGGGCTGGCCGATCGCCAGCACCCAGTCGCCGGGCCGCGCCCGCGACGAATCGCCGAAGCGAACGAAGGGCAGGTTCTTGCCGTCGATCTTCAGGACCGCGAGGTCCGAGGTTTCATCGCGACCCACGACCTTGGCGGTATATTCCTTGCGGTCGTTGAGCGTAACGGTGATCGAATCGACCGACGCCCCCGCCGCGCCCGGCGCGATCACATGGTTGTTGGTGACGATGTACCCGTCGGGCGAGATCAGGAAGCCCGAACCCAGCGACGCGCCCTCGCGCTTCTGCGGCTGCGGTCCGCCCTGGCCGCCGAACTGGCCGAAAAAGCCCTCGAACGGCGTACCGGCGAACGGGTTCGCCTGCTGCTTCACGGTGATCGACTGTTTGGTGGAGATGTTGACGACGGCGGGCTGGAGCTTGGCGACCATGTCGGCAAAGCTCATCGGCGCACCGGCGCGGGGCGCGACGGCCTGGATCGCGCCCGGCTCGTTCTGCGCGACCTGCGCGGTGCCCGGCTGGAGGGCCAGGGTCGCGGTCGCACCACCGAGGAGGAGCGCACTGGTAATGGCGTAGGCGTAGCGCACTGGGCTAAGGTCCTCTCAATGAAGAAAATTCAGTTTGACCGTGGCCTATATGTCACGATTTTGCTGAACAACGCTTGAATATGAACAGGTCGAAAGGTGTATAAATCCTTATCGACCCGGCGCGGTGAATTCCTTCAGATAGCTGTTCTCGGGCGACAGAATGATCTGGGTGTTGCCATGTTCCTGCGTGCTGCCGTCCGCGCCGAAGGTATGGCGATAGGACTGCATGGCGCGGTAGAAATCATAGAAACCCGCATCCTTGCCAAAGGCTTGGGCATAGATTTGCGCGGCCTGCGCATCGGCGTCGGCGCGGACGATCTGCGCCTGCTTTTGCCCCTGCGCGGCGATGGTGATCGCCTCCTGCTGACGCGCGGTCTGCATCCGGGCGAGCGCGCTTTCCAGCGGGGTGCCCGGTGGCAATTCGGCCTCCTTGATCCGGACATCGACGATCTGCACGCCATACTGCCGGGCGATTCGGTCGAGTCGCACCTGGATCGCGTCCATCACCTGGCCGCGCTCCGGGCTGAGCAATTCGGTCGAGCGGCGCTTGCCCAGTTCGTTGCGCAGCGCCGAGCCGAAGATCGGGCGAAGCTGGTTGACGACGCCGTCGACGGTGCCCGCCGTCGCCAGCATCCGGCGCGGATCGACCACGCGGAAGCGTGCGAAGGCATCGACATTCATACGCAGCTGGTCGGTCGACAGGACCTGGGTCTTTTCCAGATCGAGATCGAGCACGCGCTTGTCGACCCAGACGATCCGGTCGACGAACGGAATGCGTGCGATCAGTCCAGCACCGCTCGCCCCCAGTTCCTCGTTTGGGCGATAGCCGTTGACGATCCGCCGCGGCTGTTCGAAGCGATAGATGACCGCCTGCTTGGTTTCGGGCACGATGGCGAAGGTCGCCGCCGCGACGATCACCGCGACCAGCAGGGCGACACCCAGCACGATCGGGTTGCGAAGGGTCAGGCCGTTCACTGGCCACCTCCCTGGGTGGTGGGGGTGGGCGTCGCGACTTCGGGCGGCGGCGGTGTCGGCCGCGCTTTGGACAGCGGCAGATAGGGGACGACGCCCGGTGCCTCGACGATGGTCTTGTCGGACTTGGCCAGCACGGCCTCCATGGTCTCGTAATACATGCGGCGGCGGGTCACTTCGGGGGCGAGGCGATATTGCTCGTACATCTTGTCGAACTGCGCCGCCTCACCCTGGGCGCGCGCGATCACCTGCTGCGCATAGGAGCGGGCCTGGTTCACATCGGCAACCGCACGCTGCTGCGCCGCCGTCACCTTGTTGAAGTCGTCGACGATCTGCTGCGGCGGGGCGGCCTGCTTGATCGCCACGCCCTGGATACGAACGCCCGAGCGATACTCGTTCAGGATCGCCTGGGTCATCTCCTGCACCCGCTGCTCGATATTGGTACGCCCCGAACCCAGCGCTTGGTCCAGCGTCGTCTCCGCGATCACCGCGCGCATCGCGCTTTCGGCGGCGGCGCGGACGGTTTCCTGCGGCTGGGCGAGGCGGAAGGCGTAGTCGCGCGGATTGGCGATGTCCCAACGCACCGAATAGGTCAGGTCGATGATGTTCTGGTCCCCGGTCAGGACCAGATTCGCGTCCGAGCCTTCGGGGAAATTCTCGGTACGGATTTTCTGCACGTCCAGCACGCGGACGCTGGCGATGGGAGCGGGGGCCGTGAACTGGATGCCCGGTTCCAATATGCCGGTATAGCGGCCGAAATAGGTGACGACGCCGCGTTGCTGCGGGCCGATCGGGTGGATCGAGGTATAGAGCACCCAGATGCCGAACAGGATCGCCGCGCCGATCGCCCAGAGCGTCCGGCCACCGGGCGCGCCCGGAATGCCGCCGAAGCCGCCCCCCGTGCCGCCGGGGCCTTCGCCCGGACCACCACCGCCGGCGCCGCGCGCCTTGCGGATGAATTCATCCAGCGCGGTGGGCTTGCCCGGTGCCTTGCGGCCACCCGGCGGCACCGCCCAGGGGTTGCGGGGGCCACCATCGGAGTCCTCGCCGGACCCGCCCCAGGGGCCCTTCGGCGTTTCGGCGGCTAGATTGGGGGGGCGTTGAAACCGGCCCGTCAGCTTTCTCATGCTCATCGTTATAGGAACGGTTCGCCGACAAAAACAGTGCCAAGCCGCGTATCGCATCCTATCTGGCGGCCATGAGCATCATCGAGACGGTAAAGGCGGCGGTGGCCGCGGTGGCGGGCAAGCGCGCGAATGTGCGGATGGAGGGCGCGCGGGCGGGCGTCGTCCTCGACACCACGGGGCTCGACGGCGCGGGCCGACAGGCGCTGGAGGAAGAGGTGAAGGCCGCCGCGATCCAGTCGGGGGCCGAGGACGTCCGCGTCGTCCTGACCGCCGAGAAGCGTGAGCGCCGGATCATCGCGGTCGCCAGCGGCAAGGGCGGGGTGGGCAAGTCCACCCTGTCCGCCAATCTCGCCATCGCGCTGGCGCGGGGGGGGATCAGGACCGGGCTGGTCGATGCCGATATCTATGGTCCGTCGCAGCCGCGCCTGATGGCCGCCGAGGGGGTGAAGCCGGTCGCGCAGGACGGCAAGCTGCAACCCGTGCCCACGCCCTATGGCGTGTCGTTGCTCTCGATGGGGCAGCTGGTCGAGCCGGACAAGGCGATCGCCTGGCGCGGGCCGATGGCGGCGGGGGCGCTCAGCCAGCTGGTCGATGGCGACTGGGGCGCGACCGAATTGCTGGTGCTCGACCTGCCGCCCGGCACCGGCGACGTGCAGCTGACCATGGTGCAGAAGCATCGCCCGGCGGGCGCGGTGATCGTCTCGACCCCGCAGGACCTGGCGCTGATCGACGCGCGCCGGGCGATCGACCTGTTCACCAAGGCGGGCGTGCCGATCATCGGGCTGGTCGAGAATATGGCGGGTTATTGCTGCCCCCATTGCGGCGAATATTCCGACCCGTTCGGATCGGGCGGGGCCGAGGCGGCGGCGGCGGAGCTGGGGATTCCGTTCCTGGGCCGGGTGCCGCTGACCATCGCGATTCGCATGGCGTCCGATGCGGGACAGCCGCCGGCGGCGGGGGAGGGGGACATGACCTTCGCACCATTGGCGAAGTCGGTGGCGGACTGGCTCTCGCGCGGATGAAACCGGCGGATCGTCGGGGCGTTGGAGCGGGATAGACCGCCCGCACCCCGTCGATCCGACAGGCCGAAGGGGCGGTCCGCCAAGGGGACCGTCCATGCCGCTCACCGATGATGAGGATATCCGCGCTCTGTTGCAGGAGGCGCGTACCATCGCGCTGGTCGGCGCCTCGGATCGCCCCGACCGGCCCTCTTACGGCGTGATGAAGCGCCTTCAGGATCACGGATATCGCGTGATCCCGGTCAACCCGCAGATCACCGGCGAGCATGTGCATGGCGAGTTCGTCTTCCGCGACCTGGGCCAATTGGGCGACCCCATCGACATCGTCGACATCTTCCGCCGCTCCGACGCGGTCGGGCCCATCGTGGACGAGGCGATCGCGGTCGGGGCCAAGGCGGTCTGGATGCAGCTTGGCGTCGTCAACGAGGAGGCCGCCGCGCGGGCGGAAGCCGCCGGGCTGAAGGTCGTGATGAACCGCTGCCCCGCGATCGAACTGCCCCGGCTGGGTGTGGAGCCGGTCGGCCAGGACTGAAACCATAACAAAGGGGAGAATGGCGATGGTGCCGATCCTATTGATGCTGGCCGGTCCGCAAGGACATGCCGGCCATGCGATGACCCTGCCCCGACTGACGCCCGCCTGCGCCACGGGGGCCTGTCCGGGCACGGCGAAGCCTTCACCCTATCGCCTGGCGCAGGATCACGGCACGCCGATCGATTCCAAGGCGCGGGCCTTCGCCAATGACGGCACGTACTGTGCCGTGGTCGGCGACAAATATTGCCGCAGCAAGCCGCGCACGCTGTTCCGCACCCAGATCGACTGACGCCCTAAAAATGACATAAGCGTAACGATGCTGACGGGCGTATCGTGGAACCGGGCATGATGCCCCGCGCCTGATCGAGATGGTCCGGGCGAACGCGATGCCGGGAGGTGTCATGGTGGCGATGACGATGGCGATGCTGGTGATGGCGGCGCCGGTTCAGGATGGAGCGCCACCGGCGGTCCCGTCGGTCGAGGCGATCATGGCGAAGACGCGCGAAGCGAGCGGGGTCCAGAAGCGCTGCGTCTACGACCCTAACGGGACCGACATCACCGTCTGCGGTCGCCGTAATGCCGATCGCTTCCGCATGCCCTTCGAAATCCCGCCGGAGCCCGGCGATCCGCGCCATGAAGGGGTGATGGATGAACGGACCAGGCTGCTCGCGCGCTCCAATTCGGTCAAGAGTATGTCGCCCTTTCTGGTCGGCGGTGGTCATGTCGGGGTCACGCTGGATACGAACCCCCGTGGCGGCGGCGGGCCGACGCTGCGCAAGCCTGCGCCATGACGCGAAGGAGGAACGGCCGATGATCGCCTTGTTGCTGATTGCCCTTCAGGCGAGCCAGGCCGCCCCGCCGCCGGTCGCCCCGGGCACGGAGCGTTTTTCGATCCTGGCGCGCGATCCCTGCCCGCCTTCGGCAGGCACCAGGGAGGATGTGATCGTCTGCGGGCGGCGGCAGGCCGACGACCGTATCCCAGACGTGCCGGGTGAGATACCGGCCGGCCCCATCCCCTCCAATCCGGAACGGACCGGGATCGGTGCGTTGCGGGCGTCGGGCACGCCCTGCGCGGCCAGCCAATGGGGATGTCAGACCGGGGTGAACATCCTGGGTCCCGCGATGCTGCTCGCCAACGAGGCGCGGATCGGGATCAGCAAGCTGGTCGACAAATCCCGCAACAAGAGCAACCGCGTTCCCATCGCGCTCGATGGACCGGGGCCGCAGGGGCATCTGGAACCCTGATATCGCGTCCCCATTCCTCCCCGGCACGGGGAGGTGGCAGGCCGAAGGCCTGGCGGAAGGGGGGCTTCCCCACAGGACATGGCTGGCCGCACGCCCCCTCCACCATGCTTCGCATGGTCCCCCTCCCCGTGCCGGGGAGGAGCGAGAAGCACTCTATTCCTCCCCAAGCTCGGTTGGGGAGGGGAGGATCGGGTGGTCAGGCCCCGGCCTGTCGCCGCGCGCGTGCCCGCGCCGAGGGCGGCGGGGTGAACCAGTCGGTCAGGGTCAGGCCAGTCTGCGCCATCGCTCGCAATACGACCTGCCCCGCCGCGCGCGCATCGCTCAGCGCGTCATGGTGGCGATGCTCCAGGTCCAAGAAACTCGCCAGCGTGTTGAGCTTGTGGTTCGGCAATTCGGGCCAGGCCCGCCGCGCGATCGTCACGCTGTCCAGCCAGCGCGCGGCGATCGGGGGCAGGGCGTCGCGCTCGCACGCGCGGCCCAGTGCGCCCTTGTCGAACCCCGAATGCGCCACCGTCACCCGCCCGCCCAGATGCGCGGCCAGTTCGGGATGGAGATGCGCGAAGGTCGGCTTGCCCAGCACATGCTCCGCCGTGATGCCGTGGATGCCGATGTTGAAATGGCTGAACTCGTCGCACGGGTCGACCAGCGTTTCATAGGCCAGCACCTCGACGCCCGCCGCATAGCCGACGATGCCGATCTGGCAGATGCTGCTGGTACGCTGGCACGCGGTTTCGACGTCGATGACCACGAAATCGGGGGAGATCATCCCGCCACTTTAGCGCCCTATCGCCATTCGAGCAATAAAAGGTCGCCCCATGGCTCGACAGCGACCGTTTCTATCCGCTACCCGCCGGGGCTCTACGAACGCTCGGGATACAGGAAGACGATATGGGCGACGCATTGCGGGTGGCTGTGGCGGGACTCGGCACGGTGGGGGGCGGCGTCATTCGCCTGCTCGACGCGAACCGTGACCTGATTACCCGGCGCGCCGGTCGCCCGATCGAGATCGTCGCCGTGTCCGCGCGTGACCGGACCAAGGACCGGGGCGTGGACTTGTCGCGCTTCGAATGGGTCGACGATACCGCCGCGCTCGCCTCGCACCCCGATGCCGATGTGGTGGTCGAACTGATCGGCGGATCGGACGGCCCCGCGCTGACGCTCGCGCGGACCGCGCTCGATGCCGGGCGCGGGTTCGTCACCGCCAACAAGGCGATGCTGGCGCATCACGGCCTGGAACTGGCGCGGAAGGCGGAAGCGTCCAGCGCGGCGCTGAAGTTCGAGGCGGCGGTGGCGGGCGGCATCCCGGTCATCAAGGGGCTTCGCGAAGGTGCGGCGGCCAACGCGATCGCGCGGGTCTATGGCATCCTCAACGGCACCTGCAATTTCATCCTGTCCAAGATGGAAGCGGAAGGCCGCGACTTCGCCGAGGTGCTCGCCGAGGCCCAGGCGCTGGGTTATGCCGAGGCGGACCCCAGCTTCGACATCGACGGGGTGGACGCGGCGCACAAGCTGTCCATCCTGGCCGCCATCGCCTTCGGGACGCAGCCCGCCTTCGATGACGTCGCGATCGGCGGCGTGCGGCATGTGCTGGCCGCCGACATCGCGCAGGCGGCGTCGCTCGGCTATCGCGTGCGTCTGGTCGGCGTGGCGGAGGAGGGGGCGAACGGCCTGTTCCAGCGGGTGCATCCGCATCTGGTGCCGCTCGACCACCCGCTGGCGCATGTCACCGGATCGACCAATGCCGTGGTGGCGGAGGGCAATTTCGTCGGCCGCTTGCTGTTCCAGGGCGCGGGGGCGGGCGACGGCCCGACCGCCAGCGCGGTGGTCGCCGACCTGATCGACATCGCGCGCGGCGAATATGGCGCGTCCTTCGCCATGCCCGCGCACGAACTGACCCCCGCCGCCAAGGCCGATAGCGGCGAGCGGCGCGGGCGGGCTTATTTGCGCTTCACCGTGCAGGACAAGGTCGGCGTCCTGGCCGAGATCGCCGCCGCGATGCGCGATGCGGGGGTTTCGATCGAGAGCCTGATCCAGCGCGGCGAAGCGGCCGATGGTGGGGTGATGATCGCGATCGTGACGCATGAAGGGCCGGAGCGCGCGGTGGCCCAGGCGCTGGAGCGGTTGCGCGGGAGCCAGAGCCTGGTCGGGCAGCCGCTGTTGATGCATATTCTGGGGTGATATCCCCGAACCGTCGCCCCAGCGCAGGCTGGGGCCTTTGGCGATGACGGCATTTCCTCGCCAGAGATCCCGGCCTGCGCCGGGATGACGGTGTGAAGGCTATTTCTTGATCAACCCGATCTCCACCAGCCGCTCGAACAGATAGTCATGCGCGGTGATCGGCTCCGGATAGCGATCCGGGTGCCCCTCGCTCACCGTCCCGGGCAGCGTCTCGATCAGGAAATCGGGGGCCGGGTGCAGGAAGAAGGGCATCGAGTAACGCGAAAAGCCGCGCCGCTCGACCGGCGGGTTGACCACGCGGTGGGTGGTCGAGGGCAGGACATGGTTGGTCAGCCGCTGGAGCATGTCGCCGACATTGACCACCATCGCCCCCTCGGGCGGGCGGATCGCCAGCCACTCGCCCGAATCGCGGTCGAGCAGTTCCAGCCCCGCCTCCTCGGCACCGAGCAACAGGGTGATGAGGTTGATATCCTCATGCGCGCCAGCCCGGACGCCCTCCGCATCCGCCGGGATCGGCGGATAATGGAGCAGGCGCAGCACCGAATTGCCGTCCTTCACCGCCGGGTCGAACCAGTGCGGGTCGAGTTTCAGATGGCGCGCGATGGCGGAGAGCAGCCGGTCCCCCGCCTTGTCGAACGCCGAGAAGAGCGCGATGAAATCCTCGCGGAACCCCTCAGGGCGTTCGGGCCAGATATTGGCGGGCATCCGGTCGGCATAGGCATGCCCCTCGGGCAGTTCGCGGCCGACATGCCAGAATTCCTTCAGGTCGACGACCTTGGCGTCCTTGGCGATCTCGGTCTTGAACGGGGTATAGCCGCGCGCGCCGCCGCCGCCGGGGACGTGATAGCCGCGCTTCTCCGCTTCGGGCAGCTCGAACAGCGCCTTGGTCTGCGCCCAGGCGCGGTCGATCAGGTCGGCGGGCACGCCGTGATCCGCGACGATAGCGAAACCGAACCGCTCGAACGAGCCGCCCAGCGCGGCGGCAAAGCCCTCGGGATCGCGGTCCTGATCGACGAGGCTGAGCGTCGGAACCTCGGCGGAGCGGGTGTCGGTCATCGTGATATGTCCAGAAAATCTAACAGGCTGGCATCACTATAACGCGCCCGAGCCGTCCGAACAGGCCGAGTTATCCGCCCAGCGTGATCGTCCCGGTCGATCGGTCGCCGCCCGCCGGACGCAGGTCGAGGCGGAAGGGCTTTTCCTCCGCCGTCTTGCCGACCAGCGCGCCGCCCTGATCGGTGAGCGTGAAGTCGGCGTCGCCCATCTTCTCCTGGAACCAGCCGCGCACGGTCGCCGGGTCGGCGGGGCTGTCGAAGGTCATGGTGAACGCCTTGTCACGGCCATTGCCGACATCGACGTTGCGGATCGTCGATCCCGGATAGAGGTGGACGCCGTTCAGCTCGAAATTATCCGCCTCCAGCGAGACCTTGGGCAGCTTGAACGCGCCCTGAAAGCCCGGCAGCGCCAGCTTCACCTCGCCCGACTTGCCATCGACCGAGGCCAGTGTCTCGCCATCCGAGCTGTTCACGGTGATCGACGTGCCCTGACTCGGTCGATCGCATGCCGACAGGGCCAGTGCCGCGACAAGCGGGAGCGACACGGTAATGCGGTACGGGGTGATCATGGCGGCAAACTCCCTTGCGTGCCCTGTTGATCCAATACAGCGAGTTGTACCCTGTGGGGTCCACAAGCTGTCGACGTGCTGAACGTCGCAGGGCGTGTGATGACAGCCACCGGGCCTCGGGCCGCTTTCCCGGTTTCCCTTCGGACCAATTCCCCCTAAGGGACAGCCATCATGTCCGAACCCCGTTCCGCTGCTCCGGCGGCGTCCGTCGTGGCCGAGCCGCCCGGCGCGCCGATCGGCTTTGTCGAATTCGTCCTCCTGATCGCGGCGCTGATGGCGCTGACCGCGCTCGGCATCGATTCGATGCTGCCGGCGCTGCCCGCCATGGGCGAGAGCCTGAATGCGTCGCCCGCCGCCCGCCCGTTCGTCGTCACCGCCTTCCTGATCGGGTTCGGCGTGGCGCAACTGGTGCACGGACCGCTCGCCGATCGCTATGGGCGGCGGCGGGTGCTGATCGTCGCGCTGGTCATCTATGTCATCGCCAATGGCGCGGCGGCGGTGGCGGGCAGCTTCACGCTGTTGCTGGTCGCGCGCGTCTGTGCGGGCGCGGCGATCGCGGCGACGCGGGTCGCGACGGTGGCGCTGGTCCGCGACTGCTATCATGGCCGCGCCATGGCGCAGGTCATGTCGATCGCCTTCATGGTGTTCATGATCGTCCCGATCCTCGCGCCTGCCTTCGGCGAACTGGTGCTGCTGTTCGGCAATTGGCGGCTGATCTTCTGGACGATCGCGGGGCTGGCGGGGCTGGTGCTGGCCTGGTTCTCCATCCGGATGCCCGAGACGCTGGCGCCCGAGGCGCGGCAGCCCATCTCGTTACCGCGCATCCTGGGCGGCTGGCGTGAGACGCTGAGCGACCGGCTGTCGCTGGGCTATACGCTGGCGGCGACCGCGCTGATGGCGGCGCTCTATGGCTATCTCAACTCGGTCCAGCCGATCATGGCGGTGACGTTCGGGCGGGAAAAGCTGCTCGCGCTGATCTTCGCCACCACCTCGGTCACGATGGCGGCGGCGAACCTGCTCAACTCGCGCATCGTCATGCGGCTGGGCACGCGGGTCATCAGCCACAGCGCGGTGACGATCCTGATCCTCGTGTCGGCGATCCATCTGGGCATCGCGCAATTCTGGGGTGAGTCGCTGATCGTCTTCGCCGTGCTCCAGGCGATTACCATGGCGTGTTTCGGTCTGGCGACCTCCAACTTCTCCTCCATGGCGATGGAGAATATGGGGCGGATCGCCGGAACCGCGTCCAGCGTGCAGGGCTTCACCAGCGTCACGATCGGTTCGCTGATCGGCGCGGGGATCGGCCAGGCGTTCGATACGACAACCCGCCCGCTGATCCTGGGCTTTCTGATCGCCGGATGCGTGGCCTTCGCGATGGTGTTCCTGACCGAGCGCGGGCGCATGTTCCGCCCCACCTGAACCCGCTCCGCTCGGGAACCGCCCGGCCCACCGCACCGTTCCTCATCTGAAACCAAGCAGAGGAGGCGAGCATGGGCGGACATCAGGTTCCCAGCCAGGGACCCGGCGACGATGGCTGGGACGAGGAAGGCTATGACGAGAGCCAGCGTGCCGAAATCCTGGAGGCGACGCGCAACGGCCCGACGGACGGCGTGCTGCTGACCGATATCGCACCCGATCTGGGCGACGATACGGTGGAGGACGAACCGATCGACGAAATCGACATGGATTCGGAGGAGGTCGGCGAAAGCGACGCCTCGGTCGACATGGATGCCGAGGATATCGACGAAGACGATCTCCAGGAGGATTTCGAGGACGAGACCGTCGCCGACGGCGATATCGACGAGGCCGACGACGCCGCGCTTCGGCCATGACGCGGTTGCCCGTGGCGCTGGCGGCGGGCGGGATCGTGCTGGTCGGCTGCTCGACCATGCCCGATCCCCGCGCCGCGATGCCGCCGATGATCTCCACCACCTTTCAGTGCGAGAATGGCAGCCGCTTCTGGGCGCGGTTCGATAACCGCGACGACAGCGCGTTGTTGCGTCTCGACGGCGATCTGGAGGTGCGGATGGCCGGACAGCCGGTCGCATCCGGCATCCATTATGCGGGCTTCGGCCATGACCTTCGCGGCAAGGGGGGTGAGGTTGTTTTGACACGGCCCACCGGTGACTCCCTGCGCTGCACCGCGTTTCGCTGAAGCGGGGGCGACAAAAGAGGCGGAAAAATGGCGGAAAACCGCGATCGCCCCATTCCGCCCCCATTTGGTTCATCTAAGTGACAGGAACTGTGACTTTCATGGCACAGCTTGTCGGAAGGCGACTGAAATTCGCGTTTCCCGTGCAACTCCTGGCGCAATTGCCGGTTAAGCGGGCCTGGGCTGAGCGGTTCGATCCGCCGCCCCACATAGAATAAGAGAAGGGTATCTCGTATGCGTAAGCTTTCCCTCGTCGCCGCTGCGGCGGCTGCGTTCGTCGCCGTGCCTGCCATGGCGCAGGACATGAACACCACCAGCGACACGTCGGCACCGGCCGCCGACACCGCGACCGCTCCCGACGGCACCCGCGCCTTCGGTATCGAGCCGTACGTCGCGATCATGGGTGGTTGGGAGCAGTTCGATCGCCAGTCGGTCGCCGGCATCCCCGCGCAGCCCAAGGGCTATAACCTGGACGGCGCGCTGGTCGAGGGCATCGTCGGTGCCAACATCCCGCTGGGCCCCGTGTTCGTCGGTGCCGAGGGCTCGGTCGCCAAGGGCGTGTCGGGTGACATCGACTGGCAGTATGGCGCCTATGGCCGCGCGGGCTTCCGCGCCGGTGAGAGCGGCCTGTTCTACGGCAAGGTCGGTTATCGCTGGAACAACTTCCACAACTTCGCGCCGGGCGTCGCTGGCGACCTGAAGCGCGACTATCACGGCACCGTGTATGGCGTCGGCGCGGAAGTCGGCCCCAAGGATATCGGTCTGGGCGGCCTGACCGGCAATTCGGGTCTGCGCCTCCGCATGGAAGTTTCGACCTTCGACGACGCGCATTCGTTCCGCCCGATGGCGGGTGTCGTCGCACACTTCTGATCCCTCTCGGATCCAGTTGGCTTAAGGGGACGGGGTTCGGCAGCGATGCCGAGCCCCGTTTTCCTGTGCGCGATGGCTCCCCATATCCATGGGGATGGTCGGACGGGTGAAGCGAAAGGCGGGGCTGATGGCCGCCGCGGAACGGGTCGAGGCGCTCGCGGTGCCGGTCTGCGCGCTGTGCGAAAGGCCTTTGGGGGTGAAGGTGGAATGGCACCACCCCGTGCCCAAGAGCGAGGGCGGGCGAGAGACGGTGCCGGTGCATCCCATCTGTCACCGCACGATCCATGCGACGCTGTCCAACGCGGAACTGGCACGGGCTTATGCGGACTTCGCGGTGCTGCGGGCGCATCCGGACATGGTGCGGTTTCTGAAGTGGATTGCGGGGAAACCGGCGGACTTCCATGCGCCGACGCGGGCGGCGCGGTGATTTTGTTTCACGCGAAGCCGCGATGACGCGAAGATTTTTGTTCGCGCGGAGGCGTGGAGGCTTTTGGGTTCGCGCAGAGGCGCGGAGGGCGCGGAGCAGACGCGCGGCTGGCCTTCACCCGCATCCACCCCTTCCGTTCAGCCTGAGCGCAGTCGAAGGCCAAGGGCATCCCCTTGCCCCAAGGCATTTTCGGGCCAGAGGCCCAAGCAGTTACTTGAAAGCGCTTCGCGCTCGGGGATGCGTTTATCAGAGGTCATCGCGTGGCCTTCGACTACGCTCAGGCTGAACGGCGCGGGGGAATGCACCCGCCATGATCTACTTCTCTGCGGCCTCTGCGCGAACCCGGAAATCTCCGCGTCTCCGCGCCTCCGCGCGAACAAAAAAGGGCGGACCGAAGCCCGCCCTCTCGCGGATCACTCCGCCGCGACGCCCGCGGCGGAGAACATGTCGCCGGTCTCGGTCGGCTCCTCGTTCGCCGCCTTGGCGGTCTTGGCCTTCTGGCGGGTGTCGAAGGCGTCCCACACGTCGTTCCACTGGCCGCGCGTCGCCGCCTTGGAATATTCGGTCGCCCGCGTCTCGAAGAAGTTGGCATGCTCCACGCCGTTGAGCAGCGGGGTCAGCCAGGGCAGGGGATGCTCGTCGATCATGTAGATCGGCTTCAGCCCCAACTGGCCCAGACGCCAGTCGGCGATGTAGCGGATATACTTCTTGATCTCCTTGGGCTTCATGCCCTCGACCGGGCCCATTTCAAAGGCGAGGTCGATGAAATTGTCCTCCAGGCGGATCGTTGTCTGGCACACATCGGCGATGTCGTCCTTGACCGCCTTGGTCAGGCACTGGCGCTCCTTGCAGAAGGCGTGGAACATGCGGATGATGCCCTCGCAGTGCAGGCTCTCGTCGCGCACCGACCAGCTGACGATCTGGCCCATGCCCTTCATCTTGTTGAAGCGCGGGAAGTTCATCAGCATCGCGAAGCTGGCGAACAACTGAACGCCCTCGGTGAAGCCGCCGAACATGGCCAGCGTGCGGGCAATGTCCTCGTCGCTGTCGACGCCGAAATTCTGCATGTAATCATGCTTGTCCTTCATCTCGGCATATTCGAGGAAGGCGCCATATTCGCTCTCGGGCATGCCGATCGTGTCGAGCAGATGGCTGTACGCCGCGATATGCACCGTCTCCATGTTGGAGAAGGCGGTCAGCATCATCTTGATCTCGGTCGGCTTGAACACCCGACCATATTTCTCGTGATAGCAGTCCTGCACCTCGACGTCCGCCTGGGTGAAGAAGCGGAAGATCTGGGTCAGCAGGTTGCGCTCGTGATCGGTCAGCTTCTGCGCCCAGTCGCGGCAGTCCTCGCCCAGCGGCACCTCTTCGGGCAGCCAGTGGAGCTGTTGCTGGCGCTTCCAGAACTCGAATGCCCAGGGATATTCGAAGGGCTTATACTGCTTGGAGGCTTGGAGAAGAGGCATCGGGGTTACTCCGGATACGAATGAGGTGAAGAGGGTGAAGGCCGGTTCAGCCGCTGCTCGCCCAAGAGCGCAGAGCGGTCGCGAAACCCGCGAGAATGATCCCGCCCATGGCGAACATGGTGCCCGCGATCAGCCGGGCATAGCGACCCTGGTCCGACCGGGGGCGGCGGAGTTGCAGCAGCAGCGTTGCGCCGATCCCGCCCAGTGCCGCCGCCACCGCGTACATGATGAACGCCGATGTCATGCGACCAATTCCGGCTTGGCGCGTTCCGAAACCGAACCCAACACAGGAGACTCAAGATGGTCGATGTCAGCCAGATCAAGGAACATGCGGAAGTCATCGGTGCGGACGGCGTCCATGTCGGCACCGTCGACCATGTCGATGGCGACCGCATCAAGCTGACCAAGAACGACAGCCCCCAGACGGAAGGCGGGCAGGGCGCCAAGCATCATTACCTGCCGATCGGCCTGGTCGCCGAGATCGAGGGCGACAAGGTCCGCCTGTCGGCCACCGCACAGAACGCCGTCGACCAGTTCGAAGAGGCGGAGTGATTTCCCAATCCCTCTCCCCTTGTGGGAGAGGGAGGGGCCCGCGGCCATAGGCCGTGGGAGGGTGAGGGGGCCGTCCATCACGGGCGGCCCTTTTGCTTGTGCGCGGCCCATGTGCCGATCGCCGCCACGACGCCGTCGAGCTTGTCCATCACATCGGCATTGGCGAAGCGGATCACGTCATAGCCTTCGTGTTCGAGGAAGCGGGTGCGCTCGGCATCGCGCTCCAGCTTCGTGGCATGCTCGTCGCCGTCGATCTCGATGATCAGTCGTGCTGCGTGCGAGCAGAAATCGACGTGGTACGGACCCATGGGAACCTGTCGGCGAAACTTCATGGACGGCAACGCTTCGCGCAACGCGCGCCATAGTCGGCGTTCGGGTTCGCCGGCATTCTGGCGCAATTCACGCGAGCGGGTGACGGTAGCAGCGGGAAGGCGTTGTCGCTTGGTCAGGCCTTGGGCGTTGCCCCTCACCCTTCCCACGACCTTCGGCCGTGGGCCCCTTCCCTCTCCCACAAGGGGAGAGGGACGTTTGGGGGCGTGAGAGTCCATGACTTCACCTTCCCGTCAGGCTGTTACCTCACTGACACGCCAGGCATTCGTCATAATCGGTGGTCTCACCGATCTCGAACTTGGGCGCGCTGATCGTGTTGTCGGCTTCGACCCCGCCGCTCCCTGCGAAACCGGCGCGCTGCACCGACTTCGACCGGAGATAATAGAGCGACTTGATGCCCAGTTCCCAGGCGCGGAAGTGGAGCATCAGCAGGTCCCACTTTTCCACATCCGCCGGGATGAACAGGTTCAGCGACTGCGCCTGGTCGATATAGGGCGTCCGGTCCCCCGCCAGTTCGAGCAGCCAGCGCTGGTCGATCTCGAACGAGGTCTTGAACGTGTCCTTCTCTTCCGGGCTCAGGAAGTCGAGATGCTGGACCGAGCCGCCATGCTCCAGGATCGAGTTCCAGACCGCGTCCGAATTCTTCGCCTTCTCGATCAGCAGCTTTTCGAGATAGGGGTTCTTGACGACGAACGACCCCGACAGCGTCTTGTGGGTATAGATGTTCGCCGGGATCGGCTCAATGCACGCGCTGGTGCCGCCGCAGATGATGCTGATCGACGCGGTCGGCGCGATCGCCATCTTGCAGCTGAAACGCTCCATCACGCCGACATCCGCCGCATCGGGGCAGGGCCCGCGCTCGACGGCCAGGGTCATTGACGCCTGGTTCACCTGCGCGTTGATGTGCTTGAACATGCGCAGGTTCCAGGATTTGGCCATCGCACCCTCGAAGGGGATGCCGCGCGCCTGGAGGAAGCTGTGGAAGCCCATGACGCCCAGGCCGACCGAACGCTCGCGACCCGCCGAATAGGCGGCACGCTCCATGCCCGGCTCGTGGCGGTCGATATAGTCCTGGAGGACATTGTCGAGGAAGCGCATCACGTCCTCGATAAAGCCCTTGTCGTCCTTCCACTCGTCCCAGGTTTCCAGGTTGAGCGACGACAGGCAGCACACCGCCGTGCGGTCCTTGCCCTTATGGTCCATGCCGGTCGGCAGGGTGATTTCCGAACACAGGTTCGAGGTCGAAACCTTCAGGCCCAGCTCGCGGTGATGCTTGGGCATGTTCCTGTTCACATGGTCGGCGAAGACGATGTACGGCTCGCCGGTCGCCAGGCGGGTCTCGACCAGCTTCTGGAACAGCGCGCGCGCATCCACCGTGGCGCGGACCTCGCCGGTTTTCGGGCTCTTGAGATGCCATTCGGCGCCGTCGCGCACCGCTTCCATGAAGGCGTCGGGGATCAGCACGCCGTGATGGAGGTTCAGCGCCTTGCGGTTGAAGTCGCCGCTGGGTTTCCGGATTTCCAGGAACTCCTCGATCTCGGGGTGCGAGATGTCGAGATAGCAGGCCGCCGAACCGCGACGCAGGCTACCCTGGCTGATCGCCAGCGTCAGCGAGTCCATCACGCGGACGAAGGGGATGATGCCGCTGGTCTTGCCGTTCAGGCCGACCGGCTCGCCGATGCCGCGCACCTGGCCCCAATAGGTGCCGATGCCGCCGCCGCGCGACGCCAGCCAGACATTCTCGTTCCAGGTGGTGACGATGCCGTCCAGGCTGTCGGGCACCGAGTTGAGATAGCAGGAAATCGGCAGGCCGCGACCCGTGCCGCCGTTCGACAGCACCGGCGTGGCGGGCATGAACCACAGCTTCGAGATATAGTCGTACAGCCGCTGCGCATGTTCGGCATTGTCGGCATAGGCAGAGGCCACGCGCACGAACAGGTCCTGATAGCTTTCACCGGGCAGGAGGTAGCGGTCGTTGAGCGTTTCCTTGCCGAAATCGGTCAGCCGCGCGTCGCGGGCATGATCGACCTCGACCGGATAGGGTTGCGGGCGCACCGACTTGGTATCGGCGGGCGTCGGGGCGGGGGTGCTGGCCTGAGCCGTGTCCGCCGCCATTTTTTCGAGCATATCAGTCGTCATGTCGCTATCCCGGCTATCCCTGAAATCCATCATCGATGCCGCTCCCTTGTTCTGGTCCCGTTCGGGTCGTCGGCATGGCCCCGGCACGACGCGCAGGCGTCGCGGCAGCATGGGCAGGACGGTTCCCAAGGTCCCGATTCCGGGCTTGGTTTCCATTCCTCGTCATGCCTGTCGGGCATGACCCCTACTACCAGTGCTTGGGGCCGTTCCCGGCCTCTTCCACAATCCATAGTGGAAAATCCCGGCGAGCACCGCAAGAGGTTAAAGCCTGGCGAGGGGGTTGGTTGCGACGAATGGCGGTGCGGATCGGCAGCGCGAAAGCCGCGACGCATGGATTGCTGCGGGGTTCGCGAAGCGCAAGCCCCCAAAAAAATTTTTCGGCGTTCGGGATCAGCCGAGCGACAGCAGGAACATCGCGATCAGGCCGATCAGCGCGACCATCATTTGCGGGGGGCGCAGCCGCGCGAAATGAAGCGGCGCCCCGCCCCAGCGCGCGATCCAGGGATCGGTCAGCGCGATCGAGGCATAGCCCAGGATCAACAGTGCGAACCCCGTCGGCGGCCCCGCGATCAGCGCGACCAACCCCAGCGAGAATCGCAGAATCATCGTCAACATCTGCGAGAGATGCGGGCCACCGGGCGTGAAGAAGCTGAGCCCGCGCACGACCCCCGCCAGGAAGACGAGGATCGCCGCTCCCCAGATCTGCCCGATCAGCAGCGCCAGCGGCACCCGCGTCCAAGCGGCCAGCGCGGCGATCGGCAGGACCAGCGCCGGGCCATAGCCGAAGATCAGGCTGAGCGCGGGCGTGCGGGGCGAGGCGGCTTCGGGTGTCGGCGCGGGCGACATGGGTGACGTCATGGGGCGCGAACGTACGGGGGGATGTTCCTATCCCGCTTATCCCCGACCGATCCTCAGCGCGTCCGGCATCGCATCGGCTCCTTTACGCCATATGGCGATGTGGTTCCTCGGCTTCGGGGGGTTCCAGCCAGGGGTGATCCTCGGGCAGGGGGGATGCGAAGGCGATACCGACCCGGCCTTCGCGTTCCCAGCGGATATAGCCCCGCAAGGGCTTGTCCGTGCCCAGGCGCACTCCTACCGCCGCTCCGCCCACGATATAGGCGGGGGGAAGCCCCTCGACCATCGTACCGGTGGTCGACAGGTCGCGGATCCGAACGTCGATCGTCGCGCTGCCCGACAGGATCTGGGCGGTCCGCAGGATCTTGATACGCGGGGAGCGATTGGACTTGAGCCCGACCGGCTCGGCGCGACCGCCCCGTTCCCCCAGCATCCGGTGAACCTCGGACACGGTGGTGGGCCTGCCATAGACATAGCCCTGGATATGGCTGCACCCCAGGTCGCGGATCAACGCGATCTCGTCCTGAATCTCGACCCCCTCGGCGGTCGTCTCCATGCCCAGCGTGTCGGCCAGGGTCACGATCGCCCGGATGATCGCCGCATTGCGGCTGCCGGTCCGGATCGCGCCGCGCACGAAGGACTGGTCGATCTTGATCTTGTCGAACGGCGCATGGCGCAGATAGCCGAGCGAGGAATAGCCCGTGCCGAAATCGTCGAGCGCCAGCCGGATGCCCAGCGCCTTGAGCGCGGCAAACTGGCGTTGCGACTCCTGGTCGTCGTTCAGGAACACGCTCTCGGTGATCTCCAGCTCCAGCCGCGACGGCGTGAGCCCCGACTGCGCCAGCGCCTGGGCGACGAGCGCCGGCAGATGCGGCTTGGCGAACTGGATCGACGAGACGTTGACCGCGACCCGCGCCGGCAGCGGCCAGCCCGCCGCCTCGGTACAGGCGGTGCGCAACACCCATTCGCCGATCTGCTCGATCAGCCCGCATTCCTCCGCCACGGGCACGAATTGCACGGGCGAGATGTCGCCTTGCGTCGGGTGGTTCCAGCGCAGCAGCGCCTCATAGCCGACGATCTGCGAATCGCGGGTCGACACGATGGGCTGATAGGCGAGTTGGAACTGGCCCTGCGAGATGGCGATGCGCAGGTCCTCCTCCATCCGCTTGCGGCTGCGTGCGCCCTCCAGCATCGCTTCGGCATAGAAGCGATGGACGCCGCGCCCGTCGCCCTTGGCGGCGTAGAGCCCCAGATCGGCGTTGCGGATCAGCGTCTGCGAATCCGCGCCGTCATGGGGGGCGATCGCGATGCCGATCGAACAGCCGATCGTCACCTCGTTGCCCTGGATCTCATAGGGGTGGGAGAGGGTCGCGATGATCTCGCTGGCGAGCGAGGCCAGGCGGTCGCGTGCATCGATGCCGGGCAGCAGGATCTGGAACTCGTCGCCGCCCAGCCGTCCGACCAGCCCGACATCGCCGACCACCTGCTCCAGCCGCCGCGCGACCTGTTGCAGCAACAGGTCGCCCGCCTGATGGCCCAGCGTGTCGTTGACCGCCTTGAAGCGGTCCAGGTCCATCAGGAACAGCGCGGTCGGGCGATAGGGGCTGAGCGATTGCTTCAGCGTCTTGTCGAGCGACAGCTTCATCCGCTGGCGATTGGCCAGCCCGGTCAGGCTGTCGAACAGGGCGAGGCGGGTGATTTCCGCCTCCGACCGGCGCTTCTCTGTCAGGTCGGAGCCCGAGCCGATGAAACCCCGGAACCGCCCGATGCCGTCGATGATCGGACGGCCCGAGATCGACCACCAGCGTTCGGCCTCGGGGCCGTCGGCCACCGTGCAGACCGTATAGTCGGAAAAGCTGGTGCGCGACGCCATGTGGAACGACAGGGTCCGCTCGGTCCCCGGTGCGGAGGGGTCCATCTGGAAGATCTCGGTCAGCATCCGCCCCGTGGAATCCAGACCCGATGCGCGCAGATCCTCGGCGACTTTCCGGGACAGATAGGTCAGCCGTCCCCGCCGATCGGTTTCCCAGAACCAGCCGGTGCCATGTTCCTCGAACTCGGCGATCATCTTGACCGCCTGTTTCCCCTGGCCGAATTCCTGCGCCCTGACGCTGGCGGTATCATAATCCAGCCGGCCCATGCGCCACGCCTTGACGACGAGCAGCAACATGGCCGGCCCGACCCCCGCCAGGACCGGCAGGACCGATATGCCCCAGGCGATCGCCGCGACCGGCGCCAGGAAGGCGAAGCCGAAGGAATAGCCGAGCATCGCCGCCCGCACCGGATGCAGCATCGCCGCCGTCACCCACATCGTGCAGGCGAGCGCCAGCGCCGAGCCCCATCCGCTGGGCCCATGATGCGCCCGCGCGACGATGAAGAGCAGCGGGCCGGTCGCCAAGGCGAGGACCAGGCTCAACAGGCCGAGCCACCGCTTCATCTGGTAAAGCGGCTTTTGTCGTGAAACGCCGTGATAAAGAAAAATCCCGATCGCCAGCGCGACGAACAAGATAACGCCGCACGCCGCCGTCTTCTCGATCAACAACGCGCGCGAATCACCCAGAGAACTGAAGCCGAGTATCACGGCCATCGCGATCAGATTCTGCAGAATGGCCAATGGCCATGTCCGGCACAAAGTCTTCAACCGATTGATATGCGACGCGATCAGCAGCTCGTCATTGTCCTCGACAAGACCGATCAGGGCCAGCAGCGGTATTCGGTCGGTGGTCACGGACGACATGCGCGGTTTGCGATCCCAGGGATTTGGGACCGCTCCTGCCATGATTGACGTTAAGAATGATTGAAGCCGCCCTCAGCGGGCGTGCCGGACCTCATGTCGACATTGCACAGCGCGTCCGGCTGTCGCAAAAGGCGGCGCATGACGACCCTGATCCGCGACACCGACCTGATCGAGAGCGTGGCCGACGCGCTCCAGTTCATCAGCTATTACCACCCGATGGATTATATCCGCGCGCTCGGGCAAGCCTATGAGGCCGAGAAGAGCCCGGCGGCGAAGGACGCGATTGCGCAGATCCTGACCAACAGCCGGATGTGCGCGGAGGGGCATCGCCCGATCTGCCAGGATACCGGCATCGTCACCGTCTTCGTCAAATGGGGCCAGGATTGCCGCCTGTCGGGCGACCGTTCGCTGCAGGAAGTCGTCGATGAGGGCGTGCGCCGCGCCTATCTCCACCCCGAAAACAAGCTGCGCGCCTCGATCCTCGCCGACCCCGCCTTCACCCGCCGCAATACCAAGGACAACACGCCGTCGGTCCTGCATGTCGAGATGGTGCCGGGTAACAAGGTCACCGTCGACGTCGCGGCCAAGGGCGGCGGGTCGGAGAACAAGTCCAAGTTCAAGATGATGAACCCGTCCGACTCGATCGTCGATTGGGTGCTGGAGATGGTGCCGCAAATGGGTGCCGGCTGGTGCCCGCCGGGGATGCTCGGCATCGGCATCGGCGGCACGGCGGAGAAGGCGGTGCTGCTCGCCAAGGAATCGCTGATGGGCGCGATCGACATGGGGCAGTTGAAGGAACGCGGACCCCGCAACGATATCGAGGCATTGCGCATCGAGCTGTTCGACAAGGTCAATGCGTTGGGCATCGGCGCGCAGGGGCTGGGTGGGCTGTCCACCATCCTCGACGTCAAGATCCTCGACTGGCCGACCCACGCCGCGTCTAAGCCGGTCGCGATGATCCCCAATTGCGCCGCGACCCGTCACGCACACTTCACGCTGGACGGCTCCGGCCCGGTCTATCTGGAAGCGCCCAAGCTGGAGGAATGGCCCAAGGTCGACTGGAAGCCGGACTTGCAGGCGGCCAAGCGGGTCGACCTCAACACGCTGACGCCTGAAGAGGTGAAGAGCTGGAAGCATGGCGACCGGCTGCTCCTCAACGGCAAGATGCTGACCGGCCGTGACGCCGCGCACAAGCGGATCAAGGACATGCTCGACCGCGGCGAAGAGCTGCCGGTGGAGTTCAAGGGGCGGGTGATCTATTATGTCGGCCCGGTCGATCCGGTCGGCGAGGAAGTGGTCGGCCCGGCGGGCCCCACCACCGCGACCCGCATGGACAAGTTCACCCGCATGATGCTCGACCAGGGCCTGCTGGCGATGGTCGGCAAAGCCGAGCGCGGACCCGCCGCCACGGACGCGATCCGCGAACACCAGTCCGCCTATCTGATGGCCGTCGGCGGCGCGGCGTACCTCGTCGCGCGCGCGATCAAGGGATCGAAGGTCGTCGGTTTCGAGGATCTGGGCATGGAGGCGATCTACGAATTCGACGTGGAGAATTTCCCCGTCACCGTCGCGGTCGATGCCGAGGGCCAGAACGTCCACACCCTGGCCCCGCTGGTGTGGCGCGAGAAGATCGCCAAGGAAGGCCTGCTGACCCCGGCCTGAGGTCAAAATCCTCCCCATCTCCGATGGGGAGGGGGACCATGCGAAGCATGGTGGAGGGGCAGACCTTGCGGTCAGTCGATCGGGTCTTCATCCCTGACCCACCGCACCGTCCAACTGGCATGGGCGGTGGGCATCGCCGAGAAGACGGTCATCAATAGAAACCCGGTCCCCACCATCGCCTCCGACAGCCTGGCCATGTCCCAGCGCGCCCAATTCGCCACTGCCGCAAGCAGGATCAGGCTGAGGGGCGCGGTCGCGGATACCAGCATATAGGTGAACGCGATCGATCCAGCCCGTGCCGCTTGGTCCCATTCGTCGACCCGCTCCATCGCGCCGAAGGGCTTGAGGGGCCCGAGCAGTCTCATAAAATTGCCGATCGAGAGCCCGACAATGAGAATGATCAGGCCGAGCGCAGCGCGTCGCGGTGATCCGAGTACCATGATATAGCCCGCCAGCGCCAGGATCAGCGAGAATGTGGCGGGACCGCGCAAAGGCCGACGTCGGGGCCTGCCCTCTGCGAAGGCGGGAATGCCGGTCCAGCGGGCCATCGCGTCAAGCCGTTCGAAAAGCCGTTGGTTCGTCACAGCACCTCGTCCTCCCGATCGGGCATGGGAACCATGAACTCGGCGAAGGTGGCGGGCAGGCTGATGCCGATGACCAGCAGCGTGATGAGCCACCCGGTCCATTGCATCGGTTCGGTCGGCACCGGCCAGCCGAGGCCGGGGGCGGTGATCATCCAGCTTATGAGCAAGGCGATCAGGCCGATATAGGTGGCGAAGGCGCGCGCGGTGGCGCGCAGCAGCGCGGCATGCTCGAACTCGTCATAGACGGTCAGCCCTCGTCCGCTCGCCCAACTGTCGCGCGCAAAGGGCGAGAAGGAGATGAAGAAGCCGGGAAGCGCCATCAGGAAGAAAGGCGGGTGATCGCCCCGCGCGAGTATCACGCTCGCCAGTGCGATCACCGTCGATCCCGCCAGTCCCCACCGCACCCAATAGCGTCGCGGTCGCTGCTTCATGCTGGCGGCATACCATTTGCGAAAGTCGTATCCGTCGCGATAGCCGGTCATGCAGCGTCCTCCTGATCGGGGAAGGGAATGGCGAATTCGGCGAGCATCGCCGGCAGGTTGCTGGCGACGATCAGAAGCGCCGCGACCCATGTCGCCCAGTCCCAGAATCCATCCGGCATCGGCCAGTGATAGCGGCTCGCCACGGCGCACCATGCCATGGCCAGAACCGCAAGGGTGCTGATCGCGGCATAGGCACGGCGATGCGCCTGCATCAGCGCTTGCCTTTCGAACTCGTCATAGTCGCGACCGCGACCTCTTGCGAAGGGTGAGCGACCGGAGGCCACGCTGAGGCCGGCAACGAACATCGGTGCGATGCCTTCGCCTATATCGAACCGGACCTGGACGATGGCCAGGGCGAGCGTAAGGGCGATGATCGCCAGCAGTGTCCAGCGCAGCGAATGGCTGCGATAAGGTCTGCTCCATCCGGGCGGCGCTTCCCCCGGCGCGTAGCGGCCGGTCCAGCGACGGCTGTCATAATCCATCAGGCGTCTCCATCCCGGCGCAGTGCGTCGGTGAGCGAGGGAAAGGGCGAGAGCGAGAAGACCAGTTCGACCGGCGCGTCGAAATAGGCGGCGATCTTCAGGCCCAGTTCCAGGCTGGGTTTATAGTCGCCGCGTTCGAGATAGCCGATCGTCTGCGGATTGACGCCGACCGCCTCCGCCAGCTCGCGCCGCGACACGCTGCGGTCGTTGCGGAACAGGGCGATCCGATTGTGCATATAGGTACGCTATACGAGATGTTGTGTTTACACAACGATTCGTTTTTTGGGATGTGTGCTTGTGGGAAATCATCCCTCCCCATCTCCGATGGGAAGGAGGACCATACGAAGCATGGTGGAGGGGCGGGCAACGTCAGCGACGGGACCATGCCCCTCCACCACCGGGCTGGCACCCGGCGGTCCCGCTCCCCAAGCTCGCTTGGGGAGGAATGGGTTAGTTTTTGTAGAGGGCGTTCAGGCGCTCGCCGTACACCTCGCGTAATACGTGGCGGCGGATTTTCAGCGACGGGGTCAGTTGCTGGTTCTCGATCGCGAAGGGTTCGTCGGCGATGATGAAGCGGCGGATGCGTTCGCTCACCGACAGGTCGCGATTGACCCGGTCGATCGCCGCCGAGATGGCCCCGCGGAAATCGAGATCGTCGTCCAGCGCGGCGCGGTTGCAGCCGGTGCCGGATTTGGCGCACCATTCGGCGGTCCATTCCGCGTCGGGCACGATCAGCGCGACCATATAGGGCCGCCGGTCGCCCGCGATCATCGCCTGGCCGATCTCGGGCTGGAGGGTCAGCATCCCCTCGACCTTCTGGGGGGCGACATTCTCGCCCTTGTCGTTGATGATCAGGTCCTTCTTGCGGTCGGTGATGCGCAGGCGTCCCGCCGCGTCGAACTCGCCGATATCGCCGGTGTGCAGCCAGCCGTCCTTCAACACCCGGTCGGTCTCGACCGGATTGCGCCAATAGCCGTGCATGACCAGCTCGCCGCGCACCAGGATTTCGCCGTCCTCGGCGATCCGCACCTCGGTATCCGCCAGCGGCGGGCCGACCGTCTCCATCCGCACGCCCGCGCGGGGGCGGTTGCAGGCGATGACGGGGGCGGCCTCGGTCTGGCCATAGCCTTGCAGCAGGGTCAGGCCGATCGAGTGGAAGAACAGCCCGATCTCGGGATTGAGCGGCGCGCCGCCCGACACCATCGCCTTCAACCGGCCGCCGAAGCGCTTGGCGATCTTGGGCTTGAACAGCATGTTGACCGCCAGTTGTGCCGGACGATCGATCAGCCGGAGCTTGCCGTCATAGCTGCGTGCGCCCAGCGCCAGCGCCTGGTCGAGCAGCCGCGCGCCCAGGCCGCCTTTCTTCTCGATCGCCTTGGCGATGCGGGTGTGCAGCACCTCGAACAGGCGGGGCACGACGAACATGATCGTCGGGCGCACCTCCTCGATATTGGCGGCGAGCTTGTCGAGCCCCTCGGCATAGTAGATCTGCCCGCCCAGCGAGATGGGGAAATGCTGCCCCCCGGTATGCTCATAAGCGTGGGAGAGGGGGAGGAAGGACAGGAACACCTCATCGTCCCAGCCGAAATCCTCGGCGATGACGGCGCTGCACCCGGCGCAATTGTGCAGGATCGCGCCGTGATGCTGCATCACCCCGCGCGGCGCGCCGCCGGTGCCCGAGGTATAGATGATGCAGGCCAGATCCTCGCGGGTGAAGTCGGCCCGCGCGGCGGCCTCCGCCGGATCGGTCGGATGCTCGGCGATCATCGCATCATATTGGCGGCAGTCGATCTGGCTCGGCCCCAGGCGAAGCGCCTCGAGGCCGATCACCGTCTGGACATGGTTGGAGCGTAGCGCGGCGGGCATCAGCGTCGTCGCCAGCTTCTGAGTCGAGACGATGATCGCGCGCGCGCCCGAATTCTCGATGATATGCGCGTGATCGCGCTCGGTATTGGTGGTGTAGGTCGGCACCGTGACACAGCCCGCCGCCATGATGGCGAGGTCGGCGATGCACCATTCGGGGCGGTTCTCCGACACCAGCATCACCCGGTCCCCGTGTTGCAGGCCCGTCGCCTTCAGCGCCATCGACAGGCTGGCGACCTGCCGAGCCGTCTCCGCCCAACTGATCGAGCGCCATTCGCCCGCGTCCTTGCGCCACAGGAAGGGCGCGTCGCCCTTCTCGGCGGCGCGGGTGAAGAACATGGTGACGAGATTGGGGAAATATTCCAGCGTGCGCATATGCCTCTCCCACCGGCCCGTATCGCGTCCGTAAACGCGCGATCGGGCTCTTTGTATGCTTGTCGGGTTCGTGTGCTTATTCCGGCGGGCGACCGGGTTTGTCGCCGACCCGCTGGATCTCGGTCGTGCGGCCGGTCACGTCGATCGCGACGCCTTCGCTGCGCGGATCGGCGGCCCCGACCCAGCGGCCGTCGACGCGCTCGATCGCATTGGCCTTGAGGCCCAGCGGCGCGACCGTGACCGTCTCGCCCAGCGCTTGCAGGCCGGGCACCAGTGCCTCCAGCGCGGTGCCCTTTTCGACCGTCGCGACCTTATAGGGTGCGAAGAGCAACCCTTGCGCGATCGCGTCCTGCGCGCTCAGCTTCCAGTCGATGACGCCGATGATCGCCTTGGCGACCTGCGCGATGATGGTCGAGCCGCCCGCCGCGCCGATCGCGAGGCGGACCTGGCCGTCGGGGCCATAGACGATGGTCGGCGACATGGAACTGCGCGGACGCTTGCCGCCCTCGACCCGGTTGGCGACCAGATCGCCGTCCTTGACCGGCACGATGTCGAAATCGGTCAGCTCGTTGTTGAGCATCGTGCCGTCGACCGACAGGCCGGAGCCGAACGACCCTTCGACCGTGGTCGTGACCTCGACGACATTGCCCGCATCGTCCACGGTCACCAGATCGGTGGTGCCCGGCACCTCGCTGACCGGGGCGCGGACGCGCGGCGGCGCGCCGGGGGGCGTTCCGGGCGAAACCGACGCCATGGTCCGGTCGGGCGAGATCAAGGCGGACCGGCTGGCGATATAGGCCGGGTCGAACAGACCCTTCAGCGGCACTCGGACATAATCGGGATCGCCCAGATACATGTCGCGGTCCGCATAGGCGAGGCGCGAAGCCTCGGCGAACAGATGCCAGGCGACGGGCGAATCCTTGCCCAGCTTGCCCATGTCGAAGCGTTCGAGCAGTTTCAGGATCGACAACATGGTCGATCCGCCGCCCGAGGACGGGGCCATGCTGCAAATCCGATAGCCGCGATAGCTGGCACAGAGCGGCGGACGCGGCTTGGCGGCATAGGAGGCCAGGTCGCCGGTGGTCATCTTCGACGGATTGCGCGCCGCCGTGTTGACCGTAGTGACCAGCTTCTGCGCCTGCGGTCCGACATAGAAATAATCGGGGCCGAGCCTGGCGATCCGCTCCAGCAGCGCGGCCTGTTCCGGGTTGCGGACGATGCTGCCGAGCGGAAGTACCTGGCCGTCCGGTCCGGTCAGCCGTGCGCGGCTGGGGGCGTCGACATGGTCGCCATAGCGGGTCAGCGCGGTCTGGAGGCGCGGGGTCAGCGCGAAACCGTCGCGGGCCAGCCGGATCGCGGGCTGAAACAGCCGGGCCCAGGGCAGCTTGCCGCCCTTGGCATGCGCCAGCGCCATGCCCCGCAACGCGCCGGGCACGCCGACGCTGCGCCCGCCGGGCACGGCCTCGGAATGGCTGAGCGGGCGGCCGTCCGGGCCGTAGAACCATTGCGGCGTGGCGGCCATCGGCGCGGCTTCGCGCGCGTCGATGGTGGTGGTGCCGCGCGCGTCATGGCGGACCCAATAGCTGCCGCCGCCGATGCCGGAGCTTTGCGGCTCGACCACGTTCAGCGCCAGCATGGTCGCGATCGCGGCGTCGGTGGCGCTGCCCCCGGCGCGCAATATCTCCACCCCGGCGGCGGCGGCGCGGGGGTCGGCGGCGCTGACCATCCCTGTGGCCGGGGCTTTCGGGGCGGGCTGGCGCGCCTCGACGGGCGTGGCGAAGGGCAGCGCGAGCGCCGCGACGGACAGGAGCCAGTGCTTCATGGCCGCGATCCTAGCGGCAAGGCCCGCCCCGCGCCAAGCCGTAACGTCAGGCTCCGACCGCCTCCGCCACGTTCGCGAATCCGTCGCGGGCGAGCAGCGTGTCGAGATCGGCCAGGATGCGCGCCGCCAGACCGGGCCCTTCATAGACCAGCGCCGAATAGAGTTGCACCAGGCTCGCCCCCGTCCGGATGCGGGCATAGGCCTCCGCCCCGCTATCGATCCCGCCCGCCGCGATCAGCGTCATGGCAGCCCCGGTGGCTTGTCGGAAATCGGCCAGCCGGGCTCGGGCGAGCCGGGCGAGGGGGCGACCCGACAGTCCGCCGGTTTCGGCGGCGTTGGCGCTTCTCACATCGGGGCGGGTGATGGTGGTGTTGCCGATGATGATCGCATCCAGCCGATGGTCGATCGCGGCGCGCGAAATCTCATCGATCTGAGCGGGTTCGAGGTCGGGCGCGACCTTCAGGAACAGCGGCACCGAGCCCGCCGCCTCCCGCGACGCCGCCAGCAACTCGGTCAGCGCCGGGCCATGTTGCAGATCGCGCAGGCCCGGCGTGTTGGGGCTGGAAATGTTGATCGTGACATAATCGGCGATCGGCGCGGCGTGGGTCACGCCGTGGCGATAGTCGGCGATCCGGTCGGCGGCGTCCTTGTTCGCACCGACATTGATGCCCAGCACACCTTTACGCTTCGCCGCCTTCGCCCGCGCCAGCCCCGCGTCCAGCCCGCCATTGTTGAAGCCATAGCGGTTGACGACGCCCTTGTCCTCGACCAGCCGGAACAGGCGGGGCTTGGGATTGCCGGGCTGGGGTTTGGGGGTCAGCGTGCCGATCTCGACCATGCCGAAGCCCAGGCCGAAAAAGCCGTCGATCGCCTCGCCATTCTTGTCCACGCCCGCCGCCAGCCCCAGCGGATTGGCGAAGTCGATCCCCGCCACGCGTGTCGCCAGACGCGGATAGCGCGCCGGATCGACCCCCAGCGGCGCCCCCAGCGACCCCCAGCGCGACAGCATCGCCACCGTCAGACCATGGGCGCGTTCGGCATCGAGGGCGAAGAGGAGCGGGTGGTAAAAGGCCATGTCGGGCCGGTTAGCGGATTGCGCGGGGAGGGGAAAGGTGTGGGAGCGGCCCGCTTCTTACTCCCCTCCCATCTTCACTACTCCCCCTCCCGCAGGCGGGAGGGGGTTGGGGGGAGGGGAGGGTGTCTCACCGAGACTGTCGCCCGTGGCGTTCCCTCCCCCATCCCCTCCCGCTTGCGGGAGGGGAGTGCCCGGATCGGCTGGCGTGCACCTTTTCACCCGAATTTCTCCAAGGAACGCTATGACATAACATGGGTTTGTGGAGGCCTATAGGGAGAGCCCCGATGAAGACCCCCGTGCCATTCACCCCGCAGATCGAAGACGTGAAGCCAGAGGAAGGCGAAACCGTCGAGCAGATTAAGCAGTCCTTCGCGCATATCCTTGACACCACGTCGAAGGATTATGGCCACGGCGTCCGCGCGGTCCATGCCAAGGCGCACGGCATCATCCGGGGCACGCTGACCGTTCATGACGGCCTTCCGCCCGAACTGGCGCAGGGGCTGTTCGCGCGGGGCGGCGACTATGAGGCGGTGGCGCGCATCTCGACCAATCCGGGCGACATATTGGACGACGCGATCGGCCTGCCGCGCGGGCTGGCGCTCAAGGTCATCGGGGTCGAGGGCGAGCGGCTGCCCGGCTCGGAGGGCGATGCGACCCAGGATTTCGTGATGGCCAACGCGCCGGTCTTCACCGCGCCGACCGCCGACGCCTTCGCCAAGAATCTGAAGATGCTGGCCACCACCACCGACAAGGCGGAAGGGGGCAAGAAGCTGCTCTCGGGCATCCTTCGCGGGATCGAGGCGACGCTGGAGACGGTCGGGATCGAGAGCCCGACGCTCCAGACGCTGGGCGGGGCGAAGCAGGTCCATCCGCTGGGCGAGACCTATTACAGCCAGACGCCGTTCCGCTATGGCGACCATGTCGCCAAATTCGCCCTCTTCCCCGTCAGCCCCGCCCTGACCCAGTTAACCGGCGACACGGTGGACACCCACGACCGGCCCGATGCGCTGCGCGAGGTGGTGCGCGAAGTGATGATCGAGCAGGGCGGCCAGTGGGAACTCCGCGTCCAGCTCAACCGCGATCTGGAATCCATGCCGATCGAGGACGCCACCGCCGAATGGAGCGAGGAGGACAGTCCCTATGTCACCGTCGCGACCTTCGCCGCCGAACCGCAGATCAGTTGGCAGAATGGCGAGACCAAGGCGATCGACGACGCACTGTCCTACAGCATCTGGCACGGCCTCGCCGCGCATCAGCCGCTGGGCAATGTCAACCGGGCGCGCAAGGACACCTATCGCTTCTCGGCGGACTATCGCGGTCGGGTGAATGGCTGTCCGATGCATGAGCCGCGCGAACTGGCCGAGTTGCCGTGATGATGGCCCAAGGGCTAGGACTGGCGGCATGATCCGTCTGTTTCATGTCAGCGACGTGCATTTCGGTGCCGAAGACCCCGCCGCCCTCGCCTGGTTCGCCGAGCGGGTGGCGGAGGAAAAGCCCGATGCGGTCATCATGACCGGCGACCTGACCATGCGCGCGACCAAGCGCGAGTTTCAGGCGGGCGGGGAATGGCTGCGATCGCTGGGCGTGCCGGTGACGGTCGAGGTCGGCAATCACGACATCCCCTATTATTGGGACCCGTTCCGGCGGTTCTTCGCGCCCTATCAGCGCTATGCGGCGGTCGAGCGGATGATCGAGAAACCGCTCGACCTGCCCGGCGTGACGGTGGTGCCGCTCAAGACCACCGCACGCGCCCAGTGGCGGTGGAACTGGTCCAAGGGGCGGGTCAGCCTCGGTTCGCTCCGCCGTGCGCTCGCGCTGATCGAGCAGGCGCCCAAGGATCATTTGATCCTGGTCGCCGCGCACCACCCGCTGATCGAGGGCGGGACCAAGGGCACGGCCAAGACCCGCAACGGCGACGAAGCGCTGACCCAACTCGCGGCGGCGGGTGCCCATGCGGTGCTGAGCGGGCATGTCCATGACCCGTTCGATGTGCCGGTCGATCGCAATGGCTGGATCATCCGGATGATCGGTGCGGGCACCCTGTCCAAGCGCACCCGCAAGACCCCGCCCGCCTTCAACGAGATCCGTGTCGAGGGGCTGGCGTTCGAGACGCTGGTCCGCCGCTTCGGCGAAACCGCGCCGCATGTCATCACCGAGGATATGCGGACGGGGTGATCGGTTTGGGTTTGGTTTGGGCGGGGTGCGGCCTTCGACTTCGCTCAGGCTGAACGGGGTTTGGTATAGTTCTCAGCGACTATGTCCGGGTTCAGAAGGCACCGGCTCTACCGGCGTTGACGTAATCGCTTCCCAACCTCCGTTCAGCCTGAGCGAAGTCGAAGGCCACGACCACGCGCATCGTGTGGATCATAAAGATGTTCGCGCGGAGGCGCGGAGAACGCGGAGGTGTCGGGCTGGTGGCGCGGTCACCCTACCGATCACAGGTCGATAGCAACAGGACATAGATGCGGCGTGCAAGACAGTTCCGCGTCCTCCACGCCTCCGCGCCAACCATCCTGAGTTTCGCCGACCGCCTTCCGAAACCGGGCTCCGCCTCGGGTCCGCTTACCCCTTCATCACATGCGGGCGCGCGGCGACCTGGTCGAACATCCGGCCCGGCTGGTCGAGCCAGATCGGCGACAACTTGGTCGAGTCGACGCGCTCCAGCCCGACCGCATAGGCGCAGCGTGAGACGCCCCAGTCGGTATGCGCCGCGGCGGCGAGGACGGGGACGAACATCGGGCGACCGGCGGCGTCGATCACATGGATCGCCTCGCGCGGCAACGCCGTGACGCCGCGCACGGTACGGCTCTCGCCCGCCCCCAGCGCGAAGGGCGGGACGATCGGGCGCCCCTGGGGCTGACGGGCCAGTTCGATCAGTTGCGCGTCGAGCCCGGCATGGGCGCTCAGCAGCCGAAGATCGACCGCGACCCGCCCGATCGGGGTCGCGCCGGTATTATGCACCGTCACTTCCGCCTCGATCGTCGCCGACAGCATGTTCAGCCCGACGCGCAAGGGACGCGCCTCGACCGCCAGGAAGCTCGGCTCGGGCGGCAGGGCGGGAGCGGCGGCGGGTTGGGCCGGGGCCGGTTGAGGCGCGCGAGGGACGGCGGGGCGTTCGTCCACCGGCTCGGCGGGCGGCGGCACCGGGGCGATGGTCGGCGCGGGCAGCGCCTGCGGGCGACGGCTGCGACGACCCAGCCACAGGCCAATGGCGAGCGCGGCGAGCCCCGTACCGATCAGCAGCGGCCAGAAGGGCAGGTCGCGCTCCGCCTCGCCGCTTTCCGGTGCGGCGGTGCCGGGGGCGGCGATCGCCGGGCTTGTCGTCTGGGCGTTGGTGATCGTCATCCCCTCGGCACCCGCATCGGGCCGGTTGGCCATCGTCGCATCGGGCGAGGTTTCGGGATCGGGCAGGCGGGTCGCGGGCGGCTCGGGCGACGGGGTGGGGGCGGGCGTCTCGACCGGGAGTGGCGTGGCGGCGGGGGCCGGGGTCGCGCGCGGCGTGGGCCGGGGGGTGGGCGTGGCACGCGGGGTCGGCGTCGGCGTGGCTTCGAGCGCGCGCTGGCTCGGCAGGACGAGGCGCGGCGTCGCCGGGGTCGGAACCGGCGTTGGCACGGCTTGTGGGGTGGTCGTGCGCGGGCTCAGGCTGAACCCGTCCAGGCCGCTCGTCGAGGGGCGGGGAGCGGCATCACCATCCTGGGGCGCGGTCTGGGCGAGGGCGGGCCCGGCCAGCATCGGAGCGAGCACCGGCGCCAGCGTCAGGGCAAGGAGGCGCGCGATGCGACGCGGCCCGGACGATGTCATGAAAGGCATTCCTCGTGGTAACTATAATCTTCACCGACCGTTCGGGCCACCGGCCCGACCGCTAAGCCGTGCCCGGTAGGACCGGCGGATGCAACCCCTTGTGTACCGGCATATGCGGCCAATATATGGCAGAGCGGGTTGGCGCGGGAACTTTCCCCGCAGGGCTGCGTGTCCCGGTTTGACACCGGGGGGTATCGCCCCTATATCGCGACCATCCACCACAATCTTCGGGAAATGATGCGCCTTCGCGCAGCGTGTCGGTCGAATGGGAGATTGCTGGTTTAGCAGACGCCGGATGCCGCCGCACATCGATGCGAGCGGCCTTTCGGCGTCTGTCGTTGCGTCTCGCCCGGAGGCATCCGGGCAGTGATTTACGGCTGACGAGGCAGACAGACCCATGGCAACCAAGGCGATCGACAGCGGCTCCGCCCCCCGCAAGGGCGATGGCGGCACCGCCAAGCGGCGTATCCGCAAGGTGTTCGGCGACATCCACGAAGTGGTGCAGATGCCGAACCTGATCGAGGTTCAGCGCGAAAGCTACGAACAGTTCCTGCGCTCCGACAAGTCCACGGGCCATGTCTCGGGCCTGGAAAAGACGCTGCGCAGCGTCTTCCCGATCCAGGATTTCGCCGGCACCGCCTATCTCGACTTCGACGATTACGTCCTCGAGGACCCGAAGTTCGACGTGGAAGAATGCCGCCAGCGGGGCATCACCTATGCCGCGCCGATGCGCGTCACGCTGCGCCTGACCGCGTTCGAGGTCGATCCCGATACCGAAGCCAAGTCGGTCATCGATATCAAGGAGCAGGACGTCTACATGGGCGACATGCCCCTGATGACGGAGAACGGCACCTTCTTCATCAACGGCACCGAGCGCGTCATCGTCAGCCAGATGCACCGTTCGCCGGGCGTGTTGTTCGACCATGATCGCGGCAAGACCCATGCCTCGGGCAAATATCTCTTCGCCGCGCGCGTGATCCCCTATCGCGGCTCGTGGCTGGACTTCGAGTTCGACGCCAAGGACATCGTCAACGTCCGTATCGACCGCAAGCGCAAGCTGCCGGTGACGGCGCTGCTCTATGCGCTGGGCATGAACTCGGAAGAGATCCTCAACTATTTCTACAACCGCCTGACCTTCGTTCGCGGCGACGGCGGCTGGAAGATCCCGTTCCAGGCCGAGAACTGGCGCGGCGCCAAGCCGATGTTCGACATCGTCGATGCGAACTCGGGCGAGGTCGTGTTCCCCGCCGGTCAGAAGATTTCGCCCCGCGCCGCCAACAAGGCGGCCAAGGACGGCCTGACCCAGCTGCTGATCCCGACCGAGGAAATCTTCGGCCGTTACTCGGCCTATGACCTGATCAACGAGCAGACCGGCGAGATCTATGTCGAGGCCGGTGACGAGATCAGCGCCGAGAATCTCGAAGCGCTGGACAAGGCGGGCGTCGACACGATCGAGCTGCTCGACATCGACCATGTCGCCACGGGTCCGTGGATCCGCAACACGCTGAAGGCCGACAAGGCCGAAGAGCGCGAGCAGGCGCTGTCCGACATCTATCGCGTCATGCGCCCCGGCGAGCCGCCGACGCTGGAGACGGCGGAAGCGCTGTTCGCAGGGCTGTTCTTCGATCCCGATCGCTACGACCTGTCGGCCGTTGGTCGCGTCAAGCTGAACATGCGTCTCGACCTTGACTGCCCGGACACGGTGACGACGCTGCGCACCGAGGACATCCTGGCGGTGGTCAAGACGCTGGTCGACCTGAAGGACGGCAAGGGCGAGATCGACGATATCGACAATCTCGGCAACCGCCGCGTGCGTTCGGTGGGCGAGCTGCTGGAGAACCAGTATCGCGTCGGCCTGCTGCGCATGGAGCGTGCGGTCAAGGAGCGCATGTCGTCGGTCGACGTGTCGACGGTGATGCCGAACGACCTGATCAACGCCAAGCCTGCGGTCGCCGCGGTGCGTGAGTTCTTCGGTTCGTCGCAGCTGTCGCAGTTCATGGACCAGACCAACCCGCTGTCCGAAGTGACGCACAAGCGTCGCGTCTCGGCGCTCGGGCCGGGCGGTCTGACGCGTGAGCGTGCGGGCTTCGAAGTCCGCGACGTTCACCCGACGCACTATGGCCGCATCTGCCCGATCGAAACGCCGGAAGGCCCGAACATCGGTCTGATCAACTCGCTGTCGACCTTCGCCCGCGTCAACAAGTATGGCTTCATCGAGACGCCGTACCGCAAGGTGATCGACGGCCGCGTGACCGACGAGGTCGTGTACCTGTCGGCGATGGAGGAGCAGAAGCACACCGTCGCCCAGGCTTCGGCCGCGACGGATGCGGACAACCGCTTCACCGAGGATCTGGTCTCGGCGCGTCAGGCGGGCGAGTTCCTGATGGCGCTGCCCGATCAGATCACCCTGATGGACGTGTCGCCGAAGCAGCTCGTCTCGGTCGCCGCCTCGCTCATTCCGTTCCTGGAAAACGACGACGCCAACCGCGCGCTCATGGGCTCGAACATGCAGCGCCAGGCCGTGCCGCTGGTGAAGGCGGAAGCGCCTTTCGTCGGCACCGGCATGGAAGAGACGGTGGCCCGCGACTCGGGTGCGGCGATCGCGGCGAAGCGCGCCGGTATCGTCGACCAGGTCGATGCGTCGCGCATCGTGGTGCGCGCGACCGGAGAGGTCGATGCGGGCAAGTCGGGCGTCGACATCTACACGCTGATGAAGTTCCAGCGCTCGAACCAGTCGACCTGCATCAACCAGCGTCCGCTGGTGAAGGTGGGCGACGTCGTGCGGGCGGGCGACGTGATCGCCGACGGCCCCTCGACCGAGTTCGGCGAGCTGGCGCTGGGCCGCAACGCGCTCGTCGCGTTCATGCCCTGGAACGGCTACAACTATGAGGACTCGATCCTCATCTCCGAGCGGATCGTGAAGGACGACGTGTTCACGTCGATCCATATCGACGAGTTCGAAGTCATGGCGCGCGACACCAAGCTCGGGCCGGAAGACATCACCCGCGACATTCCGAACGTGGGTGAAGAGGCGCTGCGCAACCTCGACGAGGCGGGCATCGTCTATGTCGGGGCCGAGGTGGAGCCGGGCGACATCCTGGTCGGCAAGATCACGCCCAAGGGCGAATCGCCGATGACGCCGGAGGAAAAGCTTCTCCGCGCGATCTTCGGCGAAAAGGCCAGCGACGTGCGCGACACCTCGCTGCGCCTGCCGCCGGGCGTGGCCGGTACGATCGTCGATGTGCGCGTCTTCAATCGTCACGGCATCGACAAGGACGAGCGCGCGATGGCGATCGAGCGCGAGGAGATCGAGCGTCTGAAGAAGGACGCCGACGACGAGCGCACGATCCTCAACCGGGCGACCTGGAGCCGCCTGCGCGAGATGCTGCTCGACCAGACCGCCACCGCCGCGCCCAAGGGCGTGAAGAAGGGCATCGTCATCGACGCCGAGGTGCTGGAATCGGTCGATCGTCATGAATGGTGGAAGTTCGCCGTCGCCGACGACGCGCGCCAGAGCGATCTGGAAGCGGTCAAGGCGCAGTATGACGAAGCCGCCAAGCGGATCACGGACAAGTTCCATGACCGTCGCGACAAGCTGGAGCGTGGTGACGAGCTGCCGCCGGGCGTGCTGAAGATGGTCAAGGTCTTCGTGGCGGTGAAGCGCAAGCTGCAGCCGGGCGACAAGATGGCCGGCCGTCACGGCAACAAGGGCGTGATCAGCCGCATCCTGCCGCAGGAGGACATGCCCTTCCTCGCGGACGGTACGCCGGTCGATCTCGTGCTGAACCCGCTGGGCGTGCCGTCGCGCATGAACGTCGGTCAGATCTTCGAGACCCACCTGGGCTGGGCGGCGCGCAACCTGGGTATGCAGGTCGCGGCGCAGCTGGAGGATTGGCGCGAAGCCAATCCCGACGCCAAGGCGGGCGCGGTGCCGGAAGCGGTGAAGGCACGGCTCGTGGAAATCTACGGCGATCACTATGCCGAAGACATCCAGAACCGTGACGACGAGGAAGTGGCCGAGCTGGTCCAGAACATCCGCACCGGCGTGCCGATGGGGACCCCGGTGTTCGACGGCGCGCGCGAGAGCGACGTGTCGGAGATGCTGGAGCTGGCGGGCCTGCACACCTCGGGCCAGTCGGACCTGTTCGACGGGCGCACCGGCGATCAGTTCGACCGCAAGGTGACCGTGGGCATCATCTACATGCTGAAGCTGCACCACCTGGTCGACGACAAGATCCACGCGCGTTCGATCGGGCCGTACAGCCTCGTCACCCAGCAGCCGCTGGGTGGTAAGGCGCAGTTCGGTGGCCAGCGCTTCGGTGAGATGGAAGTGTGGGCGCTGCAAGCTTATGGCGCGGCGTACACGCTCCAGGAAATGCTGACGGTGAAGTCGGACGACGTGGTCGGCCGCACCAAGGTCTACGAAGCGATCGTCAAGGGCGACGACACCTTCGAGGCGGGCATTCCGGAGAGCTTCAACGTGCTGGTCAAAGAAATGCGCTCGCTGGGTCTCAACGTCGACCTCAAGTCGATGGAAGACGCCCAGGACGACGGTCTGGCCGAGGCGGCGGAGTAAGAAACGGAGCCGGTGGGGCCACCCGCCCCGCCGGCGCCTTCTCGCTCGCCCGATGAATTTTCCCTCCCTGTGAGGAAAGCAAAATGAACGAACTGACCAACTTCGCCAATCCGGTGGCCAAGCCGGAAACCTTCGACCAGATTCAGATCGGCATCGCGTCGCCCGACAAGATCCGTTCCTGGTCGTTCGGCGAGATCAAGAAGCCCGAGACGATCAACTATCGCACGTTCAAGCCGGAACGTGACGGCCTGTTCTGCGCGCGCATCTTCGGTCCGATCAAGGATTACGAATGCTTGTGCGGCAAGTACAAGCGCATGAAGTACAAGGGCATCGTCTGCGAAAAGTGCGGTGTCGAAGTCACGGTGTCGAAGGTCCGCCGCGAGCGGATGGGCCATATCGAACTGGCCGCCCCCGTCGCGCATATCTGGTTCCTGAAATCGCTGCCGTCGCGCATCGGTCTGCTCCTCGACATGCAGCTCAAGCAGCTCGAGCGCGTGCTGTACTTCGAAGCCTATATCGTCATCGAGCCGGGCCTGACCCCGCTGGAGAAGTATCAGCTTCTCACCGAGGACGAACTGCTCGACGCGCAGGATGAATATGGCGAGGACGCCTTCTCCGCCGGTATCGGCGCCGAGGCGGTCCGCATCATGCTCGAGAGCCTCGACCTCGAGGGCGAGCGCGTGCAGCTTCTGGAAGAGCTGGCGACGACCAAGTCGGAGCTGAAGCCCAAGAAGATCATCAAGCGCCTGAAGGTCGTCGAGAGCTTCATCGAATCGGGCAACCGTCCCGAATGGATGATCCTCGAAGTCATCCCGGTCATCCCGCCCGAGCTGCGCCCGCTGGTGCCGCTGGACGGTGGCCGCTTCGCGACCTCGGACCTGAACGACCTGTATCGCCGCGTCATCAACCGCAACAACCGCCTGAAGCGCCTGATGGAGCTGCGTGCGCCGGACATCATCGTCCGCAACGAAAAGCGCATGTTGCAGGAAGCGGTCGACGCGCTGTTCGACAACGGCCGTCGCGGCCGCACGATCACGGGCGCCAACAAGCGTCCGCTGAAGTCGCTGTCCGACATGCTGAAGGGCAAGCAGGGCCGCTTCCGTCAGAACCTGCTCGGCAAGCGCGTCGATTATTCGGGCCGTTCGGTCATCGTGACCGGTCCGGAGCTGAAGCTGCACCAGTGCGGCCTGCCGAAGAAGATGGCGCTCGAGCTGTTCAAGCCGTTCATCTATGCCCGTCTGGACGCCAAGGGTCTGTCGATGACCCTGAAGCAGGCCAAGAAGTGGGTCGAGAAGGAGCGCAAGGAAGTCTGGGACATCCTGGACGAGGTGATCCGCGAGCACCCGGTCATGCTGAACCGCGCGCCGACGCTTCACCGTCTGGGCATCCAGGCGTTCGAGCCGGTGCTGATCGAGGGCAAGGCGATCCAGCTTCACCCGCTGGTCTGCTCGGCGTTCAACGCCGACTTCGACGGCGACCAGATGGCCGTTCACGTTCCGCTGTCGCTGGAAGCGCAGTTGGAAGCGCGCGTCCTGATGATGTCGACCAACAACATCCTGTCGCCCGCGAACGGCAAGCCGATCATCGTGCCGTCGCAGGACATGGTGCTGGGCCTCTATTACCTCTCGCTCGAAAAGCAGAAGGAACCGGGCGAGGGCATGATGCTGGCGGACATGGAGGAGGTCCATCAGGCCCTCTTCGCCGGTGCCGTCACGCTGCACACCAAGATCATCAGCCGCGTTCCGCAGACCGACGAGCAGGGCAACCAGTATCTCAAGCGCTATGAGACCACGCCAGGTCGCATGCTGCTGGGCGAGTGCCTGCCGAAGAGCCACAAGGTGCCCTTCGACATCGTCAACCGCGTCCTGACCAAGAAGGACGTCGGCGAGGTGATCGACGAGGTCTATCGTCACACCGGCCAGAAGGAGACCGTGCTGTTCGCCGACGCGATCATGGCGCTGGGCTTCCGTCACGCGTTCCGCGCGGGCATCTCGTTCGGCAAGGACGACATGATCATCGCGCCGGACAAGGATCGCCTGGTCGACGAGACGCGCGAGCAGGTGAAGGACTTCGAGCAGCAATATCAGGACGGCCTGATCACGCAGCAGGAGAAGTATAACAAGGTGATCGACGCCTGGAGCCGTTGCGGCGATCAGGTCGCGAACTCGATGATGAACGAGATCAAGGCGGTCCGGCATTACGAGGACGGCCCGATGGAAGGCCGTGAAAAGCCGATCAACTCGATCTACATGATGGCCCACTCGGGCGCCCGTGGTAGCCCCGCGCAGATCAAGCAGCTTGCGGGTATGCGCGGCCTGATGGCCAAGCCGTCGGGCGAGATCATCGAGACGCCGATCATCTCGAACTTCAAGGAAGGTCTGACCGTTCTTGAATATTTCAACTCGACCCACGGCGCGCGTAAGGGCCTGGCCGACACGGCATTGAAGACGGCGAACTCGGGGTATCTGACCCGCCGTCTGGTGGACGTGTCGCAGGACTGCGTCATCATCGAAGAGGATTGCGGCACGACCCGCGCCCTGGAGATGAAGGCGATCGTGCAGGGCGGCTCGACCATCGCGTCGCTCGGCGAGCGTATCCTGGGCCGCACCACGGCGGAGGACATCGTCAACGCCAAGACCGGCGAAGTCATCATCGCATCGGGCGTGCTGCTCGACGAGCCGATGGTGGCAAAGATCGAGGCGGCGAACACCCAGTCGGTCAAGATCCGCAGCCCGCTGGTCTGCGAATCGAAGATCGGCGTCTGCGGCAAATGCTATGGCCGTGACCTCGCCCGCGGTACGCCGGTGAACATCGGCGAAGCGGTCGGCGTCATCGCGGCGCAGTCGATCGGTGAGCCGGGCACCCAGTTGACCATGCGTACCTTCCACATCGGTGGCGCGGCGCAGTTGAACGAGCAGTCGAACCTGGAAGCGGCGGTGGACGGTGTCGTCCAGTTCCGCGACCTTCGCCTGATCACCGACCAGCGTGGCCGTCGCGTGGTGCTGAGCCGTTCGGGCGAAATCGCGATCGTCGACATGGACGGCCGCGAACTGTCGGTCGACCGTATCCCCTATGGTGCCTATGTCCTGTTCGACGATGGTCACATCGTGTCGAAGGGCGACCGGATGGCCGAGTGGGATCCGTTCACCATGCCGGTGATCACCGAAAACCCCGGTACGGTGAAGTTCCAGGACCTCATCGAGGGTAAGACCCTGACCGAGCAGGTCGACGAAGCCACGGGTATCGCCCAGCGCGTCGTGACCGAATATCGCGCCTCGACCAAGTCGAAGGAGGATCTGCGTCCGCGCATGACCCTGCTCGACGACAATTCGGGCGAAGCCGGTCGCTACATGCTGGCGCCGGGCGCGACGCTCTCGGTCGAGGACGGGGCGCAGGTCCAAGGCGGTGACGTTCTGGCCCGTGTTGCCCGCGAGTCGGCCAAGACCCGCGACATCACCGGCGGTCTGCCGCGCGTCGCCGAACTGTTCGAGGCGCGCGTTCCCAAGGACTCGGCGATCATCGCCAAGGTTTCGGGCCGCGTCGTGTTCGGCAAGGACTACAAGGCGAAGCGCAAGATCGGCATCCAGCCTGAGGATGGCGGCGAGGTCGTCGAGTATCTGGTCCCGAAGTCGAAGGTGATCGACGTTCAGGAAGGCGATTACGTCAAGCGTGGCGACAACCTGATCGGCGGCTCGCCCGATCCGCACGACATTCTGGAAACGATGGGCGTGGAGCCGCTGGCCGAATATCTGGTCAGCGAAATCCAGGAAGTCTATCGACTCCAGGGCGTGAAGATCAACGACAAGCACATCGAGACGATCGTTCGTCAGATGCTGCAAAAGGTCGAGATCACCGACGGCGGCGACACCACGCTGCTGAAGGGCGAGCAGGTCGATCGCGAGGAAATGGACGCGATCAACGACAAGCTCGAGCCGAACCAGGCGCGTGCGCAGGGCAAGCCCGTCCTGCTCGGCATCACCAAGGCGTCGCTGCAAACCCGCAGCTTCATCTCGGCGGCGTCGTTCCAGGAAACCACCCGCGTCCTCACCGAGGCGGCGGTCCAGGGCAAGCAGGACACGCTGATGGGCCTGAAGGAGAATGTCATCGTCGGCCGCCTGATCCCGGCGGGCACCGGTGCGGGCATGAACCGCCTGCGCGTGGCGGCCTCCAGCCGCGATGCGGCGCTCCGGGCGCAGCAGCGCAAGCTGGCCGAGGCGATCATCGCCCCGGTCAGCGCCGCCGAAGAGCGGGCCGCCGAACAGGCGCGTTCGGCGCGTGACGCGGGCGGCACCGGCAACGATCCGCTGGCCGAGGTCGCCCCCTCGGGCCACGGCACGGACGCCGATGCCGGTGAGTATCTGAACGACTGATCCGGCTAACGGATTGAAATCGAAAGGGCCGCCGTCCGGGCAACCGGGCGGCGGCTTTTTACTGGCACCGATCAACGCTTGAGGATTGACGCCGCCGGTCCCGCATGGCGGAGAAAGTGTTGCGACGAAAACGACGGATTTGCGCCGAATGGAGGGTGCGTGAGGCCGTTGCGCGGGAACCGAAACGCCCTCCCAACCATATACGAATATTGGAGAAGATCCCGGACGCGCGCGGGTTATTGGCGTGCCGATGGGACCCCGGAGACCTGAAATGACGTCCCCCGAGATTGACGAAGACTATTTCTACCAACGTGCTGAAACAGAACTAGAATTGGCCCAGAAGGCGACCCATCCGGCAGCGGTCCGGGCGCATTACATCATCGCCAACCATTATCTGGACCGGGCGTATAGCCAGCCCGATGCGGGCGCGGCGGTCGAGGCGGCGGAGTAGCCGAACGGGCGCCAGGCCCGACCCGATGGGAGAATATCGCAGCCGCCTCGGCCATCATGGCCGGGGCGGTTCGTCATGTCGGGTGGGTGGAGCCGGAAGGGCTTCCTCCCCTTCTTCCCTGTAGGGGGAGTGGCTCACACGGACTCGGTCGAAGCTGACCGGGCGCTGGCCGGAAGGGATGGCAGTTCGAGGGGCAGGCGATAGGCCCGGATCGGAATGACCGCTCGACAGGGAGGTGAGGCGGATTTACGCGGCACCGATGCACCGTGAACGATCCGCTCTCCCGTCCGCGACCTGTCCGGCTTCCTATCCCGCCGGACAAAGCCCGGGCGGTCGTGGACGGGCCATCGCGGCGCTGTGGCTGGTCTATGTCGTCGCCATGGCCATCGTCTTCCGCGTGCCGATCGCCAGTGGTTTCGACCTGGGTTTCGGCGACCGGGCGGACGGGCTGATCGAGATGACCATCCTCGAACATTGGCGCAATGTCTGGTCGGGCGTGTCGCCGTGGAACGGCGGATTCTACTTCCATCCCTATGGCGGGACACTGGGCTATAACGATGGCTATTTCCTCTATGGCCTATCCTATTCCTTCTGGCGGCTGTTCGCCGATCCCTTTCATGCCGACACGCTGAACATCCTGACCTTCAAGACGGTCGGATTTTTCGGGGCCTATGCGCTGGTAACGCGGTCGCTGGGCTGGGGCCGTGGGGCGGGGCTGTTCGTCGCGCTGTCCTTCACCATCGCGAGCAACATCGCGCTTCAGGCGGTCCATGCGCAGTTACAGAGCGTCGCCTTGCTGCCGATCGCGATGATGCTGGCCATCGCATGCGTTCGGGCCGAGGCGATGGGGCGGCACACCCGCGCGCGCCTGTCGGCGGTGGCGCTGGCCGCGCTGATCGCGGCGTGGCTGATGACATCCTATTATATGGCTTGGTTCACGATCTTCTCGGCCTGTCTGTTCCTGCTGTGCCGGGCGGTGCTGGGGGATCAGGCACAGCCCACCGCGACGATCGCGCTGGTCCGTCGTCATGCCGGGACCATCGCCTGCGGCCTCGGCAGCTTCGCGGTGCTGATCCTGCCCTTCCTGACCGTCTATCTGCCCAAGCTGCGCGAGACGGGGGGCGAGGGCTATTTCGAGATGCTGGGCTATCTCATCACGCCGGTCATCGACATGGTGAATGTCGGGCCGGACAATTACCTTTGGGGTTGGATGTTTCGTCCGTTGCTGGCGCTGGTGCATCAAGTGCTGCCCGACGATCCGGCGCTGCCGGGGCGGGTGCTGCGCGGCGAGCATGAGGTCGGGTTCCCGCCGATCTTCTGCATCCTGTTGATCGTCACGGCATGGCGTATCCTGCGTCGCCGTCCGGTCGGGGAGGGGGCGACCGTGTCGGTCGAATGGCGCGCCTTCACGCTGGCGATGATCGTCGGCTGGGCGCTGACGCTGCAATTCTGGATCTTCTCGCCGTGGAACCTGGTCTTCTATCTGGTGCCGGGGGCCAAGGGTTTGCGGGTCGTGTCGCGCTATCAGCTTTGGCTGACCCTGCCGTTCCTGCTGATCGTCGTCTATGCTTGGCGTGCGCGGATGGCGGCCTTGCTGCGAAGCAAGCCCTGGTGGGGCGTCGCGATCGTCACGCTGCTACTGGCCGAGAATCTGAGCGCGGAAACCGCCGCGCCGCTCAGCCGTCGCGAACAGCGCGCCGCGCTGGACGCGATTCCGCCGCCGCCTGCGGACTGCCGCGTCTTCTATGTGGTGGCATCGCGCGCGGGGGAGCCGCTCTACGTCAATGCCGAACTGAATGCCCTCTATCCGCACAATGTCGATGCGATGTTCCTGGCCGAACAATGGCGGGTGCCGACGATCAACGGCTTTTCGACCTTCAACCCGCCCGACTGGCATTTCGCCGATCCGCTGGCGGGGGATTATGAGGCACGGGTGAAGCGCTATGTCGCGCGGCACGGACTGCGTCAGGTCTGCCGCCTCGACATGCGGCAGGCCCGGCCCTGGTCACGCTAGGGCGGGGCGATCAGCCGACCGGTCGCGCGCCTTCGTCCGGTGCGGCGCGGCCCCGATGGATCGAGGGAAGCTCGGCCAGTGTCAATCGCCGGTCATGGTTCAGGTCCAGCAGCGCAAAGCGCTTGTCCGCCGCCGCGACGAATTCCTGTGCAGACACACCGCGATTGAAGTTGCTGTCCGCCGAAGCGACCGGTTCGGGTATGCCGAGATAGCTGAAGCGCCCGGCGCCCTGGCGACCCAACAAGCTGGCCGCCGCGCGCCCGTCGGGCTGATCGCCGCCGCCGCCGCGTCCGCTGCCCATGCCGCCGCCGCCTCGGCGTCCGCCGCCCACTCCGCCGCGTCCGCCGCCGCCACGGCCACCGGCCATGCGCGCAACCCCGCCGCCCGGCCCGGCCACGCGCAGTTCGGGAAACAGCTCGGTCTCATACCATTGCAGATCGTCGGAATCGATTTCGCCGTCCTTGCCGCGATCCAGTACCGCGAAGAAGCGCAGGGCATCCGCCTCGAACTCGGCGGGGGTCAGCGCGCCGTCGCCATTCGTATCGGCACCGGCGAACCAGCGCCGCTCGCCATCGGGGCCATGAAAGGGCTCGCCCATCGGGCTGGCGAACAGCGGGCCGCGACTGCCGGGGTGCCCTCCGCCGGGAAAGCCGCCATGGCGTCCATCGTCCGGCGGGCCCCTGTGCGGCCGATCGGCGGCGCATCCGGCCAGGACGCAACATGGGGCGAGGATCGCTGCACGCATGATCGAGGGCTTTCCGATGCTGTTCGGCCGGTCGGTGAGCCGGGCAAGCGCGTCGCCCGGGCCGGAGGGATCAGCGACGGACCCAGCGGCAGATCTTGACGCGCTTACCGTGCTTCTTTTCGATCTTGCAGACGTGCTTCTTGCCGTGATGCGGGCCGCGCTGCGCCGCGACGGGAGCCGAAACCAGCATGGCGGCGGCTAGCGCGGCCGCGATCGAGGCGATCGTTCTGGAACGGGTCATATCGCTATCCTGACATGGCTGTGGGAGGGGAGGAGAGGCATCCCTAGCCGTCAGGTATCTGAAAAGTTTGATCGAGTTGTCGCGAAGTGTCGCAACCGCGACCATGGCGCACGCGCAAAAGAAAAGGGCGACCCCCGCGAAGGGGCCGCCCTTATCCTTGGCTCGACAAGCGAACGGGTGCGGCAGGTTGCCCTGCCGCAGTCCGATTACTTGAGCTCGACGGTCGCGCCGGCTTCTTCGAGCTGCTTCTTGATCTTCTCGGCCTCGTCCTTGGCAATGCCTTCCTTGACGGGCTTCGGAGCGCCTTCGACCAGCGCCTTGGCTTCGGTCAGGCCCAGGCCGGTGATCGCGCGGACTTCCTTGATGACGTTGATCTTCTTGCCACCGTCGCCGGTGAGGATCACGTCGAATTCGGTCTTCTCTTCAGCGGCCGGAGCGGCAGCGCCGCCAGCGGCAGGAGCCGCGGCAACGGCAGCGGCGGCCGAGACGCCCCACTTCTCTTCGAGCAGCTTCGAAAGCTCAGCGGCTTCGAGGACGGTCAGCTCGCTCAGCTGGTCAACCAGCGCGTTCAGGTCTGCCATGTTCTTATCTCCAATACGGGCCGGGTAAAATGGCCCGAGTGTGTCAGTTCAAATCGTCGTGTACGCCCGAAGATCAGGCGGCTTCCTTGTCCTTGTCGGCATAAGCCGCGAGGACGCGGGCGATCTGCGCCGCGGGAGCCTGGGTGATGGTGGCCAGCTTCGTCGCCGGAGCGACGATGAGACCAACCAGCTTCGCCCGGAGCTCGTCCAGCGAGGGCAGAGTCGCCAGCGCCTGCACGCCTGCGACATCAAGGACGTTCGCACCCATCGATCCGCCGACGATCTCGAACTTGTCGGTCGTCTTGGCGAATTCCACGGCCACCTTGGCGGCGGCCACGGGATCGATCGAGCTGGCGATGCCGACGGGACCCGTCAGCATGTCAGCGACACCGGCATAGTCGGTGCCCTGGGCTGCGATCTTGGCAAGCCGGTTCTTCGAGACCTTGTAGGACGCGCCGGCTTCCCGCATCTTCGTGCGCAGGGCCGTCGACTGGGCGACGGTCATGCCGAGGTTGCGGGTGATGACCACCACGCCGACCTCGTTGAAGTTACGGTTCAGTTCGGCGACGGCCTGGGTCTTTTGATCGCGATCCATGCCATTCTCCATGGTTGGAACGACCGCGAACGGTCATCCCGGTTGCTTGACCGGGGGGTGTGACCACCCCTCGGGGTGTCCAGCGATGGGGAATGGGCAACCGACGCGTGAGAAACGCGGGGCAGACCGGGCGGGACCAGCAAGCTGGAGCGACCGGCAAAATCCTTTTCCCCGTCTCGGCAGGAGATTAAGCCAGGGCATATTCCCCGGCACCTGCTGTCTTGGACGGAATCCGAACAGGCGAACCTGTCTGGATGCGGGGGTGCGCTTAGGCGGATCGGCGCGGGGAGTCAAGCGATGCGACGGGATGAAGGTGATGTCATCCTTGAGTCATCCCTGCGTCACCGACATGACGCGGAAATGAAGCCGGGATGACTTGGATGGTCGGCAAACGGCGGCGCGTGAGACCGCGCCTTCCCCGCGCGGTGCCCCGGGGGATCTGCCATGTCGGATATGAACAGCCTGGTCGCCTATGACGATGGCGACATCGATACCAACCGTTCGACCAACACCCATATGAGCGACCTGATCGCCACCCGCCTGTCGCGTCGCCAGACGTTGCGCCACGGCGTGTCGGCGATGACGACCGCGCTGTTCGGCGGCGCGTTGCTGGCGGGTTGCGACGACGAGAATCCGCAAGCGGTCACCGCCACGGCGGCGGGCAGCACCGCCAGCGTTGCGGCGGGCCGCCCCGTCACGCTGACCGGCACGGTGGGCAGCGGGAAGGTGGCGAACGTCAACTGGAGCCAGACGGCGGGGCCGTCGGTCACGCTGACCAACGCCAACCAGCTGGTCGCCTCGTTCCGCGCGCCCGCCGTGGCGACCGCGACGCAGCTCGCCTTCAAGCTGGAAATCACGAGCCGCGACGGGCTGGTCACGAACAACAGCGTGACGGTCACCGTGACGCCGATCACGCTCGACTTCACCGCCGTACCGCACAGCCTGGCCGATGTGGTGACGGTACCGTCCGGCTATAGCGTGACCGTGCTGTACCGGCTGGGCGATCCGATCGCCTCGGGCGTGGCGGCCGCCGCCAATAACGGTACCGACACCAATTTCGCACAGCGCGCGGGCGACCATCATGACGGCATGAGCTATTTCGGGCTTGCCGCCAGCGGTTCGACCCCCGATCCGACGAACAGCACGCGCGGTCTCCTCGTCCTGAACCACGAGAACATCACCCAGCTTTACCTCCACGCCAACGGCCCAACGCCCGCTCCGCGCCCCGAAGCCGAGGCGATCAAGGAGATCGAGTGCCACGGCGTCTCGGTGATTGAGGTCACCCGCACGAACGGCACCTGGTCCTACGTCCAGGGCTCGGCGCTCAACCGTCGCATCACCCCCAACACGCCCATGGCGTTCAGCGGCCCGGTCAAGGGCAATACGTGGTTGAAGACCGCCTATTCGACCAATGGCACCGGCGGGCGGGGCACGATCAACAACTGCGCCAACGGCACCATGGCGTGGAACACATACCTGACCAACGAGGAGAATTGGGCGGGCTATTTCCGTCGTCTCAGCGGGGACGCGGCGGTGCGGGCCACCACCAATCCCAAGCAGAATGTCTCGCTGGCCCGCTATGGCATCAGCGAGCCGCGTAACGGCAACTACAACTGGGCGACCGCGACCCCGTCCGATGCGTCGAGCACCGTCTTCCGCCGCTGGAACGCGACCGCCGATGCGGCGCTCGCCGCCGATGGCACGGCGGACTTCCGCCATGAGCCGTTCCAGTTCGGCTGGGTGGTCGAGATCGACCCGTTCAATCCCGCCTCGACCCCGCGCAAGCGCACCGCGCTGGGCCGCATGAATCATGAGGGTTGCCAGAGCGGCCGGATGATCGCGGGTGTCCGCCCCGCCTTCTATATGGGTGACGATGCGCAGAACGAATATATCTACAAATTCGTCTCGGCGACGCCGTGGAGCGCCGCGGACGCGACCGCCAGCGACCGTCTGGCGGTGGGCGACAAATATCTCGATACCGGCACGCTCTATGTCGCCAGGTTCAACGCGGACGGCACCGGCCAGTGGATGCCGCTGGTGTTCGGGCAGAACGGGCTGACCTCGGCCAACGCGACCTATCCCTTCGCCGATCAGGCCGATGTCCTGATCAATACCCGCCTCGCCGCCGACGCGCTGGGCGCGACCAAGATGGACCGGCCCGAATGGACCGCCGTCAATCCGGCGACCGGCGAGATGTATTGCACGTTGACCAACAACGCCTCGCGCAAGCCGGTCGCCTCGGGCAGCCAGAGCGGCGTCGATGCGGCCAATCCGCGCGCCTATGTCGATGCGCCCTCCACCTCGGTCGGCAACCGCAACGGCCATATCGTGCGCCTCCGCGAGACGGGCGACACGACCGAGGCGACCAGCTTCACCTGGGACGTCTATGCCTTCGGTGCGGGTGCGGACCTCGACCCGACGAACATCAACCTGTCGGGGCTGGACGCGACCAACGACTTCTCCTCGCCCGACGGCCTGTGGTTCAGCCTGCCGAGCAATGTCGCCGGGCAGCAGACGCCGGTGATGTGGATCCAGACCGACGACGGCGCCTTTACCGACGTCACCAACTGCATGATGCTGGCGGCAATTCCGGGCCGGGTCGGCGATGGCGGCACGCGCTCGGTGACGAGCAGTGCGGGCGGCGCTTCGGCGACCGTCACCACCCGGATCGGCAAGGCGCCCGGCGTGACGCTGAAGCGCTTCCTGGTCGGGCCGAAGCAGTGCGAGATCACCGGCATCCACTCGACCCCGGACGGCACCTCGGTCTTCGTCAACATCCAGCATCCGGGCGAGGACGCGACCAATCCAAGCGCGCCGACCAGCAACTGGCCCGACAGCCAGACGGGTTCGGCGGCGGCGACGATCCGCCCGCGCTCGGCCACCATCGTCATCACCAAGAATGACGGCGGCGTGGTCGCGATCTGATCGACTGGCCGCATATCGAGCCCATCGGGGGCGGGAAGGCGATTGCCTTCCCGCCCCCTTTGTCGTTTGAAGGGCCCGCGAAAGAGGGGACAGGCATGACGACCACACGGCGCGAGATCATGGTCGGGGCGGCGGCGATCGGGCTGGGGAGTGCTATCGGACCCGCACTGGCGCAGGGGCCGGGCAGCGACCGGCTGATCGCGGGCACCTATGCCAATGAGGGCGGCAAGGGGCTGTACCCGATCGCGAATGGTCGGGTGGGGCAGCCGGTGGTGGGGATCGTCAACGCCTCTTTCGGCGTCGGCAACGGCCCGGGCGGCGCCTTCTACGTCTTGCGCGAACAGGCCGAGGGGCAGGTTGCCGCTTATGGTCCCGGCTGGCGCTTGCGGGGCGGGGCGTCCACCGGCGGCGCGGACCCCTGTCATGCCGCGCTCGACCGCAGATCGGCCTGTCTGGCGGTCGCCAATTATTCCAGCGGTTCGGTCGCCTTCTACCGGCTCGACCGGCGGACCGGCGCGCCGGGCGAGCCGCAGCTTTTCCAGCATCATGGGAACGGCCCCAATACCGACCGCCAGGCGGGCCCGCACGCGCATTGGGTGGGGTTCAGCCCCGACCGCCACTGGCTGCATTCGGTCGATCTGGGGGCGGATGCGATCTTCGCCTATCGCTTCGATCCCGCCGCGCGCACGCTGGCCGAGCCGGTCCTCGCCTGGCAGGCCCCGGCGGGGGCGGGGCCGCGCCATATGGTCCGCCACCCGACCTTGCCGCGTGCCTATGTCGCCTGCGAGTTGCAGACCAGGTTGTTCGTGCTCGACGTTCAGGAGGATGGCCGGTTCCGCACGGCGGGCGAACGGGCGCTCGTGCCCGAAGGGGGGCCTGCCTCCTATGCCGCGCATATCGCGATCGATCGGGCGGGGCGGACGCTGTACGTCTCCAATCGCGGGGCCAACAGCATCACCGTCTTCGCGTTGGATGCAAGGGGAGAGCCCAAGGCGGTGCAGCATGTCCCGACCGGAGGCGACTGGCCGCGCTTCTTCCTGCTGCGCGAGGGGCGGGGGGAGATGCTGGTCGCGAACGAGCGGTCGGGAACGGTCGTGGCGTTCCGGATCGGGTCGGACGGTCGTCTGACCGCGACAGGGCGGAGCATCGCCATTCCCGGCGTGGTGTTCCTGGCCGAGGTTTGATCAGGCAACGCCGTCATCTTGCCGCTCCCCGCCCGCAGGCGGTAGGGGATGGGGGAGGGCGGGACGTCTCGCCAAGGCCATCGCTCGTGGCATAGCCCCCACCCCAACACCCCTGCCGCGAGGAGGGGCTCAAGACCAAGTTCGTCTGCTGCAACCGCAAGCCATTGTCCGTGGAGATCGGGCAAGCTGCTCGCTAAAGCGCGTTTTCCTTTCCCCAACCCCAAAAGCCACCATGCACCTCTTCCAACCCCTGCTTGCCGGAGCCACCTTGCCCGGTCGTCTCATCGCCTGTGTCGGGGCGATGATCGGCATCGCGCTGACCATCATCGTGTGCCGTGGACTGCCGCCGCTGGGCCCCGACCTGCCGATCATCGTCGCGCCGCTGGGGGCGTCCGCCGTGCTGGTCTTCGCCGTGCCCGCCAGTCCACTGGCGCAGCCCTGGTCGGTGGTCGGCGGCAATGTCCTGTCGACACTGGTCGGGGTGGCGATGTTCCAGGCCATCTCCTCGCTGCCGCTGGCGGCGGGGTGTGCGGTCGGGGGCGCGATCCTGGTCATGTCGCTGGCGCGCTGCCTGCATCCGCCCGGCGGGGCGGCGGCGCTGACCGCGGTGATCGGCAGCCAGGGAATCCATGCGGCGGGCTTCGCCTTCGCCTTTGCGCCGGTGGCGATCAACTCGATCGCGCTGGTGGCGCTGGGCATGTTCTTCCACCGCGCGACCGGACGCAGCTATCCGCATGAACCGGCGGTGATCCCGCCCACGCCTGTCGCCTTGATCCAGCCCGAGGATGTCGACGCCGCGCTGGAGGACATGCACGACAGTTTCGATATCGCGCGCGAAGATCTCGACATGCTCTTCGCCCATGCCGAGCGTCATGCGCGGGCCAGGGTTGGGAGCGCGCGGGGCGGGTGAGGGGCGTGGCCTTCGACTTCGCTCAGGCTGAACGGAGTGAGGAGCTATATCCCATCCCCCGCCCCCACCCTCCGTTCACGCTGAGCGAAGTCGAAGCGCACGCCCCCACAGTGATCAGGCATAAGAAAAAGGCCCGCCCCTCACGCCGAGGGACGGGCCTTTCCCATCAACCGGTCACACCGATCAGCGATACTTGCCGCTGAACGAGATGCCGATGATGCGCGGTTCGTTGAAGACCGCCGCCATATAGTTCTCGATCACGCCCTTCAGGTTCTTCTCGTTCGTGATGTTGCGGGCGAAGACCGACAGGCTCCAGTCGTCGTTCGGCGCGGAATAGCCGATGCTCAGGCCGCCCTCGAAATTGCCGTTCGAGGTGAACTCCTTGGTCCGGTACAGGACGAAGTTCGTATAGCCCTGGATATTCCAGTCGGTCGAAATGAACGCCTTGCCCTGGTTCGCCAGCGGGATGTCGTACTTGGCGGCGACGTTGACGTTATATTCCGGCGCGTTGGGCAGCGGGTTGCCGTTGATCTGCGCGAAATAGGCGTTGGCCCCGAACACCGTGCGGGTGACGAACGGGTCGAGCACGGTGCACACCTGCACCCCGTTCAGGCCGCAGGTCTGGGCGAAGACACGCTTGTCGCGGATTTCCGAATGCAACAGGCTGACGCCCGCCGACAGCGCCAGGTTGCGCACCGGCAGCCACTGCGCATCGGCCTCCAGGCCGTAGGCGACCGCCTTGTCGGCGTTGAACAGCACGCCGTTGCCGTCCGAGTCGTTGCCGTTCAACTGGATACCCTTCACGCGATAGGCGAAGGCGGCGGCGTTCAGGCGCAGCGTGTTGTCGAACAGCTTCGACTTGAAGCCGGTCTCGAACGACAGGTTGGTTTCCGAATTGGCGGTGGTGAAGTCCGAGTTGAACACCGCCGAGCGGCCCTGGATGGTCGGGCCACGGAAGCCCTGCGCGGCGCGGACATAGACGTTCAGGTTCGGATTGACCTCATAGAGCGCGGACAGATCCCAACTGGGCTGGGTGTCGGACAGGCGCACGTCGCGGCGACCACGATAGGTCGAGACACCGGCGGCGCTGTCGGCGGTGCGCAGCAGCCGGGTCCGCTTGGTGTCCTCGCTGATGCGGCCACCGGCGGTCAGGGTCAGGCGATCGGTCGCCTGATAGCTGACCTGACCGAACACGCCCCACGAGGTGTTGACGTCGTGCAGGCGGACCCAGTTGTTCGGGTTGGCCCCGATCAGGAAGGCACGCTGGTAGAAGTCGGTGATGTCGCGGCTGTCGAAATAGATGCCGCCGACCTGCCACTTGAACGGGCCGCTGCCGGTCGAGGCGAGGCGGACTTCCTGCGTCCACTGGTCGAGCCCGCGCACCTGACCCTGGCTGAGTCCATAGCCGTTGGGCACGCGGTTCACCGGGAAATTCGCCGCCGCGCCGCCATCGGTGTCGCCCTTGCTGAACCCGGCGGTGGTTTCATAGGCGGTGATCGAGGTCAGTTCGGCAGGCCCCAGATCCCAGGCGGCGCGCAGGGAGGTGCCTTGCGTGTCGTACGACTGGGGATTGTTCCGGCCTTCGTCATAGGCCACCCGGTCGCGCGGCTCGGCCGACACGTCGCGCGAACCCTTCTGGATCGCCCCGCGATGGAACAGCGTCGAGGTGCCGTCATACCAGCGGGCATGGCCCGACAGGTTGAACGACAGCGTGTCGGTCGGCGTGAAGAGAAGCTGGAGCCGCACGTCGCGCTCGGTAAAGCCGCCCATGGCGTCCTTCTTCGGGGTCAGCGTGCCGTCCAGGCTGGTACCCGAATAGACATTGTCCACCCAGTTGTCGCGATGCTGCACCAAGGCCGACAGGCGGAAGGCCAGCACGTCGCGGATCAGCGGACCGCCGACACCGGCGTCCATGCTGATCGTGTTGTAGCTGCCGATCGAGGCGGTGGCGCGGCTCTGGAAGCTCTGCGTCGGCTTGATCGTGTCGAACTTGATGATGCCCGCGGTCGTGTTGCGACCGAACAGCGAGCCCTGAGGGCCCCGCAGCACTTCGACCTGATCGACGTCGAACACCGGGTTCGACTTCAGCACGACATGCTCCAGCACGACATCGTCCTGGATGATCGACACCGGCTGCGACGCGCCGAGATAGAAGTCGATATTGCCCAGGCCGCGAATATAGAAGCGCGGGAAGATGCGGCCCGTCGTCGTCTCGGCATAAAGGCCGGGCACGCGGCCCGACAGAGCGAGGATGTCCTCGCCGCCCTGCTGGAAGGCGCGGATGTCCTGGCCGCTGACCACGCCGACCGACACCGGCACGCGGTTCAGATTTTCCGAACGACGCTCGGCGGTGACGACGATCTCGCCCAGGCCTTCCTGCGGTGCCGCCTGATCCCCGGTCGCGGCGGCGGTGCCCGCGCCCTGATCGGCGGCCTGTGCGATGGCCGGTACGGCCGCCAGCGTTCCCCACGCGGCGCCCAGCAGCGCCGCGGTCTTGATAACCGACTTCATAATATTCCCCAGCTCCGGCAGGCGGTACGTGCCGCCCGACTAATTGCTAATCTCCCGGTAAGGCGGGCGGTTAGAGGCGCATTATGGCGCTTGCGTGACAGAGGTGATGCACCAAAGGCACAATCGACCGGGAAAACTGGCCTGACGGGAAACGGTCCGCCGACGATGCGAGGTGAAACGGAGATCCGTCATGCCCCCGCCGTTCCGAGGCGAACCCGGTCGCGAACGAAGCCGGACGGAAATCACGCGACATGCTCGCGGGATAGGATCTCCTGATACCGATCGTCGATCGCACTGCCCCGCCACGCGACCGTTCTGCCGTGACGGGACTGTCACATTGTTGTAACCCGGTTTTGCTTGACGTGGGGTCCGGGTCTGGTCAGGGGGGCGGCGTTCGTGCAGTCTTCGGTTCATGGCCTTTTTCACGGTCCGGCGCGCTGCCGTGGCCCCAAAAGGCCATGGGTGAAGAACGCGCGGTATCGGATCACTATCGGGGTTTGCCGACTGATGTTCGCCTGGTTCCAACGCCTCCTGCCGAAGACGGGAAATTTCTTCGAACTGTTCGAGGCGCAAGCCGCGACGATCCTGGCGGGGGCCGAGGCCACCGTTCGGCTGTTCGACGCGGCGGGCAGCACCGCCGACGAGATCGCCGTGATCGCCGCGCGCGAGCATGACGCCGATGAGATCACGCGCGACGTGCTGACCTCGGTCCGTTCGACCTTCCTGACGCCCTTCGACCGTGCCTCGATCACCTCGCTGATCGGGTCGATGGACGACACGATCGACGAGATGAATGCGGCGGCCACCGCGATCGGCCTGTACCGGCTGACCAGCTTCGCGCCCGAAATGCGCGAAATGGCGGCGGTTGCGGTCGAGGCGGCCAAGCTGACCGTCGAGGCGATGCCGCTGATGCGCGATGTCGCGCGCAACGGCGACCGGCTCCACGCGCTGACCGAGGAACTGGTCCGGCTGGAGGGCCGCGCCGACGATATCCATGCGGCGGGCCTGAAGCGCACGCTGGACGAATGCGGCGAGCGCGACACGCTGCGCTTCGTCATCCATAAGGAAGTGTACAAGCATCTGGAGCGCATCCTCGACGCGTTCGAGGATGTCGCCGACGAGATCGACGGCATCGTCATCGATCACGCCTGAGGCGCGGATCATGCACGAACTCGCCTTTCCGCTGCTGGTCGGCCTGATCCTGGTCGCGCTGGCCTTCGATTATCTCAACGGGCTGCATGACGCGGCCAATTCGATCGCGACGGTGGTGGCGACCCGGCTGTTGTCGCCGGTCGCGGCGGTCCTGTTCGCGGCCTTCTTCAATTTCGCCGCCTATTTCCTGACCGTCGCCTTTCCCAGCCTGCACAAGGTGGCGGAGACGATCGGCAAGGGCCTGATCGACCAGAGCATCGTGACCCCCGCCGTCATCTTCGGCGCGCTGGGCGGGGCGATGGCGTGGAACGTCATCACCTGGCTGCGCGGCATCCCCTCCTCGAGCAGCCATGCGCTGGTCGGCGGGCTGGTCGGCGCGGGCGTGGCGCATGCGGGCATGGGCGCGGTGCAATGGGCGGGGCTGAACAAGACGCTGCTCGCCATCGTGCTGTCGCCGATGCTGGGCATGATGCTGGCCATGCTGGTCATGCTGCTGAGCAGTTGGGCGATGCGCCGGTCGACCGCGGGGCAGGCGGAGCGCAGTTTCCGCGCGATGCACCTCGTCTCTTCGGCGGCCTATTCGCTCAGCCACGGCCTGAACGATGCGCAGAAGACGATGGGGATCATCACCGTCCTCCTCTATTCGACCGGCCGCCTGTCGGGCCCGTTCGAGGTGCCGCACTGGGTCGCCATCTGTTGCTACATTGCGATCGCGCTGGGCACGATGACCGGCGGCTGGCGGATCATCGAGACGATGGGCACCCGCATCACCAAGCTGTCGCAGCATCAGGGATTCAGCGCCTCGACGGCGGGCTCGATCGTCATCTTCTGCGCCTCGGCCCTGGGGATCCCGGTATCGACCACGCACACCATCACCGGCTCGATCATCGGCGCGGGCGTGGCGCGGCGTGCGTCCGCCGTGCGCTGGGGCGTGGCGGGGAATGTGGTGATCGCCTGGATCATCACCATCCCGGCCTCCGCCGTGATGGGGGCCGGGTTCTATATGCTGACCCGGTTGTTCTGATCGAAGAGGGGAGGGCGAGGGCTCTCCCCTTTTTCGTTGGAGCTTTCCCCCTCCGCTAAGGATAGGCTTCGCCGCTCGAAGGCCCGATTCTTCATGGTCCACCCCGGCGGAGGCCGGGGTCCAGTTGCGGTGCGCTGTCTAGAGCGGGCTGCCTATGCCTCCCACGCATCGGCGTACCACGCCGCCAAAGACGTGGCATTGGGGCCCCGGCCTCCGCCGGGGTGGGTGGGGCGAAACGAGAAGACAACCGTCTCCCACGCTCCCTGCGAACCGAAATCCCTTGGCCTTCGACTTCGCTCAGGCGGAACGGAGGGCGGGGCGGGCCTTATACTGACCTACCCCGCAACCCTCACGACCCCGTGACCGGCCCTCCGGCCGCCTGGAACAGCGCCACCGTATCCGTCATCCGCGCCGCCTTGGCCTGGATCAACTGCGACCGGGCCTGCGCGTCCGTCGCGGTCGCGTTGAGCAGTTGCAGCGTGCCCACATCGCCCAGCGCCAGTTGCCGCCGCGCGAAGGTCAGCGCCTGGCCCGCCGCGTTGCTCGCCCGCTGGGCCGCATCCAGGGCCTGCGCATCGGTGGACAGGCCGGTCAGCGAGTCCGCGACATTGCCGAACGCCTGGAGCACCGCCGATCGATACTGGGCCTTGGCCCCCTCCAGCGCGGCCTCCGCCGCCTTTTGCTGGTGACGCAGCGCATTGGCGTGGAACAGCGGCTGGGTGATCCCGCCAAGCAGGGCCCAGAAGGGATTGCCGCTCTTGAACATGTCGCCGAAATTCTGTGCCGACCCGCCCGCATTGGCCGAAAGCTGGATGCTGGGCAGCCGCGCCGCGATGGCGGCCCCGACATCGGCCCCGGCGCCCTGCAACTGGGCTTCGGCCGCCAGTATGTCGGGACGGCGATGGACCAGTTCCGACGGCACGATGGCGGGCAATTCCGTCGGCAGGGTCAGTTGCGACAATTCGGGAAGCGGTGGCAGGGCCGATCCCGCCGGACGCCCGATCAGCGTGGCGATGACGGTGCGCTGCGCCGCTTCGGCCCGGACCAGCGGGGGCAGGGCCCCTTCGGCGGTGGCGAGTGCCGCCTGTTGCGTCGACACGTCCGACGCGCCGACCGCACCGAGCCGCTGACGCTGTTGCAGCGCGGACAGGATGTCGCGGTTGACCTGAACCGCCGTTTGGGCGGCGGCGACCTGTTCGGCCAGGCTCGCCCGTTCGATCAGCGCGGTGACGAGGTTCGCCGCCACCGTCATCCGGGCCGCGTCAAGCTGGTGCCGCTCCACCTCGGCGCGCGCGACGGCGGAACGGACCTGCGCCCGGTTGCCGCCGAACGCATCGACGTCATAGGAGACGCTGACCTGCGCGGTGTGCAGCGTGTAAAGCTGCTGGTTGGCATCGGCGACGGCGGGGGACAGCGCGTTGGACACGCGGGTCCGCTGCGCCTGATAGCTCAGCCCGCCCTGGGGGAAGAGCAGCGAGCCGCGCGTCGCCCGCGCCTGCTCCCGCGCCTGACGCAGCGAGGCTTCCGCCACTGCCACGTCGTTATTGTGCGCCAATGCCTCCGCCACCAGCGCGTCGAGTTGCGCATTGCCGAAGGCGTGCCACCATTCGGGCGCGACCTGCGCCGACACCGTCTGCGCCGGGCCGGCCGCGGGGGCGATCACTGGCGCCGGGTTCATCGGCGGCAGGCCGGCATGGGCATCGAGGTCGTGCGGGCCGACCGCACAGGCGGAGACGCACGCCAGCAGCGGCAGGGTCAGGAAACGCTTCATGCCGTGGCTCCCGTTTCGGCCTGGTCGTCGTGGAAATGGTCGGCCTTCTTCTTGCGCTGCGACAGCGGCACACGGACCGAATAGCGGCTGATCAGCACCGGCAGGACCAGCAGGATCAGCACCGGGGCCAGCGTCATGCCGCCGACCACGACCAGCGCCAGCGGCTTCTGCACCTGGCTGCCGATCCCGTGCGACAGGGCGGCGGGCAGCAGGCCGATCGCGGCGACCAGACAGGTCATGACCACGGGGCGCAGGCTGTTCTTGACGGTGGTGGCCAGCGCATTCTCACGCGGCGCGCCTTCGTCGATGGCGTTGTTGAAGGTGGTGACGACCAGGATCCCGTCCATCACCGCAATGCCGAACAAGGCCACGAAGCCGATCGCCGCCGAGATGCTGAACGCCGTGCCGGTCAGGGCCAGCGCCAGCACGCCGCCCACGATCGCCATCGGGATCGCGGAGAAGGCGAGCAGGCTGTCCCGCATCGAGCCGAAATTGGCATAGAGCAGCAGCAGGATGAGCACGAGGCTGATCGGAACCACGATCTCCAGCCGGGCGATGGCGTTCTTCAGATTGTCCAGTTCGCCCGCCCATTCCAGATGATAGCCTGGCGGCAGATGGACATTCTGGTTGATCCGCGACCGCGCCTCCTCGACCGCGCTGCCCAGATCGCGCCCACGCACCGAGAATTTGATCGGCACGTAACGTTCCTGGTGCTCGCGATAGATGAAGGACGCACCGGTGGTCAGCTTGACGTTCGCCACCTCGGACAGCGGCACCTGGATGGTCCCGTTGCCGTCGGGCGAGGGCGCGCCGATCGTGATGTTGCGCACCGATTCCAGCGAGTCGCGCTGGGTCGGCTGCAACCGCACGATGATCGGGAAGTGGCGGTCCGTGCCCGGCTCGTACAGGTCGGCGGGCGACTGGCCACCGATGGCGGCGGCGACGGTCGCGTTGATGTCGTCGGGCGTCAGGCCATAGCGCGCGGCCCTGGCGCGATCGACATCGATCCGGACGGTCGGCTGGCCCAGGATTTCGAACACGCCGAGATCCTCGATGCCCTTCACCTTGGCCATCTGCGCCTTGATCTGGTTGGCCAGCTTTTCCAGCGTGACGAGGTCGGGGCCGAACAGCTTGATCGAATTGGCGCCCTTCACGCCCGAGGCGGCTTCCTCGACATTGTCCTCGATGATCTGCGAAAAAGAGAAGTCTACGCCCGGATATTGCTTGGCGAGTTTGCCCGACAACTCCTCGATCAGCTTCTCCTTGGTCATGCCGCTCGGCCAGGTGTCGAACGGCTTCAGCGGCACGAAGAACTCGATGTTGAAGAAGCCGGTCGCGTCGGTGCCGTCGTCCGGGCGGCCATGGGCGGAGAGGACCGCGTTGGTTTCCGGGTAGGTGGCGATGATCTTGCGCACCTCGTTGGTCACCTTCTCGCCCGCCTCCAGGCTGATCGAGGAGGGGAGGGTGGCGCGGATGTACATGTTTCCTTCTTCGAGATGCGGCAGGAACTCGATACCGAGCGACCGCACGCCCACGAATGCCAGGCCCAGCATCAACACCGCGCCGCCGATCGTCACGATCTTGTTGCGCAGCGCGAAGGATGCGGCGGGTTCATAGACGCGGCGCAGCTTGCCGACGATGAAGGTCTCGGTCTCGGCCAGCTTGTCCGGCAGCAGCAGCGTCGACAGCACCGGCGCGACGGTGAAGGTCGCGAGCAGGCCGCCGCTGATCGCATAGGCATAGGTCTTGGCCATCGGGCCAAAGATATGCCCCTCCACCCCGGTCAGGGTGAACAGCGGCAGGAAGCTGGCGATGATGATCGCGGCGGCGAAGAAGATGCCGCGGCTGACCTCGGACGACGCGCCCAGCACCGCGCCGAAGCGGCTGGCCATGGTATAGCGCCCCTGGCCGTTCTCCACCGCCGCCGAACGCTCGACCATGTGGCGGAAGATATTCTCCACCATGATGACGCAGGCATCGACCACCAGGCCGAAGTCGAGCGCACCGACCGACAACAGGTTCGCACTCTCCCCCTGCAACACCAGGATCAGGATCGCGAAGGCCAGCGCGAAGGGGATGGTCGCCGCCACGATGATCGCCGAGCGCAGATTGCCGAGGAACAGCCATTGCAGCGCGAAGATCAGCAGGATGCCGACCACCATGTTTTCCATGACGGTGTGGATGGTCAGGTTGATCAGGTCGGAACGGTCATAGATCCGCTCCAGATGGACGCCGGGGGGCAGGACGCCGCTGTCGTTGATATTGGCGACCTCGGCCTGGACGGCCTTGATCGTCGGCATGGACTGGGCGCCGCGCTGCATCAGGACGATGCCCTGCACGATGTCGTCGTCATTGTTGTAGCCGGCGATGCCCATGCGCGGCGCGTTGCCGACCTTCACGGTCGCGACGTCCTTGATGAGCACGGGCGCGCCGCCCGCCTCGCCGACCAGCACGTTCTGAATGGCGTCGGGCGACTGGATCAGGCCGATCCCGCGCACGATCGCGGCCTGTTCGCCGAAGTTGATCGTCTGGCCGCCGACATTGCCGTCGCTCTTGGACAAGGCCGCCAGCACCTGTGCCACCGTCACGCCGTGGGCGTTCAGCCGGTTCTGGTCGATGACCACGTCATAGGCGCGCAAGCGACCGCCCCAGCCGGTCACGTCGATCACGCCCGGAATCCGCTTGAACCGGCGCTGGAGCACCCAGTCCTGCAGCGTCTTCAGGTCCATCACCGAATAGCCCTTGGGCGCGGCGATGCGATAGCGATAGATCTCGCCCACCGGCGAGGTCGGCGACAGCGTTGGCTGCGCGCCACCGGCCAGCGGCGGCAGCTGCGACAGGCGGTTGATGACCTGCTGGCGCGCCTGTTCGTTGGTATAGTCGTAGGTGAACTGGATCTTGATGTCCGACAGGCCGAACAGGCTGATCGCGCGGATCGCGGTCAGGTGCGGGATGCCCGCCATCTGGACCTCGATCGGGATGGTGACGTTACGCTCCATCTCCTCGGCCGACAGGCCTTGGGTCTGGGTGATGACCTCGACCATCGGTGGAACCGGGTCGGGATAGGCCTCGATGTTGAGGTTGATGAAGCCGATGACGCCAGCGACGATCATCGCGATGAACAGGCCGACGATCAGCAATCGCTGACGCAGCGCGAAGTCGACGATGCGGTTCATTATTCGCCGATCCCCGCTTCGTTGACGAAGAGCGCGCCCGAGGTGACGATCTTCTCGCCCGGCTTCAGGCCCGATGTGATGGTGACCAGGCCATTGGAGGATTCCCCGGTCGTCACGTCGCGCGCGACCAGCAGGCCGTCGGGGCGCATGATCCAGACGCGCGCAGCGTCGCCTTCATGGATGACGGCGGCGGCGGGGACGCGGATCGCTTCGCCCGCATTCCGATGCTTGATCGCGAAGCTGGCGAACATTTGGGGCTTCAGCGCCTTGTCGGGGTTGGGGATCGAGGCGCGCACCGGCAGGCGATGGGTCTGCGGATCGAGCGCGGCGCCGACCAGATCGATCGTCGCGTGGAAGACGCGGCCCGGCAGCGCGGGCGTCGTCACCTCGACGGGATCGCCGACGCGGACATTCTCGGCATCGCTCTCGGCCACCTGCGCGACCAGCCAGACGCGCGAGGGGTCGGTGATGGTCATCACCGGCTTGTCGCCGCCCTGCGAGACATATTGCCCGGCCGCGACATCGCGCGAGGCGATGACGCCGCTGATCGGCGCGTGCAGCGTGGTGATGTCGTGGATGCCGGAGACTTCGCCGACATTCTCCAGCCGGTTGATCTCACCCTGCGACTTGCCGAGGATCGCCAGCTTGTCGCGCGCGGCGCCGAGCGAGGCGGCGGCGGTGCGGGCGCTCGCCTGCGCGGCGGCGAGGTCGGCCCTGGCCTGCTGATAATCCTTCAGCGCGCCGCCGGCGGTTTCATAGATCTGCTGCTGGCGGTCGGCATTGCGCTGCGCCGCGACGAGTTGCGCCTGCGCGTTCTGATAGGCGGCACGGGCCGAGAACAGGCCCGACCGCGCATCGACGAAATCGCTGGTCTTGATGAGGAGCAGCGGCTGGCCCTGGCGCACCACCTGACCCGCATCGGCCAGCACGCGCACCACCTGCCCCGCATAGGGCATCAGCACCGGGGTCGAGCGGGTGCCATCGACGGTGATCGCCCCCGTCGCCATCGTCTGGTCGCCCGACGCGCCCAGCCCGACGCGCATGGTCGGCATCGCGTCCAACTGGTCTTTCGACAGGCGCAGCGTGCCCGGCGGCGGCGGGGGCGGCGGCATCTCTTCCTTATGGGTCAGCTTGCCGATGACCGTAATCAGGATCAGCACGCCCACCAGCACGGCGGCGGCGATCCCCACCCAGCGCCATTGCTGCGCGGAGGAAAGTCGACGGGTTTCGGGTAGCGTTTCGTCGGCAGGGTTGGCGTGCATCGGCTTCTTTCGGCGCGAGAGGCTGGGATATTGGCGCCGGGCGATAGGGGGTGTGCCCTGACGCACCCCTTACGGAAATCTTACGAGACGTTCATGAATGGTGGTGCCGATCCGGGCATGTCCGGCGGGATGGACATGATCCGCAGGGGGAATGGAACCGCGAAACGCGATGACCATGTTGTCATCGAAGGGGAACAAGTCACCCCGTTCGTCGTTGAAATGCAACGCTTCAACAGGAGGGGGATCATCATGGCCAGTCATATGCCGCCACCGCGGATTTCGGACCTTCCGCGCGAAGAGCGCCTGGACGCCCTTTATCGCCGCTTCGCCGACGATCGGGCCCGTTACATGGAAATGCGCACGCGTCGTCCCGGTCTGTTGCACCGGTTGCTGCACATGATCTGATCCCCTGGCGAGCCCGGCGCGAACGGGCTCCCAATGCCTCGCCTCAGCGCGGGAAGGGGCGCTTTCCGACCATGGCCTTGCGCAAGCGTATCGCCTTGGGGCGGAACCGACGTTCCAGGCGCATGTCGCTATAGCCGATCGCCAGGGACAGGATGACCAGCGACGACAGCGCCGATATGGTCAACCAGATTTCCACGAGCGCCCCGGCCATGCTTTCTTCCCAGACTGGAGCCGTCCCAACGCCGTGACGGGGAATCCGATCCGGCGCACCCTGGACTTTCCCGGACGACGATGGGAGTGGCGGCAGCAATTCCGGCTGCTATGACGTGAAACCATGATCCGATCCGACCGACGCTTCTGGCCCCTCGCCACCGGTCTGGCGTTGCTGGCGGGTTATGTGGACGCGATCGGTTTCCAGCATCTGGGCGGCTATTTCGTTTCCTTCATGAGCGGGAACGGCACCATGCTGGCCGTGCACATCGTGTCGGCGGAGGGGCGGCCTTCGGGGGCCGTCTCAATCCTTGCCCTGCTGCTCGGCCTGTTCGTCGGTGGCGTGATGATCGGCACGCTGATCCGGCTGGCCTCGCCCCGTTATGGGCAGGTCGCGGTCCTGATGTTGGTCGCGATGCTTCTGGCGGTGGCGGCAGGGGGCGGGGGATGGCCCGCGCTGGCGATGGTCGTGGCGATGGGGGCGCTCAACGCGACGTTCGAGCGTGATGGAGAGGTCAGCATCGGCGTCACCTATATGACAGGAACGCTGGTCAAGATCGGGCAGCATCTGGCGCGGATGATCGCGGGGCGCGGTCGTTGGGCGTGGGTGCCCTATCTGGCGCTATGGGCCGGGTTCCTGCTGGGGGCGGGACTGGGGGCGTGGCTGTTTCCCTGGTGCGGCATGGTCGCCCTGGCGGCGGCTTCGGGCGCGGCGCTGATCGGTGCGGGGGCATCATGGTGGCTCCACAGGGCACCCTGACGCGGGAGCGGAGGCTTGGCCGCTTTTGTTCGGACGCGACTTGGATTTCACGCGAGAGCAATATAATTACAAGCCCAAGAGTCGGGCATCAGACCCGCGACAGGAGAGTGTATGCGCGTGATCGACCATGTGGTCGCCGGTGGACAGCCCGCGACCGATAGTGCCACCGCCCGGCCCGAGGGTCGTCTGGGCGACGTCTTCGACCCCAATAGCGGCCAGGTGCAGGCCCGCGTGCTGCTGGGCGATGCCGCGTTGCTGGAGCGTGCCGTCGCCGCCGCGCAAGCCGCGCAGCCCGGCTGGGCCGCGACCAATCCGCAGCGCCGGGCGCGCGTCATGTTCCGCTTCAAGGAACTGGTCGAGCAGAATATGGACGCACTCGCGCATCTGCTCTCCTCCGAACATGGCAAGGTGATCGCCGACGCGAAGGGCGACATCCAGCGCGGGCTGGAGGTGATCGAGTTCGCCTGCGGTATCCCCCACGCATTGAAGGGCGAATATACGCAAGGGGCGGGGCCGGGCATCGACGTCTATTCGATGCGCATGCCGCTGGGCATCGGGGCGGGGATCACGCCGTTCAACTTCCCGGCGATGATCCCGATGTGGATGTTCGGTGTCGCCATCGCCTGCGGCAACGCCTTCATCCTGAAGCCGTCGGAACGTGATCCCTCGGTGCCGGTGCGCCTCGCCGAACTGATGCGCGAGGCGGGGGCGCCCGAGGGCATCCTCCAGGTCGTCCACGGCGACAAGGCGATGGTCGATGCGATCCTCGACCATCCGGCGATCAGCGCGGTCAGCTTCGTCGGGTCTTCCGACATCGCGCATTATGTCTATCGGCGCGGAGTCGAGGCGGGCAAGCGCGTCCAGGCGATGGGCGGGGCCAAGAATCACGGCATCGTCATGCCCGATGCCGATCTGGATCAGGTGGTCGCCGACCTGTCGGGCGCGGCCTTCGGCTCGGCGGGGGAGCGGTGCATGGCGCTGCCCGTGGTGGTGCCGGTGGGGGACAAGACGGCGGACGCCTTGCGCGAGAAGCTGATCCCCGCGATCGACGCTTTGCGGGTCGGCGTGTCGACCGATGCGCAGGCGCATTACGGCCCCGTGGTCAACGCCGCGCACAAACGCCGCGTGGAGGACTGGATCCAGACCGGCGTCGACGAGGGCGCGGAACTGGTCGTGGACGGGCGCGGCTTCCAGTTGCAGGGTTATGAGGACGGCTTCTTCATCGGCCCGTCGCTGTTCGATCGGGTGACGCCCGCCATGCAAAGCTATCGGGAGGAAATCTTCGGCCCCGTCCTGCAAATCGTCCGCGCTCCCGATTTCGAGACGGCCGTGCGCCTGCCCAGCGAGCACCAATATGGCAACGGCGTCGCGATCTTTACCCGTAACGGCCATGCCGCGCGGGAGTTCGCTGCAAGGGTCGAGGTGGGGATGGTCGGCATCAACGTGCCGATCCCGGTGCCGGTGGCCTATCATACGTTCGGCGGCTGGAAGCGTTCGGCCTTTGGTGACGTGAACCAGCACGGCATGGAGGGCGTCCGCTTCTGGACCAAGGTGAAGACGGTGACGCAGCGCTGGCCCGATGGCTCGGCCGATGGCGGGAACGCGTTCGTAATCCCGACCATGGCGTAACAGCACGCCCCTCCCGAAATCGGGAGGGGATGGGGGAGGGCAGGCCACAAGCGATGGTCTCGATGAGACTCCATGCCCTCCCCAAACCCCTCCCGCCTGCGGGAGGGGCTTAAAGAAGCGAGAGATTTCGATGACCCAATTCGACCTGACCGACGAACAGCGCGAAATCCAGGATCTGGCGCGCCGCTTCACCGCCGACCGCATCACCCCCTTCGCGGCGGAGTGGGACGAGAAGCACATCTTCCCCCGCGACACGATCAAGGAAGCGGCGGACCTCGGCTTCGCCGCCATCTACGTCTCGGAGGAATCGGGCGGCATCGCGCTCGGGCGGCTGGAGGCGGCGCTGATCATGGAGGCGATGGCCTATGGCTGTCCCTCGACCAGCGCGTTCATCTCGATCCACAATATGGCGTCGTGGATGATCGACCGCTTCGGCGACGCGGACGTGAAGGGCCGCTATCTGCCCGACCTCGTGACCATGGAACGGATGGCGAGCTATTGCCTGACCGAGCCGGGTTCGGGGTCCGACGCGGCCGCGCTCAAGACCCGTGCGGTCCTCGATGGCGACCATTATGTCGTCTCCGGCTCCAAGCAGTTCATCTCGGGCGGCGGCGAGAATGAGGTGTACGTCACCATGGTCCGCACCGGCGAGGAGGGGCCGAAGGGCATTTCCTGCCTGGTGATCGACAAGGACATGCCCGGCGTCTCCTTCGGTGCGAACGAGCGCAAGCTGGGCTGGCACTCGCAGCCGACGCGGCAGGTGATGTTCGATCAGGTTCGCGTTCCGGTCGCCAACCGGCTGGGCGCGGAGGGCGAGGGATTCCGTATCGCGATGATGGGGCTGGACGGCGGGCGGCTGAACATCGGGGCCTGCTCGCTGGGCGGTGCGCAGCGCTGTCTGGACGAGGCGGTCGCTTATGTGAAGGACCGCCGCCAGTTCGGCAAGGCGATCGCCGAATTCCAGAACACCCAGTTCACCCTGGCCGACATGGCGACCGAATTGGAGGCGGCGCGCGCTTTGCTCTACCTTGCCGCCGCCAAGGTGACCGACAATGCGCCCGACAAGACCCGCTTCGCCGCCATGGCGAAAAGGCTCGCGACCGATACCGGATCGTCGGTGGTCGACCGGGCGCTGCAACTCCATGGGGGGTATGGCTATCTGATGGACTATCCCATCGAGCGCTTCTGGCGCGACCTGCGGGTCCATTCGATCCTGGAGGGGACGAACCAGGTGATGCGGATGATCGTTGGGCGCGATTTGTTGAAAGCGTGAATCCGTCGCCCCAGCGCAGGCTGGGGCCTTTCTCCACAGGCGTCGCGTTCTTGAGAGAGATCCCAGCCTCCGCTGGGATGACGGTAGGGAAGAAGAAGGTAAAAGGATCGCATGACCCAGGATCTGATCGTCACCCGCCAAGGCCCGGTCGGGCGACTGCGGCTCAACCGGCCCAAGGCGATCCATGCGCTGACCCGCGACATGTGCGAGGGCGTGCTCATCGCGCTGGAGGACTGGCGCGCAGACCTTTCGGTCGAGGCGATCATCATCGACCATGCCGAGGGGCGCGGCTTTTGCGCGGGCGGCGATATCCGCCTGCTGGCGACAAGCGGTGCGGGCGATGGCGAGGCGGCACGGGGCTTCTTCCATGCCGAATACCGGATGAACCACCGTCTGTTCACCTATGCCAGGCCGATCGTCGCCTTCATGGACGGCATCACCATGGGCGGCGGCGTCGGCATTGCCGCTCCCGCCCGCTTCCGCGTCGCCACCGAGAATACCCGCTTCGCCATGCCGGAGACGGGCATCGGCCTGTTCCCCGATGTCGGCGGCGGCCGGTATCTTTCGCGGCTGCCGGGGCGGATGGGCGAGTTTCTGGCGCTGACCGGGCACCGTCTCGATGGGGCGGAGGCGCACGCGCTGGGCCTTGCCAGCCATTATCTCCCATCGTCCGCGCTGGAGGAGGCCAAGGTCGCGATCGTCGCCGCGCCGCAAGAGATCGCCGCCGCGCTCGATCGGCTCTCCACGCCTGCGCCGACCGCGAAGATCATGGCCCATGCCGCGGAGATCGACCGGCTCTTCGCCGCCGACACGCTGGAGGAGATACTGGCCGCGCTGGCGGCTGACGGCGGCGAATGGGCGACGCAGCAACTGGGGGTCCTTCGCACCAAGTCGCCGCAGGCCTGCAAGGTTTCGCTCCGACTGCTGCGCGAGGGCAGGCTGACCACCGACTTCGCCGAGGAGATGGCTCGCGAATATGGCGTCGCCTCCCATGTCGTGCAGCGGCCCGATTTCGTCGAGGGTGTCCGCGCGCTGATAGTCGACAAGGACAATGCGCCCCGCTGGAACCCGGCGACCCCGGAAGGCGTCACCGACACGATGATCGACCATATCTTCGCCCCCCTCCCCGATGGGCAGGCCTGGACACCCGACGACCGCTGAGAAGGACGCAGCATGACCGACCATAACACCCTGATCGTCGAGCGCCGCGAGGCGGTGACCCTGGTGACGCTCAACCGGCCCCAGGCGCTGAACGCGCTCAATGCCGAATTGCTGTCCGAACTGCTGGACGTGATGCGCGCCTATGACGCCGATCCGGACCAGCGCTGCGCCGTCATCACCGGCAGCCCCAAGGCGTTCGCGGCGGGCGCGGACATCAAGGAAATGCAGGAGATGGACTTCGCCGCCATGTACGGGCGAAATCACTTCTCCGGCTGGGACGAGTTCACCCGTACCCGCAAGCCGATCATCGCGGCGGTCGCGGGCTATGCGCTGGGCGGCGGGTGCGAACTGGCGATGATGTGCGACTTCATCCTCGCCGCCGACACCGCCAGGTTCGGCCAGCCCGAGATCAAGCTGGGCGTGACGCCGGGCATGGGCGGATCGCAGCGGCTCGCCCATGCGGTCGGCAAGGCCAAGGCGATGGAGATGTGCCTGACCGGCCGGATGATGGACGCCGAGTGAAGCCGAGCGCGCCGGGCTGGTGGCGCGCATCGTCCCCGCTGCCGATCTGGTCGAGGAAGCGCTCAAGACCGCGGCGACCATCGCGGGGCTCGCCCCGATCGCGGTCCGCGCGAACAAGGAAATGGTCAACGCCGCCTTCGACATGGGGCTGGCCCAGGGCGTGCAGTTCGAGCGGCGGCTGTTCCACGGCCTGTTCGGCTCGGCCGATCAAAAGGAAGGCATGGCGGCATTCGTGGAGAAGCGCAGCCCCAACTGGACAGGGCAGTGAGTCCCACGCCCCTCCCGTAAACGAGTTTCAGGTCGGTCATGCCCCCGGCATGACCTAAACGATGCGGGGCATCGTTTACCTGAAACTGGGATGGGGGAGAGCAGGAAGTCTCACCGAGACCATCGCCTGTGGCCTTGCCCTCCCCCAGCCCCTCCCGCCTGGGGGAGGGGGGAAGAAAAAGAAAATGTAGGAGAGAGCATCATGGCGCGGATCGCCTTTATCGGCCTGGGCAATATGGGCGGCGGGATGGCCGCCAATCTGGCGAAGGCGGGGCATGACGTCCGCGCCTTCGACCTGTCGGCGGACGCGCTGGCGGCGGCGGAAGCGGCAGGGTGCCTGGCCGTCGACAGCGCCGTCGCGGCTATGGAAGGCGTGGAGGCGGTCGTCACCATGCTGCCCGCCGGAACCCATGTCGAGCGCGTCTATGCCGATGCCGTCTTCACCGCCGCGCCGCCCTCCGCGATCCTGATCGACTGCTCGACCATCGACGTCGCCACCGCGCGCCGGGTGGCGGAGGCGGCGCAGGCCAAGGGCATGATGGCGGTCGACGCCCCCGTCTCGGGCGGGATCGCGGCGGCCCGGGCGGGCTCGCTGACCTTCATGGTCGGTGGCGCCAGGCAAGCGTTCGACCGCGCCGAGCCTTTCCTGTCGGCCATGGGCCAGGCGGTGATCCATGCCGGAGGCAATGGCGCGGGGCAGGCGGCCAAGATCTGCAACAACATGCTGCTCGGCGCGACGATGATCGCCACTTGCGAGGCGTTCGTGCTGGCCGAGAAGCTGGGGCTGGAGGCGCAGACCTTCTACGACATCGCCTCGGTATCCTCGGGGCAGAGTTGGTCGATGACCAAATATTGCCCGGTCCCCGGTGTCGGGCCGGAGACGCCCGCCGATCACGACTATCAGGGCGGCTTCGCGGCGGCACTGATGCTGAAGGATCTGAAGCTGGCGATGGAGGCCGCACGCGATGCGGGCGCAACTACGCCGATGGGCGCGCGCGCGGCGGAACTCTATGCGGCGTTCGTGGGCGAGGGGCAGCCACAGGTCGATTTCTCGGGCATCATCCGCACCCTGCGATAACCCAACCCCCGTTCGGCCTGAGCGAAGTCGAAGGCCACGCTATGCCCTCGCCACAAGCCTGTGGCGCGGGGATTCCCTTGGCCTTCGACTTCGCTCAGGCTGAACGGAGGGGGGGATGATGGGAAAAACCCGACCCGCCTTTTCCCGCCCCGCAATGCGGCCTAAAGCCCGGCGGGTGATGGACATAGCCGCTCCCCTCCGCCTGCGTGTCGACCGTGACGCGCTTCGATCCAACTGGCAGGCGCTCGACCGTTGGAGCGGTGCGGCGGCATGCGGTGCGGCGGTGAAGGCCAATGGCTATGGCCTGGGGGCATCGCTGGTCGCCGAGACGCTGGCGGGCGCGGGGTGTCGCGATTTCTTCGTCGCCAACTGGGCCGAGGCGCTGGCGCTGGCGCCGCTGGGGCTGACCGTGTCGGTCCTCCATGGCCTGCGGGCCGAGGATGTGGCGGCGGCGCGTGCGGGCGTGGCGCGGCCCGTGCTCAACAGTCCCGAACAGGTCGCGCGCTGGCGCGAGAGTGGCGGTGGCCCGTGCGACGTGATGGTCGATACCGGCATCAACCGCCTCGGCGTTTCGATGGAGGCGGTGCGCGACGGTCTGCTCGACAGGCTGGAGATCGAGACACTGCTCAGCCATCTGGCCTGCGCCGACGAAGATGTGGCGATGAACGCGCGGCAGCAGGGTGCGTTCGCCAGCCTGAGGGGCCGCACTCCCGCGCGACGCATGAGCCTCGCCAATTCGGCGGGAATCGGGCTGGGGGCCGACTATCATTTCGATCTGACCCGCCCCGGCCTGGCGCTTTACGGCGGCATACCCCGTCCCGACATGGCGGGGCCCCTGCGGCAGGTGGGCTTTCCGGAAGCGCAGATCCTGCAACGCCGCCGCGTGCCCGCCGGGGAGACGGTCGGCTACAACGCCACCTGGACCGCACCCGCCGATACCGAGGTCGCGATCCTGAACCTGGGCTATGCCGATGGCTATCGCCGCGCGCTGTCGGGCGTGGGGGCCGCGATGGTCGACGGCGCGACCCTGCCCGTGCTGGGCCGGGTGTCGATGGATCTGCTCGCTGTCGATGTCAGCGCCCGCCCCGACCTGCGCGAGGGCGACTGGCTGGCCATGGCCTATGACCTGGCCCAGGCGTCCGCCGTGTCGGGCGTGTCGCAATATGAGTTGCTGACCGGCCTGGGACAGCGTTTCGCGCGAGGGTAAGAAAAAGGGGCCGCCTTTTCATGAGGCGACCCCAAGTTGGTGGGTAATTGCTGCGTATCTTAGAAGCGGGCTTCCACGCCCGCGTACAGGAAGCGACCGATGTTCGGATAGATCGCGTCGTTGCCGGTGGGGGTGTTGGCGATGCCCGTCAGTTCATAGGGCGGCAGTTGGTTGGTGATGTTGTCCACGCCCAGATAAAGGCGGAACTTTTCCGTCGCGTTCACCCCGATCCGCGCGTCATGATAGACGATCGGGCTGTAATAGACGAAGGGGCGGGCATCCGGGTTGAGTGCTGGGCGACCCTGAGACGCGAAGAAGGTCTCGTAGACCAGCCCCGACACGATCTGCCGACCGACATAGCGTGCGGTATAGCCGAAATCGATCAGGCCGACCTTGCCGTTCAGGTTGAAACGGGCCTGCCACTTAGGATCGCCCAGCATGCTGTCCTGACGGTCATACCGATCCGGCTCGGCGATATAGACATAGTTCAGGCGGTTGAAGATGTAGCTGACCGTCAGATTGGCGTTCAGCGAGGCGTTCTCGCTGAACCGCTTGGCATATTGCACGTCGACGTCCAGCCCGTTGGTCTTCAGCGCGGCGAAGTTGAACGGCTGGTTGATGAAGCTGACGCCGTTGCCGGACCGGTCGAAGATGAACTGCGACTGGTCGATGGTCCGCCCGGTCTGGCCCAGGAAGGTGTTGTTCTGGACCGGATCGCTCGACTGGCGACGGAAGACCGCCGCGCAGAACGGGTTGTCGATGCCGTTGGTGTCGTCATAGCAGCGGTTGACGATCTGCTGGCCGGTCAGGCCCGAGATCACGTTCTTCACCCGGATGTTATAGTAATCGACCTTGAGGGTCAGACCCGGCACCTGCTGGGGCTGATAGACCATGCCTACAGTGAAGCTGTTGCCGACTTCCGGGGTCAGGCCGATATTGCCCTGGTTGATACCCGGAATGTTCGAGGGCGACTGGTTGGTCCAGGGGCGGACCAGCTGGGCGCCCGTCGTCGGGTCGGTGAAGCTGATCGTCGTGGGAATGCCCGCCGCGGCGCAGTTGCGGGCGCGGTTGGGGTTCGACGTGATGTTGTTGCCGGCATTGGTGCCGCCCGGCTGATCGCAGGGATCGTTGATCGTCGCGAAGGTCTGGGAGGACGACGCATAGAGATTGCTCAGATTCGGTGCCCGCACCGAGCGGGAGAAGCTGCCCCGGAAGCGCAGGTCGCGGACAGGCGACCAGATCAGACCCGCATTCCATGCCCAGACCGAACCGGTGGTGCCGCCATAGTCGGACACGCGACCCGCACCCTCGACCGTCAGTTCCTGAAGGAACGGGATGTTGGCCAGCAGGGGCAGGCGGAGTTCGCCATAGGCTTCCTTGATGTTGACGGCGGGCGGATCGAACGTCGCCGCCGGATTCAGGAAGGTCGCGCCCGAAGCGGTGATCGCGTCCTGGCCGGAGAAGGCATCTTCGCGGCGATATTCACCGCCGAACGAGAAATAGACCGGACCGCCCGGCAGGTTGAAGAACGAACCCGTATTGCCCGAGATGAAGGCCGTCGCGTTGATCTGCTCCGCCCATTGATTGCGGGTGGAGGTGTGCATGATGTAGTCGATCGCACGCGGGTCGGCCGCGTTCTGGCCGAACAGGTTCAACGGTACGCAGCCCGGCGCGGCGTTGCTGTTGGTGGCGTTGACGGCGCAGATCACCCGGGCACCCTGCGCATTCAGGACATAGTTGGAACCCGCATAACCGGCGGGCGCCACCACTGCGTTGACCGCGTTGCGATAATTGTCCAGCAGGACGTTACCGCCGGTGCGGTAGAAGTTTTCGGTCCGACCATAATTGCCGGCGACTTCGTAGTACAGGTCGCCCGACGAGGTGATGTCGCCGCGTACGCCGATGACGCCGCGATAGGTGCGGCGGGTGTGGAATTCGGCGCGCGTGCCCAGATCGTTGTTGAAGCGGTTGAGCGTGAAGCTCGTCGCGCCGGGGGCCAGGATCGTTCCCAGCGTCGCGCGCGCGGCGGGCGTCAGGAAGGGATTGCTGATGCTGAACGTGCTGCTCAGCGTGCCGCCGGTGAAGCTGGGCTGGGTCGACTGTTGCGTTGCCTTGACGTTGGCAAAGCTGAACTCGACGAAGGGCTTGAACGCGGGCGAGATATCGCCGTTGAGCAGGATGTTGGCCAGGAAGCGGTCGAGGCCGGGCATCAGCATCGCGCCTTCCAGGCCCGAGGCGGTCCCACCGAACAGGACGCCGCCGCCGATCGCACGATTGTCGACCAGGCCCGTGGTGGACGGCGAATCGCGAAGCAGCGAGCCGTCGGGCTGGAACAGATAGTTATAGGCGATCGGGCTGCCGGTCGGGGAATTCTGACCGGTGCAGATGGCGGCACGCTGCGCCGCATTGGCGGCCGTCGCCGTGCCGGGGCAGGTGGTCACGACCGTGCCGCCGATCGAGCGATTGCCGAATACGCTGCCGCGCGGAACGAATGTCGTGTTGGGGATGCCGTCGAAATTGCGGTTCGGCGCCGTCGTGATCTGCGAATTGATGAAGGCGGGCGTGCCGCCATAGGCGCCGAGATAGGGACGCTGGGCGAAGAAGACGGGGTTGCTCTTCGAATATTCCGCCGAAACCGTCAGGTTGAAGCGCCCTTCGGCGAAGTTCGCGCCGGTGATGCCGCTGACCAGATAGGTACCCCGGTCGCCATAGCTGGTGACGCCGCCCTGTGCGCGAAGGCGGGTGCCCTCGAAGTCGCGCTTCAACTTGAAGTTGACGACACCCGAAATCGCGTCCGAGCCATAAACGGCCGACTGACCGCCGGTGACGATATCGACGCCTTCCAGCAGGTCGAACGGAATGGTGTTGATGTCGGGCGTATAGGAGCCGGGGACGGCGGTCACGACGCGACGGCCGTTGACCAGCGTCAGCGTGCGCGCCGTACCCAGACCGCGCAGATCGAGCAGGTTGATGCCCGCCGTGCCGATCGACCCGGTCGAATTCGCCTGGCTGAAGGTGCTGCGGAGCTGTGGCAACTGGCTGATCGCGTCACCCAGCGAGATGTCGCCGCGCGTGCCGAGCAATTCCGCCGCGTTGATCGATTCGACCGGAATGGCGGCGTCGAACTTGTTGGTCAGGCGGATACGCGATCCGGTGACGACGACATCGCCGCCGCCCGAGCGGTTGCCCGGCGTCGCGGCGTCGGACGTGGTGTCGGCATCCTCTTCCTGAACCTCCGGCGCGGTGGTCGAGGTGGTGCTGGTCTGCGCGAGCGCCGCCACTGGGAAAAGCACCAGGGTGCTGGCGAGCGCGGACGCTCCCAGCAGGGTACGCATCTTCATTCTGTTTTACCCCTTAAGTGCGGATCATTCCGTCCGCTGCCCTCAGGGAAAGAAATTATTCGATCAAAAACAAGGTCATAGCTGCGAGCGGGTGACTATTGTGAATATCATGTGACATGTATGTGACAGGTTTGTCACTTATGTTCGGAAAGCCGGTAAGTCACGAAATTATCATGAACTTTTCAAGCCGAATACGCACCGTGGCATTTTTGCGGTCGACGGTGGATTGAGGCGCGTCGGTGCATCCTTCGACACGATGCGAAAACAGGGGAATCGGATCGACGGAATCGGCGATCCGTGTCGTTACCGAGGGGATATGAAAAAGGGGGCGTGACGGCTCCGTCACACCCCCTGCATGGGCTTTGGTTGGGAAAAGGTCCGGGTCAGCGCTCGACGCACATGGCGATGCCCATGCCGCCGCCGATGCACAGCGTCGCCAGGCCCTTCTTTGCGTCGCGCTTCTCCATTTCGTAGATCAGAGTCGTCAGAACCCGCGCACCGCTGGCGCCGATCGGGTGGCCCAGCGCGATCGCGCCGCCATTGACGTTGACCTTGTCGGGGTCGAAGCCCAGTTCCTTGCCGACCGACAGCGCCTGCGCCGCAAAGGCCTCGTTCGCCTCGATCAGGTCGAGGTCGCCGACGGTCCAGCCCGCCTTTTCCAACGCACGCTTGGTGGCGGGGACCGGGCCGATGCCCATCACCGACGGATCGACGCCTGCCGAGGCCCAGCTCTTGATCGTGGCGAGGATGGGGGTGCCGCGCTTCTCGGCTTCCTCGCGGCTCATCAGGACGAGCGCGGCGGCACCGTCGTTCAGGCCGGAGGCGTTGGCGGCGGTCACCGTGCCGTCCTTCTTGAAGGCCGGGCGGACGCCCGACACGCTCTCGATGGTCGCCCCGGCGCGGATATATTCGTCGTCGGCGACCACTGTCTCGCCCTTGCGGGTCTTGAGGGTGACGGGCGCGATCTCGTCCTTGAAGCGGCCTTCGCCCCGCGCCTTCTCGGCCAGGTTCTGCGAGCGGACCGCGAACCGGTCCTGGTCTTCGCGGGTCACCTGATATTGCTCGGCGAGATTCTCGGCGGTGATGCCCATGTGATAGCCCGCAAAGGCGTCGGTCAGGCCGTCATTCACCATGGTGTCGACCATGGTCAGCGGACCCATCTTGGTGCCGCCGCGCATCGTCTGGGCATGGGGCGACAGCGACATGGACTCCTGCCCGCCCGCGACCACGATGGTCGCATCGCCATTGGCGATCGCCTGAAGCCCCAGCGCCACGGCGCGCAGGCCCGATCCGCAGACCTGGTTGACGCCGTAAGCGGGGACTTCCTTGGGGATGCCCGCCGCCATCGACGCCTGACGCGCGGGGTTTTGCCCCTGCGCGGCGGTCAGCACCTGGCCGAGGATCACCTCGGACACGTCCTCGCCCTTGATACCCGCCTGTTCGAGCGCGGCGGTGATCGCCACCCGGCCCAGTTCATGCGCGGGGGTGGCGGCGAATGCGCCCAGGAAGCTGCCCACGGGGGTGCGCTTGGCGGCGGTAATGACGATCTCGGTCATGAAGGCTCCTCTCGACTTTCTCTCTATCTAGGCGCGGGCAGCGCGGCGATCCAGTCGGCCAATGGCTGCCATAGCTGTTCTTCCGCGCGTCCCCCGACGACCATGCCGACATGGCCCGTGCCGCCGGCCCGTCGGTCGGCCAGTCCGATCGCGGTGGCGGCGGGGACGATCCGGTCGCCGGTGGCGACGAATTCGACGCTAGGGGCGTCGCATTGCGATGGTGTGACGATATCGCCCGCCACGCGCCATTGTCCCTGGCCGGGACGATCCAGCGCGATCAATTCCTCGAACAATTCGCGCCCAAAGGCGTGGGGCAGGGGGGCGCCCTGATTGGCCCAATCCTCCAGCCGGATGAAGCGGCGCGCCGCCTCGCTGCGCGGATCGAGATCGGCGAAGGCCGCATATTTGGCGATGGTCCGCGCGGGATCGAGTTGCCAGAAGCCCGCCTGCAACGCCTCCATGGGAACGAGGCCCAGAGCCTCGGAGGTCGGCTTGATCGCGGCCCATATCGCGGTCATCGCGGCGCGTGCCTCCTCGCCATAGCCGGTGAAATGCCAGGGCGCGGCGATGGCGGCCAGTCCCGCCACCTCGCTCCGCGCCGCCGCCGCCATGGCGAGCGTGCCGCCCAGGCAATAGCCGACCAGCACCGGCGGTTCGGGGAAGGTGGCGATCAGCGGCAGCAGGAAATGCTCGACATGGCCCGCCACATCGACGTCGCGATCCTTCGCGCCGGGCGTGCCCCAGTCGATCAGCCAGGGGTGGAAGCCCCGTCCGCGAAGCCAGCGGATCAGCGAGCGGTCGCGAGACAGGTCGAGGATCGATGGCGGGTTGATCAGCGAGGGGATGAACAGGACAGGACGGCCTTCTCCGCCCGCATCCCGCAATTTCACCCGCCCGCGCCGTCGCCGCACCGGCAGGGCGCGCATCGGTCGCTCGCGCTTCGCCGCCTGGAATCGCCGCAAGCCCTCCATGGCGCGTTGCACCAATTCCGGGTTCGCCGTGGCCTCGCTGCGCAACATCGCCAGGAACAGGGGCAAAGGGCGCGGTCCGTGTTGCGATGCGAAATCCATGGCGTTAGGCTGCACCAAAATCATGACAGGAAAGGCGGGGGTCGATGAAGAAGCAGGCGGCGGACGGCATTGTGATCGTCAAGAAATATGCGAACCGGCGGCTCTACAACACCGAAACCTCCTCCTACATCACGCTTGATCATCTGGCGGCGATGATCCGGGCGGGGCGCGACTTCAAGGTGGTCGATGCCAAGACCGACGAAGACATCACCCATAATGTCCTCACGCAAATCATCATGGAAGAGGAAAGCCGCGGTGAGACGATGCTGCCGGTCAATTTCCTGCGCCAGTTGATCTCGATGTACGGCGACTCGATGCAGGCGATGGTGCCCGGCTATCTGGAGGCGTCGATGGACAGCTTCCGCCGCAACCAGGAACAGTTCAAGTCGGCGGTCGAGGGGGCCTTCGCCAACACGCCCTTCGCCGATCTCGCCAAGCGCAACCTGGCGATGTTCGAGGCGGCGACCCAGGGGTTCAAGCCCGGTGCGGCGGGGCCGGCTCCCGCTGCGGCTCCTGCGGCGGGCAAGGATGCGGAGATGGCCGCGCTGAAGGCCGAACTCGCGGCGCTCAAGGACAAGATCGAGAAGCTGGGCGAGTAATCGATCCTCCCCGGCACGGGGAGGGGGACCGTCGCGAAGCGGCGGTGGAGGGGGCTTGCCGCGAGGAAGGTCCTGTGTGGAAGCCCCCCTCCGTCAGGGCTTGCGCCCTGCCACCTCCCCGTGCCGGGGAGGATCGTGAGCCGCAATGGTCGAGCGCGGCCTCCGACTTCGCTCAGGCCGAACGGCCGCAACAGGTCTCCATTGAACCCGCGCACCCCCACCTCCATATCGCCGCGCATGAGCGGGAATGAACACGCCATGCCGACCTGGCATGGCACGACGATTTGCTCGGTCCGTCGCGGCGGCCGGGTGGTGGTGGCCGGGGACGGTCAGGTTTCGATGGGCCAGACGGTCATGAAGCCCAATGCGCGCAAAGTCCGGCGGCTGGGCGACGGCTCGGTCATCGGCGGCTTTGCAGGCGCGACGGCGGATGCCTTCACCCTGTTCGAGCGGCTGGAGGCCAAGCTGGAGCGGCATAACGGCCAGTTGCTGCGCGCGGCGGTCGAACTCGCCAAGGACTGGCGGACCGACAAGTTCCTCCGCAACCTGGAGGCGATGATGATCGTCGCCGACAAGGACGTGACGCTGATCCTGACCGGGAATGGCGACGTGCTGGAGCCGGAGAACGGCATCTGTGCGATCGGCTCGGGCGGCAATTACGCGCTCGCGGCGGCGCGGGCACTGGTCGATTACGAACAGGATGCCGAGACGATCGCGCGCAAGGCGATGGCGATCGCCGCCGATGTCTGTGTCTACACCAATGATCGCGTCACGCTCGAAGCCGTCGACGGCGCGCAGTAACTTCCCAGAAATCCGAAAGCTCCCATGAACGACCAGCTGACCCCGAAGGCGATCGTCGCCGCGCTCGACGCGCATATCATCGGCCAGGCCGACGCCAAGCGCGCCGTGGCCGTCGCGATGCGCAACCGCTGGCGTCGCCAGCGTCTCGGCGCGGATTTGCGCGACGAGGTGACGCCCAAGAACATCCTGATGATCGGCCCCACCGGCTGCGGCAAGACCGAGATCAGCCGCCGTCTGGCCAAGCTGGCCGATGCGCCCTTCGTCAAGGTGGAGGCGACCAAGTTCACCGAGGTCGGCTATGTCGGCCGCGATGTCGAGCAGATCGCGCGCGACCTGGTCGAAGAGGCGATCCGGCTGGAGAAGGAACGCCGCCGCGTCGCGGTGAAGGACAAGGCGGAAGAGGCGGCGATGAACCGCCTGCTCGACGCACTTGTGGGCAAGGATTCGAGCCAGGCGACGCGCGAGGCCTTTCGCCAGCGCTTCCGTGACGGCCATCTCGACCAGACCGAGATCGAGATCGAACTGGAACAGGCTCCGGCCATGCCGTTCGAGATCCCCGGTGCCGCGCCGCAGATGATCAACCTGTCGGAAATGATGGGCAAGGCGTTCGGCGGCGGCCAGCCGCTCAAGCGCCGCAAGCTGACCGTCTCGGCCGCCTGGACCAAGCTGGTCGAGGAGGAGGCGGACAAGCGGCTCGACCAGGACGAGGTCAGCCGCGCGGCGCTGGCCGATGCCGAGGCGAATGGGATCGTCTTCCTCGACGAGATCGACAAGATCGCGGTGTCGGACGTGCGCGGCGGCTCGGTCAGCCGAGAGGGTGTGCAGCGAGACCTGTTGCCGCTGATCGAGGGCACGACGGTTTCGACGAAGTATGGCCCGATGAAGACCGACCATATCCTGTTCATCGCATCCGGCGCCTTCCATGTCGCCAAGCCGTCAGACCTGTTGCCCGAACTTCAGGGGCGTCTGCCGATCCGGGTCGAATTGAAGGCGCTGACCGAGGCGGATTTCGTCGCCATCCTGTCCGACACCAAGGCGTCGTTGCCCGCCCAGTATAAGGCGCTGATCGGCACCGAGGGCGTCGACATTTCCTTCACCGAGGACGGCATCGCCGCCATCGCCCGCATCGCCGCCGAGGTGAACGGGCAGGTCGAGAATATCGGCGCGCGGCGGCTCCAGACGGTGATGGAGAAACTGCTGGAGGAGGTCAGCTTCGAGGCGGAGGATCGCCAGGGCACGACGCTGACCGTGGATGCGGCCTATGTGGACAAGCAATTGTCGGCGGTGGCGCGGAATACGGACTTGAGTCGGTTCGTCTTGTGATCGGGGTGGGGGCTCGGTGAGACCCCCGAGCCCTCCCCCATCCCCTCCCGCCTGCGGGAGGGGCGTGCCCCGTTCGAGACGGCGGAATTGAAGCGTAACCGTTGGTCCTTGCCGCTCCCCTCCCGCGGGCGGGAGGGGATGGGGGAGGGAAGGCCCCAAGCCACGCGGCTTGAGACACCCCCCTATTTCCTCCCCCGCTCATAGGGCACGAACCCGTCGAAGAAGCACCATTGCGACGGAATCGACATCCCCTGTTGCAGCACCTGGAACCGGTCGTTGCGACAGATCTGCGATCCCCAGCGCTCGACGATCAGCGTGTTGAAGGGGCGCAAGCCCGGGCACTGGCCGCGCACCTTGGCCTTCCACATGCGCTTTCCGCCCGGATTGATGACGATGCTGTTGTCGTCATAGATGGACGGCCCCGTCATGGTGACGCTGGTGTCGACGCATTGCGCGGGCGGTCCGGCGGTTCGTCCGGCAAAGGGGTCCGACTTGGCCGCCGTCAGGCCGAGCGCCAGTACCGCGACGGTGGCGAAACGCGCGCGCATCACCGCTCCTTTCGATAGGGGACGAACGCCCCGAAGCTGCAACTGCCGGTGAAGAAGCCCGAGGTGCGGTCCACCGTCTGGGCGATGTCACCCGAGCAGAGTTGTCCCGTGGTCGTCCGCGTGACGAGGATGTCGTTGCGTGACCGCTGTCCGATCCCCTCGCAACCGCCAGCCGTCTGGCTGACGAATTTCAGGCGCGGGCTGATCGTATAGACGATGGTCGGGCCATAGGCGTTGACCTGGCGCGTGGTATATTGGCCGATGCATTGGGTCGGCTTGCCGGGCGTCAGGCCGCGCAAGGCGGCGGCGAGATCGGCCCGGTTGGTCGCGGCGGCCTGTTCGATCCGCGCCTGTTGCGCCGGGGTGGGCGTGCACCCGGCGATTGCCGCGGCCATGGTCGTCAGGGGGAGCAGGGTTCGGAAACGCATCTTTCAGCCTCCATCACAAAAACCCCCGTAGCAATGACTTAACCCTTGAACGCGTCCTTGGCTGCACGCCGCTCGGCCAGTTCGGCGGCATCGACCGAACGGAGGAAGGGGTTGGTCGCCCGCTCCAGCGCGATGGTCGTCGGAATGGTCGGCTCGCCCTGTTCGCGCATCGCCGTCACCTCGACCAGCCGTTCGGCAACGGCATCGTTGTCGGGTTCCGCCACCGCCGCGAACCGGGCGTTGGACAGGGTATATTCGTGGCCGCAATAGACTCGCGTGTCGCCGGGCAGCGCGGCGAAGCGGCGCATATTGGCATGCATCTGCTCCGCCGTCCCCTCGAACAGCCGACCGCAGCCCATGGCGAACAGCGTGTCGCCGGTGAAGATCACCGCCCGGTCGTCGAAGTGAAAGGCGATATGCCCTGCCGTATGCCCCGGCACCGACCAGATGGTCGCGCGCGCGTCACCGATGGCGATGTCGTCTCCCTCGGCCAGCAGCGTGTCGAGCCCGGCGATCTTCGCCGCCTCCGCCGCCGGGCCCGCCACCCGCGCGCCCTGCGCCTGCAACGCCTGCGCCCCGCCGACATGATCGGGGTGCCAATGGGTCAGCCAGACCTGCTCGATGGTCCAGCCGCGCGCCGACGCGGCGGCGGCGACCGGCGCGGCCTCGCCCGGATCGAGCGCGACGATGCGGCCCGCATCGTGGATCAGCCAGGCGTAATTGTCGCTGAGGACGGGGACTCGGACGATTTCCATGGAAGCTCTCTTACCAGCTTCCGACGTTCGGCATCGAGGCCCAAGGTTCGGCGGAGGGCAGGGCACCGTCCTGCAACAGTTCGATCGAGATGCCGTCGGGCGTCTTGACGAAGGCCATATGCCCGTCGCGTGGCGGCCGGTTGATCGTCACGCCCGCGTCCATCAGGCGCTGGCACGTCTCGTAGATATTGTCGACGCGGTAGGCGAGATGGCCGAAATTCCGCCCGCCGGTATAGATTTCCGGGTCCCAATTATGGGTCAGCTCGACCTCGGCACGGCCCTCGTCCCCCGGCGCGGCCAGGAAGATCAGCGAGAAGCGCCCCGCCTCGTTATCGATGCGGCGCACCTCCTTCAGGCCCAGCAGTTCGAAGAAGCGGATGCTGGCGTCGAGGTCGCTGACGCGGATCATGGTGTGAAGGTAACGCATGGAAGCTCCTGCCTGTGACGCGATGGTCATTCTAATCCGTCGGGGGCCGGGCGGCTTTGACGTGCGATAAGGATCAGCGTGACGGAAATTGCGACAGCGCCTTGGCGGTTTCGGCGCGGATCGGACTGTCCGGCGGGGCGAGCCGGGCGGCCTCGCTCCACGCCTTGCGCGCGGTCGCTTCGTCCCCAGCGGTGGCGGCGATATTGCCCGCCTCCAACTGGACATTGGGGTCGTCGGCGGAGCGGGCCAGCGCCTGGGCGATGTCCTTCTGCGCGCGCGGCAGATCCTTCATCCGCCGCGCCAGCGTCGCCGACAACAGCCAGGCGAGCGGATCGGCGGGGGCGTTGACCAGCGCCGCGTCCAGATCGACCCGCGCCGCCACGGGCTGTCCCGCTGCGACCAGCGCCCGCGCACGGTCGAGCTGTGCCTCACCCCGCGCGAAGCCGGTCAGGTCGCCCGAGGCGAGCGCCGCATCCAGCGCGGCGCGGGCCTTCGCCGCATCGCCCGCCGCCAGAAAGGCGTTGCCCGCCTGCGACCAGTAATTGGCGGCGCGTATGTCATGCGCGGTTTCGGCGGCGCGCGCCGCCTGTTCGAAGGCGCTGGCCGCCGCCGCCCATTGCCGCTCGGTCGTGTAGGCGAGGCCCAGGCATTGCTGCGCGAAATAGCCGCCGCCCGCCAGCGTCCAACTGCTCGCCTCCATCCGCGCGGTGGCAGGGCTCCGCTCGGCCATGACGACGCAGTGCTGATAGCGCGCCTCGCGCGGGTCGGCGGGCAGCGCGGCGGATGGCGGCGGCGGTGTCTTGGCGGCGGGCTTGGGGGACGCCTGAACGGCGGCGGCGAGTGCGAGGGGGAACAGGATCATAGCGGGCTCGACACTTCTTCGACGGCGCGGATCAGCAGCGCGATGTCGCCGTCGCGCGACAGGCGGTGGTCGCCATCCTTGATCAACAGAGTCTGCACGTCGGCTGAACGGAAAAGCTGCGCCAGATGGGTGGTGCGGTGCCACGGCACATCGGGGTCGGCCATGCCCTGGAGCAGCCGGACCGGCCCGTCGAAGGCGATCGGGCCGAAGGTCAGGCGGTTGGCCTCCCCCGACGACCAGAAACGGCGGGTATAGACGGTGGGGGCGGGACCATAAGGATTGGGACGCTCCAGCCGACCGTTCTGGAGCAGCGTCATCTTCTCCTCTGTCGAAAAGCCCCAGTCGGTGAAGTCGGGTGCGGGCGCGATCCCGACCAGCGCCTTGACCTGGTCGGGCCGCGCCTTGGCGCCGAGCAGCATCAGCCAGCCGCCCATCGACGATCCGACCAGCACGGCGGGGCCCTTCACCACATCGTCGAGCATGGCGAGGACATCGTCGCGCCAGTCGGCCAGCGCCTGATCCTCGAACGCCCCCTCCGACTGGCCGCACCCGCCATAATCGAAGCGCAGGAACGCGCGGCCCTGTGCGCGTGCCCATGCCTCCAGCGCCAATGCCTTCGACCCCTGCATGTCCGAGGCATAGCCGGGCAGGAAGACGATCGCGGGGCCGGTGCCCTCGCTCCAGTGATAGGCGAGATTGGGGCGGGGGGCGGTAGCGGTGTCGGTCATGCGGAGGATTTAGGGTCTGGGCGGGAGGATGGAAAGCGCCACTCCTAACCTCCGTTCAGCCTGAGCGAAGTCGAAGGCCAAGGGGAGCGCGTTGGAAAAGGGGATTTGGGCGGAGGTCCGGGGCGTGGCCTTCGACTTCGCTCAGGCCGAACGGACGGTGGATGCGTCGCGCGGCGAGGACTGCCAGTCCCTCGCAAGCGATCCCGAATTTCTCCGGTCCTACGGCCGCCAGTTTCACCGTGTCACGCGCGACGCGCAACTATGGTAGGTTCGTTCCACACGCGCCGCAAGTGAGTAACCGGGCATGGCCTTGGTGGCGGGAGATAGGGGCGCGGATCGAGGCAAATTCCTCCCCAAGCTCGCTTGGGGAGGGGGACCGCTCGCGCCAGCGAGTGGTGGAGGGGCATTCCCCCTCAGATCACATATTCCACGCTCTTCGTCTGCGCCTGCGCCGCCTGAACCTTGCGCCGCTTGGCGACCATCTCGGCGTGGAGCCGCGCCACCGTATCGCTGCCGGTCGTGGTGCACAGCCCCGGCACGACCGCGTGGACCAGCGCGCCCAGCCCGCCGATGATCATGATCCCACCGAACCGCGCGGCGACGCCGAAATGCTGGAGATAGCTTTCGCCGACGCTTTCGGGGTGTTCGGTAAACAGGCGGCGGAACATGATCGACGATCTCCTATGGCCGTTCGCATCGATCCTATCATGACGATGGGGATTGGCCAAATCAGCCTCGCGACGGGCTGACGAAAATCTCCTCGATCGGGCGTTCGAACAGTTCGGCGATCTTGAAGGCGAGGGGCAGCGAAGGGTCGTAGCGGCCCGTCTCGATCGCGTTGACGCTCTGGCGGCTGACCTCCAGCCGCTCGGCCAGGTCCTGCTGGCTCCAGCCGCGCTCGGCGCGCAAGGTGCGAAGATGGTTGTTCATTCCGTGCGGCCCTCGACGAACCGGTTGACGCAACTGCCCAGGCCCAGTCCCCCGAACCACAGGATCGGCCAGGCATAGCCGACGAGATGCGGGAGCAGATCGAACCCCTCCAGAAAGCCCCACAGTGTCGCTCCCGTCATCGAAAGGCCGGTGGCGATCAGCGACTGCCGGACCAGCAGCATCCGCAGATACTCGTCCCGCTCCTCGGTCATGTACAGGCCGATCGCGACGAAGAAACCGATGACCGGCAAGGCGGGCAACACCCCGATAAGATAGGCCGCCGCACCGCCAACCATATGGCGGTTCAGCAGATATACCGCCGAGAATAGCAGGGCCGCATAGAGGATCGCGAGCAGGATGACCCGACGCTGATAACGACGTGTTGCGGACGACAAAGCCATGACGAACCTCCTTCGGATGTGAAGGAGGCTTTACATGGAAAGCTCGCTTTACGTTAAGCGTCCTTTACGTGGAGGCCAGCCGCTCCACCATGTCCTGCGCCAGCAGGCTGAGCGTATCGTCGCGCGCGCCCATCACCACGATGCGGTCGCCCGCCCGCGCCTCGGCGATCAGCGCTTCCGCTGCCGCCGCACGGTCGGCAATGTGGCGGGCGTCGACTCCGCGATCGCGCAGGTCGGCAATGATGTCGGCGCTGGTCACCTCGCGCGCGACGGTCCCGCCGAAATAGGCGGGGTCGGGCATCGCCAGCACGTCGACGGGCTTCATTCGCGCGGCGATGCTGTCGACCAGTTCGCGGCGCATGACCTTCAACGGGCCATAGCCATGCGGCTGGAACAGAATCAGCAAGCGTCCCGGAAAGGCGTGGAGCGTGTCGAGCGTCGCGGCGATCTTGTCGGGGTTGTGGCCGAAATCGTCGATGACGGTGACGCCGTTCGCCTCGCCGACCTTCTCGAACCGCCGCTTCAGGCCGGTGAACCGCTCGACCGCGCGGATCGCGTCGATCAGCGGCACGCCCGCCGCCATGCTGGCGCCGATGGCGGCCAGCGCGTTGGAGACATTGTGGCGGCCTGGCACCGACAGGCGGACCCGATAGCCCGCGCCGCCGGTCACCAGGTCGAACCGGATCGCGAAGGGCTCGGGCTTCAGCGCTTCGGCGACCAGATCGGCCGCCCCCCCGACCGCGAAGGTCGTCAGGTTGGGCAGGTCCGCCAGCAACGCCGCCGTCTCGGCATCGCCGGCATTGGCGACGACGTGGCGCGCGCGCTTGGCGAATCCGCCGAACAGGTCGCGCAATTCTTCCAGCGACTTATGGTCCAGGCTGACATTGTTCAGCACCGCGATGGCGGGGTCATAGAGTGCGATCGAGCCGTCGCTTTCGTCCACCTCGCTGACGAACGCCTCGCCATCGCCGACGAGCGCGCTGGCGAAGGGGCTGTCGGGCGACACGAAGTCCTTCATCACCGCGCCGTTCATCGCGGTCGGATCGCGCCCGGTTTCATGCAGGATGAAGGCGATCATGCCGGTGACGGTCGACTTGCCGCTGGTCCCCGCCACGCCGATGGGCAGGCGGCTTTCGTTGAACAGGTCGGCCAGCATCCGTGCGCGGGTGGCGCGGGGGCAGCCCAGCCGATTGGCGACGACGATGTCGGGCACCGTCTCTTCCACCGCCGCCGAGGCGATGACCAGCTGGTCGGGCGAGGTCACCCCCGATCCGTCCTGCGGAAACAACGCGATCCCGGCGGCGCGCAGCGCATCGAACTTGGCCGCGACCCGCCCCTGGTCGAGCCCCCTGTCGGAGCCCGCCACCGTCCATCCACGCGCGCGCAGGATCATCGCGAGGGGCATCATCCCCGATCCGCCGATGCCCACCAGAAAACAGGAATTGCCGTTGGTCATGGCGCCACGCTATCGGCGAGTTGGTGGTGCAGGGCAATGCCCGGCCGGATGGGCAGCCCCAAATCGGCAGTGAAGGGACGCGCTGAAATGAAGATCGGAATCCTCGCCCCGGCCAGCATCGGCAACCCCGCCGCCGAAGCGCCGGTCGGCGCCTTCGCCGCCATCGCCTATCCGCAGGTCGACCTGATCTTTCACCCGCAATGCTATGAGCAGGACGGGCATTTCGCGGGGTCCGACGAACGCCGCGCCTCGGCCTTCCTGGAATTCGCCAATGATCCGGGGATCGATGCGATCTGGTTCCTGCGGGGCGGCTATGGATCGAACCGAATCCTGTCGCGGGTCATGCCGAACCTCAACGCGGCGGCGGGGCACAAGACCTATATCGGCTATTCCGATCTCGGCTTCGTGCTGGCCGCGCTCTACGCCCGGCGGATCGGGCGGCCCGTGCACGGGCCGATGGCGAGCGATATCCGGCGCCAGCAGGGCGACGTCACGGTGGCGCGCTCGCTCGGCTGGCTGGTCAGCGGCGACCGGCAGGGGCTGGAGCCCGGACTCGACGGACGTCCGGCGGCGGCGTTCAACCTGTCGATCCTGCACGCATTGATCGGCACGCCCTGGCTGCCCGACCTGACCGACCATGTCCTGATCGTCGAGGAGGTGTCGGAGCATCTCTATGCGGTCGATCGGATGCTGTTCACCATGGCCAACGCCACCCAGTTGAAGGGCGTGGCGGGCGTAAGGCTGGGCGCGGTCAGCAATGTCCAGCCCAACGAACCCGAATGGGGCGAGACGCTGGAATATATGATCCAGCGCTGGTGCGGCGAGATGGGCGTGCCCTATCTGGGGCGTGCGCGGATCGGACACACACAGGACAATCATGTGGTGCCGTTCGGGATCGTGTGAGGACGAAGGGAAAGGCCATGAACAAACCGTTATTCGCCATCATGTTGGGCCTGTCGGCGACGGGCGCACTGGCGCAAACCGTGCCGCCGCGCCAGATTCTCATCTCCGCCCTGGGCACGGTGCGCACACCACCCGACCGGGTGACGGTTGGCTATATGGTGCGCGGCGAGGGCACGACCTCGGACGAGGCGACCGCCAAGCTGCGCGACCAGGCCGAGGCCATTCGCGCCGGAGCGCAAGGATTGCTGCGGGGAGCGGCGGAGGTCCGCGCGTCGCAGTTCGACATCGCGCCGGTCCGTTCACGCGAATGCAATGCCAATTCCTATGGGCCACCGCAGCTGTCGACCGGACCCTGCGCGATCCTGGGCTATGTCGCATCCATGCCCGTCACGGTCACCACGCCGCGTGTCGCCGATGCAGGTACGCTGGTCGGCCTGATCGGACGGCTGGGCGGCTTGCAGGCCAGCATCGCGCGCTATTGGCTGAGCGACGACACGATTGCCCGGCAAAAGGCCATGCGCGCGGCGCTACTCAACGCCAAGGCGCAGGCGACGCTGATTGCCGAGGGGGCGGGCGGCAAGCTCGGTGCGCTGATCCGGGTCCAGGACAGCGGCTATCGTGAGGTTCCGATCGAGATGGTGTCGGTGGATGCCGCGACAGCCTATCCGCCCGCGCCGCCTGCTCCGCCTGCGCCACCTGCTCCGATCCGGGTCGACCTGGCGCCACAGCCGATCGAGACGAATGTGCGGTTGATGGCGGCTTACGCAATCGATCAATGATCGCGCCCCAGGGTGCGTGATGTCGCTCGAACATGGCGTGTCCCTGGCGGTGCTTGAAGCGGTATCTCCTCTGATACGGATAATGATGTGGGTGAACCCACGCGGCATTCCCGCCGCTTCGCTCCATAAACCAGATCATTTTTGTGTGTTTATGCAGAATAATATTGTTGGCGTGCTTTCCGAAACTTGACGGGCCGTACCATCGTCTGTCGCCAGGGGGTGCACATAGGAGAGGTGTCATGGCAGACAGCAATGGCGGCGGCGGTCGCGAGAACAATCCGGGCAACTTCGCCAATGACCGCGAAAAGGCCTCCGAAGCCGGGCGCAAGGGCGGCCAGGAAAGCGGCGGGAACTTCAAGAACGATTCCGAACGCGCGGCGGAAGCCGGTTCCAAGGGCGGTCAGGCCAGCCATAGCGGCGGTCGCTGACCGACAGGGGCGGCGGCGGTAACGGACCGGCGCCGCCCTTTTCTTTCGGCACGGCAGCTTGCGTTAACCATTTGCGCCTAGGGCAAGTGGATGGAAATGCGTAAAATCTGTACCGGATGCCGTGATGGTGTCGATTTCGATATCCCGTTCGCGATGGCGTTTCAGCCGATCGTGGATACGACCACCGGTCTGCCCTTCGCCTATGAGGCGCTGATCCGGGGGCTGGAGGGAGAGGGCGCATACAGCGTTCTGTCGCAGGTGACCGAGGCCAATCGCTATTCCTTCGACCAGGCGTGCCGGGTCAAGGCGATCGAGACCGCGATGGCGGCGGGGATCATGGGGGGTGACGCGCGGCTGTCGATCAACTTCCTGCCCAATGCGGTCTATTCGCCGATGGCCTGTATCCAGTTGACCCTGCGCACCGCCCAGGCCCAGGGCCTGCCGGTCGACCGGCTGATCTTCGAGTTCACCGAGAATGAGCAGATGGGCTCGCCCGAGCATGTCGCCGGGATCATCGACACCTATAAGCAGATCGGCTTCTCCGTCGCGATCGACGATTTCGGTTCGGGCCATTCGGGGCTGGACCGGTTCGTTCGCTTCCACCCCGACGGAGGTCAAGCTCGACATGGAACTGGTCCGCGACATCGACACCGATCCTCGCCGCCGTGCCATCGTCCGCGCCATGGTGGGCATGTGCGCGGAACTCGACACGCTGCTGATCGCGGAGGGGATCGAAACCGCCGCCGAGGCCGCGACCCTGAACGAACTGGGCGTGCGCTATCATCAGGGTTACTGGTATGCCCGTCCCGCGCTGGGGACGCTGCCGAGGGTGCAGGGGCGCGCCTGAGCCACCCCATATACGCCGCGCGGATTCTTCCCTATAGAGCCCCGCGCGTCCGGTTCCGCGGGCGCATCACCCTATAGCTATCGAAGAGAGTATCCATGTCCGCGATGTTCCGTATCACGCTGCCCGACGGTTCCGTCCGTGAGGTCGCGCCCGGAACTACTCCCGCGGACATCGCCGCCGCGATCGGACCGGGCTTGGCCAAGGCCGCGATCGCCGCGCGCGTCGATGGCGAGTTGCGCGACATCATGCGCCCGTTCGAGGGCGACTCCGCACTCGCGCTGGTGACCGCGAAGGACGAGGCCGACGCGCTCGAACTCGCGCGCCACGATTATGCGCATGTGCTGGCCGAGGCGGTGCAGGCGCTGTTCCCCGGCACGCAGATCACCTTCGGCCCGTCGACCGACGACGGCTTCTATTACGACTTCGCGCCCAAGGACCGGCCCTTCACCGAAGAGGACCTGCCCGCGATCGAGGCCGAGATGCGCAGGATCATCGCGCGCGACGAGCCGCTGATCCGCGAGGTCTGGACCCGCGAGCAACTGATCGAGCGTTGGAAGCAGCAGGGCGAGAGCTTCAAGGCCGAGTGGGCCGCCGAACTGCCCGATACCGAGGAACTGACCGTCTACCGGGCGGGCAAGGGCGAGGATGCCTGGCTCGACATGTGCCGGGGGCCGCATCTGGCCTCGACCGGCAAGCTCGATCCCAATGCCTTCAAGCTGACCCGCGTGTCGGGCGCGTACTGGCGCGGCGACCAGAACAACGCGATGCTCAGCCGCATCTACGGCACCGGCTGGCTGAACAAGAAGCAGCTTGCCGAACATCTGACGCGCCTGGAGGAGGCCGCCAAGCGCGACCATCGCAAGCTGGGCAACGAGATGGACCTGTTCCACCTCCAGCAGGAGGCGCATGGCTCTGTCTTCTGGCACCCCAAGGGCTATCGCATCTGGCGCGAGCTGGAGGCCTATATGCGTCGCGCGATCGACGGCACCGGCTATCGCGAGGTGAAGACCCCGCAGGTGATGGACGCGCGCCAGTGGGAGCAGTCCGGGCACTGGGGCAAGTATCGCGAGAATATGTTCGTCATCCCCGACGAGGTGCCGAACACCGAGGACGAAGGCCCGCTGGTGTCGGACGATGCGCAGTGGATGGCGCTGAAGCCGATGAACTGCCCGGCGCACGTCCTGATCTTCCGCCAGGGGATCAAGTCGTACCGCGACCTGCCGCTGCGCCTCTATGAGAATGGCTGCTGCCACCGCAACGAGCCGCATGGTGCGCTGCACGGCCTGATGCGTGTGCGCCAGTTCACCCAGGACGACGCGCATATCTTCTGCCGCGAGGACCAGATCGTCGAGGAAGTCCGCGCCTTTTGCGAACTGGCGGACCGGATCTACAAGGATTTCGGCTTCACCTATTCGATCAAGCTGGCGCTGCGTCCCGAAAAGCGCTTCGGCACCGAAGAGATGTGGGACATGGCCGAGACCGAGCTGCGCGACGCGGTCGTGCGCGCGGGGCTGGCCACCGAGCAATATGGCTGGGAAGAACTGCCGGGCGAGGGGGCTTTCTATGCGCCCAAGCTGGAATGGCACCTGACCGACGCGATCGGCCGCACCTGGCAGGTCGGCACCATCCAGTCGGACCGGGTTCTGCCCGAGCGACTCGATGCGTCGTACATCGGCGAGGATGGCGAGCGGCACCGCCCGATCATGCTCCACCGCGCGATCTTCGGCTCTTATGAGCGGTTCATCGGCATCCTGATCGAACATTATGCGGGCCGCTTCCCCGTCTGGCTCGCGCCGGTGCAGGCGGTGGTCGCGACCATCGTGTCCGACGCGGATGGCTATGCGGAAGAGGCGGCAGCCAAGCTGGCGGCGGCGGGCATCCGGGTCGAAACCGACCTGCGCAACGAGAAGATCAACTACAAGGTGCGCGAGCACTCGGTCGCCAAGGTTCCCGTGCTGCTGGTCGTCGGCAAGCGCGAGGCCGAGGAAGGCAAGGTCGCCGTCCGTCGTCTGGGCAGCCAGGCACAGGAGGTGATGACGCTGGACGAGGCCATCGCGATGCTGCGCGAGGAAGCGACTCCGCCCGATCTGCGCGGCTGAACCACCGAATATCGAATCGAAGGGCGAGGCGTTTGTCTCGCCCTTTCAAATTGACGCCCGATCGCTTATATTGCGAGGGTAATTGCCACAGGAGAAATACCCATACGTCCTCCCATGATGCGCCGTCCGATGCAGGCGCCGCCGATGAACGGTCCCCGATTCAACGAGTGGATCCAAAGCCCCAAGGTTCGCGTCATCGACCATGAGGGCGAGAATCTCGGCGTGATGTACACGCGCGAAGCGATGGCCCAGGCCCAGGAACTGGGGCTCGATCTGGTCGAGGTGTCGCCCAACGCCGACCCGCCCGTCGCCAAGTTCCTCGACGTCGGCAAGTATAAGTACGAGGCGCAGAAAAAGGCGAACCTCGCCCGCAAGTCGCAGAAGACGCAGGAGATCAAGGAGATCAAGATGCGTCCGAACATCGACGACCATGATTACGACACCAAGATGAAGAAGGTGGTCGAATTCATCGGCGAGGGCGACAAGGTGAAGGTCACCATGCGCTTCCGCGGTCGCGAGCTGAGCCATGGCCAGCTTGGCATGAACGTGCTCCAACGTGTCGCCGAACAGGTGGCCGAGGTCGCCAAGGTCGAAGCCTATCCGCGCATGGAAGGCCGCCAGATGCTGATGGTGCTCGCGCCGAAGTGAGCCTGGTCGACTCGGGGGTGTGAACCTCCGGGTGATGGCTTTGAAAGACCCCGGAGTCCTTTGGGCTGCCGGGGTTTTTCTTTGGTTGGCGCGGAGGACGCGGAGATCGTGTTCGCGCGAAGTCGCGAGGGCGCGAAGAGGATTTGCCCTTCGTCGCCGCCGTTCAACTTGAGCGAAATCGGCACGACCATCCGCCCGCTCTATGGTCCTTCTTTTCCAGAAGGGCAGGGGAGGATTGGGGGGGCGCTGACGAAAGCAGAACCGTCCCGCGTTTCGCACCACCCCGGCGAAGGCCGGGGGCCAGCAGCGATTCAGGCGCGATGTCGTGGATGCGCCATGGCATATCACTTAGGGCAGAGGAACTGGACCCCGGCCTTCGCCGGGGTGGTAAGGATAGGGCGGGTTCAGGCGCTATGCGCGATCCCCTGTCTCGGCGTCCTCTGCGCCTCCGCGCCAACCCAGAGCCCGTTCGCACTGAGCGAAGTCGAAGTGCATGCCCGAACTTCTGCCGCGAGCGTTATCCCGTGGCCTTCGACTTCGCTCAGGCTGAACGGAAGTGGGGCAATGGCGCCCTAAGCCGCAATCTCCAACGCTTCCCCCGCCGCCGCGCCCAGCAACCGTTTCTCCAACGTCTTCAACCGCCCGCCATTGGTGATCTGGTCGCCGGTCAGGTCGGTCAGGTAGAAGACGTCGACCGCGCGCTCGCCATAGGTCGCGACATGCGCCGAATGGATCGTCACCTTCGACTGGAACAGCGCATGGGCGAGCTGGTTGAGCAATGCCGGGCGGTCGCGGGCATGGACCTCGACCACGGTGAAGCGGTTCGATGCGCGGTTGTCGATCAACACATTGGGCGCGATCGGAAAGGCGTCGGCGCGCGGGCGGATCGAGGGCTTGGCGACCAGCCGGTCGGCCAGCTTGTTGCGATTGGCCAGCGCATCCTCGATCGCGCGACGCAGGCGGCTGAGCTGACCCGGATCGTCGAAGGGGCGGCCCAACGGGTCCTGCACCAGGAAATTGTCGATCGCCATGCCGTCGCGCGTCGTGTGGATGCGCGCATCGATGATGTTGCCGCCCGCGACATGGATCGCCCCCGCGATGCGGTAGAACAGCCCCGGGTGGTCGGCGGCGTAGATGGACACCAGCGTCGCGCCACGCTCGGCATAGACCTGCGCGTCGATCGACAATTGCGCATCGCCCGCCGCCGCCATCTGCCGTGCGTTATGGAGGAGCACATCCTCGGGCTCGGCGATCCAATAGGCCTCGGGCAGGCGGCGGACATGCGCGGCTATCTGCGCCTCGGGCCAGCCCAGCGCTTCGCCCAGCCGCGCTTGCTTGGCCGCGATCCGCTCGGTCCGCCCGCGCTGCTTGTGGCCCAGGCGAAGCACCTCCTCGGCGGCTTCGTACAGGTCGGAGAGCAGCTGGCGCTTCCACCCGTTCCAGGTGCCGGGGCCGACCGCGCGGATATCGACGATGGTCAGGACCAGCAGCAGGCGAAGCCGCTCCGGGCTCTGCACCGTCTCGCAGAAATCGAGGATCGTCTTGAAATCCGACAGGTCGCGCTTGAACGCGGTCGCGGACATGAGGAGGTGCCAGCGGACCAGCCAGGCCACCGTCTCGGTCTCCGCGTCGGTCAGCCCCAGGCGCGGGCAGAGCCGTTCGGCGACTTCCGCCCCCAGGATCGAATGGTCGCCGCCGCGCCCCTTGGCGATATCGTGCAGCAGTACCGCGACATAGAGGACGCGCCGCGACACGATCTGGCCGATGATCGCCGAGGCGACGGGGTGCTCCTCGACCATATCCTGCCGCTCGATCCGGGCGAGCAGGCCGAGCGCGCGGATGGTGTGCTCATCGACCGTATAATGGTGATACATGTCGAACTGCATCTGCGCGACGACGCGGCCGAAATCGGGCACGAAGCGGCCGAACACCCCCGCCTCGTTCATCCAGCGCAACACCAGCTCGGGATCGTGGCGGCTGGTCAGCACGTCGAGGAACAGGGCATTGGCGCGGGGATCGCGGCGCACGTCATCGGCCAGCTTGGCATCGCGCGACGCCGCTCGCATCGCCAGCGGATGGACTTCCAGTTCGTACCGGTCGGCGAGCTGGAAGATCTCGATCAGCCGGACCGGGTCTTCCTGAAAAAAGTCGTCGCGCGGCAGCGCCAGCCGCCCGCGATCGAGCACGAAGCCGTTCAACCGGCGCGGTCGCCTGCGGATCGTGGGCAGGCCGAAGCGATGGCCGCGCGCCGCGAACCGCTCGTCCAGATGCGCCAGGAACGCACCCGTCAGCGCGCCGACCGTCTTCACCTGAAGGAAATAGAGCTGCATGAACCGCTCGACCTTGGCCTTGCCGGGCCGGTCGGAGAAGCGCATCCGCTCGGCGATCTGGCGCTGCACGTCGAAGGTCAGCCGGTCCTCCGCGCGCCCCGTGATGGTGTGGAGGTGACAGCGCACCGCCCACAGGAAATTGTCGGCGCGGTGGAACTGGCGATATTCCTCGCGGGTGAACAGGCCCCGTTCGATCAGGTCGGCGGCGCGGTCCACGTCATAGACGTACTTGCCGATCCAGAAGAGCGCGTGCAGGTCGCGAAGCCCGCCCTTGCCCTCCTTGACATTGGGTTCGACGACATAGCGGGTGTCGCCCATCTTGCGGTGGCGCAGGTCGCGCTCGGCCAGCTTGTCGGCAATGAATTGGCGGTGCGAATCGGTTTGGATCTCCGCCTTGAAGCGGCGGGATGCCTCGTCATACAGAGCCTGATCGCCGCAGAGGAACCGCCCCTCGAGCAGCGCGGTGCGCACCGTCACGTCGGCGCGCGCCTGCCGGATCATCTCGTCGATCGATCGGCTGGAATGGCCGACCTTCAACCCCAGATCCCAGAGCGAATAGAGCATCGATTCGATGACCTGCTCGGCATGGGGCGTCTGCTTGAAGGGGGTGAGGAAGCCGATATCGACGTCCGAATAGGGCGCCATTTCGCCCCGGCCATAGCCACCCACCGCGATCAGGGTCAGCCGCTCGCCCGCCGTGGGGTTGCTGAGCGGGTAGAGCGTCTCGGTGGTGAAATCGAACAGCACCTTCAGCACCTGATCGGTCAGATAGGCCTGTGCCGCCGCCGCCTCCAGCCCGCGCGAGGGATGGACCGAAAGCCGCCGCGCCACCTCCTGCCGCCCGGCGTCGAGCGCGGCGCGAAGGATCGGCGTGACCCGCGTCCGCCCCTCCGGCCCGGTGATGCCGAGCGCGGCGACCTGTTCGGCGAGCGCCCGGCGATCGACGATGGCGCGGCGGTTGGGGAGGGATTCGAAACGGCTGTGCATGGGGAATGTCATAGGGGCTTGGGATGAACAAATGGAGAGGGGAAAGCCCCTCCACCACGCCCTTCGGGCTCGGTCCCCCTCCCCAAGCACAGCTTGGGGAGGAATGGCGTATCCCAAATCCTCCCCAAGCTGTGCTTGGGGAGGGGGACCATGCGCAGCATGGTGGAGGGGCAGGGCCCTGCGCTTTCCGCCGACCAAGATTCCGATGCTTGGGCCCCACGCCCGACCATGATACCGAGCCCGAATGGCCGACCATCACGACATTCCCGCCCTGATCGCCGACATGGGCCGCCGCGCCCGCACCGCCGCGAAGGTGCTCGCCCGGATGCCGACCGAGGCCAAGGCCGAAGCGCTGCGTGCCGGAGGGCGGGCGATCCGCGACGCGATCCCGGCGGTGCTGGAGGCCAATGCGCGCGACGTGACGGCGGGTGAGGCCAATGGTCTGTCGTCCGCGATGCTCGACCGGCTCCGCCTGAACGACGCACGGATCGCGGGCATCGTCGAAGGGATCGAGGCGGTGGCGGGGCTGCCCGATCCCGTCGGCGACCGGATCGACGAGCGCACCCGGCCCAATGGCCTGAAATTGTCGCGCGTCCGTGTGCCGGTGGGGGTGATCGGCATCGTCTATGAAAGCCGCCCCAACGTCACCGTCGATGCCGCCGGTTTGTGCGCGATGGCGGGCAATGCCGCGATCCTGCGCGGGGGCTCGGAGGCGGTGCACAGCAACCGTGCGCTGCATGCCGCCTTCGTCGCGGGCTGGACGGCGGCGGGCGGTCCGGCGGACGCGGTGCAACTCGTCCCCACCACCGACCGGGCGGCCGTGGGCGCGATGCTGGCGGCGGAGGGGCTGATCGACCTGCTGATCCCGCGCGGCGGCAAGAGCCTGGTCGCGCGCGTGCAGGCCGAGGCGAAGGTGCCGGTGCTCGCGCATCTCGACGGGATCAACCATGTCTATGTCGATGGCTCGGCCGATCACGAGATGGCCCGGCGCGTCGTGCGCGATGCCAAGATGCGACGCACCGGCGTTTGCGGCGCGATGGAGACGCTGCTGATCGACCGGGCCTATTGCCATGCCGCCGAACTGGTCGCGACGCTGGTGGACGCCGGATGCACGGTGCGCGGCGACGACGCGGTGCGGGAGATCGTGCCGGGGCTCGTCGCCGCGACGGCTGAGGACTGGGATACCGAATATCTCGACGCGATCGCCAGCGTGGCACTGGTCGATGGGGTGGACGGCGCGATGGCGCATATCGCCGCGCATGGATCGCACCATACCGACGCGATCGTCGCGCAGGATGACGCCGTCGCCGAACGCTTTCTGGCGCAAGTCGACAGCGCGATCGTGCTGTGGAACGCCTCCACCCAGTTCGCCGATGGTGGCGAGTTCGGGCTGGGCGCGGAGATCGGCATCGCGACGGGGCGACTCCACGCGCGCGGCCCGGTCGCGCTGGAGGGGCTGACCACCTATAAATGGGTCGGGCGGGGCACGGGGCAGATCAGAGGGTGAGGATCGGCCTGCTCGGCGGGTCGTTCAATCCCGCGCATCGCGGCCATCGCCGCATCACCCTGGACGCGATCCGGGCGCTTGGCCTCGACGAAATGTGGTGGCTGGTGTCGCCGGGCAACCCGTTGAAGCAGGGCGCCAGCGACATGGCGCCCTTCGCGGCGCGGCTGGCATCGGCGGAGCGGATGGCGCGCCGGGCACCGATCCGGGCGAGCGCGATCGAGCGGGACCTGCACACCCGCTACACGCTGGATACGGTGCGCGCGATCACCCGGCGCTATCCCGGCCATGACTTCATCTGGTTGATGGGCGAGGATAATCTGGAGCAATTTCATAGGTGGCGCGGATGGCGATCGATTGCGCGCGCGATCCCGATTGCGGTTATCGGCCGTCCGGGGTACAATGCCGCCGCCCACGCGACACCCGCGCTGGGCTGGTTCAGACGTTTCCAGAGGCGTCCGGGCCAGGCGAAGAACTGGACGATGTGGAGTTTGCCGGCCTTCGTGCTGTTGCGCTTCCGCCCCGACCCGACTTCCGCCACGGGCCTTCGGGCCCGCGATCCGGACTGGTTTCGGCATATGGGCCGGAACGTCCCCTGAACAGGAGCTCACTTGGCCACTTCCCCGCAATCGCCGCGTCCGTCCGATCCTGCCGAGGTGGAGGCGCTGCACCGCCTCATTCTCGCCTCGCTCGACGACGACCAGGCGGTGGAGACGATTTCGATCCCGCTCGCGGGCAAGTCGTCGATCGCAGATTTCATGGTGATCGCCAGCGGTCGCTCGACCCGGCAGGTCGCCTCGATGGCGATGAAGCTCGCCGAGAAGATCAAGGCCGAGTTCGGCCGCTCGGTGCGGATCGAAGGCCTGCCGACCGCCGACTGGGTGCTGATCGACGCGAATGACGTGATCGTCCACCTGTTCCGGCCCGAGGTCCGCACCTTCTACAATCTGGAGCGCATGTGGGCCTTTGGCGATGCGCCGACCCCGCCCGCGAGTCCCGCCGACCGCCAACTCTGACGCTTTAGGGTCCGCCCGTGCTGCTGCATATCGTCGCGCGCGGGCGGATCGGCCGTTCGCCCGAGGCCGAGCTGGTCGATCGCTATATCAAGCGGATCGGCTGGCCGACCAAGGTCACCGAACTCCCCGACACAGGGGGGAAGGTCCCGCCGCTGGAAGGACAGGCGCGCCTGGTCCTGATGGACGAGAAGGGCGAGAATCTCTCCTCGATGGATTTCGCGCGTCGGCTGGAGCGCTGGCGCGACGATGGCGTGCGCGAGTGCCGGTTCATGATCGGCGCGGCGGACGGGTTCGAGGATGCCGACCGGGCCCGCGCCGACCTGCTCATCTCCTATGGCCGCGCGACCTGGCCGCACATGATGGCGCGCGCGATGCTGGCCGAGCAACTGTTCCGCGCGACCAGCATCCTCGCCAACCATCCCTATCACCGCGAGGGATAGGCGTGTGAAGCGGCGTCATGGCGTGCTGGCGCTGGCGGCCCTGGCGCTGCTCGGCGCGACCGACATCGCCGCCGACCAGCGCCGCCTGGCCGATGCGCGCGCGGGCGCGGCGGCGGCACAGGCACGGGCGGCGGCGCTGGAGCGACAGGCCGGGGCCGAGCGCGATGCCGCCGCCATCGCCCAGGCCAGGGAGCGGGCCATGGCGGCGCGCGTCGCGGCGGCGGAGGCGGAGGTGACGGCGGCGCGCGCGCGGGTCGATCTGGTCGCCGGTTTGCTGGCCCAGCAACGGGCGCGGCTGGCGCAGTCGCAGGCCCCGCTCGCGCATCTGCTGGCGGCGATGCAGAGCATGGCGGCCAGGCCCCCGGTCGCGGCGGTGGCGCAACCGGGCTCGATCGCCGATCTGGCGCATGTCCGCGCCGTCTTCGCCACCGTATCGCCGGTCATCGCCGCGCGGTCGGCGGCGGTTCGCACCGAACTGGCCGCGACCCGCCGCGTCCGCGCGCAGGTGGTCGTGGCGGCGCGGGCGCTGGCCGCCACGACCACCAGGCTGGAGGCCGAACGCCAGACGCTGGCCCGGCTGGAGGAGCGTCATCGTGGTCGTGCCGATGCGCTGGTGCAGGTGGCGGTCGACGAATCCAACCGCGCGCTGGCACTGGGCGAAGCGGCGCGCGACATTGTCGACCGCATGGCCGAACGCGGCGAGGCCCATGCGACGGCGGGCGAATTGCTGGCGCTTCCGGGGCCGCTCTCACGCCCGCTTGCGCCCGGCGTCATCGGCCCGGCCATCGCGCCCGGCACCTATCGCCTGCCGGTGCGAGGCAAGGTCGCGGGCGGCTTCGGCGAGATTTCGGACTCGGGCGTCCGTGCGCGCGGCATCACGCTGGCGACCGTCCCCTATGCGCCCGTCGTCGCACCTGCGGGCGGCGAGGTCCGCTATGCGGGGGCGTTCCGGGGCTATGGCGGGATCGTCATCGTCAACCATGGCGCAGGGTGGACCAGCCTGGTCACGGGCCTGGGCGGCATCGCGGTCAAGCCGGGCCAGCGCGTCGCGGCGGGCACGGTGCTCGGCCGTGCGGGGCGGGGGCGGACCGGTTGGGAGCCGCGCGTGACGGTGGAGTTGCGGCGTGACGGGCGACCGATGGACATAGCGGCGATCCTGGGGTGAGGGCACGCAAGGGCTTTGCTTGCTCCCCGATCCATTGCGCCGTTCGCGTCATCGACGTTGCCGTTCTTGCAGCGCGATCTTTCCCATTTTCCCGTCCCCAAACGGCCGTTTTGGGAAGGCGTGATCGGGAACAGGTTTTGGGAAAGCGAAGCCCGTAATGTCCATCAGCATGAACGGCGCAACCGGATCTTGTCACTGGTTCCCAATCGGGAAGCCGTTTGCAGTTCACACCTATTTGTGAAACAACATGTCATGCAAACCTGCGGCTATAAGCATCGACGTTCATTGATCGGTCTATTGACCTGTGTGGTTATGCTGTCAGCTTGTAGTGCGGGACCGCATCACGCGCCGGTTTCAGGTGGCAACTCAATGATGTTTTTTCCACAACGGAACGGTTCTGTTGGCGCAGTCCTAATTAACACTGGCACCGTGTCCGGAAATAAAGTGAGAAAGGAGGGCGAACTAGAGCCCTCCAATACGGTCACCAACCAGCCATGCCGGGATGTTACGGGCGGAACAGGCGGGGCGCACCTTATAAAACAAGATTGCCCTCAACTGCAATCAGATATTCGGGAAAGTATCGCCACCATTGTTCGCAATGAACGGGTGACTGGTGGTGCCTGTCCTAGCGGAATGGCCCATTTACGCAGTGGCGGAAACGCGGATCTTTCGAAGGACTATGTGTGCACGCCAAACGCTGGCGCTACTAATTCAAGAAAATGAGTTTAGTTGGTGAGGATTGCTACTCATTGAGGATAGTCAGCTAATTCCCAAAATCCGATCCCTTCGGAAATGGCCCCTCCTCCGGCATCGTCGTTGCTCCCCACTCTCGACGCGAACCCCACCCCCGCTCAGCCCTGGTTCAGCACGGTTGCGCTTTGATTGCTCCCGGCTTGCCGCTACACAGGCGGTTCGCTTTTCTGGTCCAGGACCCTCGATGCCCCGTACGCTGCCGAAACGTCCGCTTCTGACTGCTACTGCCATTGTCGGCGCGCTGGCCATGGTGCCGATCACCACCTCCGCGATGGCGGCGGTGGACAGCTCGACGGTCCGCCAGTTCGACCGGTTCCTCGACGTCTATAACCGGATCAAGGCCGATTATGTCGACAAGGTCGATGACGACACGCTGATCAAGGGCGCGATCCAGGGAATGCTGGCGGCGCTCGACCCGCATAGCAGCTATGTCGACGCGCTCGATTTCGACAATCTGAAGATCCAGACCGAGGGCAATTATGGCGGTCTGGGCCTGACCGTCTCGATGGAGGACGGCGCGATCAAGGTCATCGCGCCGCAGGAGGATACCCCGGCGGGCCGTGCGGGGGTGAAATCGGGCGACTATATCACCCATATCGACGGCAAGCTGATCTATGGCCAGTCGCTGGACGAGGCGATCGGCCAGATGCGGGGCAAGCCGGGCACCAAGATCAACCTGACCATCGTGCGTCCCGGCCGCGACAAGCCGATCGAGCTGACCCTGGTACGCGAGGTCATCGTCCAGCGCCCGGTCAAGTGGGAGGTGAAGGGCGATGTCGGCTATATCAACATCAACACCTTCTCCGAAAATACCGGCGCGGACACGCGCGCGGCGATCATGGCGATCGACAAGGCGCTGGGGCATCGGCCGCTGGGCTATGTCGTCGACCTGCGTGACAATGGCGGCGGGTTGCTGACCCAGGCGATCGCGGTCAGCGACGCCTTCCTCGATCACGGCGAGATCGTGTCGCAGCGCGGACGCGAAAAGTCGGATATCGAGCGCTATTATGCCAAGCCCGGCGACGACGCGCATGGCCTGCCGGTGATCGTGCTGACCAATTCGGGCACCGCCTCGGCGTCGGAGATCGTCGCGGGCGCGCTCCAGGATCATCACCGCGCGCTGGTGATGGGCGAGCGCAGCTTCGGCAAGGGGTCGGTCCAGACGCTGCTGCCGCTGGGGCCGGAGACGGCGCTCCGCCTGACCACCGCGCGCTACTACACCCCCTCGGGCCGGTCGGTGCAGGAGGGCGGGATCGAGCCGGACATCAAGGTGCCGCAGATTTCCGACCCCGATTACAAGACGCGTCCCGTCTTCCGCGAGGGCCGATCTGCGCCGCCACCTGATCAACGAGGTGAAGGCCGATAACGCGATCCTGGAAGAGGATACCAAGGACGATCCGCGCTTCGCGATGACACCCGAAGCGTTGAAGAAGCAGGGGGTCGAGGACTTCCAGCTTTATTATGCGCTGAAGACCGTCGCGCGGCTGGGCGGACCAGACCAGGTCGCCGCCGCCACCAAGCCGCCGGTGAAGTGACGATGAGCACCCCCCGCACCCGCAACGAGACACGGGCGAACCTGATCGCCTTCTTCCTGCCGCTGGCGCTGCTCGCCGGGGCTTGGGGCAGCCAGGTGTTCGGCGGCCTCTACCCCTGCGAGATGTGCCATTGGCAGCGCTGGCCGCATTACGCCGCGCTGGTGCCCGCACTTGCCGCCTTCTTCGTGGCCCAGCGCAGCATCCGGGGATCGCTTGTCATCCTTGCCGCGTTGTTGATCGCGGTATCGGGGGCGATCGGTGTCGCCCATGCCGGGGTCGAATATGGCTGGTGGCAGGGCTTTACCGCCTGCACCTCGACGGTGAACCTGGATGGGTTGAGCGCGACCGACCGGCTGAATGCGATCATGCATGCGCCGGTCATCCGCTGCGACGTGGCGCAATGGACCCTGGGCGGGATTTCGCTGGCCGGGTTCAACGCGCTCCTGTCGCTGGGCGGCGCGGCGGCGATCCTGGTGTTGATGAGGAAGGCACGATGAGCCAGCTTCGCTGGATGCCGGGCGACCGGCGCGAACCGATGAAGGCGATGGTCCGGGTGGACCAGGCCGGGGAATATGGCGCGACCCGCATCTATGCGGGGCAATTGGCGGTGCTGGGCGACCGGCACCCCTTCGCCCGCGCCATCCACCACATGGCCGAGCAGGAGGAGCGTCACCGCGCCTTTTTCGACCGGATGATCGCTGAGCGCCGGGTTCGCCCGACGCTGTTCCAGCCCTTCTGGGACAAGGCGGGTTTCGCGCTGGGTGCGATCACGGCGGCCATCAGCCCCAAGGCGGCGATGGCCTGCACCGCGGCGGTCGAGACCGAGATCGACAAACATTACCAGGCGCAGCTCGACGAACTGGGCGACAGCGACGCCGAATTGTCGAACGCGATCGCCGATTTCCAGGCCGAGGAACTGGAGCATCGCGACCATGCGCTGGGCGCGGGCGCGGAGGAGGCGATCGCCTATCCGGTGCTGTATGGATTGATCCGGGCAGGCTGCAAGGTCGCGATCGCCGCGGCCAAGCGGGTCTGACGTCGGACGAGCGGGAGAGAGAGGATGTTCCACCGTTCATGGCGCTGGGCAGCGCTGACGAGCTTGGCGATGGTTGAGGCGGGCGGTCCCGTCATGGCGCAGCAGGTCGCGGCACCGGGCGCGATCAAGGCCAAGCCGATCGAAGGACCGGGCGAGGTATCCCGCAACGCGCCGGTCAACGGCGTGCTGACCCTGTTCGGCAACGAACGCTGCCCGACCGACACCAATGGCAACGAGATCGTCGTCTGCGTTCGCCGCAGCGCCGAGGAGCAGTTCCGCGTTCCCAAGGAGCTTCGCGAGCTTCAGGTGACGCCCGAGAATGAAAGCTGGGCCGCGCGCGCGACCGGTACGCTCAACGAGGGGACCGGTGTGAACAGCATCGGCAGTTGCTCGGCGGTCGGCGCGGGCGGCGCGACGGGCTGCTTCGTCCAGCGCGCGCGGGAGAATCGCGCGGTCAACGCCCAGCGCAAGCGGGACGAGGAACCGCAGAATCCTTGATCGCGTCCTCCCCGGAATGGGGAGGGGCATGAGAGGGGGATTTCCGCGAGGGTGACCTGTGCGGAATCCCCCCTTCACCATGCTGCGCATGGTCCCACTCCCCTTACAGGGAGGAATGGTGCTTGTTGATAGGGCGAGACGTGCGCTTCGACTTCGCTCAGCGTGAACGGGGGTTGGGATACCCTCCCACCCTCCGTTCGGCCTGAGCGAAGTCCAAGGCCATGGGTCAGGCCGCCTCCGCCTGCACCCGCGGGCTCTGCGCGATACGGTCGTGCGCGATTCCACGCGCGGCATGGTGCGGGGTCAGCCCGGCACGCTCGGCCTGGGCGAGCACGGTCTTCATCCGTGCGCCGATCGCCAGGACGCGACGGCGGACCTCCGGCTTGCGCCAGCCCAGATACTCGCCCGCGACATTGACGATCCCGCCCGCATTGACGAGGAAGTCGGGCGCGTAGAGCACGTCGCGTTCGGCCAGGCGTTCCGCCATGCCGTCATCGACCAGTTGGTTGTTGGCCGCGCCGCACACCACGCTGGCCTTCAGTTCCGCAACGCTCCTGGCATTCAGGACACCGCCGAGCGCACAAGGCGCCAGCACATCGACCCTCGCCGACAGCAGCGCGCGGCTGCTCATCACCATCGCACCGAACCGGTCGGCGGCGCGCGCCGCGACCTCGCTGCGCGGTTCGGCGACGACCAGCTTGGCTCCCGCCTCGTGCAGCAATTCGCACAGGGCATAGCCGACATGGCCCAGCCCCTGCACCGCCACGGTCACGTCGGACAGCTCCGCCCCCAGCCGGTGGCTGACGGCGACCTGCATCGCCTGCATCACGCCCAGCGCGGTCCAGGGCGACGGATCGCCACCCGGCTGCGCGCCCTTGGCGGGAAGTCCGGCGACATGGCGGGTCTGAGTGGCGACCTCGCTCATGTCGGTGACGCTGGTGCCGACATCCTCGGCGGTGACATAGCGGCCCTTGAGCGCGGCGACTTGCCGGCCGAAGGTCCGGAACAGCGCGGCCCGGTCGAACGGTCCATCGGGCAGGCAGATCACCGCCTTCCCCCCGCCAAAGGGCAGTTCGGCCAGCGCGTTCTTGAGCGCCATGCCCTCGGCCAGCCGCAGCGCGTCCAGCGTGGCGGTGTGGTGATCGGGATAACGCCACAACCGACACCCGCCCGCCGCCGGTCCCAGGGTGGTCGAATGGAGCGCGATGATCCCCCGCGCGCCGCTTTCCCGGTCATAGAATGTCACCACCTCTTCGGGCGGCAGATCCTGGTGATGTTGGGCGGTGAACGACATGCGGTGATCCCTGAATGGTCTGACGAGGGGAGTGATAGCGCAGGATGCGAGGCGAAACTGGCCGCATTGCATGGACGAATGCGCTATTTTCGATTGAATATACCTATAAATAAGACATAAACGGATAATCATGCCGCATAATCTCGATGTCTGGGAACGGCGTATCCTCGCTCTGCTTCAGGAGGATGCCAGTCTGTCCACCGCCGCCATCGCCGAAGCGGTGGGTCTGTCCGCCTCGCCCTGCTGGCGGCGGATTGACCGGCTGGAACGCGACGGGATCATCAAGCGGCGGGTGGCACTGGTCGACCGTGCCAAGGTCGGGCTCAAGGCGCAGATCTTCGCGCAGGTGAAGCTGAATGCCCATGGCCGCGCCAATCTCGACGAATTCGCCGCCGCGATCCGGGACATCCCCGAGGTAATGGAGTGTCACGTCCTGATGGGCTCGGTCGACTTCATGCTGCGTATCGTCGCGGCGGACATCGAATCCTATGAGCGGTTGTTCTTCGAGCGGCTGTCGAACCTGCCGGGCGTGCAGGAAATCAACTCGACCGTCGCGCTGTCGGAAATCAAATCGACCAGCGCACTGCCCATTCCGGCGGGATAGGTCCGATCATTCCTCCCCTTGCGGGGGAGGAAAGGGGGCGATAGCGGCGGCGCAGCGAGAGGAAGGCGATGATAAGGGGCAAGGGCTTGAGCGGCATCCGGATCGGCCTCTTCCTGCTGGTCTGGTTCTCGGGGAGCTGGTTCGGGTCTTGGGAGCTGAACCCCAACAACGCCACCCGATTGTTCGCCACGGTGCGCATGGTGGAGAACGGCACCGCGACGATCGACCCGATGGCGCCGCTGACGATCGACAAGGCGCAGTTCGGGGACCATGTCTATCTCGACAAGGCGCCGGGCATGACCCTGATGGCATTGCCCGCCGTGGCGATGGTCGATGCGATCACCGGCGACCGGGCGGACCGGCATCCGATGTCGGCGGGGGACGAAGGCTTTGTCCGTTATCTTCGGTTGCGGACGCGGGTCGCTTCAGCGCTGGGCTCGGCGCTGCTGACCGCGATCGCGGCGGTCCTGTTGTTCGACCTGGGCCGCCGCGTGACGGGGCAGGCGGGCGCGGGGCTGTTCGCGGCGCTGGGCTATGCACTGGGGACGCCGATCTGGGGCTATGCGACGACCCTGCTCGGTCATGCCAGCGTCGCGGCGCTGTTCGTCATCGCGCTGGCCGCCATCGCGCGCGGCGGAGGGCGATGGCTGGCGGTGGCGGGGCTCGCTCTGGGCTGGGCCGTGGTGGTCGAGTATCAGGCGGTGCTGGCGGGATCGCTGATCGGGCTATGGGCGCTATGGCGTGATCGCCGTGACCCCATGGTGCTATGGCCGTTGATCGCGGGGGGACTGATCGGGCTGCTGCCGCTGTTCGCCTATAATCTCTTTGCATTCGGGACGCTGTTCCGAATCGGCTATTCGGGCGTGGTCGGGTTCGAGGGGATGAACCGGGGGCTGTTCGGCCTGACCGCCCCCGATCCGCGCGTGCTGTTGGCGATATTGGCGGGGCCGACGCGCGGGCTGATCTGGGTCGCGCCGATCCTGGTCCTGGCACCCTTCGGACTGTGGCGGCTGGGGGAGGAGCGGGAGACGCGCGGGTTGGCGTTGACGGCGGGCGGGGTGGCGCTGGTCGCGCTGCTGGTCAATGCCGCCTATGTCTATTGGGAGGGCGGCAATGCGACGGGCCCGCGCCATGCCATGCCGCTGGCGGGGGTGGCGGCGCTGGGCCTCTCGCCCTTCTGGGCAGCGACACGGTCGTTCTGGCTGCGCGGGGTGAATGTCGCGTTCCTGCTGGTGTCGATCGGCATCAACCTGACCATCGCGGCGGCGGAAATCTTCGCGCCGCCGCCGTTCCGCTGGGCTTGGTGGGACGCGGTGATCCAGCAGCATTTCCGCTTCGGCGACCTCCGCACCGTCGCGTCCGAATGGTGGGGATGGACCCCGTGGAACGGCCTGGCACTCTGGGCCCTGATCGCCGTCCCCTTGTCGCTGTGGCTGGTTCAGTCCTGCGCGCGCTTGAGCCCGCGCACCCGGTGCCAGACATAAAGGCCGATCAGCACGACCAGCACGATCCCGATCGCCAGATCGGCGCGGTGAAAAAAGGCTTTCACGCGCGGGTCCGAATCCCATTTCTCCCCCAATTCGCGCCCGACGATGGCGAGGACCAGGCAGAAGGGCCAACTGCCGATGAAGGTATAGAGGTGGAAGGGGACCAGTCTCATCCGCGCCACCCCCGCCGGAAAGGCGATGAAGGTGCGGATGACGGGCAGCAGCCGCCCGATCAGCACCGCGATCGAACCATAGCGCGCGAAGAACCGGTCGGCCGCATCCAGTTCGCCGGGCCCGATCAGCAGATATTTGCCCCAACGTTCCGCCACAGGGCGTCCGCCGCGCTTGCCGATCTCATAGGCGACGATCGAGCCGAGGTTGCACCCCAGCGCCCCCGCCGTCGCGGCGAGGTAGAGGTTGAACTGTCCGGTCGACACCAGATAGCCCGCGAACGGCATGATGATTTCGGAGGGCAGCGGGATGCAGGCGCTCTCGATCGCCATCAGCAGCATGATGCCCAGATAGCCACCGGTGGAAATCACCCAGATGGCGAAGCTCGCCAGCGCGGAAAGAATATGCTCGACCATGGGGCCAGCGACTTGCGCGATCGGGGGGCGGGGGTCAATCGGAACCGGCGCGCGCATCGGTCGGTTTGGGACGCCATGACCATGCTGACCCTGAACGACGGCCGGTCCATGCCCCGAATGGGGCTGGGCACCTATCAGATTCCCGATTCGCAGGTCGCGCTGGTGGTGCGGCGCGGGCTGGATACCGGATACGGGCTGGTCGACACCGCCGCCATCTATGGCAATGAGCGGGGAGTGGGCGACGGTCTGCGCGACGCCGATGTCTTCCTGACCACCAAGCTGTGGAACGACCGCCACCGTGATGCCGAAGCGGCGCTGGACGAGAGCCTGGCGCTGTTGGGCGTCGAGGCGGTAGACCTGTATCTGATCCACTGGCCGGTGCCTGCCGAGGACGCCTATGTCGAGGCGTGGCGGAGCCTGATCGGCTTGCGCGAGGTGGGCAAGGCGACGTCGATCGGCGTATCGAACTTTCTCCCCGAGCATCTCGACCGGATCATCGAGGCGACGGGCGTGGCGCCCGCCGTCAACCAGATCGAACTCCACCCCCGTTTCCAGCAGCGCGAGGCGCGCGCCTATCACGAGGCCAAGGGCATCGTCACCCAAAGCTGGAGCCCGTTGGGGCGGGGTGGCGATCTGCTGCAACTCCCCGAGATCGTTCGGATCGCGGAGAAGCATGGCCGTTCGACGGCGCAGGTGGTGCTCGCCTGGCATCTGGCGCATGGCCTGTCGGTGATCCCTAAAGCGGCGGATGCGGCGCACATGGCGGACAATTTCGCGGCGAGCGAACTGACGCTGGACGACGAGGATATCGCCGCGATCGATGCGCTGGACGATGCGGACGGGCGCATCGGGCCTGATCCCAGGGAAATGTAAGGGCGCTCAGGCCCCCCGCAAATATCCGGTCCGCTCCACGAAGCCGCGAATGGCGGACGCATCGTCATAGGGCAGCTCGATCAGCGTCCTGATCGCCGCCCGCTTATCCTTCGCGGCGTCATAATGGCGGCGCGCGATCCGATAGCCGACGAAATAGCCCAAGTCGCTGACACCGAAGGGATTGGCGGCGCTGTTCCACAGCCAGTTGTCGTAATCGTTGCCGCCCATCTCGATCACGAAACGCGCCTTGATCGCCGCCTCGTGCGATGGGCCATATCTATAGACCGGCAGGGCGGGCTTGCGACCGGTGATCAGTTCGGCGACCAGTTCCGCCACGCCTTCGCGCAGCGATTGCTGGAGCAAATTACCCTGCGTCTCCTGCTGCTGCGTATGGACATATTCGTGGATATTGTTCTGCGCATTGTTGGCGAAGGGGCGCGATCGGAAAAATGTGCCCAGCCGGGTCCGCAGCGGCTCGGGCAGTTCGGATACGTCGACGCTTTCATCCCCCAGCCCCAGTTCCGCGCCGATCAGCACCTTGTCGCCGACCGTCGTGCCGCCGGTGCGCAGCACTCCGATGGCATAAGTGATGGTGGCGGGGCGGAGTTGGGGATAGAGGCGGCGGAACCGCTCCACATCGCCATTCAGTGTCGTCGTGGCGTCGGCCGACCGTGCGGTCAGGGGACGGACCGAGGCCCAGAATTTGGGCCATTTGGCGATGGCGTCGACATATTCCTGCGCCGTGTAGCGTCGCGCCGCCATCAGCGCGTGAAGGCCGGGTGTGCCTGGATCGACGTAGAGCGTCTGGATCAGCCGCAGCCGATCGGCGGGAGTGGCGGCGTTGATCGCATCGAATGCGCGCCAGAAACGGGCGATATCCGTATCGACCACCGGTGTCGTCCGAACGGAGGATCGCACTATCGAAGGCGGCTTCTGCTGCGCTCGAGCGGGCGTGGCGAATAGGACCAGAAGTCCCGTCAGGACCATGCCGGTCCATCGAAAGTCCATCGCCATGTTTCCACCCCCGTCATTCCGCTTATGTCACGGTCTGGACGAAAATGGGGCCATATCCAAGCCGTGTCGTTAGCCCAAAGCTTCCGCCGCCAGCTTCAAATCCTCGACGAACCGCGCATATTCCACCTTCTTCGCCTCCGGATCGGGCAGGCGGAGCAGATAGCTTGGGTGCACGGTAATAAAGGCCATGCCGCCATCGGGCAGGGTCAACGCTTTGCCCCGCGCGTGCGCGATGGTCATCACCTTGCCGAACAGCGAGCGCGCCGCCGTCGCGCCCAGCGCCACCGTCACCTGCGGCTGGACCAGCAGCCGTTCCTGCTCCACCCACCAGCGACAGGCCTGGATCTCGCCCGCATTGGGGGAACTGTGGATGCGGCGCTTGCCGCGCGGCTCGAACTTGAAATGCTTGACCGCGTTGGTGACATAGGCCCGCGCGCGGTCGATCCCGGCCTCCGCCACCGCGCGGTCGAAGACCTGGCCGGCGGGCCCGACAAAGGGATGGCCCGCCAGATCCTCCTGATCGCCAGGCTGCTCGCCGACGAACATCAGCGGCGCGTCGACCGGGCCTTCGCCGAACACCGTCTGGGTGGCGGGCGCGTGGAGCGGGCAGCGGGTGCAGCCCATCGCCTCGTCCCGCAACGCCGCCCAGGCGCCTTGCGCATTGCCGCCGCGGCCCGTCCGCACATCCGTTCTGGCGGTGTCGATCATGCCCGTCTCCCGCGCCTGCGCTCCTGCGATCAGTGCTGAGACCAACGCGGTTTCCGGCATGTTTTTCCAGTATTTGCGCGGCATCTCCTTGAGCATCGCGCCGATCTTCACGCGCGCGGGGTTGAAGATGCTGGCATAATAGGTCTTCCACACCGCCTCGGTCGGATCGCCCTCCGGCGCGTCCGCCCGGGTCGCGCCGGGGCCCTCGGACAGCGTCTTGCCGTCCCAGTGCAGCGACACCTCGGGCGTCAGGATCGACCAGCGCATCGTGGTGAAGCGGTTGACGAAAAAGGCCGCATTGGCGCGCACGATATGATGTTCGGGCTCGAACCAGGCGACATAGCGTAAGCCCTCGTCATCCTCGGTTTCGCGAAAACGGAGAAAGGCACGCATCTTGTGGATGTCGCGTCGCACCGCCTTGGCCAGTCGATCGAGCCGGCGGACCAGTGGGTCGGCCTGATCCTCGATCAATCTGGGCTGGCGGCGCAACCGGTCGAGCGCGGTGTGGAGCAGCGCGAAACGCTGCGGGTCGTCGGACAGGATGACGCTGCGCGCGAGGTCGAGGAAACCGCGCGACACGGAGAAGCGCGGGGCGTCTGTGGCCGGGGCCTTTTCCGCCACCGCGCCGAACAGGTCGCCGGCCTGTTCGCCGACCTGCCACACCACCTGATCGGGCGGCACGCTGTCGGCGATCAGCCCCCGTGCGGCGTCGCGCCAGGCGTCGAAGTCGTCGGGGGCGGGGAGGGTGACGATTCGCATGGGTTAGTGGCGGTGAGCGGCAATCGCCCACCGATCCTCCCCGGTACGGGGAGGTGGCAGGCCGCAGGCCTGACGGAGGGGGGGCTCCCCATAGGTCGTCCTTTGCGGCTCTCCCCCTCCACCATGCTTTGCATGGTTCCCCTCCCCGTGCCGGGGAGGATCAAGGTCATCGGATATCAATCGCGATCGTCCCCGCCGGGCGGGTTGGCCTTGGCCTCCTTCGCCTCGATGGGTTTGCGCGTCTCATAGATTTCGGCGAGCTTCTGTTCGGTCGCGTCGTCGAGTTCCTTTTCGGCGGCGGGGAACATCTCTTCCTCCTCCTCGTCGATATGATGCTCATAGCGATGACGCATGTGGAAGAATTTCGATTCCCATTCGTCCGAGGCGAAGTCGAGGTCCATCATCTCGCCCAGCAGATCGTCGATCTCCTTATGCTCGGACACCGAATGGCGGGCGTCGTCGCGCAGTTCGGGTTCGCCCAGCATCGTGGCGTAGAGCGATTCCTCCTCGGCGGCGGCGTGGCTCTGGATCTCGATGCGGAACGCCTCGAACAGCTTCTTGCGCTTGGCCCCGTCGCCCTTGAGTTCGGCGAGTTGTTTCAGCATCTCGCGCTGCTTGTCGTGATCGCGCTTCAGATCGGCATAAATGTCGGCGGTCGCCATCGCACTATCTCCTTCGCGAAGCCCAACGGCGAAGCGCGGTGCTCGTTTCACCCGCGAATCACTCTCACTCAGGCGAAGAGTTCGAGTTGCGTGTCCTTCGGTTTGACCAGCGGTTTCAGGTCCGCCCGCTCGGCCAGCGCGACCGGCCGCCAGTCCTCCGCGATCAGGAAAGGGCGCAGCTTGGCGATCGACACGGTCAGCCGTCCCACATCCTCCAGCCGCAGCCGCCGCCATTTGCGGCTGGCGATGATCCGGTCCACCGCCTTCACCCCCAGGCCGGGCACGCGCAGCAGCATCTCGCGCGGGGCGCGGTTCACATCGACCGGGAAATGCTGCCGGAATTTCAGCGCCCAGGCGAGCTTGGGATCGATGTCGAGCGGCAGCATCCCCGTCGCCTCATCGGCGGCGGCGGCGACTTCGCGCGGTTGATAATCGTAGAAGCGCATCAGCCAGTCGGACTGATACAGCCGATGCTCGCGCATCAGCGGCGGGCGTTGCAGCGGCAGCACGGCCGAGGCGTCGGGGATCGGGCTGAACGCCGAATAATAGACGCGGCGAAGGCGGAAGCGGTCATAGAGCGTCGCCGCGCGTCCGACGATATCGCGGTCGGTCGCGGCGTCGGCGCCGACGATCATCTGGGTCGACTGGCCTGCGGGGGCGAAGCCGGGGGCGGATTTGTACTTCTTGGCAGCATCCTGCCGGTCGTCGATCGCGGTCTTCACCTCGGCCATCGCGCCTTCGATCCGGGCCGCATCCTTTTCGGGAGCGAGCCGCTTCAACCCGCCGACCGTCGGCAGTTCGACATTGATCGACACGCGGTCGGCATGAACCCCGGCCAGCCGGACCAGTTCGGGATCGGCGTCGGGGATGGTCTTCAGATGGATATAGCCGCGAAAGCCATGATCCTCGCGCAAGCTTCGCGCCACCTCGACGATCTGCTCCATCGTGTAGTTGGAGGACTTGATGATACCCGAGGAGAGGAACAGACCCTCGATATAATTGCGCCGGTAAAAGGCGAGGGTGAGGTTCACCACCTCGTGCGCGGTGAAGCGCGCGCGGCGGACGTTGGAGGATTTGCGGTTGATGCAATAATGGCAGTCGAAGATGCAGCTGTTGGTGAGCAATATCTTCAAGAGCGAGATGCAGCGGCCGTCGGGCGCATAGGCGTGGCAAATGCCCATCCCCTCGGTCGAACCGATCCCCTTGCCATCGCGGCTGTCGCGTTTCGACGTGCCCGAGGACGCGCAGGAGGCGTCATATTTGGCGGCGTCCGCAAGGATCGCCAGCTTCTCACGAGTGTCGAGTTGCGCCATTTGTTCGATATACGTTCTCACGGGGCGCGGAACAAGGCGCAGGCCGCCGGTCATCGTTCGTACAGCCCGGCTGGTCCACGCATAGGGCGCATGGAGGGAGTTGGACGATGCGGAAGGTGATGATCGCGCTGGCGCTGTTGGGTATGGCCGGACCGGTGACGGCGCAGGTCGCGACGATCCGGACGAAGACGGCGGATTATGAGTTCACCTATCGCTATCCCGCCGCCGTGGCCCGGATTCCGGCCCTGAAGCGCGGACTCGACGCCGAGGCCACCACCATTCGCCGGAACACCGCGCGTGATGCGGCGTCGGATCGGCGCGAGGCCAAGGCGTCCGGTTTCCCCTTCCGCCCCTATTCCTATGAAAAGACTTGGAAGCTGGTGACGGAGACGCCCCGGTTCCTCAGCCTGTCGAGCGACAGCTACAACTATACCGGCGGCGCGCATGGGCAGCCCGCCTCTTCGGCGCTGCTCTGGGACAAGGCGGCGGGGCGGCGGCTGGAGACCCAATCGGTCTTCGTCTCGTCGGCCGCGCTGCAAGCCGCGACCCGCACCGATTACTGCGCCCGGCTGAAGGCCGAACAGATGCGGCGCAACCAGGGGGATCTGTCGTCGATGAACGCCTGCCCGCCGCTCAAGGACCTGACCCTGCTGCTGGGATCGCGCAATGGCCGGGCGATCGACCGGATCGGCCTGATCGCCGACCCTTATGTCGCGGGCTCCTATGCCGAGGGGAGCTATGAGGTGACGCTGCCGGTGACGCGGGCGATCCTGGCGGCGGTGAAGCCCGCCTATCGCGCGGGCTTTGCGCCGGGGCGGTGAACCCGGCGGCCTTGCCACCCGCCGCGATCGCGATACGGTTGCGGGGTGGTGGCAAGGAGGACCCGGTGGAAATCAGACAGGACGACCCGAACGCACCCTATGTCGTCGATCTGCTGGCGCTGCACTTACGCGAATTGCAGGGGGCGATGGAGGGATATGCCTTCGCGCTGGACGCATCGGGCCTGTCGGCGCCGACGGTGACCTTCTGGACGGCGTGGGAGGGGGAGGCGCTGCTCGGCTTCGGCGCGCTGAAGCAACTCGACCCGCGCCATGGCGAGGTGAAGTCGATGCGCGCCGCACCGGAGGCGCGTGGGAAGGGCGTGGGACGCGCGATGCTCACTCATATCATCGGCGAGGCTCGGGCGCGGGGCTATGACCGCCTCAGCCTGGAAACCGGAACCGCGCCGCTCCATGCGCCCGCCGTCTCGCTGTATCGCAGCGCGGGGTTCGTGCCGTGCGAGGCGTTCGCGGACTATGCGCCCAGCCCGCATAACCAGTTTTTCGCGCTCGATCTGCGGGCGCGCTGACAGGGAGAGCGGGATGAGCGACATGGTGTCGGGAAACTGCCATTGCGGGGCGGTCCGATTCGAGGCGAGGCTGACCGCCGGGTTCGACACGGTCCGACGCTGTACCTGTTCCTATTGCCGGATGCGCGGAGCGGTCGTCGTCTCCGCCGAAATGGGCGGCGTCACCATCCTTCAGGGGGCGGACAGGCTGACCAGCTATCGGTTCAACACGCGGCAAGCGGAGCATTTCTTCTGCTCGGTGTGCGGCATCTATACCCATCATCAGCGGCGATCGAATCCCGATCAATATGGCGTCAACGTTGCCTGTCTGGAGGGGGTATCGCCCTTCGACTTCGCCGAGGTTCCGGTCAATGACGGGGTGAACCACCCCAGCGACACTCACCAACCGGCGCGGCTGGCCGGGGTGCTTCGCTTCGTCCGGGACAAACCCGCATAGGGGTGGCGGGCTTGTGAGGAGGAGATGCGGCTGAACGAGGTGGCCGTATGACATGGAATCGACCTGAGCCGAGCCCCTCCCCTTCAGGGGAGGGGTTGGGGTGGGGCATCACCCCCGGGCCCCTGCGTTTGTGGAAGCGCCCCACCCCCGGCCCCTCCCCTGAAGGGGAGGGGTGGATCAACCTGATGTCATCCCGCTCTAAGCGAAGCCGCCAACCTTTTTGCGCGCAGAGGCGCGGAGGACGCAGAGAAAATATGATCCTGCGGTAGCGGGCCTCACGGAATCATCGGGGGGCAAAAGTGGACTGGTGTCCGCCTCGGGCACGACAACTCTGCGTCCTCCGCGCCTCCGCGCGAACATATTCTTCGCGTCCCGCTCCAACTTCAACCCTGACGCCGACCACGCCCTTTGGTCATCGGGTCGGGTTTCTTGGGCGGTACCCAGCCTTCGGGGCGCTCTGGCCGGGACTGGCTGGTGCCCAGACCCATTGCGCCGGGTTGTTGTCGGGTCAGGCCGCTGGTGTCGACCGCCATATCCTCCGCCCCGCCGCGCAACAGGTTGATCTGGTCGCGCAGCACCCGCGCTTCCTCGAAGTCGAGGCGTTCGGCGGCGGCCTCCATCCGGTGGCGCAGTTCTTCGATAGTCGGACCGGTCATGCCGGAACAACGCTTCAGGCGGCGATGCGTGCCGCCTCGGTCTGTGCGATCCAGCCGCCGCCCAGCACCCGGTCGCCGTCATACAGCACCGCCGCCTGGCCGGGCGACACGCCATATTCGGGCGCTTCGAAGACCAGCCGATCGCCGACCATGCGGGCGGGCACGGGCTTCGCCATCGAGCGGACCTTGGCGAAGAGCGGGCCATCGAGCGGACCCAGCACGTTCATGGCCGTAAGCCGCGCCGCCTCGACCGCCAGCGCGGTGCGCGGGCCGACGACGACGCGCTTCGTGTCGGGCTCCAGCCGGACGACATAGAGCGGCTCGGGGCTGCCCCCGATCTCCAGACCGCGCCGCTGGCCGACCGTATAGTGGATCAGTCCGCGATGCTCGCCCAGCTTTGCCCCCGTCAGATCGACGATGTCACCGCGCGTATCGGCCTCGGGGCGCAGCTTGCGGACGAGGCTTGCATAGTCGCCATCGGGGACGAAGCAGATATCCTGGCTGTCGGGCTTGGCCGCGACGCCCAGTCCCAGTTCGGCGGCGATCTCGCGCACGCGGGACTTGGGCAGCGCGCCGAGCGGGAAGCGCAGGAAGTCCAACTGCTCCTGCGTCGTCGCGAACAGGAAATAGCTCTGGTCGCGCGCGGGATCGGCCCCGCGATGCAGTTCCGCGCCCCCTTGGCCCTCGACGCGGCGGACATAATGGCCGGTCGCCAGACAGTCCGCGCCCAGATCGCGGGCGAGCTTCAGCAGGTCGGTGAACTTCGGGCCCATATTGCACTGGACGCAGGGGATGGGGGTGCGCCCGGCGAGATATTCGTCGGCGAAGCGGTCGACCACCTGGGTCCGGAAACTGTCTTCGTGATCGAAGACATAATGCGCGATGCCGAGGCGATCGCACACCGCGCGCGCGTCGCGAATGTCCCGCCCGGCGCAGCACGCCCCCGCGCGGCCCACCGCCTCGCCATGGTCATAGAGTTGCAGGGTGACGCCGATGGTTTCGGCCCCCGTGGCATGGGCGAGCGCGGCCACGACCGAACTGTCGACGCCGCCCGACATGGCCACCACGATCCGCCGCGCCCGGGGATCGCCCCCAAGCTGAAAATCCACCATCTGCTCCATGCGCGCGCCATACGCCTTTCGCGCGCGGCTTGCAAAGCGAGCGGCCTGCTTGCGAAGAAAAGCGGAAAATGTCCCCGCCCTTTACCCGACTTTCATATCCGTCCGATAACAGGGTGGTTCACGATCGGGATGGATTGCGCTTTTGGACCTGAGCTTCAACCGCTTTGACCGGGATGCCGAACTGACGGTGCTGCCGCCCGATCTGGCGGTGTTGATGGTTGGTGCGACGGCTCGGCAGGCTGCCAGCCGGACGGCGGCGGTGCAGGCGGGATTCGTTCGCGGCACGGCGGACCCCGTGCTGTTCGCGCCGCTCGACGGCGCGTTCAACGGCCCCATGGCACGTTATCTGGCCCGGTGGAACAAGAGTGAATAAAGCATTAACCTTTCGACTTTAGGTGATGTTCAAGCGCGTGTGTCAGGGTCGCCGTTACAGACGACATGGGGTAGGGAGCCCCGGTGAGGTTGTATGATGATCGAGAATCAGAAGATCCGTCCTGCGAAAGTGATCGGGCCGCTCGGCGAACCGCTGACCCTCGAATCGCTCCCGCCGCCCAGCACGACCCGTTGGGTGGTCCGTCGCAAGGCGGAAGTGGTCGCGGCGGTGAACGGCGGTCTCCTCTCGGTCGACGAAGTCTGCGATCGCTATGGCCTGACGGTGGAGGAATTCGCCGGGTGGCAGCGCGCGATCGACCGGTCGGGCATGCCGGGCCTGCGCGTCACCCGCATCCAGCATTATCGCTCGCTCTACGAGCGTCAGCAGAAATACTGAGGGCGAAAATAAAAACGATCGCATCGTTGACCATGTGAAAACGCTTCATCGAATTGATGGTACGGGCACGGAACAATAACCGCCATTCGCACGTCTTCCCCCCGTGTCCCGCTCGCGGGCCCAACGGAGGGAAAGACAATGGGTATTATCCTGTGGCTTATCATCGGTGGTGTCATCGGCTGGCTGGCCAGCATCATCATGCGTACTGACGCCCAGCAGGGCATCTTCCTGAACATCGTCGTCGGCATCGTCGGCGCGTTCATCGGCGGCCTGATCTTCTCGGGTGGTTCGATCAACAACGCGGGTCTGACGCTGACCTCGTTCCTCGTTTCGCTGCTGGGTGCCGTCATCCTGCTGGCGATCGTGAACCTCGTTCGTCGCGGTCGGGTGCGCTAAGCGCTTATTCGCTCCGAGCGGAATCAAAAGGGCCGTCCGGGAAACCGGGCGGCCCTTTTTCGTATATCGGGTATGGGCGATGCCCCCTCCGCCACGCGAGCGAAGGAGGCGGGTCGGATCAGTTCAGCAGGAAGCGGACCGAGACATTGACCGTCACGTCCCGCTCGCCCGGCGCGATGCTGGTCTTGGCCATGGCGTCTGCGGCCATCGCGCGCGCCATCATCATGGGCCGCTCCGGCCCGCCCGCATCCGCGCCGTTCTCGGTGATCGACACGATCCGGGCGACGCGCATTCCTGCCGCCTTGGCATAAAGCTCGGCCCTCGCGCGGGCCTTGGCGACGGCATCGGTACGCGCTTCGTCCAGCGCGGCATCGGGCTTGTCGATCGACAGGTTGGGGCCGTCGATCTGGTTGGCGCCCTGCGCCACCAGCGCGTCCAGCACCGTGCCGGACTTGGCGATGTCGCGGAACCGGATGCTCAGCGTGTTGGTCGCCTGGTATCCCGTGATGGTCGGCGGGACATTCTCGCCATAGCGATATTGCGGCTGAAGCTGGACAGTCGCGGTCTGGATGTCGCGGTCGGCGACGCCGGCCCGCTTCACCGCCGCCAGCACGCGTGCCATGCGCTGCGCATTGTCGCTCAGCGCCGCGGCGGCGGTCGCGCCCTGGCTGACCACGCCTGCGCGGATCGTCGCCAGATCGGGCACCCGCGTCGTGCGCCCCTCCGCCGAGATGTCCAGGATCGTACCCGCCGCCGGAACCAGCGGCTCGACCGTGGTCGGGGCAGGCACTGACTGGGCGGCGACGCCCGACGCTATCGCGAGCGGGGCCAAGGCGACGGAAAACAGGAATAATTTCATCATCAACTCCCTTTGATGCTGGCAAGGCCTTTGGCCGACCGCGCCGAAACGTGCGATGAACGCGCCCGGCGCATCTTAGAGCCGCCTTAATTCTCCCATACGCAAAGTCGCTTGAGTGCAGTGATGTATTTCTATAATACAGCGGCGAATAGGCGCATCTGAGGCGTGGCCACGACATGACGATGCGGATCGGGGATCGATGACGAACATGAATTACGAAACGGGGGCGATCGGGGGCGGCAGCCATATGGCACTGGAAGGACCCGCGCCCGCACGGCGGCGCTGGATTCCGGTGGTCGTGGTGCTCATCCTCGTGGCGCTGGCGGGCTGGTATCTGCTCGGCGGCAAGAAGCATGATTCGGCCCCCGGTGCCTCCAGCGGGACGCAGGTGCCCAACATCACCGTCGTGGTTCCGGGGCAGCAGGCGGTCAGCCGCATCGTCTCCGCCACGGGTACGCTGGCCGCGCGGCGCGAAATGCCGGTCGGCGTCGCGGGCGAGGGGGGGATGATCACCCGCGTGCTGGTCGAGCCGGGGCAGTGGGTCCGCGCGGGCCAGGTGCTGGCGACCGTCGATCGCTCGGTCCAGACCCAGACCGCCTCCGCGTTGAACGCCCAGGTCGCGGTGGCGCAGTCGGACCAGCAGATCGCACAGGCCGAACTGGACCGTGCGCAGCAACTGGTCGATCGCGGTTTCATCTCCAAGGCCGATCTGCAACGGCGCGAGGCGACCCGCAACGCCGCCGCCGCGCGTGTCCGTGCGGCGCAAGCGTCGTACAAGGAAGCGCAGGCGCGCAACGGTCGCCTCGACATCCGCGCGCCGGCCGAAGGGCTGATCCTGACCCGCGCCGCCGAGCCGGGCCAGATCGTCAGCTCGGGCTCGGGCGTGCTGTTCCGCATGGCGATGGGCGGGCAGATGGAGCTTCGCGCGCAGCTCGCCGAATCGGACCTGGTCGGCCTGACCGTCGGTTCGCCCGCTACCGTCACCCCGGTCGGCGGCGACAAGAGCTTCAAGGGCGAGGTGTGGCAGGTGTCGCCGGTCATCGATCCGCAGACCCGCCAGGGCATCGCGCGGATCGCGCTGTCCTACAGCCCCGAACTGCGTCCCGGCGGCTTCGCCTCGGCGACGATCCGCGGCGGCGCGGGCCGCGCGCCCCTGCTGCCCGACTCGGCGATCCAGAGCGACGACAAGGGCAGTTTCGTGTATATCGTCGGCTCCGACAACAAGGTCGCGCGCCGCAACATCAAGATCGGTCAGGTATCGGACGATGGCGTGACCATTGCCTCGGGCCTGAACGGCAACGAGCGGGTGGTGCGGTCGGCGGGTGGCTTCCTGGCGGTCGGCCAGCTCGTCCATCCGATCCTCGGCGGCCCGGAGGCCAAGTGACATGAGTTTCCGCAACATCTCGGCCTGGGCGATCCGGAACCCGGTTCCGCCTATCGTCCTGTTCGTCGCGCTGACGCTGGCGGGGATCGTCAGCTTCATGCGGATGGACGTGAACAACGACCCCGACATCGACTTCCCGATCGTCGTGGTCGTGGTCAGCCAGCCGGGTGCGGCACCGACCGAACTGGAGACCCAGGTCACCCAGCGGGTCGAGGCGGCGTTGCGGAACTTGCAGGGCGTCGACCAGATCACCTCGACCGTGACCGAGGGCCAGTCGCAAACGCTGGTCCAGCTCGATATCGGCACCCCGATCGACCGTGCGGTCAGCGATGCGCGCGACGCGATCACTCAGATCCGCTCGATGCTGCCCGACGGCATCCTGGAGCCGCAGGTGATCCGCGTCGATTCGACCGACAACGACCTGGCCAGCTATTCGGCGGTGGCGTCCAACATGACGCCCGAACAGCTCAGCTGGTATATCGACAACAACGTCACCAAGGAGCTGTTGTCGGTCCCCGGCTTGTCCAAGGTCATCCGCAACGGCGGCGTGACGCGCGAGATCCGCGTGATCCTAGACCCCCTGAAATTGCAGGCGCAGGGGCTGACCGCCAGCGAGGTCAACGCCCAGCTGCGCATGACCAACCTGAATGCGGCGGGCGGCCGCGCCGAGATCGCGGGCACCGAACAGGCGGTCCGCGTGCTGGGCAATGCGCGCAACGCCTATGACCTGGGCCAGACCCAGATCAACGTGCGCGGCGGGCGCACCGTGCGGCTGGCCGACATCGCCACGGTCCGCGATCTCTATGCCGAGCAGCGTTCGCAGGCGGCGGTCGACGGGCGGCAGGTCATCAGCTTCGACTTTCAACGCGCCAAGGGCGCCTCGGACGTCAGCGTCTATAACGGCGCGGTCGAGAAGCTGAAGGCGCTGGAAAAGCGCAACCCCGAGGTCAAGTTCGTCCTCCGCTCCAACAGCGTCAAATATACCGAGCAGCAATATGAAAGCGCCATCCATGCGATGATCGAGGGCGCGGTGCTGGCGGTGATCGTCGTGTTCCTGTTCCTGCGCGACTGGCGTGCGACGGTGATCTCGGCGCTGGCTATTCCGTTGTCGGCGATCCCGACCTTCTGGGTCATGGACCTGATGAACTTCACGCTCAACCAGATGACGCTGCTGGCGCTCAGCCTGGTGGCGGGCGTGCTGGTCGACGATGCGATCGTGGAGATCGAGAATATCGTGCGCCACATGCGCATGGGCAAATCCGCCTATCAGGCGTCGATCGACGCGGCGGACGAGATCGGCCTCGCCGTGCTGGGCACCACCATGGCGATCGTCGCGGTGTTCCTGCCCGTGTCGATCATGCCGGGCGTGCCGGGCCAGTATTTCAAAAATTTCGGCCTGACCGTCGTCGTCTCGGTGCTGATGAGCCTGGCGGTGGCGCGGATGATCACGCCGATGATCGCGGCCTATTTCCTGAAGTCCGCAGGCCATGCCAGCCATGGCGAGGGCAGGCTGATGGACATCTATATGGCGACGCTGCGCTGGTCGCTGCGTTATGACCGACCGACCGAGGGCACGCGGCGCGGGGTGGTGCGGCGCTTTTTCGGGCGGTTCCGCGACCATCGCCTGTGGGTGATCGGTATCGGCGTGATGGCCTTCGTCCTGACCGTCGTGATGTTCGCGGTCATTCCCAAGACCTTCCAGCCGCCGCAGGACAATGACCAGGCGGTCGCCAAGATCGAGATGGTGCCCGGCACCACGCTGGCCCAGACCGATCAGGTCGTGAAGAAGGTCGCGCAATTCCTGCGCAAGCAGCCGGACGTCGAATCGGTCTATTCGCGCACCAGCGTCGGCAATGGCCGCGTGGTGGCGACGTTGAAGGAGGATCGCTCGATGAAGAGCACCGACTTCGAACGCTCGCTGGCCCCCGAACTGGCGGCGATCCCCGATGCGCGCGTGTCCTTCCAGTCGCAATTCGGCTGGGGTTCGAGCGGACGTGACCTGACCATCACGCTGGGCGGTGATGATCCGGCGGTGCTGCGTGATACCGCCAACAAGATCGTCGAGCAGATGGGGACCGTCCCGGGCCTCGTCGCGCCGCGCATCGTCGGCAATCTCGACCGGCCCGAAATCGTGATCCGCCCGCGCCTCGACCTCGCGGCCAATCTGGGCGTGACGACGCAGGCGTTGTCGAGCGCGATCCGCATCGCGACCCTGGGCGATATCGACCAGAATTCGGCCCGCTTCTCGCTGTCGGATCGCCAGGTGCCGATCCGCGTGGCGCTGGACCAGAATGCCCGGGCACGGATGTCGACCATCCAGAACCTGCCGGTGCAGACCCAGACCGGCGGCTCTGTGCCGCTCAGCGTCGTCGCCGATATCGGGCTGGGCGCGGGGCCGACCCAGATCGACCGCGTCAACCAGCGGCGTCAGGTCACGGTCGGGGCCGACCTGGCCAAGGGCGTAATCAGCGGCGACGCGATGAAGAAGGTCCACGACCTGCCGATCATGAAGAATCTGCCGATGGGGGTCAGCGAAATGGTGCTGGGCCAGGCCAAGATGCAGAACGAGATGATGACCAACTTCTTCACGGCGATCATCTCCGCCATCTTCATGGTCTTCGCGGTGCTGGTGCTGCTTTATCGCCGCTTCCTGCCGCCCTTCGTCAACATGGCCTCGCTGCTGCTGGCGCCCCTGGGCGGGTTGCTGGCGCTGCACTTCACCGGCAATCCGCTGTCGCTGCCGGTCTATATCGGGTTGCTGATGCTGCTCGGCATCGTCGCCAAGAACTCGATCCTGCTGATCGACTTCGCGCTGGAAGAGATCGCCAAGGGCGTGCCGGTGCGCGACGCGGTGCTGGACGCAGGGCACAAGCGCGCCCAGCCGATCGTGATGACCACGGTCGCGATGGTCGCGGGCATGATCCCGACCGCCTTGTCGCTGGGCGGTGACGGATCGTGGCGCAGCCCGATGGGCGTGACGGTGATCGGCGGCCTCGCCATGTCGACCATCCTCACCCTGTTGATCGTGCCCGCCGCGTTCAGCCTGGCCGTCGGGGTCGAGCGCTGGATCGGTCCGCGTCTGGGCAAGCGGTTGCTGACCTACAAGCCCGGCGACGAAACGGGCGGCGGGCCGGTGATCGAAGGCCCCACGGGCGGCCCCGCGCTGCCGCCCGCGACCGGCAAGCTGGGCTATGGTCCGGCGGAATAAGTCCTCCCCGGAACGGGGAGGGGGACCATCCGAAGGCTGGTGGAGGGGGAACGCTGCACGGGGCGACCTGTGTGGAAGCCCCCCCCTGTCTGATGGGATGGTGGTATGAAGGTGATTGCGGAAGGGAGCCCGTCCCCCCCGAGGGTCTGGAGCCCGATAGGGAGCAAGGGTCCCTTCCGCTTGGTCATCAACCTGAACAGTTGCTTGGGACAGCTGATCCCGTACGACATGGACAGGAGCCTATACCATGCCACAGCCCGTTGTCGGCTGCGACCTCTCGCGCGCCTTTATCGATATCTGCCAACTGCCGTCGGGAAAAACCGGCCGGATCGCCAATACGCCGGATGACATCGGCGTCTGGCTGGACACGCTCGACCATGATGTCCGTGTCGTCTTCGAGGCCACCAGCGGCTGCGACGGCGAGTTGATCGGGGCGCTGGCAACGCGCGGCCATCCTTTCTCACGCGTCAATCCACGCCAGGCGCGCGAGTTCGCCCGCGCCACCGGCACACTCGCAAAGACCGACCGGGTCGATGCCCGCGTGCTGGCGCAGATGGGCGCGGCGCTCGACCTGCCAGCTACGATACCGCTCAGTCCCGCCCGCTCACGGCTTGCCCCGTCAGCGCTTCGCGCTGCCACCTCCCGGTGTCGGGGACGATCATTCACGCCGTTTCGTTACGCTCGGGAAAGATTCCACTTGAACAAAGCCGCCGTTCGCGAATTGTCCTGAACGATGGAAGTCGCGACGCGATTGGGGGGTAGCCAACCCGTTCCGGCCGCCCTGCGGAAAATGCGGGCGGTTGCGACGGGGTTGTTGCTGTCGATGGCGGCCCTGTACCTGATCGCGCGCGCGCTGCAGCCGGTTCACCCCGCCTGGGGTTTCGTCCGCTCCTTCGCCGAGGCGGCGATGGTCGGTGGCCTGGCGGACTGGTTCGCGGTCACCGCGCTATTCCGCCATCCGCTTGGCCTGCCCATTCCGCACACCGCGATCGTGCCGCGTAACAAGGACCGGATCGGCGACACGCTCGCCAATTTCCTGCGCACCAATTTTCTGATCCCCCGCGTCGTCGCGCGGCGGATGCACCGGCTGGACGTGGCGGGCGCCGCCGGGCGCTGGCTGGCGCAACCGCCGCAGGAGGGCGGGCGGATCCGCCGCGGCGCCTCCAAGCTGTTCGCCGAGATGCTGACCGCCTTCGACCCCCAACGGCTGGGCGGCATGGTGAAGGCGGGAATCGGATCGCGGTTGCGCGCGACCGAAGTGTCGCCGATCCTGGGCCAGTTGATGAAGGCGAGCATCGCCGAGGGGCGGCATCTGCCGCTGCTCGATTCGGTGCTGCGCTGGGCGGCCAGCGCGCTGGAGGCGAACGAGCCGATCGTGCGGGCGATGGTTCATGAGCGGGCGGGCGCGATCCTGCGCTGGACCGGGCTGGACGAGACGCTGGCCGACAAGCTGATCGACGGTCTCCATAAGCTGCTCGACGATGTCGCTGAGGATCGCGAGCATCCGTTGCGCCTGAAGATCGAGGAAGGGCTCGATCGCCTGGCCTGGGACCTGCAATATGATCCCGACACGCGCGCGCGGGTGGAGGCGATGAAGAACGACCTGGTCGCCAATCCGGCGATGCAGCGCTGGCTCGACGGCCTGTGGGAACAGGCGCGCGAGGCGTTGCTGCGCATGGCGCGCGATCCGCAGGCGGTGACCGCCGGCAAGCTGGGCGAGACATTGCGCCAATTGGGCCAGACGCTTCAGAACGATCCCCGGCTGGCGGCGACGATCAACCGCTTCGTGCGCCGCGCGGTGGTCGGCGTCGCGGCTGATTATGGCGACGGCATCGTCCGGCTGGTGTCGGAGACGGTGCGCGGATGGGACGCCGACACCGTCACCTCGCGGCTGGAGAACGCGGTCGGGCGCGACCTGCAGTATATCCGGATCAACGGGACATTGGTCGGCGGCAGCGTCGGACTGGTCCTCCACGCCGTGGACAGGTTGCTTTGAAAACGTCACGTAAAGGTCTAATTATCGGCCGGGGGCGATTCGTCGTGCGAAGGAAGCGCCTTGTCGATACCTCCGCTTTCCCTCAAAGAGGCAGGTGATGAACGCCAAGGCCGATTATCAGCTGGACCCGGCGAACGGTGGCGCAATGCGCTTTACCGGCAGCCTGTCGCTGGCGACGCTGGGCGACTTGCCGGAGCGGCTCGACCGCGAGGATGCAGCCGTCGAACGACTCGATCTGTCGCAGGTGGATCGGATCGACACGGTCGGCGCCTGGCTGATTCACCGCTTCGCCGCGCGCAACGATGCACAGATCGACGGGCTGGACGAGGATCAGCGCCATCTGATGGCGAAGGTGGTCGAGGCGGATCAGCCGGTGGCGATGCGGCCCAGGGCGATCAGCCCCTTTTCGCGCGTCGCGGGGGAAGTGGGTGACGCGGTCATCGCCGCGTTCAAGACATTGTACGGTCTGCTGGGCTTCATGGGCGCGACCGTGCTGGCCGCGCTGGCGGTGATCCGCCATCCCCGCCGTTTCCGTTTCAACGCGGTGGTGCATGAGTTCGAGACGGTCGGCGTGACCGCGCTGGCGATCGTCGGGCTGATGAGCTTCCTGATCGGCATCGTCATCGCGCAACAGGGCGCGGTGCAGCTTCGCCAGTTCGGCGCGGAGGTGTTCACGATCAACCTGGTCGGTCGCCTGACCCTGCGCGAACTTGGCGTCCTTATGACCGCGATCATGGTGGCGGGCCGCTCGGGCTCGGCCTTCGCGGCACAGATCGGCACGATGAAGCTGACCGAGGAGATCGACGCGATGCGGGTCATCGGCGTGTCGCCGATGGAGGCGCTGGTGCTGCCGCGCACGCTGGCGGCGGTCACGCTGATGCCGCTGCTCGGCTTCTATTCCTCGCTGATCGCGATGATCGGCGGTTGTTTCCTGGCGGCAGTGTCGCTGGGCATCCCGCCGGTCACCTTCATCGCGCGCATTCGTGAGGTGGTGCCGATCACCGACCTCTATGTCGGGCTCATCAAGGCCCCCGTCTTCGGCGCGATCATCGCGATCGCGGGCTGTTTCCAGGGGATGCAGGTCAAGTCCGATGCCGAGCAGGTCGGACTGCGCACCACGGCGGCGGTGGTGCAGGCGATCTTCCTGGTTATCGTGCTCGACGCCTTCTTCGCGGTCTTCTTCACCTGGATCGGATGGGATTGATGGCCGAACGGGACGAGCATCTGATCCAGGTCCGGGGCCTGCGCAACAGCTTTGGCGAGCAGGTGATTCACGACGGGCTCGACCTGGACGTGCGCAAGGGCGAAATTTTGGGCGTGGTCGGCGGATCGGGCACCGGCAAGTCGGTGCTGATGCGCACGATCATCGGCCTCCAGACCCCCGATGCGGGCGACATCACCGTGTTCGGCGAACCGACCATCGGCCGGGAGGCGACCGAGGCGGTGGATGTCCGCAAGCGCTGGGGCGTATTGTTCCAGGGCGGTGCGCTGTTCTCGACGCTGACGGTGGCCGAGAATGTCGCGGTGCCGTTGCGGGAGTTCTATCGCGACCTGCCCCAGGCGTTGATGGACGAGATCGCGTCCTACAAGGTGGTGATGACCGGCCTGCCCGCCGATGCCGGGCCCAAATACCCGGCAGAGCTGTCGGGCGGCATGAAGAAGCGCGCGGGGCTCGCCCGGGCGCTGGCGCTCGACCCCGAATTGCTGTTCCTCGACGAACCGACCGCGGGTCTCGACCCGATCGGCGCGGCGGCGTTCGACCAGTTGATCGCCTCGCTCCAGAAGACATTGGGGCTGACCGTCTTCCTCATCACCCATGACCTCGATACGCTTTATGCGATCTGCGACCGGGTGGCGGTGCTGGCGGACAAGAAGGTCATCGCGGTCGGCACGATCGACGAGTTGATCGCGCTCGATCACCCGTGGATCGAAGAATATTTCAAGGGGCCGCGCGGCCGCGCCGCCGTCGCCGCGAAGGACGAGGTGGCCGACATGGCCCCGCGTTCGGCGGACAGCGAAGCCGCGCGCCACCCCACCGAAGTCGAAGCCCACTCCACCGGCCAGCATAGCCAGGGGAGCGAGGCCGATGCCCATGCGAGAGGCGAAGCAGGGACACGCTGATGGAAACCCGTTCGAACCACGTCCTTGTCGGCTCCGTCGTGCTGATCCTGCTCGCGGTGCTGGCGATCTTCACCGTCTGGATCGCCCGGTTGGGCGGTACGTCGGAGAAGGAATATGACATCTTCTTCCGCCAGTCGGTGGACGGCTTGGCCAAGGGCTCGGCGGTCACCTATTCGGGCGTACCCTCGGGCCAGGTGAAGGAAATCGCGCTGTGGCGGCCCGATCCGCAATTCGTGCGCGTGCGCGTCTCGGTCAACGAGCAGACGCCGATCCTGCAAGGGACGACCGCGTCGATCTCGGCCAGCTTTACCGGCACCAGCACCATCTCGCTGGACGGCGCGCGCAAGGGGGCGCCGCCGATCGCCTGTCCGACGCCCGAGAACAAGACCGTCTGCCCCTATGACGTGCCGGTCATCCCGACCAAGCAGGGCGGCATCGGCGCGATCCTGAACTCCGCGCCGCAGTTGCTGGAGCGGCTGTCGACCCTGACCGAGCGGCTGACCGGGCTGCTCTCGGATCGCAACCAGGCATCGATCGCGGGTATTCTGGACAACACCAACCGCCTGACCGACGCGCTCGCCGATCGCGGGCCGGAGATCGCCGCGACGCTGGCGCAGACCCGCGTGGCGATCCAGCAGGCGGGCGACGCGGCCCAGTCGATCGGGCAACTGGCCGCGACGACCAACGGCCTGCTCGCCGAAGACGTCAAGCCGACCATGGCCAATCTGAACAAGGCGATCGCCTCGGCCCAGCAGAGCGCCGACACGCTCAATTCGGCGATCGGCGATGCGCGGCCGGGGCTTCAGACCTTCTCCAAGCAGACCGTGCCCGAGGTGGATCGTCTGGTGAAGGATCTGCGCGTGATGACCCAGTCGCTGTCGGCGGTCGCCGAAAAGGTCGACCAGCAGGGCGCCGGGTCGCTGATCGGGCAGCAGAAGCTGCCGGACTATAAGGGCAAGTGAGGAAGCCGATGAGGACCGTCATGAAGACTCCGCTGATCGTTCTGATGGCATCGCTTCCGCTGGCGGGCTGCATCAGCTTCGGGGCCAAGCCGCCGCCCTCCTTGCTGACCTTGCAAGCCCAGTCCGCGCCGGTCGTCGGCCAGACGCAGGACTCCGAGCCGGGCAAGTCGATCACCATCCAGGTGCCGTCCTCGCCGCAGGAACTGGCGACCGCGCGTGTGCCGGTGCAGGAGAATGCGACCAGCATCGCCTATGTGAAGGACGCGCAATGGGCCGAGCCGCCGACGCGGCTGTTCGCCCGGCTGATGGCGGACACGCTGACCGCGCGGGCGGGCCGGGTGGTGCTGTCGGCGCGGGAATCGATCGGCGATCCGGGCGATCGTCTGGGCGGCGAATTGCGACAGTTCGGCATGGACGCCACCCGGCGCGAGGCCGTGGTGATGTTCGACGCCGCGCTGCAACGCGACGGCCAGACGAGCATCGAGAAGCGCCGCTTCGAAGCGCGCGTTCCGGTGGGCAAGATCGACGCGGAAAGTGTCGGCCCCGCGTTGAACCAGGCGGCGAACCAGGTGGCGCAGCAAGTGTCCGACTGGGTGGGGCGGTAACACCCTGATCCTCCCCGGCACGGGGAGGGGGACCATGCGAAACATGGTGGAGGGGATCGCCGCAAAGGATGCCCCTTGAGGAAGCCCCCCTCCGTCAGACCTGCGGTCTGCCACCTCCCCGTGCGGGGAGGATTTGCCTGACGCTGGAAAAACCTGCGCCGCCACATGACGGCGATTTCCCGCATCCGTCACACTTTGCGACATAAACGCACTGGACGGGGCCGTAAGGGCGGGGCAGGTTCGCGCCCATGAAGCCTCGCGCCCGCGTCCTTCTCCTGGCCACAGCCGCCTTGTCCGGCTGTACGGTCGGCCCCGATTACCGTCCCGCCGCTCCCCAAGAGCTGGGGGTGCCCGCCAATTGGTCGGTGCCCGCCGCCAATGCGCAGGCGCAGGACCTGACCCGCTGGTGGCGGTCGTTCGACGATCCGCTGCTCGCCGAACTGGTCGAGCAGGCGGTGGTCGCCAATACCGATGTGGTGCAGGCCGTCGCCCGGCTGCGACAGGCGCGCGAAAGCCTGATCCAGAGCCGCGCCTCGCTGCTGCCCACCGTCTCGGGTTCGACCGGATATCAGCGGAACGAGAATCTGGCGGGCGGCGGGCGCAGCTTCACTTTGCCCGACGGCACCGTGGTCGATACCGGCGGGGGCGGCAGCAACAGCTTCACCGTGGGTCTGTCGGCCAGCTATCAGCTCGGCCTGTTCGGCGAGGTCCGCCGTACCGTCGAGGCGACCCGTGCGACCTATGAGGGCGCGGGGTTCAGCTATGCCGCGACGCTGCTGACCGTCGAGAGCGAATTGGCGCGCAATTACATGCTGGCGCGCGCCTATCAGGCACAGCTTGCCAATGCGCGGTCCAGCCTGGCGCTCCAGGACGACAATCTGGAGATCGCCGGTTTCCGCGTGCAGGCGGGCCTTGTCTCCTCGCTCGACGCCGAACAGGCGCGCGGCCAGCGGGCGCAGACCGCCGCGACCATCCCGTCGATCGAACAGCAATATAATGCCGCCGTCTCGCGGCTGGGCGTGCTGACCGCACAGGCGCCGGGCGCGCTCAAGACCCGGCTGGAGGCGGTGCGGCCCATCCCCAACGGCCCGGCGGTGATCGGCGTCGGCATCCCGGCGGACGTGCTGCGGCGTCGCCCCGATGTCCGCGCCGCCGAACGCAATCTGGCCGCGGCCACCGCGCGGATCGGCGTGGCGCAGGCGGCGCTTTATCCGGCACTTGCCATATCGGGGAATATCAACACGGCGGCGACCAGCCTGGGCTCGCTGGGCGATGCGATCACCGGCAGCCTGTTCGCCGGGCTGACCCAGGCGATCTTCAACGGTGGTCGTCTGCGTTCGCAGGTCAGGAACGCGCAGGCGCTCGCCGATCAGAGCTATGCCGCCTATCAGGGCACCGTCCTGCTCGCGCTGGAGGACGTCGAGAACGCCATCGTCGCGCTCAACACCGCGCGCGAGCGGGAACGGCAATTCGCCATCCAGCTTGACGCCGCGCGCAACTCGGCGGTGCTGGCGCGCAGCCAGTATCGCTCGGGCCTGACCGATTTCACCACCCTGTCGCAACAGGAGGCCGCGCTGCTCAGCGCGCAGAACGGGCTGGTACAGGCTCGCTCCGACGCCGCCACCGCGCAGGTCGCGCTGTTCGCCGCGCTGGGCGGCGGATGGGACGACACCCATATTCCTGAAGCGCCATCGCGCGCGACAACCCCGGACACCCGCTGATGGCCGACCAGACTCTCGACGATTTCCTGGGCGTGAAGCCACAGCCGCGCTGGCGCAAATGGGTGCAATGGGGCGTGGTGATCGTTGGCGTGGTGCTGCTCGCGCTCCTGCTGAAAAACTGTTTCGGCGGATCGAACGAGGCGGGCTATGCGACCGCGCCGGTGACGCGCGGAAACCTGACCGTCACCGTCTCGGCGACCGGCAAGCTGGCCCCCACGACCCAGGTGACGGTCGGCTCGCAGCTTTCGGGGCTGGTCACCAGGGTGGTGGTCGATGTGAACGACCGGGTGAAGGCGGGCGAGGCGCTGGCACTGATCGACCCCGAACAGATTGACGACCAGATCCGTGCGGGCCAGGCGACACTGGCCGCGAACCAGGCCCAGGTGGCGCAGGCGCGTGCGACCGTGGCCGAGGCGCAGGCGCAACTCGCGCGGCTGGAACAGGTCTATAAACTGTCCAACGGCCGCGTCCCCTCGGCCACCGAATTGCAGACGGGGCGCGCCGATGCGCAGCGTGCGGTCGCCGCGCTCCGCGTCGCGGAGGCCAATGTCGCCGCCGCCCGAGCGCAGCTCGCCCAGTCGCAGACCCAGCGCCAGCGCGCGATCATCCGCTCGCCGGTGTCGGGCGTCGTGCTCGCACGCCAGGTCGATCCGGGCCAGACGGTCGCGGCGTCGTTCAACACGCCGACCCTGTTCGTCATCGCCGAAGACCTGACCCAGATGAAGCTGGAGGTCGCGATCGACGAGGCCGATGTCGGCGAGGTGAAGGTGGGGCAAAAGGCGAATTTCACCGTCGATGCCTTTCCGGGGCGGACCTTCCCCGCGACGATCACCCGCGTCGATCTGGGGTCGAACCTGACGGTCAGCGCGGCGACCTCTTCGACCTCATCGACCGCGAGCAGCACCTCGACCACGGGGCAGGTGGTCAGCTACGCCGCCGACCTGACCGTGGCGAACCCCGATCTGCAATTGCGTCCCGGCATGACCGCGACCGCCGATATCGTGACGTCCGACAAGCGGGGCGTCATGCTGATCCCCAACGCCGCGCTTCGCTTCCAGCCTTCGGACGGCGCGGGGCAGGGGGGCGGCGGCATTGCCGGTTCGCTGACCTTCCGCCCTCGTCGCGACCGGGCGGCGCGGACCGCGACGGTGCAGCGCGGGGCGACCCAGACCGTCTATGTGCGGGGGAATGACGGCAAGCCGCAGGCGGTGCAGATCGTTACCGGCGACACCAACGGATCGACGACCGAGGTTCTGTCGGGCGGCCTCAAGCCCGGTATGCAGGTCATCACCGGACAGCTCGCGGCGGGGCAGAGTGCACCCGCCGGCGGTGGGCAGCGCCGTCAGGGCGGCGGGGGCGGCGGTGGCCGCTGACCTCCCCCTGATCAGCCTGCGCGGCGTCACCAAGACCTATGGCAGCGGTGCCACCCAGTTTCAGGCGCTGAAAGGTGTCGATCTGGACATCGCCGCCGGTGACTTCGTTGCGGTGATGGGCCCTTCGGGGTCGGGCAAGTCGACGACGATGAACATCCTGGGCTGTCTCGATGTGCCGAGCGGGGGCAATTTCCTGTTCCGTGGCCATGCCGTCGAGACGCTGGACCGCGACCAGCGCGCGATGCTGCGGCGGCGCTATCTGGGCTTCGTGTTCCAGGGGTTCAACCTCCTGTCGCGCACCACCGCGCTGGAGAATGTCGAACTGCCTTTGCTCTATCGCGGCGAGGACAAGAAGACGCGGCGCGAGCTGGGCATGGCGGCGCTGGAGAAGGTCGGGCTCGACAAATGGTGGGACCATACCCCCGCCGAACTGTCGGGCGGGCAGCAGCAGCGCGTGGCGATCGCGCGCGCCATCGTGACCAGCCCCGACGTGCTGCTCGCCGACGAGCCGACCGGCAATCTCGATTCCGAACGCTCGGTGGAGATCATGGAATTGCTCACCGGGCTGAACCGGGACAGCGGCATCACCGTGTTGATGGTCACGCATGAGCCCGACATGGCGGCGTTCGCGCGCACCGTCATCCACTTCAAGGACGGGCTGGTCGATCGGATCGAAGCGCAGCACCGGCCGGGCGTCGTGCCGGACATGGCCCCGTTCGACAGGGATGGGCACTGATGTTCGGCACCACGCTCATCCTCGCGATCCGCTCGATCAGGCGGCATGTGCTGCGCTCGTTCCTGACGACTCTGGGCATCATCATCGGCGTCGGCGCGGTCGTGACCATGGTGACGTTGGGCAAGGCGACGACGGCGGCGGTTCAGCAGTCCATATCGTCGCTGGGCACCAACATCCTCCAGGTGCGCCCCGGCCAGGGCTTTGGGCGTGGCGGCGGCGGCCCGCGCCCGCCCGACTTCAAGCCCGAGGACGTCTCGGCCATCGCCGACCAGATCGCGGGCGTGACGGCGGTCGCCCCGCAGGCGCAGACCACCGCGACCGCCATCTATGAGGGTGCCAACTGGTCGACCACGGTGACGGGCACGACGCTCGCCTATTTCACCGTCCAGCCTTGGCCGCTGGCATCGGGGCGGCTCTGGACCCCGGCGGAGGAAGCGTCGGGCAAGGCGGTGTGCATCATCGGCAATACCGTCCGCAAGAACCTGTTCCCCAGCACCGACGCGGTCGGCAAGCGCTTCCGCATCGGCGCGATCAGTTGCGACGTGGTCGGTGTGCTGACTACGCGCGGGCAGGGGGGCTTTGGCGATCAGGACGATGTCGTCCTCATGCCGATCAAGGCGGTGCAGCGCCGCTTCACCGGCAGCCGCGACATCCGCCTGATGCTGGTCGGCGTCGACCAGGCCTATCAGACCAGCGCGGTCCAGGCCTCGCTCACCGACCTTCTGCGTGAGCGGCGCAACATCACCGGCGGCAAGGAAGACGACTTCAACATCTTCGACACCAAACAGATCAGCGACACGCTGACCAGCACGACGACGATGCTGACCCGGATCGTCGCGGCGGTGGCGGCGATCAGCCTGGTGGTGGGCGGGATCGGCATCATGAACATCATGCTGGTGTCCGTCACCGAGCGGACGCGCGAGATCGGCATCCGTCTGGCGATCGGCGCGGTGGCGCGCGAAGTGCTGATGCAGTTCCTGGTCGAGGCGGTGGTGCTGTCCTGCCTGGGCGGGATCATCGGGCTGATCCTGGCGCAGGCGATCATCGCGCTGCTGGTGCCGGTGATGCAGGTCCCCTGGACCTTCGACCTGCAGATCAACGTCATCGCCTTCGCCATCTCGGCGGTGATCGGGGTGGTGTTCGGTTATTTCCCGGCGCGGCGGGCGGCGGCGCTCAATCCGATCGATGCGCTTCGGCACGAGTGATGGTGCGCTCCGGCGCATGGACCAGCTGACGCAGCCGTTCCAGATCCTCGGGCGTGTCGATGTCGATCAGTTCGGCGGGGGCGGTCACGACATGCCGTCCGCCTGCGACCAGCTTGCGTCCACCCTCATCACCCTTCAGCTGCAGCAGGGCCTCGAACCGGCCCGACCCGAACACGCCGGGCGGAGTGGGGTGTTCGCCATTGCTCGACACCACGACGGCGTCGGGGCCCTCAAAGGCGTCGAACAACCGATAGATATGCGCGGCGGTCACGCGCGGCATGTCGGCCAGCGCGATCAGGATCGCCTTGGGATCGGTCTTCATCGCCTCGCGCACGCCCAGGTGCAGCGAATGCGACATGCCCTCGCCGACATCGTCATTGTGGATCACGCGATAGCCGCGCGACGCGAAGTCGAGCTGGCATCCGTCGGTCACGACAATGCGGTCGGCAAAGGCTATGCTTTCCAACGCGGTGGTGACGTGGAAACCGACCGGCTTGCCGAGGAACTCGGCCTCCAGCTTGTTTGCCATCCCGAAGCGGCTCGACTGCCCCGCCGCGAGCAGGACCAGCACCACATCCTCAGCGTCGATCATGAAAGGCTCCTATCATCGCCGCCGCGATCGACAGGGCGATCTCGGACGGGCCGATCGCACCGATGTCCAGGCCGACAGGGCCATCGATCCGGTCGATCGCTGACAGGGAAACGCCCATCGCCGCCAGACGCTCCCGCCGCGCCGCATGGCTGCGCCGACTGCCCAAAGCGCCGACATAGGCGGTGTCATGCGAGAGCGCGGCGATGAGCGCCGGGTCGTCGATCTTGATGTCATGGCTGAGCGTCACGACGGCGGTGGCGGGGCCGGGGGCATAGGCGGCCACCGCCTCGTCCGGCCAGCGATCGTCGAGCGTGACGCCGGGGAAGCGCTCCTCGGTCAGGAAGCGGGCGCGCGGATCGATGACGGTGGTGGCGATGCCCAGCGTTTGCGCCAGTTGCGCCAGGCTCTGCGCGATCTGCACCGCGCCGACGATCAGCAACCGGCGCGGCGGGTCGTAGCGATTGGCGAACACCTCCCCCGTCTCGATCGGGCGCAAGTCCGAATGGCCGGTCGCAAGGTCGGTGATGACGGTGAGCGACCGGCCATTCTTGCGCGCCTCGGCGATCCGGTCGAACAACTCCGGGTCGAAGCCCTGGGCCGAGACCGGCTGCACCATCACCGCGATCTCGCCGCCGCAGGGCAGTCCGACTTTCCAGGCGGATGCATCCGCGACGCCGTAGCGCTTCACCTGCGCGGGGGCACCGGCGATCACCTCGGCGGCGGTGTGGAGGATGTCGTTCTCGACGCAACCGCCCGACACCGACCCCTCGAACCGGCCATCGGCATGGACCAGCATATGGCTGCCACGCGGACGTGGGGCCGAGCCCCAGGTCGACACCACCGTCGCGATCGCCATCGGCTCGCCCCGCCATTCGCGGGCGGCGGCGAGGACGCTGTCATTCTCGCTCATCAAAGCGCCGGGAGATGATCGAGAAGCTTGTCGAGCGTCACCGGCATATCCCGCACCCGGATGCCGGTGGCGTTGTAGATCGCGTTGACCACCGCCGGGGCCGCGCCGGAGATGCCCAGTTCGCCGATCCCCTTGGCGTGGATCGGGTTGGCGTGGATGTCCCGCTCGTCGAGGAAATGGACTTCCTGCTGGGGTACGTCGGCGTTCACCGGGACATGATATTCGGCAAGGTCATGGTTGACCAGCTTGCCGGTGCGCGGATCGTGGATCAGTTCCTCGGTCAGCGCGGTGCCGATGCCGAAGGTCATGCCGCCCAGGCATTGCGAGCGCGCGGTCTTGGCATTGAGTACCCGCCCCGCCGCGAACACGCCCAGCATCCGCCGCACGCGCACCTCGCCGGTGACGACATTGACGCCGACCTCGGCGAAATGCGCGCCGTAGCTGGCCTGGTTGAACTGCTTCTCCTGCGCGCCCGGCTTGATCTCGCCGATCGCGGACAGGCCGTCCTCGCCGACCAGTTCGGTCAGGGGCACCGAACGATTGTCGCCGATCGCCATGCCGTCCTTCAGCGTCAGGTCTTCGGCTTTCACGCCCATCGCCTTGGCCAGCTTCTCACGCACCCGCTCGGCCGCCAGATACACCGCCGAACCCGCCGAGGCCGCGCCCCAGGATCCGCCCGAGCCGGCGGCGGGGGGATCGTTGGTGTCGCCCAGCGCCATCGTCACCTTCTCGACCGGCAGGCCCAGGATTTCGGCGGCGATCTGCGCCATGATCGTATAGCTGCCCGTGCCGATATCGGTCATCGCGGAGGAGACGGTCGCGCTGCCGTCGGGATGGAGTTCGACCTTGGCGGCGGACTGCTGCAACTGGTTGGAACGGCAGGCGGCGGCGACGCCCATGCCGATCAGCCAGTCGCCCTCGCGCCGCTGGCCCGGACCCTGGCGCTTGTCCCAGCCGAAATGCTTCGCGCCTTCCTCCAGCGAACGGGTCAGGTTGCGCGACGAATAGGGGACGTTGAGTTCCGGGTCCTGCTGCGGATCATTGACCTTGCGAAGGTCGATTGGGTCCATGCCGATCGCCTCGGCCAGTTCGTCCATCGCGCATTCCATGCCGACCATGCCGACCGCCTCGCCCGGCGCGCGCATCGAGCCCGACAGCGTCCAGTTCAACCGGACCACGTCATGGTTGATCCGCCGATTCTCGCCGCCATAGAGAAAGTGGGTGCCGATCCCGACAGGCTCGAAGAAGTCCTCGTCCGGGAGGTTCGAGGTGATCGACTCGTGGCCCAGCGCGACGATCCGGCCGCCCGCTTCGGCGCCCAGCCGCATCCGCTGTTCGGTGTTGGAGCGGCGGACCGTGGCGTCGAACACCTGCTGGCGCAGCATCACCGCCTTGACCGGGCGGTTCAGTCGCTTGGCCGCGATGGCGGCGGCGACGCTCTCCGGCGCGATACCCAGCTTGGCCCCGAAGCCACCGCCGATATAGCGCGCAATGATCCGCACCTTGGACGACGATACCCCCAGCGCCTTGGCCAGTTGCTGCGCATCCGAGGTCGGCATCTGGTATGCGCCGTACAGGGTCAGCGCGCCGTCTTCCCACACCGCGATCGAGGCATGGGGCTCCATCGCGGCGGAGTTCTGGCTGGGGGTGGTGTAGGTGACGTCGACCTTCACCGCCGCGCCCTCGAACGCCTGGTCGAAATCGCCCTGGTCGTAATGGCCCTTGATAAGGCCATCGGGGGCTGGCTCGGCCTCGGCCTTGTTCGCCTCATAGTCGAAGATGCCTTCAAGGGGTTCGTATTCGACCTTGAGCCGCTTGGCGGCGTCGCGCGCGACCTCGAAACTCTCGGCAACGACGATCGCGACGATCTCGCCGAAATAGTCGACGGTGCGCACGCCTTGCGTCGGGGCTTCTGTCTCGCCGCCCTGCTGCGAGTTGCGGATGAAGCTGTCATAATCGGTGATGACGTCGATCACGCCGGGGATCGCCTTGACCGCGTCGGCGTGGATCGCCTTGATCTTGCCATGGCCGAAATTCGCGCCGACCAGCACGCCGTGCGCGATATTCTCGATGGCATATTCGGCGGCATAGGTGGCGGTGCCCGTCACCTTTTTCGGGCCGTCCACCCGGTCGAGCGGTTTGGAAATCACCCCCTGCACGCCGGTGTCGAGCAGGCTGTCGGGGTGCGGCTGATTCATGGTCAGCGTGTTCGTGTCGTCCTTGCCGAATCCGAACATGGGATCAGCCCTCCTGAGTCAGTTCGCGGAGCGTCGCGATCAGCGTGCGGCGCGTCAGCGGAATCTTGAAGTCGTTCGAGCCATAGCGTTTTGCGTCGGCCAGCAGCGCATTGGCGGCGGCGTTGAACGCCGTGTCGCTGGGGGCCTGCCCGACCAGCGCCTGCTCCACCGCCTCATTCCGCCACGGCATGGGGCCGAGCCCGCCAAATGCCAGTCGGGCCGAGGCGATCCGGCCATCCTCGACCGCGACGATTCCGGCAATCGACACGAGCGCAAAGGCGTAGGAGGCGCGGTCGCGGACCTTGCGATAGGTCTGCCTGCCCCTGGGCGCGGGCGGCAGTTCGACATGGGTGATGAGTTCGCCGCGCTCCAGGACGTTCTCGATCTCCGGCGTGGCGCCCGGCAGGCGATAGAATTCGCCGATCGCGATCCGGCGGCGGTCGCCGTCCGGCTTCCGGGTGACGATGACCGCGTCCAGCGCGCGCATCGCGACGGCCATGTCGCTGGGGTGCGTCGCGATGCACTGGTCCGAGGTGCCGAGAATCGCGAGGATGCGGTTCTCACCCCCGATCGCCGAACAGCCGCTTCCCGGATCGCGCTTGTTACAGGGGGTGGCGGGGTCGTAGAAATAATAGCAGCGGGTCCGCTGGAGCAGATTGCCGCCGGTCGACGCCTTGTTGCGCAACTGCCCCGAAGCCCCCGCCAGCAGCGCGCGCGACAGCACCGGATAACGCTGGATCACGCGAGCATCCGCAGCGAGGTCGCTATTGGGCACCAGCGCGCCGATGGTCAAGCCGCCATCCTCGCGCGCCTCGATCTCCCCAAGATCCAGGCGGCTGATATCGACCAGCGTGTCGGGCGTCTCGACCTGCAATTTCATCAGGTCGAGCAGGTTGGTGCCGCCCGCGATGAATCGCGCGCCCGGCACCGCGCCGTCGCGGGTGGCGGTGGCGAGCGAGTCGGCGCGGGCATAGTCGAACGGTTTCATGCCGCGATCTCCCGGCCCACATCCTCATTGGGATTGTGGTCGCCTTGCCCCGCCACTTCGCGGATCGCGTCGACGATGTTGGGATAGGCGGCACAGCGGCACAGATTGCCGCTCATCCGCTCGGATATTTCCGCCTCGGTCAGCTCGGCATGGCCAAGGTCTTCGGTGACATGGCTGGGCCAGCCCTTCGCCATTTCGGCCAGCATGCCCACCGCCGAGCAGATCTGCCCCGGCGTGCAATAACCGCACTGGAATCCGTCATGCCGGACGAACGCGTCCTGCAAGGGGTGAAGGTTTCCCGGCTGGCCCAACCCCTCGATCGTCGTGATCTCGTCATCCTGATGCATCACCGCCAGCGTCAGGCAGCTATTCACCCGCCGCCCGTTGACCAGCATGGTGCACGCGCCGCACTGTCCATGATCGCACCCCTTTTTGGAGCCGGTCAGCCCCAGATGTTCGCGACACAGATCGAGCAGCGAGGTGCGGACATCGACCTCGATGTCATGCGATTGACCATTGATTGTGAAATGCATCGGGGCATCCCCTTGGGATTACTGTCGGATGAACAAACGTCATGAATCACTTGCGTTTCCCGTTGCGAACCACTCTCATTGCCGTTGCGCTGCTCGTCGGGCAGGGTGAGGCCATGTCCGCCGACCTGTCCAAACCGCTGTCGCCCCCCATCGTCATCGCGCATCGCGGGGCGAGCGGGGAGCGTCCCGAACACACGCTGGCCGCCTATGACCTGGCGATCCGTGAGGGGGCCGATGTGATCGAGCCCGATCTGGTGCCGACCAGCGACGGCCATCTGGTCGCCCGGCATGAAAACGAGATTTCGGGCACCACCGACGTCGCCGCCCATCCCGAATTCGCGGACCGCAAGACGACCAAGACGATCGACGGCCAGAGCGAAACCGGCTGGTTCACCGAGGACTTCACGCTGGCCGAATTGAAGACGCTGCGTGCCCGCGAACGCCTGCCCCAGCTTCGCTCGACCGCCTATGACGGGCGGTTCTCGATCCCGACGCTGGAGGAGATCATCGCGCTCGCCAAGCAGCGGTCGACGGAGACGGGGCGCATCATCGCCATCTATCCCGAAACCAAGCACCCGACCTATTTCGCCTCGATCGGCAAGGGCACCGATGCGCCGCTGGTCGCCGCGCTGACCAAGGCGGGCTGGACCACGGCGGAGGCGCCGGTCTTCATCCAGTCGTTCGAGGTGAACAATCTCCGGCATCTGAAGACGATGACCGGCATCCGCCTCATCCAGCTCGTCGCCGCCGAGGATGGCCCGGCGGACAAGGCCGCGCCCAGCTATGCCGCGATGATGACGCCGGAGGGGCAAAAAAAGGTCGCGACCTATGCCTGGGGCATCGGGCCGGACAAGGCGATGCTGTGGAACGGCGATGCACCGACGAGGCTGGTGACGGACGCCCATGCGGCGGGTCTGCGCGTCCATCCCTGGACCTATCGTGCGGAGAATCAGTTCGTGCGTCCCGCCTTTCGCCGGGGCAGCGATCCCAAGGCGCAGGGCGATGTCGCGGGCGAAATCCGCGCCGCGCTGGGCCAGGGTATCGACGGATTCTTCACCGATTTCCCGCAAATCGGGGTAGAAACGCGCAACGCCGTCGTGCGTACCCGCTGAAAGACCCTGTATCCATGCGTAACCTCGTCCTGAAACTCGCCGCCCTGACCCTGCCGCTTGGCCTTGGAGGCTGTGTGAAGACGGTCGCCAGCGTGGTGAAGGCACCGTTCCAGGCGGCGGGGCAGGTGGTAGACTGGACGACGACCAGCCAGGACGAGGCCGATCGCAACTACGGCCGCAAGATGCGCAAGAAGGAAGCGCAGGAGGGGCGCGAGCGGCGCGACTATGAGAAGCAATGCCGCAAGCACCCGGAACAGTGCCAGGGCCAGCAAGGCTATGACGGCTATCGCGCCGCCAATGACTGATCGCTGACGGGCGGCCATCCGGCCAGGATGGTCGCCACCGCCGTCAGCACCTGCGGCCGGTGCTGAACCCATAAATGGCTGGATCGGACCTCGATCGCCGGGACCGAGTCGTCGCGGCAGATGAGGCCGGACACCAGCCCGTCGCTTCGGCTCCAGATCGCGGCGGCGGGGCAGGGGAGCGGGCCCGCGATCGCTGCCGATCGGGCAATGACGGTGGGATCGTCCACCGACTCGCCGGTCAGCCGCTCGAACACGCGCCAGACATTGGTGGCGCGGGGTGGCCCGGCATAGGGCGAGGAAATGGTGATGACGCCCGCGACCAGATCGGGCCGGGCCTGCGCCACCATCCGTGCCATGATCCCGCCCAGGCTGATGCCGATCAGCGTGACCGGCCCTTGCCCCGCCAGCGACTCGACCCGCGCGATCAATTGCTCGGCCTGTGGCCCCACGCTGCGCACGCCACGGTTGCGGCCCAGCCCCCAGCCATGGACGCGGTATCCCTTGGCGGTCAGATAGCGGCGCAACACGATGTTGGACGCATCGCTGTTGGACAGGCCGGGCAATATCATCACCGTCCGTCCATCGCCACGCGGCGCGGAGGCCAGGTCTGCCCGGTGGCGCCACCAGGTCGCGCCCATCCACAGCGCGCGGGGCAGTTCCGCGGCCCAGAGCGCTTTCGACGGCGGTGGGATCACAGCCATGTCATCACCGTCACGGGGAAGGGCGTCCACCACCCCATCCGCACCCCCGCCGCCGCCAGCGCGTCGCCGGTCCAGTTGTTACAGGTATGGGCGACGCTGTACCGCCCGTTCGCCTCGTAAAAGGCGTCATATACGTCATAGCCGGGATAATGCCGCCCGCCGCGTCGCCAACGCGATTGGATGAAAGCGACCATATGGCGATAGGCCACCGGGGACAGGCGGATCATCCGCACATCGTCGCCGTTCGCGCGGGGGAGCGGCAGATGATCGACATGGATCAGCGTCCGGTCGCTGCCCAGCGCAGCGCGCAGGATCGTGCCCGGCCTGACGTCGCGCCAGTGCGGCGTCTCGCGAAAGAAACCCGCCTCGCCCCAGCCGATCGCCAGATAGGGAAAGCCCGCATAGCGCGGGTCGCGCAAGTCCTGTGGTTTCGCCCAGTCGCGCCAGTCCATGCCCGCCGCCTGTTTGGGCACGATGATCGCGGTGTGGATCGCGCTCGCCTCGACGAAGATGGTGACGGCATCGGGACCGGCGGCGGGCTGCGCGACGGTCTTGCGCGGGATCGCACCCAGCGCCAGCCCCGCCGCGACATAGACAAACACCACCGCGCCGATCGCGACCGCGACGCCCCTTGCGACGCGCCCCAGCCGTCGCCACGATATGGTTTCATTTGTCACCATCATCATGATAGGCTCCGCTTATGGCACAGGATACCCATGTTCTCGCCGCCCCGCCCGAAGGCGCCGGAGCCGACTGGACCATCCCGCAAGGGTGGGAGCATTACACCGCGGAGGAACATGCGACCTGGGATACGCTGTTCGCGCGCCAATCCCAATTGCTGCCGGGCCGCGCGTCGGAAGCGTATCTGCGCGGGCTGAACGTTCTCAAGCTGTCGCGGCCGGGCATTCCCGATTTCGAGGAACTGTCCGACCGGCTGATGAAACTGACCGGGTGGCAGGTGGTCGCGGTGCCGGGGCTGGTGCCGGACGATGTGTTCTTCGACCATATGGCCAATCGCCGCTTCGTCGCGGGCAATTTCATCCGGCGGCCGGATCAGCTCGATTATCTCCAGGAGCCGGACGTCTTCCACGACGTGTTCGGCCATGTGCCGATGCTCGCCGATCCGGTCTTCGCCGATTACCTCGCCGCCTATGGCCGGGGCGGGCAGCGGGCGCTGGGGATGGATGCGCTCAAATATCTCGGGCGGCTCTATTGGTATACGGTCGAGTTCGGGCTGGTGCGTGAGGGGGGCGACTTGCGGATTTACGGCGCGGGGATCGTGTCGAGCTATTCGGAAAGCCGCTTCGCGCTGGAGGATCCCAGCCCCAACCGCATCGGCTTCGACCTCGCTCGGGTAATGCGGACAGAGTATCGGATCGACGACTTCCAGCAGAATTATTTCGTGATTCCGAGTTACGAGGAATTGCTGCGGACGACGCTGGAGACGGACTTCGCGCCGCTTTACGACGCGATCAGGGGGATGCCCGATATTCCCGTGGCGGAGATCGTGGATGGCGACGCGGTACTGACCCACGGGACTCAGGCTTATGCCCGAGCGAAGGCCGCGTCCCAACCCCGTCGCCCCAGCGAAGGCTGGGGCCTTTCTCGATAGGGAATGCGGGTGGCCGGAGATCCCAGCCTTCGCTGGGATGACGGGAGCGGGATGGCGGGATGACGGAACCTTATGCCGCACTCCCGGTTCGCGCATCATGCATGACCAACCCAACAACGCAGTGAATTACCCGCTGCTCGCCCAGCCCCATATCCAGCTTTACGGTACGGTGGACGAGGTGATGTACGCCGGTTTCAAGGACCAGCTCGCCGCCGCGCCATCGGAGGGCCCGCTGGTGGTGTCAATCACCACATTGGGCGGCGACCCGGAGATGGCGCGGGCGATGGGCGACTCGATCCGCCTGCTGCGCGATCATAGCGGCCGCGAGACGCTGTTCCTGGGCAAGGTCGCCGTCTATTCGGCGGGGGCGACCTTCATGTCGGCCTTTCCGGTCGAGTATCGCTTCCTGACGCGCGGCACCCGGTTGATGCTCCACGAACGCCAGATGTCGGGCTCGATCGACCTGTCCGGCCCGCTGACCAATCTGCCGGTCGTGCTCAAGGCCAAGCTGCACGAGATCGAGCAGTCGGTGCTGATCCAGGAGGAAGGCTTCCGCGCCATCGTCAACGGGTCGAAGGTGACCTTCGAGACGCTCCAGGAAAAGGCGCGCAGCAACTGGTATATCGACGCCGAGGAGGCACGCGATCTGGGCCTCGTGCTTGATGTGATCTGAGGCAGCGCCTAAATCGGTCAAGACATTTGCGACAAGCGCCCCTGTCATGTATCGGCGGGGGCGATCCTTTGCCGACATGCCTGTCGGCCCATCCAGCGGGTTTGTGACCATGGCCGAATTTGCCCTGCCGAAGAACAGCGTCATCAAGAAGGGCGAAACGCATAAGCCGACCACCTCGGGCCGCATCAAGAAGTTCAAGGTCTATCGCTACGACCCCGATTCGGGCCAGAATCCGCGCTACGACACGTTCGAGGTCGATCTGGACGAGTGCGGCCCGATGGTGCTCGACGCGCTCATCAAGATGAAGGCCGAGCAGGACAGTTCGCTGACCTTCCGCCGTTCGTGCCGCGAGGGCATTTGCGGATCGTGCGCGATGAATATCGACGGGCGCAACGGCCTGGCCTGCACCACCGCGATCGAGGATGTGAAGGGCACGGTTCAGATCACGCCCTTGCCGCACATGGATGTGGTCAAGGATCTGGTCCCCGACTTCACCCATTTCTACGCGCAATATGCCTCGATCAAGCCATGGCTCCAGACCGTGTCGCCCGCCCCCTCGGGCAAGGAGCGGCTCCAGTCGCCGGACGACCGCGCGAAGCTGGACGGTCTGTACGAGTGCATCCTGTGCGCCTGCTGCTCGACCTCGTGCCCCAGCTATTGGTGGAACAGCGACAAGTTCCTGGGACCGGCGATCCTGCTCCAGGCCTATCGCTGGCTGGCCGACAGCCGCGACGAGATGACCGGCGAGCGTCTGGACGAACTGGAAGACCCCTTCCGCCTGTATCGCTGCCACACGATCATGAACTGCGCGAATGTCTGCCCCAAGGGGCTGAACCCGGCCAAGGCGATCGCCGAGATCAAGAAGATGGAAGCCGAGCGGATCATCTGATCCCCCTCCGTCGCCCCAGCGCAGGCTGGGGCCTCTCTTGATGGAGGGACGGCGGCCAAAGATCCCAGCCTTCGCTGGGATGACGATTTGAAGAAGGGGGTCGGAAACGGCCCCCTTTTCTTATTCCTCCCCAAGCTGTGCTTGGGGAGGGGGACCATCGCGCCAGCGATGGTGGAGGGGCGGTATCCCCAACGAAGCGGTGACACCCCTCCGTCAGCCCTACGGGCTGCCACCTCCCCTTGCAGGGGAGGAATGGGGTTGACGTCGGACAGGGCAGGGCAGACATCGCCTCCAACATGCCCGATATCCTGAACGCCTATCACCGCCTGGTCGCCGCCGAAGAGCTTCGCCCCGATCCCGAACAGGCCGCCGCCGCCGCGCGCCTCGAGCAACTGGCGACAGAACTCGAAACCCCGCGAAAGACCGGCTTTCTCGCCCGCCTGACCGGCAAGGCCGCGCCCGCGCCCAAGGGCGTCTATCTCTGGGGGGATGTCGGGCGCGGCAAGTCGATGCTGATGGACCTGTTCTTCGACCATGTCGCGGTCGAGGCCAAGCGCCGCGTCCATTTCGCCGAGTTCATGCTGGAGGTTCACGCCCGCATCGCCACCGAGCGCGCCAAGCAGGCGGGCGACCCGATCGCCCCCGTCGCCGCCGCGCTGGCCGAGGAAGTGCGGCTGCTGGCCTTCGACGAGATGATGGTGACCAACAGCCCCGACGCGATGATCCTGTCGCGGCTGTTCACCGCGCTGATCGAGGCGGGGGTGACCATCGTCACCACCTCCAACCGCCCGCCCAGGGACCTCTACAAGAACGGGCTGAACCGCGAGCATTTCCTGCCCTTCATCGCGCTGATCGAGGCGCGGCTGGACGTGCTGGCGCTGAACGGCCCGACCGATTACCGTCGCGACCGGCTGGGGCGGCTCGACACCTGGCTGGTGCCCAATGGACCCAAGGCGACGATGACGCTGTCGGCGGCGTTCTTCCGCCTGACCGACTATCCGGTCGAGGATGCCGCGCATGTGCCGTCCGAGGATATGAAGGTCGGCGGCCGGGTGCTGCATGTGCCCAAGGCGCTGAAGGGCGTGGCGGTCTTCTCGTTCAAGCGGCTGTGCGGCGAGGCGCGGGGAGCGGCCGACTATCTGGCGGTCGCGCGGCGTTTCCACACCGTCATCCTGGTCGGCATCCCCAAGCTGGGGCCGGAGAATCGCAACGAGGCGGCGCGCTTCGTCCAGCTTATCGACGCGCTCTACGAGCATAAGGTCAAGCTGCTCGCCGCAGCGGACGCGCAGCCTGGCGAACTCTATGAAACCGGCGATGGTCGGTTCGAGTTCGAACGCACGATCAGCCGCCTGGAAGAGATGCGCTCCGAAGACTATCTGGCGCAAGGCCATGGCTCGGACGAAGGGCCGACGACGCCTTAATGCACTTGCGAACCATTATCGTTTAAAATCTTAAACTCTGTGGATTAACGGTTGCCCCCACGCCGATATGGGCGTAGGCCGCGTGACCAATCACGCACGTCCACTACGGAGTAGGATTGGAATGGCTCGCAAGAAGATCGCGCTGATCGGCGCCGGTAACATCGGCGGTACGCTGGCGCACCTCGCCGCGCTCAAGGGGCTGGGCGATATCGTCCTGTTCGACGTCGTCGAGGGCGTGCCCCAGGGCAAGGCGCTCGACCTGTCTCAGTGCGGCCCGGTCGAAGGCTTCGACGCGAATATCAAGGGCTCCAACGATTACGCCGATATCGCGGGCGCCGATGTGATCATCGTCACCGCCGGTGTCGCGCGCAAGCCCGGCATGAGCCGTGACGACCTGCTCGGCATCAACCTGAAGGTGATGAAGGCGGTCGGCGAGGGTATCGCCGCCAACGCGCCCGACGCCTTCGTGATCTGCATCACCAACCCGCTCGACGCGATGGTCTGGGCGCTGCGCGAATTCTCGGGTCTGCCGGCGAACAAGGTCGTCGGCATGGCGGGCGTGCTCGACTCGGCGCGCTTCTCGCACTTCCTCGCCGAGGAATTCGGCGTGTCGGTGAAGGACGTGAACACCTTCGTGCTCGGCGGCCACGGCGACACGATGGTCCCGGTCCTGGAATATTCGACCGTCAGCGGCATTCCGGTCAGCGACCTGATCGAAATGGGCTTCTCTACCAAGGAAAAGGTCGACGAAATCATCAAGCGCACCCGTGGCGGCGGCGGCGAGATCGTCGCCCTGCTCAAGACCGGCTCGGCTTACTATGCGCCCGCCACCAGCGGCATCGCGATGGCCGAGGCGTATCTCTACGACCAGAAGCGCATCCTGCCGGCCGCCGCGCACCTGTCGGGTGAATATGGCATCGACAACCTCTATGTCGGCGTGCCCGTCGTGATCGGCGCCGGTGGCGTCGAGAAGGTCGTCGAGGTCAAGCTGTCGGACGAGGCGAAGGCCAATCTTCAGGTGTCGGTCGACGCGGTCAAGGAACTGCTCGTCGCCTGCAAGGGCATCGACGGGTCGCTGGCGTAATCCCCTTGATTGTGCCCCGGCGGAGGCCGGGGCCCAGTTGGGGAGGTATTCGAGATGGAGCGACCGGGCTATGTCTATATCATGGCCAGCGATCGCAACGGGACGATCTATCTCGGTGTGACCAGCAACCTGGCCCAGCGCGTGCTTCAGCATCGCGAAGGGGTGGTTGATGGGTTCACGCGAAAACATCGCTGTCATCGCCTCGTCTGGTTCGAGGCGCATGAGAGCATCGAATCAGCACGGCAGCGCGAGCTGCGGATGAAAGAATGGAAGCGGGCCTGGAAGCTGCGGGAAATCGAAGGGCTCAATCCCGACTGGGATGATCTTTACGACCGGATCGCACTGCCATGATCGTTTCCCCAACTGGGCCCCGGCCTTCGCCGGGGAACAAGAGGAAGAGAAGTTAGATGAGCATCCTCGTCAACAAGAACACCAAGGTCATCACCCAGGGCATGACGGGTGAAACCGGCACGTTCCACACCCAGCAGGCGCTGGCGTACGGCACGCAGATGGTCGGCGGCGTGACGCCGGGCAAGGGCGGCACCGAGCATATCGGCCTGCCGGTCTTCAACACCGTCGCCGAAGCCAAGTCGAAGACGGGCGCGGACGCGTCGGTCATCTACGTGCCGCCGCCCTTCGCGGCCGACTCGATCCTGGAAGCGATCGACGCGGAGATTCCGCTGATCGTCGCGATCACCGAGGGCATTCCGGTCCTCGACATGGTCAAGGTCAAGCGCGCCTTGTCGGGTTCCAAGTCGCGCCTGATCGGCCCGAACTGCCCGGGCGTGCTGACGCCGGGCGAGTGCAAGATCGGCATCATGCCGGGTTCGATCTTCAAGAAGGGCTCGGTCGGCGTCGTGTCGCGCTCGGGAACCCTGACCTATGAAGCGGTGTTCCAGACCTCGAACGCTGGCCTGGGTCAGACGACCGCGGTCGGTATCGGCGGCGATCCCGTCAACGGCACCAACTTCATCGACGTGCTGGAGCTGTTCCTGGCCGACGACGAAACCCAGTCGATCATCATGATCGGCGAAATCGGTGGCTCGGCGGAAGAAGAAGCCGCGCAGTTCCTCCGCGACGAGGCCAAGCGCGGCCGCTCGAAGCCGATGGCGGGCTTCATCGCGGGCCGTACGGCTCCTCCGGGCCGTCGCATGGGCCATGCCGGCGCGATCGTGTCGGGCGGCCAGGGCGGCGCCGAGGACAAGATCGCGGCGATGGAAGCGGCCGGGATCAAGGTCGCGGCCAGCCCGTCGGAGCTCGGCTCGACCCTGTTGTCGGTGCTGAACAAGTAAGGCGTATCGCGTCACCCCGGCACAACCGCCGGGGTCCGTGGCGGCAGGCGGGCCGCTCGCGGCTGCGGACCCCAGGCGGATGTGCCGGGGTGGCGATCATGAAGAAGACGGGCGGTCGAGGAAGCGTCTCATGGGCTACGAAGGCCAGGAATTCAGCGACATCGCGGCGGGCGTCAGCCCCGCCTTCATCGAAACGCTCTACGCCAAGTATCAGGCCGACCAGTCGTCGGTCGATGCGGGCTGGCGGACCTTCTTCGAGGGTCTGGAGCAGGGCGTGGGCGCCCCCAGCTGGCAGAACAAGCGCTGGCCGCTGACCTCGACCGACGATCTGACGGCGGGTCTCGACCCGACCCAGATGGAACCGGCCCCCAAGCCCGCCAAGGGTGGGAAGCCCGCTCCGGCAGCCGCCGCCGCGGCCCCCTCGACTGCCGACATCGTCAAGGCGGCGGGTGACGCGATCCGCGCCCAGCTGCTGATTCGCACCTATCGCGTGCGCGGCCACCTTGCGGCGAATCTCGACCCGCTGGGCCTGTCGGGCCTGCGCGAGCTGCCGGAAGATCTGAAGACCGAATATCACGGCTTCACCGACGCCGATATCGACCGCAAGGTCTACCTCGGCGGCACGATGGGCTTCGAATGGGCGACCGTTCGCGAGCTGGTCGACACGCTGCGCAAGAATTACTGCGGCAATATCGGCCTCGAATATATGCACATCGCGGACGTGGAGGAACGCCGCTTCCTCCAGGACCGGATGGAAGGTCAGGACAAGGCGATCGACTTCACCGTCGATGGCAAGAAGGCGATCCTGAACAAGGTCATCGAGGCCGAGCAGTGGGAAAAATTCCTCGGCAAGAAATATGTCGGCACCAAGCGCTTCGGCCTGGACGGCGGCGAGTCGATGATCCCCGCGCTCGAATCGGTCATCAAATATGGCGGCCAGATGGGCGTGCGCGAGATCGTGTTCGGCATGGCGCATCGCGGCCGCCTGAACGTGCTGGCCAATGTCATGGCCAAGCCGTTGCGCGTGATCTTCCACGAATTCGCCGGTGGTTCGGCCAACCCCGATGATATCGGCGGTTCGGGCGACGTGAAGTATCACCTCGGCACCTCGACCGACCGTGAGTTCGACGGCCACAAGGTCCATATGTCGCTGGTCGCCAACCCCTCGCACCTCGAGGCGGTGAACCCGGTCGTGCTGGGCAAGACCCGCGCGATCCAGACGATCGCCGACGACCTGACCGATCACTCGGCCTCGGTGCCGGTGCTGATCCATGGCGATGCGGCGTTTGCGGGTCAGGGCATCGTCTGGGAATGCCTCGGCTTCTCAGGGATTCGCGGCTATAACACCGGCGGCTGCATCCACTTCATCATCAACAACCAGGTGGGCTTCACCACCAGCCCGCAATTCGCGCGCTCCTCGCCCTATCCGTCCGACGTGGCCAAGGGCGTCCAGGCGCCCGTTTTCCACGTCAATGGCGACGATCCCGAGGCGGTGACCTTCGCCACCAAGATGGCGATCGAGTTCCGCCAGAAGTTCCATCGCGACATCGTGATCGACATGTGGTGCTATCGTCGCTTCGGTCACAACGAGGGCGACGAGCCGGGCTTCACCCAGCCGCTGATGTACAACAAGATCCGCTCGCACCCCGGTGTCAGCGAAATCTACTCGAAGCGCCTCGTGTCCGAGGGCGTGGTCGATCAGGCCTGGGTCGACGAGAATATCAAGCAATACACCACCCGCTGCGAAGGCGAGTTCGAAGCGGGCGCGAGCTACAAGCCCAACAAGGCCGACTGGTTCGCCGGTCGCTGGTCGGGCCTGTCCGCGCCCAAGGAAAGCGATCAGGGCCGCCGCAATGTGGAGACCGGCCTCGACAAGAAGCTGTTCGACGCGATCGGCCGGACGCTGACCACGATCCCCGAAGGCTTGCAGGTTCACAAGACGCTGAACCGCGTGCTCGACGCCAAGCGTCAGATGTTCACGACCGGCGAGAATTTCGACTGGGCGACCGGCGAGGCCTTGGCCTTCGGCTCGCTGCTGTCGGAAGGCTATGGCGTGCGTCTGTCCGGCCAGGATTCGGGTCGCGGCACCTTCTCGCAGCGTCACGCGGTCTGGGTCGACCAGACCGACGAGCACAAATATGTGCCGCTGAAGACCGTCGAGCATGGCAGCTTCGAGGTGCTGGACAGCCCGCTGTCGGAATATGGCGTGCTGGGCTTCGAATATGGCTATGCGCTGGCCGATCCGAAGACGCTGGTGCTGTGGGAGGCGCAGTTCGGCGACTTCGTCAACGGCGCGCAGATCATGATCGACCAGTTCATCACGAGCGGCGAGTCCAAGTGGCTTCGCGCCAACGGCCTCGTGATGCTGCTGCCGCATGGCTATGAAGGGCAGGGGCCGGAGCACTCCTCCGCGCGTCCCGAGCGCTTCCTCCAGTCCTGCGCCAACGACAATATCCAGGTTGCGAACTGCACCACCCCGGCCAACTATTTCCACCTGTTGCGCCGCCAGATGCACCGCAATTTCCGCAAGCCCCTGATCGTCTTCACGCCCAAGTCGCTGCTGCGCCACAAGCTGGCGGTGTCCAACGCCGAGGACTTCCAGGGCGAGAGCCACTTCCGTCGTCTGTTGTCGGATACCAACGGTGCCGCCGACGAAGCGACGACGCGGCTGGTCCTGTGCACCGGCAAGGTCGCCTATGACCTGATCGAGGCGCGCGACGCGGCGGGCGACACCACGACCCAGATCGTGCGGGTCGAGCAGCTCTATCCGTTCCCCAGCGACGCGCTGGCCAAGCGGATCGCGCGGATGCCGAACCTGCAGGACGTGGTCTGGGCGCAGGAAGAGCCGAAGAACAACGGCTACTGGTTCTTCGTCGAGCCGCTGATCGAGGAGGCGCTGGCCGAGGCCGGGGCTTCGGTGAAGCGCGCCCGTTATGCGGGTCGCACGGCGGCGGCGTCGCCCGCCACCGGCCTGATGAAGCGCCACACCGCCGAGCAGGGTGCGCTGGTCGCCGATGCGCTGGGCCATAATGTCCGTGAGGAAATCCGCCGGACGCGCGCCGAGGGCAGCAACACCACCGCCAAGCCGACCACGGCGGCTGTGGACTGACTTACCGAGTTCCCCGGTTCGTGACCGAGCCGGGGAGGGATGAAATCTGGCGCGGGCGCTTTGCCCGCCCGCGTAAGAGCCCCGGTCTATGGACCGGGCGGAGGAAATGGAAATGGCGACTGAAGTTCTGGTCCCGGTACTGGGCGAATCGATCTCCGAAGCGACGCTGGGCGAATGGCTGAAGCAGCCGGGTGACGTGGTGGCGGTCGACGAGCCGATCGCGAGCCTGGAGACCGACAAGGTCTCGGTCGAAGTGCCCTCGCCGGTGGCGGGTGTCATGGGTGAGCATGCCGTCAAGGTCGGCGACACGGTGCAGGTCGGCGCGCTGCTGGCGACCGTCGAGGCCGGTGGCTCGGCTCCGGCCAAGACCGAAGCGGCGACCCCGGCCGTGACCGCAGCCCCGGCTGCTGCCACTCCGGCTCCCGCCGCTGCGCCTGCCGCTGACGAGTCGAGCGACTCGCCCGCCGCGCTTTCGCCGTCGGTGCGTCGTGCGGTGCTCGAGCACGGCCTCGACCCCGCGACGATCAAGGGCACCGGCAAGGACGGCCGCATCACCAAGGAAGATGTCGCCGCCGCCGCCGCCAACAAGTCGAGCGCACCGGCTCCGGCCGCCGCTGCTCCGGCCGCTGCCCCCGCCGGTTCGGCGCGCAAGGAAGAGCGCGTGAAGATGACGCGCCTGCGTCAGACGATCGCCAAGCGCCTGAAGGAAGCGCAGAACACCGCCGCGATGCTGACGACGTTCAACGACGTCGACATGACCGCGGTGATCGAGGCACGCGCCAAGTATAAGGACCTGTTCGAAAAGAAGCACGGCGTCCGCCTGGGCTTCATGGGCTTCTTCGTGAAGGCCGCGACCATGGCGCTGAAGGACATTCCGTCGGTCAACGCTTCGATCGAGGGCGATGAGATCGTCTATCATGATTATGCCGACATCTCGGTCGCCGTCTCGGCCCCGAACGGCCTGGTCGTGCCGGTCATCCGCGATGCACAGGACCTGACGGTCGCGGGCATCGAGAAGACGATCGGCGATTTCGGCAAGCGCGCCAAGGACGGCACGCTCAAGATGGACGAGATGAAGGGCGGCACCTTCACCATCTCGAACGGCGGCGTGTTCGGCTCGCTGATGTCGACCCCGATCATCAACCCGCCCCAGTCGGCGGTGCTGGGCCTCCACCGTATCGAGGAGCGTCCGGTCGTCGTCGACGGCCAGATCGTCATCCGCCCGATGATGTACCTGGCGCTGTCCTACGACCACCGCATCATCGACGGTCGCGAGGCGGTGACCTTCCTCGTCGCGCTGAAGAACGCGATCCAGGATCCGACCCGCATCCTGATCGACCTCTGATCGTTTCGTGATCCATACGGACCCTCGCAATCGCGGGGGTCCGTTCCTACTGTTTGAAGGCGGGCATGCCCGCAGGCTGGACCCCGAACGCCGGGGAACGGGAGAGACAAATGGCTGAGTATGACTATGACGTCCTGGTGATCGGCGCTGGCCCCGGCGGCTATGTCGCGGCGATCCGCGCGGCGCAGCTTGGGCTGAAGACCGCGTGCGCCGAAGCGCGCGAGACGCTGGGCGGAACCTGCCTCAATGTCGGCTGCATCCCGTCAAAGGCCTTGCTCCACGCATCGGAATTGTTCGAGGAAGCCAGCCATGGCACCTTCGCCAAATTCGGCGTCGAGATCGAGGGCGCGAAGCTCAACCTCGACCAGATGCACGCCGAAAAGACCAAGGCGGTCGGCGAGCTGACCGGCGGCATCGAATATCTCTTCAAGAAGAACAAGGTCACCTGGCTCAAGGGCAAGGCCGCGTTCCAGGATGCCAGCACCGTCAAGGTCGGCGACCAGACTGTCACCGCGCGCGACATCGTGATCGCGACCGGCTCGGTCGTGACCCCGCTGCCGGGTGTCGCAATCGACCAGAAGGTCGTGGTCGACTCGACCGGCGCGCTGGCGCTGCCCAAGGTGCCGGAGCATCTGGTCGTCATCGGCGGCGGCGTGATCGGGCTGGAGCTGGGCTCGGTCTGGCGTCGTCTGGGCGCCAAGGTCACGGTCGTCGAATATCTCGACCAGATCCTCCCCGGCTTCGACGGCGAGGTCCGCAAGGAATCGGCGAAGCTGTTCAAGAAGCAGGGCATGGAACTGAAGACCTCGACCAAGGTGACCGGCGTCACCGTCGAGGGCGACCGCGCGACCGTGTCGGTCGAACCGGCGGCTGGCGGTGCGGCGGAAACGCTGTCGGCCGATGCCGTGCTGGTCGCCATCGGCCGCAAGCCCAACACCGACGGGCTCAACCTGGAAGCCGCCGGCGTGAAGCTGAATGGCCGTGGCCAGGTCGAGATCGACCATGACTTCGCGACCAATGTCGATGGCATCTGGGCGATCGGCGACGTGGCCCCCGGCCTGATGCTCGCGCACAAGGCCGAGGACGAGGGCGTTGCGGTAGCCGAGAACATCGCCGGGCAGACCGGCATCGTGAACCACGACGTCATCCCCAGCGTCGTCTACACCATGCCCGAGATCGCCGGTGTCGGCCTGTCGGAGGAAGCCGCCAAGGAAAAGGGCGAAGTGAAGGTCGGCAAGTTCCCCTTCATGGCGAACAGCCGCGCCAAGACCAACCGCGACACCGATGGCTTCGTAAAGGTGATCGCCGACGCCAAGACCGACCGCGTGCTGGGCGTGTGGATCATCTCTTCGCTCGCAGGCACGATGATCGCCCAGGCCGCACAGGCGATGGAGTTCGGCGCGACGTCGGAAGACATCGCCTATACCTGCCACGCGCACCCGACCCATGCCGAGGCGCTGAAGGAAGCCGCCATGGCGGTACAGGGCAAGCCGATCCACATCTGATCGGGCATACTTCGGAACGTGGAAGGGGCGGGCATCGCAGGATGCTCGCCCCTTTCGTTATGGAATGCCTAAGGTCAGGGTTGCCAGAGCATCGATGGCCTTTGAAACTCCCATGTCGGGCCCGTGACCGCAAAGCCACAACGACAGGCCGTCACAAACCGGTCATTACGCTGTCGCCACGGTGTCACGCACCGGCCCCATGCGCCCGCCTCATTGGGTTAACAATGCCATTGGGGTCAAAATCATGGTGAAGTATCTGATCGGTGTCGCGACGGTCGCGCTGATCGCGCCCGGCGTCGCGGCGCAGACCCTGCCGGCGCAGGCCGCCGTGACCGGCAGCGCCGATCCGATCGCCGCCGATCCGACCGCTGCTCCCGCCGACGACCAGGCGGGCAGTTCGGGCGATGTCGTCGTGCTGGGCTTCGGCCAGAGCCGTCAGGTCCAGACGATTACCGCCGCCGACCTCGACCGGCTGACGCCCGGCACCTCGCCGCTCAAGGCGATCTCCAAGCTGCCCGGCGTCAATTTCCAGGCGTCCGATCCGTTCGGCGCCTATGAATGGTCGACCCGCATCTCGCTCCGCGGCTTCAACCAGAACCAGTTGGGCTTCACCCTCGACGGCGTGCCGCTGGGCGATATGAGCTATGGCCCGACCAACGGCCTGCATATCAGCCGCGCGATCATTTCCGAGAATATCGCCTCGACCAGCGTGGCGCAGGGCGCGGGTGCGCTCGGCACCGCCTCGACCAGCAATCTGGGCGGCACCATCCAGTTCACCAGCCGCGCGCCGTCCGAAACCGCCGGGATCGCCGCGTCGGGCACCTATGGCAGCAACGACACGATCCGCGCCTTCGTCCGCGCCGATAGCGGCGATCTGGGCGGCGGGCTGAAGGGCTATCTCAGCTATGCCTATCTCACCACCGACAAGTGGAAGGGGTTCGGCAGCCAGCGCCAGCATCAGGCCAATGCCAAGATCGTCAAGGACTTCGGCGATCGTGGTTCGATCACCGGCTTCTTCAACTTCTCGGATCGCCGCGAGAACGACTATCAGGACCTCAGCCTCGATATTATCAAGCGTCGCGGATTTTATAACGACAATATTAGCAACGATTATCCGCTCGCCATCCTCTACGCCAAGCAGGCGACCAACGGCGCGGCGGCGGCGGCCTATGCGGCGCGGAACAATGGTTCGCTGACCGGCTTCACCGCGCCCTATGCCGGGGTGGCCATCGGTCTGCCCACGGGCATCACGCTGGACGACGGCTATTATGACGCCGCGGGGCTTCGTCGCGACTATCTGGGCGGGATCACCTTCGACGCCAAGCTGACCGACAGCCTGTCGCTGACCTCGACCAGCTATTATCATCGCAACAAGGGGCAGGGGTCGTGGATCACCCCCTATACCCCGACCCAACTCGGCGCGCCCAATGCCGATGGCACGCCGATCACCAATCCCGCGCCGCTGACCTTCCGCACGACCGAATACAGCCTGGACCGCGCCGGGACCATCGCCAAGCTGGCGCTGACCACCGGTGCGAACAAGCTGGAACTGACCGGCTGGTATGAGAGCAACACGCTGCATCAGGCGCGTCGCCTCTATGGCATGACCGACACCGCGACGCCCAACCGCAACGCGCTGGATTTCCAGAGCAATCCCATGTCGACGACGTGGAACGGCAAGTACGATACCGAGACGCTGCAATATTCGGTCGGCGACACGCTCGATATCGGCCAGCTGACCATCAACGGCGGCTGGAAGGGGATGCGGGTGCGCAACCAGGCCAATGTGCTGGCGGGCTCGCTGGCGCGCGGTCGGATCAAGAGCCAGGACTGGTTCCTGCCGCAGATCGGCGCGGTGCTGCACCTGGGCAACCAGGCGGAGGTCTTTGCCAGCTATACCGAGAATATGCGCGCCTTCATCGCCGCTGCGACCGCGCCGCCCTTCTCGATCAGCCAGGTCGCGTTCAATGCGGTGGCGAACACCGTGCGTCCCGAAAAGTCGAAGACGGCGGAAGGCGGCGTCCGCTATCGCACCGGCGGACTGCAACTGTCGGCGGTCGGCTATTATATCGACTTCTCCGACCGTCTGTTGACCTATTCGATCGGCACCGCGATCCAGGGCATTCCGCCGACGCTGAACAATGTCGGCGGCGTGGAAAGCTATGGCGCGGAGGTTTCGGCCTTTTACCGCCTGACCCCGGCCTTCTCGGCGCTGGCCAGCTATTCCTACAATGATGCCACCTATCAGCAGACGGTGCGCGACGGTTCGGGCAATCTGCTGGCCGAGAAGGGGCGGTACGTCGTCGACACGCCGCAGAACATGGTGAAGGGCGAGCTGGTCTATGACGATAGCCGGTTCTTCGGCCGGGTCGGCGCGGATTATATGTCGAAGCGCTATTTCACCTATCTGAACGACCAGTCGGTCGAGAGCCGGGTGTTGGTCGACGCCAGCATCGGCTATCGCTTCCCGGCGGAATGGGGCGGCTTCTCGATCGAGGGCAGCGTGACCAACCTGACCGACAAGAAGTATATCTCGACCATCGGCACGAACGGCTTCCAGGCCAGCGGCGACAACCAGACGTTGCTGGCGGGCGCGCCGCGCCAGTGGTTCGTGACGCTGAAGAAGGGGTTCTGAGCCAAACCCTATCCGTATGACGCTCCCCTCCCGCAAGCGGGAGGGGATGGGGGAGGGCTGGAAGTCTCGCCGAGCCCGTCGCTTGCGGCTCTTGCCCCTCCCCAACCCAGTTTCAGGTAAACGATGCCCTGCATCGTTTAGGTCATGCCGGGGGCATGACCGACCTGAAACTCCCTGCCGGGAGAGGGGCTCTTTACACCGCCCAGGCTCCGATATCCGGCTGCTCCCCGATCAACGCCAACCCGTGCGCGATCGAGGTCAACTCGCCCCCGGTCGCGATCTTCCCGCCGCCGAACCGCGTCTCGAACATCCGCCGGATCGCGGGCATCAGAGAGGTGCCGCCGGTCAGGAACACCCGGTCGATCGCGCCTGCCTCGGTCCCGGCGGCGGTGAGCGCCCGGTCCACCGCCTGCTCGATCCGCGCCAGGTCGGGGGCGATCCACGCTTCGAAATCGGCGCGGGTCACGTCCGCCTCGATCGACAGGCCGCCGCCCTCGAACCGGAACCGGGCTTCCGCCGCGGCGGACAGATCGCGCTTCACCCGACCGACCGCATCATAGAGCCGGTATCCCTGTTCCTCCTCGATGATCGCGATCATCCGCCCGATCGCGTCGGGGTCGAGCGCGGCGCGGCGGAGTTTTTCGAGTTCGGCCAGCGTCTTGCGATTGCGCATCAACGCCAGGCGCGACCAGTCGGCGAAATCGGCGAAGAACCCCCGCGGGATCTCCAACACCTTGTCGAACGAGCGATATTGCCCGCCCGCCCCCAGCAACGGCAGGACCAGATGGTCGATCAGCCGTTGGTCGAACCGGTCGCCCGCGATGCCGACACCGGCATGGCCGAGCGGTTCGCAGCGACGCTCGGCACCCGGCGCGGCGATGCGCACGACCGAAAAGTCGCTGGTTCCGCCGCCGAAATCGGCGACCAGCACGGTCGCCGGCTCGGTGATACGCGACGCATAGCTGAACGCCGCGCCCAGCGGTTCGTAGACATAATGGATTTCCACCCCCAACCGCGCGAACATCGCGTCATAGCGTTGGCGGGCGAGTGCCTCGTCGGGCCGGTGCCCGGCATATTCGACCGGTCGCCCGACGACGATCCGCGCCGCGCGTCCGTCGAGCACCCCGCCGCTGCGCGCCGCCATCCGGTCGAGAAACGCGCGGCCCAGTTCCTCGAAGCGATAGCGTTTGTCGAACACGGTCGCGTGCTCGAACACCGGTGAGGCGGCGACCGACTTGAACGACTGGATGAACCGGCTGCCGCCCGGAAATTCCAGATATTCGGCGATCGCCCAAGGGCCCGCCTCGACCTCGATACCGTCCCCCTCCCAGAAGCACAGGGCCGAACGGAAGACGGGATCGGTGCCGTTCGGGCCCGTCAGCGGCACGAGGTGCGATGTGCCTGTATCGGCCCGCGCGATGACCGAGTTGGTGGTGCCGAAGTCGATGCCGAGGATGGTGTGCGGGGTGTCGGTCATGCGGCGTCCGCTACACGAAGTGCGCGGCGGGGGGAGATTTTTTGTTCGCGCGGAGGCGCGGAGAGTTCGGATGCCGGGTCGGCTCATCGGCTTTTATCGGGCGGGAGGCAGGTTCACGCGAAGCCGCGATGACGCGAAGAGGGCAGCGCCAACTCCGAACGTCTTCGCGCCTTCGCGTGAATCTGTCTCCCGCCCGAGAGCGTATTCATCCGCGCGGCAAATCTAGACCGCTCCGCGCCTCCGCGTCTCCGCGCGAAAATCATTATTGCGCGGCGTTCGGCGGCACCAGATCCGGCCACCGCTCCAGCATCGCTGCCGTCACGCCGTTGGTCCAGCCGAAGCCATCCTGCGTCGGATATTCCCCGCCGCCGCCGGGCCGCCGTTCCTCGACATCATATTTTTCCAGCAGCTTGCCCGTCTCGGCATAGGTGCGCGCGACGGTGGCGATCCAGCGGCGGGCGATGTCCTTGGCCAGCGCCCGTTCGCCATATCGTCCCAGCCCCTCCACCGCGACCCATTGCAGCGGTGCCCAGCCATTGGGCGAATCCCATTGCTGGCCCGTGCGGATACCGGTGGTGCGCAGGCCCCCTTCGCCGATCAGCGTCGCGCGGGTGGTCACGGTGACCGCACGGGCCTGTTCGGCGCTGGCATGCCCGGCGAACAGCGGGAACAGGGAGGCGGCGGTCCGGCTGTTCGTGGGACGGCGCGTGACACGGTCCCAATCGGCGTAGCGCTTCTCCCCCGCGACCCAGAGATAGCGATCGATCGCCGCCTTCCGCCGCGCCGCCATGTCCATGAACCGATTGGCAGTCGCGGTGTCCCCCGTCGCTATCGCGCGCGCGGCGATCCGGGTTTCGGCGACCCATAACAGGCTGTTGAGATCGACGGGCACGATATCGGTGGTGCGGATCGTCTCCAGCCGCATCGGATCGGCCAGCCAGCGCGAGCTGAAGTCCCAGCCGGATTCCGCCGCCGCCCGCAGGTCGCGCTGGACCACGCCAGCGGCTCGGGGGGCGGCCTTGACAGCGGTCTCGCGATCCTCGCGCCAGCTTTCGTCGCGGGGCGTGTCGCGCGCGTCCCAATAGCGGTTGAGCAGGCTGCCATCGGGCATCCGCACGACATGGGCGCACGCTCCACCCGCGTCCAGGCAGGTCGCGCCCGCCATCCAATAGTCATGCTCGCGGATCAGTGCCGCCAGCCGCCGCTTCGCCAGCACCGGATCGTGATTATCCGACAGGTCCATCATCAGCGCCAGAAAGGGCGGCTGCGAACGGCTGAGATAATAGGTGCGCGTGCCGTTGGGGATATGGCCGTAACGCTCGACCAGATCGACGAAATCGGCGAGCATCGCCTCGATCAGCGGGGCCTGCCCATCGGCCTTCAGGCCCAACATGGTGAAATAGCTGTCCCAGTAATAAATCTCCTGGAAGCGGTCGCCGGGCACGACATAGCCATGGTCGAGCCCCAGTGCCGACGATCCCGCGACCGGCGCGAAGGGCGCGCGGCCCAGCACCGGCCACAGTTCGCGGATGCGATCGCGTAAGGGCGGCCGGGCCTGCTGCTCACCGCGCACCGAGAAGTGGCGGCGGACGAAGGCAGTCAGCGCCGCCTTGTCCATCGGCTTCTCACGGGCATAGGCGGCCATGATCGTGTCGGGCTTTTCGCGCGGAACCGCGTCGGCGAAGGTCTTGCCATCGGGAAATACGCGCGCCTCCTGCACCGCCACGAACAGGGGACCGTAAACATCGGCGGGCGAGGGCGGCATCGCCTGCGCCTGGAGCAGCAGCGCGAGCATGGGGAGCAGCGTCAGGGGGCGGGTCCGGGCGGGGCGGTGGGTCATCGGTCGCGTCTCTCCTGTTCAACCTTGTCGTGCGGCACGCGGCAGCAGGACGGTGGCGGACAATCCGCCGCCCGCCGCCTCGGCCAGGATCAGTCCGCCGCCATGCAGTTCGGCCAGTTCGCGGACGATCGACAGGCCGAAGCCATGCCCGTCCCCCCGCTCGTCCAGCCGGGCCCCGGCCTGGGTGGCGCGAAGGCGATCCTCCTCGGCAATGCCCGGCCCATCATCGACCACGCGCAGCAGGATCTGTCGCCCCTCGGTCGCGGCGGCGATCGTCACCCGCGACCGGGCGTGGCGGGCGGCATTGTCGACCAGATTGCCCGCCACTTCATCCAGATCCTGCGCATCCATCGCCACCGTCAGATCGGCGGCGATGTCCGTGGTCACGGCGATGCCCCGGTCGGCATGGAGGCGACCGATCGCATGGGCCAGGTCGTCCATCGCGGGGGCCAGGGGCGTGGCGGCGCGCGTCGCCCCCATCTGCGCACGGGCGCGGGCGAGGTGATGGCGGATGGTCGCATCGATCCGCGCCACCTGTGCCGCGCGGGGTGGGTCGTTCGCCAGATCGAGCGCCAGCGTCGCCACCGGGGTCTTGAGCGCATGGGCCAGATTGGCCGCCGCCGTTCGCGCCGCCGCCAGATTGCGCTCGGTATCGACGGTCAGCGCGTTGAGCTCGACCGCCAGGGGTTGCAACTCGGCGGGCTGGTCCTCCTCGACGCGGGTCCGCTCGCCGCTACGGATCGCGGCGACCTCGTCGCGCAACCGGCGCAAGGGGCGCAGGCCGAGGCGTAGCTGAATCAGGCTCGCCGCCGCCAGCAACACACCCAGTCCCGCCAGCATCGCGAGCAGCGGGATCAGCGCGGCGCGGATCGGTCGCGCGACGACCGAGCGCGGGGCCGCGACGGTGATCGTCACCGGTCCTCGCGTCGAGGGGATCGTCACCTGTCGCGCATGGACGCGGACGCCCTGTTCGGTCCGCCCCTCGGCGGGACGGGGGGCGGCGACGGTTTCGGCGGGCGGGACGGCCTCACCCGGTGCGGGCGGCGGCGGTGCGGCGAGGGGTGGAAAATCCCCCGACCCCAAAATCCCGGCGGGCCCCGCGATCCGCCAGCGCCAACCGGGTTCGGGCTCCAGCAAGCCCCGGCGCGAGGCGATCCGGTCACGGTCCACCCGCCCTTGCGGATCGACGGCGGCAGCGAGCACCGCGATCTCCGAGTCCAGCCGCTGGTCCAGCCCGCGCGTCACGATCCCCTCCAGCGCGCGGGTCAGCCCCCATCCGGCGAGCAGCAGCGCGAACAGGATCGCAACGCCGGAGATCAGGATCATCCGGCCATGGATCGACCGTGGCAGCTTCAACTCGCATCCCCGGCGGTCAGGCGATAACCCATGCCGCGGACCGTCTCGATCAGGTCCGCGCCGATCTTCTTGCGCAGCCGCCCGACGATCACCTCCAGACTGTTGGAATCGACATCGGCATCGCCCTCATAGACCCGCTCCAGCAATTCCAGCCGGGGGATGACCGCCTCCTTGCGCAGCATCAGCGCGGACAGCACGCGCCATTCGAAGGCGGTCAGCTTCAGCGGCAGGCCGTCCAGCTCGAACTGTCCGGTCTGGCTGTCGAAGGAAAGGGGGCCGCAGGTCAGGCGCGGCTGGGCATGGCCCGCCGCGCGGCGGACCAGTGCGCGCAGCCGCATGACCAGTTCCTCGACGCGGAAGGGCTTGGTCAGGTAATCGTCCGCGCCCGCCTTGAACCCCGCGACCTTGTCCGACCAGCCGTCGCGCGCGGTCAGGATCAGCACGGGCAGGGCGCGGCCCGCCTCGCGCCATTGCCGCAGCAGCGTCATGCCGTCACCATCGGGCAGCCCCAGGTCGAGCACGGCGGCATCATAGATTTCGGTATCGCCCGCATGGCCCGCGTCCACGCCGCTGGCGAACAGGTCGACCGCGCAATTCTCCGCCCGCAACGCACGCGCGATGGCGGGGCCCAGCGCGGCATCATCCTCGACCAGCAATATCCGCATGACGCTGATGTCTTCCCCCTGATGGCCTGCGTGCCGCCCGCTATCCTCGCACAGCTTAAACCCAATCTGAACCGCGCGGTTCAGCGGGCATCGGGCCGAATCACCTAAAAGCGGGGCATCAACCAAGGAGCCTCAGACCATGTCTCGATGGAATGTTTCGAATTTCCGCCCTAAGGGCAAAGCCCCGCTGGCCGCCGCCGCCGCCGTCCTGGTCGCCCTGGGCGCGGGGGGCGGTGCCGCCGCGGTTTCGATGACCCGGCCGAGCGTCGCCATGGCCCCCGCCACCCCGACGCCGATCGCCAGGCTGTCCTCGACCAGCGGTATCGTCACCGCCAAGGGGCGCGTCGCCGAAGTGTTCGGCGACCGGTTCGTGGTGCAGGACGGCACGGGCCGCGCGATGGTCGCCGGGTCGCGCGATGTGGTGCCCTCGGTCGGCAGCAATGTGATGGTGCAGGGCCGGTTCGACGACGGGATCATGCACGCGCAATATCTGGTCGATCCCAATGGGTCGGTCGTGCCGGTCGGCCCGCCGCCGCCCCCGCCGGGCGGTCCGCGTGGTCCCGGTGGCCCGCGTGGCGACGGCCCGCCGCCTCCGCCACCCGGCGGTCCCGGCGCTCCCCCGCCGCCTCCGCCGGGCGGCTGCGCGCCGGGTGCGGTGCCTCCGCCCCCGCCGCCGGTGAACGGTGTCGCGCCGCAGGGTGCCCCCGTACCGCCGCCCCCGCCGCCCGCCGGAGCTCCGGCTCCCGCCCCCACGGGTGCGGTTCGTCCGGCGGCGGTGACCGGGGTTTGATGAAGGCGCCCTCCGGCTTCGGGCCGGGGGCGTTTTCGTGTTTGGCGAGCGGGTGGGGCGTGGCCTTCGACGTCGCTCAGGCTGAACGGGGGTAGTAGAGGTCCCTTCCTCCGCTCCGTTCAGCCTGAGCGAAGTCGAAGGCCAAGGGAATCCCTCTCCACAAGGAACATTCCCCACTTCCACCCTTTAGGCCCCCATGCGCTGGCTTCGATCGCTCGACATTCCGGCCGAATGGCTGTGGCTTCAACATGTGCTGGTCATCGCGACGGCGATCCTGATCGCGGTGGTGGTGCACAGCATCGCGATGCGGATCGCGGGCCACGCCGCGCGGCGCACCGCCAGCCAGAGCGACGACCTCGTCCTCGCCCATATCCGCCAGCCGCTGCGCTGGGTCGCCATCGCCATCGCGGTCAGCTTCGCGATGCGGCTGGTGCCGATGTCGAGCGATGGGCGCGATATCTGGCGACAGGTGCTCGGCTTCGGGGTGCCGGCACTTCTCGGCTGGCTGGCGGTGTCGGCGCTGCGCGCGTTGCAGGGCGTCGTCTATCTCCGCGCCGATATCAGCGTGGAGGATAATTTGCGCGCCCGGCGGAAGCGGACGCGGGCACAGATATTGGGGCGGATCGGCATCTTCCTGATCGTGTTCCTGACCGTCTGCCTGATGCTGCTGAGCGTGCCGGGCATCCGCACCATCGGCGTGACCCTGATGGCCTCGGCGGGTATCGCCGGTCTGGTCGTCGGTGCCGCCGCACAGCCCGCGCTCAAGAACCTGATCGCGGGCGTGCAGATGGCCTTTACCGAGCCGATCCGGCTCGACGACGTGGTCATCATCGATAACGAATGGGGGCGGATCGAACAGATCCACCTGACCTTCGTGGTCGTGCGCATCTGGGACGAGCGGCGGCTGGTCGTGCCGGTCGCCAAGTTCCTGGAGAACAGCTTCCAGAACTGGACGCGCGAAACCAGCCAGTTGCTGGGATCGGTCTTCTGGTATCTCGATCCGGCGGCGGACATTCCCCGGCTGCGCGAGAAGATGGGCGAACTGGTCGAGGCGAGCAAGCGCTGGGACCGGCGCTTCTTCAACATGCAGGTGACGGACGTGAAGCCGGATTCGATCGAAGTGCGCGGATTGATGACCGCGCGCGATGCGGCGATCGCGTTCGACCTGCGGTGCGAGATTCGCGAGGGGCTGCTGGACTATATCCGGCGGGAAATGCCCGAGGCGCTGCCCCGGCGGCGGTTGGAGCATCTGGGGCAGGGCGTGCCGGGGGCATAACCGTCATCCCAGCGCAGGCTGGGATCTTTCATGGCTATCCGCTCCATCGTGTGAGGCCCCAGCCTGCGCTGGGGCGACGGTTGTTCTACGTGGCCGCAGCCTCGATCGCCTTGGCTTCGTCCTTCACGCCGTCCCCGCGCAGCGCGGACAGGAACAGTTCGCACCACCAGAAGACATCCTCGCGCCGCACATTGTCGATCAGGCTCGTCCACCGCCGGATGCGCTCGTCGCGCGGCATGGTCAGCGCCTGGACGATCGCGTCGGACATTTCCTCGGCGCTGTAGGGGTTGATCAGCACCGCGTCCTTCAACTGCTCGGCCGCGCCCGCAAAGCGCGACAGGATCAGCACGCCGGGGTCTTCGGGGTCCTGGGCCGCGACATATTCCTTGGCGACCAGGTTCATCCCGTCGCGAAGCGGGGTCACCAGTCCGATCCGGGCGGCACGATAGATGCCCGCCAGCACCGGGCGGGGAAACCCCTTGTTGACATAGCGGATCGGCACCCAGTCGATATCGGCATATTCGCCGTTGATCCGCCCCGACAGCGAATCGAGATTGGCGCGAATCTCCTGATAGGTGTTGACCTTCTCGCGGCTGGGCGGTGCGATCTGGAGCATATAGACCAGCGCCCGCCGCTCGGGATTCTGCGCCAGGAAGCGTTCGTAACCCAGGAAGCGCTCGGCCAGCCCCTTGGAATAATCCAGCCGGTCGACCCCGACGATCAGGCTGCGACCGGTCGCCGACATATACATGCGTTCGCGCGCGAAGCGGGCATCGTGGCCGCTGGCGGCTTCCTCGAACTCCTTGGTCTCGATGCCGATCGGCGCGCGGATCGCCTGGATGGTCTTGCCGTTCCACGTCACTTCGCCATTTTCGCCGAGCGTCCCGCCCAGTTCCTTGGTCACATAGTCGCGGAAGCTGTCCAGCCAGTCCTCGGTATGGAATCCCACCACGTCATAGGCGAAGAGCGACTCGACCAGCTTGCGATGGCTGGGCAGCGACATCAGCAGCCGCACCGGCGGCCACGGAATGTGGAGGAAGAAGCCGATCCGGTTCTTGAACCCGCGCTGGCGCAGGTAGCGGCCGAGCGGGATCAGGTGATAGTCATGCACCCAGACCAGATCGTCGGGCTCGATCAGCGGCTGTACCGTCTCGGCAAAGCGTTCGTTGACGCGGGCATAGCCGGAGTCGAAATCGCGCTCGAACTCGGTCAGATCGATGCGATAGTGGAAGAGCGGCCACAGCGTCCGGTTGGCATAGCCGTTATAATATTCGTCGATATCCTGCTCTTCCAGGTCGATGGTGGCGGTCGTCACGCCACCACCCTGCTGGAAGTTGATATGGCCGCTGAACTCTTGCGTGGTTTCCCCCGACCAGCCGAACCAGATGCCGCCCTGTTCGCGCAGCGCGGCCAGAAGTGCGACCGCCAGCCCGCCCTGATTTCCGCCCGGCCCGGTGGTGGGCGGCTGGACCCGGTTCGAGATGACGATCAGGCGACTCATCGCACGGCACTCCATGGTTTACTCAGCAGGACGGCGCAGTTGATCAGGCCGACCAGCGAATAGGTTTGCGGGTAATTCCCCCACAGCTCGCCCGTATTCGGGTCGATGTCCTCGGACAGAAGCCCGGCGGGGGTGCAGCGCGCCACCATCTCCTCGAACAGCGCGCGGGCGTCCTCATGACGCCCGGTGACATACAACGCCTCGATCAGCCAGAAGGTGCAGACGTTGAAAGCGGTATGCGGCAGGCCGAAGTCATCCTCGGTCGCATAGCGCAGCATGTGGCTGCCCCGGCGCAATCCCTTTTCCACCGCATCGAGCGTCGAGCGGAAACGGGGATCGTCGGGCGACAGGAAGCGCAGGTCGAGCAACTGGATGATGCTGGCGTCGAGATCGTCGCCGCCGAAGGTCGCCGACATGCGCTGCGTCTCGGGGCGCCACGCGGCCTGCTCGATCGTCTCGCGCATCAGGTCGGCACGCTCCTGCCAGAAGCCGCGCCGCTCCTCCAGCCCCAGCGCCTGTGCCGCATTGGCCAGCCGGTCGCACGCCGCCCAGCACATGGCGGCGGAATAGGTATGGACATGGCTCTTGGTGCGCAACTCCCACAGGCCGGCATCGGGCTGGTCGTACTTGGCCCAGGCGCGTTCGCCGACCCGCTCCAGCGAGTGGAAATCCTCAACCCCCGACATGCGGAACAGGCGCGTGTCGAAAAAGGCCTGCACGTCGGACAGCACGATCTGGCCGTAAGCGTCGTGCTGGATCTGCTCATAGGCCTGGTTGCCGACACGCACCGGTCCCATCGCGCGATAGCCGGGCAGCTTGTCCTCGATCCGCTCGACCAGGGTCGCTTCGCCGCCGACGCCGTAGAGCGGCTGGATATGCCCGCCCCGCGCGGCATCGACGATGTTGCGGAGATACTCCAGATACCCCTCCAGCACGTCGAGCGCGCCCAGCCGGTTGAGCGCCTGCACCGTGTAATAGGCGTCCCTGATCCAGCAGTAGCGATAGTCCCAGTTGCGCCCCGAATCGGCATGTTCGGGCAGCGAGGTGGTCAGCGCCGCGACGATCGCGCCAGTTTCTTCATGCTGGCAGAGTTTGAGGGTGATGGCGGCGCGGATGACGACGGCCTGCCACTCGACGGGTGTGGCGAGGCCGCGCACCCAGTGATGCCATTCGTGGGTGGTGCGCTCCAACATCGCGCGGCACGCCTCGCTCAACACACCCGCAAAGCTTTCGTCCGGGCCCAGGAACATGTGAATCGGGCGTTCCAGCCGGAACCATTGCTCGGCGGCGATATGGCCGACGGGCGCGTCGGTGGTCAGGCGCAGCGTCTGCTGCGTCATCAGATAACGGATATGGTTGGAACCCTGGGTCCGATCGGTCGGGCTGCCCCAATCGGTCGCGACGCGAAGCGCGATGCGGATGCGGGGCGAGCCGATCGGCCGGACGATCCGCACATAGCTGGTCGGGCGATAGACGCGGCCCTCGCGCGAGAAGCGGGGACAGAAATCGGTGACCTCGATGCCGTTGCCGCGATCGTCCATATGGGTGGTCACAAGGATCGGGGTGTTGCGCAGATAGCCTTGCGTGGTCGAGACGCGGTCCTCCAGCTCGATCGACCAATAGCCCGTCTCCGGCTCGCCATCGCCCAGCAGCGCGCAAAAGGCCGGATCGCCATCGACGCGCGGCACGCAGCCCCAGACGAAGCGCCCGGTCGAGTCGATCAGCGCCGAAACCTGGCAATTGCCGATCGGCCAGAGGTTCATGTCCTGTTGCATTATTCGGCATTCTCCAGCGCTTGGGCGAGCCATTCATGGACGGCGGGGACATCGGGCAGGCGGTATCGGGCGGCGGTTTCGCGCATCGGGCCGACCAGCACCCCCGCGCCGCCAAGCGCCGCGGCGGCGGCAAAGCCATCCTCGTCGGTCACGTCGTCACCGAAGAAAATGGGCACGGTGCCGCGCATCGCGGGCGTTTCCATCAGCGTCTCGATCGCCTGGCCCTTGTCGCCGGGCAGGCGAACCTCGACCATCATCTTGCCGGGTTGCAGGGTCAGGCCATGCCGCTCGGCGATGGCGGCGGCTTCGCGCAGGGCCAGGGGCTCGGCCTCGGGCTTGCGGCGGTAATGGAGCCCCGCGCCGAAGCTCTTGGTTTCGAAATACAGGCCGTTGTCCTCGGCGACGCGGCGCATCTCCTCGGTCGCTATGGCCAGATGGTCGGGCTTTTCGGGCTGGCTGTGGCCGTCCTCCGGGGAACGGCGCTCGGCACCATGGCTGCCCGCCAGCGTGAAATGCTGCGCCTGCGGGCCGAACAGCGCATCGATCTGCGCGATCGAGCGGCCGCTGACGATGGCGAGGCGACCCGGCATATGCGCGGCCAGCGCGTCCAGCCGGTCGGCCAGTTCGCGACTGACATGCACCCCCTCGGGATTGTCGGCGAGTTCCACCAGCGTGCCATCGAAGTCCAGGAACAGGCTGTCGGCAAGGGACAGGCGAGGCGGGGGCGGGGCGAGGTCGGCCAGCATGGACGATAGCATAGCGGATGCGGACATGCCGAGTGAACCCATCCCCGCCGCTCGCGTTCCGCTGCACTGCCGAAATGATTATGGAAGGGGGGCTGGGCACACCCCCTCCCGCAGGCGGGAGGGGGATGGGGGGAGGGCCTCTCCACGAGCGGCGTCGCCTGTGGCTTTCCCTCCCCCGACCCCTCCCGCTTGCGGGAGGGGAGGAAGAAGAGGGCGGCGTTGATGTCGATCCAGGCACTCGCGGCCAAGCACGCCCCCTCCCGCAGGCGGGAAGGGGATGGGGGGAGGGCCTCTCCACGAGCGGCGTCGCCTGTGGCTTTCCCTCCCCCGACCCCTCCCGCTTGCGGGAGGGGAGGAAGAAGAGGGCGGCGTTGATGTCGATCCAGGCACTCGCGGCCAAGCACGCCCCCTCCCGCAGGCGGGAAGGGGATGGGGGGAGGGGCCTCTCCACGGGTGGTGTCGCCTGTGGCTTTTCCCTCCCCCGGCCCCTCCCGCTTGCGGGAGGGGAGGAAGAAGAGGGCGGCGTTGATGTCGATCCAGGCACTCGCGGCCAAGCACGCCCCCTCCCGCAGGCGGGAGGGGGATGGGGGGAGGGCCTCTCCACGAGCGGCGTCGCCTGTGGCTTCCCCTCCCCCGACCCCTCCCGCTTGCGGGAGGGGAGGAAGAAGAGGGCGGCGTTGATGTCGATCCAGGCACTCGCGGCCAAGCACGCCCCCTCCCGCAGGCGGGAGGGGGATGGGGGGGGCCTCTCCACGAGCGGCGTCGCCTGTGGCGCTCCCTCCCCCGGCCCCTCCCGCTTGCGGGAGGGGAGGAAGAAGAGGGCGGCGTTGATGTCGATCCAGTCACTCGCGGCCAAGCGCACCCCCTCCCGCAGGCGGGAGGGGGATGGGGGGAGGGGCCTCTCCATGAGCGGCGTCGCCTGTGGCTTTCCCTCCCCCAACCCCTCCCGCTTGCGGGAGGGGCGAAGAAGTGAACAGACAGGAAAAAGGGCCGGCGATCGCTCGCCAGCCCCTCTTTTCCGAACCGTCAAACCGGGTCTTTAGTACACCCGCTTCTTCGGCTTGATATACTCGATATCGTCGGTCAGCGTATAGTCGTGCACCGGGCGATAGTCGATCGCGACCCCGCCGCCCTTGCCGCCCCAGCCGTCGAACGTCGCCACCGTGTGCTTCATCCAGTTGGTGTCGTCGCGATCGGGGAAGTCCTCGTTCACATGCGCGCCGCGGCTTTCCTTGCGGTTCAGCGCCGATTCCATCGTCACGACGGCCTGGCTGATGAGGTTGTCCAGCTCCAGAGTCTCGACCAGATCGGTGTTCCAGATCAGCGAGCGATCCTTGATGCCGATGTCCTTCATCCGGTCATAGGTGGCGCGGATCATCTGGCGGCCTTCGGTCAGCAACTCATCGGTGCGGAACACGGCGCAGTGGCGCTGCATCGTCTTCTGCATCTCGCTGCGCACCGAGGCAGTGGTCGCGCTGCCAGCGGCGTTGCGGAAATGGTCCAGGCGACCCAGCGCCAGCTCTTCCGAACCCTTGGGCAGCGGCGCGTGCGGCGTGCCGGGCTTCAGCGTGTCCTTGATGCGCAGGCCGGTCGCGCGACCGAACACCACAAGGTCGATCAGCGAGTTGGAGCCGAGGCGGTTCGCGCCGTGCACCGACACGCAGGCCGCTTCGCCGACCGCGAACAGGCCCGGGACGACCGAATCCGGGTTGCCGTCCTTCAGACGGACGACTTCGCCGTGATAGTTGGTCGGAATGCCGCCCATATTATAGTGGACGGTCGGCGTGACGGGCAGCGGCTGGCGGGTCAGGTCGACACCGGCGAAGATCTTGCCGGTCTCGGTGATGCCGGGCAGGCGCTCGGCCAGCACCTTCGGGTCGATATGGTCGAGATGGAGGTAGATATGATCCCCCTCCTTGCCGACGCCGCGCCCTTCGCGGATTTCCATCGCCATCGAGCGCGACACGACGTCGCGGCTGGCGAGATCCTTGGCCGAGGGGGCATAACGCTCCATGAAGCGCTCGCCCTCGGAGTTGGTCAGGTAGCCACCCTCGCCGCGCGCACCCTCGGTGATGAGGACGCCCGCGCCGTAGATGCCGGTCGGGTGGAACTGCACGAACTCCATGTCCTGAAGCGGCAGGCCCGCACGCAGCACCATGCCGCCGCCGTCACCCGTGCAGGTGTGCGCCGAGGTGGCCGAGAAATAGCAGCGGCCATAGCCGCCGGTCGCCAGCACGACATTGTGCGCGCGGAAACGGTGGATCGAGCCGTCTTCCATGCACAAGGCGATCACGCCACGGCAATTGCCCTGCTCGTCCATGATGAGGTCGAGCGCGAAATATTCGATGAAGAAGTCCGCGTCGTACTTCAACGACTGCTGGTACAGCGCGTGCAGCATGGCGTGGCCGGTGCGGTCGGCGGCGGCGCAGGTGCGCTGCGCGGGCGGGCCTTCGCCCATATTCTGCATCATGCCGCCGAACGGGCGCTGATAGATCTTGCCCTCTTCGGTGCGGCTGAACGGCACGCCCGCGTGCTCCAGTTCGTACACGGCGGCGGGCGCCTCGCGGCACAGATATTCGATCGCGTCCTGGTCGCCCAGCCAGTCCGACCCCTTGACGGTGTCGTACATGTGCCAGGTCCAGTGGTCCGGACCCATATTGCCGAGCGACGCGGCGATGCCGCCTTGGGCGGCCACGGTGTGGCTGCGCGTCGGGAACACCTTGGTGATGCAGGCGGTCTTCAGACCCGCCTCGGCGATGCCCATGGTGGCGCGCAGGCCCGAGCCGCCCGCACCCACGACGACGGCGTCATAGGTATGGTCGATGATCTTGTAAGCGGCAGCGGACATTATGCAGCGGCTCCGAAGGCGATCTTGAGGATCGAGAAAATGGCGATGGCGGCGATCGTGAAGACGAACAGGTTCATGACGACGAGCAGCGCGACCCGGTTCTGGTCCTGCTCATAATCCTCGATCACGACCTGGAGCCCCAGGCGCATATGATAGAAGATCGAGGCGACGAGCATTGCCATCGGGATGGCGGCCCAGGGATTGGCCAGCCACAGATGCACCGAGGCATAGTCGAAGGACGGCTGGCGCAGGATCGAAATCAGCAGCCAGACGACCAGCAGGAAGTTGGAGCCCGCCGTCAGGCGCTGGTTCAACCAGTGATGGGTGCCCGACTTGGCCGAGCCCAGGCCGCGCACGCGGCCGATCGCGGTTCCGGAACGCATCACTTGATCCCCAGATAGAGCCAGAAGGCCACCGTCATCACGACGGCGAAGACGATGGTGGCTTGCGCCTGACGCTTGTTCGACTTCAGCTCGAAGCCCGCGCCGACATCCATGAACAGGTGGCGGATACCGTTGGCCATGTGCTGGAACAGGCAGGCGGTCAGGCCGATGCCGACGACATAGCCGATGATGTTCAGCCTGCCCGACTCGACGGTGAAGACGTCGCGGAACGTCGCATAGCTTTCCGGCCCCGCGGCGACGGCCGCCAGGAACCAGACGAGAAGCGCCGCACCCACGGTCGCCATGCCCGTGCCGGTGGCGCGGTGCAGGATGGAGACCAGCATGTTGGGACCCCATTTCCAGATCTGGAGATGGGGCGAAAGCGGGCGTGCGGTGTTGCGGGCGGCCAAGGGCAGATCCTCGAACAATCTTAAGGTCGGGCTGGTTTGCGGATATGCCTATGGTGAAGACGCCGACAGGATGCAAGTCGCGAGAGTCCGTTTGGAGATGCGCGGCGGGCGGGTTCCGCGCGGCATTCCCCCGCTTTCCATGGAGAATGCTTCGTGAGAGGCCGAACTGGGAAGCGCACCGCCCGCACCGGAAAAACGCTCCTATAATACCCCCTTAACCCTTTTCGCCCACCATGGTCGGGAAAGATTCGAAGCATTTCGAATGGGGGAACCACGTCTTGGACTTCGACCTGCCATCGCCCACGGTCATCACGGCGAATATCGACCTCGACGCACGGGTCCGTGCCTTTGATGGCGGGGATCGCTCGCTCGTCCGCCTCGCCGCCGAACTCTGGCCGGTGATCGAGCCTCGGGCCGACGAGGTGACCGATGCTTATTGGAACCACTGGCGCCTCGCCAATCCGGGGCGTCCGGAATGGTCGCCGCTGGATCGCGAACGGCAGAAGACGGCGGGGCGCGCCTATCTGCGCAACCGCTTCTGCGATCTCGCCGGTCGGGAATGGGTCGAGTCGCTGGGCCGTGCGGTCGCCTCCGCCTATGCCGCCGAGGTGCCGCCGATGGAAGTGCTCGCCATGTCCTGTTCGAGCGACCGGGCGGTGTTGAAGATCGTGATGGAGGAAATGCCCGCCGACGATCCCCGCCGCACCGTGGCGATCGATACGCTGCTGCGCCTCTATGGCATGGAGACCGAACTGACCGTCGAACTGTTCGCGGGCTTTGCGGGCTGGTGCGCCGAGCGTCAGCGCGAGCGGCTGGCGGGCGATTTCCGCAACGGTATCGCGGCGGTGGTGGAAACCGCCTCGGTCGGGGGACAGGATTTGCGGCGGCAGGCGCAGGACGCCTCGCTGTCGACGCGCGGGATGCTGGGCAAGTCGAGCGAGGTCGCCGCCGCCGCCGAACAATCCGCCGTCGCGATGCGCGAGGCGGCACAGACCGCCGCCGGCCTGATCCGCGCGATCGAGGATGCGCGGACCGAGGTCGATCAGGCCGCCGATGTCGCCAACCGCGCCGCCGACCAGGCGGGGCAGGCGGTCGGCATGTCCGAAATGCTGTCCGATCACGCCAAGTCGATCGAATCGATCTTGGGCCTGATCCGCGACATCGCCGGGCAGACCAACCTCCTCGCGCTCAACGCCACCATCGAGGCGGCGCGCGCCGGGGATGCGGGACGCGGCTTCGCGGTCGTCGCGCAGGAGGTGAAGAGCCTCGCCAGCCAGACCGCGCGCGCCACCGACGACATCGCCACCAAGATCGCCGCCATCCAGGCTGCGACCCGCTCGACGGTCGAGACCAACGCCTCGATCAAGGCGACGGTCAACGAGGTCCAGGCCTCCGCCGAGCGCATTCGCCATGCGATGGAGGCGCAGGCGCAGACCGTCACGGCGATCACCGCCGCGGTGGACGAAACCGCGCTGGCGGCCGATTCGATGTCGCACACCATCGCCGCGATCCGCCAGGACACCGAACATGTCGCGCAGGAGATCGACCGGGTCGGGCGCGGTTTCGACGATCTCGACACGCAACTGGGCGAGTTGAAGACCAGCGCCACCCAGTTCGTCGCCCGCGTCGCCGCCTGAACCGGGATTTATTGCTGCCGTGTAAGGTGGCGTCACCGGTGATTGGTGTACGCCTATGTTCCCCCGCGCAGGCGGGGGCCCAGTATTCTATTGGCAAGCGGTGGTCCTGCTCCACACTGGCCCCCCGCCTGCGCGGGGGAACAGCCCTTCGCCGAGCAATCTGGAAGGGGCGTTGCTAGGGCGTCAGCTCTGACGGAGGGGTGTCCCCGCTATCGAGAGGGCGATCCCGGAGAACATGCAAGCCCGTTGACGCGCTCGCCTGCGCCCGGCACGGGCGGGGGATGACGACGATATTGGTAACGGGAAGCAGCCGCGGCATCGGTGCGGCGACCGCCACGGCGCTGGGCGAACTGCCGAATGTCCGCGTGCTGGGCCATGGCACCAGAAGCGGCATCGCCGCCGACCTGTCGCAGCCGCAGGAACCCGCGCGCCTCTGGGCGGCGGCGTTGGCCGAGGCAGGCGGTGCGATCGACATGCTGGTCAACAATGCCGGCATCTTCGAGGCGAGCCCGCTCGACGCCGCTGACTGGTCGAAAAGCTGGGCGCGGACCATGCAGGTCAACCTGACCGCGTCCGCCGAACTTTGCCGTCTGGCCGTCTTGCATTGGCAGGAGCGGGGCGTGGGCGGCCGGATCGTCAACATCGCCAGCCGCGCCGCCTATCGCGGCGACTCGCCCGCGCACTGGCATTATGCCGCGTCCAAGGGCGGCATGGTCGCGATGACCAAGACGATCGCGCGGGGCTATGCCGCGCAAGGGATTCTCGCCTTCGCGGTCTGCCCCGGTTTCACCATGACCGGCATGGCCGACGATTATCTGGCCAGCCGGGGCGGTGACAAGCTGCTCGCCGATATTCCGCTCGGCCGCGTCGCCTCTCCGGAGGAGGTCGCTGCGACCGTCCGTTTCCTGTGCACCGACGCGCCGCCCTCGATGACGGGCGCGGTCCTCGACGTGAATGGAGCCAGCTATGTCCGCTGATAGCTGGAAGCTGACGCTGCCCTGCACCCGCGACGAGGCGGAGTCGATCGATGCCGCCGACGATCTGGCGATCGACGCGGTCATCATGACCACCGAGGAAGTGGAGGACGACCGCGAACATTGGCGGCTCGACGCCTATTTCGAGGTGGAGCCCGATGCGGCGACCATCGAAGCGATCCGCGCTTTGGTGCCGAGCGCGGGCGACCATCCCGCGACGGTCGAGCATGTGCCCGCGCAGGACTGGGTGACGATGAGCCAGGCGGGGTTGGCGCCGCTCTCGGTCGGGCGGTTCTTCGTCCACACCGGCGACGAGGCGGTGCCCGAGGGTAAGCGCGGCTTCCATATCCCGGCGGGCCGCGCCTTCGGCACCGGGCATCATGAGACGACCAGCGGCTGCCTCGCCATGCTCGATGCGATGGCGGGAGGGATGGTCGCGAATGCGATCGACGTGGGCACCGGCACCGGGCTGCTCGCCTTTGCGGTGCGTCATCTCTGGCCGAGCGCGAAGGTGGTGGCGACCGATATCGACCCCGTCGCGATCGACGTGACCGCCGACAATGCTGCGATCAATGGCGTCGATGGCGTGGAATTGATCGTCGCGGATGGGGCGCTCGCCGATCCGATCATGGCGGGCGCGCCTTACGACCTGGTCATCGCCAATATCCTGGCCGGACCGCTGATCTCGATGGCGCCCGAACTGGCGGCGATTGCCGGGCCGGAGGCGACGTTGGTGCTGGCGGGCCTGTTGGAGACGCAGCGCGCCGATGTCGTCGCGGCCTATGAAGCGTGCGGCTGTACGCTGGAAACGGTGGACCGGCGCGGCGACTGGAGCGTGCTCCGCCTGCGCGCAGGGGCGGAGCGATTCGTACCGAACGGGCCGTTCGATCCCAAAGGCCGGGACGGCTGGGCATTAGATATCTGATTTTTTCAATGCCTGCCTTCCTTCCGCCTTCTCCCGCTCGCGGGAGGGGGAACGCGCTTGGCTGCCTTCCCCTTACGAAAACGTAAGTCTGCCGATTGCCATGCGCCCCGCGTCTCAGGCATAGACCCCTGAAAGACAAAAGAGGATGAGGTCATGGCATCGACGATGGTCGAACTGGAACGCCGCCGCGCCGCCGCGCGTGCCGGTGGCGGCGAGAAGCGCATCGCCGCGCAGCACGCCAAGGGCAAGCTGACCGCGCGCGAGCGGCTCGACGTGCTGCTGGACGAGGGCAGCTTCGAGGAACTCGACATGTTCGTCGAACATAACTGCGTGGACTTCGGCATGACCGAGCAGGTGGTGCCCGGCGACGGCGTGGTGACCGGCTCGGGCACGATCAACGGGCGGCTGGTGTTCGTGTTCAGCCAGGACTTCACCGTCTTCGGCGGCTCGCTGTCCGAGCGACACGCGCAGAAGATCTGCAAGATCATGGACATGGCGATGAAGGTCGGCGCGCCGGTGATCGGCCTGAACGATTCGGGCGGCGCGCGCATCCAGGAGGGCGTGGCATCGCTCGGCGGCTATGCCGAGGTGTTTCAGCGCAATGTGCTGGCATCGGGCGTGGTGCCGCAGCTTTCGCTCATCATGGGCCCGTGCGCGGGCGGCGCGGTGTACTCGCCCGCCATGACCGACTTCATCTTCATGGTGAAGGATAGCAGCTACATGTTCGTCACCGGCCCCGATGTGGTGAAGACGGTGACCAACGAGGTCGTCACCCAGGAAGCCCTGGGCGGCGCGGTTACCCACACCACCAAGACCGGCGTGGCCGACGTGGCGTTCGAGGACGATATCGAGGCGCTTTTAGCGGCGCGCGACTTCATCGACTTCCTGCCCGCCAACAATCGGGAGGGCGTGCCCGAGCGGCCGACCGCCGACGCCTGGGACAGACAAGAGGAAAGCCTCGACACGCTGATCCCGGCCAGCGCCAACCAGCCCTATGACATGCACGAGCTGATCGCAAAGGTGGTGGACGAGGGCGATTTCTTCGAGGTGCAGCCCGCGCACGGGGCCAACATCATCACCGGCTTCGGCCGGATCGAGGGGCGCACGGTCGGCTTCGTCGCCAACCAGCCGATGGTGCTGGCGGGGGTGCTCGACATCAATGCCAGCCGCAAAGCCGCAAGGTTCGTGCGCTTCTGCGATGCGTTCGAAATCCCGATCGTCACCTTTGTCGACGTCCCCGGCTTCCTGCCCGGCACCGCGCAGGAGCATAACGGCATCATCAAGCATGGCGCGAAACTGCTCTTCGCCTATGCCGAGGCGACGGTGCCCAAGATCACCGTCATCACCCGCAAGGCTTATGGCGGGGCATACGACGTGATGGCGTCCAAGCACCTGCGCGGTGACCTCAACTATGCCTGGCCCACCGCCGAGATCGCGGTGATGGGGGCCAAGGGCGCGGTCGAGATCATCTTCCGGGGCCGCACGCCCGAGGAGATCGCCGAGCGCACCGCCGAATATGAGGCGCGCTTCGCCAACCCGTTCGTCGCGGCCTCCAAGGGGTTCGTGGACGAGGTGATCCAGCCGCACTCGACCCGCAGGCGGATCGCGCTGGGGCTTCGCAAGCTGCGGAACAAGGACCTGGCGAACCCGTGGAAGAAGCATGACAACTTGCCGCTCTGAGCGCGAAGCCGAAGCGATGGCGCGATTGGCTGAATTGAAGAATGTCGGTGCCAAAAGCGCCGCCTGGATGATCGAGATAGGCGTGGATACGCCCGGGCGGCTCGCCGAACTGGGTGCGGTCGAGACCTATCGACTCATGAAGGCCGCGCATCCGCGTGAAGTGAGTCTCTGTGCGGTGTGGGCGTTGCAGGGCGCCATTGACGGGATCGCGTCGCATCACCTGCATCCCGACATCAAGCAGGCATTGAAGGATGCCGTTAAGGAGCGCGCATGACCCTGGGCCGCCTCAACCATATCGGCATCGCCACGCCCTCGATCGAAAAGACGGTCGAAACCTATCGCCATCTGCTCGGCGCGGAGGCGATCGGCGAGCCGTTCGACCTGCCCCCGCAGGGCGTGCGGGTGTGCTTCATCGACGCGCCCAACAGCCAGATCGAACTGATCCAGCCGCTCGACGAAACCTCCCCCATCGCCAACTTCCTCAGGAAGAACCCGGCGGGCGGGCAGCATCATCTCTGTTTCGAGGTCGCCGACATGGCCGCCGCCGTCGCGGAATTGCAGGCCAAGGGTGCGACGCTGCTGGGCCAGCCGCGCATCGGCGCGCATGGCACGCCGGTCGTCTTCCTTCATCCGCGCGACATGGGCGGGGTGCTGGTCGAACTGATGGAAACGCCGGGGGAAGCGCATTGAGCGAGCCGATGCTGCTGGCCGAGCGCCGGGGCGATGTGTTGGTGCTGACGCTCAACCGCCCCGACCGCCTCAATGCCGCGCCGCCCGAACTGTTCGACAGGATCGGGCAGGCGCTCGCCGATCGGGGGGATGCACGAGCGGTTCTGCTGATCGGCGCGGGGAAGGCCTTTTGCTCGGGCGCGGATATTTCCGGGGGCGATATCGGCCCGGACACCGTTCACCGTGCGCTGGTCGATCACTTCAATCCCCTGTTCCTGGCGCTGGCCGACCTGCCCATCCCCGTGATCAGTGCCGTCCGGGGCGCAGCGGCGGGGATCGGGTGCAGCCTGGCGCTGGCCGCCGATTTCTGCGTGGCGAGCGAGAAGGCCTATTTCCTCCACGCCTTCGTCAATATCGGCATGGTCCCCGATGGCGGAGCGAGTTGGATGCTGCCCCGCCTGATCGGCCGTGCCCGCGCCGCCGAGATGATGATGCTGGGCGAGCGGGTGGGGGCGACACGTGCGCTCGACTGGGGCATGATCCACAAGGTCGTCGCCGACGAGGCGCTGGAAGCCGAAGCCTTTGCGCTGGCCGGGCGGCTGGCGGCGGGGCCGAGCGTCGCGTTGGGGCTGATGCGCCGCGCGCTTCATGCCGGGTTCGACAGCGACTACGCCACCGCGCTGGCCCGCGAGGCCGGGGACCAGCGCATGGCGTGCGCCACCCAGGATGGCGAGGAAGGCGGCCGCGCCTTTTTCGAAAAGCGTCCGCCGCGTTTCCTGGGGTGTTAGGATGCTTGCGCGAGCATGATGATTTCGCTTCAATGAAACAAAATAAGTAAACCGCGTAACGATTGGATGAGGAGTGGCCGATGGCCGAACGCCCTGACATGTCCGACTGGGAAGCCCTTGCCGCCCGCGAGGTGAAGGGGCGTGACCTGTCATGGGCGACGCCGGAGGGGATCGTGGTGAAGCCGCTCTATACGGCGGCGGATGTGGCGGTGGACCCGGGGTTGCCGGGCTTCGCGCCGTTCACGCGCGGCGTGCGGGCGAGCATGTATGCGGGGCGGCCCTGGACGATCCGGCAATATGCGGGTTTTTCCACCGCCGAGGAATCGAACGCCTTCTACCGCCGCAATCTGGCGGCGGGGCAGAAGGGGCTGTCGGTCGCCTTCGATCTGGCGACGCACCGGGGCTATGACAGCGACCATCCGCGCGTGACGGGTGACGTGGGCAAGGCGGGTGTCGCGATCGACACGGTCGAGGATATGAAGATCCTGTTCGACGGCATCCCCCTGGATGCCATGTCGGTCAGCATGACGATGAACGGCGCGGTGATCCCGGTGCTGGCCTTCTTCATCGTCGCGGCCGAGGAACAGGGCGTTCACCGGTCGAAGCTGGAAGGGACCATCCAGAACGACATCCTCAAGGAGTTCATGGTCCGCAACACGTACATCTACCCGCCCGAACCTTCGATGCGGATCATCTCGGACATCTTTGCCTATACCAGCGCCGAGATGCCCAAGTTCAACAGCATCTCGATCAGCGGCTATCACATGCAGGAGGCGGGGGCGACGCAGCTCCAGGAGCTGGCCTTCACCATCGCCGACGGCATGGAATATGTGAAATATGGCGTGGCGTCGGGCCTCGACATCGACAGGTTCGCAGGGAGGCTGTCCTTCTTCTTCGCGATCGGCATGAACTTCTTCATGGAGGTCGCCAAGCTGCGCGCCGCGCGGGTGCTCTGGCACCGGGCGATGACGCAACTGGGCGCGAAGGACGAGCGCTCCAAGATGCTGCGCACCCATTGCCAGACCTCGGGCGTGTCGCTGACCGAGCAGGACCCGTATAACAACGTCATCCGCACCACGATCGAGGCGATGGCGGCGATGCTGGGGGGCACCCAGTCGCTCCACACCAATGCGCTGGACGAAGCGATCGCGCTGCCCACCGACTTCTCCGCCCGGATCGCGCGCAACACCCAGATCGTGTTGCAGGAGGAAACGGGGATGACACGCGTCGTCGATCCGTTGGGTGGCAGTTACTATGTCGAAAGCCTGACCCAGTCGCTGGTCGACGGCGCCTGGGAGTTGATCGAGCGGATCGAGGCCGAGGGTGGCATGGCCAAGGCGGTCGCGGCGGGCTGGCCCAAGGCGATGATCGAGGAAGCGTCCACCGCGCGCGCCGCCAGGGTCGACCGGGGCGAGGATGTCATCGTCGGCGTCAACACATACCGGCTGGCCGACGAAGCGCCGGTCGAGATCCTCGACATCGACAATCATGCGGTGCGCGAGGCCCAGGTGGCGCGGATCGCTCGGGTCAAGGCCGCGCGCGACGAAGTGAAATGCCAGGCCGCGCTGGATGCGTTGCGCCAAGCCGCGAAAATTCCTCCCCAAGCTATGCTTGGGGAGGGGGACCAGCCGCAGGCTGGTGGAGGGGCGGGACGGACCGGCCATGCCCCCCCACCACGCCCTGCGGGCGCGGTCCCCCTCCCCGAGCAAGCTCAGGGAGGATTGGGGAACAACCTGCTCGCGCTCGCCGTGGAGGCGGCGCGGGCGCGGGCGACCCTGGGCGAGATTTCCGCCGCACTGGAGGATGTGTTCGGCCGCTACGGCACCCAGCCGACCCCGGTGTCGGGCGTCTATGGCGGCGCTTATGCCGAGGACGAACGCTGGGCCCGCCTGATCCGGGGCGTCGAGGCGGTCGAACGCCGTCTGGGCCGCAAGCCCCGGCTGTTCGTCGCCAAGATGGGACAGGACGGGCATGACCGGGGCGCGAACCTCGTCTCCTCGATGTTCGGCGATCTGGGGTTCGAGGTGGTGGCGGGCGCACTGTTCCAGACGCCCGAGGAGGCCGCCCAACTCGCACTGACTCGCGATGTCGACGTGGTCGGCGCCTCCAGCCTGGCCGCCGGGCACAAGACGCTGATCCCCGAGCTGATCGGGCATCTGCGCGACGCGGGCCGCGCCGATATCAAGGTCATCGCGGGTGGCGTTATTCCGGCGCAGGACTATCAGGCGCTCTACGATGCCGGGGTTCAGGCGATTTTCGGCCCCGGCACCAACCTTGTGAAGGCGGCCGAGGATGTGCTGAGGTTGCTGGGCCATAATATGCCGCCCGAGACGGGCGAATGACAGGACAAGACGTGATGACGACGACCACCGCGCTCCGCCCCGAGGCGACAAGCTTGCGCACCGACTGGACCCGCGCCGAGATCGCCGCGCTGTTCGACCTGCCCTTCACCGAGTTGCTGTTCCGCGCGGCCGAGGTGCACCGTGCGCATCATGCGGCGGACGAGGTGCAGTTGTGCACGCTGTGCTCGATCAAGACCGGCGGCTGCCCCGAAGATTGCGGGTACTGCTCGCAAAGCGCTTCGGCGGAAAGCGACGTGAAGGCCGAGAAGCTGATGGACGTGCAGGCGGTGCTGGCCGCCGCCGCCGAGGCGAAGGCGGCGGGCTCGCAGCGCTTCTGCATGGGCGCGGCGTGGCGGTCGCCGAAGGAGCGCGACATGGACAAGGTCGTCGCCATGGTCGAGGGCGTGAAGGCCATGGGGCTGGAGACCTGCATGACGCTGGGCATGCTCGACGCCCCCCAGGCGCAGCGGCTGGCCGAGGCGGGCCTCGACTATTACAACCATAACATCGACACCTCGCCCGAGAATTACGCCAACGTCATCACGACGCGCTGCTTCGAGGACCGGCTGGAGACGCTGTCGAATGTGCGCGATGCGGGCATCTCGGTGTGCTGCGGCGGCATCGTCGGCATGGGCGAGACGCGGGGAGACCGGGTCGGCTTCGTCCATGCGCTCGCCACCCTGCCGCGCCATCCCGAAAGCGTACCGGTCAACGCGCTGGTGCCGGTCAAGGGCACGGTGTTGGGCGACATGCTCGCCGACACGCCGCTGGCGCGGATCGACGATATCGAGTTCGTCCGCACCGTCGCGGTCGCGCGCATCACCATGCCAATGAGCATGGTCCGCCTGTCGGCGGGCCGCGAGAGCATGTCGGCGGCGACGCAGGCCTTGTGCTTCCTGGCGGGCGCGAACTCGATCTTCACCGGCGACAAGCTGCTGACCGCAGGCAATGCGGGCGACGATGCGGACGCCGCGCTGTTCGCCAAGCTGGGCCTGAAGCCGATGGAAGGTGCCGAGCCGATGCGGGTCGCGGCGGAGTGAACCCCTTGCCCCTCACCGTGACCACCCCGGCGAAGGCCGGGGTCCAGTTGCGGTGAGCTACGGGGCCGCTCCTGGACCCCGGCCTTAGCCGGGGTGGGGCTTCCCCGATAGCATTCGACACGGACCAACGACATAAAAGGAGAGGTATCCCCGTGTTCCAAAAAATCCTGATCGCCAATCGCGGGGAAATCGCGTGCCGGGTGATCCGCACCGCCCGCGCGATGGGCATCGCCACGGTCGCGGTCTATTCGGACGCCGATGCCAGCGCGCCACATGTGCGGCTGGCAGACGAAGCGGTCCGCCTCGGCCCCGCGCCCGCCGCCGAAAGCTATCTCAAGGCCGAACTGATCCTCGCCGCCGCGAAAGCCACCGGCGCGGATGCGATCCATCCGGGTTATGGATTCCTGTCCGAGCGTGAGAGCTTCGCCAAGGCCTGTGCCGAGGCGGGCGTCGCCTTCATCGGCCCACCGCCGAACGCCATCGCCGCGATGGGCGACAAGATCGAATCCAAGAAGCTGGCCAAGGCCGCCGGGGTCAATGTCGTCCCCGGCTATCTGGGCGAGATCGCCGATACCGAGGAAGCGGTGCGCATCGCCAGTGAGATCGGCTTCCCCGTCATGATGAAGGCCAGCGCGGGTGGCGGCGGCAAGGGGATGCGGCTCGCCTGGTCCGAAGCGGACGTGCGCGAGGGCTTCGAGGCGACCAAGCGCGAAGGCCTGGCCAGCTTCGGCGACGACCGCGTCTTCATCGAGAAGTTCATCGAAAGTCCCCGCCATATCGAGATTCAGGTGCTGGGCGACCAGCATGGCAACATCGTCTATCTCGGCGAGCGCGAATGCTCGGTCCAGCGCCGCCACCAGAAGGTGGTCGAAGAGGCCCCGTCGCCCTTCGTCACCCCCGAGATGCGCCGCGCCATGGGCGAGCAGGCGGTCGCGCTGGCCCGTGCGGTCGGCTATTATTCGGCGGGCACGGTCGAGTTGATCGTGTCGGGGGCGGATACGACCGGCAAGAGCTTCTACTTTCTCGAGATGAACACGCGGCTCCAGGTCGAGCATCCCGTGACCGAGGAAATTACCGGCCTCGATCTGGTCGAGCAGATGATCCGCGTGGCCGCCGGAGAGCCGCTGTCCTTCACGCAGGACGAGGTGACGCTGACCGGCTGGGCGATCGAGAACCGGGTCTATGCCGAGGACCCGTATCGCGGCTTCCTGCCCTCGACGGGGCGGCTGGTCCGTTACAACCCGCCTGCCGAGGAACGGGACGACGCCATCCGCGTCCGCGTCGATGACGGCGTCGCGGAGGGTGGCGAGGTCAGCATGTTCTACGATCCCATGATCGCCAAGCTGGTCACCTGGGCCCCGACCCGCGAAGCCGCGATCGATGCCCAGATCGCGGCGCTCGACGCGTTCGAGATCGCCGGGCCGGGGACGAACATCGACTTCGTCTCCGCACTGATGCAGCATCCGCGTTTCCGCTCCGGCGCGCTGTCGACCGGCTTCATCGCCGAGGAATATCCCGAAGGCTTCCACGGCGCGCCCGCCTCCGACGAACTGACCCGCACGCTCGCCGCCGTCGCTGCCTTCACCGCTACCGCCGAGGCAGACCGGGCACGCCGGATCGATGGCCAACTCGGCCACCGGCTGCAACCGCCCGCCGACTGGACGGTACGGATCGGCGGGGCGGACCACCAGGTCAACGTGTCGACCGACGGCCTCATCGTCGATGGGGCGGCTCTGGACCTCGCCATCGCCTATACGCCGGGCGACCGGATGATCGCGGTCGAGGACGAGGCGGGCGAAACGCTCCATGTCCGCATCGCCAGGACCCGCACCGGCTTCCGCCTGACCACGCGCGGCGCCAGCCACACCGTCCGCGTCCTGCCCGCCCGCGCGGCGGCCTACGCAAAGCACCTGATCGAGAAGGTCCCGCCCGACCTGTCGAAATTCCTGATCGCGCCGATGCCGGGCCTGCTCGTCCGCCTCGACGTCGCCGAGGGCGACAAGGTAGAGGCAGGCCAGCCGCTGGCCGTCGTCGAGGCCATGAAGATGGAAAACATCCTCCGCGCCGCCAAGACCGGCACCGTCAAGACCATCACTGCCAAAACCGGCGACAGCCTGGCGGTCGATGCGGTGATCCTCGAACTGGAGTAACCGCCGACACCCTCACCCTTCCCGCGCTACGTGCCTCCCTCCCTATCCCGAGGGGAGAGGGAAGGGGCCCGCCCGCGACAGCGGATGGGAAGGGTGAGGGTGATTATTGGAGCGACATCCGAGCGAGCGCCAATATCCGCTCCGCCTCCGCCAGATGGAGACGCTCCACCATCTGACCGTCCAAGCGGATCGCGCCCAGCGCCGCCTGGGCCGGATCGGCGAAGGCCGCGACGACTCGCTGCGCCCAGGCGATCTCTCCCTCGGTCGGTCCGAAAGCCGCATTGGTCGCCGCGATCTGGTTCGGGTGGATCAGCGTCTTGCCGCCGAAGCCCAGCCTGCGCCCTTCGGCGCATTCCGCCGCCAGTCTGTCGGGCGCGTCGAGGGCGTTGCAGACTCCGTCCAGCGCGATCAGTCCCGCTGCCCGTGCGGCGACGACGATCTGAACCCGGAGCGGCAGCAACGCCTCGGGCGCGGGCGGGGAAGGCAGGCGCATTTCCTTGGCAAGGTCGTTGGTGCCCGCGACCAGCGCGGTCAGGCCCAATTCCCCGGCGGCTCCGGCAATCGCGCCAAGCGACAGGATCCCGCAGCACGTCTCGATCATCGCCCAGAGCGGGATGGCCGGACCCAGGGCCGTTCGTGCGGTGGCGAGCGTCGCGACGTCGTCCACCTTGGGGATCAGTACCGCCGCCGGTCGTGCGGTCGCGAGGGCGGCCAGATCGTTCGCCGCCCAATCCGTATCGAGTCCGTTGGTCCGCACGACCAGCATCCGCTCGCCGAACCCGCCCTCGCGCACCGCCGCCACCGCCGCGTCCCGCGCGGCGTCTTTGGCGGCGGGGGCGACCGCATCCTCCAGGTCGAGGATCACCGAATCGCTGTCGACCGTGCGGGCCTTGGCGATGGCACGAGGGTTAGAGGCGGGGAGGAACAGGGCGCTACGCACGGTCATGCCCCGATCATAGACGCGCGCGGTCGCCCGCGTCACGCCCGCCCTTGGGAAATCCCCGCGCCGATGCCATAGAGAGGGGAACGAAGGGGGATATCGGGATGACGGTCGCATTGTTGTTACTGGGACTGACGGCATTGCTGCGCCTGTGCCCGGATGTGCCGATCAGTCGATGGCTGTCGCGCGTCATGGTAGAGGCACCCGCGCGCCGTCTCAACCGGATCAGCCCGGCGCAATGGGGCGTGATGATTGCCGGAGCGGCGGTGATCGGCCTCGCCATCTGGTTCGAGATCGACGAGATTCGGATGCTGGCCATGGCGGGCGGGTCGGCTGGCGATCTGGTGATGATGGCCTCGGCGATCGAATGGGGCGGGGTGGTCGAATTGAGTATGGCGGCGATCCTGTCCTCGTCGATGCTGGCGCGGTGGCCCGTCGTTCGGCGGATGGTCGCGCGGCGATCCGCACGGCGTGCTGTCAGGGCGCACCGTGTCCGCCACCCGGCCAATGACTCCGGCGACAGCGAGGGGCGACGTCTCGCCGCCTGAGTGACGCTGACGGGCAAGGAACGAAAGCACCGGCCCGCCGTTCACCGCCGGAATGCCCCGTGAGCCGCGCCTAGCCCAGATTTTCGCGCGTTTCGCGTGTCTTGGCACGTGTGCGCTGTTGTCGGCCTGCGAGCCGGGCATACTGGACCCCGCAGGGCCGATCGCGGCAGGCGAGCGGAGCATCTTCTGCAATTCGCTGGCGGTGATGCTGGCGATCGTCGTGCCGGTGATCGTGCTGGCCTTCGCCTTTAGTTGGTGGTTCCGCGCGAGCAACACCCGCGCAAAGCATCTGCCCGAATGGGCCTATTCCGGGCGGTTGGAACTGTTGGTCTGGTCGATCCCGGCGCTGGCGATCATGTTCCTGGGCGGCATCGCCTGGATCGGCAGCCATGACCTCGATCCGCCCAAGCCGATCGCCTCCAAGGCGCGGACGATGACGGTCGAGGTCGTCGCGACCGACTGGAAATGGCTGTTCCTCTACCCCGAACAGGGGATCGCGACGATCAACCGGCTGGTCGTGCCGGTGGGCACGCCGGTGAGGTTCCGCATCACCTCGGCAGGCGTCATGAACAGCTTCTTCGTGCCGCGACTGGGCAGCCAGATCTACGCCATGTCGGGCATGGACTCGACGCTCCACCTGCGCGCCGACAAGGCCGGACGGTATCGCGGGCTGTCGGCGCATTATAGCGGGGAGGGCTTTGCCGATATGGACTTCTTCGTCGATGCGGTGCCGCAAGCGAGCTTCGACCGCTTCGTCGCGACCGCCAGGGCCGGGAAGGGCAAGACGCTCGACTGGGCCGAGTTCGTCGCGATGGCGCGGCCCAGCCGCAATGTCCGCCCCGCCAGCTATCCCCGGCTCCAGCCCGGCCTTTACGACCAGATCGTGATGCGGAACGGCGCACCCGAGGGTGAGAAAGCCAAGGACGGGCGCGAGCAATGAGTTTTACCGGCAAGCTCGGCTGGGACTCGATCCCGTTCCACGAACCTTTGCCGCTGGTGTCGGCGGCGGTCATCGGGGCGTTGCTGCTGGGTGTCCTCGTCTGGGTCTGGCGACGCGGGCATCTGCCCTATCTCTGGAATGAGTGGATCACCAGCGTCGATCACAAGCGGATCGGCGTGATGTATTGCCTGCTGGCGGGCGTGATGCTGTTGCGCGGTTTTTCCGACGCGTTGCTGATGCGGTCGCAACAGGCGATCGCCTATGGTAACGAAGGCTATCTGCCGCCCGATCATTACGACCAGATATTCTCGGCGCATGGCACGATCATGATCTTCTTCGTGGCGATGCCGTTCATGATCGGGCTGATGAACTTCGTCGTGCCGCTGCAACTGGGCGTGCGCGACGTGGCCTTTCCGACGCTCAATTCGGTCAGCTTCTGGCTGACGTGCAGCGGCGCGCTGCTCATCAACATGAGCCTGGTCATCGGCGAGTTCGCCAAGACCGGCTGGCTGGTCTATCCGCCGCTGTCGGAGTTGCGCTTCTCGCCGGGTGTCGGCGTCGATTATTATCTCTGGGCGCTCCAGATATCGGGGATGGGGACACTGCTTTCCGGCGTCAACCTCGTCACTACCATCCTGAAGATGCGCGCGCCGGGCATGGGCTATAGCCGGATGCCGATGTTCACCTGGACCTCGCTGGCGTCCAACCTGCTGATCGTCGCGGCCTTTCCGGTGTTGACCGCGTGTTTGGCGATGCTGATCCTCGACCGCTATCTCGGTTTTCATTTCTTTACGGCCGATGCGGGTGGCAACCAGATGATGTTCGTCAACCTCATCTGGGCCTGGGGCCACCCGGAAGTCTATATCCTGATCCTGCCCGCCTTCGGCATCTTTTCCGAGATCATCTCGACCTTCTCGTCCAAGCCCTTGTTCGGATACCGCTCGATGGTCATCGCGACCATGGTGATCTGCATCCTGTCCTTCATGGTCTGGTTGCACCATTTCTTCACCATGGGGGCCGGGGCCGATGTGAACGGCTTTTTCGGCATCACCACGATGATCATCGCGGTGCCGACGGGGGTGAAGGTCTTCAACTGGCTGTTCACCCTCTATGGCGGGCGCATCCGCTTCACCTCGATGATGCTGTGGTCGATCGGGTTCATCGTGACCTTCGTGATCGGCGGCATGACCGGGGTGATGCTCGCGGTGCCCCCCGCCGATTTCGTGCTGCACAACTCGTTGTTCCTGGTCGCGCATTTCCACAACGTCATCATCGGCGGTGTGCTGTTCGGGGCGTTCGCCGGCTTCACCTTCTGGTTTCCCAAGATGTTCGGCTTCACGCTGGACGAGACCTGGGGCAAGCGCGCCTTCTGGCTGTGGATCAGCGGCTTCTACCTCGCCTTCATGCCGCTATACGTGCTGGGCCTGATGGGCATGACGCGGCGGATGCAGCATTATGATGTGCCCGGCTGGCATCCCTGGCTGATCGCCGCCGGACTGGGCGCGCTCCTGATCCTGGCCGGGATCGGGTGTCAGGTCATGATGCTCTATGTCTCGATCCGCACCCGCAAGGACCGCATCGACGAGAGCGGCGATCCCTGGGACGGTCGCACGCTGGAATGGATCACCACCTCGCCGCCGCCCGCCTTCAACTTCGCGGTGCTGCCCGATGTGAAGGGCGAGGAAGCCTATTGGGGCATCAAGGCGCGCGCGCGGGAGAACCGGGCCCTGTCCGACCGCCCCGATTACGAACCCATCGAGATGCCCCGCAACTCACCGACCGGGGTGGTCAGCGCCTTTTTCGCGACCGTCATGGGCTTTGCGCTGATCTGGCATATCTGGTGGCTGGTCGTGCTGGGCTTTTTCGGCGCATGGGGGACGTTCGTGGTCTTCGCCTGGCGCGACAAGGCGGAGTATGAAATCCCGGTCGAAGAGGTCGAACGGCTGGACCAGGCGCGCCGTCGCAGCAAGGCGACCCTGCTCGACCTGCCCGAAGAGGCGCTGTCATGAGCCAGGCCGCGCAGACGCACGATCCCAACAAGCTGGGCCGCGCCGCCGAGCCCAACCCGGACGGCCCCGCGCCCAAGCGGGTGGTGGTGTCCTATGGCTTCTGGATATTCCTGCTGTCGGACTTCATCCTGTTCGCCTGTTTCTTCGCCGGCTATGCGGTGTTGAAGGACGCGACGGCGGGCGGTCCTTCGGGCAAGGACTTGTTCGAGCTGGAGCTGGTCGAGACGGAGACGGTGCTGCTGCTCCTCTCCAGCTTCGCCTGCGGCATGGCGGGGATCGCGACGCTGGCGCGCGACATGCGCTGGTTCCAGATCGCGATGGCGGCGACCGGCTTGCTGGGCGCGGGATTCCTGGCGCTGGAGGCCTATGAGTTCCTGCACCTGATCGGCGAAGGCCATGGGCCGGGGCGTAGCGCCTTCCTGTCGGCCTTCTTCGCACTGGTCGGGTGCCATGGGCTGCACGTCATGCTGGGGCTGCTCTGGCTGACGACGATGATGGCGCAGGCTTGGGCCAAGGGGTTTCGCGAGGATATCCTGCGCCGCATCCTGTGCTTCAGCCTGTTCTGGCATGCGCTCGACATCATCTGGGTGGCGCTGTTCACGATGGTCTATCTGATGGGAGTGCGCGGATGAGCGAGCGGCCCGACGAGGAAATGGCCCGCGACGAAACCGCGCCGGGCGAACAGAGCGAGAAGGACTCGATCGTCGGTGGCGTGCGCAGCTATGTCGTCGGCCTGGTCGCGGCGGCGATCCTGACGACAGCGTCCTTCGCGCTGGTGCAATTCGACATCGTCTGGGGCCCCGCCGTGCCCGCCGCTTTGGTCGCGCTGGCGATCGGGCAGATGGGGGTGCATCTGGTGTTCTTCCTCCACATCACCACGGGGCCGGATAACAGCAACAATGTGCTGGCGCTGTTGTTCGGGGTGCTGATCGTGGCGCTGGTGCTGCTGGGGTCGATCTGGATCATGGGGCATCTGAACCATAATCTGATGGGATCGATGGCGACGCCTTAGCTCTGGATCACGGTGCCCCGGATGGCGAAGACACCACGTGCTCGGCCAAAGCGGAGGGTCAGGCTTTGGTCGCCGAGCGGCAGGTGCAAGGCGAAGCCGTCGCCGTCCCAATCACCCGGCGTCATCGGATCGCCGGAGAGGGTGCGCCATTCGGCATCGGCCAGCCAGTCCGTCCAGTCGATCGGCGTATCCCGGCGGAACTGGCTGAGCCGCGCGACGAAATCTTCCAGCGCGTCGTCGCGGTTTTCCCAGTCGAGCCATGTCGTGTCGTTATCCTGCGCATAGCCGTTGTTGTTGCCTTGCTGGCTGCGGCCGAACTCGTCGCCTGCGGTCAGCATCGGGGTGCCGCGCGACAGGAACAGCGTGGCGAGCATCGCGCGGACCGAGGCATGGCGCGCGGCCAGGATAGCGGGATCGTCGGTCGGTCCCTCGACACCATGGTTCCACGACACTTCGTCGCCATGCCCGTCGCGATTGTCCTCGCCATTGGCGTGGTTGTGTCGCTCGGCATAGGCGGTCAGGTCGGCCAGGGTGAAGCCGTCATGCGCTGCGACGAAATTGACCGAGCGGCTGGTGGCGCTGGCGAATATATCCGCCGAGCCCGCGATCCGGGTCGCCAGATCGCCCGCCCGCCCGTCACCGCGCCAGAAGCGGCGCACCTGGTCGCGATATTTGTCGTTCCATTCCAGCCAATGGTCGGGAAATTGCCCGAGCCGATAGCCGCCGGGGCCGATGTCCCAGGGTTCGGCGATCATGATGCGGCTTGAGAGGATCGGGTCGGCGGCGATCTCGGCGAAGATGGGGGCGCGGGCGTCGAAACCCGGTCCACGTGCGAGCACCGGCGCCAGGTCGAAGCGGAAGCCGTCCACCCCCGCCCGCGCGAAATGGCGCAAGGCATCGAGGATCATCGCGCGCACGGCCGGGCGGCTGGCGTCGAGCGTGTTGCCCGTGCCCGCATCGTTGATCAGCGTGCCGTCGGGCGTGCGGGCATAGACGTCCGGGTCGAGCCCGCGAAAGGACAGCGTGCCGCCCTGCACATCGCTCTCCCCCATATGGTTGAAGACCAGGTCGAGGATCGCGCCGATCCCCGCCTCGCGAAGCGCCGCGACAGTGGCGACCAGTTCGGCGACCCCACCCGGCACCCGCTCCGGGCAGATCGCCATCGGCACGACCGGGTTGTAACCCCAGGCGTTGCGTAAGCCGAGCGGCGGCAGATGGCGTTCGTCGATGGCGGCGGTGATCGGCATCAGCTCGACGGCAGCCACACCCAGCTTGCGCAGATGATCCAGCACGGCGGGATGGGCGAGTGCCGCCAATGTGCCGCGCTGTTCGGGCGGGATGGCGGGGTGGCGCATGGTGAAACCGCGCACATTGAGTTCGTAGATCAGCCTGCCCGGCCGGAACAGCGGCGGGGCCGGGGTGTCGGTCAGTGGGGTGACGATACGGGCGCGGGGTATGATGTCGGCCGTGTCTTCGCCATAGGCGACCAGACGCCGAGACTGGACGAAGGGGCGGTCGAGTTCTAGCGCATAAGGGTCGACCAGCAGTTTGGCGGGGTCGAACCACAGGTTGCGCGCCGGGTCGTATTCGCCATGGGCGCGATAGCCGTAGAGAGGGGCGGGGTCGGTGACGGTAGCGGTCCACACATCGCCGTCGCGGGTCATGGGGATTCGGCGTTCGTCCGAGCCATCGAACAGGCAAAGCTCCACTCGCCCGACGGTCGAGCGCACCGCGAAGCGGGTGCCGCCGGAGACGGGAGTGGCGCCGAGAGATGGGGGGTGATTCGTCATGGCGCGATCACCCTAACCTACTCTGACCACCCCGGCGAAGGCCGGGGTCCAGTTGGGGCGGCTTCTCGGGCGTTTCACGCGCTTGGTGGCATCTGGACCCCGGCCTTCGCCGGGGTGGAAGGGGACGGAGCCTCTCCCCCACGCCGATCACGTCACCACATCGGGTTCGGTGCGCCCGGTATGCTGGGTGATGCCCGCGATCTCGTCCGCCGCCGCGATGATGTCGGCGAGCATTTCGGGCGTCTCGCGGTCGAGTTCGTCCGCCGCGTAACGCTCCAGATAGACGCGCAGCGTCGCGCCGCTGGTGCCGGTGCCAGACAGGCGGAATACGACACGGCTGCCGCCCACGAACAGCACGCGGATGCCCTGGTTGCGGCTGACCGACTGGTCGGTGGGGTCGGTATAGGCGAAGTCGTCCGCCGTCTCGACCGTCAGCCCGCCGAACGTCTCGCCCGGCAGGGTCGCCAGCTTCCCACGAAGATCGGCCATCAGCGCATCGGCCCGCTCGCTCTCGACGCCCTCATAGTCGTGGCGCGCATAGTAATTGCGGCCATAGGTCGCCCAGTGATCGCGCGCGATGGCGTCGACCGACTTGCCCGCGGCGGCGAGGATGTTGAGCCAGAGCAGCACCGCCCATAGCCCGTCCTTCTCGCGCACATGGTCCGAACCCGTGCCCGCGCTTTCCTCGCCGCAGATCGTCGCCATCCCGGCGTCGAGCAGATTGCCGAAGAACTTCCACCCCGTAGGCGTTTCATAGGCCGGGATGCCCAACTTCTCGGCCACCCGGTCGGCGGCGGCGCTGGTCGGCATCGAGCGGGCGATGCCCTTCAGGCCACCGGCATAAGCGGGCGCGAGATGCGCATTGGCCGCCAGCATCGCCAGGCTGTCCGACGGCGTGATGAAGCGCCCGCGTCCGATGATCAGGTTGCGGTCGCCGTCCCCGTCCGAGGCCGCGCCGAAATCGGGCGCGTCGGGGGCCATCATCCGGTCGTACAACGCCTTGGCATGGACCAGATTGGGGTCCGGATGATGCCCGCCGAAATCGGGGAGCGGGGTGCCGTTCTTCACGGTGCCCGGCGCGAAGCCCAGCCGGTTCTCCAGAATCTCGGTCGCGTAAGGGCCGGTGACGGCGCTCATCGCGTCGAACGACATGGTGAAGCCGCCCTCGACCGCACGTCGGATCGCGGCGAAGTCGAACAGGCTCTCCATCAGCGTGGCGTAGTCGGCGACGGAGTCGATCACCTCGACGGTCATGCCGCCTACCGTCACCTCGCCCAGCGTATCGAGGTCGATATCGTCGGCCTCGACGGTCAGCCAGCGGCTGATCGACTTGGTGTTGGCATGGATGGCGTCGGTCACCTTCTCGGGCGCGGGGCCGCCATTGGAGATGTTGTACTTGATGCCGAAGTCCTCATCCGGCCCGCCCGGATTGTGGCTGGCCGACAGCACCAGGCCGCCGAGCGCTTTCCGCTGGCGGATCACGTTGCTGGCGGCGGGCGTCGACAGGATGCCGCCTTGGCCGACCACGACGCGGGCGAAGCCGTTCGCCGCCGCCATGCGGATCGCGACCTGGATCACCTCGCGGTTCAGGAAGCGGCCGTCGCCGCCGATCACCAGCGTCTTGCCGGTCTTCTCATCGCCCAGCGCATCGAACACCGACTGGATGAAATTCTCGGCATAGTTGGGCTGCTGAAAGACCCGGACCTTCTTGCGCAGGCCGGAGGTGCCCGGCTTCTGGTCCAGATAGGGCTGCGTTGCGACCGTCTTGATCATTTGTCCCCCAGAACGGATCGGTAAAGTTCGGCATAGTGGCGGCCGCTATGGTGCCAGCTATAGTCGGCGTTCATGCCATTGATCTGCATGGTCCGCCATTGGTCTTGATCGGCGTAAAGTCTCATAGCGCGACGCAGCACCGCGACGATATTGTCGGCGGTGACATGGTCGAATTGCAGGCCGGTCGGAACGCCCATGGCCAGCGCCGCTTCATTGGCGTCGATGATCGTATCGGCCAGCCCCCCGGTCCGCGCGACCACAGGCACGCAGCCATAGGCCAGGCCGTATAGCTGGGTCAGCCCGCACGGCTCGAACCGCGAGGGGATCAGGATCGCGTCGCACCCGCCCTGAAGCAGATGCGAGACCGGCTCGTCATAGCCGATTCGCACCGCCACGTGCCCCGGATGGCGAAGCGCGGCGGTGGCGAAGGCGATCTCCAGCGCCGGGTCGCCGGTGCCCAGCACCACCAGCCGCCCACCCAGGGCCACGAGATCGTCCACCACCTCGACCAGCACATCCATGCCCTTTTGCCAGGTCAGGCGGCTGATGACGGTGAAGATCGGGCTGTCATCCTCGTCCAGTCCGAACGCTTTCTCCACCGCGCGCTTGTTGGCGATGCGGTCGTCCAGCGTCTCGACGGTGAAGGGGGCGGGCAGGGCGGCGTCGGACTCGGGGCTCCAGATGGCCGGGTCGATGCCGTTGACGATGCCGCTGACGCATTCGGCGCGGGCGGCGATCAGCCCTTCCAGGCCCATGCCATACTGCGCCCGGTGGATTTCCTCGGCATAGGTCGGGCTGACCGTGGTGATCGCGTCGGCGGTGCGCAGGCCCGCCTTCAGATAGCCGACCTGGCCATAATATTCGACGCCGTCGACCGACCATGCCTCGGGCGGCAGGCCGAGATCGGGGAAGTGGTGCGCCGCGAACGAGCCCTGGAAGGCGATATTGTGGATGGTGACGATGCTCTTGGCGACCTTGCCGGGGCCGGGCGCGTAATGCAGGAAGGCGGGGGCCAGTGCGGCCTGCCAGTCATGCGCGTGGAGCAGGTCGAAATCGTAACCCGGCACCGCACCCGAGGCGAGGTCCGCGCCCGCCCGCGCCAGCACCGCGAAGCGCCGCCAATTGTCGGGCCAGTCGTTGCCGGCGGTATCGACATAGGGAAGCCCCTCACGCTCCCAAAGCTGTGGCGCGTCGATCACCAGCAGCCGGTGCGTCCCGATCATCGCCTCGCGCAGCCACGCCTCGGTGCCGATGATGTGGGGGAAGTGATGGACGCGGGGCGCATCGTCGCCGATCGCGCGCATCACCTTGGGGAAGCCGGGGATCAGCGTGGTGACGGCGATATCGTGGGGGCTGAGCGCCTCGGGCAGGGCGCCCACGACATCGGCCAGCCCCCCGGTCTTGATGAGCGGAAAGGCTTCGGAGGCGACGGACAGGACGGAGAGGGTCATGATGGCTTTCAGTGGGCCAGACGATCGATCATCGGCTGGGTGATCAGGCATATACCCTTGTCGGTCCGCCGGAAACGATGCGCGTCGAGCACGGGATCGTCGCCGACGACCAGCCCGTCGGGAATCTTGACGCCGCGATCCAGGATCACCCGCCGCAACCGCGCGCCGCGCCCGATATGGCAGAAGGGCAGGACCACCGCCTCGTCCAGCATCGCGAAGCTGTGGGTGCGGACCCCGGTCGAGAGCAGCGAACGATGGATGGAGGAGCCCGACACGATACAGTCGCCCGCGACCAGGCTGGCCACCGCCGATCCGCGCCGTCCGTCCACGTCATGGACGAACTTGGCCGGGGGCGTGATCTCGGCATAGGTCCAGAGCGGCCAGCTTCGGTCGTAGAGGTCGAGTTGCGGCACCACATCGGTCAGGTCCAGGCTCGCCTCCCAATAGGCATCGACGGTGCCGACATCGCGCCAATAGGCCCCCGGTTCGTCATGCGAGCGGACGCAGGAGGCGGAGAAGCGATGCGCCTGCGCTTTGCCGTGCTGGACCAGATAGGGGATGATGTCCTTGCCAAAATCGCGCGACGAACCGGGCGTTTGCGCATCGCGGCGCAACTGTTCGAACAGGAAGGACGTGCGGAAGACATAGATGCCCAGCGACGCCAGCGCCACGTCCGGATTGCCGGGGATGGAGGGCGGATCGGCGGGCTTTTCGACGAAATCGACGATTCGGTCGGTTTCATCGACATGCATGACGCCGAACGCGCTCGCCTCGGCGCGGGTTACCTCCAGACAGGCGACGGTGACGTCGGCGCCACTGTCGCAATGCTGCTGGAGCATCAGTTCATAGTCCATCTTGTAGACATGGTCGCCCGCCAGGATGACCATGAATTCGGGCGCATAGCTTTCGATGATGTCGATATTCTGAAAGACGGCGTCGGCGGTGCCCTCATACCATTGGAATTCGCTGATCCGCTGGCTGGCGGGGAGGATGTCGAAGCTCTCGTTGCGTTCGTCGCGCAGGAAGTTCCAGCCGCGCTGGAGATGGCGGATCAGCGAGTGCGCCTTGTACTGGGTCGCCACGCCGATCCGCCGAATGCCGGAATTGATCGCGTTGGACAAAGCGAAGTCGATGATCCGCGCCTTGCCGCCGAAATAGACGGCGGGCTTGGCGCGGGTGTCGGTCATCTCCATCAGGCGACTGCCCCGGCCGCCCGCCAGCACATAGGCCATGGCATCGCGCGCCAGCGGTTGTCCGCGCCTCAGGTCCATCGTCCGTCTCCCGTCCATCTGTTGGTATCGCAACGCGCATTCCGGGCGTTCGTGTTCGTATAAAGCTATGAACCTGGATCAGCCATCGAAGCGCAGGATGACGGTGGCCAGCGGCGGCAGCGTGACCCAGGCCGCGCCGTCACTCGCATCCACGCCGCCCATATTGCCGAGGCCCGAACCCCAATATTGGCTGGCATCCGAATTCAGCACCTCGGTCCATCGCCCGTCATGCGGCAGCGGCAGGCGATAGGGCGCGCGCGCCACCGGCGTCATGTTGGCGATGACCGCGACCGGCTTTTCGCCCGGTGCCTTGCGCAGCCAGGCGAAGACCGAATGCGCGCTGTCGTCCGCGACCAGCCATTCGAACCCCTCGCGCTCGCAATCGCGGGCATGGAGCGCGGGCGTGTCGCGATAGAGATGGTTGAGGTCGCGAACCAGCGAGCGGACGCCCTCATGCGCATGGCTGCACCGCAAATGCCAGTCGAGCGGGCGATCCTCCGACCATTCCTCGCGCTGGGCGAATTCCTGGCCCATGAACAGCAGCTTCTTGCCCGGATAGGCCCACATAAAGGCGTAATAGGCGCGCAGATTCGCGAATTTCTGCCAGTCGTCGCCCGCCATCTTGGTCAGCAGGCTGCCCTTGCCGTGCACCACCTCGTCATGGCTGAGCGGCAGGACGAAATTCTCGTCGAAGGCGTAATGCAGCCCGAACAGGATCTCGCCATGATGGTGCCGCCGATGCACGGGTTCACGCCCCATATATTGGAGCGTGTCGTGCATGAAGCCCATGTTCCACTTGAACCCGAAGCCCAGCCCGCCGTCATGCGCGGGCGCCGAGACGCCAGGCCAGGCCGTGGATTCCTCGGCGACGGTGAAGACGCCGGGATGCTGGCCGTATACCTGCCGGTTGACCTGGCGGAGGAACTCGACCGCTTCCCAATTCTCGCGCCCGCCCTGTTCGTTGGGCACCCACTCGCCGTCCTTGCGGCTGTAATCGCGGTAGAGCATCGAGGCGACCGCATCCACGCGTAGCCCGTCGATATGATAACGCTCGGGCCAGAACAGCGCGTTGTTGACCAGGAAGCTCGCCACCTCGCGCCGCCCGAAATTATAGATGGCGGTGTTCCAGTCGGGGTGGAAACCCTGACGCGGGTCCTCGTGCTCGTAAAGCGCGGTGCCGTCGAAATGCGCCAGCCCATGCGCGTCGGTGGGGAAGTGGGCGGGCACCCAGTCGAGGATCACGCCCACGCCGGCCCGATGTGCGCCATCCACGAAGCGGGCGAACCCTTCCACATCGCCGAACCGCGCGGACGGCGCGTAGAGCCCCGTCGTCTGATAGCCCCAACTCGGGTCATAGGGATGTTCGGAGATGGGCAGGAATTCGATATGGGTGAAGCCCATCTCGACCACATAGGGGATCAGCCGCCCGGCCAGCACGTCCCAGCTTAGATACCAGCCATTCTCGTCGCGGTCCCAAGACCCGGCATGAACCTCGTAGATGCTGATCGGCACGCGGCGCGGGTCGATCCTGGACCAATGCTCGCGATGGGGGGCGTCCTTCCAGACATGCTGGGGCGGGGCGGTCGTCACCGAGGCGGTCTTGGGGCGAAGCTCGGCGGCGAAGGCGAAGGGGTCGGCCTTCATCGGCTGTTCCGCGCCATGCGGGCCGGTGATCGCGAACTTGTAGGCGCGGCCCTCGCCGATATCGGGGATGAAGATTTCCCACACCCCGACATCCAGCCGCCGCCGCATCACATGGCGGCCGGGATTCCAGTCGTTGAAGTCGCCGACGACCGCCACCCGCTCGGCATTGGGGGCCCAGACCGCGAAGTGCACACCGGCAACGCCCTGATGCTCGATCAGATGCGCGCCCATCTTGTCGTACAGGCGGAAGTGATTGCCCTCGCCCATCAGGAAATCGTCCAGCGGGCCGAGCACGGGGCCGAAGCTATAGGGATCGGTGATCCACCATTCCGCACCGTGGCCCTTGGCGCGATATCTGACCGGCTGGGGCTCGCCCGACACCGCGCCTTCGAACAGTCCGCGCGGATCGACCTGCTTCAGATCGCCCAGGGCCTTGCCGGTCAGGTCATGCGCGGTCACCTCCTCCGCCCCCGGCACCAGGGCGCGGAGAAACGTGCCGTCTGGCCCCTGATGGGGCCCCAGCAACGCGAAGGGATCGGCGTTGCGGCCTTCGATCAGGGCATCCAGAGCGGCACGGGGAGGTTTCACATCACGTTCCAGATTTCCTCGGCATATTGCCGGATGGTGCGATCGGAGGAGAACCATCCGACTTTCGCGACATTGTGGATGGCCGAGGTCGCCCAGCCCGCCTGGTCCTGCCAGCGGGTGTCGACCTGACGCTGTGCGGCGGCATAGGCGTCGAAGTCGGCGGCGACCATGAACCAGTCGCCATCGTACAGCCCGCCCATCAGCCCGGCATAACGGCCGGGATCGTCGGGCGAGAACACGCCCGAGGCGATGGCGGAGACGGCCTGGCGCAGTTCCGGACTGTTCTCGATCGCCTCGCGCGGGTTATAGCCGTCGCGGCGCTTGGCCGCGACCTCGTCGGCGGTCAGGCCGAAGATGACGATGTGATCGTCACCGACATGCTCCTTGATTTCGACATTGGCACCGTCGAGCGTGCCGATGGTCAGCGCGCCGTTCAGCGCGAACTTCATGTTGCCGGTGCCCGACGCTTCCATGCCCGCGGTCGAAATCTGTTCCGACAGGTCGGCGGCGGGAATGATCTTCTCCGCCAGGCTGACATTGTAGTTGGGGATGAAGCCGACCTTCAGCAGATGGCCGACGCTGGGGTCCGAATTGACCCGGCGGGCGACGTCATTGGCCAGTTTGATGACCAGCTTGGCATTGTGATAGCTCGACGCCGCTTTCCCCGCGAACAGCTTGACGCGCGGGGTCCAGTCGCGTTCGGGATGGCTGCGAATCTGGTCGTAGAGCGCCACCGTCTCGATGATGTTGAGCAACTGGCGCTTATATTCGTGGATGCGTTTGATCTGGACGTCGAACAGCGCATCGGGGTCCACGCGCAGCCCGCTCGATTCCCGGAGATAATTTGCCAGCCCCACTTTGTTGGAACGTTTGATTCCGAGGAAGCGTTCCCGGAAATTCGCGTCCTGTGCGAATTCCGTGAGCGCTATCAGCCTCTCGGCGTCGTCTTCGAAGCCAGGGCCGATCGCCTCGCGGATCAGAGCGGTGAGTTGCGGATTGCATTGCTGCAACCAGCGGCGCGGGGTGATGCCGTTGGTCTTGTTGTTGATCCGCGTCGGATAAAGGCGATGGAGGTCGGCGAAGACGGTCTGCTTCATCAATTCGGTGTGTAGCGCGGCGACACCGTTGACGCTGTGGCTGCCCGCAAAGGCCAGGTTCGCCATGCGCACCCGCCGCTCGCCGCCCTCGTCGATCAGGCTGATCGCGGCGATGGCGCGGTCGTCGATCCCCTCGACCGCGCGGGCCTCGCGCAGCAGCTTGGCGTTGATCGCGTAGATCAGCTGCATGTGTCGCGGCAGCAACCGCTCGAACAGGTGCAGCGGCCAGCTTTCCAGCGCCTCGGGCAGCAGCGTGTGATTGGTATAGCCGAAGGTGCGCCGCGTGATGTCCCACGCCTCGTCGAAGCCCAGATCGTGCTGATCGACCAGCAGCCGCATCAACTCCGCCACCGAGACGGCGGGGTGGGTGTCGTTGAGCTGGATCGCCGCCTTGTCGGGCAGGGTGCGGATATCGTGGAAATACTGAATATGCCGCCGGACGATGTCCTGGAGCGAGGCGGAGGAGAAGAAATATTCCTGTCGCAGCCGCAGTTCCTGACCCGCTGGCGAACTGTCGGAAGGATAGAGGACGCGGACCAGCGTCTCCGCCGCCATCTGCCCGGCCAAGGCGCCGGTATAGTCGCCTGCGTTGAACCGATCGAGCCGGATCGGGTCGATCGCCTGCGCGGTCCATAGGCGTAGCGTGTTGACCCGCTTGCCGCGCCAGCCGACCACGGGGGTATCGACGGCGATGGCCTCGATCGCCTCGGCGGGCTTCCAGTGGACCGCACCCGTCTCGGTCCCGATCACCTCGCCGCCGAAGCCGACGAAATAGGCGCTCTCGCGCCGCTCGAATTCCCAGGGGTTGCCATGGCTCAGCCAGGTTTCGGGGAGTTCCACCTGCCAGCCGTCATCGATCCGCTGGCGGAACATGCCGTTCACATAGCGGATGCCATAGCCGTAAGCGGGCAGGTCGAGGCTGGCGAGGCTCTCCATGAAACAGGCCGCCAGCCGCCCCAGGCCGCCATTGCCCAGTGCCGCGTCGGGTTCGATCTCCTCCAGCGCGGCCAGATCGACGCCCAGCGTCTGGAGCGCGCCCGCCACCTGCGCCATCACGCCCAGATTGGACAGCGCGTCGCGCAGCAGCCGCCCGATCAGGAACTCCAGGCTGAGATAATAGACCCGCTTGGCCCCCGCCGCATGGGCTTCGCGGGTCGAGGCCATCCAGCGTTCGATGATGTCGTTGCGGACGGTCAGGATGGTCGCGGCCAGCCAGTCGTGCGGCCGCGCATTGGCGGCATCCTTGCCGATCCGGTGCACCAATGTGTCGACGATCGCGTCGGCCAGCGGTCCGGTGTCGTCGACATGCAGGGTGGTGATGGTGGTCGTCATTGATTCGGGCGTCCCTGTCGGTCCAGTCCCGCCCAGCTTAGCTGCGCTACAAGTGAAGTCACGCGGCATTCCCTCGCAACTGCGAAAGAGATCAGCCCGTCGTCAGCCCCCACAACAGGGTCAGGTTCAGGGCGATGATGATCGCCGCAATGATCCAGGCCAGGATGCGCAGCCAGACCGGGCTGGCGAAGGGCCCCATCATCCCCCTGTCCGCCGTGAAGCGGACCAGCGGCACCACCGCGAAGGGGAGTTGCAGGCTGAGGATCACCTGGCTGAGCACCAGCAGCCTGGTCGCGCCCGTCTGTCCGCTCGCGCCCACGACCAGCACGGCGGGAATGATCGCCAGCCCGCGCGTGATGAGCCGCCGCAGCCAGGGGGCGAGCCGCAGGTCGAGGAAGCCCTCCATCACGATCTGCCCGGCCAGCGTCCCCGTCACCGTCGAATTCTGGCCCGAGGCGAGCAGCGCCACGCCGAACACCACGCTCGCCGCGCCCGCGCCGAGCATCGGGGCGAGCAGGCGGTACGCCTGGTCGATCTCCGCCACATCGGTCCGCCCCGCGACGTGGAAGGTGGCCGCCGCGACGATCAGGATCGCGGCGTTGATGAAGAAGGCGAAGAACAGCGCCACCGTGCTGTCGATCGTCGCCATGTTGATGGCGTCGCGCTTGCCCTCGGGCGTGAGGCCATAGGCGCGGGTCTGCACCACCGAGGAGTGGAGGTAGAGATTATGCGGCATCACCGTCGCGCCGAGAATGCCGATCGCGATGTAGAGCATCGCCGGGTCGGTCACGATGCGGGTGGAGGGAATGAAACCCGCCATCACCGACCCCGGATCGGGGCGCGAGGCGATCAACTCGTAGAGGAAGCAGCCGCCGATGATGAGGAGGAGCGCGATGATGAACGCCTCCACCTTGCGGAACCCGTAACGCTGGAGCGCGAGGATCAGGAAGACGTCGAGGCCGGTGATCAGCACGCCCCAGACCAGCGGCAGGTCGAACAGCAATTGCAGCGCGATGGCTGTGCCCAGCACCTCGGCCAGATCGCAGGCGATGATCGCGATCTCGCAGAGTAGCCACAGGATGCGCGAGACGGGCTTGGAGTAAGCCGCGCGGCATGCCTGCGCCAGGTCCAGCCCGGCGGCGATGCCCAGCCGCGCCGACAGCGCCTGAAGGATCATCGCCATGATGTTCGACAAGAGGATGACCGAGAGGAGGGCATAGCCATAGGCCGATCCGCCCGCGATATCGGTCGCCCAGTTGCCCGGATCCATATAGCCGACCGCGACTAGATAGCCCGGCCCGGCAAAGGCGAACAACCGTCGCAGGAAGGAGGCTCCCTCCGGGATGGCGATCGAACGATGGCTTTCGGCAAGCGAGCGGGTGGCGGGCGTGGCTACGGTCATCGACCTTGAGATGTGACGGAAATGCGCCAACGCGACAACCCGGCAAAGCGTTGCGGCAGATCAAGCCGGGGTCGTCATCCCGGCACGGGCCGGAATCTCTTCGATAGGTGGTTACGGTCGCTAAAGGCCCCAGCCTGCGCTGGGGCGACGGTATAGAGCGCCCCCCTTCTCCTGTAGGGGATCGTTGCGAAACCTATCGCGCCATCCCGGCCTTCGCCGGGGTGGCGGACAGGGGGAACGGAAGGGTGACTTTCGCAACGATCCCCTGAAGGGGAGGGGCTATCCCCAGGGACCACCCCATGTCGTCATGGTCTAGCCCGCGCTGCCTACCACCGCACAGGCCAGCGCCATCAGCAGCCCGGCGAACCGGTTCGACCGGAACCGGTGCAGTGCGCCCGCGCCGTCGTCGGGCTGCAACGTCGCAACCTGCCAGGCCAGATGCACCGCGACCGGCACCAGCGCGGCGACCGCCAGCGGATCGGGCCGCACCAGCCAGATCGCGCCCGACCAGCACAGCACCGCCGCGACATAGAAGGTCCCCACACCCGGCTTCACATAGGCCCCCATGCGCAATGCCGAGGAACGGACCCCGATCAGCGCATCGTCCTCGCGGTCCTGAAGCGCATAGATGGTGTCGTATCCGATCACCCAGGCGATGGACCCGGCATAGAGCAGCCAGAGCGGCGTCGAGAGTTCCCCGGCCACCTCCGCCCAGCCGACCAGTGCCGCCCAACTGAACACCATGCCCAGCCACGCCTGCGGCCACCAGGTGATCCGCTTCATGAAGGGATAGGCGGCGACCGGCGCCAGGCTGGCCACCGCGACGATCGCGGCGAGGGGCCGCAACTGCACCAGCACGACCAGCCCGATCAGGCACAGCACGCCCAGCCAGATCGCCGCCAGCTTCACCGACACAAGCCCCGAAGGGATCGGCCGCGCTCGCGTCCGCGCCACCTTGGCATCCAGATCGCGATCGACGATGTCGTTGAAGACGCAGCCCGCGCCCCGCATCGCGATCGACCCAAGCAGGAACCACGGCACCAGCGGCCAACGCTGCGGCAGTCCGCCCGCCAGCGCGATCGCCCAGACGCCGGGCCAGAAGAGCAACCACCAGCCGATCGGCCGGTCGAACCTGGCCAGCAATGCGAGCCCCCGCCACCGGGGCGGCAGCCGCCCGACCAGCCCCTTATGCTCGCTATCGGGTACGATCTCGATGGTCATGCTCCCGCGCCTATGGACGTCCCCCGTGGCGCGCAAGTGCGTTCGCACCTATCTTCACGCCGTGACCTCCTGTCCCGTCTCCATCCCATGATCGGCCTGTCGGTCGCGGTCGGCCGTTTCGTCGAGGCGCTGTTCTGGGCGATCCTGCGTGTGGCGGGGATGGTCGGCGGGCTGGTGCTGCTCGCGGCGCTGGGGCTGATGATCCTCTGGTGGCTGATCCGGCGGCGTTAGGCGGCCAGCATCGCCAGTTGCGATCGAATCACGTCCAGATTGTGCTGCGCCAGATGGCTGCCGCGACCGGCGACGCTGCCCTCCAGTTGCGGACGCTCGCCGATGGCGAGGCAACGTTCCCAGGCGCCCTCGGCCAGCGGCAGCCAGTGGTCGAGCGCGCGGGCCGGTTCGGCCAGCGCCAGGTCGAGCAACAGGTCGCCCAATATGAAGAAATAATCGGGTGACTCCGGCCAGTTGGCAAACTCGCCGTCCGCCAGTGCCAGGGCCTCGTCCGGCCGTCCGGCCTTGGCCAGGAATGGGATGGCGGTGATGACCAGTTCGTGCCGCCAGTTCGCGGTCGGCGCGGTGGCCGCCAGCGCGCGGGCGTAATAGTCGCAGCCGGCGGGGATATCGCCGCGCATCTGCGAATCCTTGCCCAACTGGTAAAGGAGATAGGCGTCGTCGGGGCGTTCGGCGAAATCCTCGAGCAGCAACTGGTGGTTGCGGTCCTTCTTCCGCTCGATCTGCGCGGCGCGATAGCCATCATGCCCGATGTCGAGCGCGATCCGGTGGCGGGGCAGGGGAGAGGCGATCTGTTCGTGGACGCGCCCTTCGTAGAAGACGCCGCGCGGCACCAGCCGCGTTACCCAGCTTCGCGACGCCGTGTCCGCCCCTTCCGCCTCGTTATGGATGCACGGGCACCCCAGCCGATCGGGCGCGGCGGCGCACCATTGGCGAATGATCGCGCCGCCGCCCGCGATCCACTCATCGGCATCGAGGATCAGGTTCCAATCCGCATCGGCCAGCATCAGCGCATGGTTGCGGGCGACCGCGAAACTGTCGGGCCAGTCGAGATGATGGACCTCCGCCCCCAGCCCCTCCGCGATGGCGACGGTATCGTCGGTCGATCCGGTGTCGAGCACGACCATCCGGTCGACCCAGGGCGCCACGCTGGTCAGGCAGCGGGCGATGCTGCGCGCTTCGTCGCGGACGATCAGCACGGCGGCGATGTCGGTCGTGGTCCGTGCCATGGGCGCGACTTTCCCTCTCGGCCATGGCCGGATGCGATGGCGTCGCGCCGTTAAAGCGCATCGGGGTAAGGAAAGTCTGAACGCGCCCTATTTCGCCAGCCGTCCATCCTCGAGCGCCGCCATGTCGAACGGGAAGAGCAGGTCGGGGTCGGGCAGTTTGACGTCCGTCGCGATCTCGGGTGGGGCGATGCGGTGGAGGATGTGGCGGATGATCGCGATCCGCGCGTCCTTCTTGTCGTCGGCACGGACGATATGCCACGGCGCGAAGGGGGTGTGGGTGCGGGTCAGCATCGTGTCGCGCGCCGCCGAATAGTCCGCCCATTTGGCCTGCGCGACCTTGTCCATGTCGGACACCTTCAGCGCCTTCAGCGGATCGGTGCGCCGCGCCTCCAGCCGTTTCTCCTGTTCGTCCTTGGAGATGTCGAGCCAGATCTTGACCAGCTTGATGCCGCTTTCGACCAGCATCCGTTCGAAATCGGGGGCGTCGCGGAGGAACGCCTCCTGCTCGGTGGCGGTGGAGAAGCCCATCACCACCTCCACGCCCGCGCGGTTGTACCAGCTTCGGTTGAAGATCACGATCTCGCCCGCCGCAGGCAGATGGGTGGCGTAGCGCTGGAAATACCATTGCGTCCGCTCGCGATCGGATGGCTTGGGCAAAGCGACGATGCGGGTGGCGCGGACCGAGAGATGCTCGGTGATTCGCTTGATCGTCCCGTCCTTGCCCGCCCCGTCGCGCCCTTCCAGCACGATGACGACGCGTTCGTCGGTGTCCGCCATCGCCATCTGGGTGCGGACCAGCGCCAGTTGGAGTGCTTCCAGTTCCTCGTGATAGTGTTTCGCCATCGTCACCTCCTTGGGGGAAGAAACACCCGAAACCGCAAAAGTGGCAAGCGCCGCGCGACCCGTGTAAGCGAAGCCGATGCCCGCTACCCCCGCCTGGCCGCCCCAATCCACGCCCCGCCTGTTCGTCGAGCACATGCTGGCCGAGGGACCGATCCGCATCGACGGCCCCGCCGCGCATTATCTGGTGTCGGTGATGCGCACCCGGGTCGGCGATCCGGTCAAGCTGTTCGACGACCCGCACCGGGGAATGGCTGGGCGTCGCGGCGTCGGTCGGCAAGCGTGACCTGACACTCGATGTGACCGAGCGGCTTCGCGAGCGCGAGGCGGTGCCCGACCTGTGGCTATGCGCCGCGCCGCTGAAGAAGGGGCGGGTCGACTGGCTGGCGGAAAAGGCGTGCGAACTCGGCGTCGCGCGGCTGGTGCCGGTCGTCACCCGCCGCACCGTGGTCGACAAGCCCAATACCGAGCGTCTGCGCGCGCACATGATCGAGGCGGCCGAGCAATGCGGCCGTACCGCCCTGCCGGAAGTGGCCGAACCGGTGAAACTGCCCGCGCTGCTCCGCGACTGGCCGGAGGGGCGGGCGCTGTTCTTCGCCGACGAGACCGGGGGCGTCCCCGCGCTGGAGGCGATGCGCGCGCATAAAGGTCCGGCGGCGATCCTGATCGGGCCGGAGGGCGGCTTCGACGCTGAGGAGCGCGAGGCGATTCGGGCGCACCCGTCCGCCATCGGCATCGGCCTGGGCCCGCGCATCCTGCGCGCCGATACGGCGGCGGCGGCGGCGGTGTCGCTATGGATGGCGGCGGCGGGCGACTGGTGTTGATTCACCCTATGGCGTCGCCGCGCGCGCCCGCGTAAGGCGCGGTTCATGAGCACCAAGACCGCGAGCACCGCCAAGGGCGCCATCATCGAGTCCCGCGACCAGTTGATCGCCAGCTTCGCACGCGGGGAAAAGCCCCGCGACCGCTGGCGGATCGGAACCGAGCATGAGAAATTCGTCTATGCGCTGGGCGACCATCATGCGCCCTCCTATGACGAGGCCTCGGGCATTCGCGCGCTGCTTGGCGAGTTGGAGCAATATGGCTGGGAGCCGGTGCTGGAGGGCGGCAACGTCATCGCACTGAACGGTGCGGACGGCTCGATCAGCCTGGAGCCCGCCGGCCAGTTCGAACTGTCCGGCGCGCCGCTCGACAATCTGCACCAGACCTGTGCCGAGACGGGTCGCCATCTGCAACAGGTGAAGGCGGCGGGCGAGAAGCTGGGCCTGGGCTTCCTCGGTCTCGGCATGTGGCCCGACAAGACCCGCGCCGAACTGCCGATCATGCCCAAGGGCCGCTATGCGATCATGCTGCGCCACATGCCGCGCGTCGGCTCACTGGGGCTCGACATGATGCTGCGCACCTCGACCATCCAGGTGAATCTGGATTATGCGTCCGAGGCCGACATGGTGAAGAAGTTCCGGGTCGGCCTGGCGCTCCAGCCGCTGGCGACCGCTTTGTTCGCCAACTCGCCCTTCACGGAAGGCAAGCCTAACGGCATGCTATCCTTCCGCAGCCATATCTGGTCGGACACCGACCCCGCGCGCACCGGCATGCTGCCCTTCGTGTTCGAGGACGGGTTCGGTTACGAGCGCTATGCCGACTATGCGCTCGATGTGCCGATGTATTTCGTCTATCGCGACGGCAAGTATATCGACGCGGCGGGCCTGTCGTTCCGTGACTTCCTGAAGGGCGAGCTGTCGGTCCTGCCGGGCGAGTTGCCGACGATCGAGGACTGGAACGACCATCTGTCGACCGCCTTTCCCGAGGTGCGGCTCAAGACCTTCCTGGAGATGCGCGGCGCCGATGGTGGCCCGTGGAACCGCATCTGCGCGCTGCCCGCGCTCTGGGTCGGGCTGCTCTATGACGACGCGGCGCTGGATGCGGCCTGGGATCTGGTCAAGGGCTGGTCGCTGACCGAGCGGCAGGCGCTGCGGGACGCGGTGCCCGAACTGGCGCTCGACGCGCCGCTGCCGGGTGGCGGGCGGTTGCGCGATATCGCGGGCGAGGTGCTCGACATCGCCCATGCGGGGCTTGCCGCACGTGGGCGGCTGAACGGGGCGGGGGATAACGAAACCGGCTTCCTCGACCCGCTGCGCGAGATCGTCCGCTCGGGCAAGGTGCCCGCGCAAGGGTTGCTCGATCGGTATAACGGCGAATGGGGTGCGGATATTGCGCGGGTCTACGGGGAAGCGAGCTTCTGAGGTTTTCCCGTAGGCTTCGACTTCGCTCAGCCTGAACGGATGTTGAATTAATCCCCCACCGCCGTTCAGCCTGAGCGAAGTCGAAGGCCAAGGGCCGCTAGCGCCCCATCACCCACGCAAAGAAGCGCGGCACCAACCCGTACCGCGCCATCCACTCCGAATAGTCCCGATAGGCCGGATCGACGGACAAATGCCGTTCCTCGGTCCTGGCCCGCCAGTAATAGACACCGTTGACTGCCCCCAACAGGATGGTGGCGCGCGCCGCATCCACCCATGTCCCGGTCGACAGGATCGGGATGGTTGCGATCCACCAGAAGATGTTCTTCGACAGATAGGCCGGATGTCGCGACACCGCATAGGGCCCGTGGGTCAGGATGCCCCGGTGGGTCAGGTTGGAAAAGCGGATGCCGAACGCCACGGTCGACCAGGCATAGACGGCCGTCAGCCCGACCAGGACCGTTCCGATCGCGGCCAGCACGACGGGATGCCCCGCGAACCAGTAACTCCACTCCGCCGTGCCTGGTCGATAGTCGAGCGGCCCGCCATTGGTCATCAGGATGGTCGGCGGGTAACAGATCAGCGCCGCTGCCCACGCCGCCGCATAGGGATTGGCCGAGCGGATATGCGCATCGAGCGGCCGCAGGGTCAGCATATATCCGACCGTGGCGAAGGCGACGTCGATCAGGAACATCAGCGTGATCAGCCAGTTGGCCAGCGCCACCGGATCGTGCAGCACCACGGACAGGTCGCCACGCACGAACATCCCGAACCCGCCCGGCACCACCCCCAGCATGAAGGGCAGGAAGAACGCCTTCACCGCCCACGCCCGCAGATGGGCATGGATCGCCTCCGCCTCCACCCCCGGCTGCCCGGTCAGCCACGCCCCCAGCATCCAAGCGCCGTCCCTGGGCTCCACCAGCCGCCGGTCGAGCCACAACACATAAGGAATGGACAGCAGGAACAACGCCGGCGCGGCCCAGGCCAGGCAGTTCATCGCGAACAGGAAAATGCCCTGCCAATAGAAGCGCCCCGTTGCGAAGATCAGCGCGATCCCGCCGAAGGTCGCCCATAGCCCGGCCAGCTTGGTCAGGCTGATGTCCAGAGTCTCGCGATACGGACGCGGATGCTCCCAGTCGATGCCGGTCGAGGGACGGCGATGCACTTGGTCGACCAGGACCGACCAGAGCAGCATCGGCACCCCGGCGCACAGCAGATGGAACAGCGCCGCATAAGGCCCGTCCAGATGCCGCCACCGCGCTAAGGCGATCCACGCGACCGATCCGACCAGCCCCGCCAGCCCGACGCCATGGCTGACGGCGGAGGCGGGGCGCGGCGGGCGGGCTGACGGAGAGGACGGATCGGCCATGGAATGCGAGGGCTTAGCCTATTTCGGTAAGCAAGGCGTTAGGGGCGATCACAATCCTCCCCGCACGGGGAGGATCATGAACTACTCCGCCGCCAATATTCCCCGAATCTCCTCCTCGCTGATCCCGAACGCGCCCGCCAATCCGCCCAGCGACGCACCGCGCTTGGCGAGTTCGCGAATCCGCCCTTCGTCGACCAGCGTCGCATAGCCGCGCGTGTCGCGTTGTTCGCGCACCACGTCCTTGCGGCCCGACGTCCGGTGGCGCTTGGCGGCGGCGGCGTGGGGGTCCTTGGCGGCGGCGGCCATCTCGGCCTCGCGGCGGGCGGTGCGTTCGGCCTCCCGCGCGGCGATGTCGCGCTCACGATTCGCCGCGCGGGCCTCCAGCCGACTGGCCATCAGCGATTCGCGCTCGCCGGCGCGCGCCTCGCGCGCCTTCGCCCGCGCGGCGGCGCGTTCTTCCAGACTGTCATTGGTACGGATGCGCAAACCGCCTTTGGCGGGCGTCACGCCCCAGCTGTCATCGACCAAGTCCGGCTCCCTCCCGATACAAGGCGGTCGTCTATAGCGGCGGGGTCATGCGCGACCAGAGGGATTGATCGTGGAGGCGAGGCAACCGGTGGACAATCCGCTGGTTATTGATCCAGACTAGAAAATGGGAGGATGCGATGAACCCGATGCTCGACCCCGACCTGATCGAATATATGGACGACCAGACCCTGCTCGCCGCCTTTACCATGGCCACGGGCGCGGGCGACCGCGAGGACATCGCCGCGATCGGCGCCGAAATGGCCCGTCGCCATCTGGCACCGCCCGCGCCGCTTGCCGGTCTGACGGGCCGGGGCGGGATCAGGTCGGGACCCTTGACCGTCTGATCGCCTTTGCGGTCGCTTATCGCCGGATATACCGGAAATACCACATTTTAGGGTTATATAAGCTTGAGTGTGGCGGTTTTCTGACGTTTTTGGCCTTGCGGTGATCGGCATGGTTAGCCTTTGGCAATCACCGGGTAATCACGGGACGCTGTTTGGGTACATCGCCCGTCATTTATCTCATCCGGTTTTGCCGCGGGCAAATCCGTGTAAATCCTGACAGGGTTGGTGTTCACCACCGAGGATTCGCGTGAGGGCTTATGAAAGTGACGCTGGCGATGACACGGCGGCAAATTGAGGTGTCGCGATTTGGGCCTTGGTGGAAGCCATGGGATCGCCGGGGTACTCTCCGCATAGAGGACATAACAGGTCTGCATGAGCTTACGCCAGGATTGGCGCGCAGGCTTAGCGACTATGATCTTCACTTGATGCCTAGGGTTCGGACAAATGACAGCGTTCTCCATACGGTGATCGCTGCGGAACTGCGCCGCCGTGAGGGGAGTACAGCGCGCTGGGCGTTGGGGGTTTCCATCCTATCCCTCTTGGTTGCCTGCGTCGCGGTCGCACTCAATCGGAAATAGCTGCCATGAATCAGCCGCCAGACTCAGCAGGAGCCATTCGCGCCCTCGACCCCGCCAATGGCTTCGATGCCGCCGCAGAACATGCCTTCGCACGTGCGCGCTATGAGTACCTTATAACCCGGCGTGATCAGATGTACGACCGGCTTCGGTTTGGAGCAATGGCGCTGAATGGTGCAACGCTGGCCGGATTGATGGCCGCGATGGGTGGTGACGGAAAGGGCGCAGTGTGGGTGGGGCTGACAAATAGAGTAGCGGTGTGGTCAGCAGCGGCGTTCGTGCTTGGGTTGGTATGCGCGGGGATCGCTGCACTTATCGCTTCCAATAAATATACGACCGAATCAGGCGACGCCTTTGTTCGCTACGTGACTGCAAAGCGACTGGCGGCTACCTATGAGGCGTCGGACTGGAATTCTGCTGGCACGGCGATGGATGAGCACCACAAGTCGCCCCTTGTGGACTTTCAATATTCGATGGCGGCCATCGCTTTTCAAAACGCTGCTTATGCGTGCTGGCTCGGCGGCATTTGCCTGCCATTTTTTACCAAGCTATTGATCTGACTGGTCGAGGCGCCCCGTCAACTGCACCTGGTCATCCGACAGCTGTGCGGGTGTTAAGGCCGTCGAGGGGTCTTTGCCTGAGGTAGTCACTGCCTTCCTCGCCATTTTGCCGCGAACAAGCGCCCCGTTGGCTTGGTGGTGCTTTTCGCTAGCAGAGGCTGTCCCGCATTGACAGGTCGGAACCTATCACTATGATAGGCGTCATGACGTTGCATAGTCGAGCAGTGGTCCAATTCATTCTGCCGTTTGACGGCTTGCGAGATCGAGTCCGTAACGTGGCTGCCGCTGGCAAAGTGTACATCATGCCGCGCGCCATGCAGGCGATGAGGAACGCGAACGTTAACGACGTCATCATGACCCGGGCGCTGAAGCGATGCGAACTGCTTAGCCATGCGAAGCGGGGAAATACGATGGGAGAATGGGTATGTATCGCCGGATTCAATGCGAGGGGCTTCCGCCAGGGCGGCGCCGTCACGCTGACGCTGAGTGAGGGGAGGATTTTCGTCGAGGATATTTCTTGGGATCCACAGCCATGAACACGGACCTTTTTTGCATCAGCGGCGGTAAGGCCGCTGCCGAGCCCCGCCTCTATGAGGCGTGCGGGCTTGATAACATTTGGCTGGTCGATGGTTTCGAGGTCGTCGAGCGAGGCGGCGAAGAATGCATTCTGCCGGAGGACGCTGAAGGCTTGCACAAGGCCATCGCGCTCCATCTCGCCATGTATCGGAAAGCCCTTTCGGGCCGCGACATTCGGTTCATGCGGCATGCCATTGATCTGACCCAGGCGGAGCTTGGCCACAGTTTAGGCGTGCAGAGTCAGACGGTAGCACGATGGGAGAAAAACCAGGTGCCAATTCCCGGGCCAGAGGAGCGCCTTTTGCGGATTACGGCAATCTTGGCTGCCTCTGATCCAAACAAATTCGCGGAGTTGATCCGTGAAATGCCGAAAAACCTTGAAGAAGGTGATGAGGGGCCAGAGCGGCCGGTGCGCTTCACGCATCGGCAACGCTGGACCGAAGCTCACCGGGAGGCGGCTTAAAGAATAAAGGGGTCCGAGCGCCAACTCGAACCCCTTCACCCTTTTCCTGTTCAGAACCGGCCCCTGTGCAGGTGCGCGATCCAGTCTCAGGCCTTGCAGCTCGTGCGATAGCACAACGAGATTCTGGACGCAAAGATCATCGGGCCACTACCCTGAAAGGGTATCGTTATGGCGACCATGATTCCGCCGCCGGGCAAGCGCCTGGTGTTTCGGCCGTGGATTACGACCAAGGACGGCACGCGGCTCTACGCCCGCCAGTTTGGCAAGCGCGCTTTCCCGATCTGGATCGACGTTTGACCTGAACTCCCGGCTGGGCTTTCCAGCCGGGGGATTTTGGGGCGCCGAAGCGAACCCCCAATCTTTGTAAAAAGGAAGTTGCAATGAAGATCGGACGCAACGCTACGACTGGGCGCTTTATCACTGTTGCAAAGGCCCGTGCCAATAAGACGGGCGCAGTTGTTGAAACGATCAAGCGCTCGCCTGCAAAGCGGAAGAAGTGACATAAGGCGCCCCGTTATTGAAGCGGGGCGCCTTATGATTCAATTGACCACCATCGCCTCGACGATCGCCTGCATAAGCACATGACGCGGCACCGGAACCCCGACCGACACATAGCCAGGATTCTGCGCTGACCGCGTCCCGTAGAGGTTGATCCACTTGCGCCCATGCTGCCGCCAGGCGCGCTGTAACGGTACGACGGGCAGCAGCAGGCACAGCCCGGCCGGGGCATAGGCGTACCCGATAAAGTCGGCCGCCAAGGGTTTCTGAATCCACCCCGGCACCCGGCGCGCTTCGTCCGACCATCGCTCCAGCAGGACGTCAGGCCAATCGTGGATGCGCACCTTCTCGTCGACCGTGTACGTCCGCCCGCACGACAGGGTGAGCAGCCGATCTATCCCGCCCCGCTGCGCCCATCCGTCTTCACGCACAGCCACGGCTGACACCATCGTCGGGAATGACGTGACCCCGGTCTTTCATCCAGCGGCAACCAGAGACCGACCGTGGTTTTCGCGCATAAGCGCAGGTGAAGCAACGGGCGGGGTTAACCCCGCCCGTTGCTGTTCGAGCCCGGCAGCGAAGGCTGCCGGAGTGGCGTAGCCGAGCGAGGAGTGCGGACGCTCGTTGTTGTAGTCGTCGACCCAGCGGGCCAGAATCGAGCGGGCCTGACCGATGGTGAAGAACAGCGTCTCGTTGAGCAGCTCGTCGCGCATGCGACCGTTAAAGCTCTCGACGAACCCGTTCTGCGTGGGCTTGCCCGGCGCGATGTAATGCCACTCGATGCGGGCATCGCCGGACCAGGCGAGCACCGCGTTCGACGTCAGTTCGGTCCCGTTGTCGCTGACGATCATCTTCGGCCTGCCACGCTCGGCGATCAGATCGGCCAGCTCGCGCACGACCCGCCGGCCCGAGATCGACGTGTCCACCACCGCCCGAAGGCATTCGCGCGTGACGTCATCGACGATGTTGAGCACGCGGAACCGACGGCCGGTCACGAGCTGGTCGTGGACGAAGTCCAGACTCCAGCGCTGGTTGGGAAGCGCCAGCACTGACGCGGGCGCACGGCTGCCTGTGGCGCGCCTTCGTCCCTTCCGGCGCCTGACCGTCAAACCCTCCTCACGATAGAGCCGCTGGGTCTTCTTGCGGTTGATCGTGATGCCGTCCCGGCGCAGCAGGATGTGCAGACGCCGATAGCCGAACCGTCGGCGTTGCTGCGCCAGCTCGCGCAGCCGCGACCGCAGGTCGCCATCATCCGCCCGGCACGAGCGATACCGCATGCTCGTGCGGTCTGCCCCAACGACCGTGCATGCCCGCCGCTCGCTCATCCCCAGCGTCGCCTGGAGATGCGCGACCGCTTGCCGCTTCGCGGCGGGCGTCACCACTTTTTTGACAGCAGGTCTTTCAACCCCGCATTGTCCAGCATCGTGTCCGCCAGTAGCCGTTTGAGCCGGGCGTTCTCCTCTTCGAGCGACCGCAGGCGCTTTGCGTCGGACACCTCCAGGCCGCCGAACTTCGCCTTCCACGCATAGTAAGTCGCGCTCGACATCCCGTGCTTGCGGCACAGCTCCGTCACCACCGCACCCGCCTCGGCCTCCTTCAGGATGCCGATGATCTGCTCTTCCGAAAACTGCTTCCGCTTCATTCCGTCCGTCCCTTTAAGGAGACGGTCTCTACTTCCAGTTGGATGAAGAAACGGGGGTCACGTCAGTCGCAAGCTACGTCCCAAGTTACGTTCCAATTTGACTTGTCGATCTCGCGTATTCCGCCTTTAGAGTTTATGTGGCAATAGGTGAAATTGTTGCTCATTCCGAGTCGATACAAGATCCAGAAAATATGCAGCTGTCTATCGGATAGCTCTGATTCCCTTCCCTTCCATCTTAGCCGTAAATCATCGGCTTGCAGCCACTGATCTCGCGTCAGATTGATTTGAGGCTCACTAGGGATAGAAAGCACGCGACGGACGATCGAGGATCCAAAATTGTACAGGCGCTTGTCGATGATCCGATCGCCGTCTGGGCCGTACACGGCATCACATGGCGGCAAATGCACGATGCGCTCGTCAAATTTTGACTCCTCGCCGGTCCACGTTTTCACAGCCGAAAAGAAATGACGCCCTATGATCTCGAAGACATCCGGGATTCGTAGGTATCCAGGCGGCACGATGGTCGTGGAAAAGGCTATTTCGTTCCAGTAGGTCACGTGCGCGCCTCCCAGCGCATCCGCATAATGGAAGGGGCGGCAGGCTGGGCGGGAACCAGCCGTTCGGGAGCTACCCTAGCCGCCCCAGCATCACGCCTGCCTTTCAGCGAGCGCAATCACGTTGGTTTCGTCTGTCTCGGTCAGAACCTGTTGAATATGCGTTGCCCAGGCGTCGAGCGCGGTCCGTTTCTCGTCGGTCCATTCATGACGCTGGTACACACCAGCAACGCCGGATCTTGCACCGGACAGGTGATTCAGCACGGCCTCGGTCACCTCGAAGCGGATGCCCAGCCGCTGGAACCCGGTCGCCAGGGTACGGCGCAGGTCGTGCAGCCGCCAGCCGGGGATCGGTTCGCCACCGTCCTTGGCCAGCAGCGCGTCGATCTTTTCCTTGCCCTTGGAATGGGCTGTGAACGCCTTGTCGGCCTTCGTCGTGAACACCAGCCCCTTGCGCGGCCATTTGTCCCCCTTGGCCATCTTGTCGATCGTCTCGACTGCCAGTCGGCTGAGCGGCACGCTGTGGGGTTCGGCATTTTTCGTGCGCTCGCCTGGAATGCGCCACAGGGCCTTCGCGCGGTCTAGCTCTGTCCACGCCATGCCAGTCACTTCCTCGCGGCGCTGGCCGGTGACGATCAACAGGCGGATGATCGGCCCGAAGCAGCGATGGCAACCGGGAGCCGCAAGCCAGACGCGGCGCAGTTCGTCGTCGGACAGGACGCGATCCCGCGCCTTCACTGGCGGCGGCGTCTCCATGCCCTCCATCGGCGATATGGAAATGTCGCCACGCCAGATCGCCCATTTGAACAGGCGCCGGAGGATCGCGAACACATTGCGGCGTCCGGCCTGCTGATCGGCTGGCATGGCGTCGAACACCATGACGATGTCCGCGCGCGTGATGAGGGGCAGGGCCTTCTTGGCCAGCACCGGCTTCACATGGATGCGCAGCGACCGCTCGACGAGGGCGCGCCAGCCATCACCCTTGCACGACTTCAGGAAGCTATCGGCATAGGCGCTGAACGCCAGGTCGACCGCTTCCCGGCGGCGCTTCTTTTCCGCCTCGGCCGGATCGATGCCCTGTGCGATCAGGACCGACAGCCGTTCCGCCTCGGTGCGTGCTGTGGTGGGCGTCCAGGGCGATCCATGGCCGCCGATCGTGAAGCGCTGGGTCTTCGCCTCGCGCCCGCCCATCCGGTATTGCAGGACATAGGACAGCGCCCCGGCCGGGGTGATCTTCACCCCGAACCCCTTCAGGTCTTCATCCCACAGGAAGGCGGCCGACGGCCCCGGACGGAGCGCGTCGATCGTCCTTTTATTGACCTTTCCCGTCGGCATTTCGTGCCCCGCCAGCAATCACCTGGCAATCACCGTAGCGGGAAGTGGGGGGAACATCAAGGAAACGCCGGGATGAGGGTACGAGAGGGGAGGGGGTGAACGAAGCTGGAACAGGAGGGCCTAGCGCCGGATATACCTGAAATACCACACCTCATGTCCCTGGCGCCGCGCCTTGCGTTCGTAGCGGGTTTCGGGCCAGTCGGCGGGGCGGGTCAGGAAGTCGGTCGGCGTGCGCGCCTGCCAGGCAAAGTCTTCCCGCGCGTTCATGATCATCATCGACCAGTGGCAATAGGTCGGATCGTCGGTGCCGAGGCGGAACTCGCCACCCGATTTCAGCTTGCGCGCGATGGTGTCGAGCGGGCCGTGGTTCATCATCCGCCGCTTGGCATGGCGCGCCTTGGGCCAGGGATCGGGATGGAGCAGATAGACCCGCTCCAGGCTGGCATCGGGCAGCCGCTCGATCACCTCCAGCGCGTCGCCCATGTGCAGGCGGACATTGCTCAACTCGCGGTCGCGGATATGGCCGAGCGCGCCGACCACGCCGTTCAGGAACGGCTCGCAGCCGATGAAGCCGGTGCCGGGCGCGGCTTCCGCCTGGCCGGCCAGATGCTCGCCCGCGCCGAAGCCGATCTCGACCTGTAGCGGGCGGTCGTCGCCGAACAGCCGTTTGGCGTCGAGCGGCCCGTCCTCGGGCACGCTGAGGCCGGGCAGCATCTCCTCGACCAGCGCGGCCTGGCCCTGGCGCAGCTTGTGGCCCTGTCGCCGACCATAAAGGCGGCGGATCGTCGTCGGATCGTTCATCGCCGGGCCCTTAGCGCGGGGAGGGAGGGGAGCCAAGGCCGGGCTCGCTCGTTGGCGGGGCACGATGGAACAGAATGAAGGCGCGTCTGGGGGCACGGCGCAAAAGGCGGCCGATGCCAAGGATCTTCACCGTGCCGTGCGCGAGGCGGGGGAGAGTGAACTCGACCGTCCGGCGGGCGCGCTGTTCTGGTCCGGGCTGGCGGCGGGGATCGCGATCCACAGTTCGTTGATCGCCGAGGGGGCGCTCCATGCCGGACTGCCCGATGCGCCGTGGCGCGGACTGGTCGCGTCCTTCGGCTATCCGGTCGGCTTTCTGGTCGTGATCCTGGGGCGGATGCAGTTGTTCACCGAAAGCACCATCACCGCGATGCTGCCGCTGGTGACCAGGCCATCGGGCTGGGCCTTGCGGCGGACGTTGCGGCTTTGGGGGATCGTGCTGCTCGCCAATCTGATCGGCACCGCGCTGGCGGCGGCGATGGTCGCGGGCGGGGCGCTGGGCAATGCCGAGATTCGCGAGGCGATGCTATCGGTGTCGGCGCGCATTCTGGAACTGGGCGGGTGGGAAACGTTCGTGAATGCGATCCCCGCCGGGTTCCTGATCGCAGTCGTCGCGTGGATATTGCCCAATGGCCGGACCCAGGCCTTCTGGATCATCCTGGCGATCACCTATGTCATCGCCATCGCCGGGTTCAGCCATTCGATCGTCGGCGCGGACGAGACCTTCCTCCTGCTGTTCACCGGACAGGTCACGCTGGAGCGGGCGCTGTTCGGGCTGCTGATGCCTGCGATCCTCGGCAACCTGATCGGCGGGGCGGGGCTGTTCACCCTGCTCGCGCATGGTCAGGTTCAGGGCGAAACGCGGGATTAGGGGGATGACATGGAGTTGATCCTGGCCGAGCCCCTCTCCTTCAGGGGATCGTGGCAAAACCCGCCAGACCATCCCGGCGAAGGCCGGGATCCCGTTGGGGGAGGCGTTGGTAAGCCGCTCCCATCGCGACGTCACCGGACCCCGGCCTTCGCCGGGGTGGTGCGTGAAAAGGACAGGACGCTGATCTTTCGCAACGATCCCCTGTAGGGGGGATCAACTCCATATCGATCCGGCTTTAAAAAACGAAAAAGGGGAGCCGGAGCCCCCCTTTTCCTTTTGCCGATGATGATCGGATCAGGCGACGGCGGCCTTGATCCGGTCGACTAGGTCGGTCTTTTCCCAAGTGAACAGCGCGCCTTCCGCCTCGCGGCCGAAGTGACCATAAGCGGCGGTCTTCGAATAGATCGGCGCGTTGAGCTTCAGATGTTCGCGAATGCCCTTGGGCGTCAGGCGGACCAGCTTGGGCAGCGCAGCCTCCAGCTTGGCTTCCTCGACGGTGCCGGTGCCGTGCAGGTCGACATAGACCGACAGCGGCTCGGCAACGCCGATCGCATAGGAAAGCTGGATGGTGCAGCGCTTGGCCAGGCCCGCCGCGACGACGTTCTTGGCGAGGTAGCGCGCGACATAGGCGGCCGAGCGATCGACCTTGGTCGGGTCCTTGCCGCTGAACGCGCCGCCGCCATGCGGAGCCGCACCACCATAGGTGTCGACGATGATCTTGCGACCGGTCAGGCCGGCATCACCATCCGGGCCGCCGATTTCGAACAGGCCGGTCGGGTTGACGTAGATCTGCTTGTCGTCCGGCAGCCAGCCTTCGGGCAGGATGTCGGTCAGGACCGACTTCACATAGTCGCGAAGCTTGGCCTGGCCCGCTTCGTTCGACAACTCAGCCGAATGCTGGGTCGACACGACGATCGCGGTCGCGCCGACGGGCACGCCGTTCTCATAGCGCAGGGTGACCTGGCTCTTGGCGTCGGGCTCCAGAAAGGGGGCCGCGCCGGAATGGCGGTCGGCCGCCATCTTTTCCAGGATCTTGTGGCTGTAATAAAGGGTGGCGGGCATCAGGCCGGGGGTCTCGTCGGTCGCGTAACCGAACATGATGCCCTGGTCGCCCGCGCCTTCGTCCTTGTTGCCGCTCTCGTCCACGCCCATCGCGATGTGCGCCGACTGAGCGTGCAGGTTGTTCGAGAAGTCGAAGGTCTGCCAGTGGAAGCCCGACTGCTCGTAACCGATCCGCTTGACGGTATCGCGCACGGTCTGCTCGATCTCCTCCAGCGCGCCTTCGGCCCACTGGTCGTTCTCGAACACGCCCTTGCAGCGGATTTCACCCGCCAGCACGACCTTGTTGGTGGTGGTCAGCGTTTCGCACGCGATGCGTGCTTCGGAGTCCTTGGACAGGAACAGGTCGACGATGGCGTCGCTGATCTGGTCGGCGACCTTGTCGGGGTGACCTTCGGAAACCGATTCCGAGGTGAAGATGTACGAGTTCCGCATTCCCGTCCTCATAAGGATATAAAGATAGCTTTATATGTCCTCTAGCGACCGCGACGGCGGATGGCAACGGCGATCGCGGCCAGCGCCATGGCGATGGCCAGCGCCATGATATTGCCGATCCGGGAGAAGAGGGTAGGGGCCAGCGCGACGGGCAGGGGGGCTTCGGCGGCCCCGGCGGTCAGATGCGGGACGGTGGCGACCAGCCGGCCATCGGCGGCGATGATCGCGGAAATGCCGTTGGGCGTCGCGCGCAGGATCGGCAGCCCTTCCTCGATCGCGCGCATCCGTGCCTGCGCTAGATGCTGGGGCGGGCCCCAGCGCCCGAACCACGCGTCGTTGGAAGGGTTGAACAGCAGGCGCGGACGATGCGCCCGGTCGACCACCTGGCCCGAGAAGATGATCTCATAGCAAAGCTGCACCCCGACCGGTCCGAAGCCGGGTATGCGCAGATTGCGCGGGCCGGGCCCCGCGCTGAAATCCATGTCGCCGGGGACCAGGCGCGCCAGGCCCAGCGGCTTGAGCAGCCACGGCATGGGCAGATATTCGCCATAAGGCACGAGATGCGCCTTGTCGTAGCGGCCGATGATCCGCGCTTGCGACGAGATGGCGAACACGCTGTTGGCGGCGCTGGTCACCTGGCGACGATCCGGCGAGAAGTTCAGCGCGGTGCCGCCGACCAGCGCGGTATCGCGCGGCCCCAGAACGCTGGCGATCCGGCGGCGATCCCAGAATGGCGGCGCATAGTTGAACCCGAAATAGGCCCAGTCGGGATAGCCGTCCTCGATCATGTCGCGCACCACGCCCTCTGGCCACAGGACCAGACGGGGGCGGGCGCCGGGACGGCCCGACAGCGCGATCAGCCGTTCGAGCAGGATCGGCCCGTCGCTCTCGCCCCGCTGATCCTGCGCGACATTGGGCTGGACGACCCGCACCAGCGGCGCGTCGGGTGCGGGATCGGGCGCGCGGGTGAGGGGGGCGGACAGCGCGGCGATCCCGCAGGCCGGGACCATCACCGCCGCCAGATGCCAGCGTCGCAGCATCGCCAGCCAGATCGCGCCCGCCAGCACCACCGTCAGCCCCGACAGCGCATAGGTGCCGACAAGCGCGCTGACCCGCGCCACGCCGATCACCGGAAGCCAGACGACCGACAGCGGGTCCCAGGCATAGCCGGTGAACAGCCGCGCTCGCAGATATTCGGTGGCGATCCACGCGGCCCCGAAGATCAGCACATAAGCCGCATCGGGGGCGGCATCGCGGCGCTTCCCGCGAAATCGCCATGCCACGCCCGCCGCCGCCATGGGGAAGATCGCCAGATACAGCGCCAGCCCGACCGCCGCGAAATAGCCGAGTACCGGCGGCATCTTGTCCTGAAAGTCGAAGGCGTGCTGGAACCAGTTGTTGTTGACGGTGAAATGCCCGACGCCGAACGCCCATCCCCGCCACAGCGCGCCCCGGATGTTCGGCGCATCCTGCACGAGCGCCAGCAGGACGATCAGCCCCGCGATGGACAGCGGCCACAGGTCGAGCGGCGCGAAGCCGCAGGCGGCGACGGCCCCGGCGATCAGGGCGATAAGAGCGGGATAGCGGGTCACGGGCGCAGGATATGGCGCGTGGCTGTGACAGGAGCAATGCGGGATGTGCGGCTATGCCCCTTCCACCATGCTGTCCGTGGTCCCCCAAGCACAGCTTGGGGAGGATTTGTGCAGCCCATTCCTCCCCAAGCTGTGCTTGGGGAGGGGGACCGCCCGGCAAAGCCGGGTGGTGGAGGGGCATAGCTGCAAGAGGTGGAAAAACCCGCCCCCAGACCCTAGCTTCTCCTCATGACCCTACGCCCCTTCCATCTCGCCTTCCCGGTCCACGATCTGGCCGCCGCCCGACACTTCTATGGCGAGGTATTGGGCTGCCCCGAAGGGCGATCCAGCGACCATTGGATCGACTTCGACCTGTTCGGCCACCAGATCGTCGCGCATCTCGACCCCGCCGCGAAGCCCGTCGCGGTGGAGAATGCGGTCGATGGTCATCAGGTGCCCGTCCCCCATTTTGGCGTGGTCCTCACCATGCCCGACTGGGACAAGCTGGCCGCGCGGGTGGAGGCGGCGGGCATCGCCTTCGGCATCGCGCCCTATGTTCGCTTCAAGGGGCAGCCCGGCGAGCAGGCGACGATGTTCTTCCGCGACCCCAGCGGCAATGCCCTGGAGTTCAAGGCCTTTGCCGATGATTCGATGCTGTTCGCCACGGAGATGACCGCATGAGCGCGCCCATCTCCCTCGATATCCCGCACCAGCTCGGCAAGGCGGGGGTGCGCGAACGGCTGGACGGCGGCATCGGCAAGATCGGCAAGCTGATTCCCGGCGGCGCCACGGTCGAGCATCGCTGGGACGGCGATAAGATGCACTTCACCGTCGGGGCCATGGGCCAGTCGATCGGTGCGCAGGCGACCGTCTATGAGGACAAGGTTCATGCGGTGGTGAACCTGCCCGCCTTCCTGTCGCTCTTTTCCAGCCAGTTGGAGGCGGTGATCCGGTCGGAGGCGCCGAAGCTGTTGAAGTAAGGGCGTGTCCTACGCCCGCTAAGGGGGAAAAGGGGGGTATATGGCGATTCACACCTGGTGGCTCTTCGTCGGGGCGGTCTTTCTGGTGTCCGGGACGCCCGGCCCGAATATGCTGCACATCATGACCCGCTCGGTCGATATGGGGTTGCGGCGCAGCGTCGCCGCCATGGCCGGGTGCCTGAGCGCGGTGGTGATCGTCCTCGCCGCTTCGGCTGCGGGCCTCACCACCCTGTTGCTGGCATTGCCGGGGGCGTTCGAGGTGATCCGCTATGCGGGCGTCGCCTATCTGCTGTTCCTGGGCGTCAAGGCGTGGCGGGCGAATGTCGCACCCGTCGATGTCGGTGACGCGCCGATCGTGCCGAGTCTGTCGCGGCTGGCGGTGTTTCGCGGCGGCTTTCTGATCGGGATCAGCAATCCCAAGCTGATCCTGTTCGCGGTCGCCTTCCTGCCGCAGTTCATCAATCCCGCCAGGGCGCAGGTGCCGCAGTTCGCGATCCTAGTCGCGACCTTCGCGGTGATCGAGGCATTCTGGTACGTCGTCTATGCGTTCGGCGGGCGTTCGCTGTCGCGCTATATGAGCAGGCCGATGGTGAAGCGGGCGTTCAACCGGGTGACCGGCGTCATCTTCATGGGCTTCGGCCTGGCGCTCCTGAAGGCGAAGCCCGCCTGAGCGGGTCAGGGGGCGAGCAGGATCCTCGCCCCCGAAGCCTGCCGCCGCGTCACCGGGCGGCGCTGACCTTCCACACCACGTTGCCGACATCGTCCGCGACGAGCAGCCCGCCCGTCTTGTCGACGATTACGCCCACGGGCCGTCCCTGTGCCTCGCCCTTGGCGTTGAGGAAGTCGCCGACCACCTCGACCGGCTTGGCATTGGCGACGGGGAAGTTGTTCGCGCCGAACGGTACGAACACCACCTTGTAGCCCGAGGCGGGCTTGCGATTCCAAGAGCCATGCTCGCCGATAAAGACCCCCTTGGCGAACCGGTCGCCCAGCCTGGCCCCCTTCGAGAAGGTCAGGCCCAGCGCCGCGACGTGCGGCCCCAGCGCATAGTCGGGACGCTTCACATATTGCTGGAGCGCGGGGTTGGCGGGCTCGACCCGCGTGTCGGGATAGCCGCCCCAATAATACCAGGGCCAGCCGAAATGGTCGCCGAATTCGACCTGGGTCAGATAGTCGGGCGCCAGGTCGGAGCCCAGCATGTCGCGCTCGTTGACCACGGTCCACAGCCGGCCGTTGCCCGGATTGATGGCCATGCCGTTCGGGTTGCGCAGCCCCGCCGCATAGATCCGCCAATTCTTGTCCTTGGGCCAAACCTGGAGGATGGCGGCACGGTATTTTTCGGCGTCCATGCCGTTCTCGGCGATGTTGCTCGACGATCCGACCGAGACGAACAGCGTCTGCCCGTCACCCGACGCGATCACGTTGCGCGCCCAGTGATTGCCCGCCGGATTGAGCGGCACGACCTTTTCGGGCCTGGCGGTGATCTTCGTCTCTCCCTCGCGATAGGGCACGCGGACCAGCGCGTCGGTGTCGGCGATGTAGAGTTGCCCGTCGAACAGCACCATGCCGAAGGGCGAGTTGAGCCCGGTCATGAACGGCGTCTTCACGTCCGCCACGCCGTCGCCATCGGTATCGCGGAGCAAGGTGATGCGGTTGGCCGACGGCACCGCCGCACCCGCGCGCCCGAGGAAGAAGTTCATCACCCGCTGCACCAGCCCGGCGCTGGGGCGGGGCGGCGAGTTCGTCTCGGCGACCAGCACGTCGCCATTGGGCAGTTCGTACAGCCAGCGCGGATGGTCGAACCCGGTGGCGAAGGACCGAATGGTCAGGCCCTGCGCCACGCTCGGCTTCGCGCCGTTCGTCCAGCCCACGGGTTTGGCGATGTTGACGGTCGGAATGACCTGCTCGCGCGGGGCCTGGATCGTCGGTTGGCGTCCGGCGACCTGATCGACGCTCAACCGCGCCCGATCGGGCCAGGCGAGCCAGGCGAAGACGGCGACACCGACCAGAACGAAAATGGCCAGCAGGATCAGGACATGTTTGCGCATGGCGCGAAACTAGGCCGATGCCGGCGTGGGGGGAAGGGGGCCCTGCGCAAATCTCGCACTGGCACCGAAACGATATTTCCGACATTCTGCGGACGGCGTGGGCAAGGCTTGGGAGGGCATGACATGCGCATGGGGATATGGAGCCGGGGGATCGCGATCCTTTCGTTGGTGGTGGCAGCAACTCCGGGGGCGGCGCAGGATCGCGACACGCCCAAGGGATCGCCGGGGCGGGATGTCGTCGTTCAGGGCGAGAGGCTGCCGAGCACCCAGGCCCCGCCGCCACCGGGCATCACGGTGCAGAGCGACCGGATCGTCAACCGCACGCTCGATGAAAAGGCGCAGATGTTCGTCCGCTGTGCGCCCTTCTTCCCGCCCAAGGTCCTGCGTCGCGCGATCGATGGTCAGCCCAACAGGCCGACGACCCTGCTCGCGATGGACAGCTTCATCCGTGCCAATCAGGCCTGCTGGCCCGACATGCCGTCACCGCCCTTGCCTCCGCCGCCCGATCTGGCGAGTTGCTGGCAGGTCTATACCGTCACGGGCCTGCCGGTGTGCCGCAGCAATTATGACCGTGGCGCGGTGTTGGAAGCGGCGATCGCGCGATTCGCCCCTGACGCTGCCCTGACGGCGCAGGAGGTCGACGATCCGGCGGCGATCGCCCGACTGGAGGCGCGGGAGAAGCAGCGGTTGCTCTTCGCCTATCCGGACGAAAAAATCCGGGCGCAGGTCACGCAATGCCTGGTTCGTGCGGAGCCGGAGGAAACCACACGGATGGTGCGTGCGCATGGCGATGCGGCGTTACAGACCCAATATGTCTATCGCATCCTCGACCGGGCCAGACATTGCCTGGGCAATCCCAAGCGGATCGAGGTCGAGCCGCTGTTTTTCCGTTACGCGCTGACCGACGCCTTTTATCGCTGGATCGTGGCGGTGCGCGACGTGGACTCGCTGCTTCCTGCCGCCTGACCATGGCGGCCGCCGGTGCCACAGGGGAGCGCACCGGCGGCCTTCGATGGCGCGAATGTCAGGGAGGTTATTCACGCCATCGATTCTTGAAACTGGCAAGTCCTCGTGCCCGCTTCGCTCTGGAGGGATTTACGATGCTCCAAGGCGACGCCTATGCACTGGCACGCTTCATATCGCGCGTCGTTCACTCACGCTAACGCATCGGAATGGCTAGTGTGATCGAGCGAGTGATTTGCCATCGGCGCTTGTCGATCGAGCCGGATGACATCGACCCGACCCGAGCCCCTTCCCGGAAGGAGAGGGGTGGATCAGCCTGATATCATCGCGCTCTGAACCGTTCGCACCATATCATATCGGTCCAGCCCCGGACCGTAACCATCGACCGTGACGCGCTCCGTCTGGAAGCCCAAGCGGGCGTAGAAGCCTTCGCTGTGCTGGCTGGTGTCGAGGTGCACTTGGGCGACGCCCGGCATCTCCGCCGCAGCGTGCAGCCGGGCCTGCGTCAGAAGGCGACCCAGACCCTGGCGGTGGAGGCCGTTCTCCACCATGCCCCAGCACAGATGCGCGGTGCTGGCGTCCGTCCCCAAGGCAAAGCCGCCACAGGCAACGATATGCCCGTCCCGCTCGATGACCTGAAACGCCCATTCCGCCGCGTGGCGTTCGAGGAAACGCACGAAATCCGCCCGCTCCGACGGCGCGAAGAAACCGGGCGTGTTGCCGTCGAACAGCGCCAGGCACGCATCCCGGTCCGCCGCCCGATAGGCGCGGATAAGGTCCTCCGACATGGTTTCGGTCACTCGACTTCAGACGCCACCGCCGGATGCAGGCGCAGGCGATGGATGCGGCGTTCGTCCGCTTCGGTCACCTCGATCCGCCAGCCGCTGGGATGGTCGATACAGGTGCCGGTCGGGGGAACCTGACCCGCCAGCACGGCGGTCAGGCCGCCCAGCGTGTCGACATCGTCCTCGGCCTCTTCGAGCGCGGGATCGACCGCGCGGCCGACTTCTTCCAGGCTGACCCGCGCATCCGCATCCCAGGCCCCGCCGTCGAGCGGCACCAGCAACGCTTGCGGCGCGTCGTCATGCTCGTCCTCGATCTCGCCGACGATTTCCTCGATCAGATCCTCGATGGTGACGAGGCCCTCGGTGCCCGAATATTCGTCCAGCACCACCGCCAGATGCACCCGCTTCTGGCGCATATCGGCGAGCAGATCGAGCGCGCCGCGCGACATGGGGACATAGAGCGGATCGCGGATCAGCCCGGAAATCGTCTCAGGGTGCGCGGCCCCGGTCGCCAGGATGTTGAAGACATCCTTGATATGGACCATGCCGATGATCGAATCGAGCGTCTCGCGATAGACGGGCAGGCGGCTATGCCCCGCCTCGGCGAAGATCTGGACCAGATGGTCGAAGGTCGTCCGCTCCTCGACCGCGATGATGTCGGCACGGGGCACGCCCACGTCACCGGCATCGCGCTCGCCGAAATGCAGGAGGTTGCGGACCATCTGCCGCTCCAGCGGGGTCAGGTCGCCCTTGGCGTCGGGGCCCGGATCGCCCTCATGCCGGTCGATCGCGTCTTCCAGCTGGTCGCGCAGGGATTCTTCGTGCTCGCCGCCGAAGATCAGGCTTTTCAGCCCGCGCCATATACTGGATTCGTTGGAGTCACCGTTGCCGGTGCTGCTACTGGGGCCGTCGGCCATCGGGGGGTGTCAGTCCTCGCGTACGTGATAGGGGTCGTCGATGCCGAGGCTGGCCAGCGCGTCGCGTTCGATCGCTTCCATCGCCTCCGCCTCGTCATCGTTCATATGGTCATAGCCTAGCAGATGCAGAACGCCATGCACCAGAAGATGAGTCGCATGCGTTTCGGTCGCGATGCCACGCTCGGCGGCCTCCGCGACGCAGACGCCATGGGCCAGCACGATGTCGCCCAGCAACACCTCGCCATCGTCCGAATTCTGCGTCACCGTCTCGATCAGGTCGGGCTGGACCATGGGGAAGGACAGGACGTTGGTCGGCTTGTCCTTCTGCCGATATTGGCGGTTCAGCGCATGGACCTCGTCATCGCTGGTCAGCCGGACCGAAATCTCGATGGTCGCGGGCGTGGTCAGCAGCGGCCCATGCGGCGTCCGCTCGATCGCGGCGCGCGCGGCGCGGGTGGCAAGCGCGGTCCACTGGTCTTCGTCCCCGGACCAGGGCTCTTCATGGATCAGCGCAATCTCGATCATCGGAGCCTTTCCGGAAATAGGGTGCGGACGAGGTGAAAATCGCCGCCCCCTAACAACAGTTCCACCGTTACGCCATCGAAAGCAGGGTCAGGCGTTGGGCCCCTCATAGGCATCGACGATCCGGCCGACGATCGGGTGGCGGACCACGTCGGCGGCGGTGAAGCGGCTCATCGCGATACCCTCCACGCCCTCCAGTCGGCGGACCGCGTCGGCCAGGCCGGACGCCGCGACGCCGCCGGGCAGGTCGACCTGGTTCGGATCGCCGCAGATGACCATGCGGCTGTTCTGGCCGAAGCGGGTCAGGAACATCTTCATCTGCGCGGGCGTGGTGTTCTGCGCCTCGTCGAGGATGACGAAGGCATCGGCCAGCGTCCGGCCGCGCATGAAGGCGATCGGCGCGATCTCGATCTCGCCGCTGGCGATGCGCCGTTCCACCTGCTCGGCGGGGAGGCAGTCATAGAGCGCGTCGTAGAGCGGGCGGAGATAGGGATCGACCTTCTCCTTCATGTCGCCGGGCAGGAAGCCCAGCCGCTCGCCCGCCTCGACCGCCGGGCGCGACAGGATCAGCCGCTGGACCGAGCCGGTGATGAGCTGCGCCACCGCCTGCGCCACCGCGACATAGGTCTTGCCGGTGCCCGCCGGCCCGAGCGCGAAGATCATGTCGTTCGACACGAGCTGCTTCATATAATGCGCCTGGGCCGGGGTGCGCGGGACGATCGTCTTCTTGCGCGTGCGGATCATGATCGGCGGGGCGGAGGTACGTTCCGCGCTCAGGATACCGTCGAGCGTCGGTTCGGACGCCATCGCGATCAAGGCGTCGACCAGGCCGGTGTCCACCTCTTCCCCACGCTGGATACGGGAATAAAGGTCGTTCAGCACGTCGCGGGCCAGGCCGACCTGCTCGGCGGTTCCCTCCAGCCCCACCCGGTTGCCGCGTGCGGTGATGTAGACGCCCAGTCGATTTTCCAACGCGACCAGATTGCGGTCATATTGGCCGAATAGCTGCGCCAGCACTTGCGGCTTGTCGAAGCTGAGTTCCGCCCGGCTGCGTTCACCGGCCTGGGCGGGGAGGGGCTTGCGGCTCATGCGGTCCTTTCACCGTCTGTGGTTGCCACCAAGATGGGGGCGACGGGATCGGAACGCCAGCGAAATTGCATGACATAGGTGTGACGGCGGGAGGTTTTTGGCGCGCGGAGGCGCAGAGGGCGCAGAGAAGAAGAGCCCACCCTCGCGATCGGGAGACCTTCTTCTACCTCCGCGCTCTCTGCGCCTCTGCGCGATCAAAGGAAAATGGTTCACGCGAAGCCGCGAAGGCGCAAAGATGGTACGCCCGGCTGCGCACTGTGTCCATCAGCCTCCGGTCGCCTCAAAGTCTTCCGGCTGCGATGACGAGATGCATCATCCGCAAATGCAGCGCCTTTGCGCCTTCGCGTGAACAAAATCTTTGGCGTGGGCTTCGACTTCGCTCAGCCTGAACGGAGGAAAGGAAGGGGCTTACGCCGCCTCGCGGATCTTTGCCTGTCCGGTCAGCGAGTTGGGACCGGCCGCGACCAGTTCCACCTCGACGAGATCGCCGATCCGGTGGTCGCCGATCAGATGGACCGACTGGAGCCAGGGGGACTTGCCCAGCATCTGGCCGGGCAGCTTGCCGCGCCGTTCGATCAACACGGTGCAGGTCCGGCCGACGCTGGCGGCGTTGAACGCGTGCTGGTCGCGGTTGAGCGCCGCTTGCAGGCGCTGGAGTCGGTCGTCCATCACCTCCGCCGGAACCTGGTCCGCCATGGTCGCCGCCGGGGTGCCGGGGCGGGGGGAATATTTGAAGCTGAACGCCTGGGCATGACCCATCGCATCGACCAGGCTCAGCGTGTGGGCGAACTCCGCCTCGGTTTCGCCGGGGAAGCCGACGATGAAATCGCCCGACAGCGCGATGTCGGGCCGCACCGCCCGAACGCGGTCGATCAGCCGCATATAGCTGTCGCGACTATGCTGGCGGTTCATCGCCTTCAGGATGCGGTCATTGCCCGACTGGACCGGCAGATGCAGGAAGGGCATCAGGCTCTCGACATCGCGGTGCGCGTCGATCAGCCCTTGCGTCATGTCGTTGGGGTGGCTGGTGGTATAGCGGATGCGGTGCAGCCCCGGAATCCGGTCCAACTCGCGGATCAGGCCGTGCAGGCCGCGATTGTCCGCATCGTTCCAGGCGTTGACGTTCTGGCCCAGCAGCGTGATCTCACGCGCGCCCGCATCGACCAGCGCCTTGGCCTCGTCGACGATCGCCGCGAAGGGACGGCTGACCTCCGCGCCGCGCGTATAGGGCACCACGCAATAGGTGCAGAATTTGTCGCAGCCTTCCTGCACCGTCAGAAAGGCGGACGGGTTCACCTTGCGACGACCGGGCAGGTGGCCGAACTTCGACTCGACCGGCATGTCCGTGTCGAGCGCCGCCTCGCCCGCCGCCGCCTTGGCGACGAGTGCGGGCAGGTTGTGATAGGCCTGCGGTCCGACGACCACGTCCACCTTGGCGCGACGGACGATCTCCGCGCCCTCGGCCTGCGCGACGCAGCCCGCGACCGCGATCATCGGCTTGCGGCCCTGTTCGCCCGCGTCCTTCCGAAGACGCCCGATGTCCGAATAGACCTTCTCGGTCGCCTTTTCGCGGATGTGGCAGGTGTTGAGCACGACCAGATCGGCGGCGGCGGCGTCGTCGGTCGCGGACAGGCCTTGCGCGGCCATCAATTCGGCCATGCGCTCGCCGTCATAGACGTTCATCTGACAGCCGAAGGACTTGACGTGAAAGGTCTTGGGGGATGCGGGCATGACGCGCCCCTTATCGCAAATCGGGCCGCGTCGCCAGCACCCGGCAATCCGTCGTCCCGCGCGTCAGGACGCGGCGATCCGCGCGCGTGCCTCCGCCGCCATGGCCTTGCGGTCGGGAAAGTCGGCGGGGTCGAAGGGGGCGAGATAGTGGAGCGTCACCGTGAACCGCCCCGCGCGGCGCAGGACCCGTTTGGCATGGGCATCCCCCGCATCCTCGCCCAGCCACGCCAGATCGGCGGCCGCCGCGCCATAGTCGATCCGCACCGGCTGCACCCGGATGCAGGGGACCGGCGGGACGAGCGCGGCGAACAGGGCGGGCTTGAAGGGCAGGAGCGACAGATCGTCGCCGGTCGTGCCCTCGGGAAAGATCGCCAAGGGCTGTCCCTCGGTCAGCGCCGCGCGGATCGTCGCGACCTGATCGCCGACGCCCAGCCGGTCGCCGCGCGCGACGAAGAGGGTGCGGTTGAGGCTCGCCAGCCAGCCGATCAGCGGCAGGCTCGCCACCTCCGCCTTGGCGACGAAGCGTGCGCCCGACGTGCCCGCCAGCAGAAGAATATCGAACCAGCTCAGGTGGTTGGCCGCGATTGCCGCATCGCGGGTCAGCGGCTGGCCGACCACCCGGATATCCGCGCCCAGAATGACGGCCACCCGCCGCAGGAACCGGCGCGGCCAGGGCGAGTCCCGCCCCAGCGCCCGCCACGCGCCGTGCAGCGCCAGCGCGACCAGCAAGGTGCCGATAATGCAAGAAAGGCGACCTGCTGCGCGCAGGCCGCCTTTACGGTCGCGCGTCGATCGAGGCGGCGACCGCCGCCATCAGTTCTTGCGGTCGAGGCTGACGCCGTAAAGCTCCATCCGGTGATCGACCAGGCGGAAGCCCAGCTTTTCGGCGATCGCCTTTTGCAGTTGCTCCAGTTCGGGGTCGACGAACTCGATCACCCGGCCCGTCTCGACATCGATCAGATGGTCGTGATGTGCTTCGGGCGAGGGTTCGTAGCGGGCGCGGCCGTCGCCGAAATCGTGGCGGTCGAGGATGCCCGCCTCTTCGAACAGGCGGACCGTGCGGTACACCGTCGCGATCGAGATGCCCGGATCGATCTTGGCGGCGCGCTCATAGACCTTTTCCACATCGGGATGGTCCTCCGCTTCCGACAGGACGCGGGCGATCACGCGGCGCTGTTCGGTGATGCGCAGTCCTTTTTGTGCGCACAGCGCTTCGAGATCGATTTTGCGGGCCATGGTAACGTGTAACTCCTCGGGCTGATCCCCTCTCTACGCGCAAAGCACTATTGCGAAAAGGGATAGCGACTCGCAATAACCCGGAAACTGTGATCGGGTCAGCCGATGGCTCGGGAATAGGTGTGGGCGTCGTAATGCCGCCCGTCCGCGCCCTTGTAATAATTGCGCCGTTCGCCGCATTTCTCAAAGCCGTGCGCGGTATAGAACAGCACGGCCGGATTGTTCGACCGGACCTCCAGATGCAGCGTGACCACCCCGCGCGCGGCGCAGTCGGCGACGACCATGCGGACCAGCGCGCTGGCGATGCCGCTGCGGCGGTGATCGGGCGCGACGCCGAGCAGCAGCAATTCCGCCTCGTCCATCACCGAGCGGGTCAGTGCGAAGCCCACCGCGTCGCCGCCCGCTTCCGCGATCAGCAGGTGAATGCCCGGCATGGCCATCACGCCGAGCAATTGCGCGCGGGTCCACGCCTCTCCCCATTGCGGGTCGAAGGCGGCGGCCATGACCTGTTCGACGACCCCGGCATCACGCGCATCGCCGCCGCGCAGTGTCAGGCTGAGGCTGGCCATCAGGCGGCGAGCCCCGGCGGCGTGATCCCGCCGGGCAGCTTGGCGTCGGGCGCGCGGCCATAGACGGGGCGGGGGGGCAGGTCGGTCAGGGCGGCGGGCAGGCGCCACGCCTCCGCCGCATTGGGCAACGCCTCGACCACGGGCAGGTCGGCTTGCAGCGCGGTCAGCCAGCGCACACCGTTGCCCACCGCCGTCCGCCCGTCGAGCGCTGCCAGCGCCGCATCGGGCTTCATCGACGCGAAGAGGGAGAGCGGGGTCAGGTCACGCGCGAAAGCCTGTACGAAGACCTCGCCATGTCCGCCCTCCAGCACGACCGAGACACTCTCGTCCGGCGAGTCCGCGAAAAAGGCGGCGGCGACCAGCGCCAGCGAATTGTAGCCCGACGCGCTCGCCCCCCAACCCAGTGCCAGCCCGCGCGCGGCGGCGATGCCCACGCGGATGCCGGTGAAGCTGCCGGGGCCGCAATCGACCAGGATGCGCTCTGCCCGTCCGCCATCCGGCAGGGCGGCGATCATCGGCACCAGCTTTTCGGCATGGCCGCGCCCGACCACGTCATGCGCGCGGGCGATCACCCGGTCGCCGTCGAGCAGGGCGACCGAGCAGGCGGCGGTGGCGGTGTCGATGACCAGCGTGCGCAAGGTGCGGCTCACGGAGGCGGCTCAGACGATTCGGTTGGCTTGTTCGAACGCCAGGCGCGGATTGCGCGGGTGAAGCGTGCTGCGGTCGCCATAGCCGATGGTCGCGATGAAGTTGGACCGCACGCCCGGCTGATCGGCGAAGAAGGCCTTGTCCACCGCACCCTGATCGAAGCCCGACATCGCGCCGGTATCCAGCCCCAGCGCCCGTGCCGCGAGGATCAGATAGGCCCCCTGGAGCGAACTGTTGCGGAAGGCCGAGGCCTCGCGCAATTCGGTATTGCCGTCGAACCAGCTCCTGGCATCGACATGCGGGAATAGCTGCGGCAGATATTCGTGGAAGTTCACGTCCATGCCGATGATGACCGTGGCGGGGGCGGCGCGAATCTTCTCCGCATTGCTGCCGGAGGCGCAATCGGCCAGCTTGTCCTTGGCCTCCTGGCTCAGGCACCAGACCAGCCGCGCGGGGCTCTGGTTGGTCGAGGTCGGGGGCATCTTCATCAGGTCCCAAAGCGCCCGAATCTCGTCCTCGCCCACGGGCTTGTCGAGATAATGGTTGAAGGTGCGCCCCTCGCGGAACAGCCGGTCCAGGCTGGCGTCGTCGATCGGGTTCATCAGACGGCCCTCACTTCGGTGACTTCGGGGACGTAGTGGCGGAGCAACTGCTCGATCCCGTTCTTCAACGTCGCGGTGGACGAGGGGCAACCGGCGCATGCGCCCTGCATCTTGAGAAAGACCTTGCCCTTGTCGAAGCCGCGATAGACGATATCGCCGCCGTCATTGGCGACCGCAGGCCGCACGCGCGTGTCGATCAGTTCGCGGATTTGCGCGACGATGTCGGCGTCCTCGGGATCGTCGGCAAAGGCTTCTTCCTCCACCGGCACCGCGAAGTCCGCCGCGCCCTGCTTGAACAGCGGCATCTGCGCCGAGAAATGGTCGAGCAGGATGCCCAGCACATCGGGCTTCACGTCCGACCAGTCGACGCCCGGCGCGATCGTCACCGACACGAAGTCGCGACCGAAGAACACGCCGGTCACGTCGCCCAGATTGAAGATCGCCTCGGCCAGCGGGCTGGCACCGGCTTCCTCGGGGGAGGCGAAGTCGCGCGTCCCGCTGTCCATCACCTTGCGGCCGGGCAGGAATTTCAGCGTCGCCGGGTTGGGCGTGGGTTCGGTCTCGATCAGCATGGCCCCCATGTGGCGCGGGCGGCGGCGGGGATCAAGCGGGACACGGGAAAGGATGCGTTTCCAGCGCGCAACCTGGGGCTGGGCGGTTCGGCTAGATCCTCCCCGCATCGGGGAGGATCGGATCAGATCCGCTCCCGCAACAGCCGCAGCACCGCCCCCGCCACCCATTGCCCCGGCCGTCGCAGCGGGCGGGCGAAGCGGATGCGCAGGACGATCCGCTGCCCTTCGGCGTCATTGTGGATCTCGTGATCGAAACTGTCGTCGAAGATCAGCGTCTCGCCCTCCGCCCAGCGGAGGATGCGATCGCGCACGCGCATCCGGGCCCCGCCGTCGCGCGGCACGACCAGTCCGAGGTGACAGGTGATCAGCCCCTTGGTCGCGCCGCGCCGCGTCGGGATATGCGCATTGGGCGCGAGCGAGGCGAAGGCGGCGTCGTACAGGCCGGGGATCGCCCGAAGCGCCGCGAGGGTGCGCGGGCACCCCGGCGCGCGAATGGCCACCGCCCCGCCATCCTGCCAGAGCGGCATCAGGCCGGAGGGCGCCATCGCCACCGCCTCGGCGCGAATCGCGGCCCATTCGCGGCGCAGCCCGGCGGTCCAGGCGAAGTCGCGAACGTCGAGAACGGGATCGGTGGAGGCCAGCGACTGGGACGCGATCAGCCCGTCGAACAGGCGGCCGAACCGGTGGAGCATCGCGCCGCCGGTCGGGGCGGGGACGGGCGGACCTGCGACGGGTTCGGCGGCGGGTGGCGGGACCAGAGACGCGATACGCTCGACCCGGTCCGAATCGCGCTGAAATCGCCGGGCGGCGGGCATCGGTCCATCGCCATCGGTTTCGCCCGATTCATGCCATATTGTGTCCGACGCCCGACGCCGGGCACCGGCATTCATCGACTTGGTCATCACGTTCCGTACATCCCCGGCCTGCCCCCGCATCCGGGCCTTTGACGGGCCCTTGTCATGCGGGATCAGTGACATCGCCCTAAGCGCATAGTGCGCCCAAATGATGGCGCGGCGGCTGGTGGCGCGGCGCGATCAAGGCGCTTTGGGGCGATTTAGGGGCGGCTGGCGAAGCGGCGGGCCACGGGTTAAGAGGGGGAATGGCGTTTCCGTCCCGCGCAATGCGCTGTCTTGCCCTGCCGGTCCTTCTCGGACTGGCGCTTCCCGTCATCGGTCAGGCTCCCCGGACCGACCGGCCCCAGGACCCATCGGTCCCGCAGGGGATGCCGGTCCCCGCCACCGTGGCGACCGCACCCCAGCCGCAGACGGCGCGCGATCCGCTCGCCCCGTTGCCGCCGATACCGGGCGTCGACCAGAGCCCGTGGCTCTACAAGGATTCCGACCTGCCGCAGGACAAGGCATGGAAGTTCGGTACCCTGCCGAACGGTCTGCGCTATGCCGTGCGGCGCAACGGCGTGCCGCCGGGGCAGGTGGCGGTCCGGGTGCGGATCGATGCCGGTTCACTCAACGAAAGCGATTCGGAGCGCGGCTTCGCGCATCTGATCGAGCATCTGTCCTTCCGCGGGTCGCAGCATGTGCCCGATGGCGAAGCCAAGCGCATCTGGCAGCGGCTGGGCGCGACCTTCGGCTCGGACTCCAACGCCTCCACCACGCCGACCCAGACCGTCTATCAACTCGATCTGCCCGGCGCGACCGAGCAGGGGCTGGACGAAAGCCTGAAGATCCTGGCAGGCATGATGTCCGCCCCCTACATGACCAGCGAGGCATTGAATGCCGAGCGGCCCGTCGTCCTGGCCGAGCGGCGCGAGCAGCCCGGCCCGCAGGTCCGCTATTCGGACAAGCTGCGCGAAACCTTCTTCGCCGGACAACCGCTCGCCGAGCGCTCGCCGATCGGCCAGCTCAAGACGCTGGAGGCCGCGACGCCCGACAGCGTGCGCGCTTTCCACGACCGCTGGTATCGCCCTGAAAATACGGTGGTGATCATCTCGGGCGATCTCGACCCGCTGCTGTTCGCGCGGCTGGTCGCCAGGAATTTCGGCGACTGGCAGGGCGTCGGCCCCAAGCCGCCCGCCCCCGATTTCGGCAGCCCCAAGGCGGATGCCGCCGTCGCGGGCGCGCTGGTCGAACCGGCGATGCCGCCGGTGGTGGCGATGGCGGTGCTGCGTCCCTGGAAATATCAGGACGATACCGCGATCTTCAACCAGAAGCGGATGGTCGACATGGTCGCCGCGCGCCTCATCAGCCGCCGTCTGGAAGATCGCGCGCGGGCGGGGGGCAGCTTCCTTCAGGCCAGCGTCGCGCTGGACGATGTGTCGCGCTCGGCCAATGTGACCACCGTCAACGTCATACCGATCGGCGACAATTGGGAAGCCGCGCTGAAGGACGTGCGCGCGGTCATCGCCTCCGCCATGGCGACCAAGCCGACGCAAGGAGAGATCGACCGCGAACTCGCCGATTACGATGCGATCCTGCGCACCCAGGTCGACACCGCGCGGGTGGAGGCGGGGGCCAAGCAGGCCGACGACATGGTCGGCGCGCTCGACATCCGCGAAACCGTGACCGCGCCGGAGACGAGCTATCAGATCCTGCGCCAGGCGATCGACAAGAAGATGTTCACGCCGGACTCGGTGCTCGCCTCCACCCGGAAGATATTCCAGGGCACGGCGACCCGCGCGCTGGTGAACACCCGCACGCCGGAGCCGGATGCGGTCGCACGCCTGACCGCCGCGTTGAAGGCCGATGTCCGTCCGCTGGCCGAGCATCGCCGTCGCCAGGGCAATATCAGCTTCGCACAGCTTCCCAGGCTGGGCACGCCCGGCAAGGTCGTGTCGCGCGAGAAGATCGACCAGCTGGGGTTGGAGAAGGTCACCTTCGCCAATGGCACGCGGTTGCTGCTGCTGGCCAATGACGGGGAGACGGGGCGCGTCTATCTGCGCGCGCGGTTCGGGCGCGGATACAATGCGCTTCCGGCCGACCGGGAAAGCGCCGCCTGGGCCGCCGATCTCGCGCTGGTCGCGGGCGGTATCGGCAAGTTCGACCAGGGCGATCTCGACCGGCTGACCGCCGGGCGGACCATGGGGATGGACTTCGATATCGATGACGATGCCTTTGCCTTCAACGCGCTGTCCTCGCCCGGCGATTATGCCGATAATCTGAAGCTGATGGCGGCCAAGCTGGTTGCGCCGCGCTGGGACCCCGCGCCGGTCAACCGGGCCAAGGCGGCGATGCTGGCGGGTTATGACGGGTTCGACGCCTCGCCCGACGGGGTGTTGGGCCGTGATCTGGAACGGCTGCTGCGCGATGGCGATCCGCGCTGGGGCACCCCGCCGCGCTCGGCAATCCGGGCGACCACGCCCGAAAGCTTCAAGGCGCTCTGGGCCCCGCTGCTCGCCACGGGGCCGATCGAGGTGTCGGTCTTCGGCGACGTGAAGCCGGACGAGGCGATCGCGGCGGTGGCGAACAGCTTCGGCGCGATCCCGGCGCGACCCGCGGCCGCGGGTCCGGTGCCGCCGGTCCGCTTCCCCGCGCATGTCGCCACCCCGGTGGTGCGCACCCATACTGGCCCCGCCGACCAGGCGGCGGCGGTGATCGCCTGGCCGACCGGCGGCGGATCGGCGGACGACCGTATCCGCAACCGGCTGGACGTGTTGGCGCAGGTCTTTTCCGACCGGCTGATGGACCAGCTCCGTTCGAAGGCAGGCGCGAGCTACAGCCCGCAGGTCGCCAGCCAATGGCCGGTCGGCCTGCCCAGTGGCGGGCGGATGATCGCGATCGGCATGGTCGCGCCCGACAAGGTCGACTTCTTCCTGACCACCGCGCGCGCCATCGCCGCCGACCTGGCCGCCAACCCGATCGGCGCGGACGAGTTGCAACGGATCAAGCGGCCCATGGCGCAGCGCCTGGCGCGCATGGCGTCGGGCAACCAGTTCTGGATGCAGCGTCTGGCCGGGGCGGCCTATGACCCGCAACGGGTCGAGGCGACCAAGCGGCTGGCGCAGGATTTCGTCTCGATCGGTCCGGCGGATTTGCAGGCGGTCGCGGCGCGCTTCCTGCGGCCCGATACGGACTGGTCGGTGAAGGTGGTGCCCAAGGCCAAATGATCCTCCCCGGCACGGGGAGGGGGACCAGTCGCAGGCTGGTGGAGGGGGCGTGCCGCAAGGGGCGTCCTGTGGGGAAGCCCCCCTCCGTCAGGCCTTCGGCTGCCACCTCCCCGTGCCGGGGAGGAACCAGGTGTTCGGCCGCACGTTTCCGCCCTGAACGACCTTTGTGCGCCGCAAAATCCGCGCCGCCCTTTCGCTCGCGCCGCATTTCGGCTATGGGCCCCGGCGACATACCCTCCGAACAAGAGAAATTTGCATGAGCCTCCGCAACGTGGCGATCATCGCGCACGTCGACCATGGCAAGACGACCCTGGTTGATCAGCTGTTCCGCCAGTCGGGCACCTTCCGCGACAACCAGCGTGTCGAAGAACGCGCGATGGACTCCAACGACCTGGAAAAGGAGCGCGGGATCACCATTCTCGCCAAGCCGACCTCGGTCGACTGGACTCCGCCGGGCAGCGACGAGTCGATCCGCATCAACATCGTCGACACCCCCGGACACGCCGACTTCGGCGGCGAGGTGGAGCGCATCCTGTCGATGGTCGACGGCGTCGTCCTGCTGGTCGATTCGTCGGAAGGCGCGATGCCGCAGACGAAGTTCGTGACCGGCAAGGCGCTGGCGCTGGGCCTGAAGCCGATCGTCGTCGTCAACAAGGTCGACCGCGCCGACGCGCGTATCCAGGAAGTGCTGGACGAAGTGTTCGACCTGTTCGTCTCGCTCGACGCGAATGACGAGCAGTTGGACTTCCCGGTCCTCTACGCCTCGGGCCGCAACGGCTATGCCTCGACCGACATGGACGCGCGCGAAGGCACGCTGATCCCGATGTTCGAGACGATCGTGAACCATGTTCCGGCCCCGAAGGTCGAGGTCGAGGACGTGCCCTTCACCTTCCTGGTGACGCTGCTCGACCGCGACAACTTCCTCGGCCGTATCCTGACCGGCCGCGTCAACTCGGGCACGGTCAAGCTGAACCAGGCGATCCACGCGCTCGACGCCGATGGCAATGTCATCGAAACCGGCCGCGCGTCGAAGATCCTGTCGTTCCGCGGCCTGGACCGCGTGCCGGTCGAGGAAGCCAAGGCGGGCGACATCATCTCGTTGGCCGGTCTGGCGGTCGCCACCGTGGCGAACACCATCGCCGATACCAGCGTGACCGTGCCGCTCCAGGCGCAGCCGATCGATCCGCCGACGCTGTCGATGCGCTTCGCGGTCAACGACTCGCCGATGGCGGGCCGTGAGGGCACCAAGGTGACCAGCCGCATGATCCGCGACCGCCTGATGCGCGAAGCGGAATCGAACGTCGCGGTGAAGGTCACCGAGAGCGACGACCGCGACAGCTTCGAGGTCGCCGGTCGCGGCGAACTCCAGCTTGGCGTTCTGATCGAGACGATGCGCCGCGAAGGCTTCGAGCTGGGCATCAGCCGCCCGCGCGTGCTGTTCGGCGAGGACGAGGACGGCAAGAAGACCGAGCCGTACGAAACCGTCATCATCGACGTGGACGAGGAATATTCGGGCACGGTCGTCGAGAAGATGAACCTGCGCAAGGCCGAGATGACCGACATGCGTCCCTCGGGCGGTGGCAAGACCCGCATCACCTTCTCCGCGCCGTCGCGCGGCATGATCGGTTACCACGGCGAGTTCCTGTCGGACACGCGCGGCACCGGCATCATGAACCGCCTGTTCGAGCGTTACGGCCCGCACAAGGGCAAGATCGAAGGCCGCAAGAACGGCGTCCTGATCTCGAACGGCGCGGGCGAAGCGCAGGGCTATGCACTGGGTCCGCTCGAAGAGCGCGGCATCCTGTTCGTCGGCCACGGCGAAGCGCTGTACGAAGGCATGATCATCGGCGAGAACGCCAAGACGGATGACCTCGAGGTCAACCCGATGAAGGCGAAGCAGTTGACCAACTTCCGCGCAAGCGGCGGCAAGGACGACGCGATCCGCCTGACCCCGCCGAAGAAGATGACGCTGGAGCAGGCTATCGCCTATATCGACGACGACGAAATGGTCGAAGTGACCCCGAAGTCGATCCGTCTGCGCAAGCGCTATCTCGACCCGAACGAGCGCAAGCGCGCGGCTCGCTCGAAGGCGGCGTAATCAGGGAAGGGCCGGGCGGAAACGTCCGGCCCGTTTTCGTTGGGCGGGGCGACGAACCTGACGCTTGTTCACGACAAAGCCCGCCATCTCGCGACGACGGGCTCTGCCAAGCTTTCAAGACGCCAGGGCCTTACCCCTGCTCGGCTTCCTTGCGGGCGCGCTCTTCATAGAAGTTGCGCACCACGTCCCACGCTTCCTCGGCGGTTTCGACATAGGTGAAGATGCCCAGGTCGCGCTCGGACACCACGCCCTCCTCGACCAGCGCCTCGAAATCGATCACCCGTTCCCAGAAGGCGCGTCCGAAGAGAAGCACCGGGATAGGCTGAATCTTCCCCGTCTGGATCAGGGTCAGCAGTTCGAACAATTCGTCGAACGTGCCGAACCCGCCTGGAAACGCCGCCAGCGCACGCGCGTGCAGCAGGAAGTGCATCTTGCGCAGCGCGAAATAGTGGAACTGCAACGACAGCGAGGGCGTGACATAGGGATTGGGCGCCTGCTCGTGCGGCAGGACGATGTTGAGCCCCACCGACTCGGCCCCGACGTCATGCGCGCCGCGATTGGCCGCCTCCATGATCGAAGGGCCGCCGCCCGAGCACACCACGAACTGCCGCATCCCGCGATCGTCGCGGGGCAGGCGGCTGGTGATCTGGGCCAGTTCGCGCGCGATGTCGTAATATTTGCTCTTGGCGACGAGATTCTCGGCGATCCGCCGCGACTTGTCGTCATGCGCCAGTTCGAGCAGCGCCTTGGCCTTGGCAGGCTCCGGGATACGCGCCGAGCCGTAGAAGACGAAGGTCGAGGCGATCTTGGCCTCTTCGAGCAGCAACTGCGCCTTCAGCAATTCCAACTGGAAACGGACGGGCCGAAGGTCTTCGCGCAGCAGGAAGTCCATGTCCTGAAAGGCCAGCGTATAGGCGGGGCTTTCGGTCTGGGGCGTCGAGACGATCGTCTTGGCGCTTTCGGCGTCCTGGCTGGCATTGGGGAAGACGCGGTTCGGAACTTGGGTTTTATCGGTCATTTTGGATGATGTAGGGGATCGGCTGCCCCCGCGCTACCGGCAAAAGCGCGCCTTATCATCCTCCAGATGCAGGTGGTTGCGATGCGCGGCATTGTAATCGGGGGTCAGCACCGTGCCGAAGCGCCGACAGGCCGATGCGCGGATCGTCGTCCAGAATTGCCGGATTTGCGGATCGGGCGAATTCCAGTCGTTCAGCAACGTGATCCGCCGCCCGTCCTTCAGCACGAAGCCGCCGACATCCACCGCATTGGCCAGCGCATGGCCCGAGCGTCGGTCGCCCATCCGCGCGGTGCCGACGATGTTGCGGCAGGCATAGCTGCCCATCCCCTCGACCTTCACCAGTTGCGAGCCGAGGATCTGCCATGCGGCGGGGGCGACGGCGTTGCGCACCCATCCGGCAAAGGCGCGGGCATTGCCGCACCGCATCGCGGTGATGCCGGTGACGGGCACGCCGATATCGGTCAGTTGCACGGTGCCGTACAAGCCGCAGCCGGGCCCCAGTTCCTTGTCGGGCAATCGGCGATAATCGACGCCCTCGCGCCGAAGATCGGCCTCGCACTGTGCGGTCTCACGGATCGGCGGGCGGTAAGGTTCGGGGCGCGTGGCCTGCTGGACGGGTCGGTCGGTGCGACCACAGGCCGCGAGAAGGACCAGGGCGCAAAGAGAGGTATAGCTACGGGCTCGCACCGCCGTCTTGTGCCTTCGACGACGGAGTCGCTGCAACCGATTAGCGGCGAAGCGTGCCGACCCGCATTCGGAAGGGAGGCTCGCTTACAATATCGCGTCGCTTCAACGCCCTGGAACGCCGTGGTCCGGAATTATTCTGTCGCCGGGGCGATTGTGGTTGTCACAATCGATCCGCATCGCTAGGGCCGTCGACGGGCCACGCGGTCCCAACGCCGCGCGTGCTCTCTGTGAGGAGAGTCTTAAATGACTGATACGACTGCCGCCGACGCCACTCTTGCGCCGGCGAAGCCCGCCAACCAAACCGGCGCGCCCCTATTTTTCCAGCGGTCCCTGCGCCAAGCCTCCCGGTTGGGACGCGGCCAAGCTCGCGACGGACAGCCTTGGCCGTTCGCATCGCTCGAAGCTGGGCAAGCAGCGGTTGCAATATTGCATCGACCTGATGCGCCAATTGCTCAAGCTCCCCGACACCCATCGCATCGGCATCGTCCCCGGCTCCGACACCGGCGCGTTCGAAATGGCGATGTGGACGATGCTGGGCGCGCGCCCTGTCACCACGTTGGCTTGGGAAAGCTTCGGCGAGGGCTGGGTGACCGACGCGGTCAAGCAGTTGAAGCTCGACCCCACCGTCCTGCGCGCCGATTACGGCCAGATCGCGGACCTGGATGCGGTCGACTGGTCGAACGACGTGCTCTTCACCTGGAACGGCACCACCAGCGGCGTGCGCGTGCCGAACGGCGACTGGATCGCCGACGACCGCGAGGGCCTGTCCTTCGCCGATGCGACCAGCGCGGTGTTCGCCTATGACCTGCCTTGGGACAGGATCGATGTCGCGACCTTTTCGTGGCAGAAGGTGCTGGGCGGTGAGGGCGCGCACGGCGTCCTGATCCTGGGTCCGCGCGCGGTCGAGCGTCTCGAAACCTACACCCCCGCCTGGCCGCTGCCCAAGGTGTTCCGCCTGGTGTCGAAGGGCAAGCTGGCCGAAGGCGTGTTCAAGGGCGAGACGATCAACACGCCGTCTATGCTGGCCGTCGAGGACGCGATCTTCGCGCTCGAATGGGGCGAGGCGCTGGGTGGTGCGGAGGCGCTGGTCAAGCGTTCGGACGCCAATGCGGCGGCGCTGAACAGGATCGTCGAGGAGCGCGACTGGCTCGGCCATCTGGCGGCCGATCCGGCGATCCGCTCGACCACCAGTGTCTGCCTGACGGTCGAGGGTGCGGACGAGGCGCTCATCAAGAAGATGGCCTCGCTGCTCGAAGCCGAAGGTGCCGCCTATGACGTGGCGGGCTATCGCGACGCGCCTGCGGGTCTGCGCATCTGGTGCGGGGCCACGGTCGAGACCGCCGATATCGAGGCGCTCGGCCCCTGGCTCGACTGGGCCTACGCGACCGCCAAGGCGGCCTGAATTCTTTACGTCGCCCCAGCAAAGGCTGGGGCCTCTCTCCCAAATCGTGCCCTTCGTGGCACCAGGCCCCACTGCGCTGGGGTGACGAGGTGAACCATGCCCAAAGTTCTCATCAGCGACAAAATGGATCCCAAGGCCGCCCAGATCTTCCGCGAGCGCGGGGTCGAGGTGGACGAGATCACCGGCAAGACGCCCGAAGAGTTGAAGGCGATCATCGGCCAATATGACGGCCTGGCGATTCGCAGTTCGACCAAGGTCACCAAGGACATCCTGGAGCACGCGACCAATTTGAAGGTCGTTGGCCGCGCCGGGATCGGCGTCGATAACGTCGATATCCCCGCCGCCAGCGCCAAGGGCGTGGTGGTCATGAATACGCCGTTCGGCAACTCGATCACGACCGCCGAACACGCCATCGCGCTGATGTTCGCGCTCGCCCGCCAGTTGCCCGAGGCCGATGCCTCGACCCAGGCGGGCAAGTGGGAGAAGAACCGCTTCATGGGCGTCGAACTGACGTCGAAGACGCTGGGCCTGATCGGTGCGGGCAATATCGGCTCGATCGTCGCCGACCGCGCGCTGGGCCTGCGGATGAAGGTCGTCGCCTTCGATCCCTTCCTGACGCCCGAGCGTGCGCTGGAAATGGGCGTGGAGAAGGTGACGCTGGACGAACTGCTCGCCCGTGCCGACTTCATCACGCTGCATACGCCTTTGACCGACCAGACCCGCAACATCCTGTCGGCGGAGAATCTCGCCAAGACGAAGAAGGGCGTGCGCATCATCAACTGCGCGCGTGGCGGCCTGATCGACGAGGATGCGCTGAAGGCGGGGCTCGATTCGGGCCATATCGCGGGCGCGGCGCTCGACGTGTTCAAGGTGGAGCCGGCCAAGGAAAGCCCGCTGTTCGGCACGCCCAACTTCATCTCGACGCCGCACCTGGGCGCGTCGACCACCGAGGCGCAGGTCAATGTCGCGATCCAGGTGGCCGAGCAACTGGCCGATTACCTCGTGTCGGGCGGCGTCACCAACGCGCTCAACATGCCGAGCCTGTCGGCCGAGGAAGCGCCCAAGTTGAGGCCGTACATGGCGCTGGCCGAAAAGCTGGGCTCGCTGGTGGGCCAGCTCACCACGGGCGCGATCGCACGCATCTCGGTGCATACCGAGGGCGCGGCGGCCGACCTCAACGCCAAGCCGATGGTCAGCGCGGTGCTGGCCGGTTTCCTGCGCAACCAGATCGATACGGTCAACATGGTCAACGCGCCGCTGCTCGCCCGCGACCGCGGCGTCGAGGTGCGCGAGGTGCGGACCGAGCGGGAGGGCGATTACCACACGCTGATCCGTGTGTCGGTGAAGACGGCGGACGGCGAGCGCTCGGTCGCGGGCACGCTGTTCGGCGATCAGGCCCCGCGCCTGGTCGAACTGTTCGGCATCAAGGTCGAGGCCGATCTGGCCGGGCCGATGCTCTATGTCGTCAACGAGGACGCACCGGGCTTTATCGGTCGTCTGGGCACTACGCTGGGCGAGGCGGGCGTCAATATCGGCACCTTCCACCTCGGCCGTCGTTCGGCGGGCGGCGAGGCGGTGCTGCTGCTCTCGGTCGACGAGGCGGTGGATGCGGACCTGCTGGGCAAGGTCAAGGCGCTGCCGGGCGTGAAGACCGCGATGGGTCTGGGGTTCTAAATCCTAAAAGCCCTCTCCCCTCCGGGGAGTTCGAGGTCGGCCATGCCCCCGGCATGGCCTGAACATCGCGGGGCGATGTTCACCTCGAACTGGTTGGGTGAGGGGCGGGGCCGGGCGATAGCGTCTCGCCAAGCCTCGACCCCTCACCCCGGCCCTCTCCCCAGTGGGGAGAGGGAGTGGTACGTTCTTCCCCAAAGGATTCCTCTGCGAAACGGCTGGCAATGAGGATGGTTGAGTGATTCACTGTGCGGGCAGGAGGGCATGGTGATGGTCGAGCAGCGATCGCTGGTGGAAGCGTTGATGGATCCGCGCTTGGGATCGAATGCGAAGCTGTCGGGGATCGAGCGGCTGATCGACTGGAGCCGGCTGGAGCCGCTGGTGTCGCCGCTGCGGCAGGGTCGGACGGGTCGACCGCCCTATGCGCCGCTGGCGATGGTCAAGGCGCTGTATCTGCAGGCGTTGTATGATCTGTCGGACCCCGGGCTGGAGGAGGCGCTGCTCGACCGGCTGTCGTTCCGGCGGTTCTGCGGCTTTGCGCTGGATGGCGGCACGCCGGACGAGACGACGCTGTGCCGGTTTCGCGCGGCTGCGGCGGCGGGGGACGTGCTGGAGCGCTGCTTTGCCGAGATCAACCGGCAGCTGGATGCGCAGGGGCTGGTGCTGCGGCGGGGGACGATCCTTGATGCCTCGGTGGTCAAGGCGACCCGCAAGCCCCCGCGCGGGGACGGGATCGCGCCGGGTGATCCGCACCCCCAGGAGCCGGGTGCCGACTGGACGCGCAAGGACGGCAAGCCGGTGTTCGGCTACCGCTTCCATATCGGCATGGACGAGGGCTCGGGCCTGATCCGCAAGCTGGCCTTCACCTCGGCCAGGGTCCAGGATGTCGAACGGGCCGACGCGCTGGTCTGCGGCGACGAAGGCGCGGTCTATGCCGACCGGGCCTATGAGGGCCAGGCGCGTCGCAAGGCCCTGAAGGCGGCCGGGATCAAGGATCGCATCATGCATCGCCGGCACCGCTACATGCCAAAGCTGCCGCGCTGGCAGGCCCGGCGCAACCACCTCATCGCCAGACGGCGCGCCCCTGTCGAGGCGGTCTTCAGCGCCATGAAGCGCCTCTACGGCAAGGCGCGCACCAGATGCCTGTCGATCGAGCGGAACGCCGCAGACTTCCTCGCCTTTGCCACCATCTACAATCTCAGACGCGCCGCCATCCTTGCCGCTGGCTGAGCCGGGGCGATCCTGCCCCTCCAAACCGGCCAGCCAAAGCTGACCAAGGCCCGTACCGGATCCCTGCAGCGAAAGCCTCGCCCAGATCCTCTGTCACAAATGAGCCGTTTCGCAGAGGAATCCCCAAAGGGGGAGCCATTCACATGCAGACCGATCCGGTCCTTCTCGACCGCGCACGCGCCATGCGCCGGAGCATGACAGAACCGGAAAAGCGCCTCTGGCTGATCCTGCGCGACCGCCAGCTCCACGGCATCAAGTTCAGCCGCCAAGTCCCGATCGGCCCCTATATCGCCGACTTCGTCGCCCGCAGCCACAAGCTGGTCATAGAGGTTGACGGCGATACGCATAGCGACCAATCACGCGACGCCCACCGCACCGTCTGGTTGCAGAGCCAAGGCTATGCGGTGATCCGCTTCCCCAATGCGGATGTCATGACCAACCCCGACGGCGTGGCGTACACGCTGATGAACAGGCTTACCCGATGACCGCGCTCCTTCCCGAAGGCTATCATGACCGTCTTCCCCCCTATGCCGATGCCGCCGCGTCGGTCGAGGCGCGGGTGCTGGAGGCGGCGCGGCTGCATGGTTATGAACGCGCCGATCCGCCCTCGATCGAGTTTGCCGAGGCGCTGGGCTCGCGGTTGAAGGCGGGGGGCTTGCATGACGCGGTGCGCTTCGTCGATCCGGTGTCGCAGCGCACGCTCGCCATCCGGCCGGACCTGACCGCACAGGTGGCGCGGATCGCCGCCACCCGCATGGGGCACCACCCGCGCCCGGTGCGGCTGTCCTATGCGGGCACCGTCGTCCGCCTGCGCGGCTCCGAACTCGCGCCCGCGCGCGAGTGGCGGCAGATCGGGGCGGAGCTGATCGGGCTGGACTCGACGGCGGCCGCCACCGAAGTGGTGCGCGTGGCGGTCGAGGCTTTGCTCGCCGCTGGCACGACCGGCATTTCGATCGACTTCACGCTGCCCGATCTGGTCGACCTGCTCGCCGCCGGGCCTCTGCCGGTCGCGGGGGATCAGGTGGCGGCGCTTCGCGATCGGCTTGACGCCAAGGATGCGGGCGGGGTCGCGGCGATCGCGCCGGAGTACCTTCCGCTGGTCGAGGCCGCCGGGCCGTTCGCGACCGCAATGGAGCGGCTGCGCGCCTTCGACACGCAAGGCGTGCTGGCCAGCCGTCTCGACGCGCTGGAGGCGATCGCCGCCGCGCTGGGCGAGGGGGTGTCGATGACCCTTGACCCGACCGAGCGGCATGGGTTCGAATTTCAGAGCTGGCTGGGCTTCTCGCTGTTTGTGGCGGGTCCGCCGCGCGAAGTGGGACGCGGCGGCACATATACCATCTTCCACGAGGACGGGACCGAGGAGAAGGCGACGGGCTTCTCGCTCTACGCCGACGCGATCGTCGCCACCGCCCCGCCGACCGAGCGGCGGCGGCTGTTCCTGCCCTTCGGCACCGAGCCCGCGACGGGCGCATCGCTCCGCGCACAGGGATGGGTGACGGTGCAGGCGCTGGAGGAAGCCGACACGCCCGAGGCGCAGCTGTGCACCCATATCCTCGACAAAGGCGAGCCGCGCGCCATCGCCGGTTGACATACGGGGCCACAGCCCGCTAGGCGCGCCCCGCACATCATTGGAAACCCCCTCGCGCCGAGTCCTGTCGAAGGGCGCATGGGGTCCGTCCGGCAGGCGGAGCATAGCATCCATGGCAAATGTAGCAGTCATCGGCGCGCAATGGGGCGACGAAGGCAAGGGCAAGATCGTCGACTGGCTGGCCGAGCGCGCCGACATGGTCGTGCGCTACCAGGGCGGGCATAATGCCGGTCACACTTTGGTCGTCGGCGAGAATGTCTACAAGCTGTCGCTTCTCCCCTCGGGCATCGTGCGCGGCACCCCCAGCGTCATCGGCAACGGCGTCGTCCTCGACCCCTGGGCGCTGAAGGCGGAGATCGAGCGGCTGGGCGAACAGGGCGTTCACGCCAGCCCCGAGACGCTGCGCATCGCCGACAACTGCCCGTTGATCCTGCCCATCCACCGCGACCTGGACGGCCTGCGCGAGGATGCGAGCGGCGCGGGCAAGATCGGCACGACGCGGCGCGGCATCGGCCCGGCCTATGAGGATAAGGTCGGCCGTCGCGCGATCCGCGTGTGCGATCTGGCGCATCTCGACGATCTGGGTCCGCAGCTCGACCGCCTCTGCGCGCATCACGACGCGCTGCGTGCCGGGTTCGGCGAGCCGCCGGTCGATCGCGAGCGGCTGCTCGCCGATCTGCGCGAGATCGCCGATTTCGTCCTGCCCTTCGCCAAGCCGGTATGGCGCGATCTCAACGAGGCGCGCGCTGCTGGCAAGCGCATCCTGTTCGAGGGCGCGCAGGGCGTGCTGCTCGACATCGACCATGGCACCTATCCCTTCGTCACCTCGTCCAACACCATCGCGGGTGCGGCGGCGGGCGGTTCGGGGCTGGGGCCGTCGGGCGTCGGTTTCGTGCTGGGCATCGCCAAGGCGTACACCACCCGCGTCGGCTCCGGCCCGTTTCCGACCGAATTGGAGGACGAGACCGGCCAGCGGCTGGGCGAGCGCGGGCATGAGTTCGGCACCGTCACGGGGCGCAAGCGCCGCTGCGGCTGGTTCGACTCGGTGCTGGTGCGCCAGTCGGCGGCGGTCGGCGGCATCACCGGCATCGCACTGACCAAGATCGACGTGCTCGACGGGTTCGACGAAGTGAAGATCTGCGTCGGCTACAAGCTGGGCGACCAGACGCTCGATTATTACCCGACCCATGCGGCGGACCAGGCCAAGGTCGTGCCGGTCTATGAGACGATGGAAGGCTGGCAGGAATCGACCGCAGGCGCGCGGAGTTGGGCCGATCTGCCCGCTCAGGCGATCAAGTATATCCGGCGGATCGAGGAGTTGATCTGCTGCCCCGTGGCGCTGGTGTCGACCAGCCCGGAGCGTGAGGATACGATCCTGGTTCGCGATCCCTTTGCGGATTGATTGGCGAGGCCCCGGCGAGAGTCGGGGCCTTTTTGGTTGAGGGTTTCCCTTGGCCCACCCCCATGAAAAACCCGGCCGCTTTCGCGACCGGGCCTTTCCCGTAGTGGCAATCCCGAAAGGGATCAGCGCAGACCGCCGCTGCTGCCCGGCGGAGTGGTGGTGCCGCCGGTCGTGCCGGTGCCCACCGAACCGCTGGTCGTAGGGTCGCTGCCCAGCGTGCCGCTGCCCGTGGTCGTCGACGAACCGGTCGCGTCCGGAACGGTCGAGGGAGTGTTGACCGTGCTGTCCGGGGTGGTCGTCCGGCTGCGATTCTTCGAACGCGTCGTCGAACGGGTGGTGCTGTCCGGGGTGGTCGTCATCGTGTCACCCGGCTGCCCCATGGTCTGGCCAGGGGTCTGGCCCGGCATGGTCTGCCCAGGCATCGTCTGGTCCGGCATGGTTCCGGTCGTGCCGCCCGACACCTGCGCGAAGCCGGCAGCGGGGATCAAAAGGGCACCGGCGGCGATTACATGCATGTAACGCATTGATTCTCTCCTGCTTTTTTGTCTCGTATTGGTTAACGAGGCAGGAGAACGTCCGTTCCTTCAGTTAACCACATTGGCCGCGATGAAGCAACGCCTGATCGGCTAAAACCAGCGCGACCATCGCTTCGACGACCGGAACGCCACGAATCCCCACACATGGATCATGACGGCCCTTGGTGGCGATCTGCGTTTCCTCGCCGGTGCGGGTGACGGTGTCGACCGGCGTCAGGATCGAACTGGTCGGCTTGAACGCGACGCGCATCGTGACCGGCTGGCCCGTGGCGATCCCGCCCGCGATCCCGCCCGCATGATTGGCCAGGAAGCGCGGGCCACCATTGCCGGCGCGCATCGGATCGGCATTCTGCTCGCCGGTCAGCGCGGCTGCTGCGAATCCGTCGCCAATCTCGAACCCCTTGACCGCATTGATGCTCATGCAGGCCGAGGCGAGTTCGCTGTCCAACTTGGCATAGAGTGGCGCACCCCAGCCCGCAGGGACGCCCGTCGCCTCGCACGCCACGACCGCGCCGACCGAGGAACCGGACTTGCGCGCCCCGTCCACGATAGCCTCCCAACGCTGCGCGGCGGCGGCATCGGGGCAGAAGAACGGGTTGGCGTCGATCTGCGCGTCGTCGAACGCGGCATAGTCGATCCGGTCGCCGCCGATCGACTCGACCCAGGCGCGGATGCGGACCTGCGGGATCACCGCCCGCGCGACCGCACCCGCCGCGACCCGCGCCGCCGTCTCGCGTGCCGAGGAGCGTCCCCCGCCGCGATAGTCGCGGAACCCGTACTTCGCGTCATAGGCATAATCGGCATGGCCCGGGCGATAGGCGAGCGCGACGTTGCTATAGTCCTTGGACCGCTGGTCGACATTCTCGATCATCAGGCTGATCGGGGTGCCGGTGGTCTTCCCCTCGAACACGCCGGACAGGATGCGGACCTGGTCGGGTTCGCGCCGCTGGGTGGTGAAGCGGCTGGTGCCCGGACGGCGCTTGTCGAGCCAGGGCTGGATGTCCTCCTCCGACAGCGCGATCCCCGGCGGACACCCATCGACCACCGCGCCCAGCGCGGGGCCATGGCTCTCCCCCCAGGTGGTGAAGCGGAACAGGCGGCCGAAGGTATTGAAGCTCACGCAACGTCTCCAAGCCGGGCAAAGGCCGGTGCATGGGTGGCGGCCCCGCGCACGCCGCAGGGGATCAGCCCGCCTTGCAGGGGGGCCGCCAGGAAATAGTCGCCCGCATAGGGGCTGTCGAAGCCGCGCGCCACATCGGCGGCGAAACCGAACCGACCATAGAAGGCGGGGTCGCCCAGCGCGAAGCAGAGCACGACGCCTTCCTGTTCCAGCCGTTCGAGCCCGGCGGCGACCAGCGCCTCGCCGACACCCTGATGCCGCCAGTCGCGCGCGACGGCGATGGGGGCGAGGGCGACCGCGTTGATCGGCTTGCCACCGATCTCGACGGCCATGCGGCTGAACGCGATCGCGCCGATCAGGCTGTCCGAGGCTTCGTCGATGGCGACCAGCATCAGCACCATGTCGCCCTCGACGCACAGGTCGCGGACCAGCGCGGCTTCGGCGGGGGCGGGGAAGCTGGCGACGAGCAAGCCGTCGAGTGCGGCAACATCCTCTCCGCGTGCGGGACGGATGGTGATGGCGGCGGAAGGCTGGTCGGACATGGGTTCGTCTTTAGCGTCGCCGGGGCGCAAGGCGCGATAGATAATGTTGGCTGCCTATTCCTCCCCTGGAAGGGGAGGTGGCAGGGCGAAGCCCTGACGGAGGGGTGTCGGCGTTGGCGATGGCGGGACATCCTCGCCATCGTCCATGCCCCTCCACCATGCTTCGCATGGTCCCCCTCCCCAAGCGGAGCCTGGGGAGGATTGGGGTTTACGCCAGCGCGATGTCCGGTGCGTCCTCGGCCTTCATGCCGATGACGTTGTACCCGGCGTCGACATGGTGGATCTCACCCGTGACGCCCGACGACAGGTCGGACAGCATATAGAGGCCCGCGCCGCCGACATCCTCGATCGTCACGGTACGGCGCAGCGGCGAGTTCAGTTCGTTCCACTTGAGGATATAGTTGAAGTCGCCGATGCCGCGCGCCGCCAGCGTCTGGATGGGCCCCGCCGAGATGGCGTTGATGCGGATATTCTCGGGCCCCAGATCGACCGCGAGATACTTCACGCTGGTCTCCAGTGCCGCCTTGGCCACGCCCATGACGTTGTAATGCGGGATGACCTTTTCCGCGCCATAATAGGTCAGCGTCAGGATCGACCCACCCTCGGGCATCATCTCCCGTGCGCGCTTGGCCACCGCGACCAGCGAATAGGCCGAGATGTTCATGGTCATCAGGAAATTGTCGAGCGTGGTGTCGTAATAGCGCCCGCGAAGCTGCGACTTGTCCGAAAAGCCGATGGCATGGACGACGAAGTCGATCGTCGGCCATTCCTTCTTCAGATCGTCGAACAGCGTGTCGAGCGACTCCATCTCGGACACGTCGCAGTCGAACAGGCGCGCCACGCCGAGTTGTTCGGCCAGCGGGCGGACCCGCTTTTCCATCGCCGCGCCCTGATACGAAAAGGCGAGCTCCGCGCCCGCCTCCGAAAGCTGCTTGGCGATGCCCCAGGCCAGCGATTTGTCATTGGCCAGGCCCATGATGAGCCCCCGCTTGCCTGCCATCAATCCGTTCACGCCGTTACCGCTCCTGCCGGTTCACTTCCATCAATCCCCCTCTCTAGCGCCGTTTCCGGTGGTTCCGCCAGTGCCGCGTTCAAATGGGCCCCGAAAACCAGGCCAAGGCCGATCAGATAGAAGAACAGCAGCATGACGACGACGCCTGCCAGGCTGCCATAGGTCAGGTCGTAACCGCCCAGTTGCGACAGCACCATGGGCAGCAGCGCGGTCATGCTGACCCACCACGCGGCGGTGAACAGCGCGCCGGGCCATTTGGGGCAGTCGCTCTCGCGATATTTGCCCGGCGTCACCGAATAGAAGAGCATGTAGAGCGCTCCGAACATCACCGCGCCGGGAATGAAGCGCGACAGGCCGACCCAGCCCGCGATATCCTGTGCGAAGGGAACGAGGCGATAGATGAACTGCTCGGCGGCGGTCAGGATACCCGCGACCAGGAAGGACAGCAGCGCGATCACCACCGAGGCGACGATGACCAGCGTCGAGGACAGACGCGATTTCCAGAACGCCGCCGTCGCCTTCACGCCATAGGCGCGGTGGAAGATGTCGCGGATCGTCTCGATGAACCCGCCGACCGTCCACAGGCCGACCAAGCCACCCAGCCACAGCAGCGATCCGGTTCGCGCCGCCAGCACATCGGCGATCGGCTTGCGCAACAAGTTGCTGACATCGGGGGGCAGGACGTGGAGAAAGCTTTCCACCGCATGCTGCGTCTCGTTGCTCTGTCCGAACAGAGACAGCAGCGCGGCGGTGGTGATGAAGAAGGGGAACAGCGTCATCAACGCCAGATAAGCGAGGTTCCCGGCATGGATGAACCCGTCGTTGAATACGCCCAGGCTGGTTCGTTTGAGTACCTCGAAGGCATAGGAGCCCGGCCGCACCTTGGCGATCTGCCGGTCCAGCCGCTGGCGGGCCTTGCCCTGATGATGTGCACGTTCTTCGGGGGTCAGGCCATTCGCATCGTTCATGGAAGGATCAGACGCCCATGGCGGCCCTCGGGTTCCTGCCGTCCTTCCATTCGGTGGCGAAGCGTTGCAGCTCTGCATCATCCGCCGGAATGTCGATGACCAGCGTGATCAACTGGTCGCCGCGCCCGCCGTCCTTCTTGTGGAACCCCTTGCCCTTCAGGCGCAGCGTCTTGCCGGAGGTCGTTCCCTTGGGCACCGTCAGCATGACGGGACGCTCGACCGTGGGGGCCTTCACCTGCCCCCCCAGCACCGCCTCGGCCAGCGAGAGGGGCAGGTCCAGACGGACATCGTCGCCGTCGCGGGTGAAGAAGGGATGGGAACTGACCTCGATCGTGACGATCGCGTCGCCCGCGCCGCCGGGACCGGGCTCTCCCTTGCCCGCCAGGCGCATCTGGGTGCCGGTCTCGACACCGGCGGGCAGCTTCAGGTCGATGGTCTTGCCGTCGCCCAGCGTCACCCGCTGCGGGCTGAGCGTCGCGGCGTCGACGAACGGCACTTTCAGGGCATAGGCGATGTTGCCGCCTTTCGGCGCGGAACGGCCCCGGCCGCCAAAGCCGCCGAACCCGCCCGAAAATCCGCCGCGCCCCGCACCGCCGAACATCCCCTCGAAGATATCCGACATGTCGGCACCCTCGCCGCCGAAATCGAATTGCTGACGAAAGCCGCCGCCGCCCGCACCCGGACGTCCGCCGGCGCCGCCGCCATAGCCGAAGGGCGAGGTCGGATTGCCGTCGCCGTCGATCTCGCCTCGGTCGAACCGGGCGCGCTTGTCCTTGTCGTTCAGCAGGTCATAGGCGTTGGTGACCTGGCTGAACTTCTCCGCCGCCTTGGGATTGTCCGTGTTGCGGTCGGGATGCAGTTCCTTCGCCAGCTTGCGATAGGCTTTCTTGATATCGGCTTCGCTGGCCGTGCGGCTTACGCCCAGCGTCTGATATGGATCGGCCACTCTTGTCCCCGTTGACAGTGTATTACCGATCTATGTGGGGCAGTCCGCGCCGGAGCGCAATCCATCCCCCGTGCGTTGCAGCATGACAAGGAGACGGATCATGACCCAGCCGATGCAGGCGACAGGCAATGGCGGCAAGAAGGGTGCCCCCGATGGGGTATCCGATGCCCCCGGCAAACATGGCGGCGAAAGCCAGGGCGGCGGTTACGAAGGCGTGCCCGACCGCGAAGGCGACTTCCACGGCGGCCAGAGCGGCGCGGCCTATCATGGCAAGGGCGGCCACCCGGACCCGGACAAGGACAATCCCAATGCGGTGACGGAGGAGGGGTAAGCCCCAACCCTGCGTCCCGGCGGGTGCAAGGTCGAAGTCACGGGGTGAGCCGCGCGGCGAGGCAGCGGGGCGTGCACTTCGACTTCGCTCAGTGCGAACGGAGGCGGGATCGCGAGCGGTGTGGGAAGCTTATCCCTTGGCGCAGGATTCTCGCAACAATAGCCCCAACCCCCCGTTCAGCCTGAGCGAAGTCGAAGGCCACGGGATGACGCTCGCGGCAAGGTGGCGAGCGTGCAATTCAACTTCGCTCAGGACGAACGGCGGTAGGATTACGAGTGGAGTGGGGATCGCGTAACCGGCCCTCTACCTCGCCACCAATTCCTCCACCGGCGCGACGTCGACGCTGACATCCATCTTTTGCGCGCCGGAACCCAGCACCACGCCGTCGACCGGCGCGATCTCGGCATAGTCGCGACCGACCGCGACGATGATATGGTCGCCCGCCATCCAGATGCCGTTGGTCGGATCGACCCCGACCCAGCCCCGGACCGGCCCGCACCAGATCAGCACCCAGGCATGGGTCGCGTCCGCGCCGACCAGCCGCGCCTGCCCCGGCGGCGGCAGGGTGCGGATATAGCCCGAGGCATAGGCCGCCGGAATACCCGCCGCGCGCAAGCCCGTGATCATGATCTGCGCGAAGTCCTGGCACACGCCGCGCCGCTGGCGAAAGGCGTCCGCCGGGGGCGTGTCGACCAAAGTCGCGGCGGGGTCGAAAGCGAATTCGCGTTGGATGCGACCCGCCAGCGCAAACCCTGCCTCCAGCGCGCCGCGCTCCGGCGAGAGGTCGGCGGCGCACCACTCGGCGATGGCGGGGTCGAGCGGGATCAGCGGCGAGGGGAAGATGTAATTGGCCGGGCCCGCCGCCGACAGGTCGCGGCTGGACCGGGCGAGCGCCGATATCTCCGCCAGGGTCGGATCGTCGGGGGAGGGCATGGGCACCGGACGATCCACCAGCATCCGCGCGCGGCTCTCGATGGTCAGGCTGCGCACCGGGCGATCCACCACCAGGCGGGTGACATGCGCCAGCCCGGCCTCGGCATGGGCCGCGCGGGTGCGCCCGACCGGCTCGACGATCAGGTCATAGCTTTCCAGCGTCTGGCCCGGCCAGTCGATCGGCTTCAACCGCAAATTGCACCGCGCATATTTGACCTGCGCGCCGTAATCGAAGCGGGTGATGTGGCGGATGTCGTAGATCATGCGAGCGTCAATCCGCCAGCGCGCAGAGGCTCGGCCCCTTGCAGGAAATACCGCCGCGCAATGGCTTCGGACAACAGGCCCAGCCGCCGCTCGACATCGCCCAGCGTATCGGCGTCGAGATGACGGGCGTCGGCCGTCTCGATCGCGGCGCGGATCGCGATCGCCTGCGCCTGTTGCGGCTCGGCCATGTCGTCGTCGGACAGGACGGGCAGGCGCGCCAGGCAGTCGGCGATGCGCGCAGTCTGATAGGCGAGCGCGCGGGGATTGTTGGGATCGAGCGCGACCAGATCGACCACCGCGACGCGCGCCAGCCCGGTCGGATAACGCTGGCGATAGCTGATCTGGCTGTTGGCGAGATCGAGCAGGGTGGACAGGTCGTCCGCCGAAGCCCCGGCCATGCCGAACAACCGGGTCGCACGTGCGACTGCGACGGCGCGCTCGATCCGGCGACCGAGATCGTGGAAGCGCCACGCGGTGGTGCGCACCATATGCTCGGCGGACAGCCCGGCGATGGCGGCATAGCGGCGTTGCAGCGAGCCCGCCCGGTCGAGCATCCCGACATGGCTGGGGAAGGGCGCCTCCAGCAGCCGGACCATGTCGGCGGACAGGCGATCGCGCGACCCCTCGCTGATCCCGCGCGCCAGGCGGTTGATCCGCGCGACCGAGTGCCAGCCCTCATCTTCCATCGCGGTCCGCGCAAACTGGGTCAGCGCGGCACGGTGCAGGCTGTCGGGATGCGGCGCCGCGCCCGCGCCGGTGATGAGGCCGACCAGCCGCCCGACCGTCCGCGTGTCGAGCGCCGCGCCGCCATCCACATCGATCGAATTGCCCAGCATCACCCGGATCGCCGCCAGCAGCGCCTCGCCGCGCTCCAGATAGCGGCCCAGCCAATAGAAATTGTCCGCCACCCGGCTGGGCAGCGTGCCCGGATTGCGCCGGACATGCAGCGAGTCGGGCGCGGCGAGCAGCGACATCGGCGCGACCGGCTCGGGTCCATGGATGCAGACATCGGCGGACCATAACCCTTCGCCGATCATCGCGGCGGTCGCCTCCGGATGGTCGCCGATCCGCCCGAAACCACCGGGCAGGACGGTCCACTTCCCCTCGCCATCGCGCGCCGCGAAGACGCGCAAGGTGAAGGGGCGCGGCTCCAGCCGGTCGTCGATGACGACGGGCATGGTCGACAGGCGTACCATCTCCTGCCCGACATAATCCTGGGGTCGCTTGGCCATGTCGGCGATCAGCGCGGCGCGCCCTTCGGCGGACAGGCTGGCCCCGGTCTGCGCTCCGTCCGGCAGGCCCAGCGGTCGGGGGCCGAAGGCGGGGGCGATCAGCATCTGGTCGAGATGTTCGGCGACATGCGCGGCCTGGGCCGGTCCGCCGCACCACCAGGTCGCGATGGTGGGCAGCGTCAGCGGCTCGCCCAGTATCTGCCCGGCGAGCGCCGGCAGGAAGGCGGAGAAGGCGGGGCTCTCCAGCACGCCCGCCCCCGGTGCATTGGCGATCACCACCTGTCCCTCGACATAGGCGTCGATCAGGCCGGGCACCCCGATCTGCGAATGGCTGTCGAAGGCCAGCGGGTCGAGCATCCGGGGATCGAGCCGCCGCCACAGCGCGTCGATCCGCTTCAGCCCCGCGACGGTGCGGACATAGACCTGTCCCTCGATCGCGGCGAGGTCCGCACCCTCGACCAGCAATAGGCCCAGATAGCGCGCCAGATGCGCCTGCTCGGGATAGCTCGGGTTGAAGCGACCGGGCGTCAGCAGCCCGATGCGCGGATCGGCGCGGCGGCATTGCGCGGCGAGCCCGGCGCGGAAGGCGGCGAAGAAGGGCGCGTGCCGCTGCACGTTCAACCGGCTCTGCAATCCGCCCAGCGTCCGGCTGACCGCCAGCCGGTTCTCCAGCGCATAGCCCGCCCCCGCCGGATTGCGCAGGTGATCGGCCAGCACCCGCCACTCGCCATCGGGCCCGCGCGCCAGGTCGAAGGCGACGAAGCTCAGATGATGGCCGCCCGGCGGCGTCACACCGACCATGGGCCGCAGGAAATAGGGGCTGCCGGTCGCCAGCGCGGCGGGGATATGGCCCTGGCGGACCAGATCGCCGGGGCCGTACAGATCGGCCAGGATCGCCTCCAGCAGGGTGGCGCGCTGCTTCACCCCCGCCTCGATCCCCGCCCATTCGCGTGTGTCGATCAGCAGGGGGACGGGGGAGACGGGCCAGGGCCGTTCGTCGGTCTCGCCGATGATGCGAAAGCCGGTGCCGATATCCGCCGCGTGCCGCTGCACCCGTTCGCGCGCATGGGCCAGGTTGCTGGCGACGGCGGCCAGTTCCTCCAGCATCGCGGTCCAGGCGGGATCGCTCGACCCGGCCAGCACGTCCGCCCGTCCGGCGGCGGCGCGATAGGCGGCGATCCAGGCGGCGGCCTGCGCGGGGCTGTCCTCGGAGGGGTCCATTGGGGGCGGAAAATCGCCGCATCGGCGCAAGGTTGCAACAGGTGATTGCCAAGACGCTGGATATAGATCGCGAAATCACCGTTGCCCGTCGGGGCGGATGCGCGATCCAGCGTTTCCGTTCGCGACATTGGTTTTCGGCAGGCACAGGCGTATGGACGCGCGCATGGCTGACGATCCCTTTGCCCTGTTCGATCTCTGGTTCGCCGAAGCGCGGGCGAGTGAACTCAATGATTCCAACGCGATGGCGCTGGCGACGGTCGATGCGACCGGACAGCCCTCGGTGCGGATGGTTCTGCTGAAGGGGCATGACCCGCGCGGATTCGTGTTCTACACCAACCGCGAGAGCCGCAAGGCCCAGGATCTGGGCGAGGGCAGCAAGGCCGCGCTGCTGTTCCACTGGAAGTCGCTGCGCCGCCAGATTCGGATCGAGGGGCCCGTCACCCGTGTCTCCGACGCCGAGTCGGATGCCTATTTCGCCAGCCGACACCGCGACTCGCAACTCGGCGCCTGGGCCTCGGACCAGTCGCGTCCGCTCGACCGCCGCGAGACGTTCGAGGGGCGGTTCGAGGAGATGCGCGCGCGGTTCGACGGCGGGGACGTGCCGCGCCCGCCGCATTGGGGCGGCTACCGCGTCACCCCGCAGCGGATCGAGTTCTGGCTCGACCGCGAACACCGGCTGCATGAGCGCCTCGTCTTCACCCGCACCGGCGAAACTGGCTGGGACGAAGGATTGCTGTTCCCGTGACGCAGGACGAACGCAAGACGGTCATCCCGCTGGCGACCAAGGCGGCGCTGGCCAGCGTCGCGATGGCGCTGTTCCTGCTGGCGTTGAAGGGCTTTGCCGCGTGGCGGACGGGATCGGTCGCGATGCTGGGGTCGCTGGCCGATACCGCGCTCGATCTGCTCGCGAGCCTGGTGACGCTCTATGGCGTGCGGCTGGCGGCGACTCCGGCGGACCATGACCATCGTTTCGGCCATGGCAAGGCGGAGGCGCTGGCGGCGCTGTTCCAGGTGGCGCTGATCACCGCCTCGGCGGCGGGCATCGCTTGGCGCGCGGTGATGGCGCTGGGCGCGGACAATCCGACCAGCGACGCCGAGTTCGGCATCGGCGTGTCGGTGCTCGCGATCCTGGCGACGATGGTCCTGCTCGCCTATCAACGCAGCGTCATCCGCCGTACCGGGTCGGTCGCGATCCTGGCCGACAATGTCCATTACCAGTCGGACGTGCTGCTCAACGGGTCGGTGATCGTCGCGATGGTGCTCGACCAGTATTTCGGCTGGCACGGCGCGGACCCGATCTTCGGCATCGCCATCGCATTGTGGCTGGCCTGGGGCGCGTTCCAGGCGTCCTCGACCGCGATCGACCAGTTGATGGACAAGGAATGGCCCGACGATCAGCGCGCGGCTTTCCTCGACGTCGCCGCGCGCCAGCCGGGCTTGAAGGGTATCCACGACTTCCGCACCCGCCGTTCGGGCAGTCACGACTTCGCGCAATTCCATATGGAGGTTGCGCGCGACCTGACCGTCGGCGCCGCGCATGACATCGTGGAAGGCGTCGAGCGGGCACTTCGCCGCGCCTTCCCCAAGGTCGAGGTGCTGATCCATCTCGATCCCGAGGGCCATGTCGACACCGACAATCCGCTGGTCGAGGCGGATGTGACCCCGCACTGGTTCGGCAAGCGCGTCTATTGATGCGGATTCCCTTCACCCAGGTCGACGCCTTTGCCGAGGCGGCGTTCGGGGGTAACCCCGCAGCGGTGATGATGCTGTCCGGCTGGGCAGACGATGCGACCCTGTTGGCGATCGCGCGGGAGAACAACCTGTCGGAGACGGCCTTCCTGGTCGCGAGCGACGGGGACGAGGCGGATTTCGAGCTGCGCTGGTTCACGCCGGGTGACGAGGTGGAGATGTGCGGCCATGCCACGCTGGCGAGCGGGCATGTCGTGCTGTCGTCCGATACGACGCGGCAACGGGTACGCTTCGCGACGCGCCATGCGGGGGTGCTCGAGGTCGCGCGGGATGGGATGGGCTACAGCCTGACCCTGCCGGAGCGTGCGCCGTCGCCGGAGGCGCTGCCGGGCGTGGTGGAGGCGCTGGACGTGGACGGCGTGCTCGAGACGCTGCTTCACCCGGCGGGCTATGCGGTCGTCGTGGTGGATGATGCGGCGACGGTTCGGGCGTGCAGGCCGGACTTTGCCGCGCTGGCGAAGGCGGGGCGCTATGTCGTGATCCTGACCGCGCGGGGTGGGGAGGGCGAGGCGGACGTCGTCAGCCGCGTGTTCGTGCCCGCCTTCGCGATCGACGAGGACCCGGTGACGGGCTCGGCCCATGCGGTGTTGACGCCTTATTGGACCGTCAAGCTGGGGTGTGACGCCTTCGTGGCCGAACAGGCGAGCGCGCGGGGCGGGCGGTTGCGGTGCCGGATGGAGAGCGACCGCGTCGTGCTCGGCGGTGGATGCGTCACGGTGATCGAGGGTGTGTTCCTGCTGCCCTGAGGGATTCCCTTGGCCTTCGACTTCGCTCAGGCTGAACGGGGGTGAGGGGCGTGTGGCCTCCCCAAAGTATTGCACAACCCCGGCGAAGGCCGGGGCCCAGGTTCCGCCACGCCCTTAGCGCGCCGAGCGATGCGTGGGAGGCCAATGCACCTCGCCCCCTATAGCGCACCACCGCTGGACCCCGGCCTTCGCCGGGGTGGTCGGTCAAGGGGCGCGCGAAACGCTATTCCGCCGCCAGCAACGTCTCCGCCGCCTGCAAATCCACCGAGACCAATCGGCTGACCCCGCGTTCGATCATCGTCACGCCGAACAGCCGGTGCATCCGGCTCATCGTCACGGCATTGTGGGTGACGATCAGATACCGCGTGTCCGTCTCGCGCGCCATGCGCTCCAGCAATCCGCAGAAGCGGTCGATATTGGCATCGTCCAGCGGCGCATCCACCTCGTCCAGCACGCAGATCGGCGCGGGATTGGTCAGGAACAGACCGAAGATCAGCGCCACCGCCGTCAGCGCCTGCTCGCCCCCCGACAACAGGGTCAGCGACTGGAGCCTCTTGCCCGGCGGTTGCGCCATGATCTCCAGCCCCGCCTCCAGCGGATCGTCCGAATCGACCAGCGCCAGATGCGCGGAGCCCCCGTCGAACAGCGTCGCGAACAGCGTCTGGAAATGCCCGTTCACCGCCTCGAACGCCGCGAGCAGTCGTTGCCGCCCCTCGCGATTGAGCAACCCGATCGAGCCGCGCAATCGCGCCACCGCCTGCACCAGATCCTCGCGCTCGGCGGCATTGGCCGCGCCGCTCGCCTCCAACTCGGCCAGTTCCTGTTCGGCGACCAGATTGACCGGCCCGATCCGCTCGCGATCGGCGGACAGCTTGTCATGGGTCGCCGCCTCGGCCTCCGGCGAGCCGACACTGCCGCCATCGAAAGCCAGTCTCTCCGGCAGGACGGGCGCGGGGCAGGCGAAGCGCTCGCCCGACAGGCGGCCCAGTTCGATCCGGCGCTGATCGTGATTCTCCACCCGCGCCAGCGCCCCCGCGCGCATCTCTCGCGCCGTCGACAGCAGGGCATTGGCCTGAGCATGGGCGGCTTCGGCACCGCGCTGGTCGCGTTCGGCATCGGCCTCCTCCGCCTGGGTCCGCTCCGCCTCGGTCCGGGCGACGTCATGTGCGGCGGCGAGCGCGACGATCTCTTCGGCCAGTCGCTGGGGGCGATCGGCCAGCGCCGCCGCGTCGCGCTCCAGCGTCGCGGCGCGTGCGTCCATCTCGGCGATCCGCCCCGCCGCCTGCCCCGCGCGCTGGTTCCAGCCTTCCGCCTCCGTCCGTGCCGCCGTCAGCCGGTCGCGGGTCTGCGCCAGGCTGCGCTCCAGCGTGGTCCGCTCCGACCGGGCCAGCGCAACCGCCGACCGCGCGAGCTGCGTCTCGCTCTGGAGGCGCGCCGTCTCCGCCGCGCTCGCCGAACCATCGGGCAGGGCGGCGAGTATCGCCTCGGCCCGTTCGCACTCCCCTTGTGCCTCGTCCGTCTCGGCGGTGATCCGCTCGGCACGGGCGAGGAGGTCGGTCCGTTGCGCGGACAGCCGCTCGATCACCGACTGGGCGCGATCCTCGGCGCGTTGGGCATCGCGCAGGCTGGCATCGGCCCGGGTCTGGAGCGTCCGCGCGCTGATGGCGTCGGCGCGGGCCCGGGCGATGCGGTCTTCGATCGCGGTCCGCGCCTCGGTCGCGGCCTGCACCGCCGCTTCCGCCGCCGGGCGCTCGGCTTGGAGCGCGGTCAGCCGGTTGCGCCGCTCCATCCGCTCGGCGGCCGCCGCACCGCCGCCTTCGCCGACATAGCCGTCCCACCGCCGCAGCCGCCCCTCGCGCGTGACCAGCCCCTGCCCGACCGCCAACGCCTGCCCCAAGTCGGAGTCGCCCAAAAAGATCTGCGACAGCCGCCGGGCCAGCGCCGGGGGTGCCGCAATGCGCTCGCCCAGCGGTTGCGTCCCGACCGGCGCGGGGGGATCGTCCGCCGTGATGGGTGAGCCATGCCAGTCGGCGAGCGGCGTCTCCAGTTCGTCCCCCAACGCCGCCGCCAGCGCGCGCTCGAAGCCCGGTTCGGCCTGCACCTCGTCCAGCAACCGGTCGCCGCCCTTGCGCTGGGTCGCGCGGGTCAGCGCGGCCACCTCCGCCTCCAGCGCGGCGAGCGCGGCGATGGCCTGCGCACGCGCCGTCTCCGCCGCATCGCGCTCGGCAGTGGCGGCGCGTTCGGTCTCTTCGGCCAGGTTCAGCGCGGCCCGCGCCTGCTCGGCGTCCGCCCGCGCGGTGGCCTGGGTCGTGATGGCGGCTTGGCGGACGGCCTCCTGTTCCGCCATATCGGGCAGCGCGTCGATGGCGGAGGCGACACCCCGCGCATCGCGTTCCGCCCGGGCATGGCGGCCCTGCGCGGCGGTCAGCGCGGCTTCGGCGATCCGGCGTTCGGCGGCCTCGGCGGCTTGGGCGGACAGCGCGTGGGCCAGCGCCACCTCGGCATCGCGGTTCTTCGTTTCCGCTTCGGCCAGCAGCGCGTCGAGCCGGGGCATCGCCTGCACCGCATGGGCGATGCGCGCGTCCAGATCCTCGCACTCCTCGCCCAGCCGCTGGATCGCGGCGGCGGCGTCATGCGCCAGCGCATCCTCGCGCGCCCGGTCCTCATCAATGCGGGTACGCGCGGCGGCCAGTTCCTCGATCCGGCGTTGCAGACCGTGGCGGCGGTCGCGCGCACGGGACAGGGCATGGCCCGCTTCGCTCAGCGCATCGCGTGCGGTCAGAGAGGCGGCCCGCGCCGTGGCGGCCCGCGCGACCGCCTGCTCCTGCGCCTTGGCGGCGGCGCGTTCGGCGGCGGTGGCGTCGGTCACCTGGCGCTCGGCGGCCTCGGCCTCGGTCTTGGCGAGGGTCGCCGCCGCCGCCGCGTCGCGCCAGCGGGCGAAGATCATCCGCGCCTCGGCCACCCGGATCTGGTCGGAAATCAGGCGATAGCGCTCCGCCGCGCGCGCCTGTCGCCGCAGGGTCGCGATGCGCGCATCCTGATCGGCGATGGCTTCGTCCAGCCGGGTGAGGTTCGCCTCGGTCGCGCGCAGCTTCCCCTCTGCGTCGCGGCGGCGGACGTGCAGTCCGGCGATCCCGGCGGCTTCCTCCAGCATCGCGCGGCGTTCGGCGGGCTTGGCGGCGATGACCGCGCCGATCCGGTTCTGGCTGACCAGCGCGGGCGAGTGCGCCCCGGTCGCGGCATCGGCGAAGAGCAGCGCGACGTCCTTGGCCCGCACATCGCGTCCGTCGATGCGATAGGCCGAGCCCGCCCCGCGCTCGATCCGGCGGACGATCTCGGTCTCGTCGCCGTCGCGCTCGGCCAGGATGGTGACCTCGGCAAAGTCGCGGGGCGGCCGGGTGGCGGTGCCCGCGAAGATGACATCCTCCATGCCAGCGCCGCGCATCGACCGCGCGCTATTTTCGCCCATCGTCCAGCGCAGCGCTTCGAGCAGGTTCGACTTGCCGCAGCCATTGGGCCCGACAACACCGGTCAGCCCCGGCTCGATGACCAGATCGGCCGGATCGACGAAGCTCTTGAAACCCGAAATGCGAAGCCGCTTGATCTGCACGGACCCGGTTGCCGTCCCCCGACGTCGATGGTGGTTATCGATAGCGTATGGGGACGCGTTGTCGAGGGGGCGTGGTATCCGGGTTGGGCGACGGATCGGCTTTCGCTCATCCCCAAAGGTGGCGCTGCCTTTTCGCGGGCCGTTCCCCATCGGGAGCGACTTCCGCACTCCCATGCGCCGGCTGAGCATGGCAGTAGGGATTATCGATGGGAGGGACTCATGACGTTCACGATAGACCCCATAGGGTATGTGCGGGGTGGTCGGGCCGATCCAATTGACGACGATTGGGGAAGCAGCCGAACCACGATCGAGTTGGACGCGGCAAAAGTCGAGGCTGACGCGCTGGCGGGGCTGGATGCGTTTAGCCATGCCGAGATCATCTTCTTGTTCGACCGGGTACCTGAACAGAAGATAGAGCGAGGCGCGCGCCACCCAAGAGGTCGCGAAGATTGGCCGTTGACCGGCATTCTCGCGCAACGGGGCAAGAACCGTCCCAATCGCCTCGGTGTGACTGTCTGCCATGTGTTGAGTGTTGAAGGTTTGCAACTGGCCGTCGAGGGGCTGGACGCGATCGACGGAACGCCTGTGATCGACATCAAGCCGGTCATGCGCGAGTTCCTGCCTCGTGGTGAGGTTCGACAGCCAGAATGGGTGTCCGAACTGATGGCGGCCTATTGGTAGCCTCAATTCCGTTTTCCGATCGCCATCGGAAACCCCGACCATCTTGGCCGTTCGTGATCGGACAGCCATAGCATCGCCGTCAGGCGACATGCCTCCGGAGCGCCCCCGTGCTGACCATCGAAGCCATCGATCACATCGTCTTCAACGTCCGCGACGTGGAGGTGTCGGCCGAATGGTACGGCCGCGTTCTCGGCATGAAGCGGGTCGACGCCCGGTCTGACGGAGGTGAGCAGCGCACGAGCGTGGCGTTCGGGGGCAACAAGATCAACCTGCGTCCGATCGATGCGTCGCAGGAGGATTGGTTCACCGGCAAGGCGCCATCGGTCGGGGGGCAGGACCTGTGCTTCCTGACCGATCGTTCGCCGGAGGAGGTCGTCGCGCATTTCCGGTCCTGCGACGTGGAGGTCGAGTCAGGCCCGGTGACGAAGAGCGGCGCGCGGGGGCCGATTTGCTCGGTCTATGTCCGCGACCCGGACGGCAATCTGGTCGAGGTTTCGTCATACCCGTCATAGCTTGCCGCTAAGGCGGTTTCATCCGAACCGCGCCAACCCGAACGGCGTCACCGGCACCGCCGTCTCGCCTCCATCCAGCATCGCGGCCACCAACTCACCCGTGATCGGGGCGAGCGTCAGGCCGAGATGGTTGTGCCCAAAGGCATAGGATAGCCCCCGCGCCCCCGCGACCCGCCCGATCGCGGGCAGGTAGTCCGGCAGGGTTGGCCGCGCGCCCATCCAGGGCTGGGCGTCCTCGCCGATCGGCAGGCCGAGCGCGGCGATGTGGTGACGCAGGCGGTTCCACTTGGCGGGGTCGGGCGCGGCGTCGGCCCGGGCGAACTCGACGATGCTGGCGGCGCGCAGGCCCCCGGCAAAGCGGGTGACGATCATCGAGCGGTCCTCGAACACCACCGGGGGCAGATCGGCGGGCCAGTCCACGTCGGGCCCGGTCTGGAGGTGATAGCCGCGCTCGGCGATGATCGGGGCCTTCAGGCCGAAGGGGTGAAGGAGCGCCGCGCTTGCCACGCCCGCCGCCACCACGATCTGATCGGCGGACAGGCTGCGGTCGTCGCTCAGGCGGATTTCGCCGTCCCCGACCGCCTTGACGCGAGCGACGATGCGGGTGCCGCCATCGGTCAGGAAGCGGGCGGTCGCCGTTTCCGCCAGTCGCGTCGGGTCGGCGATCTGGCCGCTGCCCTCGAAGCGGATGCCGCCCGCGATGGGACTGCGGATACGGGCGCGCCAGTCCTGCAACTCCGCCTCGGTCAGCGGATGAAAGCGCGCGGTGCCGGTGTCCGCCGCCCGCCAGTTCGCCAGCCCCCGCGCGGCACTTTCCGGGTTTTCCCACAGCACGACATGGCCGTGCGGGCGCAGCAACTCGGGCGCGCCGAGGGCCTCGACATGCCGCTCCCAGGCGGGCATGGCCTGTGCCAGCAATCCCGCCAGCGCCCGATGCGCGCGCTCGTACCGGGCGGGGCGGGCGGCCTTCAGCAGGCGCAGCGAGAAGGGCAGCCAGGTCGCGATCTCACGCGGGGGCAGGGCCAGTGCGCCGCCGCGAAAGAACAGTCGCTTGGCAAAGCCGCGCACCATGGCGGGCGAGGCGATCGGCTCGGCCTGTTCGGTCGCGATATGGCCCGCATTGCCCCAGGAGGCGGCTCGCGGCGTTTCCTCCGCCTCGATCAGCGTCACGGTCCAGCCCTTGCGCTGGAGCGCCAGCGCGGTGGTCGTCCCCACCACGCCGCCGCCGACAACGATGACGGTGCGATGATCCGAGGGCGACATGCTATTTTCCGGCTTGGGCATGAGCCTCGTCATATCGTATACGGATTTCCTAGCAAGGGAATCCCGATGACGTCACCGACCATCCGCCACACCTTTTTCTGCATCGACGGCCATACGGCGGGCAATCCCGTCCGGCTGGTGGCGGGCGGCGCGCCGCTGTTGCGTGGGGCCAGCATGGCGGAGCGGCGGCTGGACTTCCTGGCGCGGTTCGACTGGATCCGCACCGGCCTGTGCTTCGAGCCGCGCGGGCATGACATGATGTCCGGCGGCTTCCTCTATCCGCCGTGCGAGCCGGACAGCGACGCCGCGATCCTGTTCATCGAGACGAGCGGCTGCCTGCCCATGTGCGGGCACGGTACGATCGGGATGATTACCTTCGGGCTGGAACACGGCCTGATCACCCCGCGCGAACCGGGCAAGCTGAAGGTCGAGGTGCCCGCAGGCACCATCCATATCGAATATGAGAAGGAGGGCGCGAAGGTCACGGCGGTGCGTATCCGCAACGTCCCCGCCTATCTGGCGGCGGAAGGGATCGAAATCGACGTGCCGGGCTTTGGCCCGCTGACGCTGGATGTGGCCTATGGCGGCAACTACTATGCCATCATCGAGCCGCAGGGGGCCTATACCGGCCTCGACGATCTGGGGGCGTCGAAGCTGGTGGAACTCAGCCGCACGATCCGCGAGCTGGTGCGCGCGAAGTTCGAGCCGGTGCACCCGCTCGAACCCTCCATCCGGGGGGTCAGCCACGTGCTATGGGCGGACAAGCCCTCGGCGGAGGATGCCGATGGGCGCAATGCGGTCTTCTATGGCGAGCGGGCGATCGACCGTTCCCCGTGCGGCACCGGCACCTCGGCGCGGTTGGCCCATCTGGCGGCGAAGGGGCGGCTGAAGGTCGGCGACCGCTTCGTCCATGAAAGCTATATCCGCAGCCGCTTCATCGGCCGGGTCGAGGAAGCGACGGAACTGGGTGGCCAGGCGGCGATCGTGCCGTCGATCCAGGGCTCGGCGATTGCCACGGGGTTCAACACGATCTGGATCGACCGCGAGGACCCGTTCTGGGCGGGGTTCACCGTGGTTTGAAGGGACTGGTCACGCGAAGTCGCGAAGTCGCGAAGGGTAATAGGGTTCGCGCGGAGACGCGGAGGGGCAGGACTCGCCGCGTCAGCCGCCCTACCTGTATTCCTCCCCTGCAAGGCATGGTGGAGGGGTGTCTCCGGTTGTGAGTGTGACCCAACTCTCCCGCCGGGACACCCCTCCGTCAGGCCTCCAGCCTGCCACCTCCCCTTGCAGGGGAGGAATGGGATGAATAGCGGTCCGTTGACGATTCCAAAGCGCGGCCGCGAGGGCCGTCATCTCCGCGCCTCCGCGTCTCCGCGCGAGCAAAACGCCTTCGCGTCATCGCGGCTTCGCGCGAACCTGCCCCGGCCTTCACCGGGGCGATCCTTCACCCCAGATCGTCGATCGCGGGCTGGGGCTCGGTGAACCAGGCGGCACCCGTCTCCGTCACGTAGAAATGGTCCTCCAGCCGCACGCCGAAGCGCTCCGGCACCACGATCATCGGCTCGTTCGAAAAGCACATGCCCGGCGTCAGCGGGGTCTTGTCCCCGCGCACCAGATAGGCCGGCTCGTGGATCGACAGGCCGATGCCGTGCCCGGTGCGGTGGGGCAGGCCGGGCAGGCGATAGTCGGGGCCCAGGCCCGCCCGCTCCAACACCGTGCGGGCGGCATAATCCACCGCCTCGCACGGCTCGCCCGGACGCACGGCGGCGAAGGCGGCGGCTTGCGCTTCCTTCTCGATATCCCAGATGCGGCGAACCTCGTCGCCGACCTCGCCGAACGCATAGGTGCGCGTAATGTCGCTGTGATAGCCGTCGATCAGCGTCCCGGTATCGACCAGCACCACATCGCCCTCGCGCAGCACATCGTCCTGCGGCAGGCCATGCGGAAAGGCGGTCGAGCGCCCGAACTGCACGGCGCAGAAATAATTGCCGGTCGACGCGCCCAGCGTGCGGTGCGCCTGGTCGATGAAGCGGATCACTTCGGACGCGCGAATGCCCTCATGCAGGATGCGGGCGGCGCGGCGATGGACCTCCAGCGTCATGTCCATCGCCTGTTGCATCAGCGCGATCTCGGCGGGCGACTTGATCGAGCGACAGCCATCGACCACCGGCGCGCCGCTGACCAGCGCCACACCCGGTGCGGCCTCGCGGATGCGGTCGACGAACAGGAAGGCCAGCGCCGGGTCGATCGCCAGCGTCTTCGCGCCGTTCAGCGCATCGGCGACCAGCGCGGAGGGGCTTTCATCCTCTTCCCACAGGCGGATATCGGTGGCGGGGATGCTCAGGCTCGCCTCGAACGAGCCCAATTCAAACGCCGGGCAGATGAAGATCGGATCGCCCTTGACCGGCAGCAGCATCGCCACCAGTCGTTCGGTCGCACCCCAGGCGACGCCGGTGAAGTAGCGGAGGCTCGCGCCCGCGCCGATCAGGATGGCGTCGCCCCCCATCCGTGCCGTCAGTTCGCGCGCGCGGTCCATCCGCCAGGCGCGCTCATCGGCGGTGATGACGGGCGCGGGGTTCGCCCAAGGCGACAGGCTCGCCAGTTCGCGCTCCGCCGTCGATCCGCCGATCATGCCTGCCATGCTACTCACTCCGTTTCGTATACGGTTTCGCGTGTAGCGTGGGTTGGCACGGGATGCCAGTCGGAGCGACGGCATTCCCAATTCCCACCCTCCGTTCGTGCTGAGCGAAGTCGAAGCACACGCCCCGCCGCGAAGCTATAGCGTGGCCTTCGACTGCGCTCAGGCTGAACGGGCGTTGGGGACAGGGTACTTACCCCCCATACATCGCCATCGCATCCCGCCGGAACGCGGCACCGCTGTCCGACCGGCTGTAGAACATGTGCCCGCCCGGATAGACGTTCAACTGCACCCGCTGCGCCACGCCATAGCTGGGCATCTGGTCGACGATCAGCCGCGACGCGAAATAGGGGCAGGACAGGTCGTCCCAGCCATGGACGATCATCACCTTCATCTTCGGATCGTTGGCGATCGCCTTGCGCAGGTCGGTGACGGGCGCATCCTCGGGCTTGCCGCGATCCCAGGCGCTGTTCACCTCATAGGACAGGGCATGATAGCGGGCGTCGGTCTTCCAGCCCACTTCACGCGTGACGAAATCGACCATCGCGCTCGTCGTCGGCGCGATCAGCGAGTCGAGCAGCGGGTCGTTGGACCGCTGCTGCGACGACCAGGGGAAGGGGTCGAAGGCGGTGACATTGGAGTCGTAGATGCTGCCGATGGTCGAATCGTTGCGGTGGATTTCGCGCAGGTAGGTCCGCGTATCGACCCGTCCGCCCAGCTTGCGGACCAGCACCGGGTCGAGCCCGGTCAGTTCGGTGACGCGGCTCACCAGCCGCTCGACCGCCTGGGTGTCCGACCGCCCGCGCATCAGGTCACGCAGGTAATCGCCGCGCGCATAGGCCTCGACCCCCGCCATCGCCTCGGGAGTCAGCTTGCCCTGCCGCTCCAGTTGCGCCGCCGCCATCGAGGGCAGATCGATCATCCAGGGCAAGGGCGACAAGGCGGTCGCGTCATCGCCCGAGGCGGGGTCGAGATAGGGCGACACCATCACGATGCCGTTGACGCCCACCCCGATCTGCGATTGCAGTTCATAGGCGATACGCGGTGCCCGGTATCCGCCATAGCTTTCGCCCATGACATATTTGGGCGAGCGCAACCGCCCTTCCTTGACCAGCCAGTCATAGACGACCTTGGACAGATATTTGATGTCCGGGTCGTTGGCGTAGAAGGCCTTCTTGGTCTCTGCCTCGTCCACCAGGCTGCGGCTGAAGCCGGTGCCGATCGGATCGATGAAGACCAGGTCGGTAAAGTCCAGCCAGCTATTGGCATTGTCGGTGGTGACCGGCGAGTCGGACGGCGCATCGCCCTGTGCGCCGAACTGGACATGCTTCGGCCCCACCGCGCCGAGATTCAGATAGACCGAGGCTGCACCGGGGCCGCCGTTGAACGCGAAGGTGACGGGCCGCCGGACATCGCCGCCGGGCACGGTATAGGCGGTATAGACGACCTGCCCGATCTCCTTGCCCTTGTCGTCGCGTACCGCGATCTTGCCGATGGTCGCCTTGTAGCTGATCAGCTTGCCGCCGATCCGTGCGGTCTGGCTGATCGTCTTGTCGTCGGGCAGGGGCGGGCGCCTGGCGTCGTCGTCCTTCTTCTCTGTCGTCGTCTTGGTTTCGGTCTTCTCGGCCTTTTGCGCGGTGGCCGGGGCGGCGGCAGTGGCGGCGAGCAGCAACAGCGCGGACAGGTGCAGGGTCTTCGACAAGATGGAACGTCTCCACGAGCAATATGTGATACTATATCACATGAAGCGTCCGGGACGTGCAATCCCCGCGCTCCGCCGGGGATCATGGGCGATTGTCGCACGTTACCGCAAGCCTCGGCTCTCGAAATACACCGCACCGCAACCTATCTCGCCTCTGGCATTTCTCCCGGAACAGAAGTAGAACCCGCCCTATGCTGACCAAGATTTCCGTCCGCGGCGCGCGCGAGCATAATCTCAAGGATGTCGATATCGACATTCCCCGTGACACGCTGACGGTCATCACCGGCCTGTCGGGGTCGGGCAAGTCCAGCCTCGCCTTCGACACCATCTATGCCGAGGGGCAGCGGCGCTATGTCGAATCGCTGTCCGCCTATGCGCGCCAGTTCCTGGAGATGATGCAGAAGCCGGACGTCGACCATATCGAGGGACTGTCGCCGGCCATCTCGATCGAGCAGAAGACGACCAGCCGCAATCCACGCTCGACCGTGGCGACCGTCACCGAAATCTACGACTATATGCGCCTGCTCTGGGCGCGGGTCGGCATTCCCTATAGCCCCGCGACCGGCGAGCCGATCGCCGCGCAGACGGTCAGCCAGATGGTCGACCGGGTGATGACGCTGCCCGAGGGGACGCGCCTGTACCTGCTCGCCCCCGTGGTGCGCGGGCGCAAGGGCGAATATCGCAAGGAAATGGCCGAGTGGCAGAAGGCGGGCTTCACCCGCGTTCGTATCGACGGCCAGCTCCATGAGATCGATGAAGCCCCCGCGCTGGACAAGAAGTTCAAGCATGACATCGAGGTGGTGGTCGATCGCCTGGTGGTGCGCGAGGATATCGCCACGCGCCTGGCCGACAGTTTCGAAACCGCGCTCAAGCTGGCGGACGGCCTCGCCTATGTCGATCCCGCCGATCCGGTCGAGCCCGCGACGCCCAAGTCCGTCGTGCTGGGCAACAATGCCCCCGATGGCCGAATCGTCTTCTCCGAAAAGTTCGCCTGCCCGATCAGCGGCTTCACCATTTCGGAGATCGAGCCGCGCCTCTTCTCGTTCAACGCGCCGCAGGGGGCGTGTCCGGCCTGTGACGGGCTGGGCGAGAAGCTGATCTTCGACGAGGATCTGGTCGTCCCCAATCACGAACTGTCGATCAAGAAGGGCGCGGTGGTGCCCTGGGCCAAGTCCAACCCGCCCAGCCCCTATTATATGCAAGTGCTGGGCAGCCTGGCGCGCGAGTTCGGCTTTTCGCTGGAGACGCCGTGGAAGGATCTGGACGAGAAGGTCCGTGACGCGATCCTGTACGGGACGAAGGGCAAGGCGGTCACGCTGACCTTCATCGACGGCAAGAAGTCCTATGACGTTAAGAAGCCGTTCGAGGGCGTGATCGGCAATCTCAACCGCCGGATGCTCCAGACCGAGAGCGCCTGGATGCGCGAGGAACTGGCCAACTATCAGTCGTCGCAACCCTGCGAAGTCTGTCACGGCGCGCGCCTGAAGCCCGAGGCGCTGGCGGTCAAGATCGCGATGCAGGACATCAGCTATGCCACCCGCCTGTCGGTGGTCGATGCGCTGGCCTTCTTCACCGGCCTGCCCGAACATCTGACCGACCAGCAGCGGGCCATCGCGCAGCCGATCCTGAAGGAGATCGTCGAGCGGCTGGGCTTCCTCAACAATGTCGGGCTGGATTACCTGAACCTCGACCGGACCAGCGGCACGCTGTCGGGTGGCGAGAGCCAGCGCATCCGCCTGGCGTCGCAGATCGGCTCGGGGCTGTCGGGCGTGCTCTACGTGCTGGACGAGCCATCCATCGGGCTTCACCAGCGCGACAACGACATGCTGCTGGCGACTCTGCGGCGGTTGCGCGACCTGGGCAACACCGTGCTGGTGGTCGAGCATGACGAGGATGCGATCCGCACCGCCGACTATGTCATCGACATGGGGCCGGGCGCGGGCGTGCATGGCGGCCAGATCGTCGCGCATGGCACGCTCAAGCAGTTGCTCAAGTCCAAGACCAGCGTGACCGCCGACTACCTGAACGGCACGCGCGAGATCGCGGTCCCGGCCAAGCGGCGCAAGGGTTCGGGCAAGAAGCTGACCGTGCACAAGGCGACCGCCAACAATTTGCAAGGCGTGACGGCGAGCATCCCGCTGGGCACCTTCACCTGCATCACCGGCGTCTCGGGCTCGGGCAAGTCGAGCTTCACCATCGACACGCTCTATGCCGCCGCCGCGCGCACGCTGAACGGCGCACGCATCCTGGCGGGCAAGCATGAGAAGATCACCGGGCTGGAGCATCTCGACAAGGTGATCGATATCGACCAGTCGCCGATCGGCCGCACCCCGCGTTCCAACCCGGCGACCTATACGGGTGCGTTCACGCAAATCCGCGACTGGTTCGCGGGGCTGCCCGAGGCGCAGGCGCGCGGCTACAAGCCCGGCCGGTTCAGCTTCAACGTCAAGGGCGGCCGGTGCGAGGCGTGCCAGGGCGACGGTGTGCTCAAGATCGAGATGCACTTCCTTCCGGATGTCTATGTGACCTGCGACGTGTGCCACGGCGCGCGCTACAATCGCGAGACGCTGGAGGTGAAGTTCAAGGGCCACTCGATCGCCGATGTGCTCGACATGACGGTCGAGGATGCGGCCGAGTTCTTCCAGGCGGTGCCGCCGATCCGCGACAAGATGGCGATGCTGGTCGAGGTGGGGCTCGGCTATGTCAAGGTCGGGCAGCAGGCGACGACCCTGTCGGGCGGCGAGGCGCAACGGGTGAAGCTGGCCAAGGAATTGTCGCGCCGGGCGACGGGCAACACGCTCTACATCCTCGACGAGCCGACCACGGGCCTGCATTTCGAGGATGTGCGCAAACTGCTCGAAGTGCTCCATGCGCTGGTCGAACAGGGCAATACGGTGGTGGTGATCGAGCATAATCTCGATGTCATCAAGACCGCCGACTGGCTGATCGACCTCGGCCCCGAAGGCGGCGTCAAGGGGGGCGAGATCGTCGCCGTCGGCACGCCCGAAGTCGTCGCGGCGGAACCGCGCAGCTTCACCGGCAAATACCTCAAGCCCCTGCTCGACAAGGGACAGGCGCAGGCGGCTGAGTAAATCCTCCCCGGTACGGGGAGGGGGACCGCCGCGAAGCGGTGGTGGAGGGGGCTCTCCGCAAAGGACGTCCTACGTGGAAGCCCCCCCCTCCGTCAGGCCTTCGGCCTGCCACCTCCCCGTGTCGGGGGGGATTGGGGTGCGTTCTGGCGGATCCCCTTGGCCTTCGACTTCGCTCAGGTTGAACGGAGGTAGGGGGGAATTGGCAGGGGCTTAGCCACCTACCCCGTTCGTACTGAGCGGAGTCGAAGTGCACGCCCCATCTCGACCAACACCTCCCCAACACATCGCAACTTTTCCGTGCTCGAAACGATTGTCCCGCATCATTCATAAGGGAGGATGCGATGCGTGCACTGACACTCGGCCTGGTGGCGGCCGCGACCCTGGTTTCGGGCTGCTCGACCTATGGCGGCGGCGGTTATGGCGGGCCGCGCTACGCCTATGACTATAACCGTCCCGACCCTGCTTATGGCGGCTATTATGCCGACCGCTATTATGTCGACAACCAGCGCTATCGCGAACGGCGGTTGGGCCGCAACGACCGCGTCTATGTCGGTCAGGACGGGCGCTATTATTGCCGCCGCAATGACGGCACCACCGGCCTGATCGTCGGCGGCATCGCAGGCGGCGCGCTGGGCGCGGCGATCACCTCGGGCGGATCGCAGACGCTGGGCACGCTGCTCGGCGCCGCCGGCGGCGCGCTGGCCGGCCGGGCCATCGAGCGGAACAATGTCCGCTGCCGCTGACAATGACGCCGTGTCCGCATAGCCGGACGAGAAGGCCGTTCCCGACGCCCTCTCCTTGGGGGAGGGGGCGTATCGGAAAGTCGGGCGACCCCGCGCGGTCGATGCGAAGATGAACGAAGCGTCACGGGTTGCGACACTTGGTGACATAATCGTCAGGTCTCTGGGACAGCTTTGCGATCATCCCTCCCCATAGAGGGGATCGGGCCGGTATTCGCCCGCTTTGTAATAGGAGTAACGTCATGAAGGCCATGATCCTCGCAGGCTTGGGGTTCGCCACGATCGCGGTTCCGTCGGTCGCCGATGCGCAGCGCTGGACCCCGATCGCCCAGCGGCAGGGCCAGCTTCAGTCGCGGATCGATCAGGGCATCCGCTCGGGCGCGCTGAACCGGCGCGAGGCGGTGCGTCTGCGCACGCAGTTGCATGATCTGAGCCAGCTCGAATATCGCTATCGCCGGTCGGGTGGCGGGCTGAGCGCGCCGGAGCGCAACGACCTCGACCGTCGCTATGCAGTGCTGACCCGTCAGGTCCGGTTCGAGAAGAACGACCGCAACTATCGTCGCTGATCGGTGACGGGGGCTGCGCCGGGCATTGCCGGGCGCGGTCCGTCCGGCCGTTCGATCGGACGGCCGCTGTCCTTCCACTTGTCGAGTATCTCGCCCGACCGGGCCAGCCGCTCGCTGATGACCGCGCCGCTCGCCGATACCGGCGGTGGCGCGTTCCGCGTGTCGCGCGGGGCGGGGGCCGCAGCGGGGCTGGCGGAGGCGGTCGGCAGTGGGGGAACGGGCAAGGCATTGGCGACCGGCATCTCGCTCGCGGCCGCAGGTGTCCCGCCCGCCACCGGCAGGCTGGGCAGCACCTCCCCGCCACGATAGGTCCGATTCATCGCCGCCGCCGTGCCCCAATATCCCTTCCAGCGATGGAACAGGTGCGCGCCGACCATATCGGTCATCACCATTGCCCGGTTCCAGGGCGGGGCGACCGCGAAAGTGTGATAATGGGTGGCGAGCCCGACCGGGGCGAAGACGCCGCCCGACAAGGCCGCTGCCGCGATCCGCGCCGCCCGCGCCCAGCCGGACACGGCCGGGGCACGCGCCAGGGCACCGTCGCAGACGAAGCTGAACTGGCAATGCGCCCGCTCCACCCCCTGATAGACGACGCCGCAGACCGTGCCCGGAAAGGCGGGATGGCGGGCTCGGTTCAGCACGACCTGGGCCACTGCGCGCTGGCCGTCGATGCTTTCGCCATTGGCTTCGTAATAGATGGCGGCGGTCAGGCACTGCATCGCGCGCGCGCGATCGATCGCGTTGGCCGGGCCCCAGAGGAAAGGACGGGCAGCGGAGACGCCGCTGTCGGTCAGAACCGCGCCCGGCGGAATGGCCAAGGCGGGCAGGGCGACCGTGCCCGTACTGCCGTCGACCGCGGGAAGGGCATCGGCGGCGTGGGCTGCCGGAGCGGCTGGTGCCGGGGCGGGAGAGCGCGACCCCGCCGCCACCGTTCGCGACGCGGACCGTCGCCACGCCCCCTGCGCCGCCAGCATCAGGCCGAAGGTCAGCATCAGGCCGAGCAATGCCAGCCAGACCTGCACCATTCGCCTTACCGTCTGCCTCGCCACCCGCAACGCGTGGATTTCCTTGCCGAACCTGAACCGTCCGGCCCGCTATAGCTGAGAATATTAAGGATTTCGCATAGCGTCGCGCACGTCATCGCCCTGCCGTTCGCACGTCGCTAGGGGCGACCGACATTCATTCCATTCCTCCCCTCGAAGGATTCCTCTGCGAAATTCATCCATCACCAACCCGGCGAAGGCCGGGGTCCAGTGACGTCACGATGGGAGCGACTTGCCAACGCCTTCCCAACTGGATTCCGGCCTTCAACGGGTTGGTCTGGCGGGTTTTGCAACGATCCCCTTCCAGGATTCCTCTGCGAAACGTCTGGCAATGAGGATGGTTGAGTGATTCACTGTGCGGGCAGGAGGGCATGGTGATGGTCGAGCAGCGATCGCTGGTGGAAGCGTTGATGGATCCGCGCTTGGGATCGAATGCGAAGCTGTCGGGGATCGAGCGGCTGATCGACTGGAGCCGGCTGGAGCCGCTGGTGTCGCCGCTGCGGCAGGGTCGGACGGGTCGACCGCCCTATGCGCCGCTGGCGATGGTCAAGGCGCTGTATCTACAGGCGTTGTATGATCTGTCGGACCCCGGGCTGGAGGAGGCGCTGCTCGACCGGCTGTCGTTCCGGCGGTTCTGCGGCTTTGCGCTGGATGGCGGCACGCCGGACGAGACGACGCTGTGCCGGTTGACGTGACCCCGGTCTTTCATCCAGCGGCAACCAGAGACCGACCGTGGTTTTCGCGCATAAGCGCAGGTGAAGCAACGGGCGGGGTTAACCCCGCCCGTTGCTGTTCGAGCCCGGCAGCGAAGGCTGCCGGAGTGGCGTAGCCGAGCGAGGAGTGCGGACGCTCGTTGTTGTAGTCGTCGACCCAGCGGGCCAGAATCGAGCGGGCCTGACCGATGGTGAAGAACAGCGTCTCGTTGAGCAGCTCGTCGCGCATGCGACCGTTAAAGCTCTCGACGAACCCGTTCTGCGTGGGCTTGCCCGGCGCGATGTAATGCCACTCGATGCGGGCATCGCCGGACCAGGCGAGCACCGCGTTCGACGTCAGTTCGGTCCCGTTGTCGCTGACGATCATCTTCGGCCTGCCACGCTCGGCGATCAGATCGGCCAGCTCGCGCACGACCCGCCGGCCCGAGATCGACGTGTCCACCACCGCCCGAAGGCATTCGCGCGTGACGTCATCGACGATGTTGAGCACGCGGAACCGACGGCCGGTCACGAGCTGGTCGTGGACGAAGTCCAGACTCCAGCGCTGGTTGGGAAGCGCCAGCACTGACGCGGGCGCACGGCTGCCTGTGGCGCGCCTTCGTCCCTTCCGGCGCCTGACCGTCAAACCCTCCTCACGATAGAGCCGCTGGGTCTTCTTGCGGTTGATCGTGATGCCGTCCCGGCGCAGCAGGATGTGCAGACGCCGATAGCCGAACCGTCGGCGTTGCTGCGCCAGCTCGCGCAGCCGCGACCGCAGGTCGCCATCATCCGCCCGGCACGAGCGATACCGCATGCTCGTGCGGTCTGCCCCAACGACCGTGCATGCCCGCCGCTCGCTCATCCCCAGCGTCGCCTGGAGATGCGCGACCGCTTGCCGCTTCGCGGCGGGCGTCACCACTTTTTTGACAGCAGGTCTTTCAACCCCGCATTGTCCAGCATCGTGTCCGCCAGTAGCCGTTTGAGCCGGGCGTTCTCCTCTTCGAGCGACCGCAGGCGCTTTGCGTCGGACACCTCCAGGCCGCCGAACTTCGCCTTCCACGCATAGTAAGTCGCGCTCGACATCCCGTGCTTGCGGCACAGCTCCGTCACCACCGCACCCGCCTCGGCCTCCTTCAGGATGCCGATGATCTGCTCTTCCGAAAACTGCTTCCGCTTCATTCCGTCCGTCCCTTTAAGGAGACGGTCTCTACTTCCAGTTGGATGAAGAAACGGGGGTCACGTCACGTCACGTCTTCGCGCGCGAGGCGGTAGGACAGTCGCATGCGATCACCCTGACCTCGATGGCCAGCGACGTTCCTGCCAGGATGCCGTTGAGACGGGTGACTTGGTCTCTGGCGTTCGATGACCAGATCGTGCGGGATGACCTATTCGCCTGGATCGCGGCCAGGGTCGATCAGTGGGACCATTGGGGGCGCATGGCCTATCGGCGGGGCGGGAATGCGTTCATACAGCATTTGCTCGGGCTGGTCGTAGCGTCCAGGTCATCGCAGACATAGGCGATGCTTGGGCCAGCTGGCGAGGTAGCATCAATGCGCTGGCGCCTCGTCATGGGTACCGTCCCGTCATCCGAAGCCTTGCTGATCGGTCGTCCTGTCCGATCAGCAAGGCTTTTCGCTATGTTCATCGGTGCTGTCGCCGGGAGCGCCTCGCGTGAGATGTGCTGCTGCGGTCGTCTCGTCGACACCGTAGAGCCGCATCCACCAGTCGATCACGTCTCCGCCGGTACCGCATGAAAAACAGTAAAAGCGCCCGTTGTAGACGTAGAGGCCACGAGTCGGATCCGGGTGGAAAGCGCATGAGCCCCGCAGCCCTGCCTGCGTCGTCTCCAATTCGACCGTTTGCGCCACCAATTGTACCAAGGGGCTTTGCACTCGGGCTAATCGCCGATGGTCAGAAAGGTGCGACATGACGGTATGATGGTCGATCGCTGGCCTCCGTCAAGTGGTCATCCTTGTACGAAAGGTTGGGGGACGTTCGGCCTTTCGGGTGTCTAGGCAACAACGCGGTATCGAGTAGAGCGTCACGACGTATTTGGGTCTTATGAGCAACGCTGGCTAGCGCCTCGCGGTCGGGAGATTTGAACCAAAAGTCCATCCTCCAAGGAAATGGACACAGAAATGGCGCGCCCGAGGTGAAAGCGATGGGCACTCAGATCATTGGGAAATTCGGGTGGCGAGGGCGGCTTGACGGCATTTTTTCACCCGAGTATGAGTCGATAGAGCTTTGGTGACGAGGCATCGATAACCCTCGCTCGTTACCATGCCTGGTCTCAAATTCAGGACGGCCCAGTTTGGGACTTACCTGCCATTGACGGATGGTCAGTCGAATGCCGGGTTTGGCTCAAACCGGACGAAGCTCACCGGCCTCAGTTGGCCGAGATGTCGGACTGTCTGGACCAGCAGGTTCCAGCCGGAAAACTGGAAAGCCGACATTCAGATGCCTTGATGTCGGTTGCATAGCCCAACTCTGCGCACTTTCACCAGTAGATCGCCACAACCTCCACATCCAGCATGCGTGACTTTTTCGGTTCCAGTAAGACCGGGATAGTCGTAACCTCCTTCGCTTTAGAAACAGATATGTCCGGGAAAAATGGAAGCTTCATGGCCTTTCGCGATCGCTCACGAGCGTCGAAATCGATCTGTGGACTTACGTTCTGGCCGGTAAGCTCTTCAATCAGCGCCTTTACCTGAGCAAATGCAAGTCGTTGCCCTTCCGCAGTATCTGGATAGAATACAATCTGCGAAATTCGTTCGTCAATACTTTCTAATACTACATCTGTTATTTTATCGTCAATCTCAGATAGAAGTATATCCTTATATTTCCCAATTGCGAAAATGAGCTGCGAGTGCGACGGGTCGGGACTCTGTTTTGATGCATTTTCAGAAGATGCCATCATCGCCATCTTACTGGACTCCTCTATCTGGGCCGCCAAATCCGGAACGAAATCCCGGAAAATGTCCGCAGCCTTGATAGGATTCCATTCAGTCTGAAGTCCAGCTTTAGAAAGTCGACACAGCACTGTGAACTCATTATTCGCGAACAGCACCCTCCGAATGTCTTTCCAATAGGCAGAATGCTCGGTCACACCGACGACCTTGAGTGGAATGGAATCCAGTCCCAGATGGTCTACGACCATATTCTTCACAATATACTCGTCAGTTCCATCGATTACTACCGAATATCCAGATGCAATACCGTCAATAGGAACTAGGCCAGCTAGCAACCTATTTATAATCTTGTTAGCATTTTTTGCGTTATACAAATCAGAAAATTTCACATTCTCGATAAATAGGGCCGGGCTCTCGTCAAACATATCCGAAAATTCAGCAATCATCGTACTCATCTGGAAAATCCATGACGCTGATAACTGGACGTGAAACTCTACAAGGTCCCCTCTGTTGAGTTCCGAGGCCTTAAATGCTGAATATGTATGGGGATCGGAAAATAGGTCATCCAATTTTTCGGGCAACTCGCCCTTATTGTTAGGTTGTATTTTCCTTAGATTTTTCAACATGTGCAATTCGCGGAATAGTGATTGCGCATTTGCCTTGCGAACCGTCTGAATGGCACTGCTGTTGGTGCTCTGGAGCCTAGAAGTAACTTCTGCGGATGCGCCAGGTATTGGCTTTGCGGAAATCTTTCCGCCGATCTCAGCAAGAAGGGCCGCTTCCGATTTGGCTGTTATATTGTCCGTTATCTCGCCCTTCTGTGACGCCAGAAGGCTTGCTAGGCTTATTTCATCGAGATAGATGAACTCGCGCAGCGGAGCTTTGTCGTCACTGCGGGTCTGCAATACCCGGGTAGAGCGCAAACGGATGTAGGGAAATCTTGAGCTGAAAGCGAGCCTACCTAATACCATTTTATTTATCCCGTTCCGGACGACGTGCTACGCGTTCATAGGCTTGAGCGATGTCTTCGCCAGCGACCCGGCTTCGCTGGTCAGATGCTGCAATGAGGGCAGCCTCGGTCCAGATCGCGGTTAGGCGTGCTGCGGACCAGTTATGCGTTCGCAAAGCCACATCGAAGATCGGCAGGTCGCCATCACATTGAATGCGGCGCATCCCCACGCGCATGATTTCTAGCCGATCAATTATACCGGGCAAGCCGAACTCAATTTCCCAATCAAACCTACCCGGTCGGGTCAATGCCGGATCCAATGAATCTACGCGGTTTGTTGCAGCAATCACGATAGTGGTGCTTTCGCGATTGCTGAAGCCGTCCATAAGCGTGAGCAGTTGCGCGACCAGTTTTCGAGAAGATTCATTGCTGTTACCGGATCGGGCTTCCGCAATACTGTCGATCTCGTCAAAGAATATGATCGATCGACCTGACTTGGATTTTTCGGCATGCTCGAAGATCTTTCGGAGCATCCCTTCCGAATCACCCACCCATTTGCTCACGATGGCCGGGCCGCTAATGCTGTAGAAATCGGCATTGGCCTGATTCGCGATGATGCGCGCAAGGTGGGTTTTCCCGGTCCCGGGCAAACCTGTAAACAGAACTCCCTTCACGGGGCGCGCGCCAATACGTTTTAGCTCGTCGTGGCGGTTTAGTTGCGTATTGATCAGATCTTTTGCCCTAGATACGACATGGTCGTAACCGCCAAAATCATCAAATGAAAGACCGCCCACGTCCGGCTTTACCAAAAACGATGACGCGGAGATTTCGGGACCGTCGAAATTAGGCCGTACTCGCATTGGTTTTTTCGACAAGATTCGCCGTATGTCCGAGGATCCGTCTATTTCGACGGTAAAATTTTCCGAGACTGGAATGCCTTGGGAATTACCTAACGTCAGCAGAGCGCTGCCTGATCTGGCCCCCGTTTCACCGGACGGGTTCAAGCGGTTGCAGAAACCAGTGCGCGATGCTCGCGCGGCGAACGCATTTTGAGCCCTGAATGGGGGTGGTTGTCGTTGTAGTCCTCGATCCATCCGGCAAGCGATGTCAACGCGGTGAGTGCGTCCGGCAGCGGCGAGACGCGGACGTAATCCCGTTTGAGGGTATGGACGAAGGCCTCCGAGATGCCGTTGGACTGCGGGCTGCGGACGGGGGTGAAGCAGGGTTTGAGGCCCAGCTGCCGGGCAAAGGTCCGTGTTTCGCAGGCGGTATAGGCCGAACCGTTGTCCGACAGCATCTCGACCGGTGTCGCCGCGCGCATGGTGCCGAAGCGGGTTTCCACGGCTTCCAGCATGATGTCGCGCACGTCCGAGCCGCTGATGCCGGCATTGGCAACCGCGCGCCACGAGATGATCTCGCGGTCATGGGCGTCGATGATGAAGGCACCGCGCACGACCTCACCGTTCCAGCAGGTGAACTCGAAGCCGTCGGAGCACCAGCGCAGGTTCGAGCGGATCGTCACTACGACGCCGTCATGCCCATAGTCGGCTCGCTCGGCGTAGCGCCGCGCCAGCAGCAGGCGGTCCGCCGCCATGATGCGGTAGACGCGCTTGTGGTTGACCGGCGCAAGTCCTTCGGCGCGCCGCTGCCGATTGAGGACCGCCGCGATGCGGCGGTAGCCGTATGTTGGCCGTTGCGCGGCGATCTGGCGAATGCAGGGCAGCAGATCCGTGTCGTCGGCCTTGGCGTACGGCCCGCGCGTCCTGGTGGTTCCCGTCAGGCGGTCGTACACCGTCGAACGCCCGACCCCGAGCGTGCTGGCGACCAGGCTCACCGGATAGTCTCCGGCAGCGGCGAGTGCATGAGCAAGCTCGCTTTTTTTGGGCGCGAGCGCTCCAGCGCCTCCTTCAGTATCTCGACCTCCAGCGTCTTGCGCCCGAGCTGGCGCTCCAGTTCGCGGATGCGGGTTTCCATCTCGCGGACCTGCCGGTTGCTGGTCACGTCGTCGTCGCCGGCAACTGCAACGCTCCCGCCTTCCAGCATCAGCCGCCGCCAACGGTACAGCAGGTTCGGCGCCACGCCGTTGCGGCGCGCCACCACCGATATGCTCTCCCGACCATCGAGCGTCTCCTCGACGATCCTCAGCTTCTCGGGCGTGCTCCAGTGACGGCGACGACCGCCGTCGGTGATGATCTCGGACACGGACATAAGCCTATGCTCAGGGGATAGCCCCAAGCCTCCTTCCTAGGCTCAAATCCGTCCGGTCGAAATGGGGGCCAGTTCACTGCCCGATTCGCCAAGTACAGTCCCGTCCTCAAGCACGTCACGGACAACAGATGTCAGGAAGGATGTAGGCCACAGCTCATTGGGCACAACCCTCCAGTCGTTTCCATCGCTGAGAATGACATCGTTCTTGTGAAGGGTGCCTTCAGCCAAGCCTGTTATGCGAGACGTGCGGCCGTCAAACAAACGAAGATAAACGGTTCCGGATAAGTCATCGACGTGGATGACCTTCATCAGATCGCCTTTGAGAATCCCGTTGCCATCGTCAATATCATCGCTCATCGCGATGATATTAAGCATAAACCACTGCCCAGACCAAGTGCGCGTGCAGCGCATATCCGCACACAATCGGCGACGCGAGCGGTCGCTTGAGCAGCGCGGAACCTTTCTCGTCCAGTTCGTAGCGTGACCAAGCGGATGTCGCCGTTTTAGCTGCCCTTTATAGGCTACAAAGTAAGGTGGTCCGGCCACCTGACAGTTTAAGGGCTGAGCCAACCTGTACCTGCGATGTTTCGGTGGGATGGCGCAACCCGAAGCGAGAAGTCCATGCGCGTGCAGCTGTTTCACGGCGACGTAGTGGTCTGGGGTGGCCCTGCTCGTCAGACGTTCCGTGGTGTGGATACGCTGCGCGGCAACGGTAGTCCGGCAGGCGAATTTCGCTATAACCTTACTTTTCCTGAGGTTAGCTGAACGGCGGCTCGGCCGGACCCGGACGTTGGCCACGTTGTCAGCGAACGGCTTGAATTGTGAAGGGTTTCGGGCGCTTGCGTACGAAAGCCTCCAATGCAGGAACCCGCGGGCCCCATGCGGTGGTCTATGGGTAAATGGGTTTTGGAATGGTTCTGGCGGGTAAGCGCTGCCGATCCAGAGGTGTCGCTGCTGGCCCGATTGACGTGATTTCGTGCGGTGTCAGATTGCAGGTGGCGTTGGTTTTGCTGCCCGGTGTGCCTCGCGCCCGGCGCAATTCCGGGATGGGCATGTGGCGGGCCACCGGCCAGGACACCATGGGCGTGACCGTCATGCAGGATGGGCCATGCCGGGTCATGGCGCATGTCTCCGGGCGGGTGGCGCTGGCTGCGGCGGCGCGCGGGGCTGGCACCAGCGGGCGAAGGTCTCGATGATGGTCATGTGCCCGCCGCAGCACGGGCATGGCGGGCGATGGTCGGGCGGCTCGTCGGCTTCGGCCTCTGCCTCCTTGATCGGCGCGGCGATGCCCAGCAGCTTGCGGGCGAGCGCCATGGCATCCTTGTGCGTCGAACTGGCGAGCAGGCCGTAATGCCGGATGCGATGGAAGCCGCGTGGCAGGACGTGGATCAGGAAGCGGCGGATGAACTCGTCGGTCGCCAACGTCATGGCCTGCTGGCGGTCGGCACCATCGCGGCGATAGTCTTTATACCGGAAGGTGACGCCGCCCTTGTCGAAGGCGACAAGCCGCTGGTTCGAGATGGCAACACGGTGGGTGTAGCGCGCCAGATAGGCCAGCACCGCCTGCGGCCCGGCAAAGGGTGGCTTGGCGTAGACCACCCAGCGCTTCTTCCGGACGGGCGAGAGATGTCGCAGCAAGGCTTTGCGTGTCGCCAGGCCCGCCAGGGTGTTGAAGAAGGCCAGCTTGCCGGCATCGAACAATGCCAGGAGACGCGAGAGGAACAGTCGGCGGAACAAGGCACCCAGCACACGCACCGGTAGCAGGAAGGCCGGACGCGACGAGATCCAGCGCGTGCCGTCCAGCGCGATGCCACCGCCGGGCACGATCATGTGCACATGCGGGTGGTGGGTCAGCGCCGAGCCCCATGTGTGCAGCACGGCGGTGATGCCGACCCGGGAGTGTCAGGAATTTCGTGTGCGGGCGGGCGGATGAACATTACGCCGCCATGGCCTTGATGAAGCGTTCGCCGAAGATGACGGCGAACTGTGCCTTTGCCATGGTCCACTCACGTGGCGGCATTCTCCACTCTTTCTCCGAGCGGTTCAAGATCAGGTAGAGCAGCTTGGTGGCGGCCTCGTCACTGGGGAAATGCCCGCGGGCGCGCACGGCCCGGCGCAGCTTCGAGTTCAAGGCCTCTATGGAATTCGTGGTATAGATGATCCGCCGGACCTCGTCGGGAAAGGCGAAGAAGGGGATGACCTCGGCCCAGGCGCGCCGCCAGCTCTGGCCGATGGCGGGATAGCGGGTGCCCCAGGGCCCCGCCTCGAATGCCGTCAGGGCCTGTTCGGCCGCCTCGGCGCTGGGCGCGCGGTAGAATCCTTCAGCGCGGTCGCCAGGCCCTTGCGGTCCTTCCAGGAGACGAAGTCCATGGAATTGCGCAGCAGGTGGACGATGCAGGTTTGAACCACGGCGTCGGGAAACACGGCGGTGATCGCCTCGGGAAAACCTTTCAGGCCATCGACGACAGCGAGCAGGATGTCCTCGGTGCCGCGGTTCCTGAGCTCGTTCATCACCCTGAGCCAGAATTTTGCGCCCTCGTTCTGCTCCAGCCACAGGCCCAGCACCTCCTTGGCACCATCGGCACGGACGCCGAGCGCGATGTGGATCGCCTTGTTGCGCACCATGCCCTCGTCGCGGATCTTCACCCGCAAGGCGTCGAAAAAGACGAGCGGGTAGACCGGATCCAGCGGCCGCTGCTGCCAGATCGCCACCTCGTCGAGTACGGCGTCGGTTACCGTCGAGATCAGATCGGGCGACACAGCCTGCCCCGGCGAAGGCCGGGGTCGATGCCGTACAGATCGTGCAGGTGCCCCGTGATCTCCCGGGTGCTCATACCGCGCGCGTACATCGACACGATCTTTTCATCGAAACCTGGAAAGCGCCGCTGGTATTTGGCGATCAGCTGCGGGTCGAAGCTGGCTTGCCGGTCGCGCGGTACGTCGATCGCCAACTTACCGGTATCGGTCGTGATCGTCTTCCGACCGTAACCGTTGCGGCTGTTGCCCGCGCCATCTTCACCGGCGAGGTGATGATCCATCTCGGCATTCAACGCGCGCTCGGTCAGCGCCTTCTTCAGCGCGTCGAGCAGGCCACCCTGCGCCAAAGCGGTGCCCGCGTCACCCCCGGCCAGCAACTGATCCAGTAACTCGTTCGGTATGGCAGGCTCTTTGCGTCGGGACATATCGGGTCTCCTTCTTCCCCTTTATGCCCGCCCGCACACGAAATTCCTGACACTCCCTGCCGACCCGCGCGCCGAGGTGTTTCGGATCGGCCGCGATGGTCCGCAGCGTGTCGGCCCGCCGCGCGGAACAGCAGGTCATAGACCACCGCCTTGTTCTGCCAGGCGATGGCGGCAATCTCCGCGGGCACGGTGAACACGACGTGGAAATAGCCGACCGGCAACAGATCGGCCTCGCGCGCGGCCAGCCAGGTCCGCGCGGCCGCGCCCTGGCACTTGGGACAATGCCGGTTGCGGCAGGAGTTGTAGGCGATCCGCCAGTGCCCGCAGTCGTCGCAGGCCTCGACGTGACCGCCAAGGGCAGCGGTGCGGCAATTCTCGATCGCCGTCATGACCTTGAGCTGGCCAAGGCTCAGATGCCCGGCATGGGCCGCCCGATAGGCGGGCCCGGCGCCGCGGAAGATATCGGCGACCTCGAGCGAGGTGCGCACCGGTTCAACCGGGAGGTGCCCTGCCTTCCATCACGGCAACGATCTGGTCGAGCGGGCTGGCCACCGCCCGCATGGTCTTGCTCGAGACCTGAGTGTAGATGCCGGTCGTGTTGATGTTCACGTGTCCCAGCAAGACCTGGATGACCCGAATATCGACGCCCTGCTCAAGCAGGTGGGTGGCGAACGAATGGCGCAATGTGTGCGGGCTTACCCGCTTGTGGATCTCTGCGCGCCCCGCCGATTCCTGCACGACCCGGTGCAACTGGCGAGCCGAGACCGGATCCGTGCCGCTGCGGCCGGGGAACAGCCAGCCATGGGGCAACATCACCCCGCGCCGCTTGCCTTCGCGCCACCATTGACGGAGCAGGTCCAGCAGGTGTGGTGAAAGCATGGCATTGCGATCCTTGCGCCCCTTGCCCTGCTCGACGCGGATGATCATGCGCTCGCTGTCGATGTCATCGACCTTGAGGTGGGCGACCTCCGAGACCCGCAGGCCCGCACCATAGGCCACGCTGAGGGCCGCTTTGTATTTGATGCCTGGCGCCGCCTCGAGCAGCCGCGCGGTCTCCTCGACGCTCAAGACCACCCGCAATTTGGGCGCGTAATGCAGGACAACAAGCCCCAGCGCCATCTCCGGTCGCCTGAGGGTGATGCCGAACAAGAAACGCAGTGCCGATACGGCCCCATTGATGGTCGCGGGACCAACGGCGCGTTCATGCTGATCCAGCTGAAAGCGCCGGAGGTCTTCAACCGTAGCGGTATCGGGAGGCTGGCCGAGAAATGCGGCAAAGCGCCGAACGTGGCGGACATAGTCCTTCTGCGTGTGCTCCCCAAGACCACGCATCTTCATATCCTGCAGCATACGCTGGCGGAGCGAAGTGTTCGGGGTGGCGATAGTAGCAGCATCCATGGCGAGTTCCTTTCCGTTGAAGGAACCCGCATGGTCGGACGGCCACATCTCCCCGCCCAAAGCCTTTGAAATACTACCCTACGTCACCCCAAGCGACCCTCCCGCGCAGCGGGTTCGTGCTCTGGTCGAAAGTGGACGGGCTGGCGGTCGATTGAACGCTGTCGTCCAATCGACCACCAACGATGTGACAGTCCTGTCAGCGTTGATGGTACGCACACTTTATACGCCGACAAGGCTGATGACGCCTCACGCCGCCGCCCGCACCACCTCCGTCGGTATCGCGTCGGCGTAGCTGCCCCCGGCGGGGATGAAGAGGGAGCCGTGCAATTCGATGCCGCGGATCTGATCCGCGGCTTCCCGCCAGCGCCGGTGCGCGCGTTCGATGCCGCGTTTGATCCGGCTACGGGACGGCAGCGGCGACGCGGTCAAGATGGCGCGTGGCCCGACCGACCAGCGATGCGTGTCGCCGAGCAGTTCGATGACCCCGTCGTCGCTGGCGAGGTAGGGCTGCACATCGGCGTGCCAGTCAACAAGGATGTTGCCGCGGGTGGCGAGCGAGATGCCGACCGGCCCGTCGGCGATGGGCAGGTCGAATTGCACGAGGACGAAGTCTCGGTTCGTCTGTTCGACGATGGCGGCGATCTCCAGCGCCTCGGCGAAGTTCTTGCGCCCGCCCGAGGCATAGGCGATCGGATTGCCGATGGGCGCATATTGCGGATAGCCCATGGCGAGGCGCAGGCCGGCGGTCCAGGCCTGCATCGTGTCCATCGATTCGATGACGCTCATATCGTTGATCCTTCTTTCTTTTCCGCCCCTTCGAAGAGGCCATCATCACGGCTCAGTTGCAGGCCGAGGCTCCCAGGGTTTCCAGTTTGCGGGCTTCCGCCGCGAAGGACGCGGCGAGCAGGTCGTCGGCGTGGCGCTGCCAGTCGGTGGCGTAGGGCCGGTGCGCGCAGTGCTCGGCCATAAACGTGGTCAGCCGCCGCGTTGCCTCCAATACGGAGGCGGTGCCGCCGCTCAGATGGCGCCAGCGCATCAGCAGTGCCGCGGTCGTCCACACATCGCCCTCGCAGACCGAGCGGACCGCCGACCATTTACCCTGCTGCATCAGTTGAGAGACGAGGTTCGGCCGACAGGTTAGTTTGACTGGCATGCCGAGGCGGGCGGCGACCTCGGCAAGGTGCGCTGGTGCCGCCCCGCCGCACATTTCGCTGCAAAGGTCAACGTGCCCCGAGGCATCGCGGCGCCATGGTGACAACAACCCGGTCAGGCTCGCCGGCAGCCGCAGCCCCGCGTCGATCGCCCCGATCAGGATCTGCGGCAGGTCGGAATGGAATCCGCCCCAGGTCACGAGTTGGACGTGGCCAAGCTGTTCCATGTCGGCGAAGAAGGCCTTCAGGACAGCGGCTTCGTCCTGTTCCGGCAGGCCGCGCGTTTCCAGCCGCACCGGGCGCAGGCCGTCTTCCGCCTCGGTCATCACCAGCCAACTCAGCGTCGTGATCCGATGGCAAGGCCAGCGCGGCGTCACACGCGGGTCGGTGCGCAGTTCGCGCGGCGACAGGTGCGCGGCATCGGCGGGGAGGAAACGTTCGGCGGACTGATAGCGCGCGTGCGCTTCATGGTCATAGGCGAGTTCGGCATCGAGGACGACGACGAAGCGCGGCGTGTTGCTCTTCCAGAGCGAGGTCAGGTCGTGGTGCATGGTGGTTCTCCGGCGGGCGCTCGCGCGCGCGCATGTTGGTTTGGGGGAAGGTCAGCGGGTGGCGGGCTGATCGGCGCGCCAGCGAGCGAGGGCGCGGAGTGCGGCTTGTGCGGGGTGGTCGGCGTCGTCGAAATCGCCGAATAGTCGTGCCCAGCACTGCCAGCCTGCGATCGCCTCGCCGACCAGTTCGACCGCGGTGGTCGCCGGGTCCGGGAGCAGCGCGGTCGGCGTGGCCGCGTCGCATTCGTCGACGGGAGTGCCGGGGCGGCAGATGCACGGCATGAGATGCGCGCGTGCCTGATGCATATGCCACGTGTACCCGCGCGGCATGTCGCGCCACCGCCCGGCTGTGTCGCTAGCGGCGGTGATGAGGCGCGGATGGCGCGCCAGATCGGCGAGCGTCAGCAGTCGGTGGGGGACGCGGCCCCAATTGTCCCAGCTTATTGCAGCGCCGGTCGCGGGGATGCGCTGCTCCAGCCAATCGAGCAGATCGCGGGGCGTATCGCCTTCGCCGAGACACCGGGCGTCGCTGGTGAAACGGTAGCCACCGTCGTCCGGCGTGACGGTAAGGACGCCGATGCCGCAGAGGATGCGGGCATCCGGTCGGTGGCGGGCGGTGGGACAGGCGCCGATGGTGCGCACGGCAAGCGCGATCGACGCGGGCGCGAAGCCACGCTCCTCGATCGACAGATCAATGAGAGACATAGTTTTTCCTGGAGATTGACCGCGATGCGGCGGGTTTCGATCAGTCGGCGGTGGACAGCAGGTCCGCGACATGGAGCCGGGTGGCGGCGTAATCAGCTTCGCCCAGCCATTCGGCGAAGTGGCTGCTGATGGCCGCAGCGATGCTGCGACCGACCGGATTCACCTTAGCGAGACGGCGTATGACCAGCCGGAACGTAGCGATTACGTCGACCTGTGCGTCCTGCTCGATCTCGCCGATGTCGGACCGCACCCAGTCAGCGAAGCGGCGGTTCGGATCGACCGGCGCACACAGTATCTGCGAATGGCCACAGGCTTGCTGAAGGGTCAGCAGCCCATCGCCGACACTGGCCGACAGATCGAGCAGATATTGCCGGCCGCAGCCCGCCAGCGCGCGGAGGGCGGGCGACCATTCGGCGCCGGGCAGCCGATCGAGCAGGGCTATCGCGTCCTTCAGGCGGTAGCCGGTGATCGTCGCGCCATCGGTGGTCAGCTTCTGGTCGAGCCAAGCCAGCAGCGCGTCGGCGGGGTCCGATGGTCGCAGGACGTAGCTGTCGAGCGAGAAGTGGACCGTCGGACCTTGCAGGCGGGCGGTCAGGGCCGCCGCGCCGATGGGTATTTGCCGATCGAGGCCGAGCCGATGGCCGACGTCGAGGGCGGCGACGTTCACGGTGGTGATGATAGGTGTGGGAAGCATATGCGGTGTGCTCCAGGCGCGCGTCCTCGCCCCCATGCCGCGCGAAGCGGCTGGGGCGAGGACATGCGGACGGTGAGGATGACCGGCAGGGCCGATCGACGACGAAAATTCTGACCGAGGGCCAAGCCGGCGGATGCTGACCCTGTTTTTCCCTTCTTTCAGAACCTTCGCATCACCTGCTCGTTAGAATCAGCGCCAACGGCGCCCTTTTCCATGCCGCTGGCATGGTTGCGCCCTTCGGACTGTCGCAATCTGTTAAGGATTGGCCTATAGCCTCAGGCGGTTCGCGGATTTTGTCCGTGAACCGGGGCGTCGAAACCCCGTAGCGAAGCCGGTCGCAAGACCAACAAAACGGTCGCAAAGCTCTTTGTGACCGGGTGGCGGACGCGTATGTCCAGGCCACCCGGCTAAAGGCGCCCGCGCCTGTTCGCTACAGGTTTCGAACATCCGGTCTCCAGAGGGCCGGCACCCCGCCATTTCACGGGGTGCCGCCGGCTGGCCGGCGCGCATCCCCATCGGGGGATGAAGATGGTTGGAATACGGGGGATCAGAGCAGCGTCGGTGAGCATGCTGGCGTTGACGATCGCCGCCTGCGGGGGTGGCGGCGGGATCAACAGTGCGGGGAGCGTGGTGACGCCACCACCAACCGGCGGCGCGACGCCGACGCCCAGCCCATCGCCGACGCCAAGTCCGACACCGTCGCCGAGCCCGACACCGAGCCCCACGCCAACGCCGTCTCCGACGCCGTCACCTACGCCCACGCCGACACCAGCTCCCACGCCAACACCGACACCAACGCCAACCCCGCCCGTCTATTCGGCGCCGGTGCCGCCGCCGACGGGATATGTGATTACCCCTTCGGACAAGCAGCCGATCCGCTCGGTCAACGACACGCCCGAGTTTCGCCGCAACTACGGCGCCAACGAGTTTATGAACGCGCTCTACGCGCTCGACAGCGGGCACACCGGTCAGGGTGTCAGTGTGGCGGTGGTCGACGACGGCGTGATGAACGTGAACGGCGAACTCGACGGCCGCATCGACCAGACGCTGTCGAAGGACTTCGGCTATGTCGTAGCCGCCGACGGCACGCGGACCAAGCGGAGTGAGCTGGGCAGTGCGGTGTCCGACCACGGCACGGCGGTCGCCAACATTATCGCGGCACGCGTCAACGGCAACGCGACTGTTGGTTATGCCCCGTCCGCCACGATCGTCGCGTTGCGGGTCGCCGACTGGGACGAGAAAACGCAAGGGGAGATCCTGTCGCACACCGACGAGGCGATCCGCTATGCGGCGGACAAGGGCATCAAGATCGTCAGCAGTTCGCTGGTGGGCGGTAGCGCGGGCTGGACCTCGGCGACTGAGCGGCTGGCAGAAACAGGCGGCCTGCTCGTCAACTCTACCGGCAATTTCGGCGGTGCCGATCCGTACAATGCGCAGTGGATCACCGCCGACAATCGCAAGGCGGTGCTGTTCGTCGGCGCGCTCAGCCCGGCACTGAACAAGTACGAGATCGAGGCCTATTCCAATAAGGCGGGCACGATGAAGGACCGCACCGTCGTCGCGGTCGGCTCCAATGTCACGACGCTGGTCGATGGCACGGTCGGTGTCTTCTCCGGCACCAGCTCGGCGGCGCCGGTGGTGGCAGGACTCGCCGCCGACATCCTGTCGAAGTGGCCGCAGCTGAGCGGTCAACAGGCGGGTGACGTCATCCTCCAGACCGCCAAAGACATCGGTGCGCCGGGACCGGACGAGGTGTTCGGCATGGGGCTGATCGACTTTCAGGCAGCGCTGTCGCCGGTCAATCCAACGCTGTCGAACGGCTCGACGCAGACCAGCATCGCCAAGTCGGTGATGGTAGTGCCGGGTGCCGTCGGCACGGCTGCGATCCAGACCGCGCTGTCGCATGTCACGGTGCTCGACGCCTTCGGCCGCGACTTCACCGGCTCGATCGCCGCGCTCGTCGTCCAGCCGCAGGTCATGGCGGACCGCCGGATCGAACGGCGCGTCCGGCAGATGGGGCGGCAGGCAAGCCTGTCGTTCGGCGGCTTCAGCGGCACCATGGGCTATACCAGCGTCCGCTTCGGCCCCGGCCAGGATCAGGTCCGGTCCGCAGCGACGGCGGGGACCTTCGGCTACACCGACGGGAAGACCGGGGTGCGTGCGGCGTGGAACGGTGCCGACATGCTGCAGGCCGATGTCATGGGGCTGGCGCCCTTCGCCGATGGCGTGCTCGCCTATGTCCCGCAGGCCGGGACCAGCCTCGGCGTCGACCGGGCAGTCGGTGGCGGGCGGCTCGGGCTGACCATGGCGGCGGGACGCACCGCCGGCAGCGCCGCGCGGGCGATGACGCTGGGCTGGAGCCGTGGCGACCTCTCCTTACGCGCCTCGTTCATCGACGAGGACGGCACGCTGATGGGCATGCCGACCGGCGCCGGTGCGCTGCGGCTGGGACGCGGCGCCCGAACGGTGATGGTCGAGGTGCACCACCGGATCGGCGTGACCGATGGCTGGACGCTGGAGGGATACGGCTCGCTGGGCGTCACCCGGTTGAAGATCGACGCCGCTTCGCTCGTCACCGGTGCCACCCCGATCCTCGGCAGCCGGATCGGTGTGCAGGCGACCGGCGCGGTGCCCGGCGGCCTGCTGACGCTCGGGATCGCGCAGCCGCTCGCCATCGAGGCGGGCGCGGCGGAGCTGACCCTCGGGACGGGCTACGACCTTGCCAGCCGCTCGGTCCTGTACGGCGTCACCCGCGCCAGCCTAGCAGGGCAACGCCGCGTCCAGCTCACCGCCGGCTACGTCACCCGCACCGCAATGCCGCTGCGCCTCGGCGTCATGCACGACGTCACCGACGGCTCCGTCGCCGCGCTCGTCGGCTGGCACACCGGCTTCTGATCCGATCGATATCACAGGGAGAGAACCACATGCGTTTGACCATCGCGCTCGTCATCGGGCTGGCCGCCGTGCCCGCCACTGCGCAGCGACCACCGATCACCAAGCTGCTCGACAAGATCCCATCCGTCTTCGGCAGTGGGCCAAAGCAACCCGCCATTACCCTGCCGGCCACACCCGTCATTCTCGGCTTGACGCGTGCCGCCGATCGCAGCGTTGCCGGTGATCCGGTGACCTTCGATCTCGGCGGCTTCCGCCTCGGCATGAGCGAGGCGGAGGTGACCGCCGTCATCGCGTCGCGGAAGCTGACGAACCGGGGCGTGACCCGCTATGTCGACTTCGAGAGTCAGGTCCGCAGCCTCATCAACATCCGTGGAGGCGTTGGCGGCGTGGAAACCCGGCGCGGTGTGCTCGGTGAGGCGACGCTCCAGGATGATGCTGGCGGGCGCTATATGTTGAAGACGCTGGTCTGGCCGGACGGGGCGCATCTGTCGTCGATCGTGTACCTCGCGCCGCAAGGAACGGCGGCAGCGGAATGGCGCCGGATGCTGGTCGAGAAGTGGGGGCGCCCGCGCGAAGAGCAGCCGGGGGACACGTTCGGCGCGCGCTGGGGCGGCGGGACAAGTGCTTTCCGGGCCGCTGCGAACCTCGGCCCTCGTGGCGGGACCGTGGAGATCGCGCAGCCAGAAGGCTCAAGCCAGCAGCCGGGCAAACTGGTCGAGCAGGCCACCGACGCCTTCATCGCCGCTCGTGCCAGGAAGCCGTCGCTGTGATGCGCGCTGCAATGAGGATGTCGTTGATGAATCGCTTCGTTATCCTGGCGATCGGCTGCGTCAGCGTGGGTGCCTGCTCGAAGACCGAAAAGCCTGAGGATGTCGCCCGCGCGTTCATCGTCGACAATGCGGCCGGGCGAGGTGCCGAGGTGCTGGAGCGGATTGACCCCGCTGTTCGCCCTCTCGCGGGGATGATGGTGGCGGCCGCGCCCAAGACGGCCACATCCGGTCCACCGCCTCATGGCGGCATCAAGACGGTAGAAGTGCTCGACACCAAGACCGTCGATCCCGATCATGCTATCGTTGAGACGGTATCGCATTTCGGTGACGGCACCGAGGTGAGACGGACCGCGAATCTGCGCCGTGTCGATGGCAAGTGGTACATCACCATGTGATGGACCGCTCAGCGTGACATCGTGCCCGGATCATCGATGATCGGCGTCCGGCGTGTCGTCCCACCTCCGTTACCATCCGCATGACGCGGAGAGGTTTCGGGAGATGCGGGCGGCGCGGCGGGTTGAACGCCGTTTCTCGACGATGGCGGCGGGCTGTTTGATGCCGGCGCATTCTGCACCCCGGTTTGCCGCGCTTCCCCCGTCGGCGTGTCGGTCATCGTCAACACCGGCTTCGCTGCGGTCACAACGTCGGTCCCCCTCCGCTCGGCGAGCATCCCAAGGATGCGTTGAACCTTGTCATCGTGCCGCCATGCCTCGATCAGTTCCCGCATGACGGCCGGGGCGGCCGGGACCAGCGACCAGCCCGCATCGCTCCGCACCAACTGATCGGGGTGCGCTACGGCATAGCTCACGATCATGCCGTGTTCGCCGAGTTGCTGTGCCGCGATATCTTCGAGCTGGCGCTGCACCCGTTCGGTTTGAACATCGTCGTCACGCAGGCCGAAGGTCGCCAGTGTCTGCGCATCGACCTGTCGGCGACCATCGATGGTCGGCACAAGACGGCGTTCCCGTTCGATCGTATCCAGCATCGCGGTGGTCCGGTCGGCACGGTCGTCGTGCCGGATGCGTTCGAGGAGGGCGCGGCGCAGATCATCGTCGCCGATACCGACCGCCATCACCGTGTCACGCTCGCGCGGAGGCAGGACGGACCAGTCGGGTTCGATCCGCTTGCCGTTCCGGCGATAGGGGCGCGGTCCTGTGTCGCGCAGGATGCGGCAGGCTTCCTCGACCAGTGTACGTCGAGCGGCTTCGGCGGCGCGTTCGGCTTCCACGCGTTTCGCCGCTGCGTCCGCGGCCTTGCGTTGTTTGGCTGCACGCTGCTGGTCAAGACGATGACGCTCGCGCAGGGCGCGGCCGAGATCATCGTGCGGCAGGCTTTGGATCATTTGACGTGCCGCCATGGGCATGGCGGACAGATCGAGGATCAGGCGGTTGTGCTCCCGCCGATAGGGCGTCGGTTCGGCGGTGAGGATCAGGCGGCGAGCCTGTTCATGCGCATGTTGCCGGTCACGCGCGACGAGGCGCTGGTGGATCGCTGCGGCTGCGGCGCGCTGTTCGGTTAGTTTCCGATGCAGCACCGCCGACGTGGTCCGGCCTGCCACGATCGTCGCGATACGCCGGGACTGCATCAGCGCGGTCCGGGACGGTATGATCGGTGCCGGTACTGCGCCGATCCGCTCCGCGACCGTTCGAGCCGTGACCGCCAATGTCATCGCCGTGTTCCGCACCGCAGGCGACGGCCGATGCACGACCCGTCGCTGCTGGATACGGCGCAGGATCGCCTGGGCGTGATCGCGGACCTTCAGGACGGTTTGTGGAGCCACGGGCCGAACGACAGCTTTTGTCCGGCGGACCCGTTCGATCATCTCGCGGGCTGACCTCGCGATCACCGTCACGTGAGCGGTGATCGCACGGGCGTTGGCTCGCAGGCCAGCCACCTGTATGTGCCGTTCAAGCAGCCCTGTCAGGCGTTCATGGGCCTGGACCTCCCGTTCAACCAGCGCCTTCTCGACTGCAAGTTCGTTGCTCTCGGCGATGGCTGCGTTGCGGGCGATGGTATGGACATGCTCGCCGCGTTCATGCGCCGCCATCGCCGCAGCACCGACATGCGCCTGCCGCTGGGCGTCGATCCCGCGCTCCTTGTACGTCTGATGGGTGAAACGCTCCGGTCGCCCGGCCGAACGGCAGGCACGGTTCATGTGCGCGGCGGCCAGCGCGCGCATCAGCTTCAGCCCGTCCGGGTCGGTCAGGCCGTTCACCTTCTCCTGCGCGATCGACCATTCATGGTCGCCGGTGCGCTCGCACGGGCGCAGCGAGAAGCAGATGTGCGCGTGAAAGTTGCGCTGATCGCCCTTGGCATCCGGCGTGTGGATCGCAGCGACCCACGGCAGGCCGAGTCGGCCGAAAGTCCGCTCACAAAATTGCTCGACCAGCGCGCGGCGCTCGACCGCGGTCAGGTCATGCGGCAGATTCCAGATGATGCGATGCTGGACGATCGCATTGGCGCGATAGCCTTCCTCGACCGCCTCCAGCGCGCGCCAGCCTGCCGCGATCTCCTGCGCGTCCTTGCCCATGTTCGACATCGGCACGGAATCGATCGCGTCATCGCCGATCCGCTCGAGCGCGTCCTCGCGCAGGATATAGAGCGCGTGATCGGCGGGCAGGCCCGCACGCCATGTCTTCGATTTGAAGCCCACGTAGCGAATGCGGAAATACAAGGAGACGCGGCCGCGTTCGTCGATCATCGGCACCTGGTAGGTGCGGATGGCGCGCTTCGACACGCCGGTGAGCATCGCCATCTTGCGGGACGGTGTTGTGCTGCCCGATTCGTGGCTGTCGGCCCGGGCCATGCGGACGCGCAGCGGGTGCCCCCAGGCATGCGACAGTTCCTGATCGAGCAGCCGGTTGACTGCCACCTGTTCACGCGCTGCGTCAGCGCGCCGACGCTGGCGCAGCGCCGCGACGCGGCGGAAGGCGGCGGCGACCGTACGCTCCGCCGCCTGTATACGGCGCTCCGTCCGCCCGCCGTCCATGAGCAGGCGGAAAACACGCGCGTCCGCCCGCGCCCATATCCCTTCCTCGGTCTCCAGCAGCATTGCGCGCCCTCGATCGTGACGCCGCAGGCTGGGGGGTGGGATCAGGAGCGGATGCGCCGTTGACCGGGGTCAACATTTCTTTCGCATCCCACCCCCCAATCCCTTCCTCGACTGCGGCCTTTCGCTTCGTAGGGACCGCTGCTCACCGCCGTTGCGGGGGGCGCTCCATTTGATCGATGCGGAACCGCGCGCCGAACGCGGGTTCCGGTCCGGCGTTGCGACCGGCGGTCAATCGCACACCCACGCATCCATCTTCAGCGAAAGTGGAGCGCCCCCCGCAACGACCGGAATCGGAGGTCCGTATCGTCAGCCCGTCCATCACGGACGAGGAGAAGACCCATGGAATATGACGCCATCGAAGCCCGCCGCCGCCGCGAATATGAGGCGGCCATCGCGGTAGAACGCCGGGCTGAGGAACGGCTGGCCGAGATCAAGCGAAGGGCGCGTAACGCCAAGGGGCGATTATTGTCGACCACGCGATCGGAGCAGTGGCACCGCATGGCCCTCGCGTGGCTCGAACGCGATGCGGGATACACGGGCGAAATGGCGGCGGCACGCGTCTGGCTGCGCCACCAGCCGCTCGACGCTTATATCGAGCTGGTCGCACCCTTCGCCGCCGCGATGCCGGGCGCCACGATCATCGCGGCCGAGGTTGCGGCGGTCCGTGCCCATCTCGACGAGTGGACGAAGCGCGGCGAGGCGCTGCTGCTCGATCGCGCCAGCCGCGCCTATGCGGAGGACGTCGCGGGCTTTCGCGTCTGGCAGCGTGATCATCCGGACAGCAATGCATGGCGGCGCAAGGCGATGACGAAATCGCAGGGATTCCTGATCGGACGGATGGTGGCCGCGCTCGATCTCGAGCCGCCCGCCCGGATGAATCGCGGTGAGGCGCACGACTGGATCGAACGGCATGGCGGAAATCCACGGCTCGCCGGCCCGCCGGTCGATCCCGATACCCCGCACGGGCCGCCGCCCGCCTCGGTCGACGTCGCAGCCGCGTCGACCGGCCAGGTGATCAGCGCAACCGATCGAACCTTGCTCGACGACACGAGCACCGTGGGGAACGCGGCATGACCGACATCCTCGACGAAATCCGCTCGGTCGTCGTCGGCGACCGCGTCGAGCGCTTTCAGGGTTACGACGCGCTGGCGCGTCGTGCCGAAGGCCTGATCGGCCGGATGCAGCAGATCGAAAGCGCGCTGGGTGCGAACCCGCGCGACGCGGAAGAGGAGTGGCACGATCTGGCGACCGCCGCCGAAGCGCTCGTCGCCATCACGGCGGCGCAGGAAGCGTGGCTTGCGGATTACGACGCGGCGTTGGCCCGCACGGTCGAGCAAGCGCGCGGCGACCTACGATCCCTCAACATCCAGCAAGGTAACGTGAACGCAGGAGACGATTCATGAGCATCATCGATGAAATCGCCGCAGCGGTCGCGCAAGCCGACCTTGACGACGGCATCGATCCGTCGGTCGGTCTGCGGCGCGGCTGGGATTATTGGATGCCGGGCCAGCCGCTGAGCGATGGCTGCGGCATCGCCCGCACGCCCCATCGTCTCCCGATCGATATGACGTCGCTGCCAGAAGGCGCGGTCGCGATCATCGACGGTACCATGACCGTGGCGCGCCTCAGCGGATCGGTCTGGCGGCAGATCATGGTCCGCCCGCGTGAGTCTGGTGCGGGTGAAGGCCAAGACGTATTTGCCGTCAGCAGCATGGCCGCGCATTGTCGACGTGCCGAGCATCTCGTCACGCTGGTCGGTCATTCGCCCCGCGATCTGGCGATCTATCTCGACGACCTGCGGCTGCGCGACCGTGCAGTCTTCGATCGGGTGATCGCCAAGGATCTCAAGGGGGCGGTCGCGCTGCGTCGTGCGATCGTCGATGATCCGTGGCCGGATCGTGTGCGGGGGCTGTGGGAAAAGCCCGAGGCGGATTATCTCCCGCCCTTCCTCGTCGCGGTCCTCTACGGCGAACTGGCCCGCCTAGCCATGAATCATGCCGGGCTGCTCGTCATGGCCTTCGACGCGGGCATCGAGCTTTCGACCCGTCGCCTTGTGCCGCGCATACCGCTGGCGGCCGGTCCCCATCAGCCGGCCGCCGTCAGGCGGGGCATCGAGATGCTGCCCTTTCAATCGATCGCCCTGGGCGCGCCGGGGACCATCCTGCAGCGCGGCGATGCCGAAGCCGCAGCGGCCTGGGCCAAGATGTGCGCGGCGAGCCTGTCGGTGACGGCCAAGGAACGGGAGGGTCTCGATATCGCGCCCGCCACGCCCAAGCAGGCCAAGGCGATCGCCCGCAATGTCGAGGCTAGCCCCGCCTTCTGGCTGGAACAACGCAAGGACCATGGATGGTCGCGCCAGAACCGCCCCGCCGCGACATATTGGGGGCTGGATTGGCGTCAGCACGCCTCGGTCGGGCTGGTGGAAATCATGCTCACCGCCCAGGACTGGAACCGCCGCTACAGGCCGAACGGACCGAGGCTCGACGCCATGTCGATGCGCCGCGTGTCCTGGGCGATCGCGACGATCAGCTATGCATGGATGGCGGAGAACAATCCGGCTGCCGCCCTCTGGCTGTCGCGGCAGGCGCAGGGCAAGGACGAAGATCCGCTCGACGCGTTCAGTCCCTTCGCGATGGACGATATCCTCAAGGAAAAGTCGGGCAACACGCTGCGCAAGAGGGCCCTCGCGCTGGTCGCCGACCGGCCGAAGCCCGGCGAACTTGGCTATACGGCGCGCTATCAGGCGCATCTGTGGCTGAACGATCATGGCGACGACATCGCGCATTACCGCCAGTATCAGCAGGACGCGATTATGGGATACCGCGAGGCGAAGGCGGGCATCCTGCCCGAAATCCTGCGGGATACGAGCCGTGTGCCCGAAGGGGTGGTCGCGGTGCTGGGCCGGGCACACGGCGTGTCGCCGACCCACGGTGGCATCGGACATAACAGCCCGCCATCCTCCGACATGACCGAAGACATTGACGCCGCCCGCGGTTCGCAGAACTTCGGCATGATGATCTCGCCCCCGGCGACTGACCAGATGCGCGAAATGCTGTCGAGAAAGCCGAAGGACGCGCCAAAAAAGAAGAGAAAGAAGAAGGCGAAGACCAAGAAGCGATGACCGCGTCCGTGCCATCCGTTTTCAGCGGATGGCACGGACGGCAATCCGTTGGGATCTGATCGGTCGGCACGCGGCCGATCATCACTGTGTTCCGCCGGTCGGCAGTGTCGTGAAGTCGAACTGTTCCGGCTGTCGCCGTGGTGTCGAACCCAGATTGTAGGTCAGGCCGATCAGCACCGAGCGTAATTTCAGATGCTGCCCGGACTGGTCGCGGAACTGCGGCGTGTCATAGGCGGTCCGGATCCTGAAGCTGTTCAGCAGGTCGCGCCCGGTCAGGTTGAGGGAGAAGCGGCTGTCGAGCTTGCGGCGATAGCCGAAGTTGAGCATCCCGCCCACCTCACGCTTGCCCTGCGCGAGCAGCGCGTCGCCGACCCAGAAGCCCGACAGCTGGACGAAATCCGCCTTGGTCGGCTGCCAGTCGAGGCTGAACCGGCCGCTGGCCAGCAATGCCTCGCGATATTCGCCGCCGGGAATGCCGTCCGCGCGGACGGATTGATGGAACAGGTTGATGCCGCCGCTGTAGCGCAGCGTCGGTAGCAACGGGCCGTTCAGCGACAGCTCCATGCCGATGTCGCGTCGCGCGCCCAGGTTCTCGGGTCGGGTGAGCAGCAGCCCGTTGCCGATATCCTGGGCAATATCGGTGAACGACCGGTTCGTGTCGCGGAGGTATAGCGTCGCCTGGTAGAACCCCTGACCTTGGCGTCGCTGCCAGGTCATTTCCGCCGCATTCGTCTCCTGCGGCCGCAATCCGGCATTGCCTGACCGGCGGTTGAGGGAGTCGACGAAAATGACGGCGGAGTTGAGCTGACCTGGCTGCGGTCGCTGGATGCGCCGTGAATAGCTGGCGCGCAGCGTCTCCGTCGGTGATAGCCGGTACTCGACATGAGCGGTCGGAAAGGCACGGAAATAGTGCTGGGATACCGGCGAGCTGCCATTCAGGTCGTCGATGTGGATATTCGTCTGTTCGAGCCGCAGTCCGGCTTGCGCGGACAGGTCCGTGCTCAACGGCCGTTCATAGGTGGAGTAAACGGCATTGACGGTCTGGCTCCCATTGAAGGCGTTGGTCAGCCCGTCGACTACCGCCAGTTGATCCACTGCCGCACCACGCCGAAACTCGAATCGCTGCTCCGGGCGCTGGTCGGTCAGTTCGTACCCAAGGCGCAGCTTTCCGCCACTGGCGATAGGGCGGACATAGGCGCTGGTGAAACCGAGCGTCGCCAAGCCGATGTGCTGGTCGGATCGCTCGAAGAGGTTCGGCCCTGTCGGCAGGTCGTAGCGGGTCGTGACGCGGAACAGGTTATCCGTGTCGTTAGTGTCATAGCGCAGTTCGTTGGTCCATTCATGACCGGCATTGTCGAAGCGGCGGAGCATGCGCAGCGTGCCGCCCCAGTTGGTGACGTCGAACGCTGCCGAACCATCCCGCGCGAAGGCGCCCGTCTGATTGCCTGATGTATCGCGGATGTCGAACACGTCGAGGCCCGTACCGAATGTCCGGATCGACGTGCCGCGCGCCTCAACCGTCAATTGGGTGCGGCTGTCTGGCCGATATTCGGCGGTCAGCCGACCGACCGTGCCCCGCTGGCTCGACGTGATCTCCTGATCGTCGCGGGTCGTCGACCTCACGGCCCCGGTACTGGGGTCCAGCAATTCCCGCACGCGGAACAGGCTGAGCGTGACGGGATCGTAGCGGCTGCTGATGTCGCCGGACAGCGTCCAGCGCCCGCGCTGCCATGATCCGCTGGCCGCTCCCGTCCAGCGGCCACGATCGCCGACTGCGCCGCGGATCGAGCCGGTCGCTGTGGTCCCGGCGCGGGGCGCAGTCGGCTTGGTGATGAGGTTGATAACGCCGCCCGATCCTTCGGGGCTATAGGCGGCGGACGGGTTGGTCATGACTTCGACCCGCGCGTAGCGATCGGCCGGAAGTTGCAGAATCGTCTGGCCGCGCGACGGGCCGGTGAGCAGCCCGGACGGCTGACCATCGACCAGGATGGTCACGCTCGGATCGCCGCGGAGCGATACGTTTCCTTCAGGATCGACGTCGACAGAGGGTACGCCGCGCAGCGCATCCGCCAGCGTGCCATTGGTCGCCTGGAGGTTCTTCGACAGGCTATAGCTGGTCGCGTCGATTGATGTCTGAATGCCATCGCGCGACCCGGTCACCGTGATCGTCGCATCCTTCTCTTTCTGGCCGTCAGGTGTCGTCGTTGCGGGCGGCACCGGGCGAGAAGTGGCCGCAGGCGATACCGTCTGGCCGAAGATCGGTACGGGCAGAGCGACACCCAGCAACGTGGCGACCCGTATGGTGGCCCGGAGTGACGCGGTGTGATGATGCATATGCTTCGGCTTCCCCAAAGTGTCTGGTCGAGCCGGGGGTAAGGTTTCTCAAAGGCTTGCTGCGACAAATGCCGCGAACGAACATGTGCGGCGATGAACGGACAGGCTGTTTCGGGCGAACCGCTGCCTTGATCGGCGAACGGCCATATCCGTTCGCCTAGTAGAAGGTCAGACCACGAAGCTGCGGAGGAGCTGGGCGCCGGATCGGCTCACCTCGATCTGCGGACCGCTGGCGAGATGCGCGATCATCCGTCCGTTGCCGGCCGGTTCCAGTCGTTCGAGATGGTCGAGGTTGATGATGCTCGACCGATGGACGCGGACGAACCGATGCGGGTCGAGCCGCTGCTGAAATTCGCCGAGGCTCATCCGGACGAGATGGCACTTGCCCGCCGACGTCGTCACCTCGCTGTAATCCTGCGCGCCGACGATCGAGACGATGTTCGCCACCTGCACCGGCACGAACTCGTCGTCGGTGCGGATGAGATAGCGTTCCAGCGGGGGCGCTGCCTCGACGAAGGACACCGGCGACGCCTCCCGCCCGCCGCGCACGGCGTAGCAGATGGCAGCGACGAGCGCATAAAGGACCAGCCCCTGGAACGCCTGCCACACCTGCGCGACCGGCGGGAAACTGTAGATGCGGATGCCGCCGTTATGCGTCGCGGCCCCCAGCGCCTGAAGCAGCAGGACGGCCCAATACCATGTGACCGCGAACGACGGCGCCAGGACGATATGCGCGAGATACTGCACGGCCACGCCCTGCGGCATGACATAGGTCTTCAGGACGGCACGCGTCAGCGCCGCCAGCACGGCGAGAGGGGCGACGTTCGACACCGCCATCAGCGCGGCGACGAACGGCGTTACGTTCGGCCAGAAGTTGTAGAAAACCACCCAGTAGAGACAGGTCAACAGCAGCGCACCAACCGTCCAGAGAAGGAGCAAGCTCGGTGGGCGTAGGGGGATCGCCGACAGCCGGGCGAAAGGGGATGGTTGCGGAACCGACATGCCCCGTTGGTACGCGAACTATGGCCGGGTCAGTCAACGGCTCAAATGTTCCACGCGGCGGGTGCTTGAGATTTCTCCTTTGTGGTTCCGCCCCAAGTCCCATGGGAAGGGTCTCGAAACCGACGTCTCAAAACGGATGGTGCTTTGAGAAAGTGATGGCGCTTATCTCACTGACAGGAAGAAGCGCGCTTTGGGCAGGAATAACGCCCCTTCGCGACGATAGAACCGGATTGCGTCGTGGTTCCAATCGGGTGTCTGCCACTGCATTTCTGCTAACTCGCGCTCCACCGCATGGGCGCGCACCGCTTCCAAGAGCCTCGCGCCGACACCAAGGCCTCGGCAGCGATCCTGCACGAACAGGCAGTCGAGGTGGAGGAATGGCCGGCCGGTCCATGTCGAAAAGTCCACCGTCGCGGATGCGTATCCGACCAGCTTGCGGCCCGGGATGGCAATCCAAGCCGACAGTGGTGCCGACGTGCCGTCCAGAGCCGAACGCAAGGCTGCTTCGCTGACGCTGGCCCGCCCGTGCTCATATGAGGCATGGCTGCGGATCAGGGGAAGCATCGCCTCTGCATCCGCTCCGGTGGCAAGCCGGATGCAGAGGCCGTCGTTACCCGCGTCGGTCATGATGGAGGGATCAGGCACTTGGTTGACCGCTTTCCAGCGGGAAACCCTCGTCGATCCATCCGGTCACGCCTCCGGTCATGATCTTCACCGACTTGGCCAGCTTTGCCAGGCGTAGCGCTCCCCGCGCCGCGCCATTGCAATGTGGACCTGCGCAATAGGTGACGAACAGCGTATCGGCCGGCCATGCCGACATTTTGGACGCGATGATCTTGCCATGCGGCAGATTGATCGCGCCAGGCACATGGCCCTTGGCGAACATGTCCGGGCCGCGCACGTCGAGCAGCACGAAACCGGGGTCAGGGCGCGACAGCGCATCATGCACGTCCCAACAATCCGTCTCGAAACGGAAGGTGTCGGCGAAGTGTGCCTCGGCCTCGGGTGCCGGAGCTGCGGGTATATCGATGACGGCGTTGGCCATGAAGTGTCTCCTGTTGATGACGCTTTGTGCCCTTTCCCCGACACCCCTCGCCAGTGGCTGCATTGCCGTTTATCGTAAGGATCATGCCAAAGGTTTCCGCCACGCCCAATCGCCTCGTCGTAGCTCTCGCCTATGAGGGGCTTTGTGCGTTTGAATTAGGCATCACCGCCGAGGTCTTCGGCCTCTCGCGTCCGGAGATGGGGGCCGACTGGTACAGGTTTGCCGCCTGCACCGAACGGCCCGGCCGACTGGCAACGAATGCAGGTCTGGCGGTCGAGGTCGACAAGGGCCTTGATGTGCTGGCCGAGGCGGGGACGATCGTGATCCCTGGCTGGCAATCGGAGGGAGAGGTTCCGTCCGACACCCTCCGCAACGCCTTGCTTGCCGCCCATGCGCGCGGCGCACGCCTGGTCTCGATCTGCTCGGGTGCCTTCCTGCTGGCGGCGACAGGGCTTCTGGACGGTCGTCGCGCAACGACGCACTGGCGTTATGCCGAACGTCTGCAAACGGCCTATCCGACCGTCCTCGTGGATGCCGATACGCTCTATGCCGGCGACGATCGCGTCTTCACCTCGGCCGGATCGGCAGCCGGGATCGACCTGCTGCTCCATCTGGTGCGCCTCGATTTCGGTCCCGACGCAGCGAACAGCGTGGCGCGACGCCTAGTGGTCGCCGCGCATCGCAGCGGTGGGCAGGCGCAGTTCATCGAGCGCCCGGTCCTTGCGCGGTCGGACAGTGCGCTCGGGTTGTTGCTGGACCGGCTTCGCGGCGATCTGGCGAAGCCGTGGACGATCGAACGGATGGCACGCACGGCTACCATGAGCCAGCGCACACTGGCGCGGCGCTTCCGCGAGGAAACGGGGGAAAGCCCGCTGGCGTGGCTGACCACGCAGCGTCTCGCCCTCGCGCGCGATCTTCTCGAGACGACGAACCTGTCGATGGAACACATCGCCGATAGGACAGGCATGGGAACTGCCACCAATCTGCGGCTGCACTTCACGTCGAACGTTGGCATTCCGCCGAACCTCTATCGCAAGCAATTTCGTCGCGTCGAAGCCTGATGCTGAAAGGCCACAACGCCGTCGACAACTTTTCGGTTGAAAACGGCCCGTGAGACGGCCGGGGCGTTCTCGGACTGGATCGAGAAAAGAGAAAGATCGCGAGTTCTCAAAACTGAGCCTCTGAAAGCGCTGCCGGCAGCCGGCGGCCGGCAGTGCGAAACGGTCGCGGGCTGCCGATCCGCAATGTGCTAGCGGACCGACAATCGCGCTAACATCGTGGTTACCCCCTGTTCGAGCGGAGGCATTCCGGCACCCGTCAATCGCGCACGGGTTTGCCCGGAGAACAGCGACGACAAGAGCGCGCCGTCCGCTGCCGAGGGGGGGCGGTCCGGCGGCAGGATCGCCCGCAGATGCCGGATCGACGTCCGCCCGCGCAGATAGCGTAGTTGCGCGGCAAAAGGCAGCAACGCCGGCTCTCGCGACGCCGCCAGCGCAAGTTCGAAAAAGGCGCGCAGGGCCAGATCGTCACTGGGACGTTCGGCCTGATCCGCGATGAGATCCATTGGCGCATCGCCTTCGCCAAGTGGTCGAACGATCTCCCGGTACAACGCCTCGCACGCCGCGCGCAGCAGGTCGGCACTGCTACGGAACCGGTTGGACACGATACCCAGCGTCTGCCCCGCCGTATCCGCGACCGCGCGGTGGGTCAGGCCGGGGACGCCGCGCTGCGCCACGGTGCGCGCGGCGGCGGCGGCGATCTGCTCGGCCGCCGGGTCCCAGTCGGGTATCGCCGGCTGCCCGGCCAGTGCCTCCCGCATCGCCAGCGCCCGCCATGGTGCGGGCGCTCCGGCGCGGCCATCGATCCACCCGGCCCAGGTCGAGCACAGTTCCGCCATTGCCGATCGGTCGATCAGCCGCTGCCAACGCACCAGATGCAGCGACGTCTCGCTATCGAACAACAGCACCACCGACGGTGTCATGTCGCCGACGCCGAACCGGTTACAAATCGGTTGCCAGAAATCGAACAACAATTGCCATCCCGTCTGCGCCGCGCCGTGCCAGATGGACGCGCGCATGGCCTGCAACTGTATCTCGCGCCATGCATAGGCGAGTCCGCGCTGGTCCTCGCACCATGCATCGATCGTCGCGCCGAGCAGATGGGCGAGGCCCCACGCATCGCCCGTGGCCGCCGACAGCGCCTGTGCCTGTGTCGCGAACCATTGTGCGGCGCGCGCCATGACGGTGTCGGCGGCACGCAGCATCAGCCCGTCCATGTCGCCGAAATGATGATAGATGGACGACACCGGTATCGCCGCGTCGCGCGCGACACCCCGCGCGGAAATCCCGCTGCTGCCCGCCCGCTCCCATGCGCGCAGGACCGCGCCGACCAACCGGTCGCGGGTGGGTTCGATGTCCGCCATCGCTACCGATTAACCGGGCGGGTCGCCCGTGTCTTCCAAATACATTCGTTCTACAAAATTTTTTCGGGAGCCGGACGATGAACCAAAATTTCCCTTATGCGAACATCTTAACTCCGGTGAACGGGATGATGTGTAATAGAACTGACATCGCATTGACGGCGATGTGAAATACATTCGTTCTAGCGACAGCCCCAACAGTGAACCTTGGGGGTAACAATATGTCGATTTTCCCGTCAGCCACCGTGTCCAGTATCGCGATCGCCGCCGCGACGATCGCTGCTACGCCAGCATCCGCGCAGCAACTTGCGATGCCCGATGCGCGCGCGCCCGAAGCCGCAGTGCCGGTCGAAGACCCGGCGGAAGGGGACGAGATCGTCGTGACCGGCTCGATCGTCGAGGCGCAGCGTTCGTCGGTGTTGCAGAAGCGCATGGCCGACAATCTGGTCGACATCGCCGCCGCCGATGCGGTCGGCCGTTTCCCCGACCAGAACAGCGCCGCCGCGCTCGCCCGTCTCCCCGCCGTCGCCGTGCAGCGCGACCAGGGGCAGGAACGCTATATCCAGGTGCGCGGCGCGCCCAATCGCTGGACCTCGGTCAGCATCGACAATGTGCCGGTCATCGGCGTTGACGAAGGCGGCACCACCCGCGCGTATCGCTTCGACGCGATCCCGGCGGTGCTGCTCAGCGGCCTTGCGATCAACAAGTCGCTGACCTCGAACCTGCAGGCGGAGGCGATCGTCGCCAATATCGACCTGCGCACCTATTCGCCGATGAGCGAGAAGGGCCTGAACGTCCAGGGCGATCTCGGCTATGGCATCATGGCGCTGGGCGGTGGCGAACAGCGGCAAGGGTCGCTGCGCGCAAGCTGGTCGAACGACGTGTTCGGCGTGGTGCTGGGCGGGTCGCATTATCGCCGCCATCAGGTGACCGACAATCGCGAGGTCGGGCTGTACGACGAACCGACCAGTGCCACCGACACCCAATTCGGCCCGACCGAAATCGACATCCGCAGCTATCGCCTGATCCGCGAGAATAACGGTTTGTTCGCCGGCCTCGAATATCAGCCGGTCGAAGGGCAGCGCTTGTGGGCCAAGGCGATCTACACCGATTTCAACGACGACGAACAGCGCAACCAGTATGAATTGCGGCTCGACCGGGCGGCATCGGGCACGCGCAACCTGACCGGGGGCGATCTGGTGCAAGTGCCGGTGCGCGGCACGTTCAACGACGGCCAGTATCGTACCCGCAACTATATCAACACCATCGGCGGCGAGCTGGACGACGGCCACGGGCTGAAGGCTTCGGTGGCGCTCAACTATACCCGGACCGAGAACACGACCTATCTGCCGCTGGTGCAGGCGAGCACGCCGGCCGCCGCCTCACCCTCGCTGACCTATGATTTCCGCGATCCGCGCTTTCCGATCGTGCAGCTCTATGCGACCAATGCCGGCACGGTGCCGACGCGCGGCGCCGCGCTGTCGGGCTTCGACCAGCGCACGCTCGCCGCGCCGATCGCGATCATCGGCCGGCAGGACAGCTTCACCGACAGCTACACCATCAAGTTCGACGTCTCGCAGGAGATGGACGACGTCACCGTGTCGGGCGGCGGCCTCTATACCGACCGGTCGATCAGCGGCTTCACCTTCGCCACCGCCAATATCATCAACCTCGCCAGCTTCCCCGCCGGATCGGGGCTGGGCTTCGACGTCAACCGCTACGTCACCGACCAGCGCTGGGACACGAACTTCCCGCTCGGCTTCACGCTGAACAATATCGACAACCGGGCGATGCGCCGCGATATCGACACCATCGTCGCGCGGCTGCGGACGCTGGGCGTCTATGATCCGGCGCGCGACGTGCCGGTCAGCAACCGCTATGCACTCGGCGAAAAGCTGCTCGCCGGATACGGCATGGCGAAGTTGACGTTCGACGGCGGGCAGGTCGTCGCCGGCCTGCGCGTCGAGCATTTCGACCTCGACAATCGCGGCACCGCGACGCTGGCCGGCGGACGGTTGCAGCCGCTTTCCGCCGGGCAGCGCTATACCGACCTGTTCCCCAGCCTGAACACCCGCTTCGACCTGACCGACCGACTGGTGTTTCGCATCGCCGGACAGCGCGGCATCGCCCGGCCATCCTTTGGCGAGGTGCGCGTGGGTTCCTCGATCGACGACACCGCCTCGCCCGGCCAGATCGGCGGCGGCAACCCGACGCTGCGCCCCGAATATACCTGGGGCATCGACGCCAGCCTCGAATATTATCTGCCGGGCAGCGGCATATTGTCGGTCGCGGGTTTCCACCGCTGGGTCGACAATGTCCTCTACGGCAATACCCAGCGCGTCGGCAGCAATGCGTTCGATGCCGGTGGTATCGACCGTTCGGGCTATCTGCTGTCCTCGACCTTCAACGGCCAGAGCGGCAAGCTCTACGGCGTCGAACTGAACTATCAGCAGCAATTCACCTTTCTGCCCGGCGCACTCGACGGCTTCGGCTTCCAGGGCAATCTGACGCTGATCGACGGCAGCTTCGACACGGCGGAGCGGCAGGACATCCGCTTCCCCGGCACGTCGAACCGCATCGCCAATGCCTCGCTCTACTACGAGAAGTTCGGCCTGTCGGCGCGGGTCAGCTATCAGCATCGCACCCGCTGGCTCGACACGCTGGGCGGCCTGGGACTCGGCGGCGGCAGCGACGAATATCGCGCCGGCTACGACAATGTCGACGTCGCGATCCGTTATGCGGTGACGCCGAACCTGTCGCTCTACGCCGACCTCAATAACCTCACCGACGCGGTCTACTCTGCCTATCAGGGCAATGAAGGCCGACCGACCGAAGTCGAACAGATCGGTCGCCGTTACATGGGCGGCATCCGCTTCAACTTTTGATCCAGACATCGAAGGATACGACATGCGCCATTTCCTCGCGCTGACGGCGTTGCTTGTCGTCACCGTTCCGCCCGCGACGCTTGCCGTTGCGCATCAGGCCACGCCCGCCGTCCAGCACCAGCGCGTGCTGCCGCTGGAAGGCGGTCAGAATTTCCGCGACCTCGGCGGCTATCGCACCCGTGACGGGCGGCAGGTAAAATGGGGGCTGCTCTATCGCTCGGGGGCAATGAACAACCTGACCGATCGCGATTTCCGGGAACTCGAAGCACGCGGCATCCGCACCGTCTGCGACTTTCGCTCGACCCGCGAACGCAACAGCGCGCCCGTCCGTTGGCCCGGCAATGCCCGGCCGGCGATCTTCGCAGACGATTACAGCATGGACCGCGACTTCGCCGGACTGATGCGCCCGAACCTGACCGTCGAACAGGCAACAGAAGCGATGACCGCCGCCTATACCCAGATGCCGCTGCGCTTCGCCAGCCAGTATCGCCGGATGTTCGGTGAGTTGGTTGCCGGGCGCGTGCCGCTCGCCTTCAACTGCTCGGCGGGCAAGGACCGCACCGGCATCGCCGCGGCGCTGGTGCTGACCGTGCTGGGAGTGCCGCAGGCGACGGTGATGAAGGACTATCTGCTGTCGAACCGCTATTACGACCCGCGCAAGGGTGCCAGCGGCACCGCCGCCGACGATCAGACCGCCGCGTTCATGAGGCGCCTGGCACCCGATGCGTTGAAGGCGCTGATGGGCGTCGATCGCCGCTATCTCGATGCCGCGTTCGCGACGATGCGCGCGCAGCCCGGCGGGTTCGACGGCTATCTGCGCAACCAGCTCGGCCTCGACCCCGCCGCGATCAGGACGTTGCGCACCCGCTTCCTGACCCGCGCCTGACCCGCGTAACACCGCCGTCATGCGGATGGCGCATGGCGGCGGTGTGGAGCAATGCCCGCCCCCCGACGCCGCAGAACCTGGCACCGCGACCCTGCTCGCCTTTTCCGCGCCGATGCTGGTGATCGTCGGCGTAGAACTGGCATGGCGGGTCTATTTGCCCGCGCACCTGTCCGGCACGTTCGGCCTGTCGCTGGCGGCGATCGGCACATTGCTGCTCGCCGCGCGGTTGTTCGACATGGCCGCCGACCCGGTGGTCGCCTGGGCAAGCGACCGCTTCGCCACCCGCTGGGGCCATCGCCGGCCGTGGCTGGTGGCGTCGCTGCCCCCGCTGCTACTGGGAATCGCCGGCCTGTTCTTCGCCGGTCCCTCTGTTGGGATCGCGGCCGTCGTCGTCGCCGGCCTCGCGCTGCATCTCGGCTATACGCTGCTCGCGACGCCGCATGGCGGCTGGGCGCTGGAAATGGCCGGCAGCCCTCGCGGGCGGATGCGGGTGATGACCGCAAGGACATGGGTCGCGCTCGCTGGCGTCGTCATGCTGCTGATCGCGCCGAGCGTGCTGGAACGCGCGCTGGATGCCGACCGGGCGGCGCAGGTCGCGGCGCTGGGCTGGACCATGCTGGTCCTCACCCCGCTCACCATCGTCCTCGCGCTCCGATCCGTCACCGAGCCGCCGCCCGTTCCCTGCACACCCTCGACGCGCCGGACGCCTTGGCGTACCTTTGCCGCGGTGCTCGCGATGCCGACGCTGTGGCCGATCCTGCTGCTCTACCTGCTGGCCGGCCTTGCCGAGGCGGGCAGTGCCGCGATCTTCCTGCTCCTCGTCGATCGCGCGCTCGACCTGCCCGGCTGGGGCAGCAGCCTGTTGCTGGTACAGGCGATCGCCACGCTGGTCGCGCTCCCGCTGTGGGGCCGGATCGGAAAGGCGATCGGCGGCCGGTCGCTGTTGACGCTCTTCTATGGCTGGCAAATGCTGACCCTTCCGGTGGCGCTCGTGCTGCCCGGCGGTTCGATCGTCGCCGCGACGGTGTTCATGCTCGCGCGCGGGGCGATGGGCGGCGTCGACTTCATGGCGCTGCGGGCGATGGTCGCCGACAACGCCGGCACCGCGCGCGAACGCGGCATGCCATCGGGCGCGATCTGCTATTCGGTCAGCAACATGACGCTCCGGCTGGGCATGGGGGTCGGGCCGCTGCTGGTCTTCGCGTCATTGGCGTCGGCCGGCATCACCGATGTCGCCGCACCGATCGACCTGCCGACCGACAGCCAGGCCGCGTTGCGCTTGATATACGTCGCACCGCTGTTCCTGTCGGCGCTGTTCGGCATGATCTTTGCGCTACGACATCGTGGATTCTCCAGCCACACAGTTGGCGAGGGAGGCGTCGAGCGGGAGGAAGGTGATTTGGAGATGTTCGTCACACGCGCTGGCGAAGCCGAGCACATAAATGCCCAGTCGGAGCGAGATGAGCCCGACGAGCGCCGCTAGGAACCGGTTGGCCATGCGGTTGCGCTGGACGCCCACAAGCAGCCCTGCCGTCACCGCGCCGTTGGCGGCCAATATTGTCAGTGTCCAGTTGAGCGTCCCCACCGGTCCAGCGGGCCACCTGTGAGGACCCGGGCCCAGCACCGCAATTCTCGTTGGGATCGACAAACGGGACACCCTGAGCCTTCCCAAAAACCCGCCGCCGGGTGTGTGGCGAGACACCTGATCCAAGAATGAGTGAGCGAGACTAGCGCTACGCTGTATATCCGTTATGCTGGATATATGGAAAAAGATTCGGCTATCGCTGTGTTTGGTGCGCTGGCGCAGGGAACGCGCCTGAATGTGTTCCGTCTGCTAGTTCGCCACGAACCTGCTGGGATGGCGGCCGGCGAAATCGCGCGCCAGCTCGACGTGCCGCAAAACACCATGTCGGCGCACCTCGCCATTCTCGCACGCGCCGGTCTGGTCCGCTCCGAACGCCATAGCCGGTCGATCATCTATCGCGCCGATCTGGACGGCCTGCGCGCGCTGACGCTGTTCCTCGTCAAGGACTGTTGCGCGGGCAACGCGGAGTTGTGCGCGCCGCTCATCGCCGAACTCGCCCCCTGCTGCTGAAAGGACGCCCCGTGGCCGTCGATATCGTCATCTATCACAACCCCGCGTGCGGCACGTCCCGCAACACGCTCGCCATGATCCGCAATGCCGGCATCGAGCCGCATGTGGTGGAGTATCTGAAAACCCCGCCCGCACGCGCACTGCTGGTCGAGCTGATCGACCGCGCCGGCATGACGCCCCGCGAGCTGCTGCGCGAGAAGGGGACGCCCTATGCGGAGCTGAGCCTGGGTGACACGTCGCTGTCCGACGACGCGCTGCTCGATGCGATGATGGCACATCCGATCCTCATCAACCGCCCGCTGGTCGTCTCGCCGCTCGGCGTGAAGCTGTGCCGCCCGTCCGAAGCCGTCCTCGATCTGCTGCCGAGCGGCCAGCTCGCCGCGTTCGCCAAGGAAGACGGCGAACAGGTGGTCGATGCGTCGGGTCAGCGCGTCGTCTGATGCTGCTTGCCGTCCTGATCTTCGTCGCGACGATCGCGCTCGTCATCTGGCAACCCAAAGGCCTCGGCATCGGGTGGAGCGCGATGGGCGGGGCGGTCGTGGCGCTGCTCGCGGGCGTCGTCACCCTGTCCGACGTGCCGGTGGTATGGGGGATCGTCTGGAACGCGACGGCCGCGTTCGTCGCGATCATCGTCATCAGCCTGTTGCTCGATAAAGCCGGGTTCTTCGAGTGGGCGGCGCTGCATGTCGCTCGCTGGGGCGGAGGGCATGGCCGCCGGCTGTTCGTCCTGATCGTGCTGCTCGGCGCAGGCGTGTCAGCGCTGTTCGCCAATGATGGCGCGGCGCTGATCCTGACGCCGATCGTCATCGCCATGCTGCGGGCGCTGGGGTTCAAGGACAAGGCGACGCTGGCGTTCGTCATGGCGGCGGGGTTCATCGCTGACACCGCCAGCCTGCCGCTGGTCGTCTCCAACCTCGTCAACATCGTGTCGGCCGACTTCTTCAAAATCGGGTTCGGCAACTATGCGGCGGTGATGGTGCCGGTCGACCTGATGTCGATCGCCGCCACGCTGGGCGCGCTGCTGCTCTTCTTCCGACGCGACATACCGCAGGAATACGATGTGGCTGCGCTCCGCGCGCCCGATGCCGCGATCCGTGACGCCGCGACCTTCCGCGCCGGATGGATCGTCCTTGCGCTCCTGCTCGCCGGTTTCTTCCTGCTCGAACCGCTCGGCGTGCCGGTCAGCGCCGTCGCCGCTGCCGGCGCGATCCTGCTGCTGGTGATCGCCGGGCAGGGTCATGTGATCGAGACGCGCAAGGTGCTGCGCGGCGCGCCGTGGCAGGTCGTGATCTTCTCGCTCGGCATGTACCTGGTCGTCTATGGCCTGCGGAACGCAGGGTTGACCGACCATCTGGCGGCGCTGCTCGATCGCACCGCGCAAGGCGGGGTGTGGGGTGCGGCGCTGGGAACGGGCGTGATCGCTGCCGTCCTCTCTTCGGTGATGAACAACATGCCGACCGTGCTGGTGGGCGCGCTGTCGATCGACGCCACCCACGCGACCGGGGCTATCAGGGAAGCGATGATCTACGCCAATGTCATCGGCTGCGATCTTGGCCCCAAGCTGACCCCGATCGGCTCGCTCGCGACGCTGCTGTGGCTGCACGTCCTGGGACAGAAGGGCGTCAGGATCGGATGGGGCTATTATTTCCGCGTCGGGGTCACACTGACGGTGCCTGTCCTGCTCATCACGCTGGCGGCGCTCGCGCTGCGGATTGGAATTGCCTGATGCCGCTGCGCGACCTTGCCGATCCCGACCATCTGCCGGCACTCGATCGGCGTTACGCGCTCGATCGCCTGGCCTTCGGGCTGGGCGCTGGTGATCCGCCACCCCGCATCCTCCTGCTCTACGGATCGCTTCGCGAGTGATCCTATTCGCGCTTGTGCGTTGAGGAGGCGGCGCGCCTGCTCCGCTTCTTCGGCTGTGAAACACGCATTTTCGATCCCGCTACGCTGCCGCTCCCGGACCAGCACGCCGGCGACGATCATCCGGCCGTCCACGAACTGCGCGAGCTGTCGATGTGGTCGGAGGGGCAGGTGTGGTGCAGCCCCGAGCGCCACGGCCAGATTACCGGCATCATGAAGCTGCAAATCGACCATCTGCCACTCAACATGGGCGGGATGCGCCCGACGCAGGGCCGCACCCTCGCGGTCATGCAGGTGTCGGCCGGATCGCAGTCTTTCAACAGCGTCAACACGCTGCGCGTGCTTGGCCGCTGGATGCGGATGGTGACGATCCCCAACCAGTCGTCGGTCGCCAAGGCGTTCGCCGAGTTCGATGATGCCGGGCGGATGAAGCCGTCGAGCTATTACGACCGGATCGTGGACATGATGGAAGAGCTGGTGCGCTTCACCGTCCTGCTGCGCCCTCATACTGCACAACTGGTCGATCGCTATTCCGAACGAAAGGAAGCCGGCGTGCCGATCAAAACCGCCACGGACCTATCCAGCATCGCGACCTCGCCGCAATCCTGACGGCTTTCCCGATTGGGAACGGCGAGCGAGACGACCGCGGCATTCCCCATCGGGGTCGCATAGTGGGAAAGCCGCGGTCCACGCTCGCATCGGCAGTCGGACCGGTATGTGTTATCGCAAGGCTATGCACGGTAGCGCCAGATATGTCGTTGAGCTTCGGCCGGAGCCTGAGTTTGCCAACCGCTGGGGGGTGCGCTCTGTCATTGATGGTAGGTGGCTCCCTGTCGTGTACCCCACCGAGAAAGAAGCCAAGGAAGCCCTGAAGGTGATCGGTTGATCCCTATTGGGATCGTAAAGCGGGATCACCATCCGGCATCACTGCCTGCGATCATCGTCATCCGAGGGATGCGTGCGGAGCAATTTCCATATGCCTGCACGACCTCCACGGTGATCGATGCCTGGGCCAACGGCCAGATTGCCCGGACAGTCTCATCGGCACGGCGAATGGTCGCGCGGCCGTTCAGCCGCACCCGACGTTGCCGTTCGAAATCCATGAACAGCATCCCGATGCCCGGATTGACACGCAGATTGCCAAGGCTGTTGTAGAGGCCATTGCCGGGGAAGTCGGGGAACACAACTTCCCGTTCGTTCATGACCTTCAGCGCTGGCAGGGCGGTCCCGTCGGCGCGATATTCCCGCCCCCGAAAGCTGCAATCGCACATACCGTCGGCATCGGCGGTGCCGATGAAGAAGAAGGGCTGCGCCTCGATAAAGCGGGCAAAGGCAGGAGAAAGCACAGGTCGCATCATCCCGGCGAGGCTGCGGGCATCCCATTGATAGCTGCTTGGGAAACTTGCGCGCATCTCCAGCTCGCCGACGTGCCCCAGCCCAGAGGCATCAATGTCAGGGCGTTCAGCGCTCGGCATGGTCGTAATCCTTGATTATGAACGTCCAAACGCATAAACAAACGACCGTTCGTTTTCAATAGAGGGCTTATGACCAAGACCAGCAGGGCCGCGATAGTCGACGCAGCGGTACAGCTCATCCGCGAGCGCGGCTTCGCCGGCATGTCGATGCAGGAACTCGCCGATCGCGTCGGCCTCCTGAAAGGTAGTTTATATAGCCACTTTCCCAGCAAAGCGGCGCTGGTGCCGGAGGTGCTTGCCAAGGTCGAGGCCGAACTGTTGCAACCGGAAGAGGATGGCGACTGGCTGGGCAATTATGAAAGAAACGTTCGTGCGCTTGCCCAGCATCTGATCCAGAACGACAAATGCCTTGGCTTTCAACTCCTCTACGGCCTTGCCGAGAAGGACGGCGAACTGCGTAAGTCGGTCGGCGCATTCTTCAGGAATATCGAGTCCCGCCTCACCGCAAACTTGGCACGTGGGATGGAGCAGGAAACTGCCGAATACCTTGCGCGCGACACTTTGACGTGGATCGAGGGATGCACATTATGGACGGCGCTCGATGGCGACCCGATCCCGATGCGGAGCGCGTTGGAGGCGCTGATTGCCCGCGCCGAAACATATGGGCAGCCGATCGAAGCGCCAACGGTTCGCGACCTACTGGATCGAACGATGGGAGACTGGCGACGCGCCAGCCAAGCGGAACGCCGCCTCGCGGAACGCGTTGTGACCTTGGAAGCCGACTATACCAACATCCAAGCGGCGTTTGCTGGGCATGTGGAAGCCGAGAGCTGCTTTCGATAATTGGTGACCAAAGGCCGTTCTCGACAACGAACGGGTCGCGAGACGGCGCAGGCGTTCTCGAAATCGATCGAAAAAAGAGAACTAAAAGGCATTCTTGAAATCATATCGGCAAGCGTTTTGGGAAAGCTCACGCATCCTTCAACAATGTCGGCGGATAAGATATCAGCATGGGTCGATCACCAAGCGGGGCTTGGTCGGCAGGGCTTGGGACTGCTGCCGGAGCAGATTTTTATTTACGCACCTGACAGGCATGTCGCCGACAGCGGGAACGGGATCGTAGGTGCCCAACGAACCGTGCGCATCTGCTGACTTGGGTCTGAGAGGGCTGTATGCAGGTCCGGTGAGCCCTTCCCCCATCGAAATCCACCGGACACGCCAGCCTTTTGCGGACGACCTCCCGTCGGCGAAACAGGCGCACATAACAGGCCGGGCATAAGCGCTCCGATGGCGAGGCAACTGGATGATCCGCGCGAGCTGTTGATCGATGCAACCATTGCACTGGTTGCCGAGAACGGACTTGCCGCCTTTTCGCTGCGCACGGTAAGCGCGGCGATCGGGCGAAGCACGGGGGTGGTCTTCCATCATTTCGGCGGCAAGGACGGGTTGCTCGCCGCCGCAGCCGAGGTAGCGCTCGGGCGCGATACGGCATTCCACACCGTCATGTTTGAAGACTTCGACGGCATCTGTAGCGATGCGTCGATCACCGCCGATGTCGTGTCACACTATGTCGCGGCGCGCACGGCCAGCGCGGACCCCGTAATCCGCTTCTGGTGGGAACTGACCTTCCATACCGACAGGTGGCCGGGTGCTGGCGCAAGCCGTCTGCGGCACCATGCGATGCAGGTCGATTTCTGGCAGCGAGTGTTAGTACCGCTGGGCGCGCGCACTGATCTTGCCGCGTGCATCACCGATCTCGTGTCGATGGAATCCATCTTTGCGTCGGTCCTGCATCGTGAACCCTCTTACGATCTCCTGATGCGCGAGACGATCCGACAGGTGGTGGGACACCGCGGTCGGACGCCAGACAGTGTCGCGCACCGGCTGTCGTTGTCGGCACCGCCGGCGGCACCGCGCATCTCCATCGGCGAGGGGATGGCAGCGCAACTTGTCGAGAGCGCCGCGCGACAGATATCGTTGTACGGCGTCGGCGCATTAAACCATCGCCGGCTGACGGCGATCGCCGGAGCCTCGTCATCAATGATTGTCTATCATTTCGGCAATACCGAACGCTTTGCCGAACAGGCCATTTGGGCGGCGCTGTTGCAGAAGCTACCATCGACGCTCGATTACGAGGCGGCGGTCGTCGGTGAGCGTCAGGACCCTGCAAAATGGTCCACCGGCTTGCTGCGGATGCTGGGGATCGGCAACGCCGACGCCTTCTATGTCGGCTATGCCCGCATCGTCGGGCAGACCTGCTTGCTCGCGCGAAACAACCCGGCGTTCGTGCCGCTGGTGCGGCATCTGCGGATACTGGAAGGCGCCGGCATCCACCATGCGAGCCGGACGGAATGGCCCGCCTCATTCGAACTGACACGGGCGCAGGCGGCGGCGTTCGCTATCTGGATCAAAGGCTTTGCATTGAGCGAAGCCCCGGTGATCGGCGAGGCGGCTGCCCGCCAGCGCCTGACGGATGTCATCGATATCCTCACGGCAAGCCTGTAGGGTACATCGAACGGGCGTTACGCTGTTTGGATGGATAGAACTGCTGCTGCCCGCCAATGAGCGATCATCAATCGAATCGCCGTCATAAAACTGTTGCGGATCGTCGGTAGTGCCACTGCCAACAACAAAACAACCGTTACGTCCGAGGCTATCAATCGCAACCGCGCGCTGAACGCCCGCGGTTGCGATCGCCAGCTCTCGCGTGCGGTAAAAGGGGCGCTTCGATCATGCAGATACTCTCCTCCCGCCGGTTCCGGCATTCGACCGTCGCGTGCGGTGCGCTGGCCGCGGCGCTTCTGGCCAGTCCGGCTTTCGCCCAGTCGACACCGCCGGCCGCGAGCGCCGACGTCCCGACCGGGGATGATGCGGAGATCGTCGTAACGGCGCAGAAGCGCACGCAGACGCTGCTTCAGGTCCCCTCGGCGGTACTTGCGATCAGCGGCGACCGGTTGCGTGAAACCGGCACCACGAACTTCCTGCAACTGACCCAGCAGACACCCGGCGTCATCGCCTCGAACCAGTTGGTCGGTGGCCGGACCATCCAGACCTTTACCATTCGTGGCATCGGCTATGATGATTTCCGCCCCAATGGCAGTCCCTCGGCCGCCGTGCATTTCGACGGCGTCTATCAGGGATCGTCAGCGCTGATCGGTGGCCAGATGTTCGACGTGGCACGGGTCGAGATCCTGAAGGGGCCGCAGGGAACACTTTATGGCCGCAACACCACCGCCGGCGCGGTCAACGTGATCTCGCAGAAGCCCGGGACCACGTCCGAAGGCTATGCGATGCTTGACTATGCGCGTTTCGGTAGCGTCCGCGCAGAAGGCGCAGTCAACGTACCGGTCAACGATGCCGTCGCGGTTCGCGTTTCGGGCGTCTACGACCGGACCGACGGTTTCCTGACCAATGTCGGGTCAGGCCGGTTCGGCGGCAGCACGCCCAATCCTGCGATCCCGGCCAACGGCAACCCGGCGCGCGACGACCAGGCAGCGGGATCGACCTTCTACGCCGGACGCGCGCTGGTATCGGTGCAAGCCGGTACTGGCACGGCGTTGCTGCTGAACCTGCACGGCTTCGACGAAACGGGCGGTCAGGCGCAAGCCGAGCGGACGCTGGCGACCGGGACCTATGCCGCCAATGCACCCTATACCTTCGACGCCAACGTCGTCCCGCGGCTTTCCAAGCAGAATTACGGCGGGTCGCTGACGCTGACGCAGGATGTGGGCGACACGGTGGAGATGACCGTAGTCGGCGGCTACGAACATTTGAAGCAGCGCTACACCTGGAACGACGGACAGCCGATCCGGCAGTTCGACATTGCCTATCGCGACCGTCTGGAACAGGGATCGGTCGAGGCGCGGTTGCAGAACCGCGTCGGGACCACGTTCGACTGGGTCGTTGGCGGGGCCTATTTCCGCGACGATACCACCCTCGACAGTACGCTTGATAGTTCGGACGTGTTTCGCACCGTGTTCGACGCGGCCTATCGTCAGAAACGCAGCAGTTGGGCAGTGTTCGGCGATGGCACCTATCATCTGAACGATGCGCTCAAACTGGGGATCGGTTTGCGGTACACGCGCGAGAACAGCCGCTTCCTCGGTGCCACCGTGGATGCCAACCCCTATGGAACGTCCGTGGCCGGAGCAGCGCTGCCGGGTATTCCCGTCGCCTTCGACAACCGGTTCGAGGACGGACGCCTGTCGGGCAAAAGCTCGCTCAGCTATTCGCTCAGCCACAATGCCGAGGTCTATGCCTCGTTGGGGCGCGGTTTCAAGGCAGGTGGCTTCGATGGATCGACGATCTTTTCGGCACCCGAGGCCCTGCCGTTCCGGTCCGAGAATGTCTGGGCCTATGAGGGGGGCGTCAAATTCCTGCCTCGCGGCGGGCCGATGCAGATCGAGGCATCTGGCTATTATTACGACTATACCGACCTTCAGGCCAATTCGACCCTGGAGCCTACGCCGGGCGTCTTCACCAACATCCGCACGAATGTAGGCAAGGCCACGGTATATGGCGGTGAATTGTCGATGACGGCGCGTCCGGTGACGGGGCTCGAGCTCCGTCTCGGCGCAGCGTTGCTGCACAGCAAGGTGACGGAAATCCGGTCCGCGAACGCGGCGGAGGCGGCACGCCGCCTGGGAAACCCGCTGCCCAACGCCCCGGCAATGACGCTGAACGGCTCGGTCCGCTACGAGATCCCGCTTGGCGAACGGCTGACGCTGACCCCGCTCGTCACCGGCCGCTTCGTCAGCAAGTATTTCACCGAGCTGGATAACTACCATGCGATCGGCGATTATTTCATCGGCGATGCCCGGATCGAATTGAACGTCGACCGGCGCTGGTCGATCGCGGGCTATGTCCGCAACTTCTCCGACACACTGTACGAAAATGGTGCGGCCGCGGCGTCACGGACCGTGTTCAACGTGTTCCGGGGCGCGCCGCGAACCTACGGCCTGTCACTGGGCGCGCGGTTCTGATGTCGGGCATCGATCGACGCACGGTGCTGGCAGGCGGCATTGCCGGCACCACACTCGCCGCGACCGCGCGCGGTACCACGCCACGGACGACGCCGTTCGCCTATGGCGTGGCGAGCGGCGATCCCGGTGCGGACCGGATGCTTCTGTGGACGCGGGCGCGGCGTACCGGTGGCCGCCCGGTTGACGGTGCGTGGCAGGTCGCGACCGACGCGGCGTTCGGCAGCATCGTCGCACAGGGCGCGTTCCGCGCGACCGACGCGACCGATCACACCGTCAAGGTCGATGTTACCGGGCTGAACCCCGGCACCGATTACTGGTATCGCTTCACCGCCGATGGTGTCGCCTCACCGGTCGGACGGACGCGGACGCTCCCTACCGGATCGCTCGACCGGCTCGATATCGTGCTGGCGTGCTGCGCGATGTACACCCAGGGCGAATTCCACGCCTATCGCGCGATCGCCGAGCGGCCGACGCTCGATCTGGTGCTGTTCGTCGGCGATTACATCTACGAATATGGCACCGGCGGTATTCGCCTCGCCCCCGACATACGTCCGGCCGAACCGTCCGGTGATGCGGTGACGCTCGCCGACTATCGAACCCGCTATGCCCAGTGGCGCCGTGATCCAGCGCTCCAGGCCGCCCATGCGCGGGCGCCGTGGATCTGCATGTGGGATGACCACGAGATCGCCAATGACGACTGGACCGGCGGCGCGCAGCACCATGATCCCGCTCGCCAGGGGCCGTGGGAGGCGCGGAAGGCGGCGGCGGTGCGCGCCTATCTCGAATGGATGCCGATCCGCGATCCGCAAGGGCCGGATCGCCATGCCATCAACCGCGCCTATGCGTTCGGCGACCTGGCGACGCTGGTGCTACCGGAAACCCGACTGGAGGCGCGCGATCGCCCGTTGACGCTGACCGGCGACCTGCACGGCCGCACCCCGTCCGACATCGCTGCATTCCGGCATCTACTGGCCGATCCCGACCGGAGGATGGTTGGGCAAGCGCAGATGGAATGCCTTGGCTTCAGCATCGAAGAAAACGACGCGGCGGGGCGGCCGTGGCTGCTGTTCGGCAGCCCGACAATCATGGCACGTTACGTCTATCCCGATCTGAACGCGATGCTCTCGCCCGACGCACGCGCTGCGCTCGATGCCCGACGTCCGGGCTTTTCCGCAGTGTTCGAGCAGACCGGACTGGGCTTGCCGCTGTTCAACCTTGACTCGTGGGACGGCTATCCCGCCGAACGCGACCGGGTGTACGACCTGTTCGAGCGCGCCAGGGCCGATGTCGTCGTGCTGTCGGGCGACAGTCACATGGCCTGGATCAACGAGCTGCACCGCGGCGACCGGCGGATCGCGGTTGAAGTGTCGGCGTCGACGCTGACCGGCCCGTCAATGGGCCATCTCCTGCATCTCGACGATACCGCGCTCGGAGCGGCCTTTGCCCGTGAGAACGACGACGTCCTGTGGTGCGACCATCTCGCGGTGGGCCTCGTCGCCCTGTCGGTGACGCGCGACGCGATCAAGGCGCAATTCCTGTCAGTCGATGCGCCCCGCGCCAGGAACAGCGGTATGACCGTCGCGAAACGGGTTAGAACGCGGCGAACGGCAGGTCGGCAAAGCGGATGGGAGATGCTTTGACCGAGCAACCTCGATCCCCTTGAAAATGGTTGCCCGATGCTGACCGTCTTTCCCGCTTGAGATGGTGTTTTGGGAAAACCGGTTTGAGCGAGAGTGCTCTACCGCATGGTCTTTTGGTCGTAATCGTCGGAGGCGATTGCTTTCCAGCGTGCGAAAGCCGCATCGCTGAATGCTCGGTTCGAGCACTCCCGACCCACGGCAGATACTTTACTCGGGTCTCTTTTCATCGCGTCAACGACGCCCTGAGCTTCTTCGAGACGTTCCCGCTTTATCTTCGAGAAATACCACGTCTGTAGCACATAAAGTCCCCGCCTAGCGGCCGGAGCGGCTCCGAGCTGATTCGCATTCTTCTCTAAAGTGCGAAGCACGACTGCGCAGTGCAGATCGTCGGAGGCGTTAATCGCCGAAGCACTGGCAGACGTACAGCCCGATAGTATGAGCAGCGTAGCCGCTAAGTGAGCCTTCTTCATGCCTGCTCCGATCGATCTTCCCCTTATGGTAGCCGGCAAACGGTAAATGCTTTGTTGCCCGACAGTCCGCCTGCTTGCGATCGACGTGCTAGCGAGAACGATGGCGGCCTTCCCGATTGGGAACCGATGACAAGAATCCAGCCGAGGGCATCCCTCCGACGAACGCCCTCAATTGGAATTTCTCAAAACCAGTTCCCGATTGCTATTTCCCAAAACCACCGGTCAATGACGGGAAAGCGGGAATGCCATCGACCGGTTAGCGGTGAAGGACGAGGCGTCAAAATCTCGCGCGCTTCTTGTCGACTAGGCACGGTGAACCGCTCACCCAAGCCTATTTTGCAACAATCGCGAGCGCCCCCCGCAACGGCGTCGCGCTGAACCTGCCACGCCCGGCCCATGAGCCGGCGCGCATCACCTCCAATGACCCAGGCGACCTCCGCGTCGCCGGTCGGTGATGCGCGCATTAACGATCCGGGGCTTGTCAGCGCGGCCTTCGACGATTCATGGTCGACCCTCGAACAGGAGGTCGCGCTGATCGACCGGCTGTTCGGCGGCGAGATCGCCGCGCTGTTCGAAAGGCCTGGTCATGGGAAACGACACGTTCGCGGGTAAGCGCGTCTTCGTCTACGCGCGAGTATCGACCACGCGGCAGGAAAAGAACGACCTGTCGCTGCCGGACCAGATCGCCACCGCCGAACGCTGGGTCGAGGATCATGGCGCCCAGGCCGTCCGCGTCTTCTCGGAGGCGGGCAGCGCCACCGATGACCATCGGCGCGCCTTCCGTGAGATGATCGCGCTCGCCGAGTCGGATGAGCGCCCGGTTGACATCATCCTCGCGCATTCGCTGTCGCGGCTATTCCGCAACGCGCTCGACTTCATGCAGTATCGTGAGCGACTGCGCCGCAAGAAGATCCGCATCATCTCGGTGACGCAGAATTTCGGCGACGATCCGACGTCCGACATGGCCGTGTCGATGCTCGCCATCTTCGACGAATATCATTCGGCCGAGAACGCCAAGCATGTTCGCCGCACCATGGTCGCCAATGCCGTCAACGGCTTCTGGAACGGGCAGACGCCGCCGATCGGCTTTCGCACCTGCACCGTGCCACAGGCGCGCGGCAAGGACCGTAAGAAGCTGGAACACGATCCCGAGACGGTCGACATGGTCCGCCACATCTTCAAAACCTATCGCGAAGGCACACCCAACGGCCCCATCGGTGTCACGGGCCTTGCCCATCACCTGAACGAACGCGGCTACCGCATCCGGGGCAAGCGGTTCAGCATCGGCACGCTGCACAACATCCTGACCAACACCGCCTATATCGGCTATGTCATCTTCAACCGCCGGGATTCGCGCACGGGCGAGACGCGGCCGGAAAGCGAGTGGGTGCCGATCCCGGTCCCGCCGATTATCGATGAAGAGACGTTCTACGCGGTCCGCCAGCAGATGGCCGATCGTGACCCACGGATGGGCGAGGCTGCCGCGAAGACCAACACGAACCTGCTGACCAGCCGCGCGGTCTGCGGCTGCGGCGGGGACGGCTGTGGTGCGGGGATGATGACCAGCACCGGCAAGTCCGGTCAGTATCGCTATTACGCCTGTTCGGCGCGGATCAAGCGCGGGCCGGATGCTTGCTCGGGACGCCGCGTTCCGATGGAGCAGCTTGACGATCTGGTCGTCGGCGCGGTGACCCGCCATCTCGTCCAGCCGGAACGGCTGACCGCGCTTCTCCAGACATGGCTGGACCGGTCGGAAACCGCCGTCGCGGAGCGCGCCGCTGAATTGAAGCGGCTGCGAGGCCGGCTGACCCAGCTTGAGGGCGAGAGCGCCCGCGTGATCAAGCTGGTCCGGCTCGAGGTACTCAGCCCGGACGATCCGCAGGTCGCCAGCGAACTCGGCAACATCCGCGCGCAGAAGGCCAGCACCCAGGCGGACATCGCCGTGCTCGAACGGCAGCTTGATGCTGGCGATCGGCGAATCACGCCTGCGATCATCGCCAAATTCGGCGATCTGCTCCGCCGGAAGCTCCACGAGCCAGACGGCAGGACGCGCAAGGAATACATTCACCTTCTCGTCGATCGTGTCGAGGTCGGCGACCGCGAGGTTCGGATAACGGGCCGCAACGCGATGCTGGAACGCGCGATCATGGCTTCCCAGACGCCGGGTGCCGCAGTGCCCAAAGCTGAACAGAAATGGCGCGCCCGGAGGGATTCGAACCCCCGACCGAGGAGGTAGAAGCTCCTTGCTCTATCCAACTGAGCTACGGACGCGCGGATGGCGGGGTTCCTAGCGTGGTTTGCTTGGGTTGGGAATGGCGATAAATACCGATCCGAACGGCGCGAAGGGGCAGGGGTATGAACGTGGAACGGGTGGTCGCGGACCGCGACATGGAACGGGGCGCGTTCCGGTGGTTCGACTTCGTCATGGCGGCGTTCGTCACCATCCTGCTGCTCTCCAACGTCATCGGCGCGGGGAAGGTGGCGGTCATCCATCTGCCGCTCATTGGCGAATGGCCGTTCGGGGCGGGTATCCTGTTCTTTCCGCTTAGCTATGTGATCGGCGACGTGCTGACCGAAGTCTATGGTTATGCGCGAGCCCGGCGGGTGATCTGGGCGGGGACGGCCGCCGTGCTGTTCATGGCGTTCATGAGCTATGTCGTCGTCGCGCTGCCCCCGGCACCGACCTGGACCAACCAGGCGGCCTATGAGGTGATCTTCGGCCAGGTGCCGCGCATCGTGCTGGCCAGCGTCTGCGCCTTCTGGGCGGGGGAGTTCGCCAATGCCTATGTCATGGCGCGGATGAAGGTGTGGACGGGCGGGCGGCACCTCTGGTCGCGGACCATCGGCTCGACGCTGGTGGGGCAGGGGGTGGACAGCCTGATCTTCTATCCGCTGGCCTTCCTTTATGCGGAGGGGTGGACCACGCATCTGGTGGTCGTCGTGCTGTTCACCCAATGGGCGCTGAAGGTCGGTTGGGAGGTGATCCTGACCCCGGTGACCTATCTGATCGTCGGCTGGCTGAAGCGGGCCGAGGGGGTGGATGTGTTTGATGAGGGGACGGACTTTACGCCGTTCCGGGCGCGCGTTTGAGCATGGATTTGGTTCGCGCGAAGCCGCGATGACGCGAAGGTTTTTTATAAGAGATTTGTTCGCGCGGAGGCGCGCAGGACGCAGAGAGGGCGGACGCAGCGGCAGCTTCATGCTTCTGTCAAAAACCTGAGTGGGGCAGGAAGACGTCGCCAAGTACGAGACACCTCCGCGTCCTCCGCGCCTCCGCGCGAACCAATCTTCTTCTTCGCGTCATCGCGGCTTCGCGTGAACTCCAATGAAAAGGGGAAGCGAGCCACCCCACTTCCCCTTTCAAATGTCATCCCGTGGCCTTCGACTTCGCTCAGGCTGAACGGAGGTAAAGGTTACGCTCCCACCATCTCCAGCAGGCCCTCGAACAGGCGTCGGCCATGGTCGCCGCCGTGCGCGGCTTCGATGCGGCGCTCGGGGTGGGGCATCATGCCCAGCACGTTGCGACGCTCGTTCAGCACGCCCGCGATGCCCCTGGCCGAGCCGTTCACGTCCTCGGCATAGCGGAACGCCACGCGGCCTTCGCCTTCCAGCCGGTCCAGCGTTTCGGCATCGGCGAAGTAATTGCCGTCATGATGCGCGACGGGAATGCGGATCGTCTCGCCCTCGGCATAGAGGCGCGTGAAGGCGCTGTCGGTGTTGGCCACCTCCAGGCCCACGTCGCGGCACACGAAGTTGAGCGAGCGGTTGCGCATCAGCGCGCCGGGCAGCAGCCCGGTCTCCGCCAGTACCTGGAAGCCGTTGCACACGCCAAACACCGGCGTGCCGCCATTGGCCGCATCCACCACCGCGCGCATGATCGGCGAGCGGGCCGCGATCGCGCCGCAGCGCAGGTAATCGCCGTAAGAAAAGCCGCCCGGCACGCCGATCAGCCCCAGCCCCTCAGGCAGTTCGCTGTCGCCGTGCCAGACCATGGCCGGCTTGACGCCCGTCACCGCCTCCAGCGCGACGGCGAGGTCGCGGTCGCAGTTCGAGCCCGGAAAGACGATGACTGCGGTCTTCATCAGGCGCGCTCCACCCGGTAATTCTCGATCACGGTGTTGGCGAGCAACTGGCGGCACATCTCGTCGATCTGCGCGTCGGTCGTCTCGTCGGCGACCTCCATCTCGATCAGCTTGCCTGCGCGCACGTCGTCGACGCCCGCAAAGCCCAGGCTGCCCAGCGCGTGCTGGATCGCCTTGCCCTGCGGATCGAGCACGCCGGGCTTCAGGGTGACGAAAATCTTCAGCTTCATTACTTGCCCCGGTTCTTGCGGTGTTCTTCCAGGTCGAGGACGGCGGTGTCGCCCCCCTCGGGCAGCAGGCCCAGACGGCGCGCCACTTCCTGATAGGCTTCCACTTCGCCGCCCAAGTCGCGACGAAAGCGATCCTTGTCCAGCTTTTCGTTGGTGGTCATGTCCCACAGGCGGCAGCCATCGGGGCTGATTTCGTCGGCCAGGATGATCCGGCCGAAGTCATTGTCCCAGATACGGCCGAATTCCAGCTTGAAGTCGACCAGGCGGATGCCGATCGCGGCGAACATGCCCGACAGGAAATCGTTCACGCGGATCGCCAGGTCGGCGATGTCGTGCATCTCTTCCTGGCTGGCCCAGCCGAAGCAGGCGATATGCTCGTCGGTGACCATCGGGTCGCCCAGCGCATCGTCCTTGTAATAATATTCGATGATCGTGCGGGGCAGCTTCACGCCCTCTTCGATGCCCAGTCGCTTGGACAGTGAGCCCGCCGCGACGTTGCGCACCACGACCTCGATCGGCACGATCTCGACCTGGCGGATCAACTGCTCGCGCATGTTCAGGCGGCGGATGAAGTGGGTCGGCACGCCGATATGGTCGAGCATGGTGAAGACATGCTCGGAGATGCGGTTGTTCAGCACGCCCTTGCCGTTGATCGTGCCCTTCTTCTGGGCATTGAACGCGGTGGCGTCGTCCTTGAAATACTGGATCAGCGTGCCGGGCTCGGGGCCCTCGTACAGGATCTTGGCCTTGCCTTCGTAGATTTGGCGGCGGCGAGCCATGCGGCGGTCCCCTGAAATGAGTACAGCCCCGGTGCCCCCATGCTGAGGCCCGAGGCGGGATGGCGCGGCCTATAATGGAAGGGACGGGCGGGCGCAATGGAGCAGGTGGGCCGAGATGGGATGACGTGGCTCGTCATTCTTTTTGAAGACGTTGTCATCATGCAAAATACATCATGAATGAAAAATAGAGAATGGATGAAAAGGCAGTAATATAGCGAGTGGCGAGAAACCGGTATTGCAAGTCAAGGGTTGGGGGTGTGCTTGCAAAGGAGGTTGTCATGAACAAGCTGGTGATCGGTGTTGTTGGTGGTGCCATGATGCTGGCGACGGGTGCCGCCGTCGCGCGGCCGCTGCATTTGGCGCGGCAGTCGCAAATCTGGGAGCAGGCGCGTGTGCCGCTTGCCAATGGCATGGAGGGCATCGCGGTGGTCAAGAGAGGCAACACCGAACGCACGGTTGCCTGTCGCGACACGGCGGAGGTGCTGGCAACCTTCCGCCCCGAAGTCGTCGCCTTCCAGCCCGTGCGCGGTTCGCATGGCAAAAAGGCGACCGCCGAGGAGGTCGCCGGGGTCGAGACCTTCACGCCGGTCGCGTTCCGGAACTGCACGGTCGCGGCGGGCGATCACTTCCAGCAGGATGTGGCCCAGGCGCAGGCGAACCCGTCGTAACCCGACCTGCATCGCCGATAGCGAAGCGGGTGCGGCTGCCGTCGCGCCCGCTTTGTGCTATGATCAGATGCCCCGTGGTTGGGGGAGGCCCGACCGTCAGCAGCGTCACGAGAGGACACCGGCGCTGCCGGGGCAGCACGGCCCATCGCTTCGTTCCCTTTTTGATCCGCCCGATTGCCCCGACCCGAACGGCTTGCTAGAAGCTCATGCTCCATGGCGATCGATCTCCGCGACAATCCTCCCGTCGGCATTCTGGACGCACCCTTCGACAGCGCGCTGTCCGAGCGGTATCTCGTCTATGCGCTGTCCACGATCACCGCGCGCTCGCTGCCCGATGTGCGCGACGGGCTGAAGCCCGTGCACCGGCGGCTGCTCTGGGCGATGCGGCTGCTGAAGCTCGATCCGGCGGCGGGCTATAAGAAGTGCGCGCGTGTCGTCGGCGATGTGATCGGTAAATATCACCCGCATGGCGACCAGTCGGTCTATGACGCGATGGTCCGCCTGGCGCAGGATTTCGCACTGCGTTATCCGCTGGTCGACGGGCAGGGCAACTTCGGCAATATCGACGGCGATAACGCCGCCGCGTACCGTTATACCGAGGCGCGGCTGACCCAGGTCGCGATCGACCTGATGGACGGGCTGGACGAGGACGCCGTCGCCTATCGCCCGACCTATAATGGCGAGGAGCAGGAGCCCGAACTCTTCCCTGGCCTGTTCCCCAATCTGCTGGCGAACGGCGCGAGCGGCATCGCGGTCGGCATGGCGACCAGCATCCCGCCGCACAATGCCGCCGAGTTGCTGGAGGCCGCGATCCTGCTGGTGGACCAGCCGGATGCGGACGACGATGCGATCCTGGCGCTGGTCAAGGGGCCGGACTTCCCCACCGGCGGTCTCGTCGTCGATGCGCCCGCCATCCTGCGCGAAAGCTACACCACCGGCCGGGGCGGCTTCCGCGTCCGCGCCCGTTGGGAGATCGAGCGGGAGAAGGGTGGCGGCTGGCAGATCGTCATCAGCGAAATCCCCTACGGCGTCGCCAAGGGCAAGCTGATCGAGCAGATCGCCACGCTCATCAACGACAAGAAGCTGCCGATCCTGGCGGATGTTCGCGACGAATCGGATGCCCAGGTCCGCATCGTGCTGGAGCCGCGCGCGCGCACCGTCGATCCGCAGGTGCTGATGGACGGGTTGTTCCGCTTCTCCGATCTGGAGACGCGGGTCAGCCTGAACCTCAACGTGCTGGACAAGGACCGCACCCCGCGCGTCATGTCCCTGCGGGAAGCGCTGGCCGCCTGGGTCGAGCATCAGTTCGTCGTGCTGCGCCGTCGCTCCGAACATCGCCTGGGCAAGATCGCGGACCGGATCGAACTGCTCGAAGGCTATCTGGTCGCCTATCTCAACCTCGACCGCGTGATCGAGATCATCCGCACCGAGGATGAGCCCAAGGCGGTGATGATCGAGGAATTCCGCCTGACCGACCGTCAGGCCGAGGCGATCCTCAACATGCGCCTCCGGTCGCTCCGCCGCCTCGAAGAATTCGAGATTCGCGGCGAGCGCGACAAGCTGGACAAGGAACGCGAGCAACTGACTCTGCTCCTCGGCTCCGACCAGCGGCAGCGGACGCGGATGAAGAAGGATTTCGCCAAGATCCGCGACCGCTATGGCCTCGAGACGCCGCTGGGCGCACGCCGCACGCTGATCGAGGAAGCCGCGCCGACCCGCGACATCCCCCTGGAGGCGATGATCGAGCGCGAGCCGATCACCGTCATCCTGTCGCAGCGCGGCTGGATCCGCGCGATGAAGGGGCATGTCGATCTCGCCTCCGCCGACACGGCGAAATTCAAGGAGGGCGACGGCCCCGCCTTCGCCTTTCACGCGCAGACCACCGACAAGCTGTTGCTGGCGGCGGCGAACGGACGGTTCTTCACGCTGGCGGCGGACAAGCTGCCCGGCGGACGCGGTTTCGGCGAGCCGGTGCGCGCGATGATCGACCTGGACGGATCGATCGGCATCGTCGGCTTCCTGCCCGCGGCCCGCGCCGCCAAATTGCTGGTTGCGGCATCGGACGGGCGAGGGTTCGTCGTGCCCGCCGCCGACACCATCGCCGAGACGCGGAAAGGAAAGACGGTGCTGACCCCACGCGCCGGAGCGACGTTGAAGGTCGTGCGACCGGTCGGCCCCGAGCATGACTATGTCGCGGCGATCGGCGACAACCGCAAATTGCTGGTCTTTCCATTGACCGAGTTCGTCGAACTGTCGCGCGGCACCGGCGTCCAGTTGCAACGCTATCGGGACGGCGGTCTGTCGGATGCGACGACCTTCACGTTCAAGGACGGCCTCAGTTGGACCATGGGCGGGGAAAGCGGGCGGACCCGCACGGAAACCGATCTGTCGGCCTGGCGAACGGCGCGCGGTGCGGCGGGACGGATGCCGCCGACCGGCTTCCCCCGCGACAATCGGTTCGATTGACGGGACTCGGTCTGCCGCTATTCTAAAGGCTTAGGACGAAGGCCGCGGATCGGGCGAAGCTTATCTCGCTCATTTTTAGGCGGTTTTAACGTTCGCCCGCTATTCGGAGCAGGAGATGGCTTCGATTGCTTATCCGACGCAACGTCCTTCGGCGCGAAGATTCGCGTCGCTGACGTCATGCGCGATCCGGATCATGGCGATTCCGGCGGCGGAAATCCGACTGTCCCAAGGGCGCCTGACCGTCGCCGCCGTCAACGACGCATTCCGTCGCGCCGGGTTGGACGAAGACCGGACCCAGACGATGCTGATGACCGAGCTGGCGCAGCGGATCGAGGCGTTTCTGGCGTCCGACCAGGGCTCGGTCGAATTCCCGCTGCAACTGGGCGACGCGATCGACTGCCGCTATTTCCAGGCGACGTTGACGCGGCCTGCGGAAGGGGAGACTGGCATTTGCGTCCTGATGCTGGTCGATCACACGGCGCAGCATCATACCGAACGCAGCCTTCGTCGCGAGATGACGACCGACAGCCTGACCGGCCTGCCCAATCGGCAGGGGTTTGGCGACCTGATCGAATCGGTGATGGCGACGGGGCAGCGCCATGCGGTGCTGGTCATCGACCTCAACCGGTTCGGGCGGCTGAACGCCTGTATGGGGTCGCTGGTCGGGGACGAGTTGCTCATCACCGTGGCCCGCCGGGTCAAGGGCGCGCTGCGGTCGCGCGACTCGATCGGCCGGATCGGCGGCAACGAATTCGGCATCCTGATGATGATCGACGGCAGCGAGGACGAGGCGCATGTCCTGGCCGAACGGATCGACCGCGCGATGCGCGCGCCGTTCCGGCTGACCGATTATGAGGTCAATGTCGAGGCATCGGTCGGCATCGCCTTCAACGAGGGGCCGGACGGCGATGCGGAGGAGCTTATCCGCCACGCCCAGTTCGCGGTCAAACACGCCAAGTCGGCGGGTCGCACCGAAATCTATCACCCCCAGGCCTTCACCATCGCGCGCGCCCAGTTCGCGATGGAAACCGCGCTTCGCCGGGCGATCGAGCAGGACGGCCTGCATCTGGCCTACCAACCGATCTGCGACCTTTCGACGGGCAAGACCGTCGCGTTCGAGGCGCTGGCGCGCTGGTGCGACGTGGACGGGCAAAATCACTCGCCCAGCGACTTCATTCCCGTCGCCGAGGAGTCTGGTCTCATCGTGCCGCTGGGTCGCTGGGCGGTGCATGAGGGGTTGCGGCAACTGGCCGAGTGGGACCGGGCGGCGGGTGGGAATTGCGGCGTTCGCCTGTCGGTCAATGTCTCGGCGATCCAGTTGCAACGCGACGATATCCCGGCGCTGATCGAATCGGCGCTGGCGGGTGCGGGGATCTCGGGCGACCGGCTGACGCTGGAGTTGACCGAGAGCGCGATCGTCGGCGATCCCGACCGGGTGACCGCGATCATGAAGGCGATGAAGGCGCTGGGCACCACCATCGCGATGGACGATTTCGGCACCGGCTATTCCAGCCTGGCCTATCTTCAGAAGCTGCCCATCGATGTGCTGAAGATCGATCGCAGCTTCATCAACGGCATGCTGGCCGACCGCGACAAGATCGCCATCGTCCGTGCGATCCTGGGCCTGGCGCAGGCGCTGGGCATGCAGACGACCGCCGAGGGGATCGAGGCGATCGAGCTGGGCCATACGCTGGCGGCGCTGGGATGCACCTATGGCCAGGGATATTTCTATGCCCGCCCGCTCGATCCCGACGCCGCCTGGGCGATGATCGCCGATCAGGCCTGAGCCACCGCCGCGTCGGCCAGTTCGCCGACCCGCGCCGCATCGGGAAAGCCTTCCGCGATCCAGCGGCTTTCGACCTGCCGCAACAGCCGCGCCACCTCCGGCCCCTTGCCGATGCCGCGCGCCACCAGTGCCCCGCCGGTCAGCGGCAGGGTGGGCGGGGTCCAGTCGCGGATCGCGTCGACCGGTTCGCCCGCCAGCAGCAGACGATCCACCGCGCCCGCGACGCCGACGCGATAGGCGAGCGCATGGGGGCCTTCGTCGCCCGGCCCGGCGGTCGCGGCGATCAGGCGCTTGCGGTCGAGGTTGGACAGCTTCAACCGCGCGCCCACCGCCTCGGCGGCCTGTGGGGGAAGAAGCGCGGCGAGGCGGCGGATGGCATCGGGTGCGACCCCCGCCGTCCCCTCGCGTTCCACCAGGACGGCAAGCCGCGCGGCGCCTTCGGCATCGATCTCCGGAATGACCGCGCGAAAGATACCGCGTTCGACCATCAGCGCGATCACCGGCACCGCGCGCGCCGCCACCAGCAGTTTGAGCAGTTCCGCCGCGATCCGCTCGCGCGACAGGGCCATGAGGTCGTTGGCGCGCCGGGTACAGGCCTCCAGCCCGGCCTCGTCCACCGCCTGGCCGAAGCGCGCATGGAAGCGGAAGAAGCGCAGGATGCGAAGATGATCCTCGGCGATGCGCTGCAACGGATCGCCGATGAAGCGCACCCGCCCCGCCTTCAGATCGTCCAGCCCGCCGAAATAGTCGAACAGCTCGCCGCTCGCCGGATCGGCATAGAGCGCGTTCATCGTGAAGTCGCGCCGCGCCGCATCCTCTCGCCAGTCGTCGGTGAAGGCGACGACGGCATGGCGGCCATCGGTCGATACGTCGCGGCGCAGCGTCGTGACCTCGACCGGGCCATCAGGCAGGACGGCGGTGACGGTGCCATGCGCGATTCCGGTCGGCACCGGTTTGAAACCGCTGTCGCGCACCCGCTCGATCACCGTTTCCGGCGAAAGCGGCGTGGCCAGATCGATATCTGCCACCGCATGGCCCAGCAACGAGTCGCGCACCGCCCCGCCGACGAAACGCGCTTCCAGCCGCTGCGCCAGCGCGATCAGCTCCGCGCGTTCCGCCCAGGGCGCGGTCGCGGGGTTCAGGCCGCCCATTGCAGCCGCCGCGACAGGTTGACGATCATCGCGGCGGTCGCGCCCCAGATGCGCCGGTCGTTCCATAATATCTCGTAGAAATACCGGGTCCGCCCGCGCCACGGCGCGCTGACCCGGTGGTGATGGGCAGGATCGAGGAGGAAGGCGAGCGGCACCTCGAACAGGTCGGCCACCTCCGCCTCTGCGGGGTGCAGCGTCAGGTCGGGCGGAATGACGCCCAGCACCGGCGTCACCTCGAACCCCGTGACGGTGCGATAGCGGTCGGCCAGCCCGACTACGGTGACGATGCCGGGGCGCAGGCCGATCTCCTCCTCCGCCTCGCGCAGCGCGGTCGCGACCAGATCGGCATCGCCCGGATCGGCGCGCCCGCCGGGAAAGGCGATCTGCCCGGCATGGTTGCGCAACGTGTCGGTCCGCTGGGTCAGGACGACGCCCGGCTCGGCGCGGTCGGTGACGGGCACCAGCACGGCGGCGGCGGTGGGCGTGGCCGTCATTTCGTGCGGTTCGATTCCGTCGCCGGTCAGCAGGTCGGCGGCGGGAATACGCGCCATCGCCTGGGCCAGCCTTTCGGCCAGCGTCATGCGGCGGCCGCGTCCGCCAGGGGAAAGAAGACAGTGTCGCTCCACACCCCCGGCACCTGGTCGTCACCGACCAGCGCGCGTTCGGCCAATTCGTAATAGACGGGCCGCGCGATCAACGCCTCCAGCCCGTCACGGACGAGGAGATAGGGGCGGGGGCCGTCCTCACCCTGGACGAAGCGTATCGGATGCGCGGGACCGGCGGCGACCAGATCGCCAGTATTGAGCTGGAACACCAGCCGACCGTCCCGGCCTTCGCCCTCGGCCTTCATCGTCACCGCCACGAAGGGGGCGTCCTCGACCGCGATGTCCAGCTTTTCGACCGGGGTGACCAGGACGTGGCGGCCATCGGGTTCGCGCCGCAGGATGGTGGAGAACAGCCGGACCATGGCGGGGCGGGTGATCGGGCTGCCCTGGTGAAACCAGGTGCCGTCGCGCGCGATCCGCATCTCGCTGTCGCCGCAATGGCTGGGATTCCATTGGGATACGGGTGGCAGTTTCTGCGCCTCCATCGCCTGGACGATTTCGGCGAGGCTGAGCGAGGACAGGTCGGGGGGCGGTGCCATCGGCATGATCCGCCCGAGTTAGGGACGGACGGGGCTCAGGTAAAGGCCGGTGGCTTGTTCCCGTGCCGGATCGGGGCCCAGCATCCCGGCGACGGCGGGTACATCCGCCCCGCGCGCCAGCAGGCGATGCCGCTCGACCGGCCCCGGCAAGCGCCATCCCCCGGTCCGCTCGGCGGTGAAGCCGAAGAAGCGGCCATAATATTCCGGATCCCCGATCAGCATCAGCGCACGGTCGAGCCCCAGCGAAGCGGCGGCGTCCAGCATATGGTTCAGCAAATGGCGACCGATGCCGTCGCGCTGGCGATCGGGCGCGACCGCGACCGGGCCCACCATGATCAGCGGGTGCACGCCCCCCGCATCGTCGGTCAGCGCGACCGGCCAGCACTGGATCGAACCGATCAGCGCGCCGTCCCCGACCATCGCGAAGCACAAGTCCCGGATCGGCACGACGCTGCCCCGCACCTTATAGGCGGTGCGCGCCTGTCGCCCCGGCGGAAAGGCGCGGTCGAGCAGCGCCTCGACCTCGGCGGGATCGACCGCGTCGAGCGGAACAAGGACGGGCGTGACGGTCAAGGAGCGGCGGTCCGGTGGCGGGAAGGGGACGCGCGCCCTTAGCGCGACGGCGGGGCGATGCAAGCTTTCCCTGATGCTTTCCCCCGGATGCTTCCCATCCGCGCACGCTCTGCTAGAGGCGCTGGCATGGAAGACCGTCTTCAACTCGAAGTCCACGACCTCGAAGTGCAGGTGCTGACCGGCATCTATTCCGAGGAAACCCATTTGCCGCAGCCGCTGCGCATCTCGCTGACCGTCGATCTCGACTGTCCGGTGCGGTACACGCCCGACAGCCCGCTGACCGAGTCCAAAAATTATCTCGACCTCAAACATGCCGCGATCGCGCTGCCCCAAGGCGTGCATTTCACGCTGATCGAGGGGGTTGCCGACCATATCTGCGATACGCTCTTCCTTCAGGACAAGCGGGTGCGCCGGGTGCAGGTCAAGATCGTCAAGCTGGCCATCGCCGAGGAAGGCGAGGCGATCGGCATCACCCTGGTCCGCCACCGGCGCTGACCGGCATGGCGGCCCGACGAGTCGATCTGCCCCCTGAGGCGGATGTGTCGGTCGCGGTTGCCGCCCATCCGGGTGTCGATCTGGTGCTGGTGCTGACGCCAGGCCGCGATCCCGTCGCGCAGGCCATGGTCGAGGCGGCGATCGCGCCGCTCGCCATCGATGCCGCCCCCGGCGCGCGGATCAATGCGGTCGTGCCGTCGCCGGGCGCTTCGGATGCGGCGGTCGCGGCGGCGGTCGCCTATCTCGCCGCCGCCCTTTCCGTCACGGGTCAGTTGCTGGCGGTCGGCACCTGACGCTCGCGCCCGCAGGGGCCGAGCTTTTGCAGCACGAAGCGATAATCGTCGCGCGCCGCCTCGGCATCCTCGGGCGACAGCGATGCGGTGCTGTGGTCGGGCAGCGATTCCGGCAAGGCGCAGGCGAGGCGATACCAGAGCAGCGTGTCTCGCGCGGGCGGCGCGGCGGACTCGTCGACGATCTCGCTCAACGCCACGGCATAGCGGCGCTCCTCACCCGGACGGCGCAGCACCGACAGCGAGACGGGGCGGTTGTTGGCGGTGGTCAGGAAGATCTGCGTCTCGCCTTCGCCCGGCAGGCTGCCCGCGACATAGAAAGCGTTGCCGACGCCGGTGATGACCGGCGGTGCGTCCGGGGACAGGGCGTCGCGCGCGATGGTGCGGCTGCGCTGCTCGATATCGGGCGCCCAGGGCAATTGCGCGTCAGGGGCAACGAGCTGGAGCTGATCGGCGGCATTGGGCACGCGACGCGCATAGATCAGGACGCGCATCTTCTTCAGCTTGGGCGTCCGACCCCGCGCATCGGTGGCGGCATCGAAGAGATAGCCGACCCGCGCGGGCAATCCGCCAGCCCCGCGGATCAGCGTGCCGACATCGGCCTCGACGTAGAAACGCTGATGTCCGGGCGCGACGCCCACGGCCTCGGCCCCCTTGATCGCGGTTGCCGATCGGATCGTCACGTCCGCGATCACCGGGGCAGAAAGCACCAGATCGGCCAGGTCGGCATAGCCGGGTCCTGTTTGCGCTACCATCGAATCACCGGGGCGTATCGGCGGCCGGGTGGTGATTTGGGCGGAAAGGGGGGTGACGAAAGTGGGAATCGCCAGGGTCAAGACGCAAGCGCGAACGGCGTGGGACAGCGGATTCATCGCTTTGGGCTACTCCTTCGTGCATTAACGGTACAGAAATAATTTCGTCACGTGCCGGTTGTACGTTTATTACGTCCGACAAACTGATTGCGCCGCGCCAGCCGTCACGATAGGGTTCGAGGCTCTGCCGTATGCCGTAAGAGCATGGCAGGAGTTTCCCACGTCCCCACGCTACGGCGAGGCGAAACTGGCAGACTGAGGAGTTTCGTTGCTGAATGGCCTATACTGACCAGAAGATGTCCGGGGGCAAGGTGGTCGCGATCGTTATCGTCGTGCTCATCCATGCTGCCCTGGGATACGCCTTCGTCACGGGGCTGGCTTACCAGTACGTGAAGAAGGCCACCGAAAAGCTCGACACGTTCAACGTGGAAGAGCCGCCGCCCCCCCCACCGCCGGAAGATCCGCCGCCCCCGCCGCCGGAGCAGCCTAATGTGCCGCCGCCGCCGACCACGGTGGTGACTCCGCCGCCGATCGTGCAGCTGCCGGTGCCCGCACCCGCCGTCACGACGACGTCGGTCATTCCGCTCAGCCAGCCCACGGCTCCGCCGGCCCCGCCTGCGCCGCCGTCTCCTCCTGCTCCGCCGGCGCCGCCCGCGGTGTCGAAGGCGGCCGGTCTGCGCGGTAACCCGGGCCAGTATTTCGGTCCCGACGCCTATCCGCCCTCGGCCCAGCGCGAAGGCGCGGAAGGTCGCGTGTCGGCCAAGCTGTCGATCGGCACCGACGGGCGCGTCACCGACTGTTCGATCCTGTCGAGCAGCGGCAACCGGGCCCTGGACGATGCGACGTGTCGCATTTCGAAGGCGCGTGTCCGCTTTACCCCGGCGCAGGACGCCGGCGGCAATCCGGTCGCCTCGTCCTATACGCTTAACATCCGTTGGCAGCTGCCACAGGAATAACGGCTAAAAGCCGATCAAACCCAACGCTTTAGTCAGAGGACCTAACCAACCATGCTCACCACCATCCTCGCCGCGGGCGGCGCAGCGGCCGGTGCCGAAAATCCCTACGGTCTCGGCCAGGCCCTGAAGGAAGGCGGCCTCATCTCGCAGTCGGTGTTCACCATCCTCTGCTTGATGTCGATCGTCTCCTTCTACATCCTGTTCTCGAAGCTGTTCGAGCAGCAGAAGATCATCAACCAGGCGAAGCGCGTCCGTCAGGGCTTCTGGTCGTCGAACTCGCTGCGCGAGGGTTCGGCCAAGCTCGAGAAGAACTCGGCCTACAAGCAGATCGTCGACGACGGTCTGGCCGCGCAGGACCAGCACTCGAAGCTGACCGACCCGGTCGAGGCGCATGACTGGCTGCACGGTTCGCTGGCGCGTTCGGAAGCCGCAATCAACTCGAAGCTGGGCGGCGGTCTCGCCTTCCTCGCGACCGTCGGCGCGACCGCGCCGTTCATCGGTCTGTTCGGTACCGTTATCGGCATCTACCGCGCGCTCATCAAGATCGGCTCGTCGGGCCAGGCGTCGATCGATGCCGTCGCCGGTCCGGTCGGTGAAGCGCTCATCATGACCGCTCTGGGTCTCGTCGTCGCCGTTCCGGCCGTGCTCGCCTACAACTGGCTGCAGCGCCGCAACAAGGGCATCGCGGAGGACCTGTCGTCCTTCTCGAACGACGTGCTGGGCTTCCTGGCCTCGAACGGTGCGGTTCGTCCCGCCACCGTCGGTGCCGCTGCCAAGCCGGCCGCCGTCAAGGCGACCCCGGCGACCACGACCGCCGGCCAGGCCGGTGGCGTTCAGACCCGCGCCTGAGCCTGAGGGGGCGGGGACCGATCCTTCGGGACACGGCCCCGCCACCCCCCGCCACCCGTCAGGGCGGCGCAAGAATGCATGGATAGGATAGCTCTCTCATGGCGATGAGCGTTGGCGGTGACTCCGCCGAGAAACCGATGTCGGAGATCAACACGACGCCCCTCGTGGACGTCATGCTGGTGCTCCTCATCATCTTCCTGATCGCGGTTCCGGTCGTGATTCAGACCGTTCCGCTGAAGCTGCCGAACGTCCGCTTCGATCCGACGACGACGAAGCCGGAGAACGTGTCGCTCTCGGTCACCAGCGAGAACGGACAGTGCAAGGTCTATTGGGGCCTTAGCCCGGTGACCTCGGATGAACTGCGCACCCGCGCGGTCGAGAAGCTGAAGGCCGAGGTCGAGCGTCTGGGTGCCAACATCACCCCGGACTCGCTGCCCGAGGCGCATATCCGGGGCGACGTGAACACGCCGTACCGGTGCATCGGCGGCACCATCTACACGATGCAGCAGGCCGGTTTCGCCCGTGTCGGCTTCATCTCCGAGCCGCCCCCCGGCGGCAACCCGCGCGTCTGATCGACGCGGCGGACACGATAGGAGTTAGCACGCCATGGCAATGAGCGCCGGATCCGATGATGGCGAGCCGATGATGGACATGAACACGACGCCGTTGATCGACGTCATGCTCGTGCTCCTCATCATGTTCATCATCACCATCCCGATCCAGACTCACGCGGTGAAGGTCGACCTTCCGGTCAACTCTCCGAGAAACCAGCCGCAGGTGAACAGCGAGAAGAACAAGGTCGGCATCGACGCCGCCGGCACGGTCACCTGGAACGGTGCGCCGGTCGACGAGGTCACGCTGCGCCAGTTTCTGGATCAGACCGCTGCCATGAATCCCGAGCCGGAATTGCACTTCCAGCCCGCCCCGGACGCCAAATACGCCAAGGTCGACGAGACCCTGGCGGTTATCAAGCGCTCGGCGGTCAGCAAGCTCGGCTTCATCGGCAACGAGCAGTATCGCAACGACTTCTGATCCTCGGCGATCAGTGTCGGACGGAATGGGGCGGTCTCTGCGGAGGCCGCCCTCTTTCGTTGTGAGCGGGGATGAGACGATTCCCCTGGCCTTCGACTTCGCTCAGGCTGAACGGATGATGGAGGTTGGAGGCGCTTTCTGATCCCGGTTCGAATGACGGAAAGTTGGGGAGGAACAGGACCGCTAACGCCGTTTAGCCTGAGCGAAGTCGAAGGCCACCCCCCGCCCGTGCTCAATTTCGATCTTCGCAACAACGAGAGTGCACCCGGATATAGCTGGGCCGATCACCTGCTGGAGTGGCATTTCTCGAGCGATCCTCAGCTAATGCCGCCCCGTCCGAACCGTCCTGCGGATCGGTCGATCGATATGCCTCTCCTACTCTCCCGGTCGGACTGCCAACGCCCAAGCTTTTCCACCGCGCGCCATCCGTTCCGAAACAGCGCATCTTTCACCGCTTGCGGACGTTTCACAAAAATGACAACGTAACGTCATAAAAGTGAAACATAGGAGAATTGAGATGCGCGGAGTCGTTTCGGTTTTGCTTGTGACGGCGGCGGGCATGGCGGCCCCGGCCATGGCCCAGGATTCCTGGCCGCAGCGCACGGGGTTTCACGAGATTGCCGCCGGGAATTTCCTGGCCGCCGAGCGGACCTTGCTCCAGGAGCGTCGCGCCAGCCCGGACAGCCCGGAACTGATGCTCAACCTCGCCGCCGTCTATGCCAAGACGGGTCGCGCCGCCGAAGCGCGCGCTCTGTATGATTCGGTGTTGCAGGAAAAGCCGATCGCGATGGACATGCCCTCGGGTGCGATTCTGTCGTCGCACACCGTGGCCCGCACTGGCCTGCGCCATTTGCCGCAGACGATCGCGGCGCGCTAAAGCCGAAAGGAAGGTCCAGGCGCGTCGCGTCTGGACTTGCCGACAGGTCGCGTGGCTTTCGCCGGAGCGACGTCCGCCCATCGTCGCCGGTCGCTGAACTTTCCCCCGCTTCTTCCCCTACGGAGGGAAGCAACGTTTCGGCCCGATAGAAGCGGTCCTTATCGAGAGGGGCAGGCCCCTCCATCAGGCGTTGGGCGTGCCACTTTCATTCCCAAGGGCGGAATGGGTGGAATGTCGGTCCGCCCTCACGTCACAGGCGCGGCAGGGTGACCCCGCGCTGACCCATATATTTGCCCGCCCGGTCGGCATAGCTGGTTTCGCAGGGTTCGTTACCCTTCAGGAAGAGGAACTGGCACGCGCCCTCATTGGCGTAGATCTTGGCGGGCAGGGGGGTGGTGTTGGAGAATTCCAGCGTCACATGCCCCTCCCAACCGGGTTCCAGCGGCGTGACGTTCACGATGATCCCGCATCGCGCATAGGTCGATTTGCCGAGGCAGATGACCAGTACGTCGCGCGGCACCCGGAAATATTCGACGGTGCGGGCCAGCGCGAAGCTGTTGGGCGGGATGATACAGACATCGGTCTTGCGATCCACGAAGCTGTTCGACGCGAAGTCCTTCGGATCGACCACCGCGCTGTCGACATTGGTGAAAATCTTGAACTCGTCCGCCACCCGCGCGTCATAGCCATAGGAGGACAGGCCATAGCTGATGCAGCCGTCACGACGCTGGTTCTCGACAAAGGGTTCGATCATCCCTTGGGTCTGCGCGGCTTCGCGAATCCAGCGGTCGGACAGGATCGACATCTTCATTCCCCTTAAGCTTGGCCGCTCATCGCCGGATCGTGGGGACAGGGCAAGCGGCAACCGTAAAAAGGGGCTTGCGGTTGACGCAGCGTCAAGCGGTACGATCGCCCCATGACGACCATGCTCGACATCGCCGAGATCGCCCGCGCAACCGGGCTCAGCAGCCGGGCGCTGCGCTTTTACGAGGCGCGGGGGCTGATCCGGCCGCTGCGGAGCGAGGGCGGGCGGCGGATCTTCGGCGCGGGCGAGCTGGAGCGGCTGCACGCCATCGTCGCGCTCAAGCGGGCGGGCTTCACGCTGGCGACGATCGGGCGGATGCTCGACCGGCCGAGCGCCGCGCTCGGGCCGATGATTGCGGCCCAGGCCAAGGTCGTCCAGGCGGAGCGCGCGACGCTTGCGGAAACCGCCGCGCTGCTCCGATCCATTCAGTCCCGCATCGATGCCGGCGAGCGCATCGACGTCGCGACGCTTTGCTCGCTGATTCGAAAAGGGAATGCCATGACGACGACACAATGGAAATCGGTGGTCGACCGCCATTTCACCGAAGAGGAACAGGCGCATTGGGCCGAGCGGATGGACAGGCTGGCGCCGGATTTCGACCAGAATGCCTATCAGGCGCAATGGGCCGATCTGGGCCAGCGGATCGCGGCGGCGCTGCCGATGGATCCGGATTCGGAGGCGGCGCGGGGGTTCGTCCGCGAATGGCAGGCTCTGCTCGCACCCTTCTATGCGGTGGCGTCGCCGGAGATGCGGGCGGGGGCTGTCCGGCTGCACCAGAATCGAGCGGAATGGGACGGTCAGGCCGATCCCGGCTTTTCGTCCGAGGTCTGGCAGTTCATCCAGGCGGCGGGCGCGGCGATGAAGGCGCGGAGCGAGGCGCCGGGGGCGTGATATTGTTCACGCGAAGCCGCGAAGACGCGATGATCTTTGAAGAAGATTGATGTTCGCGCGGAGGCGCGGAGGACGCGGAGGCGTCGTCCCTTGCGGCAAGAGATGGCCGGTCATCGTGAACCGTTCGGGGACTTCATGACCCAAAACCTCTCTGCGTCCTCCGCGCCTCTGCGCGAACAAAATCTTCGCGCCTTCGGGCGAGAAAATCAGCCGATCCCCAAATCCGCCGGGCCGAACGCATCCGGCAGCAACTCCGACAGGCGGTAGGTCCGCACCGCATCGCCCTCCGCAGAGCCGCAATGGACGGGCAGGTCGCGACCGCCCATCTGGGCCGCTTCGTTGATGACTTGGCGGCAGCGGCCGCAGGGGCTGACCGGGGTGTTGCCGGTCGGTACACCGTTCGCGTCCATCGCGCCGCCGATCACTCCGATCGCAACGATCTCGCGCAGACGCCCGGCGGCGGAGGCGGTGGCGATCGCGACCGTCTCCGCGCAGAGCGACAGGCCGTAGCTCGCATTCTCGAAATTCGCGCCGGTGATGATCGAGCCATCCTCCATCAACAGCGCAGCGCCGACCGCGAAACGGCTGTACGGCGCATGGGCGTTGCGCGCGGCGACGCGGGCGGCGGCAATCAGCGAATTGGGCAGGGCATTCGGATCGGTGGCATTCATGGCGTGACGACGTCCCAATTGACGGGGCCTTCCACCCCCTCGACCCGGCGGAAATCGCTGGCGCGCCACATGCGCCAGGGGCGGGCGGCATAGTCGGGTTTCAGCATGTTGCCGACCGCCCAGACCGGGCGGGGCAGGGCGGCGGTAATGGCGTAATCCGACTCGAACGCCTTGGAGACGCGGAGCATCACGGGCTTGGCCGTATGCGTCTCCACCATCGTCACGAAGCGCGTCAGGTCGGCGACCAGCGTCGCGCGGTCGGGCCGGGCGGTGCAATCGTCATGATAGGACAGGTCGATCGCGGCCGGAAGCGCATCGCCCGCGCGTGGCACGAAGATGTTGAACGCATCCGCCTGCGCCGTGGCGGGCTGGCACAGCGAATAGATATGGATCGCCCCGCGCCGCATCCCCGCCTCTGGCAGAGCGGTCCAATTGCCCTCGAACGCGGGATCGCGACGGTCCGCGCCCGATGTCGCGACGATATAGGCGAAGTCCGCGCCGTTCGCGCGCAGGATGCGCCATTCGACGGCGGGCGGATTCTCGGGCAGGTCGATGCCCTGCAACGGATAATGCTCGGTCGCGGGCCGCCAATGCGTCGCCCAGTGCCGCCCGCCCGCCGTGATCGCGCCGAGGGCCAGCAGCCCCGCGCCGATTTTCCAGAGAATCGCCATCAGTTGCGGATATGCAGGACGCAGAGCAGTGTGAAGAGGCGACGTGCGGTGTCGAAGTCGACCTCGATCTTGCCGGTCAGCCGCTCCTTCAGCATTTGCGCCGCGTCGTTATGGATGCCGCGCCGGGCCATATCGATGGTTTCGATCTGTTGCGGGGTGGCGGCGCGGATCGCCTGGTAATAGCTGTCGCAGATCGCGAAATAGTCCTTGATCGGCCTGCGGAAGCGGCCCAGTGCCAGCACCAAAGTCTCGATATGCGTCCCGTCTTCGCGGTACATATGGATGCCGAGGCGTCCTTCCTCAGACTCCAGCTTGATGCGATAGGGGCCGGCATAGCCGTCCGCCTGCGGGCGTTGGGGCGCGAAATAATTCTCCTCGATCAGGTCGAAGATCGCGATCCGCCGCTCCTGCTCGACATCGGCGGAGCGCCAGCCCAGGCTGCGCTCGTCCAGGTCGATAGAGATGATCCGGGGATCGGCCATGGCGAACGGGATAGTCGCGAAGCGCGTGCGCCGCAAATCCCCCGCTGATCGACGCAATGCGTTTTCATCCGGGGCCACTCCGCGCTAACGCTGGAGCAATGGCCACCCTCGCATTCCCGAACCCCGCCGCCGCCGCCGAGCCGCAGCAGCTTCCCCGCAATATCGAGGCGGAGGCCGCGCTGCTGGGCGCGATGATGATCGACAACCGGCTGGCCGACGATCTGGTCGACCGGCTGGACCCGGACCATTTCTTCGAGCCCGTCCATGGTCGCGTGTTCGCCGCGATCAAGAATCTGCGCGCCACCGACATGCTGGCGACCCCGGTCACGCTGCGCCCGATGTTCGAGGCGGACGAGGGGATGAAGGCGTTGGGCGGGCCGTCCTATCTGGCGCAACTGACCGGATCGGGTGCGGGGTTGATCGGTGCGCGGCAGTTCGCGACGCAGATCTATGACCTCGCCATGCTGCGCGCGCTGGTGACGGTGGGGCGAACCCTGGTCGACCGGGCGATGGACACCTCCGAAGAGGTCAATCCGCGCGCGCAGATCGAACTGGCCGAGAATGAGTTGTTCAAGGTCGCGGCCGACGGCGGCTCCGAAAATGCGGTGAAGAGTTTCGCTCAGGCCACCACCATGGCCGTCAAGAATGCCGAGCGGGCGCTCAACTCGGGCGGCCATGTGTCGGGCATCACCACGGGTCTGGACTCGGTCAATGCCAAGATCGGCGGTATGCACCGGTCCGACCTGATGATCCTGGCGGGCCGTCCGGGCATGGGCAAGACCTCGCTGGCGACCAATATCGCGTTCAACGCCGCGCGCCGCTGGATGCGCGACATGCAGGACGGCATCCCGCCCTCCGAGTCGGTGGGCGCGAAGGTCGCGTTCTTCAGCCTCGAAATGTCGGCCGACCAGTTGGCGACGCGTATCCTGGCCGAGCAGTCGGGGATCAGTTCCGAAGCGCTGCGGATGGGCAAGATCAGCCGCAACGAGTTCGCGCAACTCGCTGCGGCGGCGGCGGAACTGGAGCAATTGCCGCTGTTCATCGACGACACCGGCGGCCTGTCCATCTCGGCGCTGCACACCCGCGTTCGGCGATTGCAGCGGCGGCACAACAACGAGATCGGTCTGGTCGTGGTCGACTATCTCCAGTTGCTAACCGGATCCGGCAAGTCGTCGGAGGGCAACCGCGTGCAGGAAATCTCGGAGATTTCGCGCGGGTTGAAGACCTTGGCCAAGGATATGAACGTGCCGGTGCTGGCGCTGTCGCAGTTGAGCCGTGCGGTCGAGCAGCGCGAGGACAAGCGCCCGATGCTGTCCGACCTTCGCGAATCGGGCTCGATCGAGCAGGACGCCGACATGGTCTGGTTCGTGTTCCGCGAAGACTATTACATGATGCAGCGCGAGCCCAAGCGCCCGATGGAAGGCGATGACGGCAAGGTCTTCGAGGACCACGCCAAATGGGCGACCGAGGTGGAGCGGGTTTACGGCCTGGCCGAACTCATCGTGGCGAAGCAGCGTCACGGCGCGACCGGCAAGGTGGTGATGAAGTTCGACCCGACGATCACGCGGTTTACCGACTTCGCGGGCTATTGAGCGGCGGCGGGATTATTCCCGCCCCCCCGTTCAGCCTGAGCGTAGTCGAAGGCCATGGGATGACGTCCGCCAAGGTGTGAGCGTTGGAGCGTGCACTTCGACTTCGCTCAGTGCGAACAGGGGGAGGCGTTTCCTTCGCTACTCAGACGACCCCGGCGAAGGCCGGGGCCCAGATGCCACCCAGTTGAACCAGATGCCACCCAGTTGAAGACGCGCGAGATGATGCGTGGGTGGCCTCCCGCTGCTCGCTCAACCCTTTCGCGCGCTACGAGGCGCACTGCAACTGGGCCCCGGCCTTCGCCGGCGTCGTGAAACTCAGACGGGGCGGACGGATTCCACCGGGCGGTGTATCCCGCATTCCACCTTATCGAACCCCCGCCAGCGACCCGAGCGTGGGTCTTCGCCCGGCTTCACCTGGCTGGTGCAGGGCGCGCAGCCGATCGACAGATAGCCCTCCGCCTCCAGCGGGTGGCGCGGCAGATCATGCGCCGCGAAATAGGCATCCAACGCCGCCTTGTCCCAATCCGCCAGCGGGTTGAGCTTCAACCGCCCATCCTCGACCTCGAAGCGGGGCAGGGCGCGGCGGGTGCCCGCCTGGAAGCCCTTGCGGCCCGAAATCCACGCCTCGAAGGGGGCGAGGCCGCGCGTCAGCGGTTCCACCTTGCGCAGATCGCAGCAGCCGTCCGGGTCATAGCCGTGGCGGATGCCGTCCGGGTCCTTGGCCGCCAGCAGCGCCGGGTCGGGCCGGATCACCCGCACGTCGAGCAGCCCCAACCGCGCCACCAGCGTGTCGCGATAGGCCAGCGTTTCGGGAAACATCTTGAGCGTGTCGGTGAAGACCACCGGCGTCGCCGGATCGGCGCTAGCCACCATATGCAGCAGCACGGCGGATTCGGTGCCGAAGGACGACACCGCCGCGATTTGCCCACGGAGTTCGCCGGTCAGCAGGGTGCGTAGCAACTCCGGTGCGGAGACCCCTGCGAACCGCGCCCCGTAAGCGGCGGCGTCCTCCACCGTATAGGCGGGCCGCACATCGATTCGATCCGGGATTCGATCGGGGATCCGGTCGAGCGCACGCTCAGCCATGGCGGAGTTTCCACACCGGCACGCGAGCATCCGCCGCCTTCTGATAGGGTTGCGGATAGAGGGCCAGCAGCTTGGTCAGCGTCGCCGCATCGACCGGCTTTTCCGGCGCGAAACTGTCGAAGCCGCAGCGGCGCATGTGCGGGATCTGGTCGACCAGCACGTCGCCCGCCGCACGCAACTCGCCCTCGAACCCCGCTTCACGCAGGATGCGCGCCGCCGAGTAACCGCGCCCGTCGCGGAACGTCGGGAAGCTGATCTCGACCAAGGCGATCTGCCCCAGATGCGGCAGCAGCGCACGGGCGTCGTCGCCCGCTTCCAGCCGGACGGCGGTGGCGTTGGTCTGGCCCAGGAATGCGTCCAGCGTCACCGCCGGTTCGTCATGCACGACATCGTCGCGGAAACGCAGCAGCGTCTCGCCCGCATTGGTGTTCACGGTGATCGGATCAACCATAGATCGCCTCCTTGAACGGCTGCATTCCGACGCGACGATAGGTGTCGAGGAAACGCTCGCCGCGCTCACGTAGCGCGACATAGCGGTCGGTCACGCGCTCGATCGCGTCGACCACGCCGTCCTCGTCGAAGCCGGGGCCGGTGATCTTGCCGAGCGACACGTCCTCCGCCCCCGATCCGCCGAGCAGAAGCTGGTAATTTTCGGTGCCCTTCTTATCGACGCCCAATATGCCGATATGCCCGGCATGATGGTGGCCGCAGGCGTTGATGCAGCCCGAAATCTTGAGCTTCAACTCGCCCAGTTCACGCTGCCGCCCGGCGAAGCGCTCGCCGATCTTCTGCGCCAGCGGGATGGAGCGAGCATTGGCCAGGCTGCAATAATCCAGGCCGGGGCAGGCGATGATGTCCGAGATCAGGTCGAGATTGGCCTCCGCCAGCCCCGCCTCGCGAAGCGCGGTCCAGATGGCATGGAGGTCGGCCTTGCGGACATGCGGCAGGACGATATTCTGGGCATGGGTGACGCGCAGTTCGTCATGGCCGTAACGCTCGGCCAGGTCGGCCATCAGGTCGATCTGGTCGGCAGAGGCGTCGCCGGGGATGCCGCCGATCGGCTTCAGGCTGATCGTGACGATGGCATGGCCGCGCTGCTTGTGCGCCGCCACATTCTGGTCGAGCCAGACCGCGAAATCGGGATCGGAGCGATCCACCGTATCGGGCGCATCGGCGTCGAAGTCGGGCCCCTTGAACATGGCGGTGATCCGCGCCAGTTCGGCCAGCGGCGGGTCTAGCCCCAAGTCGCGGATCGCGGCGAACTCCGCCTCCACCTGCTCGCGATACGCCTCGACGCCGATCTCGTGCAGCAGAATCTTGATCCGCGCCTTGTAGATATTATCGCGGCGGCCATAGCGGTTATAGACCCGCAGGCACGCCTCCAGATAGCTCATCAGATGGTCAGCGGTGATGAAGTCCTTCACCTCATGCGCGATCATGGGCGTGCGGCCCATCCCGCCCCCGACGAAGATCTTCGCGCCGAGCACGCCGTCCCGCTCCAGCAACTGGATGCCGATATCGTGCAAGCGCATCGCCGCGCGGTCCTCGTCCGCCGCGATCACCGCGATCTTGAACTTGCGCGGCAGGTAAGTGAATTCGGGGTGGAAGGTCGACCATTGCCGGATCAACTCGGCCCAGGGACGCGGGTCGGCGACCTCATCGGCGGCGGCGCCGGCGAACTGGTCCGACGAGATGTTGCGGATGCAATTGCCCGAGGTCTGGATGGCGTGCATCTGCACCGTGGCCAGTTCGGCGAGGATGTCGGGCGCGTCGGCCAGCTTGATCCAGTTATACTGGATGTTCTGCCGCGTGGTGAAATGGCCATAGCCCCGGTCGTACTTACGCGCGATATGGCCCAGCATCCGCATCTGGCGGCCGTCCAGCGTGCCATAAGGCACCGCGATGCGCAGCATATAGGCGTGAAGCTGCAAGTAGAGGCCGTTCATCAGCCGAAGCGGCTTGAACTGATCCTCGGTCAGCGCACCCGACAGGCGGCGCTCCACCTGGTCGCGAAATTCCTCGACACGGGCATCGACGATGCTCTGGTCATATTCGTCGTAAACGTACATCGCTTGCTCTCTCAGATCACCCAGGCGCCGGCGTCCGCATCGGCGGGCTTGAGCGTCAGGTCGGGGCGCACCGTGGGGCCGAGCGCGCGGATGCGGTCCTTGATATGGGCAGGGCGGGGGCCTTGTTGGGTGGCCTCGGCATCGATCAGATAGGGGACGTTGACCCGGCGCGCGCCTTCCTCGGCCCGCAGGATCGCCTCGCCCGCCGAACCGACATCGACCGCGTCCTCGATATGGCGCGACCATTCCTGCCCGGTCCACCAGACGACATCGCCGGTCGCCAGGTCATTGCCCGTCAACAGCTTCATGCGCTCATCCCTTCCGCCACGCGGGCCCAACGCGCCAGCTTGTCCTCGGCATCCGACAATTCGACGACCTCGCCGACGACGATGATCGCCGGACTCTGCACCGCTTCGCGCTCGACCATCGGGCCGAGATCGGCGAGCAGGGTGCGGATCGCGCGGTGCCCTTCCAGCGTACCGCGCTCCAGCACCGCGACCGGCATATCGGGCGCGACGCCGTCCGCCATCAGCTTGTCGGCGATGCCGCTCGCGGTCGCCACGCCCATATAGATGACCAGCGTGCGCCCTTGCCCCGCCAGCCCCGACCAGTCCTGATCGGTCAGCCCCTTGCACTGCCCCGCGACGAAGGACACCGCCGAGCTGTGATCGCGATGGGTGAGCGGCAGCATCGCCTCCGCCGCGCAGCCGAGCGCGGCCGAGACGCCGGGGATCACCTCGACGCGGAGCCCGGCGGCGCGGACCGCCTCCACCTCTTCGCCGCCGCGCCCGAAGATGAACGGGTCGCCGCCCTTCAGCCGCACGACGATCGCGCCGGTCTTCACATGCGCGACGATCAGCGCGTTGATCGCGTCCTGCGACAAAGTGTGCCGCGCGCGCCGCTTGGCGACCGAGATACGCTGGGCCTCTGGTGGGGCCAGATCGAGGACGCGCGGATCGATCAGGCCGTCATGCACGACGACATCGGCCTGTTTGAGTGCCTCGACCGCGCGAACGGTCAGCAGGCCCGGATCACCGGGCCCGGCACCGACAAGGATCACGCGGCCACGCGCGGCTGGGTCGAGAAGGCTAGCCATGCTCCGACAGATGACCCCCCGCCGCCCGCTCCACAACCGAGCGATGCTTGGGGAGGCGGTAGATCAACTTGGGACAGTCCATGCTGCGGCGCATATGGTATAACATATTTGCCTATTGCTCTGAGTTATGGTTGAATGGATTCGCAAAGATCAAAGCGGGGAAGAGTCGAATGGGGGAATTTCGTTACGCGAAGCGCTTGTTAGGGGCATCGTTGATTGCGCTGGCCTGGTCCGGCGTTGCATCGGCGCAAGTGGTTGGCAGCGCGGGCGATCCTGTCGTTCAGGATGATGCACCTTTGACCGGGGTTGCCGCCTCCACCGACAAGATCGACGCCAAGCAGGAAAAGGCGGATCCGTCGGACGTCATCGTCACGGGCACCCGAATTGTCCGTCCGAACATGACCAGCAACGCGCCGATCACGACGATCGATGCCACCTATCTGAAGGAACGGGGCCTTGCCCGAGTCGAGGACGCGCTGGCGCAATTGCCGCAGGTCACGCCGATGCTGGGGCTTCAGGGCCAGCGCTGGGACTCCGGCGCGGCGCCGGTCGGCCTGCGAAACCTGGGGGCGGGCCGTACGCTGACGCTGCTGAACGGGCAGCGGATGGACAATGACGTCAACATCATCCCCGGCGCGCTGATCGAGCGGATCGACATCATGACCGGCGGCGCCTCGGCGGTCTATGGCTCGGACGCGATCGCGGGCGTGGTCAACTTCATCCTGAAGCGCAAGTTCGACGGCATCGCCTTCGACGGCGAGGTCAGCGGCTTCAACCATAACAACAATAACCCGCTGCTGGCCAAGGCCGCGCAGAATGCGGGCTATACCTATCCGCGCGGCACCTATTTGGGCGGTGGCAATTATTTCGCGTCGCTGGCGGCGGGCAAGAACCTGTTCGACGGCAAGGTGAACATCAGCGGCTTCGCGACCTACAAGAAGGCGGACCCGATCCAGTTCCGCAATATCGATACCGTCAATTGCCCGCTTCTGATGTTCGATCCCAATAATCGGGACGCGGGCAATACGAGATGGACGTGCGACGGCACCACCTACAACCCGTATAATTACTTCAATATCAACGACCAGGACCGGACCAATGCGCGCGACGGCTCGCGCGGCTTCCGTCCCTACGACACGGCGGACGAGGTGCGCATCCAGCGGGTCGATTCGATCCAGCGGCGCAGCGAAACGGTCAATAGCGGCGGCTTCCTGACGGCGGAACTGCCGCTGGGGATGCGGCTGAACGGCAGCTTCCTCTACAGCCGTATCGTGGAGACGGGGGCCAATTCGGTCGATGGCGGGCTGTGGACGCCCGCCGCGCCGGTCAATTGCGACAATCCGTTCCTTAGCGCGTCGCAGGCCCAGGAAATCTGCGGTGCGGCGGCGGGCAGCACCGCGCTCAGCAATCCCATCGCGCTGTCGCTGTTCCGCCCCGGCATGATCCAGAATTTCCGTAACACGACCAGCGACTGGCGCGGCTCGCTCAACCTGTCGGGGATGATCGTCGACAAGATCCGGTTCGAACTCAGCTATCAGCAGACCCGCAACATCATGAACGGGTCGGCCGATCATCTCTATGTGCCCGATCAAGAGGCTCGCCTGGCGCGCGGGCTTCAGGTCCGCAACGTCAATGGCGTGCCGACCTGCCTGTCCAAGATCAACGGCACCGACCCGAACTGCCAGCCGATCGACGCCTTTTCGTCCAACACCTCGATCAGCGACGCGGTCTATAATTGGGTGACCGGACCGGGTAGCCGCCGCCAGCAGAACGATTTGCAGGTCATCAATGCGATCGTGTCGGGCACGCTGGAGGATTACGGGATCAAGAGCCCGTTCGCCACCAACGGCATCGGCTTCGCGATCACCGGCGAATATCGCAAATATCGCAACCAGTCTCAGGGCTTCGGCTCATGGTCGAACTTCACGACCTTTGACGGGCGGACCAGCGTGAAGGAACTGGGCGGCGAAATCGACATTCCGCTGATCGAGGACAAGCCCTTCGCCAAGGAACTCAGCATCAATGGCGGCTATCGGATTTCCGACTACGACGTCTATCAGAACCTGATCCATAGCTGGAAGGCGGAGGCGAGCTGGGCACCGGTGGACGGCCTGCGGTTCCGGGGCAGCTATAACCGCGCGGTGCGGGTGGGCGTGCTCCAGCGCCTGGAGGGCGAGAACCGCTATCCCAATTCCATGATGCTCGATCTGTGCGCGCCGCCGCGTGCCTCCACCGACGGCAAGGGCGCGACGCGTTACACCTTCGATCAATGCTCGATCGGCATGACGCGCGCGCAATATGACGCGCTGTCCAGCTATACCGGATGCGACACGAATGGTTTCTGTCCGACGACCCTCGTCAACGGCGGCAATTCCGATCTCCAGCCCGAACGGTCGCGCAGCAAGACGTTGGGCGTGGTGTTCCAGCCGCGCTTCGTCCCCGGTCTGACCGCGTCGGTCGACTGGTACGACATCAACATCCAGGGTGCGTTCGAGTGGACCCGTATCGGGATGGCGTTCGACCAATGCTATCGCAACAAGGTCGAATTCTTCTGTCAATTCTACAAGCGCGATCCGCAGACGGGGCAGTTGCTGATCGCCGACGCCCGCTATAACAATTCGGGCTATACGGCGACGCGGGGCATCGATTTCAGCACCAACTATGCGCTGGACCCCAAGCGTCTGGGCCTTGCCGACAATATCGGCACCTTCGGCCTGAATTTCAACGGAACGCTGACCACCAAGTATGAACGGCAGTTCGCGCCGGGCAATACGCCCTGGTCGTGCCTGGGCTATTTCGGTTTCGCCTGCGGCGATCCGATGCCGCGCTGGCGGCATGTGGCGGGCGTGAATTGGCAGCTTCCCTGGATCAAGGGCGGACTGGGCTTCACCTGGCGCTATATCGGTCCGACCAGCAATTCGAAGCTGTCGACCAACACCGTGCTGGCGGCATCGCCGGGCCAGACCTATCCGCTGGTGCAGCGTATTCCGGGCTACAGCTATTTCGACTTCAACACCAATATCACGTTGGTGAAGGGGATCGATGTACGGTTCAACGTGCAGAACCTGTTCGACAAGGATCCGCCCCTGATCGGGTCCGATACCAATTACGCAACGGGCGCCTATTTCAACACCTTCCCGACCTATTACACGGTCCGGGGACGGACATTGCGGGTCGGCATTTCCGCCCGCTTCTGAACGACGGGATGGCTCGGAACCTCGGTTCCGGGCCATTTCCCTATCCGCGCAACCCGATCGGGATCGTCGCGGCGGCCTGCTCCGTCTCGGCGCTGGCGACCGGATAGGCGCAGTAATCGGCGGCGTAATAGGCGCTGGGGCGGTGATTGCCCGACCAGCCGATGCCGCCGAAGGGCGCGCTCGACGCCGCGCCGTTGGTCGGGCGGTTCCAGTTGACGATCCCGGCACGGATGTCCGTCCAGAACGCGTCATACCGCTCGCGCGAGGGCGAGATCAGCGAGGCCGACAGTCCGTAGCGGGTGGCGTTGGCCTGCGCGATTGCATCCGCGAAGTCGGATGCGCGGGAGACTTGCAGGACCGGGCCGAACAATTCGTCGTCGGGTCGCTCGGCCAGCGCGCTCACGTCGAGGATCGCAGGCGTCAGCAAGGGGCGTTCCGGGTTCAGGCGTTCGAGCGGACGGATGACCCGCGCGCCCATGCCGACGAGTTTGTTGAAAGCCGTACCAAGCAGTCCCGCCGCGTCATTGTCGATCACCGGCCCCATGAAGGGGGCTGGTTCATCATGCGGCGCGCCGATGATGATCCGGTCGGTCAGCCGGGTCAGCGCGGCGATCAGCGGATCGTACAGCCGATCCTCCACGATCAGCCGCCGCCCTGCCGTGCAGCGTTGCCCCGCGCTGGTATAGGCGGACTGGACGATCAACGCGGCGGCGGCGTCGAGGTCGGGATCGTCCCAGACGATGATCGGATTGTTGCCGCCCATCTCCAGCGCGAGGATTTTCTCCGGCCGCTCGGCAAACTGGCGGTTGAGCGCCAGTCCGGTGCGCGCCGAGCCGGTGAAGAGCAGTCCGTTGATATCGTCATGCCCGGCCAGTGCGCGGCCTTGATCCGGCCCGCCGATCAACAGCCGGACCGCCCCCTCCGGCACCCCCGCCGCATGATAGCATTCGACCAGAAAGGCACCCGTCGCGGGCGTCTTCTCGGATGGCTTGAACACCACCGCATTGCCCGCCAGCAGTGCGGGGACGATATGGCCGTTGGGCAGATGCGCCGGGAAATTATAGGGCCCCAGCACCGCCAGCACGCCGTGCGGCCGATGACGCAACGCCATGCGGCCGCCACCCGGCTGTTCGCTCGCCCGCTCGCCCGCACGTTCGGATTGCGCGGTGATAGAGATGGCGACCTTGGCGATGACCGTGTCCACCTCGGTCTTCGCTTCCCAGAGCGGCTTGCCGGTTTCGCGTGCGATCAGGTCGGCGAAGGTGTCGGCGCGGGCGCGCACCACCTCGGCAAAGCGGCGCAACGTCTCGACCCGTTCGGCCCGCGGGGTGGTGGCCCAATGGCCCCAAGCGGCTCGCGCGGCGGCCACTTCGGCATGGGCGTCCCCAACGGGCAGTTCGGCGATCAGCGCGCCGGTCGCGGGTTCGAATGTCGACAGAAACTTGGTCATGGCGACGAGGCTAGGCCGCCGCATCGGGGTCGGCAAGCGCCCGGCCCATGGCGCGCACCCGTGCGACCTTGTCGTACAGCATCGTCCAGTCGGCGCGCTCGGCGATCGGTGCCCAGATCGCCTCGACCTCGTCGATCAGCATGGATTCGGGCTCGCCCTGCCAATAGACGCCGTCGCGCGGGCGGCGGGGCGCATAGGGTTCGATCAGATCGCGCAGTTCGCTCCAGGTGTCGCCGTAATGATCGGGCACCTGTCCGCCGAACAGGTCGAAATAGACGCGGTCGATCCCCGCCTGCGACGTGCGCAAGGCTCGTTCGAAGCTCTGGACCAGAGCGCGGTCCTCGGTCCCGCCGCGCGGGGTGACCCCCAGCCGCCAGAGGATCGCGGACACGATCTCCGCCTGATAGGTCGTCGCGAAGCCCTCCAGCGCAGCGATCAGCGGATCGCTCTCCGCGATCAGGCGGAGGCTGGAGGCGAGTTGCATCACGTCCCATTGGATCGCCTCGGGCTGGCGGCCCAGCGCGTAGAGGCCGGTCTGGTCGAAATAGGCGGCAGTGAACTCGGGGTCCCAGGTCGGCGCGAACCGCCAGGGGCCATAATCGAAACTCTCGCCGGTGACGTTGATATTGTCCGAGTTGAGCACCCCGTGGACGAACCCGGCGGTCATATAGCGCGCCGCCAGCGTCGCGGTACGCTCCGTCACCACGGTCAGCAGGCGGACGGGATCGTCCGAGTCCTCGCCATGGAAATGACCCAGGACATAGGCGACCAGCCGCTTCATCCCCGCTTCGTCGCGCTCGAAGGCAAGCCGTTGGAAACTGCCGATGCGGATATGGCCGTGGCTCATCCGCACCATCACGGCCGAGCGGGTGGGGGATGGCTCGTCGCCCCGGTGCAGCGCCTCGCCCGTCTCGATCAGCGACAAAGTGCGCGAGGTGGGGACGTTCAGCGCCTCCAGCATCTCGGTCGCCAGGATTTCGCGGACGCCACCTTTCAGCGTCAGGCGGCCGTCGCCGAAGCGGCTATAGGGCGTCTGCCCCGATCCCTTGGTGCCGAGTTCGAGCAACCGGCCATCGGTCGCGACCATCTGCGCGAAGGTGAAGCCGCGCCCGTCGCCCAGATCGGAATTATACTGGCGGAATTGATGGCCGTGATAGCGAAGCGCCATCGGCCCCGGCAGCGTGTCGGGCAAGGGCTGGAACCGCCCCAGATGCGCCACCCATTCCTCATCGCTCAGCGTCTCCAGCCCGATCTCGGCGGCGGCGCGATCGTTGCGGAAACGGATGACGGTTTGCGGAAAATCCGCCGCCTCCACCGGATCGGCGAGGAAGTCCGCGATCTCGGTCAGCGGGCGGGCGGGGCGATAGGCTTGCGGGGACAGGGGCATACCGCGATATGGAGACGGCACCGGAGGACCTTCAAGCATGATCCCTCATGAGAATCGATATTGGTGGTCGAAGGACGGCCTGCGGCTTCATGCGCGCGACTATTCCGGATCGGATGCGCTGCCCCCGATCCTCTGCCTGCCCGGCCTGACCCGCAACGCCCGCGATTTCGAGGGGCTGGCCGAGGCTTTGGCGGGCCGTTCGCGCGTGATCGCGGTCAGTTTCCGGGGGCGGGGTGAGAGCGCCTATGCCAAGGATCCGATGACCTATGTCCCCCTGACCTATGTCCAGGATGTCGAGGCGCTGCTGGACGAACTGGGCATTACCCGCTTCGTCGCGGTCGGCACCTCGTTGGGCGGGATCGTGACGATGGTGCTGGCGGCGACCGCGCGCGGGCGGCTGGCGGGGGCGGTGCTCAACGATATCGGGCCCGAGATCGAGGCGGCAGGGCTGGCGCGTATCCGAGGCTATGTCGGCAAGGGGCAGAGTTTCCCGACCTGGCTTCACGCCGCGCGCTGCCTTCATGAGAATAGCGAGGACGTCTATCCCGATTGGGGAATGGAGGACTGGCTCGCCATGGCCAAGCGGACCCATAGGCTGACCAGCGCAGGACGGATCGTCCTCGATTACGACCTGAAGATCGCCGAGCCGTTCCGCGTGCCCAACGCAGAGGCGGGGCCGGACATGTGGGCGGCGCTGGATGCGCTGAACGGGGTGCCGACGCTGGTGGTGCGCGGCGAGCGGTCCGACATATTGAGCGCGAGCGTCGCCGAGCGGATGGTGAAGGCGCTGTCGCCATCCGAACTGGTGACGGTCCCGCATGTCGGCCACACGCCGTTGCTGACCGAGCCGGAGGCGTTGGCGGGGATCGGGCGACTGCTCGACAGGGTGGCGGGATAAGGCCCATTCCATTCCTCCCCCGCAAGGGGCTCCTCTGCAAATGCAAATTCGCCTGGCACCATCCCGGCGAAGGCCGGGATCCAGTTGCGGGACGATTGTAAATGCCTCTAATCGCCTCCCGACTAGACCCCGGCCTCCGCCGGGGTGGTCCATAGTGTCGGGCGGCGTCCCGACGTTCGCACAGGTTTCCTGCAAGGGGAGGAAAACGTGAAGGGCGATCGACTCTAGCGGTTTCCAACACCGTTGCCGCCCGTTAATCCGGCACGCATGGCCCGACCGCTTCACATCCTGCACCTCCATTCCTCCTTTTCGCTGGGCGGCAAGGAGGCGCGAGCGGTCGCGCTGATGAACGCGTTCGGCGAGGCGGCCAGGCACACCATCGTCTCCGCCATGCCCGACGAACTCGGCGCGCGGGATTCGATCGCCAAGGACATACGCTACGAAATCGCACAGGACGCGCCGTCGCTGACGGGCAAGCCCTCGGTCAAGCGCTACGAGGCGATCGCCGCCTATATGCGCCGCTTCGACCTGGTGCTGACCTATAATTGGGGGGCGATCGACGGGGTGATGGCGCGGCGCGTCTATGCCAAGGGCGCGCCGCCGTTGGTCCATCACGAGGACGGGTTCAACGCCGACGAAGCGCGCGGCCTGAAGCTGGAGCGCAACATCTATCGCCGCATCGCCCTGTCGGCGGCGAATGCGCTGGCGGTGCCGAGCCATGTGCTGGAGGGCATCGCGCTCCGCACCTGGAAGCAGCCCGCCGAGCGGGTCCATCGCATCCCCAACGGCATCGCGACCGCGCTGTACGCGCGTGACCCCGATCCGAACGGCATCCCCGGCTTCGTGCGCCAGCCCAAGGAGATCGTCGTCGGGGCGCTGGCGGGCCTGCGGGTGGTCAAGAACCTGCCGATGCTGGTCCGCGCAATGGGCGGCATCCCCGGACGCTTTCGCCTGGTGATCGTCGGCGAGGGGCCGGAGCGCGCCACCATCCAGCAGGCCGCCGCCGCCATGGGCATTGCCGACCGGCTGGTCATGCCTGGCTTTCTAGAGCGGCCTTATAATTACATCCGGCATTTCGACATCGTCGCGCTATCCTCGCTGTCCGAACAGGCGCCGATCTCGGTGCTGGAAGGGATGGCGGCGGGCTTGCCCATCGCCTCGCTGCCGGTGGGCGATGTGCGCTCGATGGTGTCGGAGGCCAATCACCCGTTCATTGCCGACGCGCCCAACGAGGTGCGGCTGCGCGACGTGATCCAGGCGCTGATCGCGCATCCCGAGTTGCGCGCCCAGGCGGGCGCCGCCAACCAGCAGCGCGCCCGCGCGGAATTCGACCAGAGCCACATGGTCGCCCGCTACAAGGCGCTGTACGAACAGGTCCTGGGGCGGCCCGGCGCATTGGGTTGAACCCGGCACCCGGCCGTGTCTTTAATTCCCCCTCGCTTAGCGTTCCTAACACGCTATATGAGACCCTTTCGGACAGACAAGGTAACGACGTGTTCAAAGGCTTGAGCCCCATCCTGTACAACGGCCGCGAAGTCTGGCCGCTGATCGAAGGCGGGAAGGGCGTCGCTGCGACCAATCACGCTTCTGCGGGTGCCTGGGCGGCGGCGGGCGGCGTCGGGACCGTGTCGGCCGTGAACGCCGACAGCTATGACGCCGAGGGCAAGATCATTCCCCAGATATACCGCGCGCTGACCCGGCGCGAGCGGCACGAGGAACTGATCGAATACGCCATCGAGGGCGCGGTCCAGCAGGTGAAGCGCGCCTGGGACATTGCCGGTGGCAAGGGCGCGATCAACATCAACGTGCTGTGGGAAATGGGCGGCGCGCAGCGGGTGCTGGAAGGCGTGCTGGAGCGTACCAAGGGGCTGGTCGCGGGCGTCACCTGTGGCGCCGGTATGCCTTACAAGCTGTCCGAGATCGCGGCGCATCATCAGGTCAGCTATCTGCCCATCGTCTCCTCGGGCCGCGCCTTCCGCGCGCTGTGGAAGCGGGCCTATTCCAAGGCGGCGGAATGGCTGGCGGCGGTGGTCTATGAAGACCCCTGGCTGGCGGGTGGTCATAACGGCCTGTCCAACGCCGAAGACCCGTTGCAGCCGCAGGATCCCTATCCCCGCGTAAAGGCGCTGCGCGACACGATGCGCGAGGGCGGCATTTCGGACGACGTGCCGATCGTGATGGCGGGCGGCGTCTGGTATCTGCGGGACTGGAACGACTGGATCGACAATCCCGAACTGGGCAAGATCGCCTTCCAGTTCGGCACCCGTCCGCTGCTGACCCAGGAGAGCCCGATCCCCGAAGAGTGGAAGCAGCGGCTGATGACGATCGAGCAGGGCGATGTGCTATTGCATCGCTTCTCGCCGACCGGTTTCTATTCCAGCGCGGTGCGCAATCCTTTCCTGCGTAGCCTGGAAGCGCGGTCGGAGCGCCAGATCGCCTTTTCGACCCAGGAAGCGGGCGACCATGTCTTCCAACTCGATGTGGGCGTGAAGGGCAAGAATTTCTGGGTGACCAAGGGCGACCTGCTGCGCGCGCGCGAATGGTTCGGCCATGGCTTCACCATGGCGCTGAAGACGCCGGACAACACATTGGTGTTCGTGACGCCGGAAGAGGCCAAGGAAATCCGCAAGGATCAGGCCGACTGCATGGGTTGCCTGTCGCAGTGCCTGTTCTCGAGTTGGGCGGACAGCGAAACCAACTCGACCGGCCGCCTGGCCGACCCGCGCAGCTTCTGCATCCAGAAGACGTTGCAGGACATCGCCCATGGCGGCGATGTCGAGCAGAACCTGATGTTCGCAGGGCATGCGGCCTACAACTTCAAGCGCGATCCCTTCTATTCGAATGGGTTCGTGCCGACCGTGAAGCAGTTGGTCGACCGTATCCTGACCGGGGACTGATCGCCGCGATGACGCCGGAGCTTCGCGCGACGTTGCTGGACGTGGCCGGGGCGATGGCGTCGTTTTCGCAAGGCTGGTGGATCATCGGCAGTGCGGGTGTGGCGCTGCACGGGGTCGAGGCCGGGCCGGTGAAAGACGTCGATCTGCTGGTTGATGAAGCGCTGGCCGGGGCGGTGCTGGATCGGCTGGGCGTGGTGCCGCTGGATATGCCGCCCGACCCGTTGTTTCGCTCGGCGGTCTTTGCGCGCTGGACCGCGCCGCCGGTGCCGGTCGAGGTGATGGCGGGATTCTGCGTCGCCGAAGCGAATGCCTGGCATCCGGTCAAGCCGCGCTCCCGCGAACGGATCATGCTCGGCGGGAACGCGTTGTTCGTGCCCGATCGCGCCGAGTTGCTGGGCCTGTTCCGCCGGTTCGGTCGACCCAAGGATGCCGCGCGGGCGGCGGCGCTGGAGGCGGCGGGAGCCCGGCCAGAGGCAGGGACTCCCGCGCGATAACGTCAGTCCGCGACAGTGCCGATCACGGCACCCGCCGTGCCGCCCACGGCGGCACCCTTCTCAACGCTGCCCCCGGTCGCCGCCGCGACACCCGCGCCGCCCGCACCACCGATGGCGGCCCCCCTCAACGTCGAACAGGCCGAGATCGACATGGCGGCTGCGGCGAGACTGAGGGTAATAGCCAGCTTTTTCATGGTGGTAGCTCCTGTTGAATGACAGGAGGGGAATGCAGCGGCTACCCGCTGGTTCCGCGCCGCAACATTTTGACATGGATCAGGGGGGGCGGTGATGAGACGCCCTCCGCTTGTCAGTTCGGAGCGAGTTTTGCGGTGGCAAGTGCTGGCACATAGCTGCACAGCGGCGTAGGGCTGAGGTAGCCAGTCTGGAAAGCAACGCGATCGCCAATGCCCGCGTTCATGCCGAAGGGCAACAGGATGGTCTTGCGCACGCCGTCCTGTCTCCGAACGATGGCGCGAGTGTTGTTGATGTAGGTAGGGTCTATTGGTCTTCCTACGATGATTTGCGTTTTTGCCAGCAAATTCATGGCTTCCTGTTGCGATAATAGCTTTTCGATTGTTCCTTCCCCATCGGGTTTCGGGAGGGCGGCTATTCGTATCGGACATGCAGTCGCATTGTCCGATACCCGGTCATTTGTGCAGGATGTCAGAGAAAAGGTAAAGAATACAAATGCCAATGCCGATCTTGAAATTCCGTTCATTTGCCGGGATCCCGCAATATGATTTTAATATCCGCGCTCCCGCACAGTATATGAGGATCATTACCGCTTCATGGCTTCCAAATGAATTGGGACATGCTGAACTTCTGGAGGCGGGCGTGATCGAGAAGGACCATCGACCTCGACCTGCATGGGCCATGACGTTCTAAAGCCACCCCTCCAGCACCTGGTCCGGTGGGCGGTGGCCGTCGGCCCAGCTTCGGATATTGGCGATGACCCGTTCGCCCGAGGCCATGCGGCCCTCCAGCGTCGCCGATCCCATATGCGGGGTCAGCACCACATTGGGCAGCGCCAGCAGGCGCGGGTCGATCTCCGGCTCGTGCCGCCAGACGTCGAGGCCCGCACCTGCCAATCGCGCATTCTCCAGCGCATCGACCATCGCCTCCTCGTCGACGATCCCGCCCCGGCTCGCGTTGATAAGGTAGACATGGGGCCGCATCAGGGCGATGCGGCGGCGGTCGATCAGGTCGTGGCTGTCGGCGTTGAGTGGCGTGTGGATCGACACGATGTCGACCGCGCCCAGCATCGCGTCGAGATCGGGATGCCATAGCGCGCCCAGTTCCGCCTCGATACTGGCGGGCAGGCGGCGGCGGTTGTGATAATGGATCGACAGGCCGAAGGCGCGCGCGCGCCGCGCGACCGCCTGGCCGATCCGGCCCATGCCGACGATGCCCAGCGCCTTGCCGCCGATCCGGTGGCCCAGCATCCCGCCGGGGCTCCACCCCTTCCACGCGCCCGAGCGGACCAGCTTTTCGCCCTCGGCCAAGCGGCGCGGCACCGACAGGATCAGCGCCATGGTCATGTCGGCGGTATCCTCGGTCAGGACGCCGGGGGTGTTGGTGACGATGATCCCGCGCGCCCGCGCGGCCTTCAGGTCGATATGGTTCACGCCCGCACCGAAATTCGCGATCAGCTTGAGCCGGGGGCCCGCGCCCGCGATCAGGTCGGCGTCGATCGCGTCGGTGACGGTCGGGACCAGCACATCGCAATCGGCCATGGCGGCGGATAGCGCGGCCTGGCTCATCTTCTCGTCGTCGCGGTTGAGGCGCGTGTCGAACAGCGCGGCCATCCGGTCCATGATGGGATCGGGCAGTTCGCGGGTGACGACCACCCTGGGGTTCAGGCAGCGGCGTGGATCGGCCATGGTCACCGGATTGCGGCATGCCCGGCGGTCCGTCAACCGGCGATGCGGCCATCCAGAGGTTGAAGCGGCCCCCCGCATCGGCGTAGAGCCCAAAGGAAGAGCGGGCGGAAAAAGGGAAACGGAATGCGCAGGTCCATGATCGGGCTGGCTTTGCTGTCGGTGATGCTGTCGGCGGGGCCGATCGCCCCCGCCGCGACCGCCGCGCCGGAAAAGCGTGCCATGCCCTATTATGGCTCGATCGGCGCGTCGGTGGCGCGGATGCGGACCGGCCCGGCACGCACCTATCCGGCGAGTTGGACCTATCGCCGGGCCGACCTGCCGGTGAAGATCGTCGCCGCGTTCAAGGAATGGCGCAAGGTGCAGGACCCCGACGGGACGGAAGGGTGGATGCTGGCGGTCTTGTTGCGCAACACCCGCACCGCGATCGTGCGCGGGACCGATCCCCTGCCCATGCGCTCGGCCCCCACTGAGAATGCCAAGACGCTGTGGCGCGCCGCCCCCGGCGTGGTCGGGCGGATCAGCGAATGCAATGGCGGCTGGTGTCGGCTGGACGTGAAGGGGCAGGCGGGGTTCGTACCGGTCGGGGCGATCTGGGGCGTCGAGCCGGGGGAGGTGGTGCCTTAATTCTTGGCACGCCCCTCCCGCAGGCGGGAGGGGAGTAAGAAGAGAAGCCCCTCCCGCTTGCGGGAGGGGCGTGAGACGAGAGGGCGCTCCGGCGGGCGGGAGGTGGGCCAAGAGGTGAGGGTTCCCCCCTTACAACACCTCCACCGCCATCGCGGTGGCTTCGCCGCCGCCGATGCAGAGCGAGGCGACGCCCCGCTTCGCCCCCTTCGTCTCCAGCGCCGAGAGCAATGTCGCCAGCACCCGCGCGCCGCTCGCGCCGATCGGGTGGCCGAGCGCACAGGCCCCGCCATGGACGTTCAGCCGGTCGTGCGACAAGCCCAGGTCGTGCATCGCGATCATCGCCACCGCCGCGAAGGCTTCGTTGACCTCATAGAGATCGGCATCGCCCGTCGACCAGCCCGCCCGCTCCAGGGCTTTGCGCATCGCGAAGACCGGTGCGGTGGTGAACCGCGCGGGCGCATGGGCGTGCGCCGCGTGCGCCAAGACCCGCGCGATCGGGGCCAGGCCCAGCCGCTCGGCGACGCTGGCCCGCGTCATCACCAGCGCGGCGGCTCCGTCCGAGATGGAGGAGGCGTTGGCGGCGGTGATCGTCCCGTCCTTCGAAAAGGCGGGCTTCAGCGTCGGAATCTTGGTTGCATCGCCCTTGGCGGGTTGTTCGTCCAGCCGGATCACCTCCTCGCCCTTGCGGCTCTTGACCGTGACGGGCACGATTTCCCGGTCGAACGCGCCGGAGGCCTGCGCCGCCTTGGCGCGTTCCAGCGAGGCGATGGCGAAGTCGTCCTGCGCCCCCCGCGTGAACTGATAGTCCTGCGCCGCCTCTTCGGCGAAATGGCCCATCAGCCGACCGCGTTCATAGGCGTCCTCCAGTCCGTCGAGGAACATATGGTCGTAGAGCGTGTCATGCCCGATCCGCGCGCCGCCGCGATGCTTGTGGCTGAGATAGGGGGCGTTGGTCATGCTCTCCATGCCGCCCGCGACGATCAGCTCCGCCGAGCCCGCCGCCAGCGCCTCGGCCGCCATGATCGCGGCCTGCATCCCCGAACCGCACATCTTGTTGACCGTGGTCGCCTCGACATGCTCGCCCAGCCCGGCGAAGATCGCCGCCTGTCGCGCAGGCGCCTGGCCGAGCCCGGCGGGCAGGACGCAGCCCATGTGGATACGCTCGATGGCGGAAGGGTCGACACCCGCTCGCTCGACCGCGCCCTTGACCGCCGCGGCGCCGAGCTGGGTCGCGGACAGGCCGGACAGGCTGCCCTGGAGCGACCCCATGGGGGTGCGGGCATAGGACAGGATGACGATGGGGTCCGTCATGACGGCATGCTCTCCGATATGGTTGTTTTGCCCCGGGCCTTACGCCTTTTGCCCGTGGCGCGCAAAGGGGCGGGGGCGTAGGGACCGGGCATGAGTTTCGGGGCGGGATCGATGCTTTGGGCCGGTATCTACGGCCTGGCGGGGGCGATCATCGGGTCGTTCGTCGGCGCGCTGGTGCTGCGCTGGCTGGACGACCGATCGGTGCTGGCGGGGCGGTCGGCCTGTGACGGGTGCGGCAAGGCGCTGCGGGCGTGGGAGTTGGTGCCGATCGTCAGCGCTCTGGTCCTTCGGGGACGATGTGCGCGCTGTGGGCAGCGCATCGATCCGGTCCATATTCGGATCGAAATCGTCGCCGCGCTGATCGGCGTGTCGGCCGGTTGGGTGGCGGGACCGGATGGCTGGACGGGGGCGCTGTTCGGCTGGTCGTTGCTGGCGTTGGCGTCGCTCGATGCGCTGGCGCTGTGGCTGCCGGATCGGTTGACCGCGTGGCTGGCGGGCACGGCACTGGTGACCGGGGCGCTGGGTCATGCGCCGTTGCTCGGCGACCGGATCGTCGGGGGGCTGGCGGGGTTCGGCGCGCTTTGGGGAATCGCGGCGGCTTATCGCCATGTCCGGGGGCGCGAAGGGATGGGCGGCGGCGACCCCAAGCTGATGGGGGCGATCGGGCTCTGGCTGGGCTGGCGGATGCTGCCGGGGGTGTTGCTGGCGGCCTGTGTCATCGGGCTGGGTTGTGTGCTGCTGCGTCGCCTGCTCGGGACGCGGGTGGCGGCGGACGAGATGGTGCCGCTCGGCCTGTTGCTGGCGGTGGCGGCTTACCCATGCTGGATGTTGATGATAGCATCCGGGGCATGATGCCGTTGCCCCTCTTCGCCTTGGCGCTGATGCAAGCGCCAGCCGCCGTTCCGACCCTGGGCACCCTGCCGCGCCAGCAACTGCCCGAACGCGGCTGCGCGGCCTATCTGTGGACCGTGCAGGACCAGCGCTTCGTCGCGATGGTCGAGCCGACGCGGCTGCGGCTGTCGCTGGACGGCAAGCTGGTCGATCTGGCCGCGACCCAGGCGGGCGAAGGCGGCGCGCTGGGGCTGGCGAGCGGCACCCGCTATGCCGGGGGCGGGGTCGGTGCGACGCTGACCATGACCATCGCCCAGCGCGAGACGTTGCAGGACGGGGCGATCGTGTCCGACGCCAGCCTGAGCATCGCTCGCGACGGACAGGATGAGGTCGTGGTGCCGGTCGGCGGGCTGGTCGGCTGCGCTCCCGCCGCCGCCCGGTAAGGATGGCGGCAACGATACTATTGGCGATGCTAGGGAACCTGCGCTGACCTTTTGGCGTTTGAGGGGTGCTGGGGGATCGATCCGAATGACGGAAGACCCTTTTGCGGAAAGGGGTTTTCTACGGCGTGGCGGGACGGATCGGCAGACACACCTGGCTTGCGGTCGCGCTGATTGCTCCCACATCCTTAACCACCCCGGCAATGGCGCAATTGTCGAAGCCCGGCAGCGCGCCCGCGCAGGGACCCAGCTTGCCGCAGGACCAGCGTGACGGCACCCCCGCCGATCCGCAGGGCAACGCACCGATCGTCCCCGATGCGCAGTTCAACGCCGCGCTGCCGCCGCTGAGCGGAGACATCAACGCGCCGCTGGAGCCGATGTCGACCATGACGACGGCCCAGCCCCAGACGACCACCATTCCGACGCCGCAGACCGCGCCGCCGCTTCCCCAGGCGCAGACCGCGCAGCCGCTGGCCACCGGCGAGGCGATCGGCCCGGTCGCGCCCGAAGACCCCCAACTCGCCCAGCCGCTGACCCCGCTCGGCAGTTTCGACTCCACGCCACTCCAGACCGCCGCCGATCCGACAAGCGAGCGTGCGCCCGAAATCCGGTACGACATGGAGGTTCGCGGGCTGGCCGATCTCAACCTGGACGATGAGTTCAAGGGGCTGTCGGCGTTGCGCGAAGGCAAGGGCAGGGCGGCCAACGCGACCCAGGTCTCAGCCCGTGCGCGCGAAGACGAACAGCTTGCGATCCGGCTGATGAAGTCGCTCGGCTATTACGACGCCACCGCCGTTTCCACCCTGCAACGCGAGCCGCAGGGTGAGGGGCAGGCGGGCCGGTTGAAGGTGCTGCTGACCGCGACGCCGGGACGGTTGTATCGCCTGTCGTCGGTGACGGTGAATGCGCAGGGAACGACCCCGCCCGATCTGGTCCGCACCAACCTGCCGATCAAGGTCGGCGACCCGATCGAGGCCGCCCGCATCGAGGGAGCGGAGGCGAATGTCAGCCTGGTCCTGCCCCAGCGCGGCTATCCCTTCGTCAAGGTCGGCGATCGCGACATATTGCTGGAGGATCAGGGGCCGGAGCCGGTCGGGGCCTATACGCTGCCGGTCGATACGGGGCCGCGTTCGTCCTTCGGCAAGCTGACCACGGTTGGGGATCAGGTCTTCGACCTCTACCATCTCAACGTCTTTCCGCGTTTCGACGAAGGGGAATTGTACGACTCGCGACTGACCGACGATCTGCGCAATGCGCTGGTCGCGACCGGGCTGTTCAACGGCGTCGCGGTCGAACCCAAGCGGACGGGCCGCATGAATCCCGACGGCACCGAGGCGATCGATCTTCAGGTGACACAGACAAAGGGCCCCGCCCGCACCCTGTCGGGCGAAGGCGGTTACTCGACCGGCCAGGGTGTGCGATTGCAGGGCAGCTTCACCAACCGCAACGCCTTCAAGCCCGAAGGCGCGCTGATCGCCTCGGTCATCGCAGGCACGCAGGAACAGGGCTTGAGCGGCACCTTCCGCCGCTCCAACGCCGGGCGGCGCGACCGGACGTTTCAGGTCATCGGCTCGGCCAGCCACCAGAATTACGACGCCTTCGACGCGTTCATCGGCACGGTCGCCTTCCGCTGGAGCTATGACTCGACGCCGATCTGGCAGAAGAAATTCACCTATGCGTTCGGCGGAGAACTGACCGGCACCAACGAGAGCGTCTATGATTTCGCGCGTGGCGAGCGGGTGCGCGGCACCTATGGCATCGCGGCGATTCCGGGGCAGGTGGTGTTCGACCAGTCCAACGACCTGCTCAATCCGACGCGCGGCTATCGCCTGAAACTGAACCTCAGCCCGGAAACGTCGGTGCGCGGCGCGGTGCGGCCCTATGCGCGGACGATGATCGAGGGGACTTTCTACTACCCGCTGAACGACAGTCTGGTGATCGCAGGACGCGCGCGGGGCGGTGCGATCTTCGGGATCGATCGCGACGATCTGGCCCCGTCGCGGCGTTATTATGGCGGCGGCGGCGGGTCGGTGCGCGGTTATGGCTTCCAGCGGCTCGGGCCGTTCGATCCGCAGGGCAATCCGGTCGGCGGACGCAGCCTGAACGAGTTTGCGCTGGAGGCGCGCTATCGCTTCGGCAATTTCGGCATCGTGCCGTTCGTCGATGCGGGCAACAGCTATGAAAGCACGCTGCCCACGGGCAAGGATCTGCGCTTCGGCGCGGGCATCGGCGGGCGCTTCTACACCAATTTCGGGCCGCTGCGCGTCGACGTGGCGACGCCGCTGAACCCGCGTCCGGGTGACGGCAAGGTGGCCCTGTATATCTCGATCGGGCAGGCCTTCTGATGGCGGACGAACAGACCATGGCGCCTGAATCGGACACCGTCACCACGCGCCGCCCGCTGTGGCGGCGTATCCTGAAGTGGATCGGGATCGTCCTGTTGGGCCTGATCCTGCTGGTCGGGGCGATCCTGCTGGGGATCAATACCGATCCGGGGCGGCGCTTCGTTGCGGACCAGTTGGGCGGCTACACCACCGCGTCGGGGCTGAACATCAAGGTCGGGCGGATCGAGGGTTCGCTCTATGGCCGGATGAGCCTGGTCGATCTGCGGGTCAGCGACCCCAAGGGCGTGTTCCTGTCCAGCCCGCGCCTGGATGTGGACTGGCGGCCCTTCGCCTATACCAACAACCATGTCGATGTGCGCTCGCTGAACGCGAACCTCGTCACGCTGGCGCGCAAGCCCGAGTTGAAGGAGACGCCCAGCGATCCCAACGCGCCGCTGCTGCCCGATCTCGACATCGACGTGAACCGGCTGAGCATCACGCGCTTCGTCATCGGCGCGCCGGTGACGGGACAGCGCCATGTGCTGGCGATCGACGGGAAGGTGCATATCGCCGACCGCCGCGCGCAAGTGAGTGCCAGCGCCGATGCGCTGCGTGGGCCGGGAATGGCGGGTGGCGATAGGCTGCGGCTGGTGCTCGACGCGGTGCCCGATGCCGACCGGCTGGCGGTGGACGTGAAGCTGACCGCGCCGACCGGCGGTGTCGTCGCGTCGATGGCGGGCTTGAAGGCGCCGTTGGCCCTGTCGGTCGATGGACGCGGCGGCTGGAAAGCGTGGCAGGGCCGCGCGATCGCGACGCTGGGCGGGGGCGAACTCGCCAATCTGAACGCCACGGCGCGGGATGGGCATATCGAGGTGCGGGGGGTGACCCGTCCCGGCCTGTATCTGGAAGGGCCGGTCGAACGGCTGACCGCGCCCGCGCTGCAAGTCGCGATCGACACCACGCTCAACGAACGGCGCGCGGATACCCGGATGAAGCTGCGCTCCTCGGCCTTGATGGTCGATGCGGGCGGTCTGCTCGACATGGCGAACAGCCGGTTCGGCAATTTCGCGGTCGATGCCAAGCTGCTGACGCCGGGTGCCATCGCGCCCAATCTCACGGGCCGCGACGTGCTGGCGCGCGTGGTGCTGAACGGGGCCTTCGCGACGCCGACCGTGGATTACAAGGTCCGGGCGACGGCGCTGGGCTTTGGCGAGACCTCGGTCCAGAATCTCTATGCCGAGGGTCTGGCCACGGTGAATGCCGACCGCATCCTGGTGCCGGTCAAGGCGCGCGCGACGCGGATCGCCGGGCTCAACGCGGCGGTGGGCGGCCTCACCACCAACGTCGCTATCCAGGGCGATTTCGCGATCGCCATGCCCAATATCCTGTCGGATAATCTGCGCATCCGGTCGGACAATATCGATGCGACGGCGGTGGTCGTCGCCAATATGCAGACCGGGCGCTACACCGGCGCGCTCAAGGGCCGGGTCAACAATTACCGGGTCGAGAGCATCGGCATCATCAACCTGTCCACCGACGCCAATCTGGTCGCGACGCCGACCGGCTTCGGGATGAAGGGCCGGGTGGTGGCGCGAACCTCGCAGATCTTCAACGAGGGTGCGCGCAACTTCCTGGGCGGCAATGCGATCGTGCGCGCCGATGTCGAATATAGCCCGCAAGGCATCGTGACGTTCAGCGGCCTTCGCCTGACCGCGCCGCAATTCCGCGTGACGCGGGGCAGCGGCCGCTATGACCCCGCGACCGGCGCGGTCGCGGTCGCGGCGGACGCATATTCCAGCCAATATGGCCCGCTAAGCGCGCGCGTGACGGGGTCGCAGACCAATCCGGTGATCGTGCTGCGTGCGGCCAAACCCGGAGTCGGGGTCGGACTCGCCAATCTCCAGGCGAGGGTCGTCGGGCGGAACGGGGCCTATGCCGTCAACGCCAGCGGCGATACCGATTACGGGCCGTTCACCGCCAATGTGCTGGTCAGCACCGGGCGGCAGTTGGCGGTCGATATCCGCAGCTTGGTCTTCGCCGGGATCAACACCACGGGCCGCGTCGTGCAGACCGCCGCCGGGCCGTTCGCCGGTGCGCTGCAATTCGCGGGGCAGGGGATCAACGGCCGCGTCCAACTGGCGGATCAGGGCGGCAACCAGCGTGCCGACGTCGCCGCGCGCGCCTATAATGCGCGTGTGCCCGGCATGGTCGACTTCACCATCGATCGCGCCATCGTCAACGCCAGCATCGTCATGCTGCCCAAGGCACCGCAGATCGTCGCCGATGCGCAACTGGCCGACACCCGCTATGGCGAGGTCGTGATCCAGTCGGCGCGCGCCAAGGTGAACTATACCGGCGGGCGCGGCACGGCGCAGGCGGTGATGACCGGATCGTCGAGTATTCCGTTCAACGTCGCGCTCAACGCCCGGCTGAGCCCCAACGACTATCTGATCGCGGCCAAGGGGCAGGCCAACGGCATCGCCTTCAACACCGCCAATCCGGCGCGGGTGCAGAGCGTGGGTGGCGAATGGCGGCTGTCGCCGACCCGGATCGACCTGGGCCAGGGCTCGATGCGGATCGCGGGCTCTTACGGCAACGGGATGAAGGTCCAGACCCGTCTCGACCGGCTGGACATGTCGATCCTCGACGCCTTCGTCCCCAATCTGGGCATTTCGGGGCAGGCGAGCGGCGCGCTCGACTTCACCCAGGCGCGCGACGCCAGCTTCCCGGCGGCCGAAGCCCGGCTGACCGTCGCCAATTTCCGGCGCACCGGGCTGGCGGCGGTGTCGGAGGCGGTGGACATCGTCTTTGCGGGTCGTCTCGTCGCCGATGGTGGCGAAGCACGTGCGCTGATCCGGCGCGGGCAACTCGTCGTCGGGCGCATGGTCGCCAATCTGCGTCCGCTGCCCCCGGGCAATGGCGGCTGGGTCAACCGGCTGATGCAGGCTCCGCTGTCGGGCGGGATCCGCTATAACGGCCCGTCCGCCGTGCTCTTCTCCTTCGCGGCGCTGCCCAACCAGCAGTTGACGGGGCCGATCGCGGTTGCCGCCGACTTCTCGGGCCGGGTTTCCGCGCCGCAGTTGAACGGCCTGATCCGCGCCGACAATCTGACCTATGACAATGAGGCTTACGGCACACGCCTGAGCAACATGCAGTTGGCGGCCCGTTTCTCCAGCGATCGTTTGGAGATCACGCGGCTCCAGGCCAAGGCGGGCGAGGGCAGCATCCAGGCGCAGGGGACCGTGGGTCTGGCGGCGGACAGCGGCTATCCGATCGATATCCGCGCGCAACTGAACAATGCCCGCCTGGCCGACAGCGACGCTCTGGCCGCGACGACCAGCGGTACGGTTCGCCTGACCCATGGTCGCGACGGCGGGTTGATCCAGGGCGACCTGACCGTGCCCAATGCGCGCTATCAGATTATCCGCCAGGGCCAGGCCGAGGTGCCCGAGCTGAGCGGCGTGCGCCGTCGCAGCGAGATTCGCGTGGCGCGTCCGACAGACCGGCCCGCGCCCACCCCGCCGCCGGGACTGTTCCGCCTCGACCTGCGGGTCCGCGCCAACAACCAGTTGTTCGTCTCCGGCATGGGGCTGGAGTCCGAATGGGAGATGGACCTGCGCATCGGCGGCACGAGTGCTGCGCCGACGATCAATGGCGGGCTCGACCTGGTGCGCGGCACCTACAGCTTCGCGGGCAAGCGGTTCGAGGTGAATCGCGGCACGATCCGCTTCCGTGGCGGCGCTCTGACCGATCCGGATATCAATATCCAGGCGACGACGACCACCGACGGCATCACCGCGGTCATCAACGTCACCGGCACCGGCCAGCGTCCGCAGATCAGCTTCACCTCGACGCCGACCCTGCCGCAGGACGAGGTGCTCAGCCGCCTGCTCTTCGGCACCAACCCCGAAAACCTGTCCGCGACCGAGGCGATCCAGCTGGCGGCCGCGCTCAACTCGCTGCGCGGGTCGGGGGGGGGCGGGCTGAACCCGCTGGGCAAGCTGCGCTCGGCGACCGGGTTCGACCGGTTGCGCGTGCTGGGCGCCGACGAGGCGACCGGGCGGGGGACCAGCCTGGCGGCGGGCAAATATCTGACCGACAATATCTATGTGGAGATCGTCACGGACGCGCGGGGCTTTACCGCCACCCAGTTGCAGATCGCGCTGACCCGCACGCTCAGCCTGCTCACCCAGACCGGATCGTTCGGCGGGTCGGCGGGAAGCCTGCGCTACTCGCGGGATTTCTGACCGGAGCCGCCACCCTCACCCTCCTCGCCCGCTGCAAGTGGGTGGAAAGGGTGAGGGTGGTTGTCATTCCAGATCGGCTGGGGTTTCACCAAAGTGCAACATCCGGCAGGATGGCCGCATGACCCCCGACCAGTTGTCCGCTGAAGCCATCGCCATCCTCGCCGATCTGATCGCGATCGACACCACCTCGCGCGAGTCCAATCTGGACCTGATCGCCTATGTCGAGCGGCATCTGGCGGGCTTCGGGGTCGGCGGGCGGCGGGTGTTCAATGCCGATGGCAGCAAGGCCAATCTCTACGCCACGGTGGGGCCCATGGAGCGGGGCGGCGTCGTCCTGTCAGGGCATAGCGATGTCGTGCCGGTCGACGGCCAGCCCTGGACCAGCGATCCCTGGCGGTTGACCCGGCGCGGCGACCGGCTGTTCGGGCGCGGCACCTGCGACATGAAGGGGTTCCTCGCCCTGTCGCTGGCGCTCGCCCCGCATGTGGCGAGCGCCGGGGCGAAGCGTCCCCTTCATCTGGCAATCTCCTATGACGAGGAGGTGGGATGTCTGGGCGCGCCCTCGATGATCGCCGAGATCGCGCGCGAACTGCCCGCGCCCGCCGCCGTGGTGGTGGGTGAACCGACCGAGATGGTCGTGGTCGGCGGGCATAAGGGGATCGCGACCTGGAACGTCACCGTCACGGGGCATGAAGCGCATAGCAGCCTGCCCCATCTGGGCGTGTCGGCCAATATGGTCGCGATCCGGCTGATGCAGCGACTGGCCGACCTCGCCGAGCGACTGGCGGGGGAGGGCGATCCGCACGGGCCCTTCTGTCCGCATCATGCCACCCTGACCGTCGGCCAGATGGCGGGCGGCACGGCGGTCAACATCCTGGCGCGGGAGTGTCGGTTCGCCTTCGACCTGCGCACCCTGCCGGGGCAGGAGCCGGAGGAAGTGCTGGCCCCCTTTTTCGCCGCCTGCGCCGAGGCGGATGCGGCGCTACGCCTGCGCTTTCCGGGAGCGGGGGTTCGGGTCGAGCGGCGCTCGCGCACCCCGGCCTTCGCGCCCGAGGCGGACGGAATGGCCGAACGGCTGGCACGCGCATGGGCGGGCGACAACGGCCCGGCGCGCGCGGTCCCCTATGCTGCGGAGGCGGGGCAGTTCCAGGGGGCGGGTTTCTCGACGATCATCTGTGGCCCGGGTTCGATCACACAGGCGCATCAACCGGACGAGTATATCGAGGTCGCTCAGATGGAGCGGGGGGCCGCCTTCATGCTGAGGCTGGCGGATGATCTGTATCGATAAGGGACGGGGCCGATCGATTCGGCCGGAAAATCATGAGGCGATCCGTCGGTAGGACCGCTCCGAATCGCCTCATGACATAACCTGTGATTACCAGGGGCGCATGGTCTCGCCGTAGATCAGCGCGATGATGAACTTCAGCATGGATATTCTCCCTCGTTGACGCCCGTTTCCGGCACGCGAGAATATAGTTAATGCCGAATTAACTATGACGCAATGGGTAACCGTTGCGCTAACGGACTGGAATGGCCGGGGAAAGGAGGTTAACACCTTCTTTAGTGGTCACGGTTACATTTGAGGGGTGAACGACAGTCCCTCTCGAATCGCGGCCAGCGAATCCGGGCTTCCAGGCCCTGCCACCGGCGTCACGAATGCGGAGGCGGTGGACCCGCACTGGCAGTTCCTGATCCTGTTGGCGGTCGGCAACTTCACCATCCTGCGTCGCCGCTTCGGGCGGGTTCATTGTGCCACACTGATCGAGTTGATCGTGGCACGCCTGGCCGAGGCCTTTCCCGAGGCGATGGTTCGGCCCACCGGCGCGGCGGAGGTCGAGATGATGATGTTCGCTCCGACGCGTGCGGTGCTGGAGGATCGATTGGCGGCGATGAACGCGCTGTTGTCGCAGCCCTTCGAACTGGGCGGCGAACGCTGTCGCGTCGAACCGGTCCTGGGCGCTGCGGCGGCGACGGTGCCGCATGACGACGATATCCGCCTGTTGGAGGATGCCGAACAGGCGCTGGCCGATGGGCATATCGAAGGCCGTCCCGTGGTGCGCGAGATGGCGGCGCGCGCCGACCGGCTCGACCGGATCGCGCTTGCCCGCGATCTCAGCCAGGCGGTCGAGCATGACGGGCTTTATGTCGAATATCAGCCCAAGGTCCATGTCCGTCAGCAGCGGATCGCCAGCATCGAGGCGCTGCTGCGCTGGCGGCATCCGGTCTATGGCATGATCTCGCCGATGGAGTTCATCCCGGTGGCCGAGGAGTCGCGCGTGATCGCGCCGCTGACCCTGTGGACGTTGCGCCGGGTGATCGCCGACCAGCAAAGCCTGATCCGTGCGGGTCACGACCTGCGTGTCTATGTCAACATCTCCGGCATGTTGCTCAGCGACCAGAATTTCGTGCGGGAAGCCTGCGCCCTGGTGACCGACAGCGGTGCGCGTATCGGGTTCGAGATCACCGAAACCTCGGTCATCCGCGACCCCGACAGCGCGATCGCCAATCTTCAGACCTTCGTCGACATGGGCATCACCGTCGCGATCGACGATTATGGCGCGGGGCTGTCCTCGCTGTCCTATCTGAAGCAGTTGCCCGCTTGCGAATTGAAGATCGACAAGCTGTTCATCACCCAATTGACCAGTTCCAACCGCGATCCCCTGATCGTCCGGTCGACCATCGACCTGGCCCATGCGCTGGAGATGGAAGTGGTGGCCGAGGGGGTGGAGACGCCCGCCGCGCTGGCGCTGCTCAGTGTCATGGGGTGCGACATGATCCAGGGTTATCTCATCAGCCGTCCGATCGGCCTGGAGGCGCTGACCCGTTTCCTGACGGAACAGGGGCATCAGGCCACCGTGGCAATGGCCCGCCCGACGCCCTTTGCCCGTCTGGTGGCGAATGCGCGCGGTTAGGATTGCGCTGGTCGTCGCGGCATTGCTGGCGGCGGGCTTGGGATCGCGGGGAAGGGCGGAGACGGTGCCGCAACCCGGCTTCGACCGCGCGATCGAGGCGGCCAAGGCCGAAATGCTCCGCGATCCGGCGGTCGCCATCCAAAAGGCCGAGGTGGCGCGGCAATCCGCCACACGGATGGCGGACGCCGACCAGCGCGCGCTCGCCCTGGCGACGACGGACTGGTTGCGCGGAGAAGGAGCCAGCAGGCTGGGCGACAATCGGAAGGCCCGCACCGCGATTTCGTCTGCGCTGGCGACCGCACGGCGACTGGCGCTGCGGTCCGATCTCTATGGCAACCTGCTATTGTCCCAGGGCAGCCTGGACATGGACACCGGCAATATCGCCGCCGCGCTCCAGTCCTTTCAGGGAGCGTATCGTGTCTTCCAGCATCTGAACGATCCGCGCGGACAGGCGCGGGCCCTAGTCCAGATGGCGAACCTGTACATCAACGGAAAGGACTTCGCGTCGGCGCTCCGCTATCTGGAGCAGGCACGGACCACCTATCAGGGTGACGACGCGCTGCGCATGGTCGTCCTCAACAACCGGTCGCTGACCCTGGGCGAACTGGGGCGGACGGAGGATGCGCTGGCCCAGTTGCGCGAAGCCGGCACGCTGGCGCAGCAGTTGAACAGTCCGCCGATGCTGGCGCAGGTCTGGCGCAATATCGCGCGGAGCGAATTGCGGCTTGGTCGGATTGCGGCGGCGGAGTCCTCGATCGCGCGCGCCCGCAACGTGGACTCCAGCGATACGAGCACGTTGGACAGCATCGCCGCCCAGGCCGCCTTTCAACGCGGCCAACTGGCCCAGGCCGCGAATTTGATCGACCGGAGCTTCGAGGGTGTCGATGTCGGTCGGACCGGCGTGTCGCTGCGCGATGCGCACCAGAGCGCCTATCAGATCTATATGGCGGCGGGACGTACGGCGGATGCGCTTCGCCATCTGGAGGCGCTGAAGCGGATCGACGACGACGCCACCCGCCTCGCCACCTCGACCAGCCTCGCGCTGATGGGCGCGCGGTTCGACTTCGCCAATCAGGAATTGCGGATCGCGCGGATGAAGGCCGCCGACCTGCAACGCAACATCGCCTTCGAGCGCGAGCAGTTGCGGACCGAGCGAATCATCCTGATCGGATCGGTGGCAGCGATCGTTGTCGTGCTCGCGCTGCTCGGCGTCTGGCTGGTCACGCTGGGCCGCAGCCGCAACCGGATTCGTGCCGCGCATGGTGACCTGGCCGTGACCAACGATCGGCTCGAAAAGGCGCTGGCGGTCAAGACCGAGTTTCTGGCGACGACCAGCCATGAGATCCGCACGCCCCTGAACGGCATATTGGGCATGACCCAGATCATGCTGGCCGACGGCGCGCTGCCGGGCGAACAGCGCGAGCGGGTGGAGGTGATGCACGGTGCGGGGATGACCATGCGTGCGCTGGTCGACGACCTGCTCGACGTGGCGAAGATCGAGAATGGCCGCCTGACGCTGGAACAGGTGCCCTTCGATCTGGCGACCACGGTCCGCGACGCCTCGCGCCTGTTCGAGGGGCAGGCGGCGGCCAAGGCGCTGGGCTTCACCGTCGACTTGTCCGAATGTCCCGCCACCGTGCTGGGCGATCCGGCGCGCATCCGCCAGATCGTCTTCAACCTGTTGTCCAACGCCCTGAAGTTCACCGCTTCGGGGCAGGTGACGCTGTCGGCGCGGCGGACGGCGGACGGCGTGTCGATCCGCGTCAGCGATAGCGGTATCGGCATATCGCCGGAGAATCTGGAGGAAATTTTCGAGGCCTTTCGTCAGGCCGATGCCAGCACCACGCGGCAATTCGGCGGCACCGGGCTGGGGCTGGCCATCTGTCGGCGGCTCGCCCGGGCGATGGGGGGCGATGTGACGGTGGACAGCGTGGTGGGGCAGGGATCGACGTTCATCCTGACTCTGCCGCTCGACGAACTCGCCCCGGCACCGGCGGTGGAGCGTCCGATCGTCCTCGTCGTCGATCGCAATCCGATCCGGCGGGCGATGTGGACCAATTTCTGCGCGCCCTACGCGGTCGCCCAGTTCGTCGCCGACGCGGACGAAGCCGTCGCGCGCCTGGCTGAAGGAGGCGTTTCGCGCGTGCTGATCGACGACAGCGCGATCCGCGATGCGGAGGGCCGCCCGATGCTGTCGCGAATGGCCCAGATCCGGGCGGCGGAGGTTCCGACGTTCCTGTTATGGCCGGAATCGGACCCGTTGGAGCGGAACGAATTTTTTGGGCCCGGGTTGATCGAGGTTGTCGCGAAGCCCGTCGCGGGAGTCGAGGTGATGCGCAGGATGTTCGACACCTCGCCGCAAACCGCCTTTACGCCTCTTGTAACGCAAGCGGCATGATCGCTAGGGCGGAGCTATGATCTGCGTCATGACCGCGAAGGAATGCGATACGGGGAAGGGGCGTCGATGAACGTCCTTTTCATCGAGGATGATCGCATGAACCGGCGCGTCGTGCGCGATATGCTCGACGTGGCGGGCGCCAGCATGGCGGAGGCGGAAAATGCCGAGATCGGCCTCGATATGATCGAGCGCGACTCCTATCACATGATCCTGATCGATCTGCGCATGCCGGGCATGGACGGCATCACCGCCATTCAGCGTATCCGCGCGCGGGGCGATGCCAAGGGCGAGGTGCCGATCATCGTCGTCACCGCCGACAGCGGTGTGGACCTGCGCGAACGCTGTATGAGCGCCGGGGCCGATGACGTCATCGTGAAGCCCGTCGCGATGGACCAGCTGTTCGAGTCGATGGGCCGTATCCTCGCGGGCGACCGTGGCGGCGCGATGATCGGCTGAGCCCTTCGCGGAAGGGGTGAGTGTCGACCCGGCCTTAGCGCGCCGTATCCGGCTTGGGCTTCAGCGCATCGGCCAGTGACGCCGTGGCGCTGCCGCGCTTGGCGGGCAGGGGCTGGGAAGGGTCGGGGGCCCATCCGGTCAGGAAGATCAGGTTGAACTGCTCCGACACGCGCCCGTCGGGATCGGCCAGATCGGCAAAGGCCGCCGCCGCCGCCGCCAGCGCGGCGCGGCCGATCGGGCGACGTTCGGCCAGCATGTTGCTCGCCCCCATGCCGCGCAGATCGCCCAGCAGCCGCCCGAAATCGCGGTAGCGGACCTCCAGCGTCTCGATATCGGCGACGGGCAGGGTGAAGCCCGCGCGCATCAGCAAATCCCCCGCCGACCGGACATCGACCTGCGGGTGCAGCCGCGCGACGGGGCGCTCGGCCTCGGCCACGCGCAGCGCCGCGCGGAGCCGGGGCAGCGAGCCGCCGCCGACGAACGCGCCCAGGAACAGCCCGTCGGGCCGCAGCACCCGCCGGATCAGCGTCAGCGCCCCCGGCAGATCGTCGATCTGGTCGAGCACGCCCGCGCTGACCACCAGGTCGAAGCTGCGGTCGGCGAAGGGCAGGCGATCCTCGTCCCCCTGCACGCCGCCCGCCGCACGGGCAAAGGCGAAGCCGGGGTCCAGCCGCGCCACTTGTGCTCCCGGCGGCGCGGGGAACTGGCCGTCGAAGCACCCCAGGTCCAGGATATGGCGGAACGGTCGCGTGACGGCATCCAGCCGTTCGGCAAGGCCATCGAGCATCGCGGCGCGCAGGAAGTCGTGCGCGGCGAAATCGGGCTGGGCGCGGTCGCGATGGAGGCGGCGGGCGTTACGGTCGAAGATGGTCGGGCTGCTCACCGCCGCGCTTGTGCGCGCTTGTGCGATCGGGAACAAGTCGAACCCGATGGGTGGGCAAGCGAAAGCAACTGGATTCGCGCCGGGCGGGTGGCTGGCCGGGGCGATCCGCTGGGCCTTGCCGCCGCGCTGTCCGGGCTGTGCCGAACCGGTCGAGGCGGATCACCGCTTCTGCGCGGCATGCTGGGGGCGGTTGCGGTTTCTGGACGGGACGGGGTGCGTCCGCTGCGGCCTGCCTCTGCCAGGGGAGCCGGGGCAGCATTGCGGGGCCTGCCTGGCCGATCCGCCGCGCCATGCCGGAATCCATGCCGCCGTCGCCTATGGCCCGATCGCGCGCGAACTGCCGATCCGGCTGAAACATGGTGGCCGGATCGGCGTGGCGGAGACCATGGCCGGGCCGATGGCGCGTCTGGTGCCGCATGATGCGGAACTGCTGGTCCCGGTGCCGCTGCATCGCTGGCGCCTGTGGCGGCGCGGATTCAACCAGGCGGTGTTGATCGGGGAGGGCGTGTCGCGGCGGACCGGCCTTCCCCTGCTGCGGGGCGGGCTGGAGCGGGTGAGGGCGACACCGTTGCTGCGCGGCCTGTCGCCCCGCGAAAGACGAAAGGCCGTGACCTCGGCGTTCCATGTGACCGACCGCGCGGCGGTGAAGGGGCGGCGCATCGTCCTGATCGACGATGTCTATACCACCGGCGCGACAGCGAATGCGTGCGTGCGCGCTTTGCTGGCGGCGGGGGCCGCGTCGGTCGCGATCCTGTGCTGGGCGCGCGTCATCGACGGGGCGGACGATTGACAAGCGCCCCCGCGCGCCACACCTGAGGGGGATGGCAAAGGTCGAAATCTACACCAAGGCGTTCTGTCCCTATTGCACCCGGGCCAAGGCGCTGCTCGCCTCCAAGGGCGTCGAGCCCGAGGAATTTGACATCAGCATGGGCGGCCCCAAGCGCGCCGAGATGATCGAGCGCGCGAACGGACGCACCACCGTGCCGCAGGTCTTCATCGACGGACAGCATATCGGCGGTTCGGACGATCTGGCCGCGCTCGACAAGCGCGGAGGGTTGGACCCGCTCCTGGCCGCATGACGGCGGTCGCGGTTCTTCAGATGACGGCGGGGATCGACCCCGCTGCCAATGCCGACACGCTGGAACGCGCCATCGCCGAGGCGGCGGCGGGGGGCGCGGCGATGCTGTTCACCCCCGAAATGTCGGGACTGATCGATCGCGACAAGGCGCGGGCGGCGGCGCATCTGACCTCCGAAGAGCATGACCCGGTGCTCGCCCGCGTCCGCGCGGCGGCGGCGGCGCATGGCCTGTGGGTCCATCTCGGTTCGCTGGCGGTCAGGCGCGGGGACGGGCGGCTCGCCAATCGAGGCTATGTCATCGATGACCGGGGCGAGGTCCGCGCCCGTTACGACAAGATGCATTTGTTCGATGTCGACCTGCCCAGCGGCGAAAGCTGGCGGGAATCGGCGTCCTATGCGCCGGGCGATCAGGCGGTTGTGGTCGACACGCCGGTCGGGCGGCTGGGCGTCGCCATCTGCTACGACATGCGCTTCCCGGCGCTGTTCGCCGCGCTGACCGAGGCGGGGGCGACGATCCTGTCGGTGCCCGCCGCCTTCACCCGCCCGACCGGTGCGGCGCATTGGCATGTCCTGCTCCGCGCGCGGGCGATCGAGGCGGGCGTGCACCTGATCGCCGCCGCGCAGACCGGCGAGCATCAGGATGGTCGCGCCACCTATGGCCATTCGCTGGTGGTCGGGCCCTGGGGCGAGATGCTGCTGGACATGGGCGAGGCGGCGGGACTGGGCTTCGCGACCCTCGACCTAGCGCAGGTCGATGCGGTGCGGCAGCGCCTGCCCGCGATTCGCCATCGCCGCGCGATCCCGCCGGTGGTGCGGGCATGATCGTCTTCGACCTGCGATGCGGGCACGGCCATGTGTTCGAGGCTTGGTTCGCCTCGTCCAACGCCTATGCCGATCAGCGCGAGGCCGGGCGGGTCGAATGTCCGCTATGCGGCGATCGCCGGATCGAAAAGGCGGTCATGGCCCCGCAGATCGCCGCCAAGGGCAACAGCAAGCCAGACGCGCCCTCGCCACAGGCGATCCGCGCCGCGCTGGAGCAACTGGCGGGCCAGCAGGCGAAGATGCTGGAAAAATCGACCTGGGTCGGCACCGCCTTCGCCGACCAGGCGCGTGCGATGCATGAAGGCACGGCGCCCGTTACGCAAATTCACGGCCAGGCCAGTCTGGCCGAGGCCAAGGCCCTGGTCGAGGAAGGCGTCCCCGTCGCGCCCCTGCCGTTCCCGGTGGTTCCGCCAAAACAGGTCAACTGACGGCGGCGGGCTCCGCCCCGCCAAACCACTCTGGACCCCGCCCCACGACCCGAGTATCACCGCGTCCGCGTGGGGCCCCGTAGCTCAGCAGGATAGAGCATCAGATTCCTAATCTGGGGGCCACTGGTTCGAATCCAGTCGGGGTCACCACGCTCCTGAATCAATGATTTGATGGATGGCGGTGTGATCGGCAGGGCGTCATCCTTGTCGGGGCCGGGACGACGCTGTCGGCGCATCGCGGAGATTTTCGCACGGAACAGCCGTCCAGCGCCAACTCGCCCGGCGATCGCCTTGGGCGTCCGTGCGGTTCCTTGATCGGAATGACACTCCCATAGCGATTTCATCCGGTGCGCCCGATCACCTCGCCCGCGCGAATCGCCTGTCCCTCGACCAGATGGTCGGAAAGCGTCATCCCACGGGGCAGGAACAGGATGATGGTCGAGCCATGTTCGAACCAGCCCATCTCCTCGCCCTTGCCGATCCGGGCGGCACAGGGGCGGCGGCCGGGGCCGTGCTCGCGCAGGGTGCGTTCGGTATCCAGGCAATGGAGGCGGATGCTCGCGACCAGGATGGCGGCGACGGGCACGATCAGCAGGGGGCGTCCCGACACGAGCGTCCGCGCCTCGATCACTGCGCGTTCGTTGCGGCAGAAGAGCCGCTCGACCCGTTTGAGTGCGATCGGGTTCACGTTCCAGCAGTCGCCGGAGAGATAGGTCACGCCTTCCACCGCGATGTCGGTCGGCGCGTGGAAACGGTGATACATGCCCGCCGTCAGCCGCAGCGTGACGAACGATCCGTCGAAAAATCGTTCGACCAGATTTTGGTCCGGGATCAGATCGCCGAGGCGATAGGGAAAGCCCTTCACCTGATAGAGCCGGTCATCCTCGATCCGGCCATGCGCGCCGACCAGCGCGTCGCAGGGGGAGGCGATGGTGTCGGGGTCGGTGTCGAAGGCCCGTGCCCCATCGCGTAAAGGACGAACGAAGCCGTCGCGCAACGATTTGAACCGGGTCGTCCGCGCATCGGACAGATCGACGTTCGCGAAGAATTTCCACAGCGCCAGGCTGGGTTTCGCGACCAGCGGATGTTCGATCCGGGCGATCTTGCCGATCAGTTGCGTCGCGAACCGGCGCGGCAGGCGGTTGGTGACGAGAAAATTAATGTCTTCGTTCAGGAAGAACCGCATGATGGGTCCGCGCATTGTCATGCCTCCGTCATGGGTACGCGGTCAAAGACCGCATGAACCCGATTCTCACTGGCCTGCTGGCCGCCTCCGCCGGTGCGGTCGCCCTGACCAAAGGGCATCGCCGCCTGACCCTGTCGCGCGCCAAGCATCCGGGGCTGGGCGGCCACGTCCGCCTCGCCAAGCGGATCGCGGGGCAGATTCCATTCTATAGCTATGGCGAGGATCGCTTCTTCCGCGTCGATGACGCGCCGGACGCGGTCGCCGGGCAGCGGCGCGCGGGGTTCGAGCGGCTGGGCGGGGTGTTCGCGACGCGATTCGCGAGGACGCTGGCGCTGACCAAGGAGACGCGGTCCGGCCTGTCCGACCTGCAATTCACCGGTGCGTACCGCGTGCCGTTCCAGTTTCGCGAGAAGGTGCGGACGACACTGGCGACGGGGGCGTTTTACGAGCGGTCGGAAGGGCCGATCCTGATCGATCTGGACGGCAACCGGCTGATCGACCTGACCGGCTCCTACGGGGTCAACCTGTTCGGCAACGACTTCTACAAACGGACCATGGCGGAAGGCGCGGCGATAGTCGCCGATCTGGGTGGGGTGCTCGGGTCGTTCCACCCGGTCGTCGCCGACAATGTCCGCCGCCTGACCGAATTGTCGGGGATGGACGAGGTGTCGTTCCACATGTCGGGCACCGAGGCGGTGATGCAGGCGGTGCGCCTCGCCCGCTATCATACCCGCCGCCCGCGTCTGGTGCGCTTCGCGGGGGCCTATCATGGCTGGTGGGGCGAGGTTCAGCCGGGGATCGGCAACCCCATATCCGCCGACCGGACGCTGACCCTGGCCGATATGTCGGAGCGGACGCTGAAGGTGCTGGCGACGCGCAAGGACATCGCGTGCGTGCTGGTCAACCCGCTTCAGGCGATGCACCCCAATGGCTCGGCCCCGTCGGACGGACAGTTGGTCGATGGCGGGCGCAAGGCGGGGGCGGACCTGGCCGCCTATCGCGACTGGCTGCACAAGCTGGCCGAGACGTGCCGCGCCAACGGCATCGTCCTGATCTTCGACGAGGTTTTCATGGGCTTCCGCCTCGCAAAGGGCGGCATGCCGGAATATTTCGGGGTGAAGCCGGATCTGATCACCTATGGCAAGACGCTGGGCGGCGGGTTGCCGGTCGGTGTGCTGTGTGGCCCCGCCCATTTGATGAAGCGCTGGCGTGAGGAGCGGCCCGTGGACATCTGCTTCGCGCGCGGCACCTTCAACTCGCACCCCATGGTCATGGGGGCGATGAACGCCTTTCTCCGGCGGCTGGAGACGCCCGAGGTCGCCGCGCTGTACGAAGGACTGGACGCACGATGGAATGCCCGTGCGGCGATGTTCAACGCGCGGATGGCGGAAGCCGGGCTGGCCCTGTCGGTCGCGCATGTCCAGACGATCTGGACCATCCTCTACTCGGTCGCCTCGCCCTATAACTGGATGCTGCAATATTATCTCCGGGCGGAAGGGCTGGCGTTGAGTTGGGTCGGAACCGGGCGGCTGATCTTCAGCCTCGACATCGACGACACCCTGTTCGCCGAGATTTGCGACCGCTTCGTTGCAGCGGGACAACAGATGCGTGACGATGGCTGGTGGTGGACCTCGCCCGATGCGCCGGGTGACCTGAAGCTGGCGAACAAGGCGATCCGGCGGCGGATCTTGAAGGAGTCGCTGGCGGTAAGGTTGGGGCGGGGAGGGGTTTAAACCCCTTCCTTCTCTTCTTAAGCCCCTCCCGCAGGCGGGAGGGGTTTGGGGAGGGCAGGGTGTCTCACCGAGTTCGGCGCTTGTGGCTTTCCCTCCCCCATCCCCTCCCGCCTGCGGGAGGGGAGCGGCTAGGCGAGAGGTCCGGATGCAAAAGTAGCGGCGGTCCTTCTGGAACCGCCGCCCTATCCGTCAACCCGAAGCTGCGCGTTACGCCGCCTTCAAATCCTCGAAGTCATCGGCATCGTGATGATCCATCCGCTCGCCCTTCATCAGGCGGCGCGGGGCGCTCTTGTACATCTTGAAGTCGTTGAACGGGTCGGTGACGATCTTGGTCGCCCAGACCAGCCCGGTTTCCAGATCGCGCTTCGCCCAAAGCTGCATGACCCGCACCACGATCGCGCTGACGCCCAGGCCCAGCCAGCCGATGCCGACATGGCGCAGATAACCCATGAAGCCTTCGGGATTTTCCAGCGTCCCGAACAGCGTCGGCTGCACGAGCAGCACGAGCGGGATCGCGCCCCATATGCCCATCAGCACATATTTGCGGGTCAGATTGTATCCGACCTTGATCTCTTCCTTATGCTCATGCGTCGCCTTGTTCACATGGTCATAGCCCTTGGGCTCGAAGAAGAAATGGCCCGCCTGGCGGCTGGTCATCGCCACGCCCCAAGCGAGCAGGCTGGCCACCGCCGGGTCGATGAACAGCAGCACATAGGCGGTTAGGAAGGTGCAGGCGCTGACGAAGTGCAGGCTCTGATTGACCAGGCTGTGGTGATAATAACGGTGATCGTCCCACCGCTGTTCGGCGAGTTGCGCGCGGAAACCCGTCATTGGACTTGTCCTTGGAGGGAGGGCTGGCGCTTGGCGAAGCGGACCAGCGAGAAATGGCCGAGCGGGGGCAGGGGGCGGCTTTCGACCAGTTCCACATCGCCGCGCGTCGCGGCCCAGTCGGTATAGCGATGGAACGGGAAGTCGGTGCGGAAGCCCAACCGGCTGGTGATCGGCATCAGCGTCTTTTCGATCCGCCCACGAAGACCGTCGCCCGCGCCGACGCGCGTGGTGATGACGATCTCGCCACCGGGGCGGCAGATGCGGGCGAATTCGTCCAGCGCGCGTTCCGGGTTGGGGACGGCGGTGATGACGTACTGCGCGACCACCACGTCGAAGCTGTTGTCGGCGAATTGCAGCGCCTCGGCGTCGCCATATGCGATCTGTTCGACATGGGTGAGGTTGCCACGCTTCACCCGTTCGCGCGCCTTGTCCAGCATCGGCTCGGACAGGTCGACGCCGACGATGCGGTTGTCGCGCGAATATTGGGGGAGCGAAATGCCGGTGCCGACCCCGACCTCGATGATGCGCCCACCGATCCGCTCGGCGGCGACGATGGCGGCGGAGCGGCCTTGTTTGAAGACGGGGCCGAAGACCAGGTCATAGACAGGCGACCAGCGGTCATAGGCCTTGGTGACGCTGGCGGTACTCATCTGCGTTGCCATCGAAAGGGCATCCCGTAATGCGACGATGCCGTCCCTGTTCGCAGCAGGCGGTGACAATTTCGCGACAAATGCGGCGCTCCCTGCGAGATTTTCGCAATAACGCCATCAATATGTCATCGAAGATGCGCCGATCTGTCGCATTGTTCGTTTATGGGATAGAGTGGCGGCTGCTGTCCTGTGTGGCGCGATAGACTCTTGATCTTTTGCCTAGTCTTTAAAAGGTGGCTTACTGATGCTTGTCGATGCGACGTTTGCATCGGAAGCGCGGCTGTCGTCGCCGACAATCTATGTCGCCGCCAGCCTTCCAATCGTGACCCCTTCCGCGCGCGATTATCGCACGGTGCGTTTTGCCGATAGATAAGCGAAAATTGCTAGGAATCGGCAAATTTCGCCGGATCACAAAAACGTAAACCCCTGAAATCCGGTGTTTTCACTGTGTGGCATGACTAATGCAGTAACTCACATGCCGGGGTGATCCGGCTTCAGGGAGTTACCAACCATGCTACTGACATTGCTGATCGCATCGACCTTGTCCGCCGCCGCGCCGGGCCGTGAGCCCATGGCGTCGCCGACCGTCACCCTGGACACGGTCGCCGTGACGGCGGAAGGCGGCGCGTCGCCCGCCACCGTTTCGGCTTCGACCCGCTATTGCGTCGTCGAGACGCTGACCGGTTCGCACATCCCGACCAAGATCTGCCACACGGCGGACGAATGGATCGCCCGTGAAGGCCAGGTTCCGACCGGCCGCATCGCGCGCCGCTGATCCCCCCTCGAAAACCGGAGAATCCCGATGATGTTCGCTCTGCTCGCCACCGCCGCCGCTCTGTCGGCTCCGTCACCGCGCGACGATGTCGCCAAGCCCGCCCCGGCGCCCGTCGAAGCCGCCGCGCTGCCGACCGCGCCCGCTGCCGCCGCCAAGCCGACCCGCTACTGCTTCCTGAACGTCCAGGAAGATCACATCATGCGCGGCAAGGTCTGCAAGACGCGCAAGCAGTGGTTGTGGAACGGCGTCGATCCGCTCGACTATATCGGCCGCAACAAGTGAGGGGAAAGGGTGGGGGCCGCCCCGGTCGGGCGGCCCCGCCCGTCGTCCGTCAGCCCAGGTCGCGGGCGTAGATGTTATAGGTCTTGTTGATGTCGCTCTTGATGGTCTCGGCGATCGAGCGCATCCCCTGATTGTCGTCGAGGATCCAGCCGATCTCGCCGCGCGACGCGCCGTAACGCTGGATCGAGGCGCGGCGGATATATTCGATCATCATGAAGGCAAGCTGGCTCGCCATGCGCGACGACTGGAGTTCCTTGACCACGCCCATCAGGGGCACGCGCATCGTCCGCACCTTGGGCGCGCGCAGCCACAGCAGCAGCTTGGCCCAGCCGAAGGGGAGCAGGCTGCCCTTGAGCGGCTTGATCGCCTCGTTCAGGTCGGGGAGCGTGATCATGAACGCCACCGGCTTGCCGTCCAGCTCGGCGATGCGGATCAGGTCGTTGAATACGATCGGCTTCAGCTTGACGCCGACATCCACGATTTCGGGCGGGGTGATGGGGACATAGCCCCAATTGTCCGCCCAGCTATCGTTGAAGATGCCCAGGATGATCGCCGCTTCCTCATCGAATTTGGCCTTGTTGACTTCCCGGATGCGGATGCGGGCATTCTTTTCGCCCGACTGGATGATCCGCTGGACGATCGGCGGAAATTCCTGCGTGATGTCCAGCTCATAGGTGAAGAGCTGCTTGATGACGCCGTAACCCGCCGCCTCGATCCAGCCCTGATATTCGGGCCGCGCATGGCCCATCATGATGGTCGGGTCCTGATTGAACCCCTGGACCAGCAGGCCGGGCTCTTCCCACACCGACTGCGACACCGGACCGATCGCGCGGGTCATGCCCTGTTCGCGCAGCCAGCCCTCAGCAGTGGACAGCAGCGCCCTGAACACGTCCTCGCTGACCGCGTCCATCAGGCCCCAGAAGCCGACGCCCGGCCCGAAGCCCTTCGACGGGTCCATCTCCAGTGCCAGCGTGTCGAGATGCGCGGAGATGCGCCCGACGACCTTGCCATTCTCCTCCGCCAGGAAAAGCTGCGCCTTGGCATGGCTGTACCAGCCATTCTTCTCCGGCGTGATCAGGCCCAGCGCCTCGCCCTTCAGCGGCGGAACCCAGTGCGGATCGTCCGCGTACAGGCCGAAGGGAAAGTCCACGAAGGTCTTGCGATCGCCCTTGGTGACGACCGGGCGGATGGAGAGCAGCATAGGCGGACGGTCCAGCGATGGATATGAAAGTCGTTTCCTAACCGTCTTGGTCGATCATAGCGAGTGAGAGGATTCCGTCATTCGTCGCCGTGGGAATGCCACCGTGTCGCCATTATATGGGGGCAAAGGATAGAGTTATGGAATCGACGCTTTCTTTCGAACGCGGCCCCGGTGCCGCCGCCGTCCCACGCCAGGCGCGCCTGCCGATCGCCGACGACAAGGCGATGCTGCGCGCCGCCGCCGAAATGACGCGCGACCTGATCGCGCCGAAACCCGGGCTCTATTGGGCGGACATGGCGGGCAGTGCGCTGGTCGGCTATGCCGCGCTTGCCGTGGCGGTGACGGCGTCTTCGACCGGCGTGATCGTGGTGGCGTCGGTGGTCGCGGTGCTGGCGCTGTACCGTGCTCTGCTGTTCATCCATGAGGTCAGCCATATGAAGCATTCGGCGCTGCCGGGCTTCCGGACCGGCTGGAACGCGCTGGTCGGCGTGCCGCTGCTGACGCCCGCCTTCATGTATGATGGGGTGCATAATCTGCACCATGCCAAGACGCGCTATGGCACCGCCGACGATCCCGAATATCTGCCGCTGGCACTGATGAAGCCGTGGACGCTGCCGGTGTTCATCCTGGTATCGGCGCTGGCGCCGCTGGGGCTGCTGATCCGGTTCGCGATCCTGTCGCCTTTGTCCTGGGTGATTCCGGGGCTGCGCAAAATGGTGGTCGAGCGTTATTCGGCGCTGGCGATCAACCCGCAATTCCGCCGCCGCATGCCCGAGGGCGAGGCGCTGGTGCGGTTCAACCGGACCGACGCGGCGGCGTCGATCTGGGCGATCGCGCTGGTGGCGATGGTCGCGACGGGGATCATCTCGCTGCGTGGCTTCGGTATCGGTTTCGCGATCGGCTCGGCGGTTGCGGTGCTCAATCAGGTCCGCACGCTGGTCGCGCATCTCTGGGAGAATGAGGGCGAGCAGATGACGGTGACCGCCCAGTATCTGGATTCGGTCAACGTGCCGCCGCCCGCGCTGTTGCCGGGCCTGTGGGCGCCGGTCGGTCTGCGTTACCATGCATTGCACCACCTGCTGCCGTCGCTGCCCTATCATTCGCTGGGCGAGGCGCATCGGCGGATCAGCGCGGCGCTGGAACCGGATTCGCCCTATCACAAGGCGAGCTACAAGGGGCTACCGGGGCTGGTGGCGAAGATCGGTCTGAGCACGATCCGTCGGGGGAAATAAGGTTTCGGTGCTGGGCGAAGGAGGGCGTGCGCTTCGACTTCGCTCAGCGTGAACGGGCGGTGGAGATTATGACACCCCCTCCAAACCTCCGTTCAGCCTGAGCGAGGTCGAAGGCCAAGGAACTCCGCTCGCCAGGCTGCATGCCTAGGGCGTGCACTTCGACTTCGCTCAGTGCGAACGGAGGTGGGGGTCTTCGGAGGTAAGTGGGGTTACTCCTCCGTCCGGAACAGCACCGCCTCGCCGATCAGGAAGAACAGCAATATGGGCGCCCAAGCCGCGAGGAACGGGGGGTAGGCCCCAAGGTCGCCCATCGCCATCGAGAAATTGTCCGCGACGAAATAGGCGAAGCCCAGCGCCATGCCGATCACCGCGCGGACGAACAGCTTGCCCGAGCGCGCGATACCGAAGGCCGCGACCGCGCCCAGCAGCGGCATCAACACCGCCGACATCGGCGCGGACAGCTTGTGCCAGAGCGATCCCTCGAGCGACTTGGTCGGACGGCCCGCCTCGCGCAGATCGTCGATCGCGTTCGACAGCGCGCGGAAAGACAGACTGTCGGCATTGACGCTGGCCAGCGTCAGTTGCTCGGGCGTCACGCCGCGCCCGATGACCAGCGAGGGGATATCGGTCAGCTTGCCCGATGCCACCTCGAACCGGGTCGCGGGGCCGATCCGCCAGCCATCGCCGGCACGCTGTCCGCGCGGGGCCCGTACGATCGCCTGGAGGTTGCCGCCGCTGCGGTCGTAGAGCGTCACACCGCCCAGTTGCGTTCTCGGCCCTCGTCCCTGGATCAGGTCGACCGAGATCAGGTCGTCGCCGTCGCGCACCCACACATTGGCCCGGTCGCCGCTGTCGATGGGCAGCGGGCCATATTCGACCTTCTGCCAGGCGCTCAACGTCGCGCTGGCACGCGGCACGATCCGGTCGTTGAAGGCGAAGCTCAGCACCGCGACGCCCGCGCTGGCGATCAGCAGCGGCGCCAGCACCTGATGCGCCGACATGCCCGCCGCCTTCAGCGCGATGACCTCCGAATTCTGGTTCATGGTGAAGAAGGTCAGGATCGTGCCCAGCAGCACCGAGAAGGGCAGCAGAAAGGATATGATCTGCGGCGCACGCAGCGAGACATAGCGCCACACCTGCGCCTGCCCGTTGCCGGGGGCCGCCAGCACCGCGCCGGATTCGCTCAGCACGTCGAGCGTCTGGAGCACCAGCGCCACCGCGAACAGGATCGCGAAGGTGCGGATCAGGAACATCTTCGCCATGTAGATGGCGATGGTCCGCGACGGGAAGATGTTGGACAGGGTCATGCCGCCTGTCCCTTCTTGCGGCGGCGGCCGGGAAGCCAGCGGCCGATCGCCTTGGCCAGCTTCGCCACGCCCCGCTCCAGCGCGCCGATCGGCTGGCCGCCGGGTACATAGGCGGTCACATAATACATCCAGAGCACCAATCCGGCGAAGACGGTGAACGGCCCCCAGAGCGCCAGCGCGGGATTGACCCGGCCCAGCGCGCCGATATCGGCGGCATATTGGTTCACCTTGAAATAGGTGACGAGCATGACGATCGACAGGAAGACGCCGAGCGCAGAGGTCGATCGCTTGGGCGGGATGCCCAGCGATACCGCCAGCAGCGGCAACAGGAACATCGTCACCACCTCGACCACGCGGAAGTGGAATTCGGCACGGCTCCCGGCACGGGCCTCCGCGCTTTGCGCCTCCTGGCCGTGGCGGGCGAGCTCGGGCAGGGTGAACTCCAGGTCACGGCCCCCGCGTTGACGGAAATTGTCGAACTTGGGCAGGTCGATCGGCAGGTCATGACTGGAGAAGGTCAGGACGCGCGGCGCCTTGAACTCGGGCCGGTTGTGGATCAGCGTGCCGTTGGTCAGGCGGAAGATGATGACGTTGGGATCGTCGGTCGCCAGGAAGCGCCCGCGCTCCGCCGTCACGCCGATCCAGTCGCCCTTGGACGTGTTGGCATGGACGAAGATGCCCGACAGGTCGCGCCCGCTGTCGCGGCTCTCCTCGATGCGCAGCGTCATGCGGTCGCCCAGATGGGTGAACTCGCCCACCTTGATCGACGCGCCCAGCGCGCCGGTGCGCAGCTCGTAGCGCAGCCCTTCGTAATAATAGCGCGCGACAGGCTGGATATAGCCGACGATAGCCAGGTTCAGCGCGGCCAGCACGATCGCGTACATATACGGCACGCGCAGCAGCCGGGTATAGCTCATGCCCACGCCGCGCATCACGTCCAGCTCGGACGAGGTGGCGAGGCGGCGAAAGGCGAGCAGGATGCCCAGCATCAGCCCGATCGGAATGCCCAGCCCCAGATATTCGGGCAGCAGGTTGGCGAGCATCCGCCACACCACGCTGATCGGCCCGCCCTCGGTCGCGACGAATTCGAACAGGCGGCGGATGCGATCGAGCACCAGCAGCATCGCCGAGATGAGCAGCGTCGCGAACAACGGCAACGCGATCAGCCGGGCCATGTAGCGATCGATCGACTTCATGCGGGGGACTTCATGCGGGGAACATCACTCGCGCGATAAAACGGCCATGGCTATACGAGGGCGGGCAAGGCGCGTCACCCCTTGTTTGCGGTTCGGGATTTTCGTGAAGGATTAGGGTGGGTTCGGTCGGATCGAGCCGGAAATGGCAATGGCGGGATGAGCGCTTCGACTTCGCTCAGCGCGAACGGAGGTGCCGGGTGATCCTCACCCTCCGTTCAGCCTGAGCGAAGTCGAAGGCCACGTCCGAACGCCCGGCCCCGAACCGCTCAAGCCGCCGCGCAAACCGGCCCTTCCGCCACCCGCTTCAACGCCGCCGCCAGCGCGCGTTCCAGCCCGGCCAGGGTGAACGGCTTGCGCAGAACCTCATGCCCCTCGAACCCCGTCGCCTGCGCATCGCCCGCAAAGCCGGTGACGAACAGAACGGCGATATCGGGATGACGCGGACGCAGGGTCGCGATCATCTCCGGCCCGGTCATGTGCGGCATCAGCACGTCGGACACGATCAGGCGGATACCGGGGTGCCGCGCAAGCAATCCTTCCGCCTCGCGCGGGTCGCTACAGGCGACCGGGTCGTGGCCGAGTTCCCGCAACGCCCCCATCGTCGCGGCAAGCACGCGGGGATCGTCCTCGACCAGCAGGATGCGGAGCGCCTCCAGCCCCTGCGGTGACGGCGTCGCACTGGCCGCTTCGACGGGCGTAGGGGCCGCCGCCGCGACATGGCGGGGAAAATAGAGGCTGACCGTCGTACCCGCGCCGGGTGCGGTGCGGACCATGACATCGCCGCCCATCTGACCGACCAGCCCGAAAATCTGGCTGAGACCCAGCCCCGTGCCCTTGCCTGCGGGCTTGGTCGTGAAGAAAGGCTCGAACACGCGCTCGGCGACCTCCGGGGTCATGCCAGCGCCCGTATCGGTGACCGACAGCATGACATAATCGCCCGCCGCAGCGCGGGGCAGGGTGTCGGTATCGACCCGGGTTTCGGCGGTGCGGATCGTCAGTTCGCCGCGCCCGTCCATCGCGTCGCGCGCGTTGACCGCCAGATTCAGTATCGCATTTTCCACCTGGACCCGGTCGCCGAACATCGCCCACTCGCTGGTTGCGTCCTCCACCGTCACCTTCACCCCGTCGCCCAGCGTCCGGTCGAGCAGGTCGCGCATCCCGCTGACCAATTGGCGCGGGGCCAGCGCCTCGGGGGTGAGCGCCTCCTCGCGGCTGAACATCAGGAGGCGGCGGGTCAGCGCGGCGGCGCGGTGCGCGCCTTCGGTCGCGCTGTCGAGGTGGCGCAGGCTGACCTCACGGTCCTCGGCGCGGCGCGCCAGTTCCAGCCCGCCCAGCACGACCGCCAGCATATTGTTGAAATCATGCGCGATCCCGCCGGTCAACTGACCCAGCGCATCCATCTTCTGGATCTGGCGCAGCTTGGCTTCCTGCACCTTCAGTTCTTCGGTCGCAGTCTCGACGGCGGCGGCAAGTTCCTCGGCACGGGCGCGTTCGGCCCAGGCCTCGGCGCGCGCCTCCGCCCGCTCGCCCACCGTGCGGAACATCAGCCAGCCGAGCAGGATCGCGCCGAGCGCCAGCGCGATGCCGAAGATCACCAATCCCCCGGCGATGCGGTTGGAATGCAGCACCGTCTCCTGCGCCGCCGTGCTGCGCTGGTCGAGCAGGACCCGTTCCCCCTCGATCAGGGCGGTGAGCAGCCGGTTGATCTGCAACAGCGCCTCGGCCTGTCGCGCCTGGTAATAAAGGCCGTAAGCCTGACGGTTGCGATGATAGGTCGTCGACAGCGCGATGACCGACAGTTCCTCGCCGCGCGCCTCATAGGCCTTGCGCAATTGCTCGACGCGCCGTTGCTGGTTCGCTTCCTCGATCAGGATATCCAGCCGTTCGAGTTGCGCGCGCGCCAGATTCCATTCGTCGACGTAAAGCTGGCCCAGCTTGCTGTCGCCCGAGATGACATAGCGGCCCAGCGAGGCCTCCGACCGGGCGATCGTGCCCGCCAGGGTGCGGGCGAGGATCATCACCTCGTAACTGTGCCGCTGCCGCTCCAGCGCGCGGTCGCGCTCGCGATTGGCGTGGCCCAGCGTCACGATCAGCATGGCCAGCGTCACCGCACCGGCCAAGGCCATCGCGATCAGGGCAAAGGCCCGCCAGCGGCCGACCTTTCCGAGATTATCCTGCTCGATCACGGCCGTTACGCTATCCCAGCCACCGGATAATGCAAAGCCGGGCGCGACCGGGCGATCAGGCGATGACGCCGACCGCCCGCCCCGCCGCACCGAACATGCCCAACACCGTCTCGATCTGGGCGGGCGTGTGCTCGGCGCAGATGGAGCAGCGCAACAGGAAGGTGCCCGCCGGAGTCGCGGGCGGTCGCGCCATGTTGACATAGAGCCCGCCGTCGAGCAGCGCCTGCCACATCATCGCGGCCTGTTCCTGATCCTCCAGGATTACCGCGACGATCGCGCTGTCGCAATTCTCGGTGCCCAGCTTGAATCCCATCGCCTTCAACCCGCCATGCAGCGCACGGGCGTTGGACCAGAGCCGTTCGCGCTTCTCATGCGCGGTCATCAGCTTGCGAATGGAGGTCGTCGCGGTCGCCACCACCGAGGGGGGCAGCGAGGCGGTGAAGATGTACGGACGGCACGCCAGGCGCACCGCCTCGAACTTCGGATGGTTGGACACGACGAAGCCGCCGACCGTGCCGACCGACTTGGAGAAGGTGCCGACGACGAAATCGACTTGGCCTTCCAGCCCCTGCGCCTCGTACACGCCGCGCCCGTGGGGGCCGAAAAAGCCCATCGAATGCGCTTCGTCGACCAGCACCATCGCGCCGTGCTTCTTGGCGACCGCGACCATCTCCTTCAACGGGGCGATGTCGCCCAGCATCGAATAGACGCCCTCCAGCACCACCAGCTTGGCGGGCTCCTTGGGAAGCCGGCCCAGCCGCTTGTCGAGATCCTCGACCGAATTGTGGCGGAAGCGGACGATCTCGGCATTGCCCTGCTGGCAGCCGTCATAGATGGACGCATGGCTGTCGGCGTCGAGGATGACATACTCACCCTTGCCCGCCAGCGTCGAGATGATGCCGAGATTCGCCATGTACCCGGTCGAAAAGACGATCGCGCCGGTCGTGCCGTAGAAATCGCGCAGCGCCTGTTCGACTTCCATATGGTCATGGAAGGTGCCGTTGAGCATCCGGCTGCCGTTCGTGCCCGAGCCGAACTTCTCCAGCGCTTCCTTGCCCGCCGCGATGACGTCGGCGTCGAAGGTCATGCCCATATAATTATAGGTGCCGAGCAGGATCGTGTCCTTGCCCCGGATCACCGCCTCGGTCGGCGACTTCACCTGTTCCATCACGATCGCGAAGGGATCGGTGACGCCCGAGTCGAGCAGCTTCTGCCGCTCGGCGATCAGGCCGTCGAACTTGGAGAGCAGGTCGTGCTCGGGGGCAACTTCCTGCGCTTCGGCGGGCAGGGCATGGGGCTGGGCAGCGGCTTCGGTCATGTCGGTGTCCGTTTGAAGGCGATCAGGCTTGCTTGAGCTTTTCGACCGCGTCGACCAATTGGCCGACATTCTCGATCTCGGCCTGCATGTTCATCGTGATGATGATCTCGAACTCGTCCTCGATCGCGGCGACGAAGTCCATCACGGTCAGGCTGTCCCACTCCAGGTCGCCCTGGAAGGTCGTCGCCTCGGTCAGCGTGACGCCCTTCTTGTTGAAGGGCGCGATCTGGGCCGCGACGGTGTCGAAAATGGCTTGGCGGTCGCTCATGATGATCCTTTCGAAGGGGCCAGTGGCACCCAAATGCGGCGGCTTTTCGACCGCGCCCATGTCGCTGCTATAGCAAGCCGTTGGCGCGATACCACCGTGCCGTGTCGGCAAGCCCCTTGGCGAGCGTTATGGCGGGTTCCCACATCGCCGGATCGGGCCGTTTGGCCGGGTCCGCGGTCCAGTCGGGATGGCAGAGATAGCCGACGCGGTCGGGCGTCAGCTTGGCCGCATGGCCCCGAAACGTTCGATCGATTTTTGCGCCCAGGCTCAGCAGGCCTTTGGGCAGATGCAGCGTCATCACCCGCCGCCCCACCGCCGCGCCCATGGCTTGGGCGAGTTCGGCATGGGTCAGTACCTGACCGTCATCGACCTCCATTACGCTGCGCGGGCCATCAGCGGCGACCAGCGTGGTCAGCAATCGCGCGAAATCCTCGACCGCGATCAGCGACAACCTGCCCGGCGGCGGCATGAGGGCGAGGCCCAGCTTGGCGGTGCGGAACACGTCCAGCCATTCGGTGTCGTGCGGGCCGTAGATTCCGCTGGGCCGCACGATCGTCCAGTCGAGGCCGCTGTCCGTTACGACATCCTCGGCCTGGCGCTTGGACCAGCCATAGACCGACAGGTCGGGCTCGCGCGCCGATAGCGAGGAGACATGGACGAAGCGCCGGATGCCCGCGGCCTTCGCCGCCTCGACCATCGCGCGGGTGCCGTCGATATTGCCCGCGACGAAGCCTTCGCGGTCGGGCGCGTTCACCACGCCCGCGATGTGCAGCACCGCGTCGGCCCCCTCGACCAGCGTGGCGAGGCTTTCCGGCTTGTCGAGCGCGCCCGCGATCCAGGTGATCCCGGCGCGCGACGGCTGCGCACGGCGGGTCAACGCGCGCAACGACAGCCCCGAACCGGCGGCGCGATCCACCACCGCGCGACCGACAAAGCCGGTCGCTCCCGTCACGGCGACGATCATAGCAGGGCCAGATGATTGCGATGGATCAGCGCGGCGCGGGGCGCATGGCCCAATATCTCGGCCTGCTGGTCCGAGCGTGTGCCGATCAAGGCGCGCGCCTCGGTCGAATCATATTCGCTGAGGCCGCGTGCGATCGTGCCGTTCGGTCCCTCGACGGTCACGAGGTCACCGCGCGCGAAATGCCCCTGCACGGCGGTGGCGCCCGCCGCGAGCAGGCTGTTGCCCTCGGCCAGCGCCTTGGCCGCGCCCGCATCGACGGTGATCGCGCCACGTGCGGTCAGGCCCCCCGCCAGCCACGCCTTGCGGGCGGGGGCGCTCTTTTCGGCGACGAACAGGGTGTGGCGCGCTGGCGTCGACAGCGGATGGTCAACCCGGCCCGATGCGATGGCGAGATGCGCGCCCGCGCTGACCGCGATGCGCGCGGCGGCGATCTTCGACACCATGCCGCCCGATCCCATGCCAGAGGCCGAGCCGCCATCCGCCATGCCGCTGACCGCGTCGATCCGCTCGACCCGTTCGATATGGCGCGCGGCCGGGTTGGTGTGCGGGTTGGCGTCGTACAGCCCGTCCACGTCGGACAGCAGCAGCACGCCGTTCGCCGCCGCCGCCTGGCCCACCCGCGCCGCCAACCGGTCATTGTCGCCGAAGCGGATTTCTTCCGTGGCGACGCTGTCATTCTCGTTGATGACCGGCACCACGCCCAGGCCGAGCAGCCGTCCCAGCGTCGCGGCGGCGTTCAGATAGCGGCGGCGATCCTCCAGATCGTCGAGCGTCACCAGCATCTGCGCGGCGGTCAACCCTTGCGCGTGGAGCAGTTCGGCCCAAGCCTGGCTGAGCGCGATCTGTCCGGTCGCGGCGGCGGCCTGCGCATCCTCCAGGCTGGCCCGCCCGCCTTTGGGCAGGCCCAGCCGCCGCGCGCCCAGGGCGATGGCACCGGAGGAGACGATCGCGATCTGCTGGCCCTGCCGCACGCGCGCGGCGATGTCGGCGACCAGCCCGGTCAGCCAGTCGCGACGGACCTCGCCCTCGGGCGTGACGAGGAGCGCGGAGCCGACCTTGACGATCAGCCGCTGGCAGGAGGTAGGAGGGAAGATCATTGGGGGGCTTTTAGGATTGATCGGTGGTGAGGGTCTCTGCCAGGCGTCTTTCCCTCCCCCATCCCCTCCCGCTTGCGGGAGGGGCGTGCTTGGGGCGAGCGGTCTGCCAAGAATCGCTCCCCTCCCGCAGGCGGGAGGGGATGGGGGAGGGCCGGGTGTCTCACCGAGCCCGCCGCCCGATATCTCAGGACAGCGGCGACCATGTGATCTCGTCCTCGCCCTCGTCGCCTTCGGGCACCGCATCCGGCCCCGGCCCGATCGCCTCGAGCAGCTTGTCGAGCACCCAGTCCACACCGATCCCCGCCGCACCCGATAGCGGGATCACATCCGCACCGCTCGCCTCGGCCAGTTCGGCCGACAGCGCCTCGATCAGTTCGTCGTCCAGCGTGTCGATCTTGTTGAGCGCGATGATATGCGGCTTGTCGACCAGCCCCGCGCCGTAAGCCTCCAGTTCGTCGCGGACGATGCGATAGCTTTCCGCTACGTCCGCGTCATTGGCATCGACCAGGTGCAGCAGTACCCGGCACCGCTCGATATGGCCGAGGAACCGGTCGCCGATCCCCGCGCCGTCCGCCGCGCCTTCGATCAGGCCGGGGATGTCGGCGACGACGAACTCGCGCTGGTGATGCCGCACCACGCCCAGTTGCGGCCGGGTGGTGGTGAAGGCATAGGCGCCGACCTTCGCCTGTGCATTGGTGACCGCGTTGATGAAGGTCGACTTGCCCGCATTGGGCAGGCCGACCAGACCCGCATCCGCCAGCAGCTTCAACCGCAGCCAGACCCATGCCTCTTCGCAGGGCCAGCCGGTGCCGTGCTGGCGCGGGGTGCGGTTGGTCGAGGTCTTGTAGCTGGCATTGCCGCGCCCGCCATCGCCGCCGCGCAGGAACACGACACGCTGGCCGACCTTGGTGAAGTCGAGCAGCACCTCCTCCTTGTCTTCGGACAGGACCTGCGTGCCGACGGGCACCTTGATGACCAGATCGTCGCCGCCCGCGCCCGTGCGGTTGGAGCCCGAACCGCCGGAACCACGCGGCGCCCGGAAATGCTGGGTGTAGCGGAAGTCGATCAGCGTGTTCAGCCCGGCGACCGCCTCGAAGATGATGTCGCCGCCCTTGCCGCCATTGCCGCCGTCGGGGCCGCCATATTCGATGTATTTTTCACGCCGAAAGGACACGGCGCCGGGGCCGCCCGTGCCGGAGCGGACGAAAATCTTGGCCTGATCGAGAAAATGCATGGCGCCGCCTTTACCCTTGACCGCGGCGACTGACCAGCCCGCCGGATCAGGCCCGCGCGATCAGGCGACGAGCGTGGCTCCACCGCAACGGACGCCGTTCACCGTCACATCGGCCTGTCCGACATGCATGCCCAGCAGGTCGGTCAGGCTGTTGATCAGCAGGTCGAGCGCGGGCGCGACCGATGCCAGCGCCGCGCCGACCGTGCCGGTCAGTCCCGACAGCCCCAGGCTGAACGGCTCCAGGGTCAGGCTGAGCTTGCCGATCAGCGAGCCCGCTATGCCCTGCATCGCCGAGTTGGAGGTGACGGTGCGTGGCGTGGCGTTGGCGATATCGGCGGCGTTGAACGTCAGGCGCTGCCACGCGCTGTCGCTCGCCAGGTCGATACGGGCATAGGCCATGACCTTGACCAGCGTCACCTGGAGCAGCGCCACCGGGCCGGTGATGGGCGACCGGCTCATGTCGCCGAAGCGGCTGCGATCGATCTGGGCGATGGCGACGGTGCCGGGTGAGGGGAGTGCGTCGATCGTCACCGTCTGCCCCGTGCCCGAGCAGGTGATGCCGTTCAGCCTGGCCTGTGCCGCCGCCGTCTCGACGAAGAGGGGCAACTGGATATTGGCGAGCAGCGGCAGGCTGATCTGGGTGTCGATCAGCATCCGCTGCTGCGCGGTCCGCACGATGGTCGATCCGTCCTGCGCCACCGCCAGCCAGGGCGAGTTGGCGGGGCGCTCGCCGATCGCCAGCAGCACCCTGGTCGACAACAAGCCCCGGCACCGATGCCCCCAGGTCGAGCGCGATCTGCCGCTGGCCGTTGGCGATCGACAGCGACTCGCGCAGCATCGAATAGGCGTCCATCGCGATCAGGTCGCGCGACGAGGCTCTGGTCAGGTCGCCCAGCGGCCCCAGATCGATCAGGCGGCTGAGTGGCACCTTCGACCCCGGCACCCGCAGCGACAGGTTGCGGAGCAGCGTCGCCGTACCCGCATTGCCGGTGGCGTCCGCCATGGCACCCAGCAGGGTCGGCAGGGTCACGTCGGCGGCCAGGATCGTGTCGAAGCTGGCGCCCGTCAGGCCGATCCGCGTCCCCAGCGATCGGGTCATCCGCAACAGGTCGATCCGCCCGCCGACCAGCGCCTGATAATCCATGAAGGACAGCGACAGGTCGCTGCCCGCCAGCCCGTTGAGCACCGCACCGGGCAGGCCGCCTTGCACGTTGAGCAGTCGCGTACCCAGCGAGAAACCCGCCAGATCGATCCGCCGCGCCACCGCGTCGGCGGCGACGGGGCTGGTGTTCCTGCCGGTCAGAACCCGACCGAAGAAGAGGGGCACGGGTTGGCTGAGAACCACGCGGATCGCACCGGCATCGCCGCCGGCGACGAAGCGGCTGGCGGGGGGCACGCCGGGATCGGCGCTATAGCGGCCCGGCACGATGCTGGTGGAGACATTGGCAAGGCCGGTGGCGGCGACGATACGGGCGATCGCCTCCGCTCGCCGGTCGGGGGCGGAGGCGGCGGCGGCGAGTGCGGCTTCGTCGGCGACGCCTTGCAACCGGCGCTGCGACAGGGTCAGCATGCCGATATCGATCCCCATCGCGGCGAAGCCGATCATCGCCATCGCCGCCAGCGCGGTCAGGATGCTGACGCCGCCACGCCGATCCCGCCACAGCGCCGACATCATAGCCCCCCGATCATCGCGACGCCCTTGGCCTTCAGGACCCGAGCGGGCATGGGCACGAAGGGCAGGTTGAGCAGCGGATCGGCGGAGGCGTCATAGCGGATCGACACGGTGATCAGATTGTCCGCCTCCGACGTGTCGACCTGGCCCCGGTCCCGGCGCAGTACGCTGGTCGCGTCGAGCACCCGCAATGCGGTGTCGGTCGCGATGCTCTTGCGCTCCGCGGCGTCGATGCCGGCCAGCGACGCGCGCGCGGCGTCGTTGGCGGCCTGTTGGACGAGATGCGCGGTCAGGAAATAATCGCCGAAGCCGACGATCCCCATCAACAGCGCCAGCAGGACGGGCAGGGTCAGCGCCAGTTCCACCACCGCCACGCCGCGATGGTCGGGGGGCAACCCGGCCAGCCGCTTCGGCTGGCGGGACAGGGATAGGATGATGGACTCGGCAGGGTTACGCGCCACCGGGATAATCCCTCGAAACAGACTGGCTGCTTCACCAAAAAGGCCTGAAATCTTAGCAAGTACCTAAAATCGCGTATGTCGCCCGCGTAATTTGACGATTGGGCGGAACAGTGATCGATATGGTCTTTTTCGGCTTTCCCTGAGGCTTTCCAACTGATCGAAACGGTTAGATCGATTTTCGGATGTTGGTGTTGCCGGGAATGAAAGGCTTCTCGGCTGGTGCGAGTCGCGCGATCGGATATGGCTCCGCCAACCTATCAGCGTTTGCTGCGCGCCCGTTTCGCGGGCGGGAGGCGCTGGAGGTGCTTCGACCCGCACGGCAAGTTCATGACATGCCATCCCCGGCGAATGCGACATCTCCGCAAAAAATTCGGCACGTGGTCCCGGTCCGATCGACATTCAGGCCGCACCGCCTTCCACCTCCCCTTACGGGAAGGGATTGGACGAATGTCGATTAGTCCTGGAACCATGCGCAACTCGGCGGAGGTCGGGTCCGATCAAGCGATGATTTTCATGGCTTCCGAACCGCTCCCAACGGAACCGGCCTTCGCCAGGAGGGGGGCAGGCCGGCGGCCTGAGCCAAACCCCCTATCACCACTTCCGCGCCACGAACCGGGCTGGCCTCCTCCGATCAGGCGGCGAGCGGCATGGCCGGATTTCGCTCGCCGTCCAGGTCGAGCGCGTAATGGATGCTGGGCGACAGGCCGCTGCGCCCCGCCGAGGCCCGCGCCATGCGCCGTCCGGTCGGGCGGAAGCCCAGCTTGGTCAGGACATGACCGGAGGCGGGATTGTCCGCGAAATGCCACGCGCCCAGCCGATCGATGGGCAGCGCATGCCGCGCCATGTCGATCACCGCGCGACCCGCCTCGGTCGCATAGCCCCGTCCCCAGGCGGACGGCGTCAGCCAATAGCCCAACTCATGCCCCGTATCGCCCGCGATGATCGCGATCCCGCCGATCAGCACCGGCGCGGCGTCGCGATCCAGCGCGGTGATCAGGAAACGGGGTTCGGTCGCACCACGCGGCTGGGCCAGCCACTGTTCAGCATCGGCGTGGCGATAGGGGTGGGGGACCCGCGCCACCATGCGGGCGATCGCCTCATGCCCGATGGCCTCGACCAGGGGGGCGGCATCTTCCGGCCATGCTGGCCGCAATAACAATCTTTCGGTCCGCGCGAACATCACTCGACAACTCCTCGTCGCGTCGGCCGCGCCTTGCCACGTCCGGATGACGGGACGGAGACAGGCGGACCGAAGCGGTTGGAGGGAGCACGAAAAAAAAGGGAGCCGGGGTGACCCGTCTCCCTTTTTTGCTGGTTCCTTCGCGGAACCCGGGTCACCCTGGTGGGCAACCCGGCGCGGTTGCCCGATTATTCGGCCGCTGCGGCCAGTTCGACCGAGCAGAATTTACGGCCCAGCTTGCCCTCGTGGAACGAGACGCGACCATCGACGAGCGCGAACAGGGTATGGTCCTTGCCCATGCCCACGTTGCGACCCGGATAGAACTTCGTCCCGCGCTGACGCACGAGGATGTTGCCGGCGATGGCTTCCTGGCCACCGAACTTCTTCACGCCAAGGCGACGACCGGCCGAATCACGACCGTTGCGCGACGAACCGCCTGCTTTCTTATGTGCCATTGCGAACTACTCCTGGATTTCGTTGGGGTGACGCGGCTGAAATTCAGGCGCCGACCGACACGATCTTCAGGATCGTGTGCTGCTGACGGTGGCCGTTGCGACGACGATAGTTGTGGCGACGGCGCTTCTTGAAGACGATGACCTTGTCGGCCTTCGCCTGAGCGATGATCTCGGCGGCGACCGTGATGCCGTCGACCGCCTTCAGCTCCGAGCCTTCGCCCGCCAGCAGAACGTCACCCAGCGTCACCGACGCGCCGGCTTCGCCCTCGATCTTCTCGACGACGATCTTATCTCCGGCGGCGACGCGATACTGCTTGCCGCCCGTGCGCACGACTGCGAACATGGCTCTTATCACTTCCCAAATGCATGGCTCCCGCGCGGGAATGCCCACCGGGAAAGAAAGGCCAGCTAGGCAAAGGTGGCCGGATTGTCAACCAAGGATTCGATTCCCCCTTTAGTTGACAGTCAGGCAGCTATCGCTGCCGAGTAATCAATGCCGGTGTTCGCGCCGCAACAGATAGCGTCCGTCGGCATAGCCGGTGAACAGGCCGTCGATGGCGGGATGCTCGATCGGCTCGTCGCTGTCGTCGTGCAGCAAATTCTGCTGGCTGACATAGGCGACATAGCTGGATTCGGCATTCTCCGCGAGCAGGTGGTAGAAGGGCTGGTCCTTGGCCGGACGGATCCGTTCGGGGATCGCGTCATACCATTCGTCGCTATTGGCGAAGACGGGGTCGACGTCGAAGATCACGCCGCGAATGTCGAACATGCGGTGGCGCACCACCTCCCCGATCGCGAACCGCGCGGTCGCGACGATCGGCGCTTGCGCTTCCTGGCTCGGGGGCTGGGGGAGGGTGTCGGTAGGGTCCATGGACCTGATTTAATGTCTTTGTCGCGTCGCACAAGTTTAGGCGCTTGCAATGGATAAAAAGCTGATCTAGGAGCGCGCCTCCAATCGATCAGCCCCATGCGGACCAGCGCCGCTACGGATCGTCCTCGCGGAGAGGTGGCAGAGTGGTCGAATGCACCGCACTCGAAATGCGGCGTACCGGCAACGGTACCGAGGGTTCGAATCCCTCCCTCTCCGCCACTTACCCGACATGCCTGCACGAACCCATCCCGACGCGGCCCTTCGCCGCCGCCGGCTGCTTGCTTTTTTGCGAGGCGCAGGGGTAGCGGTACGCGCGGTTCGGACGCGAAATTAAGGGTTTAGCGTCGCGAGGCGATCCATCCTTCCCCTTGGCAAGGCGGCGCGTATCGGGGAAGGTGCCCCGATCCGGCGGAAAGGGGAGAGTGGATGGCGGTGCGGGGGATGATGTTGGTCCTGGCGATGCTCTCCGCCAGCGCCTCGGCACAGCGGGCGACGGTCGACGATGTCGATCCGTTCATCGGCACGGGTGGCGAGGGGCACACCTATCCCGGCGCGGTGGCGCCCTTCGGCATGGTCCAACTGTCGCCCGATACCGATACCCAGTGTGCGCTGCGCGAATGCTACGCCCATGCCGCGGGGTATCGCCATGACGACCCGACGATCCAGGGGTTCAGCCACACCCATTTCTCGGGCGCGGGGCATTCGGACCTGGGCGACCTGCTGGTCATGCCGGTGTCGGGCGACAACGTGCCGATGGACCCCGGCACGGTCGACAAGCCCGGCTATCGCTCCCCCTTCCGGCACGAGACGGAGGAGGCGCGGCCCGGCTATTATGCGGTGACGCTGGACGGGCCGGGTGTCCGTGCGGAGATGACCGCCGCGACGCGGGCGGGGGTGCATCGCTATCGCTTCCCCACGGGCAAGGCCGCGCATCTCGTCATCGATCTCCGGTCGTCGCTCTATGATTATCCGGGCAAGATCCTGTGGTCCGGGCTGCGGCTTCGTCCCGACGGCACGTTGACCGGGTTTCGCGAGACCCGGGGTTGGGCGCCGGGGCGCAAATTCTTCTTCGCGATGCGCTTTTCCGCGCCGCTGACCGGCCATGCGCTGGTCAATCGCGAGGCCGACGTGACCTATAAGGGCTTTCAGGGGCCGGGACGGGGCAGCGATGCGGTGGCGGAGCGGCTGGGCCGCGCGCTGATGGCGCGGCTCGACTTCGGTACGCTCGACACGCCGCTGGAAGTGAAGGTCGCGATCTCGGGCGTGGACGAGGCGGGGGCGATCGCCAATCTCGACAGCGAGCCGGGCGGCTTCGATGCGATCCGCGACCGGACCCGCGCCGCCTGGAGCCAGGCGCTGGGCGCGGTCGCGTTGGAGGGCGCCGCGCCGATGCGCCGCATGGTCGCCACCGCACTCTATCACAGCTTGCTCGCTCCCAGCGTCTGGAGCGACGGCGACGGTCGCTATCGCGGGCCCGACGACCAGGTGCACCGGGCGGAGGGTTTCACCTTCCGCTCGACCTTCTCGCTCTGGGATACGTTCCGCGCCCAGCATCCGCTGCTGACCCTGATCCAGCCGGAACAGGTCAATGCCGAGATCGTCCGCTCGCTGATCGCCAGTCGGGAGGCCAGCCCCGATGGCATATTGCCGGTGTGGCAGTTCCATGGGCGCGAGACCTGGACGATGATCGGCTATCACGCGGTCCCCGTCATCGCCGATGCCTATATGAAGGGCATTCGTGGGTTCGATGCGAATGCCGCGCTGGACGCGATGGTCGCGAGCGCGCGCTATGCGCCCTATGGCGGCCTGGGCGAGTATATGAAGCGCGGCTATGTCCCGATCGACCGAGAGCCGGAGGCGGCGTCCAAGACGGTCGAATATGCCTATGACGACTGGGCGATCGCGCGCATGGCGGCGGCGATGGGGCGGGGCGATATCGCCGCCGACTTCGCGAAGCGCGCGGGCAACTGGCGCAACAGCTTCGATGCGAAGGCGGGTTTCCTGCGCGCGCGCAAGGCCGATGGAAGCTGGCGTGTGCCGTTCGATCCGACCGCGATCAACTATGGCTCCGATTATACCGAGGGCAATGCCTGGCAATATAGCTGGTTCGTGCCGCAGGATCAGGCGGGGCTGTTCCGGACGATGGGCAACGACAAGGCGGTGGTCGCCAAGCTCGACCGGATGTTCGACTATGACAACAGCAAGCTCGACTATAGCCATGCCGAGGATATCGCCGGGCTGATCGGCCAATATATCCATGGCAACGAACCCAGCCACCATGTCGCCTATCTGTACAGCTATGCCGGGCAGCCATGGCGGACGCAGGAACGGCTGAAGCAGATCGTCGACAGCCAGTATAAGCCGACGCCGGACGGGCTGTCGGGCAATGACGATCTGGGGCAGATGTCGGCCTGGCTGGCATTCACGGCGCTGGGTTTTTATCCGGTCACGCCGGGGACGAACCAATATGTGATCGGTCGTCCCTTTCTGAACCGCGCCGTGCTGAACCTGCCCAACGGCAAGCGCTTCACGATCACGGCGGAGGGCTTGAGCGATGCCCATCGCTATGTCGGATCGGTGCGGTTGAACGGAAAGGCGCTGACGCGTGGGTTCATCCGGCATGAGGAGATCATGGCGGGTGGGACACTGGCGTTCGAAATGGCGGCGCGGCCCAATCGGGCCTGGGCGGTGGCGTCGAAGGATCGGCCTTATTCGATGAGCCGGTGAGGGGGCCTTGCGGGACAGGCCGAGCCCGTTGGTTGGTCTGCTGACCGTTTGCGAGGAACGGCGAACGCATCCGCCTTTCCGCTCCCCTCCCGCAGGCGGGAGGGGGTGGGGGAGGGCCTCTTCACCGGGCCGCGTCGCCCGGGGCTGGGCCCCCACCCCAAACCCCTCCCTCTGCCGGGAGGAGGGGCTTTTCGCGCTGTTCCCCCGCATCGATGCGGCTTTTCGCGCTGATCGGGGTTAAGAACCTATCACGTTGGAAACTCGTATGAACGCGCGCGTCTTCTGGGGCGCCAGTGGCGTCGTCGCGGCGATGCTGGTCACGACCTTGCTGATGCCCGGCACCGCCGACCACGCTTTCGAGGCGGCGCAGAACTGGACCATCGTCATGTTCGGATGGTTCTACATCGCCTCGGTCGCGATATTCCTGGTCGTGGTGCTGGCGATGCTGTTCGCGGCGGGCATGGGGATCGGCCTGATGTATGTCGCGGTGGCCGAGCCGATCCAGCATCATGTCGCTCCGCCCGATGTTCAGCCCGACACGATCACGGTCAGGATCGCGCTCATCGCGCTGGTCATGGTTGCGGCGACCCTGTCGGTGCTGAGCGGCGCGGACCGGGGGATCAGGCGGTTGCCGGAGATGAACCTGATCCTCGCCATCCTGCTGATGTTCGTCGTGCTGGCGGTGGGGCCGCCCCTGTTTCGACTGCGCGCGCTGGTGCAGAATTTCGGCCTGTACCTCGACCATTTCGTCAAGCGCACCTTCACCCGCGACGCCTATGAGCCGGGGGCCTGGACGCTTCTATTGGGCGTGATGGCTCAGCGCGCGCGAAGATCGGGGAGATGGGTGAGGAAATTGGCGATCTCGCGTCGTCGCAGCCCTTCCTCGGCGAACTCGCCATCCACCCCAAGCCGCCAGCGTAGCGCGCGGCTGTCCGGTGCGTCGTGCAGCGCCTCCAGGTCGGCGGCGCGTGCCTCCACCTCATCCTCATGATCGGCCAGACCCGCCTCGACCAGATCGGCGGCCTGCGCGGCGACGGCGACGGCGATTTCGCGTAGCGCCAGTTCGGGATGATATTGCACGCCCCAGAAGACGCCGCGATCGAACCGGATTTCCGCGGCCTGTACCCGCGTGACGGCGTTGCTGGCCAGCAGGGTCGCGCCGGGTGGTAGCTCCAGCACTTCGTCGCCATGGATCGCGGGTGCGTCCCAACTGCCCGGTCGCCCTGCCAGCAGGGGATGGGAGCGCCCGTCCTCCGTCGCGCTGATCCGGCGGGCGATCATCGCTTCCATCCGCTCGGGCATCTTGCGCACCCGCCCGCCGGCGGCGGCGACCGCGATCTGGAGGCCGGCGCAGGAGCCGAAGGATGGCAACCCCGCCGCGAAGACGCGCCGCATGAAGTCGAGCTGCCGCCGGACCTCGGGCGTGTCGTCATAGACATGCATGGGCGAGCCGGTCAGGAACACCGCATCATAATGCGCCAGCCGCTCGACCGACATTGCCGTGTCGTCGTCCGCCGGGGAGACGATATCGGTCTCCGCACCCGGCCGCATCTGGCCAAGCGTGGCGGCATAGGTTTCGCCGGAGCTTTTGCCCGCACGCCGGCGGCGCGCCTCGCGTTCTTCCGGCAATTCGCTCTGGGCTATCAGATAATGGGGCACGCTCGACTTTCGATGGTGAGGCCGCATAACGCGCCGAAGGTCGTAAGTTTCGAAAAAGGCATCAAAAGTCTTACGTGCGCATCGCCGCCGATTTGGCGGACCGACCGGCGGTGCGGATCGTTCAGGCGGAATGGCAAGCGCAGCGAACCCCGTAGGGACGGACGACAGAGCGGCATGGCGCCCGAGGCGGTTGCTGGTCACGCGGTCGGCGATGACCTTCGCGCATGGCCGCGCCATCGTCCAACGGGCCGAGGCGCGGGGTGTCGAGATCGTGGCGCTGCCCGGCGACCGGCTGGCGCTCGACCTGCCCGACGATCCGCGCCGCGCCTATGCGGCGGCCAAGTCGACGCTCGCGGTCGTGGTCGCGCCCCCGTCGAAACGCCGGTTGCAGCCCATCGCCCCCAGCGCCGACTGGCGGGTCGATCTGGCGGAAGGCTGTCCGGCGCATTGCACTTATTGCTATCTGGCCGGGTCGCTGAAGGGCCCGCCGATCACGCGGGTCTATGCCAATCTCGACGAGATACTGGACGGGCTTCCCGCCTATCTGGGGCAGGGGACGATCACCTCGCGCAATCGCGACCGGGTGCATGAGGGGACGACGTTCGAGGCGTCCTGCTACACCGATCCGCTGGCGCTGGAGCCGATCACCGGATCGCTCTCCGCTGCCATCGCCCGGTTCGGTGGCTGGGAGGCGCCGGTGCAGCTTCGTTTCACCACCAAATTCGCGGATGTCGGCCCCTTGCTGGGGATCGATCACCAGCGGCGGACCCGTATGCGCGCCTCGATCAACCCGCGCCTGTTCGCACGGTTCGAGGGCGGGACCGCGCCGGTCGCCGAGCGGCTGGCGGCGCTGCGGCGGATGGCGATGGCGGGATATCCCGTCGGCCTGACCATCGCGCCGATCATCGCGGCGGAGGGCTGGCGGCAGGCTTATGGCGAGTTGCTCGCCGATGCGGGGGCGGCGCTTCGGGGCGTGCCGGGGCTCGACCTGACGATCGAACTCATCACCCATCGCTTCACATCGGGGTCGAAGGCGGTGCTGGACAGCTGGTATCCCGGCTCGTCGCTCGACATGGGGGGCACCAACCGCGTCACCAAGCGGACCAAGTTCGGCACCGAGAAGCAGGTCTATGACGTGGCGACGATGCGCGACTTGCGCCGCTTTTTCGAGGAGGGGATCGCATCGGCCCTGCCGTCCGCACGCATCCTGTATTGGACATGACGATCTTTTTCACCGCCGATACGCATTTCGGCGATCACCGGACCATCAATATCCAGAAGCGCCCCTTCGCCAGCGTCGCGGAGATGGACGCGCTGTTGATCGCGCGCTGGAACGCGGTCGTTGCGCCGGGGGATGTGGTCTGGCACTTGGGCGATGTCGCGCGCCGTGCGGAAGACGTGCCCGATCTGCTGGCGCGGCTTCACGGCACCAAGCATCTGTTGCGGGGCAATAACGATCCCGAGGCCACGATCATGGCGGACGGCTGGTCCAGCACCGGGGATTATGCCGAAATCGAAGTGGATGGACACAGGCTGATCCTGTGTCATTATCCCTTTCGAAGCTGGAACGGGCAGCACAGGCGGGCGATCAATCTTCATGGACACAGCCATGGTCGCCTGAAGCCGATGCTCCGCCAATTCGATGTCGGCGTCGATACGCATGATTTTATGCCCGTCACGCTCGAACGACTTCTGACAACGCCAGGAAATGTGCAATAGACAGCGCCATGCTCAAGACCCGAATGAAACGCATCGCCGATCGCCAGGCCACGACCGCAAAAACGGTGGCCCGGATCGAGGCGTCGATCACCGCCTTGAGCAACGAGGATCTGCTCGACCTGGCCGATATCTTCAACCGCGATCCGCGCTCGCCGCTGGGCGACATGGCCTTTGCCGAGATGGCGAAGCGGGGGATTTCGCTGTGAGGCGGGTCTTGCGGGCTTCGGGCCATGGGATCGGCTGACGCGATGGCCGCTTTCGACGACAGTTTCGATCCCGCCCTGGGCGCGGCGTGCAACCGCCTGGCGGCCTGGGTCGAAACCTTGCCGCAAGGCGTGACGATCGATCCCGCCTCCGGCCTCAGCGAAGACGATCTCGCGTTGATCCTGCGCCACCTCCACGCCACGCGGCATGACGGGGCGGGGCAGCGGGGTGCGGCACCGCCCCCGGCGGCACGGGCTTCGGTACCGGTGACGGCCAAGGGCTGACCCGCTCCAAAGACGGACCTGAAATAATATTTCCGTCGCTGGGCACGGCTCCGGCGGCGTTGCGGGACGTTCTGTGCATGGCCGACGCCAAGCCAGTGGAGCCCGCATGTCCGATACGTCCAGCCCCGTCCCCCATCCGCCCGCCACCCCGCAGGACGACGAGGCGGAAGCCAAGCCGGACGAGGCGGCCACGGACCGGGCCCCGCCCGCCGATGCGACCATTGCCAAGCGGGCCGAGGACGAGGCCGCCGATCTGGGCGATTTCGCCTGACGCCCAAACCCCATTTCACACCGGGAGCAGACAGGATGGAAGACGAACGCCTTTGGAGCTTCGAGGAAAGCCTCTGGACGGAGGGACCCGACAATTACCGGGAAAAGGTCGATCCCGAAGTGGTCATGGTGCTGCCGCGCCCGCCCTTCGTCCTGGCCGGTAGCGCCGCGATCGACGCGGTGGCCGATACCCCCGTCTGGGGCCGTGCCGAATTGACCGAACGTCAGGTGTCCCGCCCGCAGGAGGGGCTGATCGTCATCGGCTATCATCTCGCAGCCAGCCGCGGCGACGAAGAATATCAGGCGCATTGCACCTCCGTCATCCGTCGCCTGGAACATGAGGTGTGGCGCGTCGTCCAGCATCAGCAGACACCGTTGCTGGCCAAGGCGCTGACCAGGGATTGATGCGATGGGGTCGGGGTCGCCATGCTCCGACCTCATAGGGCGCGGAACGTCCGAGGCGCCGCGCGCATTGGGTCGATCAGGAGAGACGCCATGACCGACCCGATCAAACCCACCACCGAAACCCGCGACCCCAATCTGTCGACTGAGCATCAAAAGGATGGCGACGCCCGCCGCCCCAGCGATACGCTCGACCGGGGGCAGGGAAGCACCGAAGGGCGGGACGCGCCGAAGCGCAAATCCTCGCTGACATAACAAAGCCGGTGTCGCTTTCCTCTCCTGGCAGGGAGGAAGGGGGCGGACACATGAGGATATGAAGCGGGCAGGGGCATAAGGGACGCCCCGTCCGATCCGTAGTGACACGATGATGGACGGGGCGCCGAGGACGTGCGGAAGCTCGACCTCGCCCCCTTCTAACGACCTTTCGCTGAAAAAGCTGCCATGGTCGGGACGTAGCAGCGGAAATATTCCTGCGGCCCCGTGCCCGCTGGTGTCGTGTCATCGAAACGACGCCGATATGTCACAAAAGATTCTTCCAAAATGCATCTTGGCGTCATGAGACGCGCCTAACGCCGGGTCCGGGATCGACAGGGGGACTTGTCTTGAGTCGGTCATCGGGCGGCGTTCGCCCGGCTTTTGCAACGATAAAGATCGGGAGTTTTTCGGCGATGGGCAGCTTCAAGCGCTTCGGCCTCCTTCTCATGACGACCTCGGCCTGTGCGGCTCTGAGCGCCTGCGGCGGTGCCGACAGCGTCGCGTCGCCCGGTGCGGGCAGCGTCGTGATCGTCCAGCCTCAGCCGACACCGACCCCGTCGCCCACCCCGACGCCGACCGCCAACATCACCGCCGCACAGTTCGCCGCCGTCACCGCGGTCAACGGCATCTCGATCACCGCCGACGAACAACTGGCGATCGTCAATGCGGGCACGAACAACAACGTCAACGGCACCGGCGCGGCGCTGAACGGCATCTATCCGACCAGCGCCACCTCGCTGACCACCGCGTCGGACCCCTCGACGCTGAACAGCTTCTTCACCTCGACCAACTATGTCGGCGCGCTCAACGGCCCGAACGATACCTCTTTCCAGGGTTGGACCTGCAATGCGCCAGGCCTGGATTTTGGTGGAGGCGGCACCTCCTGTTCGTCCAACTCCGCGCTCGCCGCTTATATTGGCACCAGCGACCAAGCGTCTGCCGCGACCTGCCCGGCGGGGACGACCGACGATGGCTTGGTCCAGGGTCGCAAGGCTTGCCGCCTCCCCCAGAACATCACGACGAACCTGACCCTGCCTCGCGTGGCGGGTGTCTTCTACCGCTTGCGCGGCCAGACCGAGGTGGGCACCGATCAGGGCTCTTCCGGCGGCTCGGGCGTGACGCTGACCATCGAGCCGGGCGTCGTGATCCTGAACGACGCCAGCGAGGCGACCAACGACCTGTTGCTGGTCAATCGCGGATCGAAGATCCAGGCGGTCGGTACGCGCGCGTTGCCGATCATCTTCTCGGGTCAGTTTAACCTGGGCGGCAGCAACAACTTCGGCGACAACGCGCAGGGCCTATGGGGTGGTATCATCCTGCTCGGCCGCGCGCCGACCGCCGTCTGTGCTACCGGCACCGGCCCGAACAATGCGGGCGGCACCTCGACCACCTGCCAACTGGCGATCGAAGGCGTGACCGGCCGCTTCTATGGTGGTGCGAACCAGACGGATTCGTCCGGTCAGATGTCCTATGTCCAGATCCGCTATTCGGGCATCGCCCTGGCGGAAGGCAATGAGTTGCAAGGGCTGACGCTGGGTGGCACCGGTTCCGGCACGGTGATCGATCATATTCAAAGCCACAATTCGGCCGATGACGGCATCGAAATCTTCGGCGGCACGACCAACCTCAAATATATTGCGATCACAGGCGCGGACGATGACGGGTTCGATATCGACAATGGCTATCGCGGCTTCATGCAGTTCATGATTGCAGCGCAACGGCCCTCGGGCGCGACGGTGGACAGCTTCTCGACCGAGATCGACTCGAACAATGCCGAAGACCTGCTGCCGCGCACCTTCGGCCGCTACGCCAACTTCACCTTCGTCCAGACGGCCAATGCTCCGGCCGCGATCCGCCTGCGCGGTGGTGCCGACATGACCTTCATCAACGGCATCGTGAAGTCGACGCAGAGCGGCGTGGCCTGCGTCAACCTGATCGCCGGCGAAGGATCGGGGGCGAGCCGCACCACGATCCGCGCCGCCGACGGCACGCTCCAGGATCAGGGGCCGCCGGTCTTCACCTCGGTCTATTTCAGCTGCAACGGCCGCTAAGGCCCCGCTGACCATGCGCCCGGACCTGATCGGGCGCTCTCGGCAGGCCGGGGTGGCGATCATCGCCGCCCCGGCTTTCCTCCATAAGACATTCATACGGGAAGACCCGGCCATGCAGCGACGCCTCGCTTATGCCTCCCTCCTTCTGCTGACCTCGCAACTCGTCGCGCCTGCCTTGCTCGCGCAGACGGCGGGTGCCCCGGCACAGACCAGCACCACCGCGACCAGCCCCGACGGGCAGGCCACTCCGCAGAGCCAGACCCCGACCGGCCAGGACGGCCAGTCGGCGGACGAGCCGGTCGAAATCTCCGCCCCCGGCGTCGACGCCTCGGCCAGCAACGAGATCGTGGTGGTCGGCCGCAATATCCCCAACACGATCCGCGCCACGCCGCAGATCGTCTCGGTCCTGTCCGCCGCCGATATCGCGCGCACGGGCGAGGGCGATATCGCGGGCGCGCTGACCCGAGTCACCGGCCTGTCGGTCGTGGGCGGCGGCTTCGTCTATGTCCGGGGCCTGGGCGACCGCTACTCCTCGTCGCTGCTCAACGGCTCGCCCTTGCCCAGTCCCGAGCCGCTGCGCCGCTCGGTCCCGCTCGACATCTTCCCGACCACCATCGTCGGCTCGGCGCTGGTGCAGAAGACCTATTCGGTCAATTATCCGGGCGAGTTCGGCGGCGGCGTCATCAACCTGACGACCAAGGCGATCCCGGCGAAGAACTTCATCTCGGGCGGCGTGACCCTGGCGGCGGACGATGCGACGACCAGCGAATTGGGCTATACCTATCGCGGCGGCGGTGCCGACTGGATCGGTTTCGACGACGGCACGCGCGGCGTGCCGCAGTTCGTGCGCGACGTGCAGGCGGGCAAGGGGTCGGGCATCGTTCCGGCGGCGCAGGTGGCGCAGTTGTCCAATGCCTCGACCACCTTGCTCCAGCGCAACAACCAGCTTCCCGCCAACTGGTCGGGCGAGCTATCCGCAGGCTCGGTGTTCGACATCGGCAGCGACCGTCTGGGCGTGATCTCGTCGCTCAGCCTGTCCAACACCTTCCGGACCCGCTCGGCGATCCAGCAGGATTCGGTGTCGCCCGACGGCACGATCCGCAACGATTTCCGCACGCTGCTGACCGACAACCGCATCGTCGCCAATGCGCTGGTGGGTTTGGGCTATGAGTTCGGCGACAACACGGTGCGCTGGACCAATGTCTATATTCACGACACGCTGAAGCAGGGGCGCGGATCGGCGGCGGAGGTCTATAACAACGCCAGCGGGCTTCGTTTCCAGCAGAACACCAACTGGTTCGAGCGCCAGCTGATCGAAAGCCAGTTGGTCGGTGAGTTCAAGCTGACCGACGCGTTGAAGTTCGACGCGCGCGGCGCCTTCGCCAATTCGAAGCGTAATGCGCCCTATGAACGCCAGTTCGACTATCTCTGCTCCGCGCGCACGACGACGGGCCTGCCGATCAGCTATGACGGCGCGAACGGTGCGGGTGGGTTCCAGTGCAACGGCGCGTATCAGGTGACGCAGCGCTTCACCCCCTTCGCCTCGATCATCTTCTCGGAGTTGAACGAGAATCTGTGGACCGGCCAGGCCGATCTTTCCTACAAGATCGACAGCGATCGTCCGATCACGCTGAGCACGGGCTATTTCTACCAAGGCACGGACCGCTATTCGAGCCGTATCCAGTTCAATTACCAGACCAGCGACGGTGCGGGCACCGCGCCGGGCTTCCCGTACAATCTCTATCGCCCCGACTATCTGCTCAGCCCGGACGTCATCAACAATGCCTGCCCCTTGCGCGGGCAGGGGGCGTGTACGCTCCAGCTGCAATTCTCGACCCAGGCGGGCGCCTATGCGTACGACGCCAAGCTGAACGTCCATGCCGGTTATGCCCAGGCCGAGGCAGAGGTGATGGACGGGCTGCGTGCGGTGGCGGGTGTCCGCTACGAAACCGCGGTCGAGACGGTGACCCCGGTGCAGAGCGCCACGACGCGGTTGAAGAATGATTATTTCCTCCCCGCCGGTACGTTGACCTGGAACTTCGCCGCCGACATGCAATTGCGCGCGAGCGGGGCCAAGACCATCTCGCGCCCGCAATTCCGCGAACTCGCGCCGCAGCAGTTCCGCGATCCCGACTCGGACCGCCTGTTCTTCGGCAACCCCAATCTGCGCGACAGCGAGTTGTGGAATCTCGAGGCGCGCTACGAATGGTTCTACGCGCGCGACCAGCGCTTCACGCTGGCGGGCTTCTACAAGCGTATCAAGAACCCGATCGAGCAGGTCGGCTTCTACACCGGCGCGGATGACCGGTTGCAGACGGGCTTCACCTATCTGCCCTCCGCCAAGCTGTACGGCGCGGAAGTCGAGTTGCAGAAGTACGCGCCGCTGGCGGGCCTGGGCGGGGACTTCTTCGCCACGCGCCGCCTGGTCGCGATCGCGAACTACACCTATACCAAGTCGCAGATCAACGCGGACGCGACCTGCGTGCCCAATCCGGCGGCGGCGGCGGGTTCGCCCGGGCTGGCGGGCTGTGCTTCGGGCTTCGGCCCGGCGCGGCTGCTGTTCCGCGACGGCGCGTCGCTGACCGGCCAGTCGGACCATCTGGTCAACCTGCAACTGGGTGTCGAGGATACCGCAGCCCTGTCGCAGGTCACCCTGCTGTTCAACTATGCCAGCAACCGCGTGACCAATCGCGGGCCGTCCAACCTGTCGGGCACCGGCTTCCAGCCGGACATCGTCGAGGTTCCGGGCATCCGCCTAGACCTCGTGGCGCGTCAGGGTTTCGAGTTGATGGGCGGCAAGTTCGAGCTGAAGGCCGAGGCCCGCAACCTGACCCGCACGCGCTACAACGAGCGGCAGGATTTCGGGAATGGGCGGTTCGTCTATCTGAACCGCTATAATCTGGGCCGGGTGTTCTCGCTGGGGATCAGCACGACCTTCTGATCCGACGAGGGGCCGTCGTTCGGGATGATCCGGGCGGCGGCCCTTTAGCTTGTGGTTGCTATGGGGCATGGGCTTCGACTTCGCTCAGCCTGAACGGAGTTGGGGATTCGTTTCGTCATGGCGAAAGGTTGGGCCCTACACCCCGTTCAGGCTGAGCGAGGTCGAAGCCTAAGGGAAAGCGAATGTCCGCCCATCGCGGAATCGTACGCTCATCCGTCATCCGATAAAACCAATATGACGAACATGTTTCGGGGCTTTGACGCAGGGCTGTAACATGCCATGCCTAGACCCCGAAAATGCGGATGGGGTCTGGTTTCATGCGGTTGAGGCTCGACACGCGCGGACGCCGATTGTTGCGGCGTCTGCCGGTCGTGAATGTCTATTCGGTCGCCGAACTGGCGATGATGGCGGTGCTCGCCGTGCAGGGGGCGCGGCTGCTCTGGGTGATCGTCACGCCGATCTCGCCCCTGGGCGAGTGGCGTCCCGTCGCGTCCGTCGTCGCCGGATCGCCGGGTGCGATCCTCGACGGCTTCGACCCCTTTTTCCGCTTGCAGGGACAGCAGGCGTCGTCCTCCGCGGTCACGACGCTGCAACTCACCCTGTTCGGGACGCGGATCGATGAGGCATCGGGGCGCGGTTCGGCGATCGTCGCGGGGCCGGACGGCGTCCAGCGCTCGGTATCGGTCGGCGAGGAGATCCAGCCGGGCGTCACGCTGAAGGCCGTGGCGTTCGACCATGTCACCATCGATCGCGGCGGTCGCGCTGAGGACCTGTATCTCGACCAGTCGGACGCGCCGCCCGCTGGTGCTTCGGCGGCGGAGGCGCCTTCCGTGCAACTGCCCGGATCGGTCCCCCCGGCGGGCGGCGTCGCGATGGCGCAGTTGCGCAGCGATATCGGTTTCATTCCCCGGCTCGACGGCGGGCGCGTCTCGGGACTGGTCGTCCGGCCGATGGGGTCGGGCGCGGCGTTCCGGGCGGCGGGCTTGCGCGAGGGCGATATCGTCACCGCGCTGGCTGGCCGTCCCGTCACGGGGCCCGGCGATCTCGACCGTCTGGCGGCGGATTTCGCCCAGGGCGGTTCTCTCTCCATCACGGTCGAGCGGGGCGATCAGACGCTGCCGCTCTCCCTCCAGATTGCGGCACCACGGCCATGAAGAAGCTTGTCCTCGGTTCGGTTCTGGCGCTGGCATTGACCGCAGGGGCGCATGGACAGACCACGCTCAATGTGCGTGATGCCGATATCCGCGCCTTCATCGCCGATGCCGCCAAGGTCACGGGGCGGACCTTCATCATCGACAGCCGGGTCAACGGCAAGGTGACGGTCGTGACCGACCGGCCGCTGTCCAGGTCCGAATATTTCGAGATTTTCCTGTCGACCCTGCGCTCCAACGGGCTGGTCGCGGTGCCGACTTCGGGTGGGGCGTTCCGGGTGCAGCCGGTGGATAACGCCGCGTCGCAGCCCAGCCGGATCGGGTCGGCGGGCGCGAACCGCAACGCCTATGTCACCGAGATCATCCGCCTGCGCGCGATCGACGCCAACAGCGCGCTGGAGACGGTGCGCCCGCTGGTCAGCGCGCAAGGATCGGTGACGGCCAATCGCGCGGGCAACAGCCTGGTCGTGGTGGACTTCGCCGACAATATCCGCCGCATCCGCGAGGTCGTCCGGCGGATCGACGCCGACAATGCCTCGACCCGCGTCATCGCGCTGAGGAATGCGGGCGCGCGCGAGATCGCGACCGCGCTCCAGACGCTGGCGGGCGGCGGTGGCGGTGCACAGGGCGGCCCGGCGCAAGGGGCGACCGGCGTGTCGGTGGTCGCGATCGACAGCTCCAACTCGGTCGCGTTGCGCGGCGATCCGTCGAGCGTGGCGCGCTTCGCCCAGATCGCGCTCGACCTGGACAACAAGGCCAAGAGCGGCACCGAAATCCGCGTCGTCTTCCTGCAAAATGCCGATGCGGAGCAGCTTCTGCCGGTGCTCCAGCAACTGGTCGGCCAGACACCCGATCCGGTGCAGGAAACCACCCTGTCGCGCGGCAGCTTCACCCAGACCAATAGCCAGGCGGGGTCGGCGGCGGGCACCTCGATCGCGCAGCGTATCCAGCCGGTGGCGCAACCCCAGGCCGCGAGCGCCCCCGGTGCGGGTGGCCAGAACGGCCAGCAACCCGCGATCAGCACGCAAGGGGGACGCACGGCGGCGGTCGTCACCCGCTTCACCGGCGCGAACGCCATCGTCATTGCGGGGCCCGCCGATATCCAGCGCCAGATCGGCGAGGTGATCCGCCAACTCGACGTGCGCCGCGAACAGGTGCTGATCGAGGCGATCGTCGCCGAGGTTTCGGACCAGACCGCGCGGCGGCTGGGCGCGCAGTTCCTGCTCGGCAGCCTTTCGGGCGGGGCGTTCGCGGCCTCGACCTATGGCAATACCGCGCCGAACATCCTCCAGATCGCGGGGGCGGTGGGGGCGCAGACCCTCGGCGGCACCAAGACGATCGTCACCGCCCCCGACGGCACGCGGACCGAAACCAATGTCCCCAACCCGGCCTTCAGCCAACTGACCCAGTCGGCGGTCCAGTCGATCCTGGGGACGACCGGCGGCTTTGCAGGCTGGGGCGGGCAGGTCGGCGACACGGTGTTCGGCGCGATCATCAACGCGGTGAAGAGCGACACCACATCGAACCTGCTGCAAGTCCCGCACATCATCACGCTGGACAATCAACAGGCGCACAGCCTGGTGGGTCAGGAAATTCCGGTGACGACCGGACAGGCGCTGTCGAACAATTTCGACAATGCCTTCCGCACCGTGCAGCGCCAGAATGTCGGCATTCAGTTGGACGTGAAGCCGCAGGTCAATGCGGGCGGTTCGCTGAAACTCTATGTCCGGCTGGAGGTGAGTTCGATCGCCGGGCCGGTGTCGAGCAACAACAGCGAGTTGATCCTGAACAAGCGCGCGTTCGAGAATGTCTTCACCCCCGATGACGGCCAGATCACGGTCATCGGCGGCCTGCTGGACGACAACGAACGCCGCACCATCGAGAAGATTCCGCTGCTCGGCGATATTCCCGGCCTGGGCGCGCTGTTCCGGTCCAAGGCGCGCAGCCGGTCGAAGACCAACCTGATGGTCTTCATCCGCCCGACCATCTTGCGCACGCCCGAGGACAGCCGCCGCGTCACCGAACAGCGTTACGGCTATCTCCGCCAGCTTCAAGGCTATGCCCAGCCGGGCGTCGAGCCCTCGATCGACGAACTGGTCCGCGATTACATGAACGCCGCGCCGCCCATCCCGCACGCGCCCATGCCCGGCAATATCGAGGACCCGCGCATCGCGGTCCCCGTCGCCAAGCCGGTCGAGCCGATCAAGCGCCGTGACTGACGACCCGCAACCCATTCCTACCGGCGATACCGTCCCCTTGCCGCTGGGCACGCCCGTCCCGCAGGCGGGAGGGGATGGGGGAGGGCCACCCGCTCTCCCGCTCCCCACGCCCGACGAAGCGCTGGAACTGGTCGCCCCGCTGACCATCCCCTACGCCTTCGCCCGCAAGTTCGGCACGGTCGTCCACACCGCCGATCCGCTGACCATCGCCCTGCGCGAAGGCGCGGACCCGCGCGCGCTGATCGAGCTGCGCCGCCATATCGGCCGCCCCTTCGCCATCGCCCTTGTCGAGGCGCCCGCTTTCGACCGGTTGCTCTCCGACGCCTATGCGATGGACGGACAGGCGACTGCGATCGCGGCGGTGGGCATGGGCGACGAGTTGGACATGCTCGCCGACGGCATCCCGACCGCCGAGGACCTGCTCGACACCGCCGATGATGCGCCCGCCATTCGCCTGATCAACGGCATCATCGCCGACGCCGCGCGCAACGGCGTGTCGGACATCCATATCGAGCCTTATGAGACGGGCCTCGTCGTCAGGATGCGCATCGACGGCGTGCTGCGCGAGACCTTGCGCATGCCGCCGCATGTCGCGCCGGTGGTGGTCAGCCGTATCAAGGTCATGGCGCGGCTCGACATCGCCGAGCGGCGCGTGCCGCAGGACGGGCGCATGGCGCTGACGCTGGGCGGCAAGCTGCTCGACGTGCGTGTCTCGACCCTGCCCAGCCGCGCGGGGGAACGCGTGGTGCTGCGTATCCTCGATAAGGAGAATGCGGGCATCGACCTCGACGCGCTGGGCATGAACCCGGCGATGTACGCGCTGCTGCGCGAGGCGCTGAGCGAGCCCAATGGCATCATCCTGGTCACCGGGCCGACCGGCTCGGGCAAGACGACCAGCCTGTACGCCGCGCTGCGCCTGCTGAACGATGGCAGCCGCAATATCCTGACCGTCGAGGACCCGGTCGAATATGCGGTCGAGGGGGTGGGGCAGACCCAGGTGAATGCGAAGGTCGACCTGACCTTCGCGGCGGGCTTGCGCGCGATCCTGCGCCAGGACCCGGACGTGGTGATGGTCGGCGAAATCCGCGACCGCGAAACCGCCGAGATCGCGGTCCAGGCCTCGCTGACCGGGCACCTCGTGCTGTCGACGGTCCACACCAACGATGCGGTCGGCGCGATCACCCGGATGCGCGACATGAAGGTCGAGCCCTTCCTGCTCGCCTCGACGCTCCGCGCCGTGATCGCGCAGCGGCTGGTGCGGCGGCTGTGCCCGGCGTGCAAGCGGCCGGTAAAGGCGAAGCACACTGTCGCGCCGCTGCTCGGCATCGAGAACAAGGCGACGGTGTACGAAGCGGTCGGCTGTCCGCAGTGCAACGGCAGCGGCTATAAGGGGCGCACCGGGGTCTATGAGGCGGTCCGGGTCGACGACACGATCCGGCGGCTGATCAACGAAGGCGGTGACGAACAGGCGATTGCCGCGCACGCCTTTGCCCGGCAGCAGCCATTGGCGGCGGCGGCGCGGACGCTGGTGCTGGACGGCGTGACCACGGCGGAGGAAGCCATCCGCGTGTCCCGCCGCGATTCCGAGGCGGGGTGAACGTGGTCGCCGTCCTCCCTCTCTTCCGTACCACCCCGGCGAAGGCCGGGGTCCCGTTGCGTTCACGCGAAGCCGCGAAGGCGCGAAGAGAAGATGTTTTTTTCGCGCGGAGGCGCGGAGAACGCGGAGGTGTCTGGCCCGCGGCAGCGAACAGCTTTTCCCATCAGCCGATGCATGAGCGCCGCTGGCGCGGCAGGCACGCCCTCTCTGCGTCCTCCGCGCCTCCGCGCGAACATCATTCCATTCTTCTTCGCGTCTTCGCGTCTTCGCGTGAGATAAAATTTCAATCCCGCACTCCGCTTCTGCACCGCCACCGCAACTGGACCCCGGCCTTCGCCGGGGTGGGCCCCTATTATGGGAAGGGGGGGCACTGACATGGCCGGGTTCGACTATGTCGCCATCGACACCAGGGGCGCGGAGAAGCGCGGCTTCATCCCCGCCGAGACCAGCGATGCCGCCCGCGCCGCGCTGGAGAAGCAGCGGCTCTATGTCGTCTCGGTCAAGCCGGGCAGCGGCGATACCGCCGAGCGGCGGCCGCTGTTCGGGCTCAAGCTCGGCCGCGCGCGCATGTCGGTCAAGCAGCTGACCCTGTTCACCCGCCAGCTCGCCACGCTCAACCGCGTCTCGCCGCTGGAGGAGTCCTTGCGCACCATCACCCGCCAGACCGAGCAGGAGCGGGTGCGCGCCATCGTCGCGACGGTGCATCAGGGCGTGACCGAGGGCCGCCGTCTGGCCGACGCCATGGCGCGCGAGCCCAAGAGCTTCCCCCCTCTCTACCGCGCGATGGTCGCGGCGGGGGAGAGTTCGGGGACGCTGCCCACGATCCTCGAACGGCTGGCCGCGCTGCTAGAGCGGCAGGCGGAGATACGCGGCAAGCTGATCACCGCGCTGGCCTATCCGACGATCCTGGCGGTCGTCGCGCTGGGCGTCGTCACCGCGCTGATGATGTTCGTCGTGCCGCAGGTGGTCGAACAATTCGATACGGTGGGGCAGGAGCTGCCCTTCCTGACGCGGATGGTGATCGGGGTGTCGGACCTGCTGGTCGGCTGGTGGTGGCTGATGGCGGTCGTGGCGGTCGTGGCAGGCGTCGGCTTCTGGCGCGCGTTGAAAGTGCCGTCGATCCGGCTGTCCTTCGACACGTGGCTGCTCAAGCTGCCCTTGCTCGGGCGATTGTTGCGCGACCTGCATGCCGCGCGGATGGCGCGGACGCTGGGGACGATGGTGGCCAGCCGGTTGCCGCTGCTCGAAGGGCTGACGCTGACGGCGGGCACGATCCACAACCGTCGCCTGCGCGTCGCCTCCGACGCGATCGTCGATTCGATCCGGGGCGGCGGCAGCCTGTCGGCGGCGATGCGGCGGGCGGGGGTGTTCCCGCCTTTGCTCACCTATCTGGTGGCCAGCGGCGAGGCGGCGGGGCGGCTCGACGAGATGCTGGAGCGCGCCGCCGACTATCTGGAGCGCGAGTTCGACCGCTTCACCGCCACCGCGCTCTCGCTGCTCGAACCGGCGATCATCGTCGTGATGGGCGGCGTGGTCGCCACCATCGTGCTATCCATCCTGCTGCCGATCCTCCAGCTCAACACGCTGGCCGGTCAATAAGAGGACATGTTCATGCGTACCCAAAATCGCCGTCCGATCCGCCGCAAGCGCCCCGCCAACGGCTTTACGCTGGTCGAGTTGATGGTCGTGATCGTCATCATCGGCCTGCTCGCCACCATCGTCGCGCTGAACGTGCTGCCCTCGGGCGACACCGCGCGGGTGCAGAAGGCCAAGGCCGATATTGCGCAGATCGAGGGCGGGCTGGAGATGTTCAAGCTCCAGAACCTGACCTTCCCGACGACGTCGCAGGGGCTTCAGGCGCTGGTGTCGATGCCCGCAGGGCTCGCCGATCCGTCGCGTTACCAGAAGGGCGGCTATCTGAAGAAGCTGCCCGACGATCCCTGGGGCCGTCCGTATCTTTATGCCTCGCCCGGCCAGCATGGCGAGGCGGATGTCTGGACCTATGGCGCCGACGGCAAGGAAGGTGGCGAGGGGATCAACGCCGATATCGGCAACTGGGATAAGTGAGCGCGCGGCTTCGCCTGGATGCCGGGGACGGCGGCGGGCGGGGCTCGTGTGGGGTATTCTCCCCACCCTCCGTTCGCACTGAGCGAAGTCGAAGTGCACGGGGTGACGTTTCCACGTGGCCTTCGACTTCGCTCAGGCTGAACGGAGGGTGGGAAAAGCGATTAGCCCGCCGTTCGCGGTCCGCCGAATACGGCTTTACCCTGGTCGAGCTGATGGTCGTCATCACCGTGATCGGCCTGGCTTCCGCCATCGCGGTCTGGTCGCTGCCCGACCGGCGGGGCCGCGTGGCCGACGAAGCCCTGCGCTTCGCCGCCCGCGTCCGCGCCGCGCATGACGTGGCGGTGGTGGGGGCGTCGCCGGTCAGCATCTGGGTGACGCGCGGTGGCTATGGCTTCGACCGGCGCTCGGACGGCGCGTGGAGTCCGATGACCGCGAAACCCTTGCGCGTCGCCCAATGGGAGGACGGCACCCAGGCGATGATCCCCGATGCCAGCGGGCGGGTGCGGATCACTTTCGACGTGACCGGGCTCGCCGACCGCCCGGTCGAACTCCGCCTGACCCGCGAGCGCGCCAGCAGCATCGTGCGGATCGGCGCGGACGGTACGGTGCGGGTCGATGGTTGAGGGAACCAGAATTCCTCCCCTGCAAGGGGAGGTGGCGCGGCGGAGCCGTGACGGAGGGGGCGTGCCTCATAGGGCGACCCTTGCGGGGATCCCCCTCCACCATCCTTCGGATGGTCCCCCTCCCCGTGCCGGGGAGGATGGCTTCACCCTGATCGAGATCATGGTGGCGCTGGCGGTGTTCAGCCTGGCGGCGATGGCCTTGGTCCGACTGGAGAGCGCGACGATCCGGGGAGCGGCGATCCTGGACGAAACGGTGGTCGCGCAGATGGTCGCGCGCAATGTCGCCATCGCCGCCGTCACCGATCCGCAGGCTCCCGCGCTGGGGCGTATGTCCGGCACCGAGGTAAATGGCGGACGAAGCTGGAAATGGACCCGGATCGTCAGCGGCACGGGCGACGTGCGCGTCGTGCGGATCGACGTGGCCGTGGCGAATGCGGGGGGCCGCATCGCGGGCCGGATGACGATGGTCCGCCCGCCCATGCCCGCGCCGCCGGTCGGGGTTTCGGCGTCGTGAGATTGCGCGCGCTTACCTTTCTGTTCCCCGGCGAAGGCCGGGGTCCCGTTGCTGCCCGGCTAAAGGCGCGGGGCGGCGTTGGCCCCGATTTTCCGGGTTCGCCGCAACTGGGCCCCGGCCTCCGCCGGGGAACAGGGCAGAACGGCTTCACCCTGGTCGAGGTCATGGTGGCGCTGCTCATCTTTTCGATGCTCGCCGCCGCCGCCGTGGCGATCCTGTCGCTGAGCGTCCGGGCGCAGGCGGTGACGGGGCAGAAGCTGGACGCGATGGCGGCGGTCAGCCGGACGACCGCGATCCTCTCCGCCGATCTGGCGCAGGCGGTCGATCGTCCGACCCGTGACGAAGGCCTCGTGCAGACCCCCGCCATGGTCGCAGGGGCCGACGCGATGCGCTTCGTCCGGGCGGGCTGGAGCAATCTCGACGGGGCGCAGCGGCCATCGTTGCAGAAGCTCGCCTATCGCCTGAACGGCGACGTGCTGGAGCGGGTGGCATGGCCGCTGCTCGACGGGGCGGCCCCGATGGAGCCCGCCGCGCTGATGGACCATGTCCGCGAACTGCACCTGCGCTATCGCTTCAACGGCGCGTGGCTCGACCAGTGGCAGGGGGAGCCGGGCGTCGCGCTGCCCCAGGCCGCCGAGGTGACGATCGTGCGCGATGACGGCATGATCTTTCGCCAGTTATTTCTGGTCGGCACCGGTTATGTCGCCGTGCCGCAAATCGGTCCGACGCCGACCCCTACGCCCACGCCGGCCCCCGGTGGCTAGGCCCCGATCCCGTCCCGGCGAGCGGGGCGCCGCGCTGCTCACCGTGCTGATCCTCGTCGCGGTGATCGCCGTGCTGGCGGCGACCGCGCTGGAAAAGCTGCGCCTGTCGACCCGGCTGGGCGGCAATGCGGTGGCGATCGAGCAGGCACGCGGCTTCGCTTATGCGGCGGAGGCACTGGCGATCATCCGTATCGGCGACCTGCTGGAACGGTCGCAGGGCAAGGTCTCGCTGCTCGGCGGGTGGAGCGATCGGCCCTTCGCGCTGCCGCTCGGCGATATGGCGGGGGGCGGGACGGCGGTGGCGCGCGTCACCGATGGCGGCAATTGCTTCAACCTCAACGGCCTGGCCCAGCCGATACTCGGCCAGCCCGGCGTCTATGCCGCGAACGGGGTGGAAATCGCGCATTTCGCCAAGCTGATGCGGCTGATCGGCATTCCGGGTCAGGTGGCGGAGCAGGTGGCGACGGGCACCGCCGACTGGATCGACAGCGATCCCAATCCGCAAGGCGGCGGTGCGGAGGATGCGCTCTATCTCGCCCGCGATCCGCCCTATCGGACCGGCGGCACGATGATGGCGGATGTCAGCGAGATGCGGATGGTGAACGGCGTCACCCCGGATATCTATGCGACCCTGCGCCCCTGGATCTGCACGCTGCCCGAAGCGAAGCCGACCAGTGTCAACATCAACACCCTGGCCCCCGAACAGGCGCCCCTGGTCGCGATGGCGCAGGTCGATATGATTTCGCCCTCGGCCATCACCCAGGCCCTTTTGCGCCGCCCGCCGCAGGGCTATGCCGACGCCGGTGGCTTTTGGGCGCAGATTCCGGGGGCGAGCGGGGCGGGGGGCGTGGCGACGACCAGTCGCTGGTTCAACCTGCGCATCGCGGTGACCTTGGGCAGTGTGCGGGTGGACGAGCGCGCGCTGGTCGATGCGTCGCGTCAGCCGCCGCGACTGGTGGCGCGGATTTGGGGGGAAGAGTGATGAGTGCGACCAACCTCCTGTTCCTGCCGCCGGGCGAGGGCGGCGATTATCGCTGGATGCGGATCGAGGATGCGCGCGTCGCGGCTGCGGGCGAGGGGCTGCCGCAAGGGGACGGCGACGTCATCGCGGTCGCGCCCGCCGATGCGGTGTCGCTGCATTGGGCCGAAATCCCCGCCCGCTCGACCGCGCAGGCCGCCGCCGCCGCGCGGCTGCTCGCCGCCGAGGTGAGTGCCGCCCCGATGGACGAACTCCATGTCGCGGTCGGTGCGGAGGAAGCGGGCGCACGCGCGATCGGGATCGTCAATCGCGGCGCGATGGCGGGATGGCTCAGCCTGTTGGCGGGCAAGGGGATCGATCCGGTGGCGGTCGTCCCCGCCCCGCTGCTGCTGCCGCGCCCGGACGCAGGCTATGTGCGCGGCGATCTGGCCGGGCAGGGCGTGGTGCGCGGGCGCAGTTCGGGTTTTGCCGACGAACCCGGCCTGATCGAGATCGTGATCGGCGAGGAAGCGCTCGCCGATCTGGATGCCGACGGCATCGAAACCGCACTCGGCGCGGCGGTGGCGGCTCCGGCGCTCGACCTGCGGCAGGGGCTGTTCGCGCGGCGGCGCAGCTTCGCGATCGACTGGCGGCTGGTGCGGCGGCTCGGCTGGCTGGGTGTGGCGATCGTCGCGGTGACGCTGGCGATCGATCTGGTGCGCTGGACCAGATACAGCTTTGCCGCCGACGCGACCGAGGCGAAGATCGAGCAGGTCGCGCGCACCGCCCTGCCGCGTGGCGAGACCCTGGTCGATGCGGACCGGCAGCTTACCGAGCGGCTGGCGGCGATACGCGGGCCGGGTCAGGGGTTCAGCCGGACGGCGGCGGCGGTGTTCTCGGCGGTGCGCAGCGTGCCGGGCTCGGAGTTGACCGCGATGGATTTCCAGCCGAACGGCGACATCCGCCTGGGCGTGGCGGTGGATCGCGAGGCGCTCGCCACCGATCTGAAGCGGGCGATCGAAACCCAAGGCTTCACCGTCCAGCCCAGCACCTTCGTCGCGGCGAATGGCCGGATCACGGGAGAATTCATGGTGCGCGCACGATGAAGGCGCTGAAACTCTGGTTCGACGGGCGCTCGACGCGGGAGAAGCGGCTGCTGCTGGTCATGGGCGCGCTGCTGATCGTGACGATCGTCTGGGGCGGCATCCTGCGGCCCATGGGTGACGGCCTGTCGAGCGCGCGGGAACGCCATGCCGATGCGGTGATCAGGCTGGGCGAGGCGCAGGCCATCGCCGACGAACTGCGTAACCGGCGGCGGCGTCCGCCCGCGCTGGCGGGGACGCTGGCCGATACGGTGCGACTGTCGGCGGAGCAGGCGGGCTTCACCTTGTCCGCGCTGACCGAGGACGGCCCCGGCCGTGTGCGTGCGCAGATCGCCTCGGCGCGGGCGGGGGCGCTGACCCCCTGGCTCGCCCGGCTGGAACGGGGCGGGGTGCTGGTCGAGCAGGCGACGCTGACCGACAATGGCGACCGGACCGTCGGCGTGGCGCTGATCCTGCGGACGCGGGTGTCGTGATGCGGTTGCGGATGACCACGCGGCCTTCGGTGCTGTTCGCAGCCATGCTGGCCGTGGCGCTGATCGTCTTTCTGCCGATGCGCCTCGCGCTGGGCGCGACCGGACTGGCCGACGAAGGGCTGAGCGCCAGGCGGGTCGGCGGCACCATATGGGGGGGCAGCCTGTTGGAGGCGCGGTTCGGCGACGTCGCGCTGGGCGACCTGCGCGTGTCGCTCTCGCCCTTCGCGCTGCTGGTCGGCCGCGCCCGGCTGGCGTTCGAGGGGGCGGGCGCGGATGGCCGTCCGATCATGGGCGCGGCGACGATCGGCCGTCATGCGATGGGGATCGATGGCGTTACCGCCAGCCTGCCCGCCGCCGCGCTGTTCGCTCCCCTGCCGGTCACCACGCTGGCGCTGGAGGATGTGACGGTCCGCTTCCGCGACGGCGTGTGCGAGGAAGCGGGCGGGCGCGTCCGTGCGAGCGTGACGGGCGATGCGGGCGGCCTGCCGCTGCCGCCGACGATGATGGGCAATGCGCGGTGCGAGGCGGGGGCGCTGCTGCTGCCGATGACGGGGCAGGGGGGCACCGAGTCGGTCAATCTGCGCATCCGGCCCGATGGTCGCTACACCGCCGACCTGGTCCTGACGCCCGGCGATCCGGCGGCGGCGGCGAAGCTGGAGCAACTGGGCTTCGTGGCGGGGTCGGGTGGCGGATACCGACTTTCGGCGGAAGGGCGCTTTTGACCGCTTGACGAAGGGGCTGCAACCCGTTTAGGGGCGCAAGCCTTCGCGGCGACCGTAGTTCAATTGGTTAGAGCGCCGGCTTGTGATGCCGGAAGTTGCGGGTTCAAGTCCCGTCGGTCGCCCCATTCTTTTCCGGCCATTTGCTGGCCACGGCACCGGCCCCCTTCAGAGCCGTGTCCTCCCAGAATCCTCACCGATCGGGTGGCCGGGTCGGAAGACTCGGTCCGGTTCCGCATTTGTCGGACCGAAGGACGAGCATGACCAACTGGGGCTTTCCCGATTTCGACGCGCATGAAGGCGTGCACCTGTTCACCGATCCCGCATCGGGATTGCAGGCGGTGATCGCGGTGCACTCGACGCATCTCGGCCCGGCGGCGGGGGGCGCGCGCTTCTGGAATTACGGCACCCCCGCGCTCGCCATCACCGACGCGCTGCGCCTGTCGCGCGGCATGAGCTACAAGAACGCGATGGCGGGTCTGGCGCTGGGCGGCGGCAAGGGCGTGGTACTCGCGGCCAAGCAGGGTGACACGATCACCACGGCGCAGTTGGAAGCCTTTGGGCGCGCGGTCGAATCGCTGGGCGGCCGCTATGTCACCGCCGAGGACGTGGGCATGTCCGAGGAGCGGATGAAGATCATCGCGACCCAGACCCGCTATGTCTCCGGCCTGCCGGTGGCGAGCGGCGCGGCGGGCGGCGATCCCGGCCCGTACACCGCGCATGGCGTCTATCTGGGCGTCAAGGCGGCGGCGAAGCGCGGGCTGGGCGCGACCGACATGAAGGGCGTGCGCGTCGCGATCCAGGGCGTCGGCTCGGTCGGCGGCGGGCTTGCCAAGCTGCTGGCCAAGGACGGCGCGGTGCTGACCATCGCCGACGTCAATCAGGCGCGAGCCGAACAGATGGCGGCGGAACTGGGCGCGAGCGTCGCCTCCGCGGATGAGATCCTGTTCGCGGATGTCGACCTGGTCAGCCCCAATGCGCTGGGCGCGGTGCTGAACGCCGATTCGATCCAGCGGCTGAAGGCCAAGGTCGTCGCGGGCGGCGCGAACAACCAGCTTGCCACCCGTGAAGACGGTGCGCGCGTGGCGGAGGCGGGCATCCTCTATGCGCCCGACTACGTCATCAACGCGGGCGGCATCATCAATGTCGGCCTGGAATATCTGGGCCAGGGCGACGAGGCCGAGGTCATGGCGCGCATCGCCAAGATCCCCGAGCGTCTGGAGCAGGTGTGGCAGCGGTCGGAGGAGACGGGCCATCCGGCCTCGGACGTCGCGGACGAAATCGCGCAAGACCTGATCGGGCGCTGACTGAGTCTCACGCCCCTCCCGTAAACGGGAGGGGATGGGGGAGGGCCGGGAGTCTCACCGAGACCATCGCCTGTGGCCTTGCCCTCCCCAAACCCCTCCCGCCTGCGGGAGGGGCTTAAGAAAGAAGATGAGCGGCACTGCCACTCACACCCATCGAAATTCCCGCATCGAAACCCGGTTGACGAACCGGCCCCTCACGCCCATTTGCCAATCGGATCAAATTCATCCGATTGGGAGAATATGCGCCTTTCCAGCCTGGCCGATTATGCGGTCGTCATGATGACCGCCGCCGCGCGCGAAGGTGCGGGCGGGCGCAGCAATGCGACCTTGCTGGCCGGGCAGACGGGCGTGCCCTTGCCCACCGCGCAGAAGCTGGTCAGCCGTCTGGCGAGCGCGGGCCTGATCGAGAGCACGCGCGGCACCGGCGGTGGAATCCGTCTGGCGCGCGAGGCGGACACGATCAGCCTGGCCGACATTGTCGAGGCGGTGGACGGCCCGATCGCGCTGACCGCCTGTGTCGAGGGGGCCGCGCATGAATGCGGCCTTGAAATGCAATGCCGCGTTCGTCCGCATTGGCATGTCGTCAATCAGGCGGTACGCGCCGCTTTTTCCGGGGTGACGCTCGCGACGCTCGCCGCCGATCCTGTTGAATCGCAAGTGATGGACGCCGGTTTGCGTCCGGGGGTATTCGCCTGATGGCCACGAAGAATGCAGAGGCGCTCGCCGCCGCCAACAAGAAGTACGAGTGGGGCTTCGCCACCGAGATCGAGCAGGACTTCGCGCCCAAGGGGCTGAGTGAGGATACGGTCCGCTATATCTCGGCCAAGAAGGGCGAGCCGGAATGGATGCTCGACTGGCGGTTGAAGGCGTTTCGCCTGTGGCAGACGCTGGAGACGCCGGACTGGGCGAAGCTGAACATCCCGCCGATCGACTATCAGGACGCGTATTATTACGCCGAGCCGAAGCAGAAGAAGACGATCGCTTCGCTCGACGAACTCGATCCCGAGATTCGGCGGACTTACGAAAAGCTGGGCATCCCGATCGCCGAGCAGGAAGTGCTGGCGGGCGTCGAGGGCGCACGCAAGGTCGCGGTCGACGCGGTGTTCGACAGCGTCTCGGTCGCGACCACCTTCCGCAAGGAACTGGAAGCGGCGGGGGTCATCTTCCGCTCCATCTCCGAGGCGATCAAGGAATATCCCGATCTGGTCCGCAAGTGGCTGGGCAAGGTCGTGCCGCAGCGTGACAATTATTTCGCGACACTCAACTCGGCGGTCTTTTCCGACGGCACCTTCGTCTACATCCCCGAGGGCGTTCGCTGCCCGATGGAACTGTCCACCTATTTCCGCATCAACGCGGAGAATACCGGCCAGTTCGAGCGCACGCTGATCGTCGCGGACAAGGGGGCCTATGTCTCCTATCTCGAAGGCTGCACCGCGCCGATGCGCGACGAGAACCAGTTGCACGCGGCGGTCGTCGAACTGGTCGCGCTGGACGATGCCGAGATCAAATATTCGACCGTGCAGAACTGGTATCCGGGCGACGAGAATGGCGTCGGCGGCATCTACAACTTCGTCACCAAGCGCGCGCTGTGCCAGGGCAAGAACAGCAAAGTGTCGTGGACGCAGGTCGAAACCGGCTCGGCGGTGACGTGGAAATACCCAAGCTGCGTGCTGGCGGGCGATGGCTCGGTGGGCGAGTTCTACTCGGTGGCGGTCACCAACAACCGCCAGCAGGCCGATACCGGCACCAAGATGATCCATCTCGGCAAGAACACCCGCTCCACCATCGTGTCGAAGGGGATTTCGGCCGGGCGCTCGGACAATACCTATCGCGGGTTGGTCCGTGTGGCGGCGACCGCCGAGAATGTCCGCAACTTCACCCAGTGCGACAGCCTGCTGCTGGGCGACCAGTGCGGTGCGCACACCGTGCCCTATATCGAGGTCAAGAACCCCAGCGCGCAGATCGAGCATGAAGCGACGACCAGCAAGATCAGCGAAGACCAGCTCTTCTACGCGATGAGCCGGGGGCTTGATCAGGAAGCGGCGGTCGCGCTGATCGTCAACGGTTTCGCGCGCGAAGTCTTGCAGCAACTCCCGATGGAGTTCGCGGTCGAGGCGCAGAAACTGCTGGGGATTTCGTTGGAGGGGAGCGTGGGGTGATGACTTTCCTCCCCTGCAAGGGGAGGGGGACCGCGCCCGTCAGGGCGGGGTGGAGGGGTGTCCCCCTATCGTGAGCGCGACACCCCTCCGTCAGCGCTTCGCGCTGCCACCTCCCCTTTAAGGGGAGGAAAGAAATTAACGCCGACACGGTCGGTCACGTCATGGTCGAGCTGAGAAACTGATGCTGAAAATTGAAAACCTCCACGCCGAGATTGACGGCAAGCCGATCCTCAAGGGCCTGTCGCTTGAGGTGAATGCGGGCGAAGTCCATGCGATCATGGGCCCCAATGGTGCGGGCAAGTCGACGCTCGGCTATGTGCTGGGCGGCCGTCCGGGGTATGAAGTGACCGAGGGTTCGGTGACGTTCGACGGCGTCGACCTGCTCGAACTGGAGCCGAACGAGCGGGCCGCCGCCGGGCTGTTCCTGGGCTTCCAGTATCCGGTCGAAATTCCCGGCGTGTCCAATGTCCAGTTCCTGCGCGAGAGCCTGAACGCACAGCGTGGCCAGCGCGATGAAAAGCCGCTGTCGGGGGCTGAGTTCCTGAAGCTCGCCCGCGCGCAGGCCGATGGGCTGGGGCTAAACCAGGACATGCTCAAGCGTCCGGTCAATGTCGGCTTCTCGGGTGGCGAGAAGAAGCGCAACGAGATGGTTCAGATGGGCATCCTGAATCCCAAGTTCGCGATCCTCGATGAGACCGACTCGGGCCTCGACATCGACGCGCTGCGCATCGTCGGCGACGGCATCAACCGGATCATGCGGGCGCCCGACAAGGCGGTGCTGCTGATCACCCATTATCAGCGGCTGCTCGACTATGTGCAGCCCGACCGGGTGCATGTGCTGGCCGATGGCCGCATCGTGCGTTCGGGCGGTCCCGAACTCGCGCTTGAACTGGAACGTGAAGGCTATGCCGGGGTGGAGGCATGAGCGTGACCGCACCATTCCTCCCTGCGCAAAGCGCGGGGAGGGGGGGCGCTCGCGAAGCGAGGGGTGGAGGGGCCGGAGGGGCTTGCCCCTCCACCATGCTGCGCATGGTCCCCCTCCCCAAGCATGGCTTGGGGAGGAATTGATGGTGGACGTGTTGGACCTTCCTTCCAAGCGGGAAGAGGCCTGGCGCTGGGCGGATCTCGACGCGCTTCGGCGGGCGGCGGAGAGTGAGCGGGCTGGCCCGGTTGCGGGGGCGGATCGTTTCCTCGATCTCCCCGGCGCGCGGTTGCTGTTCGTGGACGGCGTGCTGGATGAAAGCGCCAGCCATCTCGGCCCGGTGCAACTGACCCAGATCGACGCCAGCGATCATCCGCTCGGGCGGCAGGCTTTGGGGCGTGGCTGGTCGCTGCGGCTGGAGCGCGATGCGGTCGCGGAGCCCGTGCAGATCGTCCATGTCGCCAGCGGCGCGGCCAATCACCTGCCCGCCGAGATCATACTGGCCGAGGATGCGGCGGCGCAGGTCTATGAGACCTATGTCGGGCGCGGCTGGACCAACCGGCTGACGCGGGTGACGCTGGCGGCGTCGGCGCGGTTGATGCGTGGCGTTCGGCTGTTGCAGGACGACGGCTTCGTGTCGCTGCGCGAGGAAGCCGAACTGGGCGAGGGCGCGAGCCTGACCGCGACTTTCCTGGCGGCGGGCAATATGGGCGCGCGGATCGATGGCGGGATCACCCAGACCGGCGACGGGGCCTATGCCGAGTTCGGCGGCGCGCTGCTGACCAAGGGGGAGTTGAAGCAGGAATGTGCGGTGGGCCTGCGTCACGCCGCGCTGAACGGGCAGAGCCACCAGCTATGGCGTGCGGTCGCCGCCGATCGCAGCCAGGCGAGCCTTGCCGCCCGCGTCGAAGTGGCACGTCATGCACAGAAGACCGATGGCGAACAGTCGCTTCGTGGCCTGCTGCTCCAGCGGACGGCAACGGTGAATTTGAAGCCCGAACTGGAAATCTTCGCCGATGATGTGAAGTGCGCGCATGGCGCGACCGTGGGCGAACTCGACGCCCGCGCGCTGTTCTATATGCAGAGCCGTGGCATTCCGAAGCCCCGCGCGCAGGCGTTGCTGACCCGCGCCTTCGTGGCGGATGCCATCGACCGCATCGGCAACGAGGTGGTGCGCGAAGCCTTCGCGGCGGATGCCGATGCCTGGCTGGAGGCGGCGCTTTGAACGTGACCACCCAAATCCTCCCTGCGCTTTGCGCGGGGAGGGGGACCGCTCGCGAAGCGAGGGGTGGAGGGGCCGGAGGGGCTTGCCCCTCCACCACCGCTTCGCGGCGGTCCCCCTCCCCATCGGAGATGGGGAGGAATGGGTGATGGCGACGGCTTGTCCTCTTGACCGGGTGGCGGATTTTCCGGCCATCCCGGACGGTTGGGCCTATCTCGACACGGCCGCGACCGCGCAGAAGCCGCAAGTGGTGATCGACGCGATCACCCGCGCCTACGACACCAGCTATGCGACCGTGCATCGCGGGGTGTATCAGCGTTCGGCGGACATGACGCTGGCCTATGAGGCCGCGCGCGAGGCGACCGCGCGATTCATCGGTGCGGGTTCGGCCAACGAGATCGTCTTCACGCGCGGCGCGACCGAAGGGATCAACCTCGTCGCGCAATGCTGGGCCGCGACCCACCTCAAGGCGGGCGACCGCATCCTGTTGTCGATGCTGGAGCATCACTCCAACATCGTGCCGTGGCAGATGGTCGCCGAGCGGCTGGGCGTCGCGATCGATGTGTTGCCGCTGACGGCGGATCACCGCATCGACCTGGATGCAATGGCGCGCATGCTGACCCCGGCGCACAAGCTGGTGTCGCTGGGCCATGTGTCGAACGTGTTGGGCTCGGTCCTCGACGGACGGCGCGCGGCCGATCTGGCGCATGGCGTGGGTGCGAAGATCCTGCTCGACGGGTGTCAGGCGGTGCCGCGCATCGCGGTCGATGTGAAGGCGCTGGATTGCGACTTCTATGTCTTCTCCGGCCACAAGCTTTATGGCCCGACCGGGATCGGCGTGCTCTGGGCGCGGCCCGAATTGCTGGACGCGATGCCGCCCTATCAGGGTGGCGGGTCGATGATCGATCGGGTCAGCTTCGCGAAGACGACCTACGCCCCCCCGCCCGGCCGGTTCGAGGCGGGGACGCCGCATATCGTCGGCGCATTGGGGCTTCATGCCGCGATCGACTATGTTTCGGCCATCGGGCTGGACGCGATCCATGCGCATGAGGCGGCTTTGGTCGCGCAGGCGCGCGAAGGTCTGTCGGCGATCAACTCGGTGCGGCTGCTGGGCCCTGAGGACTCGGCGGGAATCGTCAGTTTCGCGGTCGAGGGGGTGCATCCCCATGATATCGGCACCATATTGGACGAGAGCCGGGTGGCGATCCGCGCGGGCCATCACTGCGCGCAGCCGCTGATGGAGGCGCTCGGCCTGCCCGCCACCGCGCGGGCGAGCTTCGGCGTGTATAACGGACCCGATGACGTCGCGGCGCTGGTGGATGGCGTCCGGCGGGTCACGAGGATTTTCGGATGAGCGACTACAAGATCGAAGAAGTGGACAGCGTCGCGCAGCCGCCCAAGGCGCGGGTGCAGGATGTCGTCGAGTCCCCGGCAGAACGCCAGCGCGACTATCTGTCGGGCTTCCTGTCGCAAAAGCCGGCCAGTGACGATCCGACGCAGCCGGGCGGGGCGCTGTATGATGGCATCATCGACGCGCTGAAGGATATTTTCGATCCTGAAATCCCGGTCAATATCTATGATCTGGGGCTGATCTACGGGGTCGAGGTGACCGAGGGCGGCCATGCGGTCGTTACCATGACGCTGACCACCCCGCATTGCCCGGTCGCCGAATCGATGCCGGGTGAGGTCGAACTGCGCGTCTCGGCGGTGCCGGGGATCGCGACGGCGGACGTCAACCTGGTCTGGGACCCGCCCTGGGATCCGCAGAAGATGTCGGACGACGCCAAGCTCGAACTGGGGATGCTCTGACCATGGCGACCACCTTGCGCCCGCGTCCCGCCGCGCTCAACCTGACGCCCTCCGCCGAGGCGCGGATTGCCGACCTGATGGCCCGCGCGCCCGAGGGGGCGATCGGGGTCAAGCTGTCCACCCCGCGCCGGGGGTGTTCCGGCCTCGCCTATTCGGTGGATTACGTGACCGAGGCCAAGGCGTTCGACGAGAGGATCGACACGCCGGGCGGCACGCTGTTCGTCGATGGCGGGTCGATCCTGTACCTGATCGGCTCGACCATGGATTGGGTGGAGGACGACTTCACCGCCGGTTTCGTGTTCCAGAATCCGAACGCCAAGGGCGCGTGCGGGTGCGGGGAAAGCTTCACGGTTTGAGGGGAGGGGGTATCCCTTCCTGATCCCGTTCGCACTGAGCGAAGTCGAAGTGCACGTCCCGACCTCTCGCCCGGAATCCCCTGGCCTTCGACTTCGCTCAGGCTGAACGGAGGCTGGGGAACCGCACAGCCTAAACCCGGTGCTCCAGCCTCAAACTCGCGCCATCCCACTCCACCGACAAATCACGATAGTCCGTCACCATCGCATGGTGCGTATCCATCCTATCCCGATGCGTCTCGGCGATCACCACCACCGTCATTCCCGCCGCTTCGGCCGCCGTGATTCCGGCGGGGGCGTCTTCGAACGCCAGGCAATCCTCCGGTGCGACACCCAGACGCTCGGCCCCCAGCAGGAAGCCATCCGGCGCGGGCTTGCTCCGTTCCGCATCCTCCGCCGTCACGAATACGCCCGGTAGCGGCAACCCGGCGGCCTTCAGCCGCACCTCGGCCAGCCGCTTGGGCGCGGAGGTCACGATCGCCCAGCGATCCGCCGGCAGCGCCGCCAGGAATTCGGCCGCGCCGCCGATCGGCGCCACATCGTCCACGTCCAGCATCTCCGCCTCGGTCAGCGCATGCGCTTCGGCCACCGGATCGACTCCGGGCAGGTTCAGTCGCCGGATCGTCTCGACCGACTGGACGCCGTGGATGGTTGGGAGGAACGCGGCCACGTTCAATCCATGCCGCTCCGCCCAGATGGTCCAGGCGCGTTCGGCCGAAGCGATGGAACTCAGGATCGTTCCGTCCATGTCGAACAGGAAGCCGCCAAATGCGCGAGTGGGCAGGGCTTTGGTCATCGGCGCTCCGGGTAGGGATCAGCGCCCCGCCACCCGATCGGCGGCGGGGCGAAGGGGCTTAATTGGCCTGGAAAACGCCACAGGCGATGCGGCCGCCGCTATTGCCGCTGGGGTCGGTCTTGAGATCGTCGGCGGCGGCATGGATTACGATCGCCGAGCCGTCCGCATCGAGCAGCCCCGCCATGGTCGCGCCCGGCAGCACCACGCCCAGCGTCCCGCGCCCGTCGCTGCCGACCGTCATGTTGGGCATGTCGCCCTCATGCGGCCCTTGCGGGTTCATGCTGCCATGCTGGCGCTGCGTCGGGTTCCAGTGGCCGCCAGCGGTCGTGAAGTCCGGTGCGTCGCAGCGACCGACTGTGTGGATATGGACGCCGTGCATCCCCGCCGGAACGTTCATCGCGTCCAGCGTGATGCGAAGCCCGCCCGCCACCTCGGTCGCGGTGGCGCGGCCCGCCTCGACGCCGGTGCCGGTACGCAGGCTCGCGGTCGCACTCGGTCCGCCGGGGACGGGGGAGCCCGTTTCCATCCTGGTCTGGTCGCAGGCCGACAGGCCCAGCGCGACGATCGCGGCAGTCGTGAGTGCGAGATATTTCATGTCGGAAGCTCCCTGATCGAACGAAACGAAGAAGGCCCGGCTTGTCACCCGCCGGTATCCAGCGGCCAACGCATCAACGGTTCATAGGATGCGCCGCCATGGCCGAGGTGGCTTTGATAGAGCAGGATATGCTCCATGGCGAAAGGGGCGCTGGACAGACCGGCATGGACGGCGCGCCACCCCTCGATCTCGGGCGCGGTCCCGGCGGATCGGGGCAGGCGGGCCAGCGTGATATGCGGGCGATAGGCGCGCGCTTCGGCGCGGCAGGCCGACACGCACACAGGCCTGGTCCACCTTGCGATGCAGATGGGCGAGCGCGTCGTGCGGGCCGACCCCGGCCCATAGGGTGTCGACCCGCCCGCGGTGATCGAACGCGCCGACCCCGGCGATTCGGACGACCGGCGCGGGGGCGTGGACCTGTCCCAGCACGGCGACGATATCCTCCGCCACCGGGCGATCCACCTCGCCGATGAAGCGCAGGGTCAGGTGAAGCTGGTCGTCATCCTGCCACCGGGCATGGGGAACGCCGTCCATGACATCGGCCAGCCTGTCGCGAATGGCGGGGGGCGGGCGAAGGGCGACGAACAGGCGGACCATGACAAAACATGTCTATCGCATTCTGTTGCCGTCACGGGAACCTCTCCCGCTTGAAATGAGTCACCAACGGAGCGATATTTCCCATAACCGGCATATGGCCGGGCAAAGGAGCAATGTTTCACCATGGCAAACTGGTCTGATCCACGGCCGAGCGCCGCGCCGTTCGGTACCACCGCCACCACGGGCTCGACCGCCTATGATGCGGGTCTGCGTTCGTACATGCTGTCCGTCTATAATTACATGACGTCGGGCGTGCTGCTGACGGGTATCGTCGCGCTGCTCTTCGCATGGGGCGGGCGGGGCAGCATGGCCGCGAACGTCTTCCTGAACGGCGGTCCGCTGAAATATGTCATCATGTTCGCGCCGCTCGGCTTCGTGTTCGCCCTGAGCATGGGCGTCAACCGCATGAAGACCTCGACGATGCAGATGCTCTTCTGGGCGTTCGCGGTCGTCATGGGCCTGTCGCTGTCGACCATCTTCCTGGTCTATAGCGGTTCGTCGATCGCGGGCGCGTTCTTCGCCACCGCGGCGGGCTTCGCGGCGCTGAGCCTCTATGGCTACACCACCAAGCGCGACCTGTCGGCGTTCGGCACCTTCCTGATCGTCGGTCTGGTCGGCCTGATCGTCGCCAGCGTGATCAACATCTTCCTCCAGTCGGGCACGATGGCGCTGGTCATCAGCTTCGTCGGCGTGCTGCTGTTCGCTGGGCTGACCGCCTATGACACGCAGCGGACCAAGGAGATGTATTATCAGGTGCGCGGTACGTCGATGCAGGACCGGGTGGTCATCATGTCGGCGCTCAGCCTGTATCTCGATTTCATCAACATGTTCCTGTTCATCCTGCGTCTGTTCGGCTCCAGCCGCGACTAATCGTCGGATAACGGGTTTAGACATGGGGCCCGGCGGAGTGTCCGCCGGGCCCTTTTTTCGTGGAAGGAACACGGCCCATGCGCCTGTCGATCGAAGTGACGCTGGACTATGGCCTTCGCGAACCGGCGGATATCCTGTTGCAGGTCGAGGTGGCGGCGATGGCCGACCAGCGGCTGGAGCATCAGGCGCTGACCATCTGGTCCGACCACGGCGTGACGGCGGTGCCGGGCGAGGACGGGATCGGACAGCGATGCTGGGTGCGCGCGGACCATGCCCTGGTCGCGCGGTACGAGGCGGTGGTGGCGATCGACCGCCCCGTGCTGCGGCTGGAGGGGATGCAGGCGACCCCGGCGCGCGCGCTGACCGGCGACCTCATCCCCTATCTGCTACCCAGCCGTTATTGCGAGTCCGACCGGCTGGAGGGGTTCGTGCGACGGCGTTTTGCCGGTCTTTCGGGCGGTGTGATGGCGACGGCGCTGATCGACTGGGTGTCGACCCGCCTCGACTATCGGTCGGGCAGTTCGACCGGCGGGACCAGCGCGCTCGATACCTTCGGAATGCGCATCGGGGTGTGTCGCGACTATGCCCATCTGCTGGTCGCCCTGGCGCGGGCGGCGGAGATCCCGGCGCGCTGCGTCTCGGCCTATGCGCCCGGCGTCGACCCGCCCGACTTCCATGCCGTCGCCGAGTTGTGGCTGGAGGGAAGCTGGCACCTGGTCGATGCGACCGGCATGGCGCGTGCCGACGAGATCGCGCGGGTGTGCGTCGGGCGCGATGCCACCGACATCGCCTTCATGACCGTCTTCGGCGAGGCGCAGCTTTGCGATCAACGGGTCAGCGTTCGCCGTCTCGACTGAGGCGGGGCAGGAACGCTTGCGCGGGCTGGCTCGTTGATCCTGTCCACTCGTGATGGGGAAGTGACATGAACGACAGCATCGACGACCGCGCGCTGGACAGCGTGTCGGTGGCGCCGGGCGGCGAACAGGCCGAGCAGGGCAACCGTCCGCGTCCGCCCGAACAGGACGCCGGACAGGACCCGGAGATCACCGGCGACCTGAAGAAGAACCCCGAGGATGTCGAAGCACAGCTCGACGAAAGCCTCGACGAATCGATGGACGCCAGCGATCCGCCCTCGATCACCCAGCCCGGCCGCGACGGCCCGGCAGAGTCGTCGGGTTACAAGGAATAATCGCCGATCCGGGTGGGGAGGCGCAACCGCGCCGCCTCGCCCGATGGGTTCGTCGCGACGCATCCGGGCCGCGTGGTCGATGCGGAACCGGGATGTCGCCAAACGACCCTTTCTGTCCCGTCTGCGGACAATATCCGGAAAATGATGGCCCCGAGCACCGTTCGTCGCAATCAATGTTGCGGCGCGGCGGATTTCATGGTCGTCTGTCTTCGGCCCGTTCAGCATTGCGTTAACGAGATCGGCGCATGATGATCGGGCAGTCTCGATGGGCGGGGTAAAGGATATGGGATCGAGGAACAGACCGGCCGAAGGCACGATGACATTGGCCGAGATGAAGGAATTTGCGGGCTTCGCGGCGGCGACCCAGCGTTACATCCGCCGGTCGCTCGACATCGGGCTGGACCGTGAGGATGCGATGGCCCGCTGGTCGCGCGACGTGGTCGAGGCGGCAAGCATCCGCGCCCAAGCCCGGCTGTACCGCAACCTGCCCGAAATTCGGCACCTGATCCCGGTCGACAGCGGCCTGGAATCGCTGGAGCCGTTCATGGCCCCCTTCGTGACGATCGCGGCGTTCGATCTGGGGCAGGGGCGGCTGACCAGCTTTTCGGCCTTCCGCTTCCTTTATGAGCGGCTGATCGGGGCCGAGGTGCGGCCCTGGCTGCCGGCGGTCTTCTGTTCGGCGGCGGCGCTGCCGCATCTGCATCCCGAATTGCGGCGCAAGCTGCTCCAGTCGATCAGCGAGGCGGCGGCGACCGCGGCAGGCTGGTCGAGCCGCCAGCCCGCCTTCTTCCCGCATTGGGTGGAGAAGGTGGACACCAACGGCACCTCGCTGGCCAATTGATCGCCGAAGAGCGCGCCGGTCAGCGACAGGCGCGCCAGCCCATCGGCCCGCGATAGGCCTGGTCGAGATGGAAATGATCGGCATGGGCGGCGTTATAGTCGGGCGACAAGGTGGTCGCGAACAGATCGCATGCCTCGTCGCGGACCCGGCGCAGGAATTGCCCGGTCTTTCCCTGATTGCGCCAGTCGCGCAACACGCTGATCCGGCGACCGTCGCTCAGGCGAAACCCCGCGATATCGACCGCATTGGCGCGCGCATGTTCGCTCCAGTCGCTGGAACTGCGACCGTTGATCCGGCGGCAATTATAGCTGCCCAGATGATCGATCGCGACGACCTCCGCCCCCAATAGCGCGCGGGCGGCGGGCTGGACGCTGTTCCATTCCCATAAGGCGAGCGAGGCGGCGACCGGGCAGGAGACGCCGAGCGAGGCGGGCCGATAGCCGACCGACCGCGCGCCGCCGGTTGCGAAGCGCACCGCATCGTCATAGCCGCACTGTCCGCCCGTCGAGCGTGGCGGCAAGGCGGTATAGGCGATCCCCGCCTTGTCGAGCAGCGCCAGGCACGCCGCCCGGTCCCGGGTCAGTGCGGTCAGCTTGCGCCCGGTGAACAGCCCGACCGGCTGGCCGAGATCGAGCGGCGCCCAGGGCACGTCCTGTGGCCGCTGCCGCACCAGAGTCCAGATCAGCAGCGCCAGCATCGCCGATCCGGCGATCAGGACCATGACGGTCGTCCATCGCCGGAGCGCGCGCATCACCCGCGTCTGGCGGCGGTGACGGGCTCCGAGGTGATCGGATAGCCCATATCGTCGGGGATGCAGATCGATGGCACGCCGTTACGCTCCGCCTGGAAAGGAACGATCCGCCGGACCGGCCAGGCGCGGGCATCGGCCATGGCAGAGGGGAAATCCCGATACTGGGCCAATCGTTCCAGCGTCCGACGGGTCGGGAAGATGATATGGATATCCCCCCGGTCCGCCGCCGACAGGGCGGCCTGCGCCGTCATCCACCGCGCGGCGGCGGTTTCGCCCCCGTCGATGATCGGGGTGGAGGCGTGGCGCGGTATCTCCGCCAGATAGAAGCGCGCATCGAACCGACGCACGGGGACATGTTCGGGACACCATCGGGCAAACGGTGTCAGCGCGGCCTCCTCGATCCGCAGGTGCCGTTGGGACAGCGCCGCCGCGAAGGACTGGCCGCGAGCCATGTCGGCGCGCAGGTCCGCGATGGTGATTTCATCGGGATTCGGCATCAGGCCGGCCGCCAGCCCGACTTCCTCGATCGTCTCGCGAATGGCGGCGATGCGCGCGGCGCTGTCGTCCGGATCTGCGGCATCGGCGGGCACCATGGCATGGTCGCCGGGATCTACCCGACCACCGGGAAAGACCATTGCCCCGCCCAGAAAGGCCAGCGCCGCGCCGCGTTCGACCATCAGGATTTCGGGAAGGGCGTCGCGCTCCGCCCCTTCGCGCATCAGGATCAGGGTGGCGGCGGGAATGGGATCGGGGATCATCGCGGCGTCAACGCATGGCATGCGGGATCGGGCAAGAGCCGGACGGCGTCAGCGATGGGGGAGAAAAGCACCGGCATATCGTCCGGTAAAAGGGGTGGTGGAGCTGAGGGGAATCGAACCCCTGACCTCTGCAGTGCGATTGCAGCGCTCTCCCATCTGAGCTACAGCCCCGCCCCATATCCCGACCGTGGTCGGGAGCGACGCCATTAGCCGGTGATCCGGGGCGACGCAACACTCCAAAGCGGCGGGCTGCGAAAATTTTTCCGCCGCTTTCGGCCTTTCGCATCGGGCATTCCGTCGTGCGGAGCACCCCGGCCACGGAACAATGTCTTGATCTTCCTCATTGAAACCGTCGGAAGGTACGGCCCGCCGGACGAGCGGCGTCGGCCCCCGCAGGACCGATTTTCAGGAGGGTTTAGGATGGCTTACGATCGCTATTCCCGCGACGCCAATCGTGGCGGTCGCGACTTCGACTATGGCCGGGATTACGGCTCGGGGCGGGACTACACCTATTCCAGCGCGCGCGATTACGAAGCGGCGGGCGCGTTCGACGACGATCGCGATGACAGCCGCAACGACAGCCGTCGCGGTTACGGCGCGCGCGACTATGGCCATCAGGGCTATGGCCGCCAGGGCTATGACCGGGACGACAGCTATCGCGGCTCACGCCAGGATTTCGGCGGTCGCCAGAACGAAGGCCGCTATGGCGAAGGGCGTTCGGGTTCGGGCGATTATGGCTCCTATGGGCGCGACAGCTATCGCGGTGGCCAGCGCGACTATGGCCGCGAAGGCTATCGACCCTCGGGCTATAGCGACACGACGCGCGGTTACGGCGATTCCGCGCGAGGCTATGGCTATACCGGCGATCGCTATGGCCGGGACGACCGCCAGGGTCGCGGCGATCAGGGCCGCCAGCAGTCGGGCCGCGACTATGGTCGCCAGCCGCAGGGCTATGACTATGACGATCGCGGCTTCTTCGCCCGCGCAGGGGACGAGGTCCGTTCGTGGTTCGGCGACGAGGAGGCGGAGCGCCGCCGCGAGGCCGATGCCCGCTTCGACGAGCGTTACTATGCCGCGCAGGACCACGACTATAATAGCTGGCGCTCGGGCCAGATCGCCGCGCTCGACCGCGATTATGACGAATATCGCAGCGAGAACCGCACCAAGTTCGAGAACGAGTTCAGCAGCTGGCGCACCGAGCGCGAGGGGCAGCGCGGCCTGTTGTCCAAGGTGACCGAACATCAGGAAGTGCTGGGGTCGGACGGCGCGCATGTCGGCACCGTCGACAAGGTGCGCGGCGATCGCATCCTGCTGACCAAGAACGACCGCGATGCGGACGGCCAGCACCACTCGATCCCGTCGCGCTGGTTGAAGTCGGTCGAGGACAAGGTCACGCTGACCAAGACCGCCGAAGAGGCCAAGAGTCACTGGCGCGAAGAGGAAAACGCCCGCGCCATGTTCGGCGATCGCACCAGCGAGACCGGATCGAACCGCTACGGCCAGTCGAACGCCTATGGTCAGTCGAGCAGCTACGGCCAGACCGGCCAGGGCACGACCGGCACCACCGGTCAGAGCGCTACGGGGGCGACCTCGACCACCGGCGGTTCGACGGCGTCGACCAGCACGAGCGGCACGACCACGGGCAGCACCTCGGACACCAACCGGGGTTACTGATAGAAAAAAACGTCACTAACTGGTGACTTTTCTTGGAGGGCTCGGGTGGACTTCACCCGGGCCCTCTCCCATGTCCGCCGCAGACGATGAAAAGGATATGAGCATGAAAGCTTGGACGCTGGCAAACCGCCCGCAGGGGATGCCGAAGCCACAGGATTTCGCGTTGATCGAGCAGGCGCTGCCCGAACTCGCCGAGGGGCAGGTGCGGGTGGCGAACCGCTGGTTGTCGGTCGACCCCTATATGCGCGGGCGGATGAACGACGTGAAAAGCTATGTCCCGCCCTTCCAACTGGGCGAGCCGATGCAGGGCGGCGCGATCGGCGAGGTGGTGGAAAGCCGCGCGGACGGCCTCGCGGTCGGCACGCTGGTCAGCCATATGGCGGGCTGGCGCGACGAGGCGGTGATCCCGGCGTCGCAGGTCCAGCCGCTGCCCGATCTGTCGGTCGATCCCCAGGCCTTTCTGGGCCAGTTCGGCATGCCGGGCATGACCGCCTATTACGGCCTGCTCCGCATCGCCGAGGCCAAGCCGGGCGACACGGTGTTCGTGTCGGCGGCCGCGGGCGCGGTCGGATCGACGGTGGTTCAGATCGCCAAGGCCAAGGGGATGACGGTCATCGGATCGGCGGGCGGCGCGGACAAGGGCGAATGGGTACGCTCGCTGGGGGCCGATAAAGTCATCGATTACAAGGCGGGCAAGCCGGTGGTCGAGGCGCTGGGCGAAGCGGCACCGGACGGGATCGACGTCTATTTCGACAATGTCGGCGGCGACCATCTCGACGCCGCGCTGGCCCATGCGCGGCCGGGTGCGCGCTTCGCCATTTGCGGGATGATCGACGTCTATAACGACGCCAAGCCGACCAGCCTGAAATATTTCGCCCGCCTGATCGGCAATCGCGTGCGGATCCAGGGGTTCATCGTCTCCGACTTCAAGGATCAGGAAGGCTTCTACCGCGACATGGCCGCGATGCTGGGCGAGGGGAAGTTGCAGCGGGAGGAGACGGTCTTCGAAGGGCTGGACCGGATGCCCGAGGCGTTTCTGGCGCTGTTCTCGGGCGGTAATAAGGGCAAGATGCTGGTGAAGCTGTAAGGGCTATTAAAGCCCCCCTCCCGCAGGCGGGAGGGGTTGGGGGAGGGGAGTGCCACGAGCGTCGTCCTGTGGGGCGTTCCCTCCCCCCGACCCCCTCCCGCTTGCGGGAGGGGGAGTGTGCTGGGCGGGCGCTGGCCCTTCAATAACTCCCCTCCCGCAGGCGGGAGGGGCTGGGGGAGGGGAGTGCCGCGAGCGTCGTCCTGTGGGGCGTTCCCTCCCCCCGCCCCCCTCCCGCTTGCGGGAGGGGGAGTGTGCTGGGCGGGCGGCGGGCCTTTGATAATTCCCTTCGGCAGACAGCCGGGCTATCCCTGCCGCCTCAAATTGCGCCCGAGAACGTATCGCACTGGGCGGGATCGCCGGTTTCCATGCCGCGACGAAGCCAGCGCATCCGCTGTTCCGACGAGCCATGGGTGAAGCTGTCGGGCACGACCCGCCCGGTCGCTTCGCGCTGGAGCGTGTCGTCGCCGATGGCGCGAGCGGCGGTCATGCCTTCCTCGACATCGCCGGGCTCCAGCCGGTCGCGGTTCTTCGCCGCCCAGACACCCGCATAGCAATCCGCCTGCAACTCCAGCCGGACCGACAGGGCGTTGCCCTCCGCCTCGCCCGCCGCCTGTTGCGCCTGGCGGACCTTGTCCGACGTGCCGAGCAGCGTCTGGATATGATGGCCGAACTCATGCGCGACGACGTAATTGCGGGCGAAGTCGCCCTTGGCACCGAAGCGGTTGGCCAGCTCGTCGAAGAAGCGTGTGTCGAGATAGATGGTGCGGTCGGGCGGGCAGTAGAAGGGGCCGACCGCCGACTGCGCCACGCCGCAGCCCGACTGGGCCGAGTTGCCGACGAAGAAGCGCAGGCCCGGCGCCTCGAAGCGCTGGCCGCTGTCGGCGAAGATCTTCTCCCAGGTGTTGTCGGCGTTGCTGAACGCCTGGCAGGCCTCACGCCGCTCGGGCGAGGCTTCGCAGATCTGGCGTGCGCTCTGCTGGCCGCTGTCGGCGGACCGGGTCACGGGCGCATTGCCCCCGCCGGTCAGCAGGCCGAGCGGGTTCATACCCAGCACGGCCAGGATGATGAGCACCACGACGATCCCGCCGCATCCGAAGCGGCTGCCGATCAGCGGGAGCAGGCCGAACAGCAGCCCGCCGCCGCCACCGCCGAAACCGCCGCCGGGTTGCGCCTCTCCGACATTGATGTCGTTGTCATAATCGTCGAGCCGCATGGCACCGTCACCCCTTTGTCGTTTCGCCCGCCTTTCGGGTCTTGCCGCTTTGAACCCGCAAGGCCTTGCGGCGGTTGCACGACCGGTAATCTGGCCGCATGGTGCGCGCCATACCAGGGGAGAATGGCATGTTCCTGAAGGGCAAGACGGCGGTGATCTCGGGCTCCACCTCGGGGATCGGGCTGGCTTATGCCAAGGCGCTGGCGGCGGAGGGCGCGAGCGTCGTGCTGAACGGTTTCGGCGATGCCGACGCGATCGAGACGGAGCGTGCCGCGCTGGAGACGCTGAGCGGTGCGACGGCGCTCTACGACCCCGCCGACATGACCCGGCCCGAACAGATCGCCACGATGATCGAGCGCGCGGTGGCGGAAACCGGATCGGTCGATATCGTCATCAACAATGCCGGTATCCAGCATGTCGCCCCCATCGCCGAATTTCCGGTCGAGAAATGGGACGCGATCATCGCGATCAACCTGTCTTCCGCCTGGCATATGATGCGCGCGGCGATCCCGCATATGCGTGCGACGGGCTGGGGACGGATCATCACCACCGCCTCGGCGCACAGCCTGGTCGCCAGCCCCAACAAGTCGGCCTATGTCGCCGCCAAGCACGGCGTGGTCGGCATCACCAAGACGGTGGCGCTGGAAGTGGCGACGGACGGCATCACCGCCAACTGCATCTCGCCGGGCTATGTCTGGACGCCGTTGGTCGAGAACCAGATTCCCGACACGATGAAGGCGCGGGGGATGAGCCGCGAGCAGGTGATCGACGAGGTTCTGTTGAAGGCGCAGCCGACCAAGGAGTTCGTGACCATCGAACAGGTCGCGGCACTGGCGCTGTTCCTGTGCCGGGACGAGGCGAAGTCGATCACCGGCGCGAACCTGTCGGTCGATGGCGGCTGGACCGCGCAATGAGGGCGGCGGCGGCCCTGCTGGGTGCGGCGATGGCGTTGGGCGCGGTCGGTACGGCGGTCGCGCAACGGGTCGAGCAGGCGGCGGACTGGCGGCTGGCGGCGACCGAGGATGACCGCGTTCGCCTGCGCGGCTGGCGCACCGCCTGGGTGAAGGGCATCGCGCAGGCTCGGGCGGGCGGATCGGCGGCGGCGGTCGCGGCGCTCGGCTCGCTGGCGGACCCGGATCATTCGATCGCGGAGCCGGGCCTGCCCGATGGCGATTATCGCTGTCGCACGATCAAGCTGGGGTCGCAGGGCCGCGCGCTGCTGACCTATGTCGCCTATCCCTATTTCCGGTGCCGCGTGTCGGACGACGGTACTCAGTTGACCAAGCTCGACGGGTCGCAGCGGCTGAGCGGGCGCATCTTTCCCGATACCGATGCGCGCAGCATCTTCCTGGGCACGTTGATCCTGGGGGATGAGGAGCGCTCCTATGCCTATGGGCGCGACCGGGCGCGCGACATGGCGGGGGTGCTGGAGCGGATCGACGCCCAGCACTGGCGGATCGCCTTTCCCTATCCGGCTTATGAATCGGTGGTCGACATACTCGAACTGGTGCCCGCCGGCGGCTGAGGCGCGGGGGCTGGGGCTGCGATGGTCGCGGGCGTTGCGGTCGGCAGCGGTGGGAGCGAGGCGAGATAGGTCTTGCCGTTCTGGCCAATGATCGTGACCCGGTCGGCATTGGCCTGCGCCACGGCCTTCAGATAGGAGCGCGGCTTCTTCATCAATTCGGGATGATCCAGCCCGACCAGCCCCAGCCGCCGCGCCGCCTCCTGCACGAAATGGACGCAGTTGCGATTGTTGAGATTGTAGCGCGCGTCCCCGGTCTTCTCGTCCCAGGCGGCGACGAGCGCCAGGATATCGGCATATTGCGCGTCGCTCATGACATAGGAGAATTGCGCGTCGCTGGTCGAGATGTAGAAGGGCTTGGAGATGTCCAGCCGCCCCTTGACCGTGCCCATCAGCAGCGCGGGCGAGACCGATTTGGCGGTGAAGCCGTAATTGGCGTCGACCGGCGCGCCATTGGCATCGATCGTTCCGCGCAGGGAAAAGAAGCTGTGCGGGAAGCTGTTCCCCAGCTCATGGCTCCAGAAGGTGATCGTGACCGCCGCCTGTGCGGGCAACGCACAGCCGAGCCAGAGCGTCAGGGCAATGGCGATTCGCATCAGCTTCGTCATGGCGATCCTTATAGCGCGGCGGGCGACACGGGCGGAGCGGCATTTTCATGCTTCTCCGGCCGGATATAGATGGAGGACAGGCTGGGGACCGCACGGCGCAGATCGTCCTCCAGCACCTCGATCATCGTCTCGGCGACGCCCATGGGCAGGCTGTCGTCGAAGTCCGCGCTGATCGCGGCGAAGATGCTGTCGGGCGCGGTATGGATGGTGCGGACATGGTTGACCCGCGTGATCCAGGGGCGCGACGCGACGATGGTGCGGATGGTCTCCACCACCTTGGGGTCGGCCCGCTCGCCGATCAGCAACCCCTTGGCCTCGCGCGCCAGCAGGATCGCGACCAGCCCCAGCACCATCCCGATCAGGATCGAGGCGACGCCGTCGATCCGCGGGTCGTCCAGTGCGTGCGACAGCCACACGCCCAGCCCCGCGATGACCAGACCCGCCAGCGCCGCCGAATCCTCGAACAGCACGATGAAGCCCGCCGGGTCCTTCGACTCATGGATCGCCTGCCACCAGCCGCTATCGCCCTTGGCGCGCGAGAATTCCCGCACCGCGATCGTCCAGGACGCTCCTTCCAGGGCGAAGGCGATGGCGAGCACGATGTAATTGACCGTCGGGTCGCGCAGCGGCTCGGGCGTCTGGACATGCAGCCAGCCCTCATAGATCGAAATGCCCGCGCCCAGCGCGAAGATCAGGATCGCGACGACGAACGCCCAGAAATACAGCTCGCGCCCATAGCCGAAGGGGTGGATCGCATCGGGCAGGCGCTTGGCGCGCTTCTGGCCATAGAGCAGCAGAATCTGGTTGCCGCTGTCCACCACCGAATGGACGCCCTCGGTCAGCATCGAGGAGGACCCGGTGATCCCCGCCGCGACGAACTTGGCCACGGCGATGCCCAGATTGGCGGCGAGCGCGCCATAGAGGACGAGGTTCTCGCGAATACGCGCGGTCAGGCCGGTGTCGGGCATGGGCGGATAAGCGTGCGACCGGGATGCTTGTTCCGCTGCCCGAACAAACCCCGCCGATGGGCATCGGCGGGGTCGCTTCCTTCCCCAAGGAAGAAGGGGGCACTTCGATGTCGCTCCGTGCGAACGGAGGGGAACTCGGCACCAACCTCCGTTCAGCCTGAGCGAAGTCGAAGGCCAAGGGACGACCTCAGGACGCGATCCGGCCCAGTCGGTGATAGAGATGCGCGAACTTGATCGAGCGGGGATCGTCGGCGACGCGCTTGACGTGTTCGGCGATGGCTTCCTTCATCAGGGCGAAGTCTTCGGTCGAGAAGACGGCGCGGCTGCGTTGCGGTTCGGTGGGCATGACATTCTTTCCTTGGCTGGTCGGGTCAGGCGGCGCGGACGAACTGCGCCGCCTCGGTGGATTCGGCGAGGGCGGTGGTCGAGCTGTCGCCGCCCGCCACCATTTGCGCGATCAGGTCGAAATAGCCGGTCCCCACCTCGCGCTGGTGGCGGGTCGCGGTATAGCCATGGCGCTCGGCGGCGAATTCGGCCTGTTGCAGCTCGGAATAGGCCGCCATGCCCCGGTCGCGATAGCCGCGCGCCAGCTCGAACATGCCGAAATTGAGCTGGTGGAAGCCGGCGAGCGTGACGAACTGGAACTTATACCCCATCGCGCCGATCTCACGCTGGAAGCGGGCGATATCGTCGCGGTCGAGATTGGCCTCCCAATTGAAGCTGGGCGAGCAGTTATAGGCCAGCATCTTGTCCGGATGCTCGCGGCGGATCGCCTCGGCGAAGCGGCGGGCATCGGCCAGGTTGGGCTTGGACGTCTCCCACCACAACAGGTCGGCATAGGGGGCGAAGGCCAGGCCGCGCCGGATGCAATGGTCGACGCCGGTCCCGTCCTTCAGTCGGAAAAAGCCCTCCGCCGTCCGCTCGCCGGTCAGGAATTCGCGGTCGCGTTCGTCCACGTCCGAGGTGATCAGCCGCGCGCTTTCCGCATCCGTCCGCGCGCAGATGACGGTCGGCACCCCCGCCACATCCGCCGCCAGCCGCGCCGCGGTCAGGTTGCGGATTTGTGCCGCGGTCGGGATCAGCACCTTGCCGCCCAGATGGCCGCACTTCTTCTCGGAGGCGAGTTGATCCTCGAAATGCACGCCCGCCGCGCCCGCCGCGATATAGGCCTTCATGATCTCATGGCAGTTGAGCGGCCCGCCGAACCCGGCCTCGGCATCGGCGACGATCGGCGCGAACCAGTCGCGCGTCGCACCACCCTCTGCATGTTCGATCTGGTCGGCACGGGCGAGCGTCGCGTTGATCCGCCGGGCCAGATCGGGCCCGGCATTGGCGGGGTAGAGCGACTGGTCGGGATACATCTGTCCGGCGGTGTTGGCGTCCGCCGCGACCTGCCAGCCCGACAGATAGATCGCCTTCAACCCGGCGCGCACCATCTGCATCGCCTGATTGCCCGACAACGCGCCCAGCGCATGGACATAATCCTCGGTCTTCAGCAACTCCCACAGCTTCAGCGCGCCGCGCCGGGCCAGCGTATGCTCGACGGTGATCGATCCGCGCAGCCGGGCGACATCGTCCGGGCTATAGGGGCGGGCGATACCGTCGAACCGACCGGCGGGGGCGGGCACGAGGTCTTGGAAGCCGGTCATCGCGATGTCCTTTACAAAATGGCTGTTCTTGACGACCCTTTGTGGGCGGTTCGATCGCTCCTGAGAATGAGGCTCGTAGGTTTCTCGGCGTCGTCGCGTCGGTGGCGATCCGGTCCTTCGATGTCCTGTTGTAAAGAATTGACAAGGCCCGACACGGCGAGGCAGCCTGACTTTCAACGACAGGAGAGCGGCGATGGCCGGGGCCAAGTTGATCGCGGGTCATGCGGTGCGGCGGGTGCGGCGTCAGCATGGACTGTCGCAGGCGGCGATGGCGGAGATGCTGGATATCTCGCCCAGCTATCTCAACCTGATCGAGCGCAACCAGCGCCCCGTCACCTCGACATTGCTGGTGCGGCTGGTCGAGGCGTTCGACTTCGACCCGCGCAGCCTGACGGCGGATGCGCCGGGGGGCGGGGCGGCGGCGATGCGGCGGCGGCTGGCCGATCCGATGTTCGCCGATCTGGAGATCGACCGCACCGACCTGGAAGAATGGCTGGCCGCCGCGCCCGCCGGGGCCGAGGCCTTCGCCCGCGCCTTCGACCGGCTGGGTGGTGGCGCGGGGGATGGAGTGGCGCAGTCCGCCACACCGGACCCGACGATGCTCGTCCGGCGTGAGATCGAGCGGTGGCGCAACCACTTCTCCGATCTGGATGCAATGGCGGAGGAACGGGCCGACGAATTGCGGATGACGGCGGGCGACCTGTACGGCGCACTGGCGGAGCGGTTGCGGGTTCGCCATGCGCTGACCATCCGCATACTCCCGGTCGATATCCTGCCCGACCGGCTGGTGCGGCTGGACCTGCATGCGCGTCAGTTGCAACTGTCGGAATTGCTCGAAGGCCCCGCGCGCGTCTTCGCGCTGGCGGTGCAACTGGGGCAATGGGAGGCGCGCGCGGAGATCGAGGCGCTGGCCCGGGGCGCGGCCTTTGGCGATCGGATCGCCGAACGGCTGTTCCGCCGCTACCTGGCGCAATATTTCGCCGCCGCGCTGGTCATGCCCTATGCCCGCTTCCTGCGCGCCTGTGAGGCGACCGGTTATGACACCGCCATCCTCCAACGGCGGTTCGGCGTCTCGTTCGAGCAACTGGCGCATCGGCTGACCACGCTCAACCGGGTGGGCGCACGGGGGCTGCCCTTCTTCCTCATGCGGCTCGACCGGGCGGGGCAGGTGTCCAAGCGGTTCGCCGGAGCCGCCGATGCCGCGCTGGTCGAGGCGAAGGGCGTGTGTCCGCTATGGAATGTCTTCGATGCCTTTGGTCGGCAGGGGGAGCCGCTCTATCAGGCGGTGGCGATGCCCGACGGCGCGCATTTCGTCACCCTGGTCCAGGCGGGCGCGCGCGCAGGCCGATCGCTGGCGGGCGTCACCGCCAGCTTCGCGGTGGTCATCGGACTGGAAGCCGGGCTCGCCGGTCATCTCGCCATGGCGCGCGGACGCGATCCGGTCGGCGAAGCATCGCCGATCGGGCCGGGATGCCGCCGCTGCCTGCGGATCGACTGCCCACAGCGTGCCCATCCCCCGATCGGTCGCGCTTTGTCGGTCCAGGAGCGCGAGCGTCCGCTCAACGCCCTCCATTTCGCCGGCGACTAAAAGCATCCGCCCTTCACCAAAAATAAGGGCCTGACATATTATATACCGGTGGATGAGTTGGTTAGCCCGTCGGTTCCGTTCGCTTGAATTTCGTTTCGCAGCGATGCTGACGGCCGTCTTCTGCATCTTCATGGCGCTGAGCGCGGCCAGTTGGCTGCTCAACCGGCAATTGCTGGCGACGATCGAATCGAGCCGCCGGATCACCACGGTGCTCGAAGCCTATGGCGCTCAAGAGGCCAGCTTGCGCCAGTTGCACAAGTCGGTCTTGAACCTGCCCCGTTACCCGCAGGAACCTGGGGCGGATGCGCGGTGGAACCGGATGCGGCAGACGATCTTCGCCCAGCTTGGGGATTCGAACGCTGTCGCCGAAAAAATGCCCTCCGGCCTTCGCAAGTCGGAGGAGGACGTGCGCCGGGCCGAGCGTGACCTGGCGCGCGCGACGGTCGCTCTGGTGCGGCGGGCGCAGGATCGTCCTGAAACCATCGCCGTCACCCTGCCGGGCTTCGAGGGCGCGCTGCGGCGACTGGAATATCGCCGGGACATCTTCCGCCAGCGGCTGAGGCAGGAATTGAACGCGCGTACCATGCTGGTCGAGGCATTGACGCGTCGGGCGCTCGTCCAGATGGCGCTGGCCGCCACCTTCATGCTGATATTGGTGAGCGGGCTGTTCCTGTGGCTGCGTCGCCGGATCATCAGGCCGTTGATGGCGATCGTCTCGGCGGTGCGCGCGATGAGCGCGGGGCGCGCGCTGCCGCCCCTGTCATCGATCCGGCGGGCCGACGAGCTGGGCGAACTGGCGCGCGGGCTGCAGGCGCTATCCGCCGCCGCCGAGGAGCGCGAACGTATCCAGCGGCAGGTCGAATATCTGGCGCATCATGACAGCCTGACGGGGCTCGCCAATCGCGTCGTTTTCGGCAAGCGGCTGACCGAGGCGTTGCGGACGGGAAGGCGCATCGCGCTGCTCGCCATCGATCTGGACGGGTTCAAGGGGGTGAACGACACGCTGGGCCATGCGCAGGGCGACGTCATGCTCCGACGCGCGGGGGCGGTCCTGACCGAGGCCGCGCGTGAGGGCGACGTCGTCGCGCGGATCGGCGGCGACGAATTTGCCATCGTCCATCATCTCCGACCCGATGAGCGGGACGCCTCGGCACTGGTCGAGCGGATCTATGCCGTCATCGACGCCGATCCGGGCAGCCCGGCCATCCGCCTGAGCATCGGTATCGCCCTGTCCCAGCGTCATGGGCAGGAGGGCGACGAACTCCATGCCTGTGCCGACATCGCGCTCTACCGGGCCAAGGCCGATGGCCGCCACCGCGCCAGCCATTACGACGCCGGGATGGACGAGGAACGCCGCCAGCGGAACTGGCTGGCGCATGAATTGCGCGATGCGGGCCTGCGCGGCGATATCCGGCTGGCGTTCCAGCCGATCGCCGATTGCGCCACCCGCACTGTCATCGGGCAGGAGGCGCTGGCGCGCTGGACGCACCCGGTGCTGGGGCCGATCAGCCCCGATGTCTTCATCGCCATCGCCGAGGAAAACGGCCTGATCGTCGAGATCGGCCAGCGGCTGTTCCTGCAGGCCTTGGCCATCTTGCGCCAATGGCCCGCGCACTGGATGATGGCGGTCAACCTGTCCCCGGTGCAGTTGCGCGATCCGGAACTCGCCACGCGGATGCTCGCCACGATCGTCGGGCAGGGCGTCGACCCGCATCGGATCGAGGTGGAGGTGACCGAGGGCGTCCTGATCGACCACCGCGAAACCGCGACCGCCAATCTCAGCATGCTCAGGAGTGCGGGCATGCGGATCGTCATGGACGATTTCGGTACCGGCTATTCCTCGCTCAGCAGCCTTCAGCAATTCCCCTTCGACAAGATCAAGATCGATCGCAGCTTCATCCGCGCAATGGGCGAGCATGGCCCGGCGCTGTCGATCGTCCGCGCCTCGATCGGACTGGGGCGAAGCCTGAACATCCCGATCGTCGCCGAAGGGGTGGAGACGGAGGCGCAACATGCGATGTTGTGCCAGTTGGGATGCGATCAGATTCAGGGATATCTGATCGGCCGCCCCATGGCTTTCCGATCCGAAGCGGCGTGATGACTCCAGGCGAGTTGCTGGGTCAGTAGCCGTATCACGTCATGCCCGGCATAGGGCTTGGGGACGAAGCGCACGCCTTCGGGCAGATCGTCGGGCAGGTAGCTCTGCTCGCCGGATGTGACGAGGACGGCGACATGCGGATGCGTCCGGTGGATCCGTGCCGCCAGCGCCGCTCCGTCGAGGGAGCCGGGCATCGCCACATCGGTGAAGACCGCCTGTATCTCCGGATGCCGTTGCAGAGCGATCAACGCCTCGTCGGCGCTGGCCGCCTGGATCACGACATAGCCCGCATCCTCCAGCGCGAATTGCACATGGAGCAAGAGCAGCGGCTGGTCCTCGACGATCAGGATGGTGGGGGCGGCGGGCATCATAAGTGGGGTATAAATCTCCGCCGGGATGCCCGTTCCAGAACTTAATTTGAGATAATGCTTGGCGGCGGGGTCAAGCGCCGCTTTCGTCGAGTCGCCCAATCTGTTCCTTGGTTAGCGTCAGGGTCATGGCGGGCATCAGTTCGGACAATTGTTCGACACCGGTCGCACTGGCGATCGGTGCCGTCACACCGTCCTGCGCCATCAGCCAGGCTAGGGCCACCTGCGCCTGCGTCGCGCCGGTTTCCTCCGCCACCTGGTCCAGCGCGGCGAGGACCTCCGCGCCCTTGCCACGCAGCAACTCGCCCATCCTGCCGCCGCGCACGCTTTGCGACAGGTCGGCCTCGTTGCGATATTTGCCGGTCAGGAAGCCGGCGGCGAGGCCATAATAGGGCACGACGCCGATATTCTCGGTGATGCAGTAATCCTGAAGCTCGCCTTCGAACTTGTGACGGCTGACCAGATTATATTCGGGTTGCAGGACGTGGAAGCGCGGCAGTCCGGCGTCGCGCGCGGCCTCGTTGGCGGATTTCAGCCGTGCGGCATGGAAGTTGGACGCACCGATGACGCGGACCTTGCCCGCCTCGACCAGTTTGGCGAAGGCTTCCATCACCGCCTCCTGCGGCTGATCCTCGTCATCCTGATGCGCGAAATACAGGTCGATCCGGTCGGTGCCGAGCCGCCGGAGCGACGCCTCCGCCGCCGCCGCGATCCGGGCGGGGGCCAGCTTCTCGCCGCCTTCGCCCGGCAGCATCCCGACCTTGGTGGCGATCAGCACCTGCTCGCGCTTGCCGCTGGTCTTCAACCATTCGCCGATCATCGTCTCGGACTCGCCGCCCTGATGGCCGTCCACCCAGGCGGAATAGACGTCCGCCGTGTCGATCATCGTGCCGCCCTGGTCGACGAACGCGTCGAGCACCGCGAAGCTGGCCGCCCGGTCGGCGGTCCAGCCGAACACATTGCCGCCCAGCACCAGCGGCGCGATCATCAGGTCGGTCGAGCCCAGGCGGCGAAGCGGCGTGTCGGTCATGGACGATCAGCTTTCATTGTCGGTGGGATTTTCCGCCTCAACGTTCGAAGGGGCCATCGCGTTCAGATCGATCGCATTGGCGTCGAGCATCGCGGCGGCCTCGTTCAACTGGCGGTTCTCTTCGGCGCTCAGGCCGGTGGGCTGGTCGCCGGACGAACAGGCGGCGAGCGAGAGCAGCGCGGCGGTCAGGAGGATACGGGTCATGCCGTCATCATGGCGCAGCCGGGGGTCGATGGGGAAGGGGCTTGCGAAACCCGAACGGAACCCTTCGCAGGCCGACGCGCGTTGTCGCGGCCTGCTTATCCGTATCCGAGAGGTGACGTCATGCTCGCATCGTTCAAAATGGGTCTGGTCGGCGGACAACGTGCGATGACGCCGCTGGCCGCCGTGTCGATCGCGGCGGCGCGGGGGCAATTGCCGCTGGGCAAGGGCGTGCTGCGCTGGTTGGGCAACCCCGTCGTCGCGGCGGGTACGCTCGCGCTCGCGATCGGTGAGATGGCGGGCGACAAGCAGAAGACCGCGCCCGACCGAATCGTGCCCATCGGGCTGGTCGCGCGCTTCACGACCTCCGCCATCGCGGGGGCGGCGCTGGCCGACCCGAAGCGTCGTTGGCTGGGCGCGGCGATCGGCGGGGTGACGGCGGTGGTCGCCTCCTATCCCGGCTGGCGCGGCCGGATGGCGGTGCTGGGCCGTTACGGTCAGACCAAGACGGGCTTTGCCGAGGATGCCGCCGTACTGGCAGGCGCGCTGGGGATCGTGCACGGCCGGAGCGTCAAGGCGGCGTGACTCATGACACGACCGCCGAAGCCGTGAGGCTCCGGCGGTCGGCAGGCCGGTTCAGAGGAAAGGATTGCGGTGCGGCGCGGGCGTCTTGCCGTTCATCATGCGGAACAGCGTCCACTCCTCGACGATCTTATTGCCGGGCAGATAGCATAGCCCGACCGTCGCGCCGTCCGGCAGCTTGGCCATCACCGAACGGCCGCCCATCTTGCCGCAAAAAGCGGATGCGGGGTTGGGCATGGCCTGCGCGACGCCCGGCAGGGCCAGCGCGGCGCAAGCGACGATCGCGTACAGGGACTTCATGAGAAACACCTCCATGGTTGATCCTCTGCAATCCTTATCATCGCGAAATGAATGCCCGATGACGGCCGACTAAAGCGGGATGACAGGAGAGCGTTCCAACCCCCCGGTCCGTCCGCTGAAAGGGATCTCTGCAAAACCCGCCAGACCATCCCGGCGAAGGCCGGGATCCAGTTGGGAATACGCTGGTAAACCACTACCATCGCTACGTAACTGGACCCCGGCCTTCGCCGGGGTGATGCGTGAGAGAAGGGGAGGTGAACTTTCGCAACGATCCCCGGAAGGGGAGGGGTGATGCAACGAGCTTTCCTCCCGACCTAAAGCGATAGTAGCGTCCACTTCTCATCGGCCTGGGCATTGGCCAATACCGCCTCGACAAAGGCCATGGTGCGCAGGCCGGATTCCAGGCCGGGGAACCAGGTCGCCTCGCCCAATGCGCCGCCCTCCGCTGAGCCGCCATCGCGCAAGTTTCCCGCGACCGCGCGGTAGAGGTTGCCGAACGCCTCGATATAGCCCTCCGGATGGCCCGAGGGGGTGCGCAGTCGTGGCAGGGTGGTCCCGGACAGGCCGGGGCCGCCCGCCCGCACGATCTCCGCGGGACGGTCGAGCCAGCGCAGAGTGAGCGTGTTGGGCTCCATCTGCGACCATTCCAATCCGCCCTTCTCGCCGTGAATGCGCAGGCGCAGGCCGTTCTCCTCGCCCGCCGCCACCTGCGTCGCGCGCAACGTGCCGCGCGCGCCCTCGGCAAAGCGGAGCAGGACGTTGACATCGTCGTCCAGCATTCGCCCCGGAACATGGGTGGTCACGTCCGCCGACAAGGCCTCGACCGTCAGGCCGGAGACATGCTCGGCAAGCTGGAAGGCGTGGGTGCCGATATCGCCCAACGCGCCGCCCAGCCCCGCGCGGGCGGGATCGGTGCGCCATTCGGCCTGCTTGTTGCCCTCGCGGTCGAGCGGGCTGCTGAGCCAGCCCTGGACATATTCGACATGGACCAGCCGGATCGCCCCAAAGTCGCCGCGTGCGATGCGGGCGCGGGCCTCCTCGACCATGGGATAGCCGCTATAGGTGAAGGCGAGGGCATAGAGTTGGCCGGATGCGCGTGCGGCATCCGCAATGGCCTTGGCTTCGGCGAGGTTCATCGCCATCGGCTTTTCGCTGAACACCGGAAAGCCCGCGTTCAGCGCGGCGATCGCCATCGGCGCGTGGAGGTGATTGGGGGTAACGATCGCCACCGCGTCGATCCGCTCCCCCTCGGGTCGGGCGCGTTCGTCGGCGAGCAGCGCCTCGATCGAGGCGTGGACCCGGTCGGGGGAGAGGCCGAGCGATTCCCCGCTGCGTCGGTTGCGCTCCGCATCGCTGCTGAACGTCCCCGCGACCAGTTGCCAGTCGCCGTCCAGCGCCGCCGCCATCCGGTGCACGCCGCCGATAAACGCGCCTTCGCCACCGCCCGCCATCGCCAGTTTCAGCTTGCGTCCCGCCATCATCCACTCCTCTCGTCCGTCGCTCGATCGGCGACATTCCCTGCTTGCACCGAAGCGGTTTACCGGTAAACTCGCCCGTGAACCAGCGAGTCTGGGAAAGAAAATGACAGGAGAGAGAGAATGAGGCAGCTATTTTGGCTGGCCGCATTGCCGGGTGCCGTGGCGCTTGTCGTGGCCGCGAATGCGCCATCGACGGCCCAGTCCGCCCCCGCCGCCGGGGCGCAGGCCTTCGCCGCCTGTCGCGCCTGCCATACGCTCAACAAGGGTGGCCGCAACGGCGTCGGCCCCAATCTGAACGGCGTGTTCGGTCGGCAGGCCGGGACGGTTCCGGGCTTCAACTATTCGCCCGCGATGAAGGCGTCCGGGTTGAAATGGGATGACAAGACGCTGGGTGAGTTCATCGCCGCGCCGATGAAGAAGGTGCCGGGCACGCGGATGCCGATCGGCGTTGCCGACCCCGCCAAGCGCGCCGCGCTGATCGCATATCTCAAGGCCGAGACCGCCAAATGAGCGCGGGCGCGATGCGCGGACCGAGCATTTTCCTGGCCCAGTTCATGGGCGACGCCGCGCCGTTCGACACGCTGGATTCGGCGGCGCGCTGGATGGCGGAGGCGGGCTATGAGGGCGTGCAGATCCCGACCTGGGACGCGCGCTGCATCGACCTGAAACTCGCCGCCGAGAGCCAGGATTATTGCGACGATCTGGCCGGGCGTTGCGCCGATGCCGGGGTGGCGATCACCGAATTGTCGACCCATTTGCAGGGTCAGTTGGTCGCGGTCCATCCGGCCTATGACGCGGCGTTCGACGGCTTTGCGCCCGAAGCGGTGCGAGGCAAGCCCGCCGAGCGACAGCAATGGGCGGTCGGGCAACTCCTTTACGCCGCCAGGGCGAGTCGGCGGCTGGGGTTGAAGGCGCACGCGACCTTCTCCGGCGCGCTGCTCTGGCCTTTCGTCTATCCCTGGCCGCAGCGGCCCGGCGGTCTGGTCGCGGAAGGCTTCGCCGAACTCGGCAAGCGCTGGCGACCGATCCTTGATGCGTTCGAGGAAGAGGGCGTCGACCTTTGCTACGAACTCCATCCGGGGGAGGATCTGCACGACGGCACGACCTTCGAGCGGTTCCTGGACGCGGTCGGCGGCCATGCCCGCGCCAACATCCTCTACGACCCCAGCCATTTCGTGTTGCAGGCGATGGACTATCTCCAGTTCATCGATTTCTACCACGACCGCATCCGCATGTTCCACGTCAAGGATGCCGAGTTCAACCCGACCGGCCGCGCGGGTGTCTATGGCAGTTACAGTGAATGGATCGACCGGCCCGGACGATTCCGCTCGCTGGGCGACGGGCAGGTCGATTTCGGCGGCATCTTCTCGAAGCTGACCCAATATGGCTATGCCGGTTGGGCGGTGCTGGAATGGGAATGCTGCCTGAAGCACCCGGAGGACGGCGCGCGCGAAGGGGCGCCCTTCATCGCCGCGCACATGATCCGCCGGGCGGAACGCGCCTTTGACGACTTCGCCGGTGGGGGCGATCCGGCCGCCAACAGGCACTGGCTGGGACTTTAAGATGGCATAGGCTTGACCATCCGCCCCGGAGAGTAAAGCCTGACAAAAAATACAGACGGGAGAGGGGCATGGAAGCGATACCGGGCAATCGGTCGCGGCTGTTCTGGCTGAGCGTGCTGGCGCTGTTTACGGCGGCGGCAAGCGCGGCCTTGCGCGCGGCGGTGGCGAGCAGCCTGAAGGTGGAGTGGATCGATCCCATCGCGCCGGTCGAAGCGGGCGAGTTGATCGGATCGGCGCTGGGTTCGGCCTTTCTGGGCTTTGCCGCGACCTTGTTCGTGGCGAGCGCGCTGCTCGACCGGATCGGTGCGCGGCGGATGCTGATCGGCTGCGGCCTGTGTTTCCTGATCGGAACGGCGGCGATCATCGGGGCAGGCCAGGTCGCCACCGGCATGGCGGTCTATCACATCGTCTGGGGCGGGATGCTCCTGAGCGGGATCGGCTGGGGGCTGGCGGAGGCGTCGATCAACCCGCTGACCGCGCGGCTTTACCCGGAAGAGACGACTCACCGACTGAACGTCCTCCATGCCTGGTATCCCGGCGGGCTGATCGTCGGCGGGCTGGCGGGCGTGTTGCTGGCCGAACTCCTGTCATGGCAGGCGATCATGGCGCTGGTGCTGATCCCGGCGCTGGGCGTGCTGGTGATGGCGGCGACCACGCATTTCCCGCCGGTCCCGCGCGAAGTCCGTGACGTCGGTTTCGGCGGCATGATCGCGGAGGTGTTCAAGCGCCCCAGCTTCTTCGTATGGTTCGGCGCGATGTTCCTGACCGCCGCGTCCGAACTGGCACCCGGCCAGTGGCTCGACGTGGCGCTCAGCAGCCGGGTGGGCATGCGCGGCATTCTCCTCCTCGTCTATGTCAGCGCGCTGATGTTCGTGTTCCGCCATTTCGCCGGGCGGATCGCGGGGCGGCTGTCCAATCCGGGGCTACTCTGGGTGTCGAGCCTGATGGCGGGGATCGGCCTGTTCCTGCTGTCGCGGGCACAGTCGCCGGTGGCGGCGATCCTGGCTTCGACCGTCTGGGGGCTGGGCGTCTGCGCGATGTGGCCGACCATGCTCGCCTCGGTCGCCGAGCGTTATCCGCGCGGCGGGGCCTGGGCGCTGGGACTGGTCGGATCGGCGGGGGCGCTCGCCAGCTTCTTCGTGCTGCCCCGGCTGGGCGCGATGTTCGACGCCGCCAAGGTCGAACTGGCCGGTGGACCGGAGGCGTTCAAGCGGCTGACCGGTGAGGCGCTGCGTCAGGTCGAGGATGCGGCGGCGTCGCAGTCCTTCGCCCGGCTGGCGCTGGTGCCGGTGATCCTGTTGTTCGTCTTCGGCGGTATCTGGCTGGCCGAGCGCCGCCGTCCCCGTCCCCAAGTCGCGGAGACTGTCGCATGAACTGGTCGCGTCGCACCGTCATTGGCGGGCTCGCCGCCGCCGCACCCGTCGCGGCCTTGGCGGGGCAGAAGGCGGGCAGATCGTCCAACGCCGCGCGCTTTGCCCTGGGCTTCGCGCCGCATCTGGGCAGCTTCGCCAGCCGGGGGGAGAGTTCGGTCGAACAGATCGCCTATGCCGCGGATCAGGGTTTCTGGGCGTGGGAGGACAATGAATATCGCCTCCGCCCCGTCGCGGAGCAGGAGGCGATCGCCAAGGCCTTGCGCGACCGGAAGATGACGATGGGCGTGTTCGTCGCCTCCATGCCCAAATGGTCGGAATCGCGCCCCTTGCTCGGCGGCGATGACGATGCCGAGCGGCAGGCTTTTCTCGCCGATATCCGCAGCGCGGTCGATGTCGCCAAGCGGGTCGGGGCCAGGCATATGACCGTCGTCACCGGCTTCATGGACAAGAAGCTGCATCCCGCGATTCAGCAGGGGCGGATCATCGACCTGATGCGCCGCGCGGGCGATATCGTCGCGCCGCACGGGATGACGCTGGTGATGGAGCCGCTCAACACCCGGACCAACCATCCGGGCGTGTTCATGCAGTCGATCGCGGAAGGCTATGCGGTGGCGCGCGGGGCGAACAGTCCGGGCGTGAAGGTGCTCGCCGACCTCTATCACGAGCAGATCCAGTCGGGGAATCTGATCCCGACGATGACGCTGTGCTGGGACGAGATCGGCTATATCCAGTTCGGCGACAATCCGGGCCGAAACGAGCCGGGCAGCGGCGAGGTCAACTATGCCAATGTCTGCCGCTTCCTGAAGGAGCGCCGCTATGCCGGGGTGATCGGCATGGAGCATGGCAATTCGGTCAAGGGCCGGGCGGGCGAAGAAAAGCTGATCGCGGCATACCGCGCGATCGATCCGACAGCATGAGGAGGGGAGCGATGCGGGCATTTCCATTGATCGCGTTGGTCATGGCGAGTGGTGCCACGGCGCAGGACAAGCCGGGCCTGGGGTTCCGCGACACGCCGATGCTGCCCGGCGGCCAATGGCATGTTCATGACCCAGACCGGCCCGCACCCAAGGTGGTGACTCCGTCCGCGCAACCCGGCGGTGCGCCGTCCGACGCGGTGGTGCTGTTCGACGGACGCTCGATGGATGCCTGGACGCCCAGCGGCAAGCCATGGCTGCTCCAGAACGGGGTGATGACCGTGCCGCCGCGCGACGGCAAGGGCGAGAGCCTGTTGGTCAGCAAGCAGAGCTTCGGCGATGTCCAGATGCATCTCGAATTCCGCTCGCCCAACCCGCCGCGGAAGAGTTCGCAGGATCGCGGTAATAGCGGCATCTGGTTCATGCAGCGCTATGAGGTGCAGATCCTCGACGGCTATGACAACCCGACCTATGCCGATGGGCAGGTGGGGGCGGTCTATGCCTGGAAGCCGCCGCTGGTGAATGCGGCGCGAAAGCCCGGCGAGTGGCAGAGCTATGACATCATCTTCGAGCGGCCCCGCTTCGTCGCCGATGGCAAGCTGCTGCGGCCCGCTTATGTCACCGCTCTGCTGAACGGCGTGGTGGTGCAGAACCACCAGGCGATGCTCGGCACCACCATCTGGCGGCAGGTGGAGAAATACCAGGCGCATGGCGATGCCGCGCCGATCCAGCTTCAGGATCACGACTCGCCCGTTTCGTTCCGCAATATCTGGGTCCGCCCGCTGCCGCCCGAGGCGATCGCGCAGGACCTGCCGGAGGATGCCCGATGATCGCCCACCCCCATATCGACCGCAGACACGCCCTGGCGGGGATCACCGCCATGTTCGGCTCCGCGCTGTTCGCCCCCATCGCCCGTGCGGCGGGTGCGGTCGAGCAGACGCGAGGGAGCATCCCCGTCATCTCCGACGGCCCGCCCAGCGTCGCCGTCTTCACCCCGACCCAGCGCGCGACGATGGTCGCCCTGTCGGAGCGGGTGATCCCGACCACCGACACGCCCGGCGCGATCGCGGCCAAGGTGCCCGAGTTCATCGAGAAAATGCTCGCCGACTGGTCGCTGCCCGAAGACCGGGTGCCGATCATCGCCGGGTTGAACGCGATCGAGGCGCGAAGCCAGAGCGTCAACCGCACCCCCGCCGCCAAGGCGACGCCCGCGCAACAGGACACGCTGCTGACCGAGGCGATGGAGGGCGTCCTGCCCGAAGGCCGCGCCTTTTTCGAGCCGTTCCGGCAACTGGTCATCACCGGCTATTACACGTCGGAGATCGGCATCACGCAGGAGCGCGAATATCTGCCCGTGCCCGGCGAATATAATGGTGCCTTCCCCTATTCTCAGGTCAACAAGGTGTATTCGGCATGATCGATCGGCGTTCGCTCATGGGGGCTGGCCTTGGCCTTGGCGCGGCGGCGCTGGTGCCGGGTCGCGCACAGGCCGCGCAACTCGGGGCCATCGGGTTGCAACTCTATACGATCCGCGAGCTGTTCTCCGCCGATCCGGTCAAGACCTTGGAGGCGGTGGCGAAGATTGGTTACCGCGAGATCGAATATGGCGGTGGCGGCTATGATGCGATGGACCATGCCATGCTTCGCCGCACGCAGGACCGGCTGGGGCTGAAAGCGCCATCGGTTCATATCGGTTACGACGCGCTGCTTGGCGATTTCGACAAATGCGTGACGATGGCCAAGACGCTGGGCGCGGATACGGTCGTGCTGCCCTATATGACCGACGAGCATCGGACGGAGGCGGGCTGGAACGCGGCGCTGCCCAATTTCAACCGCTTCGCCGAGGGGCTGAAGAAGGCTGGTCTCGGCTTCGCCTATCACAATCACGATTTCGAGTTCACCAACAAGCCGGGCGGCGTCAGCCTCTATGAGCGGTTGCTCAAGGGCACCGACCCGGCGCTCGTGAAGCTGGAGATCGACCTCTATTGGGCGATCCATGCGGGCGAGGATGCGGCGGCGCTGATCCGGCGGCTGGCCGGGCTGCGGATTTACGCTTACCACGTCAAGGATGCGCGCGCCGACGGCAGCATGACCGCGGTGGGCGCGGGCCGGATCGACTTCGCCGCGCTCTTCAAGTTGAACAGGCTGGCGGGCGTGAAGCATTTCTATGTCGAGAATGATCAGGCGCCCGCGCCCTATCTGCCCGACATCACGACCAGTTTCCGGACGCTGCGCGCCTTGCGCTTTTAAGAAAACGATAAAGGGAGGATAGCCATGGCGGCGACGAACCGTTTCGACGCGATCGTGATCGGGTCGGGTATCAGCGGCGGTTTCGCCGCCAAGGAACTGACCGAAAAGGGCCTGCGTGTCCTGATGCTCGACCGGGGCGTCATGGTGGAGCATGGCGAGGGCTATCCCTATGACGGCAAGCCGCCGTTCGAGGTGCCCGCGCGCAACATCATGCCCAAGCCTTTGGTGGAGAGCGACTATTTCATCGCGAAATATGGCTATGTCGCGCCCAGCAACCAGAAATTCTACAATGACGACCGGCTGAACCCCTATGCCTATGACGAGGGGAGCAAATTCTACTGGATCCGGCCCGGCGCGGTGGGCGGCAAGTCGCTGATCTGGGGCCGCTGGTCCTTCCGCTGGAGCCCGGACGATTTCGAGGCGAACAAGCGCGAGGGCGTCGCCGCCGACTGGCCGATCCGCTACGACGATGTCGCGCCCTGGTACTCGTACGTCGAGAAATATATCGGCGTGTCGGGCTCGCGCGAGAATCTGCCCTATCTGCCCGACAGCGAATTCCAGCCGCCGATCCCGATGAACGTGGCGGAGAAATGGTTGAAGGAACGGCTGGAGGGCCAGTTTCCGGGGCGCAAGCTGATCCACACCCGCCTGTCCAACATGACCGAGGACAAGCCCGACCAGAACCGCACCAAATGCCAGTTCCGTAACCAGTGCGGCAATGGCTGTTCCTTCGGGGCCTATTTCTCGACCCAGGCGGTGACGCTGCCCGCCGCGCGCGCGACCGGGCGGCTGACGCTCCAGTCGGATGCGGTGGTGACGGGGATCGATTACGATCCTGCCAAGAAGAAGGTCACCGGCGTCCGCTATATCGACGCGAGGACGGGGCAGGCACAGACGGTGGCGGCGAACCTGGTCTTCGTCTGTGCCTCGGCCATGGCGTCGGTGCAGATCCTGATGAACTCGCGCGCGCCGGGCTCGGAGCGGAGCCATTTCGACTCGAGCGGAACATTGGGTCGTTACGTCATGGACCATATCTTCCGCGTCGGCGTGTCCGGCGAGATTCCGGGCATGGACGACCTGATCGAATATGGCCGCCGTCCGGGCGGGGTCTATGTGCCGCGCTTTCGCAATCTGAAGGGCGACGAAGGGCTGGGGTTCAAGCGCGGCTATGGCTATCAGGGGTCTGCCTATCGCAACGCCGCCAAGCCGGTCGGCTTCGGCGCGGAGATGAAGCACGGGATGCGCCGCTATGGCCCATGGCAGTTCAGCATGGGCGCGTTCGGCGAGTGCCTGCCCTATGAAGACAATCGCATCTCACTCCACAGCAGCAAGGCCGATCGTTTCGGGGTGCCGTTGCTGAAGTTCGACGTCACCTTCCGCGACAATGAGCTGAAGATGATGGCCGATGCCCGGCGCGAGGGCGAGGCGATGCTGCGCGCGGCGGGGCTGAAGAACGTGACCAGCGGCGAGCAGGAGCATGTGCCCGGCGACGCGATCCATGAAATGGGCGGCGCGCGCATGGGCGCGGACCCGCGCCAGTCGGTGCTCAACAAATGGAGCCAGGCGCATGACGCCTCCAACCTCTATGTCACCGATGGCGCACAGATGGCGTCGGTGTCGTGCGTCAACCCGTCGCTGACCTTCATGGCGCTGACCGCGCGTGCGGCCGATCATGCGGTCAAGGGGTTGAAGGCGGGGGCGGTCTGACGCGCGGTTCGACGGGTGGTGGCGGGTGATGGAAAAGCCCGCTACCGCATCCCCCGCCATGACCATCCGCAAGCCCGAAGGCGTCACCATCCGCGCGGTCGCCGAGCGTGCGGGTGTGTCGGCGATGACCGTGTCCAACGTCATCAACGGCACGGGCAAGGTCGGTCCCGTGACCCGCGCGACGGTGCTCGCGGCGATCGAGGAACTGGGATACCGGCCCAATATCGCCGCGCGGCGACTGGCCAAGGCGCGGGCGACGACGCTGGGGCTGGTCTATAGCGACCGGCGGACGCCGTTCATCGACTCGGTGTTGCTCGGCGCATTGCGCGCGACCAATGCGCGGGGCCTGCAATTCATCGCCCAGGCTGAGGAAGGGCTGACCCGCGAGGCGGCGGAAGCGGCGGTGCGCGCGCTGGTGCAGAGCGGCGCGGCGGCGGTGCTCCTCGTCCCGCCCTTTGCCGAATTGCTCAGCGGGTCGGGGCTGTTCGAAAAACTGGGCGTCGCGGCGGCGGCGATCGCGACGGGGCGGGGGCTGCCCGACATCTCGACCGTGCGGGTCGACAACCGCGTGGCGATGGCGGCGATGACAGCGCATGTCGTGGACCGGGGGCATCGCCGCATCGGCTTTCTGGCGGGGCCGACCAGCTTTTCCGTCGCGGACGAGCGGCTGGCCGGGTTTCGCGAGGGCATGGCGGCGAATGGATTGCCGGTCGATCCCGCGCTGGTCATTCGGGGCGGTTTCGACCCGGCTTCGGGCGCGGAGGCTGGGCGTGCCCTGTTGTCGCTCCCCGACCGGCCGACCGCGATTCTGTGCAGCAGCGACGACATGGCCGCCGGATTGATCGGCGAGGCGCATCGTATGGGGCTGCGACTGCCGCAGGATCTGGCGGTGACGGGGTTCGACGATACCGCGATCGCGGCGCGACTCTGGCCACCGCTGACGGTGATCCGCCAGCCGGTCGGCGACATGGCGTTTCGCGCGGTCGAGCAGGTGCTGGCCAGCCTGCGGTCGCGGCAAGTGGAGGACCGCGTGGTGGAATTTGAGCTGGTCACCCGGGAGTCCGTGGCGGGGGGGTAGTTTTGCGAATCCCGTGGCCTTCGACTTCGCTCAGGCTGAACGGAGGTTGGGATTGGGGTTCACGCCATCCAGCCCGTTCGCACTGAGCGAAGTCGAAGTGCACGTGCCAGCATCGCCACAAACCCCCGCCTTTGCATCACCCCATCCGCCCATATTCCGCGACCAGCGCCACCTGGTCCGCATCGCCCAACACCACGCCGACCCGCTGGTGCAGGCCGATCGCCTCCACGTCCATGATCCGGATCGCGCCATCGATCGACGCGCCGCCCGCCTGTTCGATCAGGAAGCTCATCGGGTTCGCTTCGTACAACAGCCGCAACTTGGCCTTGCCCGGCTGGCGGTGGTCGCCGGGGTAGAGGAACACGCCGCCCCGCTTCAGGATACGGTGGATGTCCGCCACCATCGAGGCGGTCCAGCGCATATTGTAATCCTCGCCGCACGGACCCTCGGTCCCCAGAATCCGCTCTTCGATATAGCGCGCGATGCCGGGCGACCATTGGCGGCGGCGGGCCATGTTGATCGCGAATTCGCGCGTCCCCGCCGGGATGCGCATCGGCCCGTCGGTCAGCCGCCACGATCCCAGTTCGCGGTCGAGGGTGAATTCATACACCCCCTCGCCGACGGTCAGTACCAGCAAGGTCTGCGGCCCATAGATCGCATAGCCCGCCGCGACTTGCGCCCGACCGGGCTGGAGGAAGTCCGCCTCGGTCACCTCGCGGCCCGCGCAATCCTCCGGCGCGCGAAGCACCGAGAAGATCGTGCCGACCGACAGGTCGACATCGACATTGCTCGACCCGTCGATGGGATCGAACAGCAACAGATATTCGCCCCTGGGATAGCGGTTGGGGATGCGGTGGATCGTCTCCATCTCCTCCGACGCCATCGCCGCCAAGTGTCCGCCCCATTCATTGGCGTCGAGCAGCAGGTCGTTGGCGATCACATCCAGCTTCTTCTGGACCTCGCCCTGCACATTCTCGCTGCCCAGACTGCCCAGCACATCGCCCAGCGCGCCCTTGGAAATCGCCTGGTTCACCGCCTTGCACGCCCGCGCGACCGTCTCGATCAGCAGGCGGAGTTCGGGCGGGCAGGTTTCCGGCGATCGGCGTTGCTGCTCGATCAGGAAACGCGTCAAGGTCGTCTGGCGCGGGGTGATCATCGTCATATCGCTCCGGAGGGTGGCGGGGCCGAGCCAGGATGGCGGCGCGGACCATGCCCCGGCCCCCGACCCCGTGCAACCGCCCGTTAAGGCAAGCGGGTGCTTTATGGCGGCGTAGCTTTTCTGTTATATCCCATTGTCCAAGTGGGATATGATGAGGGTCGGAGGATCGTGATGACGACCAGCAAGCTGACCGCCGCCCCCCGCAACGGGGAAGATGCCGCCACCGGGATCGACGGTATCGTCTCCGCGCTGCGCCTCGCCCGCCATGGCTGGCGTCAGCGGCAGGATGCGGGACGTGATGTCGAGCGTTTCCCCTCGCGCGCCGGGGTGGAGGATGTCGTCGCGCTGGTCGCCGCCGCGCTCTATCCGCGCCGTCTGGGCCATTTCCGGGGAATGCCCGTCGAGGAGGACCGCTTCGTCACCGCCAAGCTGCTCGCCGCGCTGACCGCGCTGGAGCGGGAGGTCGGGGCCGAACTCGCTTACTGGCAGAAGGATGCTGATACGGCCTTCCCGCCCGAACAGGCGGCGCTGATCGCCCGGCTGTTCGGCGCGACCCTGCCGCATGTGCGCGAGATGATCGACAGCGATGTCGAGGCGGCGTTCCTGGCCGATCCGGCGGCGCGCAGCGTCGATGAGATATTGCTCTGCTATCCGGGGGCCGTCGCCAGCCTGCATCACCGGATCGCGCATGAGCTGAACGGGCTGGGGGCGCCGATCGTCGCGCGGATGATCTCCGAACTCGCCAATGAGCGGACCGGGATCGACATCCACCCGGCCGCGACCATCGGGCGGCATTTCTTCATCGACCATGGCACCGGCGTCGTCATCGGCGAGACCGCGATCGTGGGTGAGCGGGTGCGCGTCTATCAGCATGTGACGCTGGGCGCGCGCTCCGCGCTGGGCACCGCGCCGCGTTCGCCGCGCGACCGCTTCGCCCGGCATCCGATCGTCGAGGACGACGTCATCATCTATGCTGGCGCGACGGTGCTGGGTCGGGTTACGATCGGCGCGCGCTCGGTGATCGGGGGCAATGTCTGGCTGCTGAGCGACGTCGCGCCGGATAGCGTCCTCGTCCAGCCCGAGGCGCGGGCCTTGCAGCGGGCGGAGGGGCGCGCGCTGCGACAGGAGCTGGAGGGTATGGCATGACGCGAACACGCAAGCCCATCGTCGGACTGATGTGCGGGAACGAGGTCGCCGGTCGCTCCATCCAGGCGGTGGCCACCCGCTTCATCGAGCCGGTGGTGCGGCTGTGCGGGGCGAGCGTGGTGATGGTCCCCGCCGTGCGCGAGGCGGTCGATCCGGCGGCGATGGCGGACATGCTCGACGGCCTGTTGCTGACCGGCGGGCGATCGCATGTCGAGCCCGCGCAATATGACGATCGCGGCCGTCTCGCCCGCCATCTCTGCGACCCGGAGCGGGACAGCGTCGCATTGTCGCTGGCCGGCCGGATGATCGAGCGGGGCAAGCCGGTCTATGGCATCTGCCGGGGGATGCAGGAGATCAACGTGTTGTTCGGCGGCACCTTGACCTGTCTGGGCGGGTTGCCGCGCCACCATCGCGGATCGTGGGACGAGGATTACGAGGCGCTGTTCGGCCATCATCATCCCGTCGATCTGGCGGCGGGTGGCGTGCTGGCGGGGCGCAGCGGGCATCGGCGGCTGGAGGTCAATTCGGTGCACCAGCAGGGCGTCGACCGGCTGGGCTATGGCCTGGTGGTCGAGGCGCGCGACAGCGAGGACGGGCTGATCGAGGCGTTTCGCGCGCCCGGCTGCGGCGCGGATGTGCTGGCGGTGCAGTGGCATCCCGAATGGGACGGCGCGCAGTGCAGCGTGGCGCACAGCTTCTTCACCTTGCTGGGCGAATCCATGCAGGGCCGCGCCTGATCCTCATGGGAAAAATTGCACTATCATATTTGCAAGTGGAATCGCGCGGCGGCCATCGGTAAGGGGGGCGGAGCGAGGGAAGGGCGCGCGAGGCGACCCGTAGGAGAAGGAGCCCGATCGATGAAGCTGCTGCGTTATGGTGAACCGGGACGGGAACGCGCGGGACTTCTGGATGCCGATGGTCGCATTCGCGCGCTGCCCGAGGCACTGGGCGACCTGGCCGCCGAACGGCTGAGCCCCGCCGGTCTCGCCGAGATCGCCGCGCTCGATCCCGCTTCGCTGCCGCTGGTCGAGGGTGAACCGCGCCTGGGCTCGTGCGTGGCACGGCCGGGCAAGTTCATCTGCATCGGTCTCAACTATCGCCTTCATGCCGCCGAGAGCAATCTGCCGATCCCGGCCGAGCCGGTGGTGTTCGGCAAATGGTCCAGCGCGGTCGTCGGCCCGAACGACGATGTGGAAATCCCGCGCGGCTCGGAAAAGACCGATTGGGAAGTCGAACTGGGCGTCGTGATCGGCACCCGCGCGCGCTATGTCGACCGGGCATCGGCGCTGGACCATGTCGCGGGCTATTGCGTCATCAACGATGTCAGCGAGCGCGCCTATCAACTCGAACGCGGCGGCACCTGGGACAAGGGCAAGGGCTGCGACACCTTCGGCCCGACCGGCCCGTGGCTGGTGACGGCGGACGAGGTCGCCGATCCGCAGGCGCTTCATCTTTGGCTGGAGGTCGACGGCCATCGCTATCAGGACGGCAACACCAGCGACATGATCTTCACGGTCGCGGAGATCGTTTCCTATCTCAGCCAGTTCTGCACGCTGGAGCCGGGCGATATCATCTCGACCGGCACGCCCAAGGGCGTCGGCATGGGCCAGAAGCCGCAAACCTATCTGCGCGCGGGCCAGACGGTGCGGCTCGGCATCGAGGGCTTGGGCGAACAGACTCAGCGCTTCGTCGCGGCGGCCTGACGCGACTGCATTTGTTTTCCTCTCCCCGGTGCAGGGGAGAGGTCGGATCGGCATTCAAGCGGAATGCGTGAATGTCGACCGGTCACGACGAGCATCGGAAAGAGCCAAGCCCGCTTGACGGAACCAGCGGGTTGCGCGAACCCGCTGACCATGGCCGATACACCTCAAAAATCGGAGACGAAGGACACGCTGCGCTTCTTCCTGAAGCTGGCGCTGTTCGTCTTCATCCTGCGCAGCTTCATCGTGACGTCGTTCGTCATCCCGTCGGAATCGATGCTGCCGCGTCTGCTGATCGGCGATTATCTGTTCGTGACCAAGTGGAATTACGGCTATTCGCGCTGGTCGCTGCCCTTCGGCCTGCCGCTGCTGCCCGGCCATATCCTGGCCCGTGCGCCCGTGCGCGGCGATGTGGTGGTGTTCCGCTCGCCGGGCCCGGACGATCATGACGTCATCAAGCGAGTGATCGGCCTGCCGGGCGATACGATCCAGGTGACGAACGGCCAGGTCATCCTGAACGGTCGCCCGATCCCCAAGCAGCGGATCGCCGATTTCGTCCTGCCGCTCACTCCCAATTTCGATGCCGACAGATGCGGTCCCTTCCTCGACACGGTCGCCGGGAAACCCGTCTGCCGGTATCCGCGGTTCCGCGAGACGCTGCCCAACGGCAAGAGCTATGAAGTGCTCGACCAGGGCAATCTGCCCGACCGCGACGACACGGTGGTCTACACGGTTCCGGCAGACAATGTCTTCCTGATGGGGGACAATCGCGACGATTCGGCGGATAGCCGTTTCGCGCCGCCCATGGGCATGGGCTATATTCCGATGAACCGGCTGGAGGGCCGCGCGGCGGTGACCTTCTTCTCGACCGACGGCACGGCGGAGTGGATCAAGCCCTGGACCTGGGTGACGGCGGCCCGCTGGAATCGGATCGGAGAAGGGTTTTGAGCGCTCTTGAACCCTGGCTGGCCGAGATATTCGGTCGCGCACCCGCCGACACCGCGCCCTTCCAGCGCGCGCTGACCCATGGCAGCCAGGCGGCGGAGAATTACGAGCGGCTGGAATTCCTGGGCGACCGGGTGCTGGGCCTCATCATGGCCGAATGGCTGTGGGAACAGTTCCCGAACGAGCCCGAGGGGCAATTGTCGCGGCGTTTGAATACGTTGGTGACGGGAGCGGTCTGTGCCGATGTCGCGCGCGACCTGGGCGTGCGCGATCATCTGCGGCTGGGCAAGCAGGCGCGCGACGATGGCGCGTCGGACAGCGACAATGTGCTGGGCGATGTGATGGAGGCGCTGATCGGCGCCTGGTATCGCGAGGCGGGGCTGGAGGCGGCGCGGGGCTTCGTCCGCAAGGCCTGGGGCGACCGGGTGCATTCGCAGGGGAAGGCGCCGCAGCATCCCAAGTCGGCGCTTCAGGAATGGGCCGCCGCGCATAACCGCAAGGCCCCGGAATATGTGGTGACGGACCGCTCGGGTCCGCATCATGCGCCGCGCTTCACCGTGACGGTGCGGATCAACCGGTCGGGCGAGGCGACGGCCACGGGGGCCAACAAGCAGGAGGCGGAAACCGCTGCGGCGAAGGCGTTGCTGGTGAAGTTGAAGGAATAAGGACAGGCTTCGACTTCACTCAGCCCGAACGGGGGGTGTACGGGAGGTCCGTTCCCAACCTCCGTTCAGCCTGAGCGAAGTCGAAGGCCACGCAACCCCGCTCGAACCGATCCCCGCGCCTCAGTGCTTGGCCGCCGCGTCCTTCTTCGCCTGAACCTTCGCCCGGTGATGCCCGATCGCGCAGCCCGCCGCCGCGCCCAGCACGGCATGGCCCTTGCCGACGAAATGCCCGCCGACTCCGCCGACCGCCGCGCCCTTCAGGCAACCCTTGGCCGAGGCGGGGCCCGCGACGGTCAGCAGCGCGGCGGCCGACAAGGCGGTGAGAAGGGTCTTCATGGCGTCTCTCCTGACTCTCAAATCGAGGCGCGAAGAATGCGCGCGTCGCCGTGGCCGTTCCGTGATGGGCCCATTACATCGCGTCCATGCGGGCTTTCCCTTGCCGGGAAGGGGGCTTGGCCTGTACCGCTGCTAGCCATGACTGAACAACGTTGCGGCCTTGTCGCCGTCGTCGGCGCGCCCAATGCCGGCAAATCCACCCTCGTCAACGCGCTGGTCGGCCAGAAGGTCGCCATCGTCAGCCCCAAGGCGCAGACGACCCGTGCCAAGCTGCTGGGCGTCGCGATCGAGGGGGATGCGCAGATCCTGCTGGTCGATACCCCCGGCATCTTCGAGCCCAAGCGCCGCTTGGACCGCGCGATGGTGGCCGCCGCCTGGGAAGGGGCGGAGGGCGCCGATATCCTGGCGCTCGTCGTCGACGGAAAGGGCGGCATCGGCCCCAAGGTCACCGCCATCGCCGAGGCGATCGCCCACCGGCCCGAGCCCAAGCACCTGATCCTCAACAAGGTCGATATCGCCGACAAGGCGCGGTTGCTCGGCCATGCCGAAAAGCTGAACGAGGTCGTCAAGTTCGACGAAATCTGGTTCGTCTCGGCCCAGACCGGCGACGGCCTGCCCGAACTCAAGGCGCATTTCGCCAGGCTGATGCCCGAGGGGCCGTGGCATTACCCCGAGGACCAGGTGTCCGACGCCACCGAACGCGCGCTGGCGGCCGAGGTGACGCGCGAGCAGATCTATCTGCAACTCCACGCCGAACTCCCCTATGCCAGTGCGGTCGAGACCGAGGCGTATAAGGAGCGCGAGGACGGATCGGTCGAGATCCACCAGCAGATCCTGGTCGAACGCCCGACCCAGCGCGCCATCGTGCTGGGCAAGAACGGGGTGCGGATCAAGGAGATCGGGGCCAAGGCCCGCGAGGAACTGGCGCGGATCCTGGGACATAAGGTGCATCTCTATCTGCACGTCAAGGTGAAGCCGGGTTGGGATGAAGACCGGTCGGTGTACCGGGATATCGGGTTGGACTGGGTGGATTGATTTCTTGGGGTGGGGGCTCGGTGAGACACTTTTGCCCTCCCCCATCCCCTCCCGCCTGCGGGAGGGGTGCGCTGCCTGGCGAATGTCGCGCATAAGCCAAAGACGTTTCGCTCGCTGAAGCGCTTACGGGAGCCGCTTGGCACGCCCCTCCCGCAGGCGGGAGGGGATGGGGGAGGGTTGGTGGCTAGGCGACCGACTCGCCCAGCCGCCCCAATGCCCACTCCGCCGCCTCCACCACCACCGGATCGTCATCCCCCAGCAACCCCCGCAGCACCGGCACCAACTCCGCCGCCCCGCTATTCCCCGCCGCGATCGCCGCGTTGCGTATCATCCGGTTGCGCCCGATCCGCTTGATCGGCGAGCCCGAGAAGACCTGCCGGAACCCGGCATCGTCCAGCGACAGCAAATCCCCCAATTCCGGCGCGGTCAGTTCCGCGCGGGGGTGAAAGGCCATGTTCGCCTGCGCCGCCGCCGCGAACTTGTTCCACGGGCACACCGCCAGGCAATCGTCGCAGCCATAGATGCGGTTGCCGATCGCCGCCCGGAATTCCTCCGGGATCGGCCCGGCATGTTCGATCGTCAGATAGGAGATGCACCGCCGCGCATCGATTTGATAGGGGGCGGGAAAGGCATCGGTCGGGCAGGCTCGCTGGCACGCGTCGCACCGCCCGCACGTATCGCGCGCCACCGCATCGGGCTCCAGTTCCAGCGTGGTGTAGATCGCCCCCAGGAACAGCCAGCTACCATGATCGCGGCTGACCAGATTGGTGTGCTTGCCCTGCCAGCCGAGTCCCGCCGCTTCGGCCAGCGGCTTTTCCATCACCGGCGCGGTGTCGACGAAGACCTTGAGGTCGCAACCCGCTTCCTGCGCCAGCCAGCGGCCCAGCGCCTTCAACTGGCGCTTCACCACGTCATGATAGTCGGCCCCCTGCGCATAGACCGAGATGCGCCCGATCCGCCCCTGATCCGCCAGCCGCATCGGGTCTTCGGCGGGGGCATAGCTGACGCCCAATGAGATAACCGACTTCACCTCCGGCCATAGGCTGGCCGGGCTTTGGCGCTGGTGCGCGCGGTCCGCCATCCAGATCATCGATCCGTGCCGCCCCTCGGCCAGCCATTGGTGGAGGCGCTCGACCGTCTTCGGCGCGGCATCGGCATGGGTGATGCCGATCGCGGCAAAGCCCAGTTCCGCCGCCTTCGCCTTGATCCGGGTTTCCAGCTTGTCTTGCGCCACGTCCGCCCGCTACCACAGCCGTTCAGGGAGGAACAGTTGCGTGGATAATCAGTGGGCGGTCAGCGCCTCGGGCCTCGCCAAGCGATTTGGCGACCGGCGTGTGGTGGACGGCGTCGACATCGCGGTTCCGACCGGCGCGGTTTACGGTGTTCTGGGCCCCAACGGCGCGGGCAAGACGACGACGCTGCGGATGCTGCTGGGCATTATCGAGCCCGACGAGGGCCGGCGCACGTTGCTTGGCCATGACCATCCGCGCGAGGCCAGCGATCTGGTCGGCTATCTGCCCGAGGAGCGAGGGCTCTATCCCGCGATGAAGGCGCGCGAGGCGATCGCCTTCATGGGGGCGCTGCGCGGACTCGATTGGGCGACCGGACGGGCACGCGCGGTCGAACTGCTCGACCAGGCCGGGCTGGGCCATGCCGCCGATACCAAGATCCGCAAATTGTCCAAGGGCATGGCGCAGTTGGTGCAGTTGCTCGGCTCGGTCGTCCACCGGCCCCGGCTGCTCGTGTTGGACGAACCCTTTTCGGGGCTCGATCCGGTCAATCAGGAACGGCTGGAGGCGTTGATCCTGGGCGAGCGGGACCGGGGCGCGACCATCCTGTTCTCCACCCATGTCATGGCCCATGCCGAGCGACTGTGCGATCGCCTCGCCATCATCGCGGGCGGGCAGCGGCGGTTCGAGGGGACGGTGGACGAGGCGCGCGGCACGCTGCGTTCGCGGGTCCGCTATCGCCCGCGCGACCCGGAGCGGGCGTCCCCCGACCTGCTTCCCGCCGACGCGGTGCGGGAAGGGGAGGATTGGCGCTTCGTCCTGCCCGATGAGGGGATCGAACCGGTGCTGGGGCGGCTGCTGGCGGCGGGAGCGGGGATTATGAACCTGTCGATCGAGCGGCCCAGCCTGCACGAGGCCTTTGTCCGCATCGTCGGCGAGCCGGTCGAGGAGAAGGCGGCATGAGCCGGACACGTCGATTGCTCCGCCAGACCATGACGATCGCACGCCGCGATTTCGTCGCGACCGTCTTCACGCCGATCTTCCTGCTGTTCCTGTTCGCACCGCTGATCATGGTGGCGTTCAGCACCATCGGCGCGATGGGCGCGGCGCAGGCGGCGGATCACGGTGCCGACCATGTGCGCATCGTCGCGATCGTGCCCAACGCGGTGGCGGGCGCCTTTGTCGAGGCGGACAAGCGCGCGCGCATCGTCTTCCGCCGCGACGAGGAACCGCCCGCGCTGGCGATCCTAACCCCCTCGGGCGAGCCTGGGGTCCAGGCGCGCAAGGCGTTCGAATCCGGCGACTATGACGCGACGGCCATACTCTATGGTCCGCTCAACCGGCCGACCATCCTGTATGGCCCGCGCGGCACGCGGGCGGCGGACTATCTGACGGTGCTGGCGAGCAGCGCGCTGTCGGCCGAGCGGCTGGGCGGCGAACTACCCCGGGTCGAGGCCACCAAGGTGCCGTTCAGCCGCCAGCGCGCGACGCTGGGCGGCCAGAACCAGACCGCCTTTTTGGCGGTGTTCGGCGTCTTCTTCCTGACCCTGTTCCTTGCGGGGCAGGTCGTCGGCACCATGGCGGAGGAGCGGTCGAACAAGGTGATCGAGGTGCTGGCCGCCGCCGTGCCGCTGGAGGCGGTGTTCCTGGGCAAGCTGCTGGGCATGTTCGGGGTGGCGGTGCTGTTCATCGGCTTCTGGGGCACGGTGCTGGGCCAGGTGACCAGCCTGCTGCCGCCTGCGTTCGGCGGCATGGTGGGCGAACTGTCCCCGGCGGTCGGCCTGCCGATGTTCACCCTGTTGTTCGTGACCTATTTCACCATGGCCTATCTGCTGCTCGGATCGGTGTTCCTGACGATCGGGGCGCAGGCCTCGACCATGCGCGAGATCCAGATGCTGTCGCTGCCGATCACCATCGTGCAGGTGGGTATGTTCACCCTGACGCTTAGCGGCCTGTCCAGCCCCGATAGCTGGCTGGCGGTGATCGCCGAAGTGTTCCCGCTTTCCTCGCCCTTCGCCATGGCGGGGATGGCGGCGGCGAGCGACTCGCTTTGGCCGCATGCGGTGGCGTTGGCCTGGCAGGCGCTGTGGGTGGCGATCTTCGTGACGCTGGGCGCGCGGCTGTTCCGGCGGGGCGTGTTGCAGTCGGGCAGCGTGCGGCCGTTCTGGCGGCGCAAGGGGGCGTGATCCGGCCCTCTTGATCTTCGATGGGGGATTAGGGGCCCTTATCCCGAGCGGAGCCCCTTCCTATCTTGGGTTCATGACCGCATCTCCTTCCGATCGCCGCGCTTTTCTGTCGCTGATGGGGCTGGGTGCCCTGGGTGCGGGCCTGTCCGCCTGCGGGCGGGAAGCCGAGGCGGCGGAGCGCTTTCCGGTTGCGATGAGCGACGCGGCCTGGCGGCAGAAGCTGGGCCCGGCGGCCTATAATGTGCTGCGTCGGGAGGGAACCGAGCGTCCCTATTCCAGTCCGCTCAATGACGAGCATCGCAGCGGCGTCTTCGCCTGCAAGGGATGCGCGCAGCCGGTCTTTTCGTCCAAGACCAAGTTCGAGAGCGGCACCGGCTGGCCGAGCTTCTGGGCGCCATTGCCCCGGGCCGTGGGGACGCGCAGTGATCGATCGCTGATGATGGCGCGGGTGGAGGTGCATTGCAGCCGCTGTGGCGGGCATCTCGGCCATGTCTTCGACGATGGGCCGAAGCCGACGGGGAAGCGCTATTGCATGAACGGCGTGGCGATGACGTTCCGGGCGGCTTGATTCGCGCGGGGATTCCCCGTGGCCTTCGACTTCGCTCAGGCTGAACGGGTGTCAGGAGTGTTGAACCGGCCCCTTGCCGGAATACGAAACCCACAGCCGTTCGCGCTTGCGGCTGGGCGGGGCCATCTGCCCCAAAAGCAGGAAGTTTACTCGACCGGAGCGGCGAAGGTCAGGATGCCGCTGACACGGCCATTGTCGCGCGAGGCGATCTGGGTGGCGGGGAGGTCGGCGACGTTGCTCTTGTGGCCGGAATAGATGAAGCCCTTGGTCGGATAGGCGGAGGTGCCCAGGTCGCCATTGGGGCCGTACCAGACCTTGACCATCGACCAGTCGTTGTTCGGCGAGACGTCGATCGCGCGGACGTCGCGCTCGATGCCGCCGCGGCGCGACCAGTTGGCATGGGTGAGGAGGACTTCGCGGTCGCTGACGACCTTGCTGACCATCGCGACATGGCCGACGCGCATCCGGCGGGTGGCGTCGAAGGCGAGGACCGAGCCCGGCTGCGGGGTGTGGCCACGCTCGTAGCGGCCCTCGGCCTGGCCCCACCAGGTGTTGGCGTTGCCGTGAAGATCGATGCCTGAAATCTCGCGGGCATAGGGTGCACACTGCCAGAACTGCGCGGCAGCAGGGGTGGCCATCATCAGGCCGCACGATGCCATCAGCGCGAATCGCACTGCAAATGCCTTGAACTTCACAGGACCCCCCGGTCGGAATGTCGGTGTGAGTGTCGATTAACCGGGGCCAAACGGCTTGGAAAGGCGGGCTGGAACCATATCCGGTGAACGGTGTTTCGGCGGCGGTGACCTGAAAATCCGGCGGCGAAACGAAAATTTCGTTCCTCGTTTCGCCGTCAAAGATACTCGGTTCATCGTCCGAGCAGGCGATCCACGGTAACCTGTGTGACCGAATGATAACCGGGACGCGCCTTGTCGTAGATTCGCTTGGCGAGCGCCTGTCCCCATTCGCCCTGTCCCTGAAGCTGCTGGAACAGCGGCGCGACGAACTTGCGGCGGCCCTGCGAGGTCAGGAACTGCTCGGCGGACGCCTCGGCGGGCGCGTAGCGATTGGCGAGCGCCAGCCGCAGCCAGGCGAAGCGGATCTCGCTATTGCCCGTCTCGTTCCAATGAAAGCGTCCATCCAGCGCGGCGAGCCGGTCGGCGGAAAGCTGGCGCGGCAACTGGTCGAGGAAGCGGACATATTCCTGAGTCGTGACCTTGTCGGGCAGCGCCGCCACCGGACCGCCCGCCGCAAAGGCCTTCGCCGCCGCATCGATCGCGGGGAAGGCGTCGGAGCGGACATGGACCGCATTGGCGGGAATGCCGGGCTGATAGACCCAGGCATCGACGCCGATCCTCTCCGCCTCACCGGGCTTGAGCAGGTTCGCCTTCAGGTCGGCGAGGAAGCCCGCGCTGGTCTGCGGCTGAAAGGCGTGGCGATCGAAATAGCCGCGCAAGTAAGTGTCCCAGCGTGCACGGCCGACTACCGACTCGATGGTGCGCAGGAAGGTCGCGCCCTTGTCATAGGCGATCTGGGTCATGCCGTCGTCGGGATCGCGCTTCGCATCGAGATCAAGATGCAGCTTGGTATCGGGCGAGGCGGGCCCACCGGCTTCCTTCACCGCATTCTGCATGTCGGTCCAGGCCAGGTCCGCCTCCATCGCGGCACGGCGCTTGCCGTACATCGACTCCATGATCCGGTTCTCGAAATAGCTGGTGAAGCCCTCGTTCAGCCAGAAATCGTCCCAGGTCGCATTGGTCACGAGGTTGCCCGACCAGCTATGCGCCAGTTCATGCGCGATCAGGCTGACCAGGCTCCGGTCGCCCGCCAGCACGGTCGGCGTGGCGAAGGTGAGCATGGGGTTCTCCATGCCGCCGAACGGGAAGCTGGGCGGCAGGACCAGCACGTCGTAGCGGCCCCAGCGATACGGACCGTAAAGCCCCTCGGCAGCGGTCACGAACGTGTCGAGACCGGCGAATTCCCACGCCGCCTTGTCGAGCATCGCGGGTTCGGTCCAGATGCCGGTATTGCGGCTGAGCGGGCGGAATTGCAGGTCGCCGATCGCCAGCGCGATCAGATAGGGGGCGACCGGCTTGTCCATGCGATAGCTGGCGGTGTGGCGGCCATCCTCGCACGGGGATTTGGCGACCCGCTCACCGCTCATCACCACGGTCAGGTCGCAGGGCGCATTGACGGTGGCGTCCCAGGTCTGGCGGATGCCGGGCGAATCCTGCGTCGGGATCCAGCTGCGGTTGAGGATCGCCTCGCCCTGGCTGAACAGATAGGGGTGTTTCTTGCCCGCCGTCTGTTCGGGCGACAGCCATTGCAGCGCCTTGGCGCCCGGCGCGGAGGCATAGGCGATCCGCACAATGCGCTGCCCGTTCAGCGTGATGGTCAGCGGCGCGCCGTGCACCGCATCGCCCTTGCCGATGCTATAGGGCAGGGGGCGGTTCTGCGCATCGGTGACGGTGACGATGCGCAGGCCGTTGTCGTCGACGACCAGCGTCTTGGCATTCGGCTTGGCATCGACCGACAGGGTCGCGATGCCGCGCATCACATGGCTGTCGAAATCGGCATAGAGGTTGAGCGAGACATGGGTGACCCGCGCCTCCAGCGGGCGGGCGAAGCTGTGCACGTCACGCGCGTCGGCGCTGGTCAGTACGGGCGCGGTCTGCGGGGCGGCGGCGGGAGTTTGAACGGCGAGCAACATCGCCAGGGCGGCCAGGGACATGGGCACTCCGAATGGGACAGGATGATTGCACCATAGCCGGATTGTCCGGGAATGTTAGAGCTCTGGACGGATGGACTTCGGCGCACCAGCTAAAGGCGCATGGACGAGATGACGCTGGCGGTGGTGGGGATCGACTTTCCCAATGAGGACAAGGCACGGAGCAACCGGCGTTTCGAATGGCTGGCATCCGCGATCGGCGATCCGGTGACGCTGCGCCCCGAGCCGCGCAACCGGCATGATCCCCATGCGGTGGCGGTGTTCAGCCAGCGCGAGGTGCAGCTCGGCTATCTCTCCGCCGAACGCGCGCCGCTGATCGGGGCGCGATTGCGGCGCGGGGAAGAGGTGAGCGCCATCTATCAGGGGCTGAGGGGATCGGTCGCCTATATCCGCGTCCGTTTCGGCGGCGGCGCGCCTACCTTGCCGTCGGAGCGTGAACCAGTCGATCCCGTCGCGCCGCTCGGGGACGATGGCTTCTATCCCGATCCGGACGGTCCCGAATGGGGGGCGTGATCCGCGTTCCGGCGATCGCCCAACGAAAAAGGGAGCCGAAAACGGCTCCCTTCCACCGCATGGTTCCCCATGCGCCAATGGTCCGGGCGGGGTTTCCGCCGCCCGCGACGATCAGTTGCTGTCCGCGTCGTCGTCCTTGACGATCGCGACAACGCCGATGGCAACGACGCCAGCAGCGATGATCGCAGCCAGGATGCCCGCACCGGCCAGCTTGTTGTTCTTGGCGGTCGGAGCCGACGCGCGGACCGACTTCGAAACCGACAGGCTGGCGGCCGGGTTCGTCGGAGCAGCAGCAACCGGAGCAGCGACCAGAGCGGTGGCGGCAACAGCAGACAGGAACTTCATCATACTCAATCTCCCATGGCGAACTACCGCCAAGACGCGGTGGTGTTCATCGTCCCGATAGCGCATACGCGCGCCACAGTAAATTTGTTCCTGCACCGCACCAATTTTTTTGCAACTGCGGGGAACATTTTCGAAGTCTGAAATCCTGTTAACTATAGTGTCAGGAAAAATTGTTCCATTACGGATGGATCGCCGCTCCGCTGATTGCCGAGGTCGTGGGGGCGAAGGCGATTCACAGGTCGGGCGGCATCAGCGTCCGCCGTCGCGCCGGGTCAGCGCCGCGACGCAACTCGCCCGGTCGATAGCGCTGCCATCGGGCTCGCGCGCGTCGAGATAGGTGACGCGCGGCTCCGACCCGTCCTTGGGATAGAGATAGGCGTCGAGCACGCAGAAGCTGCCCTGGAACTGCAACTTGCGCGCGGCCCCTTCGCGGACATCGGCATCGGGATTGCCGAACAGCTTGGTCAGCCCGGCGGCGTCCTGGCCCAGCACGCGCTCCAGCCCGACGCTGGTATAGGGCACCGCCACCGGGGCCATGCCGGTGCTGCGAACCGGGGCGGCGGTTTGCGGCACGGTACAGCCGGCTAGCAGGATCAGGGGGAGCAGCAGCGGCGCGGGGAACCGGATCATGGCTGTCGTCTCTTGTGAAAGAAATGGGTCGCCATGCTCGCCCCCAGGACGGGCGCGAGCAGGTTCAGCCCCGGAACCACGAACAGGGCGGCGGCGGCAAGTCCCAACAGGAAGCGGGCAGGCCCGGTCGCCTTGCGCCAGCGACGCATGGCGGGGCCGTCCATATGCCGCGCCGCCACCATGTCGCCCAGGTCGCGCGACAACAGCCAGGCATTGACCAGCAGGAACGCCGCCGCCGTCCCCACGCCGGTCGCGAGCAGCACGATGTAGAGCGGCAGGAGCAACAGGTTGATCGCAATCACCCGGAGCGCCGATCCCAGGCCCATGGCCATGCCCCGCGCCAGCGCCACCGGCCGCGCGCTCGCCAGCGCCTGGGGATAGTGCCTGGCCTCCACCGCCGCGACGATGTCGTCGGCGAAGATACCGACGACCGCCACCGCGACCGCGCGAAAGGCGAGCCATAGGGCCAGCAGCTCGACCACCAGGGTCAGCGCCGCCGACCATCCGCCCGCCTGCGCGCCCAGCCACCCGGTCAGGGCCGCACGGACGCCCCACCACATCGCCACCCCGGCGGCGGCGAACAGCGCGAAGGTGACCGCCAGCGAACGGACCAGCACCCGGCGGATGGCCGGATCGCCCAATTGGGCCAGCGACAGGAAAAAGGCGCGGAACATGCCGCCGGGATGGCGCGGCGTGGGCCCTCAAGTCAATGCGGCGCCGGGATGGTCGCCACGGTGCGGCGCCGTGGCTTGCGCGGGGGGTAGGCCCTGACTAGGGCGGCTCCATCCAACTGCTTTATCTCCGGAGTCCGTTACTTGACCAAGCCCACTTACGACGTGGTGGCGATCGGCAATGCCATCGTCGACATCCTCGCCTCCGCCGAGGATGAGTTCATCGCCGAGCAGGGCATGACCAAGGGCGCAATGCAACTGGTCTTCTCGACCGAGGAAGCCGATGCGCTCTATGCCAAGATGGGGCCGGGACGCGAGATTTCGGGCGGATCGGCGGCGAACACGCTGGCGGGCATCGCGGCCCTGGGCGGCAAGACCGCGTTCATCGGCCAGGTCGCCGACGATCAGCTTGGCGAGGTCTTCGCGCACGATATCCGCGCCGCCGGTGTCCGCTACGACACGCCGGTCCGCGCGGGGCAGCCGACCACGGGTCGCTGCATGATCTTCGTCAGCCCCGATGGGCAGCGGACGATGAACACCTTCCTGGGGGCCTCGCACTATCTGCCCGCCAGCGCGCTGGACCGCTCGCTGATCGAGGATGCGGCCTATCTCTATATCGAGGGCTATCTCTGGGATCCGGAAGAACCGCGCGCCGCGATGCGCGCCGCGATCGACGTCGCGCGGGCGGCGGGCCGCAAGGTCGCCTTCACCGCCTCGGCCGAGTTCGTGATCGACCGCCACCGTGCCGATTTCCATGCGCTGATCGATGGCGGCATGATCGACGTGATCTTTGCCAACGAGACCGAGATCGTCGCGCTGACCGAGGCCGCCGATGTCGAGGCGGCGATCGCGTCGCTGAAGGACAAGGTCGAAACTCTGGTCGTGACGCTGGCCGAAAAGGGTGCGCTGGCGCAGCGTGGGCCCGAGCGGGTGACGGTGCCAGCCCATCCGGTCGACAAGGTGATCGATACGACGGGCGCGGGCGATCTGTTCGCGGCGGGCTTCCTCCATGCCCAGACGCAGGGGCAGGACCTGAAGGCCTCGCTGACCCTGGGCGCGGCCTGTGCCGCCGAGATCATCAGCCATTTCGGCGCGCGGCCCCAGGTCGACCTGAAGGCCCTGGCCGCCGGTCTGTAACCCAATCCTCCCCAAGCTGTGCTTGGGGAGGGGGACCATCCGAAGGATGGTGGAGGGGCAACGGCCCCCAAAGCAAAGGGCCCGGAGGATCGCTCCTCCGGGCCCTTTTTAATGCCTGCCGAAACCGATCAGCGATCGAGCGGCTTGGCGATTTCCGGCTGCATCGCGGGATCGTCCACGACATCGACGATGCCACGACCGACATGGCTGCGGCTGCGGCTGTAGAGGAAGTAGATGACCAGCCCGATCGCGCCCCAGATCGGCAGGACCAGCTTGGCGGTCAGCGGCAGCGACAGATACAGGACGACGCAGCCGATGATCGCCATCGGCGCGACGATATAGACGGCGGGCGTGCGGAACGGCCGATGACGTGACGGATCGGTCCGACGCAGCACCATCACCGACGTCGCCACCATGAAGAAGGCGAACAACGTGCCCGCGTTCGAATAGTCGGCCAGCTTGCCCACCGGCAGGATCGCCGCGGCGATCCCGGCGGCAAGCCCGGTCAGCAGCGTGACGACGTGCGGCGTGTGGAACCGCGGATGGACCGAGGCCAGCTTGGCGGGCAGCAGCCCGTCGCGCGCCATGGTGAAGAAGATGCGCGTCTGGCCGAACATCATCATCAGGACGACCGAGGGCAGCGCCAGGACGGCGGCCAGGCCGACCAGGCGACCGATCATCGGCCAGTTGATGGTGTCGAGCACATGGACCAGCGCTTCCTTCGAGCAGACCAGCGGCTCGATGGCTCCCGAGGCCACGATCGCGGCGCAGCGGCCCGCGATCTCGGGGGTGCCCGGCGACAGCACCCGCCCCGCCAGCGACGCGACCGGCTGTGCCCCGATCGCCCCGATCGCGCCCCCGGCGACCATCAGATAGAAGATGGTGCAGATCGTCAGGCTGGCGATCAGGCCGATCGGCACGTTGCGTTGCGGATTCTTGGTTTCCTCCGCCGCCGTCGACACGGCGTCGAACCCGACATAGGCGAAGAAGATCGACGCCGCCGCGCCCAGCACGCCGAGCCCCGACGAGCTGAACGGGTTGCCGATGCCGGTCGGCAGGAACGGGTTGAAATTGTCCGCGTTGATGACAGGAATGGTGAGCGCGACAAAGGCGGTCAGCGCGGTGATCTTGATCGCGACCAGAATCGCGTTGACACGTGCGCTCTCGGTGGTGCCGATGATGAGCAGCCACGTCACGAACGACACGACGATCACGGCGGGCACGTTGACCCAGCCGCCAACCGCCATCGCCTGGGTCAGGTCCGCGCTGGGGGGCGCACCAAAGGCGATATACATATGCGCCATCAGCGCATCGGCGTTGCTGATCGCGGCGGGGACATGGACCCCGATGCCGTTGAGCAGCCCGACGGCATGGTTGGACCAGCCCACGGCGACCGCGCTCGCGCCGACCGCATATTCGAGGATCAGCGCCCAGCCGACCATCCAGGCCAATATCTCGCCCGTCACGGCATAGGTGTAGGTATAGGCCGACCCGGCGACCGGCACCATCGATGCCAGTTCCGAATAGCAGAGCGCCGCGACGGCACAGATGAAGCCTGCGACGATGAAGCTGAGCATCATCCCCGGCCCCGCCTTTTGCGCGGCTTCGGAGGTCAGAACGAAGATGCCCGTGCCGATGACGGCGCCGATACCCAGCATGGTGAGCTGGAACGCGCCTAGCGATCGTTGCAGCCCCTTCTTCTCGGCGGTCGCCAATATGGCGTCCAGAGGCTTAACGCGCCCGAAAATCATGAATGTCCTATCCCCCCAAGGGAAGGGCGGCCCCATTCGGAACGCCCCCGGTGTTTGGTGAATGATCCGGAAGGTTAGCTGCAATTTTATTGCGTGCAATCCCTAAGACGCTGGGGATGCGGCCAGGGGAGGGGAAAGGGGGTGTTGCCAGCCCATCTTTAAGCCCCTCCCGCAGGCGGGAGGGGTTTGGGGAGGGCAGGGGTCTCACCGAGAATAACGCCCGTGGCTTGCCCTCCCCCATCCCCTCCCGCCTGCGGGAGGGGCGTGGCGAGCCGGTCTGTCAGCGCGCGAGCATCGGGCCGAGCGGCCTGCCCGCCAGGATGTGGACATGGAGATGCGGCACTTCCTGTCCCGCATCCGGCCCGATATTGGCGAGCAACCGGTATCCCGGCCCGACCGCCCCGGCTTCCCGCGCGACATGGCCGACCGCCCGGACGAAGCCGGCGATCTCCGCCTCGCTGGCGCGCGCCGAGAAATCGTCCCACGACACATAGGGGCCGCGTGGGATCACCAGGATATGGGTCGGCGCGTGCGGTGCGATATCATGGAAAGCGATCGCCCATTCGTCCTCATAGACCCGCTTGGAAGGAATTTCGTCGCGCAGGATCCTGGCGAAGATATTCTGGTCGTCATAGGGCAGGGTGGCGTCGATCGGCATCGAAATTCTCCGTCAGATTCAGCGCGGCCGCGCGGCCTTTTCGTCATGCCCCGACACGCCCTCGCGCCGCGCCAGTTCGGCCCTGACATCGTCCAGCGAATGGCCGGTATCGGTCAGCAGCACGATCAGGTGGAACATCAGGTCGGCGGCTTCGGACACGATCTTGTCGGGCTGCGCCATCGCCGCGATGACGGTTTCCACCGCCTCCTCGCCCAGCTTCTGCGCGATCTTGGGTCGCCCCTTGGCGAACAGGCTGGCGGCATAGGAGGTGGCGGCGTCGCCCGCATCGCGGCGCGCGCGGATCGTGGCTTCGAGGCGGTCGAACATGTCCATGACGGCTGGGTGGCGTGGGGAGCGGCCCGCGTCAATCCTTGCGGTTGCGGCGGCGCATGGCGCGGCGCAGGAACCAGATCGCGCCGATCGCGAAGACGAACAGCGCGATGTCCGACCATTCGGGGTGGGTGCGGACGTTGATGACATCGCTGTGGCTGTTAGCGGCGGTCATGATGGTGAGGGGCATGGGGGGAGTTTAGCAGCGTGTTCGGCGGCGGTCATCGGGGGGATTTGGTTCACGCGAAGACGCGAAGGTTTTTTGGTTCGCGCGGAGGCGCGGAGGCGCGGAGAGTTTGGTTTCGGGGCGAGTGTACGGAAAAATCCAGATGCGCTTTCGTCTACCGATCGCTGGCTTCATCCCAACCTCCGTTCGCGCTGAGCGACGTCGAAGCGCACGCCCCGTCATCCGTCGCGTGGGATGTCCATGGCCCTCGACTTCGCTCAGGCCGAACGGGGTTAAGGGGCAACCGCTATCGATCGGCAGACCTTCCCATCCCCGCGAGGCGGGAAAAGCGCTACCCCGAAACCAAAGTCTCCGCGCCTCCGCGTCTCCGCGCGAACCTCAATGCGCCCGAACCGGTATCCCTGCCGCCGCCAGTGCGCGATGCGCATCCGCGATCGACGCATCGCCGAAATGGAAGATCGACGCCGCCAGCACCGCCGAGGCATGGCCGTCACGCACCCCCGCGACCAGATCGTCCAGCCCGCCGACCCCGCCCGACGCCACCACCGGCACGCTGGTCCGGTCGGCGATGGTGCGGATCAATTCCAGGTCATAGCCGCCTCGCGTACCGTCCCGGTCCATCGAGGTGACCAGCAACTCGCCCGCACCGAGTTCGGCCAGTCGCAGCGCGTGTGCGACCGCGTCGATCCCGGTCGCGCGCCGCCCGCCATGGGTGAACACCTCCCAGCCATTGGCTGTCCGGCGCGCATCCACGCTGGCGACGCAGCACTGGCTGCCGAATCGCTCGGCGATGTCGGAGACGACTTCGGGGCGGCTGACGGCGGCGGAGTTGACCGCGACCTTGTCCGCGCCCGCCAGCAGCAGCGCGCGGGCATCCTCCGCCGTGCGCACCCCGCCGCCGACGGTCAGCGGCATGAAGCACACCGCCGCCGTTCGCCGCACCACGTCCAATATGGTGCCGCGCGCCTCATGGCTGGCGGTGATGTCGAGGAAACAGAGTTCGTCCGCCCCCGCCGCGTCATAGGCGCGCGCCTGTTCGACCGGATCGCCCGCATCGATCAGGTCGACGAAGTTGACGCCCTTGACCACGCGCCCATTGGCGACGTCCAGGCAGGGGATGACGCGCGCCCGGACGGTCATGCGGCCGCCGCCACCGACAGCGCCGCCGCCAGATCGAGCCGCCCGTCATAGAGCGCGCGGCCGGTGATGACGCCCTCGACCCCGTCCTGATGGTGGAGCGCCAGCATATGGATGTCGCCGATCCCCGCCACGCCGCCGCTGGCGATCACCGGGATGCGCACCGCGCGGGCCAGATCGACGGTCGCGGGCACGTTGCAGCCCTTGAGCAGACCGTCGCGGCCCACATCCGTAAACAGCAGCGACGCGACGCCCGCATCCTCGAACCGCCGCGCCAGATCCTCGACCGACACGTCCGACACGTCCGCCCAGCCGCGCGTGGCGACCATGCCGTCCTTGGCGTCGACCGCGACGACGATGCCGCCCGGATAGGTCTTGGCCATGTCGCGCACGAAGTCAGGATTCTCCAGCGCCGCAGTGCCGATCACCACGCGCGAGACGCCCAGGTCGAACCAGCGCTCGACATTCTCGGCTTTGCGGATGCCGCCACCCAGCTGGACGTGACCGGGAAAGGCTTTGACGATGGCCTGCACCGCCTCGCCATTGACCGACTCGCCCGCAAAGGCGCCGTCGAGATCGACGACGTGCAGATGCTGCGCGCCCGCTTCGGCGAACAGCATCGCCTGATGGGTGGGATCGTCGCCATAGACGGTCGCGCGGTCCATATCGCCCTCGGCCAGACGCACCACTTGGCCGCCCTTCAGGTCGATGGCGGGGAAGACGATCAGGCTCACGGATGCCACTCCAGGAAACGGGTGAGGAAGGAGAGGCCATAACGCTGGCTCTTCTCGGGGTGGAATTGCGCGCCGACCACCGTGTCGCGACCGATCGCGGCGGTGACGGGGCCTGCGTGGTCGGTGGTCGCCAGCACATGCTCGCCGGTAAAGGCAAAACTGTGGAGGAAATAGGCCTCGCCCGGCATGATCAGCGGGTGGTCGCGCGTCGGGCGGACATCGTTCCAGCCCATATGCGGGACCTTCGTCGCCGGGTCGGGGGGGGTGAGTCGCGCGACCCGGCCGGGAATCCAGCCCAGGCCGCGATGCTCGCCCATCTCCTCGCCGGTGTCGGCGAGCAGCTGCATGCCCACGCAAATGCCCAGAAAGGGGCGGGCACGGGTGAGGGCCGCCTCGCGCAGCGCCTCTTCCAGCCCGTCGACGGCGCGCAGATTGGCCGCGCACGCGCCGAATGCGCCGACGCCCGGCAACACGATCCGGTTGGCCTTGGCGATCACATCGGGGTCGGCGGTAATGACGACATCGCTCGCCCCCGCCGCGCGCAGGGCATTGTCGACCGAGTGGAGATTGCCCGACTCGATGTCGATCAGCGCCAACGTCACAGCATGCCCTTGGTCGAGGGGATGGCGTCGGCCTTGCGCGGGTCGATCTCGACCGCCATCCGCAGGGCGCGCGCCAGGCCCTTGAAGACGCTCTCGGCGATGTGATGATTGTTGTGGCCGTGGAGCAGTTCGACGTGCAGCGTGATCCCGGCTTCTTGCGCGAAACTGTGGAACCAGTGCTCGATCATCTCGGTCTGGAGCGTGCCCAGCATGGGGTTGGTGAACGGCACCTTCCACACCAGCCAGGGCCGCCCCGAAATGTCGAGCGCGGTGCGTGTCAGCACCTCGTCCATCGGCGACAGCGCCTCGCCGTAACGGCGGATGCCGCGCTTGTCGCCCAGCGCCTTGGCCAAGGCCTGTCCGATCGCCAGCGCGCTGTCCTCGGTCGTGTGGTGCCCGTCGATATGCAGGTCGCCCTCGACCTTGACCGACAGGTCGATCAGCGAATGCCGTGACAACTGGTCCAGCATATGGTCGAGAAACCCGATGCCGGTGGCGTTCTGATAGACGCCGGTGCCGTCGAGATTGACGGTGACGTCGATGACGGTTTCCGCGGTGGCGCGGTGGACGGAGGCGGTGCGCATGGCCTTCCCATAAACACCTATCCGTCCCATGCAATCTTGACCCGCGATCAAAGGCCGCTAGTCCAAGGGATATGACCGAAGGATTGCCCGACAGCCTCATCCCCTATGACGAAATCGTGCAGGAGGCCCTGCGCACGGTGGTGGGGCGTGTGCTCGGCCCGGTGGCGGAGACGGGGCACCTGCCCGGCACGCACCATTTCTATATCACTTTCAAGACCCAGGCGCCCGGCGTGGACATTCCGCAGCGGCTGATCGAGCGATTCCCGGACGAGATGACCATCGTCCTGCAGAATCGATTCTGGGACCTGACGGTGGATGAAAATCGCTTTTCGGTCGGCCTCAGCTTCAACCAGGTGCCGTCGAAGCTGGTCATTCCCTATTCGGCGATCACCCGCTTCCACGACCCGGAAGTGCAGTTCGAACTGGGCTTCCAGGTCGCCGACGATCCCGAAGGCGAACCCGATCCGCATGATTCGGCCGAAAATGACGAACCCGTCGGCAAGCCCGTCGAAGACGGCAGCAACGTCGTCGCGGTGGATTTCAAGCGGAAGAAGTAACGAAGATTGGGTTCGCGCGAAGGCGCGGAGAACGCGGAGAAGATGCGCTTCGTGGCGTCTATGGATCTGCTCCAATAGACCTGGGTGGGGCAGGATGCGGTGGCCAAATGCCAGACACCTCCGCGTTCTCCGCGCCTCCGCGCGAACCAAAAATTCCTTGTTCCCCGGCGAAGGCCGGGGCCCGGTTCTTCTGACGCGGATGGCAAAGAACGTCATCGCGTGAGAGGCGAACGCCAAGCGCTATCGATGGTTTGCAGCGACTGGACCCCGGCCTTCGCCGGGGTAGGACCTTTATATGCCGGGACCAGCATGATTAGATGGGGAACCCAATCCCCATGCGGTGAGTCCCTGTTGCCATGACCCAGACCCGTACCGAAACCGACTCGATCGGCCCGATCGAAGTCCCCGGAGACGCCTATTGGGGCGCGCAGACCGAGCGGAGCCTCGAAAACTTCCCCTTCGGCGCGCGCGAGCAGATGCCCATCGGCATCGTCCATGCGCTGGCCATCGTCAAAAAGGCCGCCGCGCGAATCAATCGTGGCCATGGCCTTGCCCCCGAAAAGGCCGACGCCATCGAATCGGCGGCGCAGGAGGTGATCGACGGGCGGCATGACGACCAGTTCCCGCTGGTGATCTGGCAGACCGGCTCTGGCACCCAATCCAATATGAACGCCAATGAGGTGATCGCGGGCCGCGCCAACGAAATCCTCACCGGCACACGCGGCGGTAAGTCGCCTGTCCACCCCAATGACGATGTGAATCGCGGCCAGTCGTCCAACGACACCTTCCCGACCGCACTCCACGTCGCCGCCGCGCTGGCGGTGACGAAGCAGCTTTTTCCTGCTCTCGACCGGCTTCATGCCGCGCTGGATGCCAAGGCGAAGGAATGGGATACGATCGTCAAGATCGGCCGCACCCATTTGCAGGATGCGACCCCGTTGACGCTGGGTCAGGAATTTTCGGGTTACGTCCAGCAACTCGCCAATGCCCGCGACCGGATCGAGGGGACGCTCCACCGCAATATCCTGCCGCTCGCACAGGGCGGGACGGCGGTCGGCACCGGCCTCAACGCGCCCAACGGCTTTGCCGAGGCGATCGCGGCGGAGATCGCGGAGGCGACCGGGCTCGATTTCGTCACCGCGCCCAACAAGTTCGAGGCGCTGGCCAGCAATGACGGGCTGGTCGACCTGCACGGCACGCTCAACGTCCTGGCGGTGGCGCTGACCAAGATCGCCAACGACATCCGTTTGCTCGGCTCCGGCCCGCGTTCGGGGCTAGGCGAGTTGGAACTGCCCGCCAATGAACCGGGCAGCTCGATCATGCCGGGCAAGGTCAACCCGACCCAGTGCGAGATGCTGACCATGGTGGCCGCACAGGTGATCGGCAACAATGCCGCCGTCACGGTGGGCGGGTTGCAGGGGCATCTGGAACTCAACGTGTTCAAGCCGTTGATCGGTGCGAATGTGCTGCGGTCGATCCATCTGCTGGCGGTCGGGATGGAAAGCTTCGCGGAACGCACGGTCGAGGGGATGACGGTCAATCGCGACCGGATCACCGAATTGCTCGACCGCTCGCTGATGCTGGTGACCGCGCTGGCACCCGAGATCGGTTATGACAATGCCGCGAAGATCGCCAAACACGCGCATCACAAGGGGCAGACGCTGAAGGAGGCCGGGCTGGAACTGGGGCTGGTCGACGAGGCGACCTTCGACCGGGTGGTGCGGCCGGAGTTGATGCTGGGGCGGTGATCGCCGGGGTTTGGTGAACCAGATATCCGTTCAGCCTGAGCGAAGTCGAAGGCCAAGGGACTCCGCCGGCCAAGCCGCTATGGCAAAGCGTGCGCTTCGACTTCGCTCAGCGCGAACGGAAGGTGGGGTATCCCGGCGGGCTTACTCCCGATCCCATCCTTTGGCCGGATAGGCGGGCAGGGCGATTCGATAATGGATCGCCGCCCCGCGCAGCACGAACCCGGCCAGCGCCGCGATCGGCCCGGCCAGCGGCACGCCCAAGAACGTCAGGATGACATAACTGGTCGACGCCAGCGCGGCGGCGGTGACGTAGAGTTCGGGACGCATCAGGATGGACGGCTCGCCCGCGATCACGTCGCGGATGATCCCGCCGACACAGGCCGACACCACCCCCAGCATCGCCGCCGGGATGGGCGAGATCCCATAGCCGCTCGCCTTGGCCGCGCCGTACACGGCATAGGCCGCCAAGCCCACCGCATCGAACCAGTCGAGCGCGCTCCCCCGCCACCAGCGCTCGGGCGTCGCCCACACCGCGATCGCCGCCATCAGGCAGACCAGCGGCACGCGCGGATCATGCACCCAGAAGACCGGCGCATCGATCAACAGGTCGCGCAACGTCCCCCCGCCGACCCCGGTGATCAGCGCGAAGAAGACCAGCGTCACCATCGTCTGGCGATGCTTGGCGGCGACCAGCGCGCCCGAAACGGCGAACACCGCCAGCCCGGCAAGGTCGAGCCAGGGCATCACGGCGGGCAGCATGGCGGTCGGTTCGGGCAGCATCGCCACCGACCCTATAGCCCCTGTCCCGCACCGGAAAGGCCGTCCGCAAGATGAATGCGACGTTATCTCGCGTTCATGCAACGGACAGTAGAATATGGACGTTACGGCGTCAGATCATTTTGAAAGGAACAATGTCATGCGGAAATTGATGCTCGCCCTGGGTTGTACCGCGATGGTCGTCCCCTCGCTGGTGCTGCCGGCTACTGCCGCCGATGCGCAGCGTCGCTACAAGTATCGCGAATGGCGCGACGATCGCGGTCGCGTCCGCTGCCGCAAGCCCGATGGCACGACCGGTCTGGTCGTCGGCGGCGTCGCGGGTGCGCTGCTGGGGCGCACGATCGATACGCGCGGCGACCGGACGCTGGGCACGCTGGGCGGTGCCGCCGTCGGCGCGCTGGCGGGTCGCGAAGTCGAGCGCGGCACCAGCAACCGTCGCTGCCGCTAAATATCCACAGGCCGGTTTGACGGAAGACAAAAAGGACGTCGCCTTCGGGTGGCGTCCTTTTCTTTTGAAGGGAAGCAACTGTTGACGCTGTCCCGATCGTGAACGGCACGTAGTTTTCGGTTCACGCAACAGGCCGACAAAGATGCGCGTTTCATCCGCATCATCATCGGGAGTCCAGTCATGCATATCGCTCTCTTGTCGGCGACGATTGCCGCCACTGCCTTTGCCGCCATGCCCGTCGCTGCCCAGCGCAACGGATGGGAAGCACGCCAGGAATATCGCGAGGACGTTCGCGATGCCCGCCGCGAATATCGTGAAGATATCCGCGACGCGCGCAAGGATTATCGTCGCGATACGCGCAATGCCCGCTGGCGCAATTACGACTATAACCGGTTCGAGCCGGGCCAGCGCGGCTATGACCCCCAACGCTATTATCGTGATGGCCGTTTCTATCAGCCCCGCACACTGGGACGGAACGACCGCATCTATCGCGGGATGAACGGTCGCTATTATTGCCGCCGCAACGACGGCACCACGGGGCTGGTGATCGGCGGTCTGGCGGGCGGTGCGCTGGGCAACATCATCGCGGGCGGCGGTTCGCGCCTTCTGGGTACGGTGATCGGCGCGGGCGGCGGCGCGCTACTGGGCCAGCAGGTCGATCGCGGTCAGGTGCGCTGCCGCTGATCCGGCAGGCCGGACGATCGGGACGGCCCGGCGGGGAGACTCGCCGGGCCGTTGCTCGTTCAGATCAGGCCGCCACCCAGCATCAGGCGAAGGCCGAAGATCAGGATCAGGATCAGGTTGAGATTGCGCCCGCTGTTCCGCGACGACAGCGCGCCCACCGCCGCGCCGACGATCGCGATGGGGATGACGAACCAATAGCCCCAGGCGAAAAAGGGCAGGAACGGCACGATGCCGAGCATAAGCGCGACAAAGCCGATAAGGATCGAGAACAGGTTCAGCATGGCGGCAAGATGGCGTCGCTCTCGCCGATGCACAAGCGGCGGGCGGACGATCCCGCACCGGGACGCCGGGTTGGCAATGGGCGATTCGCCGTTAGGGATCGCGTGCCGACCTCATGCTAGGGAGAGGGGATGATGGCCATGTCGCGACGAGTCCTTGTTCCCCTGGGGTGTCTCCTGCTCGCGGGTTGCGGAAGCGGGCAGGATGACGATGCGCAACTCAACGCGCTCGACAAGGAACTGGCTGCGATGAACGACGGCAGTCCGATGCGCGACCCGCAACTGCGCGAGGCGCTGGCGGGGCAGATCATGGTCGATCCGGGCCTGACCCAAAGCGCCAACGCCAATGCGGTGCGCCCGCCGAACCAGCCCGTCAGCGACATGCTGCCCTCGCTGCCGCTGCCCGCCGATCCGGTCGATGCCAAGACGCTGAAATCCGCGCCGCTGGCCGCGCGCGACTGCCCCGAATGTCGCGCGTCCGCCGGAGCCTTCACGCTCGCCGCGAAGGCGGGACAGCAGGCGGGCAATGCCGCTTGCGTGGGCGGCCTGCGCTATTCGGCGGGCTGGGCGGGGCGTCTGCCCGCCGCGTTCGCCGTCTATCCGGGCGGTCAGGTGGCGGAGGCGGCGGGCAATGACGCACAGGGCTGTGCCTTGCGGATCGTCAGCATCCGCACCTCCGCCCCGGCGGCCAAGGTCATCGACTATTATTACACCCGCGCCTCGGGTGCGGGCTATTCCGCCGAGCACAAGATGGACGGCGCGCAGCATGTGCTGGGCGGCACGCGGGGGGATGCGGCCTATATGATCTACGCCATCGCGCGCACCGGGGGCGGCACCGATGTCGATCTGGTGGTGAAGGGCGGGTAGGGCACGACCTTGTTCCTCCCCTTGCAGGGGAGGAAAGAGGGGCCGTCGACGGCCGCTACGGCCCAAAACGCTTGTCCTTTGCGCCGAACGCGCGGTTGCGCTAGGGGAGCGGGATTATGTCACCGCTTCTACTCGTGATGCTGGGCGGCGCGCTGGGCTCGGGGGGACGGTATTGGACGGGGCGGGTGCTGACCGATGCACTCGGCGCCGGCTTTCCGTTCGGTACGCTGGCGGTCAACTGGATCGGCTGTCTCGCCATGGGCCTGCTCGCAGGCACGCTGGCGCGGATCGGTGGGCATGAGGGGTGGCGGCTGTTCATCGGCGTCGGGGTGCTGGGGGGCTATACGACCTTCTCCGCCTTTTCGCTGGACACCATCACGCTGATCGAGCGGGGGCAGGGGGCGGTGGCGCTCGCTTACGTCGCGCTGTCTGTATTGGGTTCGCTGGCCGCTTTGTGGGCCGGGCTTTCGTTGACGAGGATTTTCGCATGACGGACTCTGTCCGCCAATTCACGGTCGGCTATGACGATGACGGCATTCGGCTGGATCGCTGGTTCAAGCGGCATCTGCCCGAAACCAGCTTCACGACGGTCGCCAAATGGGCCCGCACCGGGCAGTTGCGCGTCGACGGCGCGCGCGCGACGCCGGGCGACCGCATCATCGCGGGCCAGGTGCTGCGCGTGCCCCCCGCCGAGCCCGCCCTGGTCGAGAACAGCAAGCCGACGATGCGCCCGCGCAACATCCTGTCCGAGGATGAAGAGGCGTTCGCGCGCGAGATGGTGATCCACAAGGATCGCGACGCGCTGGTCCTCAACAAGCCGCCGGGCCTGGCGACGCAGGGGGGGACCAAGACGACCACCCATGTCGACGGGCTGCTCGACGCGCTGCAATTCGAGGCGGAGGGGCGGCCCAAGCTGGTCCATCGGCTTGACAAGGACACCTCGGGCGCGCTGCTCGTCGCGCGCAATGCGCGGGCGGCGGCGTTCTTCGCCAAGGCCTTTTCGGGGCGCACCGCCAAGAAGATCTACTGGGCGCTGGTCGTCGGCGTCCCCTCGATCGAGGACGGCACGATCGAACTGCCGATCGGCAAGCAGCCGGGCACCGGCGGCGAGAAGATGCATGTCGACGAGGAGAACGGCCAGGCGGCGCGCTCGCGCTACCGGGTGATCGAGCGGGCGGGCAATCGCTGCTGCTGGGTCGAGTTGCAGCCCTTCACGGGCCGCACCCATCAGTTGCGCGTGCACATGGCGGCGATCGGCCATCCGATCGTCGGCGACGGCAAATATGGCGGGGCGGCGGCGTTCCTGACCGGCGGGATCAGCCGCAAGATGCACCTGCATGCGCGCCGCATCCGGGTCGATCACCCGGATGGCGGGCGGATCGACCAGACCGCCGAACTGCCCAGCCACTTCGCCGAGTCGATGAACCAGCTCGGCTTCGACGAGATTCGCGGCGATGTCCTGCCCCATGACGAGGATCGCGGTCCGCCGCCCAAGGATGTGCTGAAGCAGCGGGCCAAGGCGCATGCCAAACAATATCGCAAGGAACGCCGCGGCGAACGGCGGGGCCGGGGCGCGCGCTGATTCAATACTCCCCGGTACGGGGAGGGGACCATGCGAAGCATGGTGGAGGGGGCGAGCCGCAAGGGGACGCCCTGTGTGGAATCCCCCTCCGTCAGGGCTTCGCCCTGCCACCTCCCCGTGCCGGGGAGGATCGTCAGGCGGCCCGCCCCAACAGATGCCGCCCGGTGCCGCGCAGCACCAGCGTCGCCAGCGCATAGCAACCCAGCGCCCCGGCCAACGCGACCGGCAGGATCCACAGGCCCATGACGTCCGGTGCGGCGGGCGGGTCGGTCAGGATGCCGAAGGCTCTGCCCTGGGGTAGCGACCACAGTCCGACATGGGCGGGGAATAGCGGCTTCGTCACCGCGACGGCGGCGAAGCAGAAGGCGAACAGATACAGCAGCATCGCCGCCAGCACCGCACCGAATGCCGCCACGCTGCGCCCCGACCGGACCAGCATCGCGCGGAGCAGGGGCGCGGGGCGATCCTCCGCCAAAGCACCCGCCAGCCGATATTCCTGAACGAACCGCGCCGCCAGCGCGTGCGGCGATCCCAACGCCGACAGGCTTGTCTCCAGCCTCTCCGGTCCGGCGGCAAGGCTGTCGGTCAGATGGCTCTCGATCTCGCGGACGATACCGGTCCGATCCTCGGCGGGGATCGCCTGGAGCGACCAGCGGAGACGGCGCACATAGTCGGCGATGGTTCGGGCGGGCTCGGTCATGGCTGATCCTCCACTAGGGTCGTGATGGTGGTGCGAAAGTCGATCCAGGCGGCGCGCATCGCAGTGGCGAGCGCGGCCCCTTCCGCGGTCAGGCGATAATATTTGCGCGGATTGCCGCCCTCGGCGGGCAATTCCCAGCGCGCGGCGATGCGGCCCGATTTCTCCAACCGGCTGAGCAGCGGATAGAGGGTGCCCTCGCTCACCAGGTCACCGCCTTCGCGGATACGTGCGAGGATTTCGACGCCATACGCCTCTCCACGTGCGAGCACGCAGAGCAGTACCAGCTCGGCCGCCCCTTTGCGCAATTGTGACTGCCAACCCGCGATATCCATGCGCCATGATATAATGCCATACACCTTGCTATGCAAGGTTGGGTATTGCTAATGGGTCTTCGTAGGTAACGGACACGGAAAGCCCCGCCGACCAGAAGGTCGACGGGGCTCCGACGAAACCGGGGGGAGGGGGCCAACCCCCTGAAATCAGGGTGTTAGCGGCAATAGCCGGGGTTGTTCGACTTTTCGATCGCATGACCGGCCAGCGCACCGGCGCCACCGCCCAGGATCGTGCCGAGGGTGCGGTCACCCCGGGTGTCGATGGTGCGGCCGAGCAGGCCACCGGCGATCGCGCCGACGATGGTGCCCGTGGTGCCGCTGTTGCAGCGCTGCGGGCCGCGATTGTAATAGCCGCGATCATAACCGCCGCGACGGTCATAATAGCCACGATCATAGCCCGGGCCACGGTTGTAACCGTCCGAATAGGCCCCGCCATAGGCGCGGTCATAGCGGTCGTAATAACGCTGCGCCGAAGCGGCGGTGGGAACCATGGCCGTGGCGCCGACGGCAAGGGCGGCAGCAGCGAGCGAGAGCTTCTTGAACATCACAATCTCCCTTGATCTTCGATCCGGCGGCGGCGGGGCTTCCCGTCGTCGTTGATGCTCTTCTGCCCGATTCGCGGTGATGGGATGCTGAATGCGTTTGTTAGCATTCGTTCATCGAACGTGGGCGCTTCCCCCGCACCCGGCTTGCCGATAGGAGAGGGCGGATGACGCGACCGCGCCTTGCCCTGTTCGATTGCGACGGCACCCTTGTCGATAGCCAGGCCAATATCTGCCTCGCCGCCGTGGAGGCGTTCACCCTGTCCGGCCTGACTCCGCCGCCCCCCCCGGCGATCCGCCGCATCGTCGGCCTGAGCCTGGTCGAGGCGATGCGCGTGCTCGCCCCCGACCAGCCGGAGGCGGCGCACCATCGCCTCGCCGCCGACTATAAGGCCGCCTTTTTCCGGCTGCGGACCGAGGGCGCGATGGAGCCCGAGCCCTTGTTCGAGGGGATCGTGGCGCTGCTCGACCATCTGGCCGAACAGGGCTGGCTGATGGGCGTGGCGACCGGCAAGTCCGATCGCGGGCTGGCGCGGGTGCTGGCCGAACATGGGCTGGCGCATCATTTCGTCACGTTGCAGACTGCCGACCGTCACCCGTCCAAGCCCGACCCGTCGATGGTCCTTGCCGCCATGGCCGAAACCGGGGTGGCCGCCGAAGACGTGGCGATGATCGGGGATACGAGCTTCGACATGGCGATGGGCAAGGCGGCGGGCGCCTTCGCGGTCGGTGTCGCCTGGGGCTATCATGACGTGCACGAACTGGTGAAGGCAGGGGCCGAGGTCGTCGCGCAAGAGGTGGCCGACCTGCCAGCCCTGCTGGTGCGGCCATGAGCGAGGATATCGCACGCGCCCGGCGGCGCTGGCTGGTCATCGTCGCGGTACGACTGATCGGCGTGGCGGGTGCGGTGTTCGGCATCGTCCTGGCCTCGCGCGGGGTGGCCTGGCCGCACAAGGTGCTGGGCGTGGCGATCGTCCTGTCGGCACTGGCGATGATCGCGATCGTGCCCGCCGGGCTGGCGCATCGCTGGCGGAGTGGTGGCGAGTGAAGCGTTTCTGGAAGCAGGTCGACGTCGATGCCGATCGCGTCGTGCGGCTGGACGATCGCCCGGTGCGGACGCCGGGCCGTACCCCGCTGGCCCTGCCCACGTCGGCGCTGGCCGAGGCGGTGGCCGGGGAGTGGCGCTCGGTCGGCGAGACGGTCGATCCGCGGGCGATGCCGCTGACCGGGCTGGCCAATGCCGCGATCGACCGGATCGCGGTCGATCCGGCCCCCTTCGCCGCCGGGCTGGCGCGCTATGCCGAAAGCGATCTGCTCTGTTACCGCGCGGATTCGCCGCCGGAGCTGATCGTGCGGCAGGATGCGGTGTGGAACCCGCTGCTCGACTGGGCGCGCGACCGCTATGACGTTCAATTCACGCTGGTGACGGGAATCATGCACCAGCCGCAGCCCGAGGCGACCGTCGCGCGGCTGTCGCAGGCGGTGGCGGCGCTGGGGGCGTTTCAACTGGCCGCGCTGTCACCGGTGGTGACGATCAGCGGGTCATTGATCCTGGCGTTGGCGTTGCTGGAGGGGGCGGCGGACGCCGATACCGTGTGGACGGCGGCGCATGTCGACGAGGATTTCCAGGCCGAGCAATGGGGTGAGGATTATCTCGCGGTCGAAGCGCGGGAGGCGAAGCGTCGGGAGTTCGATGCGGCGGTCGGATTCTTGAAGGCGCTCGGGGGGTGATCTGCCTGCACGGAGCGTGCCGGGCTTTTGATCGATCCCGCCCTCCGTTCGCGTTCTGCAACTCCGGTCGGAACGTCTCGACCCGCCCACTCCTCCGTTCGCGCTGAGCGAAGTCGAAGTGCACGCGACACCGCCGCCCCGAAGCGACGAACCCCTTACTTCGTCGTCAGCTTCCGGATGAATCCGATCAGCCCGGTCTGGCGCGAACGCTTCAGCCGTTCGGCCTGGAGGATGGTCTTCACCCCCTGGAAGCATTGCTCCACATCGTCGTTGACCAGAACATAGTCGTACCCGTCCCAGTGACTGACCTCGTTCGCGGCGCGGGCCATGCGGGCGTCGATCACCTCGACCGAATCGGTCGCACGGCGCTCCAGCCGCTGGCGGAGTTCCTCCATCGAGGGGGGGAAGATGAACACGCGCACCACGTCGCCGCCCGCGATCTGGAAAAGCTGCTGCGCACCCTGCCAGTCGATGTCGAACAGAACGTCCTTGCCCGCCGCCAGCATCGCCTCGACCTGTGCGCGCGGGGTGCCATAGCGATTGTCGAAGACATGCGCCCATTCGAGGAATTCGTCATTCGCCACCATCCGGCGAAACTCTTCCAGATCGACGAAGTGATAGTCCTTCCCATCGACCTCGCCGGGCCGCATTTCGCGCGTCGTCGCCGACACCGACATTTGCAGGCCGTCATCATCGGCCAGCAGCTTGCGCGCGATGGTCGACTTGCCCGCGCCCGAGGGAGAGGACAGCACGAACAGCATGCCGCGGCGCTTCAGCTTGTGGGGATCGTCGGGATGGGCAGGCGAATTGGACATGCCTGCCTTTGACGCACGCGGTCGCAGCGCGTCAAGACATGCTTGACGCGCTGCGACAAGTGGAGCGGGACGAAACCGCCCTTAGTAGCGGTCGCCCGCGATTTTGCTGGCTTTGTGCCGGTCATAGGCCTTCTTGGCCGCATAGCCGCCGCCGAGCAGCAGGCCGAGCGGACCCAGGCGCCGCATTCCGCCGACCGCCAGCGCGCCCAGCGCCGCGCCCTTCAGGCCGCTATTGCCGTCGCGGCGGCTGACTTCGCGCCCGACCAGCGCTCCCACGATCCGTCCGATCATTGCACCTCTCCGAAAACACGGTCCTTGAGTTCACCCGCGCCGCGCAGCACCGCCCATCCCACCGCATAGGTGATGGCGAGCGGCAGCACGATCTTCAGGACATTGGCGGTCACCGCGCCGATGATCGCGCCATCGGCGACGCCATCGTCACCCGACATGCCATCGATCGCGGAGCCGACCAGCGCTCCGATTGTCGTTGCACCCATGCTCATGCCCTTCGTTGCTTGGGACAGGAAAAGCATGGGACGGGGGATGGGTTCCGTGGGGGCTAATCCTCCCCGGTACGGGGAGGTGGCAGGCCGAAGGCCTGACGGAGGGGGGCTTCCACACAAGACGTCCCTGGCGGCGAGCCCCCTCCACCATGCTTCGCATGGTCCCCCTCCCCGTGCCGGGGAGGATTGATGGGATTAACCCTTCGCCGCGACCTTGGCCTCGATCGCGTCCCAGATCAGCGCGGCGACATCGGTGCCGTCGAATTTCTCGATCGCGACGATGCCCGTGGGGGAGGTGACGTTGATCTCGGTCAGCCATTCGCCGCCGATCACGTCGATCCCGACGAACAGCAGCCCGCGCCGCTTGAGTTCCGGCCCGAGCACCGCGCAGATCTCGCGCTCGCGCTCCGTCAGCTCGGTCTTCTGCGCCGAACCGCCGACCGCCAGGTTGGAGCGAATCTCGCCTTCGCCCGGCAGGCGGTTGATCGCGCCCGCCACTTCGCCGTCGATCAGGACGATGCGCTTGTCGCCCTTGGCCACGGCGGGGAGGAACGCCTGGACCATGTGCGGCTCGCGATAGGCGGTGTTGAACACCTCGATCAGCGCGGACAGGTTCGCGCCGTCGCGCCCGACCTTGAAGATCGCCTTGCCGCCATTGCCGTGGAGAGGCTTGATGACGATCTCGCCATGCTGGGCCAGGAACGCACGCGCTTCGTCGAGCGAGCGGGTGACCAGCGTCGGCGGCATGAACTGCGGATAGTCGAGGACGAAGACCTTTTCCGGCGCGTTGCGCACGCTGCGCGGATTGTTGACCACCAGCGTCTTCTCGGCGACCCGCTCCAGCAAATGGGTCGCGGTGATATAGCCCAGGTCGAAGGGCGGGTCCTGCCGCATCAGCACGACATCGGCCTCATCGCCCAGATCGAGTTTTACGGGATCGCCGAAGTCGTAATGGTCGCCCGCGACCCGCTGGACGGTGACGGGGTGAGCCCTGGTCCAGAGATGCCCGTCCGACCAGTTGAGGTCGCCCGCATCGTAATGAAACAGCCTGTGCCCACGCGTCTGGGCGGAGAGCATCAGCGCGAAGGTCGAATCGCCCGCGATGTTGATCTGGTCCATCGGGTCCATCTGGACGGCGACGGTCAGTGGCTTGGACATGGGGACGTTCCTTCGTTCGGGCGGGTCTTTCGGGAGGGGAGGTAATCCTTCGCTCGTCCGCTGTCACCCGCACCAGGCATTTTCGATGTGACGCGGCCGGGTGCCCGGCGCGAGCAGGATCACGTCGACCCGGATATCGTCGCCTGGCCCGGCGTAAGTCGGCATCAGCACCTCGGCGGCGGCGGCCACCCGCGCGAGCCGCCGCTCGTCGATCGCGAAGTCCAGTTCTGCGGCGGTCTTGCGCGTCTTCACCTCCACGAACGCGACCAGCGACCCGCGCCGCGCGATCAGGTCGACCTCGCCCGCAGGCGTGCGAACGCGGCGGGCGAGGATGGTCCAGCCCTTCAGGCGCAACCACCAGGCGGCGAGGCGTTCACCGCGTCGGCCTGCTGCTTCGGCACGCTGGCGTTCGGGTGTCGGTCCTTTGGAGATGGAACGCCCGCCCTCGCTCGCTGTCAGAGAACGGATACGGGGTCGTATGCGGACATGATCGGATGCCATGCCATATGGTGCGAAGCGGAATCGATGGGCGCAAGCCCGTATCGATCCGGTTTCGTTTCGGCCCTCAAGCCGCCACTTCCTCCGGCCCGGTCAGCCACGCCAAGCTGTCCTCGGTGGGATCGAACACCCGGAGATAGGGCTGGGTCATCAGTCGCCGGATCTGCTGGCGCCCGATCGCGCTGCCGTTGATCATCGCGATCCGGCTGGCACGGGGGAAGTCGCGCAGCGCTTCGTGCACCGTCATGATCGCATCCTTGGGCTGGACGTTGATCGCCGACATGTCGATGCGCAGCCGATAGCCGGGGCGGAAACCGCTGCGCCGGAAGGCGTCCAGCAATTCCCGGGCATAGCGCATGGCGATCTCGGGCGTGAAATGCCCGGTCCACTGGATGTCGAGCAGGTTGAGGTCGTGACGAAATTGGAAGGCGTACATGGGGAGCGGCTCCTGATCTCTCCCTGCGCGACCGATCCTTGCCGAATCGCTAATGCCGGACCCTAATCGCCTGAATTGTCGTCCTTCATCGCCAGTGCGCGGGCATAGAGCGTCTTGCGGTCGAGCCCCAGCGCCTTGGCCACCTCGCTTGCCGCGCGACCGACGGGCAGGCGGGTCAGCGCTTCTGCCAGCGCGGCGTCGGCGTCCTGTTCGGTGGCGGGGGGCGCTTCGCCCGGCGGTGCGACGACGATCGCGATCTCGCCCTTGGGGCCCCCTTCGGCATAGCGGGCGGCGAGGGTGGAGAGGGTGCCGGTCACCGCCTCCTCGAACTTCTTGGTGATCTCGCGCGTCACCGCCGCCTCGCGGTCGCCCAATCCTTCCGCCAGCGCGGTCAGCGTCGCGGCGAGGCGGGGCCCCGATTCGTAGAGGACCAGCGTCGCCCGGATGCCCGCGATCTCGGCAATGGCGTCGGCGCGCGCCTTTTCCTTGGGCGGCAGGAAGCCCGCGAACAGGAACCGGTCGGTCGGCAGGCCCGCCAGCGTCAGCGCGGCGATGGCGGCGCAGGGGCCGGGGATCGTCACGACCATGTGGCCCGCCGCGCGCGCATCGCGGACCAGCTTGTAGCCGGGGTCGGAGATCAGCGGCGTGCCCGCGTCGGAAACCAGCGCCACCGCCTGGGTCGCCATGCGGGCGATCAGGCCGGGGCGGACATGCTCGGCATTATGGTCATGATAGGGCTGCATGGGCCGTTTGATGCCGATATGGCGGAGCAGCCCGGCGGTCACGCGGCTGTCCTCCACCGCGATGACATCGGCCTTTGTCAATATGTTGGCCGCGCGGGGGGACAGATCGCCGAGATTGCCGATAGGGGTCGCGACGATGTACAGGCCGGGTTCGAGAATAGGTTCGGATTGGGTCACGGGGATCGTCATGACAGAGGCAGGGCTGTTCGTACAACCGGGGGCCGTCATTCCGCGCTCCGGAAAAATGGGGGCGGGGCGGCTGGGCCGCGCGGTGGCGCTGGCCGCGACGCTGTTTCTGGCGGCATGTCAGACGATCGTGCCGCGCGGGCCGGTCGAACAACCCCCGGCGCGCCCCGAACAGACCAGCCCGCGCCCCTCGACCGAGGTCGAGCCCGGCCTGCCGCGCGATACGGCGCGGCACCGCATCGCGCTGCTCGTACCGTTATCGGGCAGCAATGCCGGGGTGGGCCAGTCGATCGCCAATGCGACGATGATGGCGCTGCTCGACGCGCAGGCCGACACGATCCGAATCACCAATTACGACACCACGCCCGGCGCGGCGGCGGCGGCGCAAAAGGCGATCGCGGAGGGCGCGCAACTGATCCTGGGGCCTTTGCTGTCCGAGGATGTCCGCGCGGTCGCCCCCGTCGCGCGGGCGGCGAAGGTGCCGGTCATCAGCTTCTCCAACGATGCGGGCGTGGCCGGGAACGGCACCTATCTGATGGGCTATACCCCCGCCCAGTCGATCGACCGGGTGGTCGATTATGCGCGCGGGCGGGGCGTCACCAGCTTTGCGGGGCTGGTGCCCAACGGCCTTTATGGCGAGCGCGCCTCGACCGCCTTTCTTCGCGCGGTCGAAGGGGCGGGGGGACAGGTCGTCTCGCTCCAGCCCTATGGCCGGGTCGCGGGCGGCATCGCGGGGGCGGCGCAGCGGCTGAGCGCCAAGGCGCCCTATGACGCGGTGCTGATCGCCGATGGCGGCGCGGCGGCGGCGGCGGCGGCGCCGATCCTGAAGCGTGGGTCGGGCGCGACGACGCGGCTGCTGGGCACCGAATTGTGGAATTCCGAATCGGGTATCGCCGCGCGCGCGCCGCTGAACGGGGCATGGTTCGCCAGCGTGTCGAACAACCTCTACCGCCAATATGCCGCCAAATATCGCGCCCGGTTCAAGGCCGCGCCCTATCGCCTGTCGAGCCTGGGCTATGACGCGGTGCTGCTGACCGTGCGGATCGCGCGCGACTGGAAGGTCAACGCGGCCTTCCCCGAAGCCAGGCTGCGCGCGGCGGATGGTTTTTCCGGGATCGACGGCGCCTTCCGCTTCGGCCGCGACGGCGTGGCCGAGCGCGCGCTGGAGGTGCAGGAGATCCGCGGCGGCACGGCGGTGACGGTGTCGCCCGCGCCGACCGGGTTCGGGGATTGAGCGACGACGCCATCGTCGTGATGTGCGCGGCGGCCTCCCGCGAAGAGGCCGCCGTCATCGCCCAGGCGCTGGTGGAAGGGCGGCTGGCCGCCTGTGTTCAGATGATGCCGATTGAAAGCTGGTATCGCTGGAACGGCGCGGTGCAGCACGAGCCGGAGGTGATGCTGCACATCAAGACGCTTCGGAGCCGCTTCGCCCCATTGTGCGAGGCGATCGAGGCGCTGCACAGCTATGACGTGCCGGAGATCGTCGCCGTGCCGATCACCGACGCCTCGCCGCGCTATCTGGCGTGGTTGCGGGATGAAACGCGGCCCTGAGCTTTCCCCTGCAATTAGAGGAATGGACTGAGGATCGATCCGAACCGGTCGCCACGGATCACGAAACCGATTCGGTCACCACCACTTCGCGCAGGATCGCATCGAGCAGCAACGCGCCCGCATCGGTGACGATCAGCCGCTCGGCCTCCATCCGCACCAGCCCTTGCCGCGACAGCAGGGCCACCGCATCCCGGTCCACCATATAGCGTCCCCCGGCCAGCGTCGTCACGCGCGCCAGGTCCACGCCCTCGGTCAGGCGTAGCCCCATGACCAGCGCCTCGGTCGCGCGGGTGATGGGGGGGAGGGTTTCCTCCACCTCGATGCCATGGCCGTTGCGCTCAACCGCCGTCATCCAGTTTTCGGGTTTCTTGCGGCGCACCGTCGCCACGCCCTCGCGTCGGCCATGTGCGCCGGGGCCGATCCCGGCATAGTCGCCATAGCGCCAATAGGTCAGGTTATGGCGGCTCTCCGCCCCGATCCGGGCATGATTGGAGGTTTCATAGGCGGGCAACCCGGCGGCGGCGGTGATCGCGCGCGTCGTCTCGAACAGGTCGGCGGCGGCATCGCCGTCGGGGATGGTCAGCCGCCCCGCCGCCGCCTCGGTATGGAAGCGAGTGCCGGGCTCGATCGTCAGTTGGTACAGCGACAGATGCTCGGTGCCATAGCCGATCGCACGGGTCAGCTCGGCCTCCCAGTCGGGCAAAGGCTGGCCGGGGCGGGCATAGATCAGGTCGAAGCTGACCCGACCGAACAATCCTTGTGCCGTCTGGAGTGCGCGCAGCGCCTCGTCCACGCCGTGTGCGCGGCCTAGGAAATGCAGCGCCTCGTCATCCAGCGCCTGCACGCCCAGCGAGGCGCGGTTCACCCCGGCGGCGGCGAGATCGGCGAAGCGGGCCGCCTCGACCGAAGAGGGATTGGCCTCCAGCGTGATCTCGATCCCCTCGGCAAAGCCCCAATGGCGCTCGGCGGCGTCCAGGATCGCGGCGACGGTGGCGGGCGGCATCAGCGAGGGGGTGCCACCGCCGAAGAAGATCGACGTCAACCGCCGCCCCGGCAACGCCGCCGCCTCATGCGCCAGGTCGGCGAGCAGCGCCTTGGCCCACGCCGCCTGGTCCACCGATTCGCGGACATGGCTGTTGAAGTCGCAATAGGGGCATTTGGAGACGCAGAAGGGCCAATGGACATAAAGCGCCAGCGGGGCGGGGGCCAAAGGCGAAACGGTCGATATTGCGGAGGACATGATGCGCCCCGATATGGCGGCGATGGTCGCACTTCGCCATCTCTTATCGCTGCCCGTCCTTGCCGCCTTGCTGGCGGGATGCGGGCCCATGGTGTCCGCGCCCAAGATGTCCGCTCAGGGCGGCTCGACCGAGCGCGCCCCGGCGCGGGTAGTCGAGCAACGCCCCTCCGACACACCCGCCGCACGCGGGGCGGGTCTGCTCCGTCAGGCGATGCTGGACGGCCACCGCGCGGCGCGGGCCGAGGTCGGGCTGCCACCGCTGGTCTGGGACGACCGGCTGGCGGCGAGTGCCTTGGCCTATGCGCAGGAGATGGCGCGGACCGGGCGCTTCCAGCATGCCGAGCAGCCGATGGGGCCGACCCGACAGGGCGAGAATCTGTGGACCGGCACGCGCGGCGCCTATCGCTATGACGAGATGATGGGGCATTGGGTGGCGGAGAAGCGCGATTTCGTGAACCTGCCCATCCCCCAGGCCAGCCGCACCGGTCAGTTCGGCGACGTGGCGCATTACACCCAGATCGTCTGGGCCCGATCCACGGCGGTCGGTTGCGCGATGGCGAGCAACAGGCGCGACGACTTCCTCGTTTGCCGCTATAGCCCCACCGGTAACGTCGTCGGCGAGCGGAGCTTCTGACTCGCGCGGAACGGCGGGAAGGCAATATGCAATGGCGAATCCCTATGATCCGATGGCCTGGCTGACCTTCTGGACCGCGCCCGCACGCTTCGCGGTAATGGCGGGCGAATCGATGCTGAGCGCGCAGAGCGTGATGGCGACCCGTATGGGCGCGATGGCGACCGGCACATCCTCGGCGGCGGAAATGACCCTGATGGTCAGTGAGAAGGCGAAGGCCTTCGACCAGTCGGCCAAGGTCTGGAACCGCGATCAGGCGGCCCTGTCGCGGCTGTCCCGACACGACCCGCGCGGCGGGATGCTGGATGCCTGGGAAACGATGGCGCGCGCCATGCTGATCGGCGCGTCGATGCCGGTCCAGGCGATGGCGCCGGTGCACCGCGCGGTGACCGCCAACCAGAAGCGGCTGGCCAAGGGTTAACTTCATCCTCCCCGGCACGGGGAGGGGGACCATCCGAAGGATGGTGGAGGGGGGATCGCCGTAAAGGGCATCCTTTGCGGAAGCCCCCCTCCGTCAGGCCTTCGGCCTGCCACCTCCCCGTGCCGGGGAGGATTGTTTAGAATACCGCCTTCACCAACTGGCCGAACGCATCGGCGCGGTGGCTGATGCGGTTCTTTTCGTCCTGGTCCATCTCGGCGAAGGTTTCGGTATAGCCGATCGGCTGGAAAATCGGGTCATAGCCATGGCCCTTGTCGCCGCGCGGTGGCCACACGATCGTGCCGTCGACGCGCCCCTCGAACCATTCGACATGGCCGTCGGGCCAGCCAACCGCCAGCGCGCAGACGAAATGCGCCGCGCGGCTCATGTCCGGTTCCTCGTTCAGCCGATCCTCGACCGCGCGCATGGCCATCGCGAAATCCTTGGTCGGCCCCGCCCAGCGCGCCGAGAACAGGCCCGGATCGCCGCCCAGCGCATCGACGCACAAGCCGCTGTCGTCGGACAGCGCGGGAAGCCCCGACAGGTCCGCCGCCGCCAGCGCCTTCAATTCGGCATTGGCGACGAAGGTGGTGCCGGTCTCCTCCGGTTCGGGCAGGTCCAGATCGCCCGCCGCGATCACCTCGACGCCGTAAGGGGCGAGCAGTTCGCGAAATTCGACGATCTTGCCCTTGTTGTGGCTGGCCAGCACCAGCTTGCCGGGTTCGAGCTTGCGGATCGCCTGACGGCCGTTTCCTTCGCCGCTCATGCGCGGATCGCCCGGTCCTGCGCGGCGAAGATCTCGGTACAGCCCATGCGCGCCAGGCGGAGCAGACGGAGCAGCGCCTCTTCGTCATAGGTGGCGTGTTCGGCGGTCGCCTGGACCTCGGCGATATGGCCGTTCTCGATCAGCACGAAGTTCGCGTCGGCATCGGCACCCGAATCCTCGATATAGTCGAGGTCGAGCACGGGCGTGCCCTGATGGATGCCGCAGGACACGGCGGCGACCTTGTGGCGGATCGGATCGCTGGTCAGCTTGCCCTCGGCGAGGAGCTTGTTGACCGCCATGCGCAGTGCGACCCATGCGCCCGAAATGGCGGCGGTGCGGGTGCCGCCATCGGCCTGGATCACGTCGCAGTCGAGCGTGATCTGCCGCTCGCCCAGCGCCTTCAGGTCGCAGACGGCGCGCAAGGATCGGCCGATCAGCCGCTGGATTTCCTGGGTGCGGCCCGACTGCTTGCCCTTGGCCGCCTCGCGACTGCCGCGCGTGTGGGTGGCGCGGGGGAGCATGCCATATTCGGCCGTGACCCAGCCTTCGCCCTTGCCGCGCAGGAAGGGGGGGACGCGCTCCTCGACGCTGGCGGTGACGAGCACCTTGGTATCGCCGAACCCGATCAGCACCGATCCTTCGGCGTGGCGGGTGAAATTCGGCTCGATGGTGATGGGACGCATCTGGTCGGGCATCCGGCCGGACGGGCGCATAGTCTTCTCCTTGTTCCTTGACCCCAGCCCTAACCGCCCCCCGCGAATAGCGCCAGAGAGGACGGCGGCGATCGGAAGACACTCTATCTTCTCTGCGCCCTCTGCGCCTCTGCGCGACAAAATGGTTCACGCGAAGCCGCGAAGGCGCGAAGAGGGGACTGAAAATCTTCGTGCCTTCGCGGCTTCGCGTGAACACTCTCTTTTTTGCGCGCAGAGGCGCAGAGGGCGCAGAGAAGATAGAGTGTCTTCCGATCGCGGTTGAGTGGCGCGCCGCGCGTGCCTACATTTCCGTCATGGTCACCCTACCGATCACCGAGCTGACCGACCGGGCGCGCGATATTTTCCGCGTGGTGGTCGACAGCTATCTGACCAGCGGCCAGCCCGTGGGGTCGAAGACGATCGCGCTGTCGGGGATCAACCTGTCGCCTGCCTCGATCCGCAACGTGTTGCAGGAACTGGAGGAGCGCGGGCTGCTCGCCGCGCCGCATACCAGTGCGGGGCGGATGCCGACCGATATGGGACTGCGGCTGTTCGTCGACGGCATGATGCACGCGATGGAGCCCAGTATCGAGGAGCGTACCGCGATCGAGGCGCGCGCCGCGCGCTCCGGCCCGGTCGAGGAAGCACTGGCCGCCACGACGGCGGTTCTGTCCGGGCTGTCGGCCTGTGCGGGCCTCGTCATGGTGCCCAAGCGAGAGATGAAGTTGCGTTCGATCGGCTTCGTCCCGCTTTCGCCGACCCAGGCGCTGGCCGTGCTGGTGGCGGAGGATGGCGCGGTCGAGAACCGGGTTCTCGAACTGCCGCCCGGCATGACAGGGTCTGCACTGATCGAGGCGGGCAACTACCTGTCCGCCACCCTCGCCGGGCTGACGCTGGGCCAGGCGCGTGAGCGGCTGGAGCGGGAACTGGCGGCTGGCCGCGCGGCGCTGGACGGCGCGGCGCGGGCGCTGGTCGAACAGGGGCTGGCCGTCTGGAGCGAGGATGGCGAACGCCGTCCCATCCTGATCGTGCGCGGGCAGGGGCGGCTGATCGATGCCGCCGCCGCCGCCGATCTGGAACGGGTGCGCGACCTGCTCGACGATCTGGAAGGCAAGCAGGAGATCGCGCATCTGCTCGATTCCGCGCGCGGCCGGGGATTCGACACGGATCTTCATCGGCGCGGAGAACAAATTGTTCGCGCTGTCGGGATCGTCGGTGATCGCGCGGCCGTTTCGCGGGCTGGACGGCCAGGTGGTCGGTGTGGTCGGCGTAATTGGCCCCACGCGGTTGAACTATGCCCGCGTCGTGCCCATGGTGGATTTCACGGCGGCAACGCTTGCCCGGATGATGGGCTGAACAGGGATTATGATGAGCGACAACAAGACGAACGAAACCCAGACCGATCTTCGCGATGAAACGGCGGAGGCCGCGCCCGAAGTGGCGGGGCAGGACCGTCTGGCCGAGCTGGAGAACCAGTTGGCCGAGGCCAAGCAGCAATATCTCTATGCCCAGGCTGAGATTCAGAATGTCCGCCGCCGCGCCGAAAAGGAATCGGCGGACGCGCGCAACTATGCCGCGACGTCCTTCGCGCGCGACATCCTGTCGGTTGCCGACAACCTCCAGCGCGCCCTGGCGACCATCCCCGCCGACCTGCGCGAGGATGACAAGTGGAAGGGGCTGGTGACCGGCCTCGATGCGACGGGCCGCGAGATGGACAGCGTGCTGGGCCGCCACGGCATCACCAAGATCGACGCGATGGGCCAGCCTCTGGACCCCAACAGGCATCAGGCGATGATCGAAATGCCCTCCGACCAGGAGCCGGGCACGATCGTGCAGGAGATGCAGTCGGGCTACATGATCAAGGACCGCCTGCTGCGCCCCGCGTTGGTGGCGGTGGCGAAGAAGCCGGACTGATCCGGTCCTTGCGTGATGCGTGATGGAAGGGCGGGCCTGTGGGTCCGCCCTTTTTTGTATCGGAGTGCGGGGCTTTCCCTCCTCGCTAAGCCCCCCGAAACGGCACCAGCGTCTCATACTGAGCCACCGGCGGCGCGCCCGCCACCACCGCGCCCCGCCGCAACAGAAAGGCATGGCGCACGATCTCCGCCTGCTGCTCGATGCCATAGCGGGTGAACGCCTGCCCCGGCTTCAGCGCATAGTCGTACCGGCAGAAGGGATGGCGCTTCAGCGGCAGGAAGATGCCCCGCTGATGCTGCCAGATATGCACCATCTCATGCACGAACAGCCCCTGTTCATGCAGCGGGCAGGCGCCGAAATCCTCGCGCCACAGTCCGCCCTCGGGGTGGAAATGGATGCAGCCGGTCGGCGCCATCACCGTGTTGCGCGGTTGGAAGAACGCCCATTTGGTCGGGGACAGCCGCACCCGGTCATAATCGATCGCGTCGCCGAAGACGCTTCGCGCCAGCGCTTCCTCCGCGGGAGTGAGGGGACGTTTCGTCACGAACCCTGCGGTGCCGGATCGGCCGCGCCGATCACCCGTGCCCCCTGGCGCAGCCGGGTGCCGTCCGAAAAGGTCAGGAGCAGCGACAGGATGCGCCCCGGCTTCACACCCGGATTCATGTCGTACAACATCACATGCCGCCCGCCCGGCTGAAAGGCGACCGTGCCGCCCGCCGGGATCGACACCTTGTCGACCTTCTTCATCGCCATTCCACCTTCGTGCATCTCGGACGTGATGGCGACATCGCTGCTGACCGAGATGAGGTCGAGGGGCTTCGGCCCGCCATGGACGATGAAATAGGCCGCCGCCGGGCGGCCCGGCACGGCGGCGAGGCGGACCCAGCCCTCCTCGGCATAAAGCTCGGGCTTTTGCGAGCATCCGGTCAGCGCCGCCGTCCCGACCAGTGCCGAAAGCCCCAGAAAAATGGCGCGACGCATGACAAACCCTCCCGTTTCGGCAAATCCTGACGCGACCCTAGGTTCCATCCAATCTTGCGGCAACGGATCGCCCACCTATATCCGCCCAGTGAACGGGGTTTTCGGGTTGCCGCGATCGGGACCGGACGACCCCGGCATCGAACTTTCAGACTATGTTCTCGAGGGGCATTTAGAGACTTATGGCAAAAGTGATCGGCATCGACCTCGGCACCACCAACAGCTGCGTCGCTGTCATGGAGGGCGGCAAGCCCAAGGTCATCGAAAACGCGGAAGGCGCGCGCACCACGCCGTCGATCGTCGCCTTCGCCAAGGATGGCGAGCGCCTGATCGGCCAGCCCGCCAAGCGCCAGGCGGTGACCAACCCCGACAACACCATCTTCGCGGTGAAGCGCCTGATCGGTCGCCGCTTCGACGATCCCGTCACCAAGAAGGACACCGAGCTGGTCCCGTACGCCATCGCGCGCGGTCCGAACGGCGACGCGTGGGTCAATGCGGGCGGCAAGGATTACAGCCCGTCGCAGATTTCGGCCTTCACGCTCCAGAAGATGAAGGAAACCGCCGAAAGCTATCTCGGCGAGACGGTGACCCAGGCGGTCATCACGGTTCCCGCCTACTTCAACGACGCGCAGCGCCAGGCGACCAAGGATGCCGGCCAGATCGCGGGCCTGGAAGTGCTGCGCATCATCAACGAGCCGACCGCGGCTGCGCTGGCGTACGGCCTGGAGAAGCAGGACGGCAAGACGATCGCGGTCTATGACCTTGGCGGCGGCACCTTCGACATCTCGATCCTCGAGATCGGCGACGGCGTGTTCGAGGTGAAGGCGACCAACGGCGATACCTTCCTGGGTGGCGAGGACTTCGACAACAAGATCGTCGATTTCCTGGCATCGGGCTTCCAGAAGGACGAGGGCATCGACCTCACCAAGGACAAGCTGGCGCTCCAGCGTCTGAAGGAAGCCGCCGAAAAGGCGAAGATCGAGCTGTCCTCGGCCCAGTCGACCGAGGTCAACCTGCCCTTCATCACCGCCGACCAGAACGGCCCGAAGCACCTCGTCAAGTCGATCACCCGCGCCGATCTGGAGCGTCTGGTCGAAGACCTGATCCAGCGCACGCTGGAGCCGTGCAAGAAGGCGCTGGCCGATGCGGGCATGAAGGCCGACGAGATCGCCGACGTGGTGCTGGTGGGCGGCATGACCCGCATGCCGCGCGTCCGTGAGGTCGTGAAGAACTTCTTCGGCAAGGACCCGCACACCGGCGTGAACCCGGACGAAGTCGTCGCCATGGGCGCGGCGATCCAGGCGGGCGTGCTCCAGGGCGACGTCAAGGACGTGCTGCTGCTCGACGTGACCCCGCTGTCGCTGGGTATCGAGACGCTGGGCGGCATCATGACCAAGATGATCGACCGCAACACGACGATCCCGACCAAGAAGAGCCAGGTCTATTCGACCGCCGACGACAACCAGAATGCGGTGACGATCCGGGTCTTCCAGGGCGAGCGCGAAATGGCGCAGGACAATAAGCTGCTGGGTCAGTTCGACCTGGTCGGCATCCCGCCCGCGCCGCGCGGCGTGCCGCAGATCGAGGTCACGTTCGACATCGACGCCAACGGCATCGTCAACGTCTCGGCCAAGGACAAGGGCACCGGCAAGGAGCAGCAGATCCGCATCCAGGCGTCGGGCGGCCTGTCGGACAGCGATATCGACCAGATGGTCCGTGACGCGGAGAAGTTCGCCGAAGAGGACAAGAAGCGTCGTGCCGAGGCCGAGGCGAAGAACAACGCCGAATCGCTGATCCACACCACCGAGCGTCAGCTTGCCGACAATGGCGACAAGGTCGATGCCTCGCTCAAGTCCGAGATCGAGGCGGCGATCGCCGAGGCCAAGACCGCGGTCGAGGGTGGCAATCCCGACACGATGAACGAGAAGGCGCAGGCGCTCGCTCAGGTCGCGATGAAGCTGGGCCAGGCGATCTACGAGAAGCAGCAGCAGGCCGACGCCTCGCCTGCCGCCGATGCGGGCGCGGCCAAGCAGGACGATGTCGTCGACGCCGAATTCTCGGAAGTCGACGAGACCAAGTAAGGCCGTCGGCCCGGCCTGCCTACGGGTGGGTCGGGCCTTCGGTTCCGATGTGAGAATACCGCCTTTCGGGGCATGAAGTGGCGAAGCGCTTGGGCGATCGCTCCGTCCGGCCTGACGGCATGGTCGGTCGGCGGGCCACGCACAGGCGGACGGGGCGAGACCGGGCATGAGCACGACGATCGACTATTATGAACTGCTCGAATGCGAGCGCACGGCGGACGATGCGACGATCAAGTCGCGTTACCGCAAGCTGGCCATGCAATATCACCCGGATCGCAATGCGGGCTGCAAGGAATCCGAGGCCAAGTTCAAGGCGATCAGCGAAGCCTATGACTGTCTGAAAGACCCCCAGAAGCGGGCGGCTTATGACCGTTATGGCCATGCCGCGTTCCAGCAGGGCATGGGCGGCGGCGGTGGCGGCGGCGCGCAGGATTTCGGCGCCTTTTCCGACATTTTCGAAAGCGTCTTCGGTGAGTTCATGGGCGGGGGACGCGGCGGCGGGCGGCAAAGCCCCCGGCGTGGCGCGGACCTGCGCTACGATATGGAGATCACGCTCGAGGAAGCGTTCCACGGCAAGCAGACCGAGATCACGGTCGATGTCTCGGCCACGTGCGACACATGCGACGGCTCTGGCGCGAAGGCCGGGACCAGTGCCAAGACCTGTCAGCAATGCGGCGGGCACGGCAAGGTGCGCGCGCAGCAGGGCTTCTTCGTGGTCGAGCGGACCTGCCCGGTCTGTCAGGGCGCGGGCCAGATCATCGCCGATCCCTGTCCCGATTGTCGCGGCGATGGCCGTGTGGAAAAGACCAAGACGCTGGCGGTGAATATCCCGGCGGGCGTGGACGAAGGCACCCGCATCCGCCTGTCCGGCGAGGGCGAGGCGGGTGCGCGCGGTGCGCCGGCGGGCGACCTCTACATCTTCCTCCATGTGAAGCGGCACGCGATCTTTGAGCGCGAGGGCACCACCCTGTTCGCGCGCGCGCCGATCAGCTTCACCACGGCGGCGCTGGGCGGCTCGCTGTCCATCCCCGGCCTCGACGGCCGCACGCACGAGATCAAGATCCCGGCGGGCATCCAGTCGGGCAAGCAACTCCGCCAGCGCGGCGCGGGTATGCCCGTCTTGCAGGGACGCGGCACCGGCGATCTGGTCATTCAGATCGAGGTGGAGACCCCGACCCGGTTGTCGACCCGCCAGCGCGAATTGCTCGAACTCTTCCGCGAAACCGAGACGGGCGACGAATGCCCCGAGAGCCAGGGCTTCTTCGCCAAGTTGAAGAGTGTCTTCGCGGGGGAGTAATGTCCCCAAAGCGGGACAGGTCCGTCAAGACTGGTTCTCGACTCTCCAGCCGTCTGCGTTAGTCAGGACATGACCGTACTCCCTCCGGCGTTCTTAAACTGGGGGGAATCATGTCCGATATTGTTGAGGCAATACCGCCTGCGTCGCGGTTCGCGACCACGCTGGACCGTATCGAACGCTTATATCTGTTGTTGTTGAGAACCGCGATCCTGGTCATCGCCACGGGCGTCCTGATTTGGGCGGCGTGGCTGGCGGTATCGGCGACGGTCCGGATCATGCGGTCGCCCGAATCCGTCGTCGAGCAGCCGGTGTCGGTCGCGGCATCGGAATTGCCGTCGGCCATCGCACCGGAAGCGGTGAAGGCCGCCGCCAAGCGGAACGACGGCCCGTCGCTCAAAGCGGAACGGCAATTCTACAGCCGCTTCGTCGACCAATATCATTCGCTCTACCAGACCCGGTTCGAGCCGTTTCGCCGGGCCGAGGACAAGCGCCTCAATCGCGACGAGTTCGACGACAATTTCGTAAAGTCGGGCGAGCGGCTGGCGGCGCTGGCGCGCGGCGACGGCGATTTCGCGAAGGATCGCGCCGATCTCGAGGAATTGCTCCAGGCCATGACCCAGGCGTCGACGCTGCCCGAAACGATGGCGCGGCTGAAGCAATATAAGGAGGCCGTCAAAAAGCCTGTCCGACGCCAGGTCGAGCGTTTCCGGATCGAGTCCCGGCGGGGTTGGGACAGCCTGAGCACCAATTGCGAAAGCTGGTACGAGGCGCCCATTGGCTGTGCGGTCACGCGGCAGGTCAGCGTGCCCTATACGCAGACGGTCACGTCCATGGCGCTGCCCGACGGATTACTGTCCCATACGCAGATTTTCCGGGGGATGCAGGACCGCTATTTCACGTTGCTGACTGAACGACGCGAGCGGGAAGCGGCGTCCGTCACCGCCAAGCGCGCCGATATTGCAGAGGGCCAAAGTATCGGTTGGGGCTCGCTGCACCTCATGTTGTACGTGCTGGCGGGATTCCTGATCCTGATGTTCTTCTTCCTGTTGATTGCCATCGAGCGGCATCAGCGCCGCGTCAACGCCCGCGTCTGAGGCCGGGGGAGGGGCGCTTGCCAGTAAGGGCTGCGCTCCTCCATGATGGCGGTAAGATAAGGAGATTGCCGATGCGTAGAGTGATGACGTGCGTGGCCATGATGACGGCCGCGATGATGCTTCCCGCTGCGGCGCCCGTATCGGCTCCGCGCGTCGGGATCGCCAGTTTCGAGGCGTTGGCCAAGCCCTTGCCGCTTCCCTATCATGCCGGGGATGCCAAGGCGGAGATCGCCGCTGCACGAGTACAGGCGGTCAAGGCGCATAAGCGCTTGCTGATCGATCTGGGGGGCAATTGGTGCCTCGACTGCCGGTTGCTGGCGGGCGTGATGGAAACGCCGCAGATGCGGCCCTTCGTCGCCAGGCATTTCGAGGTGGTGACGGTCGATGTCGGCCGGTTCGACCAGAATATGGATATTCCGGCGTCCTACGGCATCCAGGGACGGCTAAAGGGTGTGCCCGCCGTCCTGATCGTCGATCCGAAGACCAACAAGCTGGTCAATGCAGGGCGGGAAACGGCGCTGGCCGATGCGCGGGCGATGACGCCGCAGGCGGTGGCGGATTGGGTGGCGCAGTGGGTGGGGTGAGGGGGCTCGGCGGTCGCCGGGCTCGATAACAGCGGGCGTTCCTTCCTCTATCCCCTCCCGCTTGCGGGAGGGGAGTGGTTACGGGCAGGCGTTTCCCCAAAACAACTCCCCTCCCGCAAGCGGGAGGGGCTGGGGGAGGGGAGTCCCTTTCCCGGCGTCACTCCGCCGGTGGAACTCCCCCAACTCATCACTCGCCGAACACCCGTGCGAAGATCGTGTCGACATTCTTATAGTGATAATTGAGGTCGAACCGCGCCTCGATCTCCTCTGGCGACAGCGCCGCCGTCACGTCCGCGTCAGCCTTGAGCAGTTCCATCAGCGACAATTCGCCGTCCGACTCCCACACCTTCATCGCGTTGCGCTGGACGAGGCGATAGCTGTCCTCGCGGCTCACGCCCGCCTGGGTCAGCGCCAGCAGCACGCGCTGCGAATGGACGAGGCCACCCATCTTGTTGAGGTTCTTCTCCATCCGCGCCGGATAGACGACCAGCTTGTCGATCACGCCGGTCAGGCGGGCCAGCGCGAAGTCCAGGGTGATGGTCGCATCGGGGCCGATGTACCGCTCGACCGAGGAGTGGCTGATATCGCGCTCATGCCACAGCGCGACATTCTCAAGCGCCGGGGTCACATAGCCGCGCACCATGCGGGCCAGACCGGTCAGATTCTCGGTCAGCACCGGGTTGCGCTTGTGCGGCATCGCCGACGAGCCCTTCTGACCGGGCGAGAAATATTCCTCGGCTTCCAGAACCTCGGTACGCTGGAGATGGCGGACTTCGGTGGCCAGTCGCTCGATCGAACTGGCGATGACGCCCAAAGTCGCGAAGAACATCGCATGGCGATCGCGAGGGATGACCTGGGTCGAGACGGGCTCGACGGTCAGGCCCATCTTCTCGGCGACATGGGCTTCGACACGTGGGTCGATATTGGCGAAGGTGCCGACCGCGCCCGAAATGGCGCAGGTGGCGATATCGGCGCGCGCGGCGACCAGGCGGGCGCGGTTGCGGTCGAACTCGGCATAGGCCTGGGCCAGCTTCAGGCCGAAGGTAACCGGCTCGGCATGGATGCCGTGGCTGCGCCCGATGGTCGGGGTCAGCTTGTGCTCGTATGCGCGGCGCTTGATGACGGCGAGCAGCGCGTCCAGATCCTCGATCAGGATGTCCGAGGCGCGGGCAAGCTGCACCGCCAGGCAGGTGTCGAGCACGTCCGACGAGGTCATGCCCTGGTGCAGGAAGCGCGCTTCCGGCCCGGTCCGCTCGGCGACATGGGTCAGGAAGGCGATGACGTCGTGCTTGGTCTCCGCCTCGATCGCGTCGATGCGCGCGATGTCGAAATCGCCCGCCGCCTTGTCGGCTTCCCAGATGCGCGCGGCGGCTTCCTTGGGCACGACGCCCAGTTCGGCGAGCGCGTCGGTGGCGTGCGCCTCGATCTCGAACCAGATGCGGAAACGGGTCTGCGGATCCCAGATCCGGGTCATGGGGGCACGGGAATAACGCGGAATCATGGGATACCTCTGGTCGTGGAATCGGCACGGGCGACCGTGCACTTCCTCTCGGAATCACGGTGTGTCGTGCCGTTAGCAGGGACGAGCCGAGCCTTCAAATCCGAAGGTGTGATACCCATATGGCAAAATGCGGATCGGGAACGTATCTCTAACGATGAAGATGCTTTTCCGGTCTTCATAATCATCGATCGAACCAGCGTAAGGAGAGACGAGATGATGAAATATGCTTTTCTTGTCGGTGCCATGATGGCGTCTGCCCCTGTGTTTGCGCAGGACACGACCGCGTCCGGTCAGACCTCACCCGCCCCGGCCCAGACCGCGCCCGCTACAGCGGCTGATCCAACGCAGGCCGCGCAGCCCGCGACCGATCCGGCTGCCACGACCCCGGCACAGGGTCAGGTTCAGGCGACCGGCGACCAGATCGCGCAGGTCGTGGACACCCAGTTTCCGACCTATGACAAGGACGGCGACGGCAAGTTGAACAGGGCCGAGTTCGGCCAGTGGATGGTCGCACTGAAATCGCAGACCGATCCGTCGACCAAGGCGGATGCGCCCGCGACCAGGAAGTGGATCGGCACCGCCTTCGCCCAGGCCGATACCGACAAGGACAAGACGGTGTCGAAGACCGAACTGACCGGCTTTCTGAGCCAGGGTCAGGGCTAAGGCCGAATCGGAACATCCCCTCCGTTCCGACATGATCCCTGGGCGGGGATAAGCGGGGCCGCCGGACCTTCGGGTTCGGCGGCCTTATTCATCCTTCCAAATTCTCCCCAAGCGAACTTGGGGAGGATTTGAGCGGGCACGAAAAAGGGCAGGGGCGTCGCCGCCACCTGCCCTGATTTCGTTCGCTTACTCGTGAGAGAAAGCGAGGCCGGATCAGGCCTCTTCCGAACCTTCGGCCGCTGCCGCTTCGTCCGTGGCGGTCGGAACCGTCGGCGGCACGATCGTCGCGATCGCGAAGTCGCGGTCGTCGATGGCGGGCTCTGCGCCCTTGGGCAGCTTCACGTCCGAGATATGGATCGAGTCGCCCACGGCCACACCCTTCAGCGAGACGGTGATCTCGGTCGGGATATTGGCGGCGTCGACCACCAGCTCGATCTCGTGACGGGTGACGTTCAGGACGCCGCCCTGCTTCACGCCGCTCTGGTCTTCGTCGGTGAACACGACGGGCACGGCGACCGTGACGGTTTCATGCTCGCCGATGCGCAGGAAGTCGACGTGCAGCGGGCGGTCGGTGACCGGATGGAACGCGACGTCCTTCGCCAGCGTGCGCTGGCCGTCCACCATGATGACCGAGGTGAAGAAATGGCCGGTCATCAGCGCCTTGACGAGGGCCTTCTCTTCGAGATGGATCGACGCGGCGGCCTGGTTGCGGCCATAGATCACGGCGGGGACGCGGCCTTCACGACGCAGCGAACGGGAGGCTCCCTTGCCAACCTGATCGCGCGTCTCGGCGGCGAGCGTAAGGGTGTCGCTCATTCCAGTAACTCCGAAACAAAATGGATATAGGCTTCCGACCACGCCTCCAGGGATGACCATGACCGGAAGCGGCGGCGCATAGCGGGGATGGGGCGGAAAGGCAAGGCGCCTGCCCCCCGCATCGCAATAGGCATCGTCAATAGGCGATGCGCTGCGCCGTGATCCCCTGCCTGGCGAGTTGCGCCTGGACGCTGTCGTCACCGGCCAGATGGCCCGCGCCGACCGCGATGAAGAGGGTGCCGGGCTTGGCCATCCGATCCTTGATCCAGGTCGCCCAGCGGGCGTTGCGATCGGTAAGCAGGGTCTTGGCGACCTCGGGCGAGTCCTTCAGGCTTTCGTTCATGTCGCGGGCCAGCGCGTCGGGGTCGCCATGGGCCCATTCGTCCACCATCTTGGCCATTTCCTCGCCCGCCTTGGGCATGTCCTCGACGGTGGAGGTCAGGAATTCGATCTGCGCCTTTTGCGACAGGCCGTTGAAATAGCTGATCTGCTGCTCGGCGGTCTCCAGTCCGGCCACCGGCTTGCCCGACGCCTTGGCCGCGTCGGCCAGCACCGTTTCCGGGCCGTTCTTCGGATCGTAACCCAGCTTCTGGATCGGCACGAGCGACAGGGTGACGCCCGCCAGCCACGGCTTCATCCGGTCGAACGCCTGGGGCGGCAGACCCGCATCGGTCATCGCCTTCAGATAGGCCCCGCGCTTGTCCGCGGGCAGTTGCTCGGTCAGCGTCGGGCCGGTCATGACCAGGCCGTTCTTCACGACGATCTGTTGCATGGTGGCCGGATCGGGCTGCACCATTTCGAGGACGAGTTGATCGGACTTGTCGAAGGCGGTCTTCACCGCCTCGTCGAACCAGCTCAGGCCCGGCTTCAGCACATGGATGGTGCCGAACAGATAGATGGTGGTGTCGGCATCCTTGACCACCCACAAGGCGGGGTCGGCATCGTTGGCGTCTTTCGCGGGCGTGCTCTGCGCACAGGCCGGGAGCGCCAGTATCAGCGCGAGCGAGGTGAGGGCGGCTTTCATGATCGTCTTCATGGGATCGGGCTTTCGATAAGAAAAGGGGAGGTGCAGCGGATCAGGCATATTTGCGGTAGAGCCAGACCAGCCCGCCGACCGCCATCATCGCGAAATAGACCCATTCGATCCGAACCGGTGGCAGTGCGCCGCCGCGCCACAGAAACCACCAGACCGGTACGCCCAGCCCGACGGTATAGAAGCTGGCGACCGCACCGTCGCGATAGGCCTGGCGTTCATGCTCATCGACCACACGGTGCCAGCGCCACGAAATGACCGGCACGACCACGCCCCAGATCAGCGCCATGAGTATGCCGAACCAGAGCGGCAACGGCGAGGACCACAGATCCGGTCGGGCATCGCCGCCCGGCGTTTGGCGCAGGACCACGATGGCGGTCGACAGCCCGGCGATACCGCCGATGCCGCCACACAGGGCAAGCAGCCGGTGATTGGCGCGCTCGCTGGGGCCTTTGATGGGGCGAGGAGATTGGGTCGTCATGGTCGTACCTCAATCGAAAGCTGAACGGAGACATGGGGGAGTGGGGCCCCGATTGCGGCGAGGGTGCCGGGCACGATGGCGTGGCCAGCGACTTCACCTGAGCGCCCGGCGCTCCAAGCGAACAGCGACAGGGCGATGCCTGCGCCGATGGCCGCATGGGTCAGGCGGCGTCTCATGATCGATATCGCACGAGATAGGCCACCGCGCCACTCGCGGCGAAGAGTAGCAACATGATAACAGCCATGCCGTAGCCGGACGTCATCATGGCTGGTCCCCGCCCGCCGATCAGCGGGACTGCGATCAGTCCCGCGGCGAGCCCGGCGCTCAACCGCGCGCTCCACCACCATAGCCGGACGGTCATGGTCATGCCGACCATCGCCAGGCCCAAGGCGACAAGCGCATAGGTCATGGCATAGGGTCGGCCCGCCATGTCCGGGACATGGCCACCGATGATCGGCAGCCCGATCAGACCCGTGGCCAGCCCGGCGCAAAGCTGGGCCTGTCCGCGCCACAGCCGCCCGATCAGGCCGGGGTGTGCGGGAAGGGTCGCGTCATTCACCATCATGTTCGTCATCGAAAATCTCCTCGATCGGCATTGCGAACAGTCGTCCGATGCGGAAGGCGAGCGGCAGCGAGGGGTCGTATTTCCCCGTCTCGATGGCGTTGACGGCCTGGCGCGACACGTCGAGCCGCCCGGCCAACTCCGCCTGGCTCCAGTTGCGTTCGGCGCGCAGTACCTTGAGGCGATTTTTCATCTCCACCTCCTCTGGCATGGCTGGCCTCCCTTGTCATCACACCATGACCTAATGTCAGGTGACCATGACAAAGTGACAGTGAGTCGCGACAATGTCAACAACGCCTGACAAAATATCATGTGTAGCTGACTGCATGGGCAGGGGTGGCCTCGGCTCGCCTTGACCGCGAAGGGGCCTTCCGCCAAAGCCTGCGCCCATTATGCAGACCCGGAACGGACCCCCGGAAGGACCATTGTCCTTCCAGCGCATGATCCTCACCCTCCATGACTATTGGAGCGAGCGGGGATGCGTGATCCTGCAACCCTATGACATGGAGATGGGGGCGGGCACCTTTCACCCCGCGACCACGCTGCGGGCGCTGGGGCCGGATTCGTGGAACGCCGCCTTCGTCCAGCCGTGCCGCCGCCCGACCGACGGCCGCTATGGCGAGAACCCCAACCGGCTCCAGCATTATTACCAGTATCAGGTGATCCTGAAGCCCTCGCCCGCCGATTTGCAGGACCTGTATCTGGGCAGTCTCGCCGCGATCGGCGTGGACATGGCCAAGCATGATATCCGCTTCGTCGAGGACGATTGGGAAAGCCCGACGCTGGGCGCCTGGGGCCTGGGCTGGGAGGTCTGGTGCGACGGGATGGAGGTGACGCAGTTCACCTATTTCCAGCAGATGGGCGGATACGACATGAAGCCGGTCGCGGGCGAACTGACCTACGGACTCGAGCGTCTGGCCATGTATATCCAGGACGTCGACAATGTGTACGACCTGCGCTTCAACGATGCGGGCGTGAGTTACGGCGACGTGTTTCTCGAAAACGAGAAGCAGATGTCGACCTGGAATTTCGAGGTCGCCGACACCGACACGCTGTTCGACGCCTTCCGCAAGGCGGCGGCCGAGTGCGAGCGCTGTCTGGAGGCCAAGCTGCCCATCCCCGCCTATGAACAGGCGATCAAGGCCAGCCATACCTTCAACCTGCTGCAAGCACGCGGCGTGATCTCGGTGGCGGAGCGCCAGGCCTATATGGGCCGCGTCCGCGATCTGGCGAAGGGCGCATGCGGCGCCTGGATGGACAAGAACGGATGGGCCGCGTGACCCCGCATCCCATTCCTCCCCAAGCCAAGCTTGGGGAGGGGGACCATCACGCCAGTGATGGTGGAGGGGTCGCCGCGTCAGCGGCGGATGCCCGCCGCCCCCTCCACCGGCTGCGCCGGTCCCCCTCCCCATCAGAGATGGGGAGGATTTGAGAGTGACCATGACCGATTTCCTGCTCGAACTCCGCTCCGAAGAAATCCCCGCCCGGATGCAGGCGGGCGCGCGCGAGAATCTCGCCAAGCTGTTCACCGCCGAACTCGCCAAGGCCGGGCTGTCGGCGGGCGAGATCGTCACCTATGCTGGCCCGCGCCGTCTGGCGTTGATCGCCAAGGGCTTGCCCGCCGCGACCGAGGCCGTGTCCGAGGAGGTGAAGGGCCCGCGCGCCTCCGCCCCGCCCCAGGCCCTGGAGGGCTTTCTCCGCAAGACCGGGCTGACCCGCGAGCAATTGACCGAGCGCGACGGCGTGCTGTTCGCCATCACCGAAAAGCCCGGCCGCGCGACGGCGCAAGTGCTGGCCGAGGCGATCCCCGCGATCATCCGCGCCTTCCCCTGGCCCAAGTCGATGCGCTGGGGCGCGGAGTCCGCCTCGACCGAGTCGATGCGCTGGGTCCGTCCGCTGCACGCCATCGTCGCGCTGTTCGGGGCAGAGGTGGTGCCGTTCGAGATCGCGGGGATCACCAGCGGCAACACGACGCGAGGGCATCGTTTCCATGCGCCCGCCGAGATCGTGCTGACCGGCGCGGATGCTTATGTCGAGCAGTTGCGCGGGGCCAAGGTGCTGGTCGATCAGGACGAGCGCGCCGCGATCATCCGTGACCATGCGTCGGTGCTGGCCGCCGAGGCCGGGCTTGAACTGGTCGAGGACGAAGGGCTGGTCGCGGAGAATGCCGGGCTGACCGAATGGCCGGTGCCGCTGCTCGGGCGCTTCGACGAAGCGTTCCTGGACGTGCCGCCGGAGGTCATCCAGCTGACCGCGCGGGTGAACCAGAAATATTTCGTCTGCCGCTCCGCCGACGGCAAGCTGGCCAACGCCTTCGTCTGCACCGCCAATATCCAGGCGACCGACGGCGGCGCGAAAATCGTCGAGGGCAATGGTAAGGTGCTCGCCGCCCGCCTGTCCGACGCGCGCTTCTTCTATGAGACGGACCTGAAGACCAGGCTCGACGATCTGCGGCCCAAGCTGGAAAAGATCGTCTTCCACGAAAAGCTCGGCACCGTCGCCGACAAGGTCGAGCGGGTGGCCAAGCTCGCCCGCTGGTTGGTGGAAGAGGGGATCGTGACCGAATCCCCCTCCCGCAGGCGGGAGGGGCTAGGGGAGGGCAGTGCCTCGGACGACGTCGCCAGCGGAACCGTCCCCCCCCCATCCCCCCCCGCAAGCGGAGGGGGAGCACTTGCCGATCTGGCGGAGCGCGCCGCGTATCTGGCGAAGGCCGATCTCGTCACGGGCATGGTCGGCGAGTTCCCCGAATTGCAGGGCCTGATGGGTGGCTATTACGCCGCCGCACAGGGCGAAGACCCGCGCGTGGCCGAGGCGATACGCGATCACTACAAGCCGGTCGGGCAGGGCGATGATGTCCCCACCGCGCCGGTGACGGTGGCCGTGGCGCTGGCGGAGCGTCTTCACACCCTCGCCGCATTTTTTGAAGCGGGGATTGAACCGACTGGGTCAAAAGACCCGTTCGCACTTCGCCGGGCGGCACTCGGAATTCTTCAGCTAATTTTGACAAATAGCTTGCGGTTCGGACTTCGCTCTGGGTTCGAGAATGTGTTGGCTAATAATCGGTATGGGCAGACCTATCTTACCGAAGAGCCGACGCTTGGAAAGCTGCTCGACTTCTTCGCCGACCGCCTCAAGGTCCAGCAGCGCGAAGCGGGCGTGCGGCACGACCTGATCGACGCCGTATTCGCGCTCGGTGGTGAGGACGACCTCGTCCGCCTGCTCGCCCGTGTCCGCGCGTTGCAAGCCTTCGTCACCACCGATGACGGCACCAACCTGCTCGCCGGCTACAAGCGCGCCGCGAATATCCTGAAGAAGGAAGGCGTCAAGGGCGACCAGCCCTGGACCGCGCCGACCTACACGCCCGAACCCGCCGAGGCCGAACTGATCGCCGCGCTCGACGCGGCCGAGCCCAAGGCGGCCGAGGCGGTGAAGGCCGAGGATTTTGAAGCCGCCATGGCCGCGCTTGCCTCGCTGCGTGCGCCGATCGACCGGTTCTTCGACGATGTGACCGTCAACGACGCCGATCCGGCCAAGCGCGCCGCGCGCCTCGCGCTGCTCGCCCGTGTCCGGGCCGCCGTCCACACGGTAGCCGATTTCTCGAGGATCGAGGGATGACTAAGCGCCGGATCGGGAAACGGAATCTGACGTTCCTGTCTTCCCCTTCGGCAATATCGCCTTATTAACACCGACGCCTGTGTCCCCAAGGCGTCGGACGATACGACCAGAAGAGGATCGAACCGATGACCTATGTGTACCGTTTCGGCGGCGGCGTTTCGGACGGCGGCAAGGGGGACAAGAATCTGCTCGGCGGCAAGGGCGCGAACCTGGCCGAAATGGCTTCGATCGGCCTACCGGTGCCGCCGGGCTTCACCATCTCCACCGCGATGTGCACCCGCTATTATGAGGATGGCGAGCAGTTTCCGCAGGAACTGCGCGACGAGGTCGCACAGGGCATCGCGCATATCGAGGCGGTGACGGAAAAGCGCTTCGGCGATCCTGAAAATCCGCTCCTCGTCTCCGTCCGCTCGGGCGCGCGGGTGTCGATGCCGGGCATGATGGACACGGTGCTCAACCTGGGCCTGAACGACCGGACGGTCGAGGGACTGGCGAAGAAGGCGGGCGACGAGCGTTTCGCCTGGGACAGCTATCGCCGCTTCATCCAGATGTATGCCGATGTCGTGCTGGAACTGGATCACGGCGCGTTCGAGGAAGCGCTGGAGATCGCCAAGGAGGATAACGGCTTCACCCTCGATACCGAGATGTCGGCCGCCGACTGGAAGGCGCTCGTCACGACCTATAAGGGTCTGGTCGAGGAGCAATGGGGCAAGCCCTTCCCGCAGGATGTGCAGGACCAGCTCTGGGGCGCGGTCGGCGCGGTGTTCGGGTCGTGGCAGTCGGAGCGCGCGAAGGTCTATCGCCGCCTGAACGACATTCCCGCCGACTGGGGCACCGCCGTTAATGTGCAGGCGATGGTCTTCGGCAATATGGGCGATACCTCGGCGACCGGCGTGGCCTTCACGCGCGATCCGTCCAAGGGCGACCGTGCCTATTATGGCGAGTTCCTGATCAACGCGCAGGGTGAGGATGTGGTCGCGGGCATCCGCACGCCGCAGTACCTGACCAAGGCCGCGCGCGAGGAAGCGGGGGCCAAGCCCGCCTCGATGGAAGAGGCGATGCCCGAGGTCTATGCCGAACTGGCCGCCGTGTTCGACCGGCTCGAAAACCATTATCGCGACATGCAGGACATCGAGTTCACGGTCGAACAGGCCAAGCTCTGGATGCTCCAGACCCGCTCGGGCAAGCGCACCGCCAAGGCGGCGTTGAAGATCGCGGTCGACATGGCGAATGAGGGCCTGATCACCCGCGAGGAAGCGATTGCGCGCGTGGATCCTGCGGCGCTCGACCAGTTGCTCCACCCGACGCTCGATCCCAACGCCAGGCGCGACGTGCTGACCAAGGGGCTGCCCGCCTCGCCGGGCGCGGCGTCGGGCAAGGTGGTGTTCGACGCCGATGCCGCCGAGCGTGCGGCGGCGGCGGGCGAGGCGGTGATCCTCGTTCGTGTCGAAACCTCGCCCGAAGACATTCACGGCATGCACGCGGCCAAGGGCATCCTGACGGCGCGCGGCGGCATGACCAGCCATGCGGCGGTCGTGGCGCGCGGCATGGGGCGTCCTTGCGTCTCGGGCGCAGGCAGCCTGTCGATCGACAACAAGGCCAAGCTGCTGCGCGTCGGTTCGCGTGAAGTGCGCGAAGGCGACATCCTGACGCTCGACGGTTCGACCGGCGAGGTGATGGTCGGCGCTGTCGCGACCGTGCAGCCCGAACTGGCGGGGGACTTCGGCACGCTGATGGAATGGGCGGATCAGGTCCGTCGGTTGAAGGTGCGTGCCAACGCCGAAACCCCGCTCGACTGCCGCACCGCGCGCGAGTTCGGCGCGGAGGGCGTCGGCCTGTGCCGGACCGAGCATATGTTCTTCGACGCCGCGCGGATCACGGCGGTGCGCCAGATGATCCTGGCCTCGGACGAAGCGGGCCGCCGCGCCGCGCTCGCCAAGTTGCTGCCCGAACAGCGCGCCGACTTCACCGCGATCTTCGAGGTGATGGCGGGCCTGCCGGTGACGGTGCGCCTGCTCGACCCGCCGCTGCACGAGTTCCTGCCGCAGCAGGAGGCCGAGTTCGCCGAGGTCGCCACCGCGGCGGGCGTCGATGTCGACACGCTGAAGCGCCGGGCGAACGAACTGCACGAGTTCAACCCGATGCTCGGCCATCGCGGATGTCGTCTGGGCGTGACCTATCCCGAAATATACGAGATCCAGGCGCGGGCGATCTTCGAGGCGGCGCTGGACGTCGCGGAGAAATCGGGTGAGGCCCCGATTCCCGAGGTCATGATCCCGCTGGTCGCCACCCGCCGCGAACTGGAACTGATGAAGGCGGTGGTCGACAAGGCGGCGCAGGCGGTCTTCGCCGAGCGGGGCAGGACGGTCGAATATCTGGTCGGCACGATGATCGAACTGCCGCGCGCCGCGCTCAAGGCGGGCGAGATCGCCGAAGTGGGCGAGTTCTTCTCCTTCGGCACCAACGACCTGACCCAGACGACCCTGGGCGTCAGCCGTGACGATGCCGCGCGCTTCCTGGGCGTCTATGTCGAGAAGGGCATCTACGCCAAGGACCCGTTTGTCAGCCTGGACGTGGATGGCGTCGGCGAACTGGTAAGCCTGGCCGCCGAGCGGGGCCGGGCGACGCGGCCGGGGATCAAGCTGGGCATTTGCGGTGAGCATGGCGGCGATCCGGCATCGATCGCCTTCTGCGAGCAGGTCGGGCTGGATTACGTGTCCGCCAGCCCCTACCGCGTGCCGATCGCGCGGTTGGCCGCGGCGCAGGCGGCGTTGAAGGCCAAGTAAGGGGGCGTTCTTCTCCCCTCTTGCTTGCGGGAGGGGAGTCTCATTGAGGTCTTCGCCAGCGGCTTTCCCTCCCCTATCCCCTCCCGCTTGCGGGAGGGGCGTGCCTGGGGGAGCCCGATTGCGCCATCTGCTGGTCCATCCCCTTTGGGTGGTGGAGGGACGACACGTCGCCCCACACCGCTCCCCTCCCGCAGGCGGGAGGGGATGGGGGAGGGCAGCGGGGTCTCACCGAGACCGGCACCGGCGGGGATACGACGACCTTACCCGTTGGTTGAAACGCGATTCCCGAAATCGAACCAGCCGCGACGTTCTCCAGCCGGATAGGCCGGACGCGCGGCGCTGGTCGCCACGGGGCGGTATGGTGCCCGCTCCACCACGGGAGCCGCCGCGACCGGTTGCGCGCTCGCCAGCCGCTGATTCTCGCGTTCCAGTTCGGCGATGCGGGTCTGAGCGGCAGCCAGCTTGGTTTCGGTATCCTTCACCTGTGCCGCATGGGCATCGCGCTCCGTGGCGTAGCGGGTCCGCCATTTGCGCCCGCCGGGATGGCTCGCCAGCCCGAAAAGCCATCCGGCGATGAGGACCAGCCCCAGCACGGCGAATTGGGTCGTCGAAGTGAACAACATCGCGGTCGATCCCTGTCTGTTACGACCGGTCAACGACCAAGCGGCCCGGCGGTTGCCAAACGCCGCTTTACTGCCCCGCCATCAGCGTGTCCTTGATCGAGCAGGCGGCGGGGCCCAGGATCACGACGAACAGCGTCGGCAGGATGAACAGGATCAGCGGCACCGTCATGATGGCGGGGAGCCGGGCGGCCTTTTCCTCGGCGCGCATCATGCGCTCGTTGCGGAACTCCGCCGACAGGACGCGCAGCGCACTGGCGAGCGGCGTGCCGTATTTCTCGGTCTGGACCATGGTCGTGACCACGCTGCGCAGCGCGTCCAGATTGACCCGGATGGACAGATTTTCCAGCGCCTGCCGCCGATCGGTCAGGAAGCCCAGCTCGACCGAGGTCAGTTGGAACTCGTCGCCCAGCTCGGGATAGGCGCGGCGCAGTTCGCGGGCGACGCGGGCGAAGGCGGCATCGACGGTCAACCCGGCCTCGGCGCAGATGACCATCAGGTCCAGCGCATCGGGCAGGCCCTTGCGGATCGCGGCGGTCCGCTTGTCGATTCGGTTCTTCAGCGCGAGGTCGGGCGCCTTGTAGGACAGGACCAGTGTCCCCGCGACCAGCATATAGCAGCTCAGGCCGCTCCAGTCGGAAAAACTGTCGGTGCCATAGACCCACAAGGCCATGCCGCCGCCCAGCACGATGGGCAGCGCCAGCCGTCCGAAGATCACCGCGACGGCCAGTTCCTTCGACCGGATACCCGCCTGAAGCAGGCGAAGCTGGATCGATTTGACCTGTTCGTCCTGGAGCATCTTCAGCGCGCTCAGCACCGATCGCATCCGCTCCAGCATGTCGGCGCGATCGACCCATTGGGTGCGGCGCTTGGGCGGCGCGGCGATCCCGGCCTTGAGCAGTTCGCGCCGTTCGTTGAGCGCGCGCACCCGGCGCGTCATCGGATCGCGCGTGCCGATCAGCAGATAGCCCGCGACCAGCAGGGCGAAGACGCACACCCCCCACAACAGGGCGGCGGCGGAGGCGGGCTCAAGGCCCAGGACGGTGTCGGCGGGGCTGGTCATTCAAATCTCGAAACTGATCATGCGCGACATGATGAAGGCCCCCAGGCCCAGCCAGATGAAGCCCAGCACCCCGATCAGCATCAGTCGCGGATCGGAGAAGAAGCGCGCCATATAGGACTGGTTGATCGTATAGATGATCGCGAACACGAAGAAGGGCAGCGACCCGACGATATAGGCGGACGCCTTGGGCTCGGACGACATCGCCCTGATCTTCAGCTTCATCTGCGCGCGCTTGCGCAGCACATCGGCCAGGTTGGACAGCGTCTCGGCCAGGTTGCCGCCCGTCTCGCGCTGGATGGCGATGGCGATGACGAAGAACTGGAATTCGGGAATATCCAGCCGGTCGGCGGTTTCCTGAAGCGCGGCGTCCATGGTGCGGCCGATCCGCATCCGGTCCGCGACGGCGCGGAATTCCTCGCCCACCGGCCCCGGTATCTCGTGCGCGACGACCGCCATGGTCTCGGCGATGGGCAGGCCGGAGCGCAGGCCGCGCACCAGCAGTTCGATGGCATCGGGGAAGCGCGCGATGAACTTGCCGACCCGGCGGGCGATCAACCGCTTGACCACCATATGCGGCACCCACAGCCCGGCGACCATGCCGATCACCAGCGCGAGGAACAGCGAGAGCCCCAGTACCAGCAACAGGATCATGGTGCCGAGCGCCAGCCCTGCGCTGGCCATGCCATATTGCCCGACGGTCCAGTCGTAGCCCGTCCGGTCCAGCATCTTGCCCAGCCGTGCCGGATTGGGCAGCAGGCGACCGAACGCCTTGTCCATCCGCGTGTCGCCCGCCAGTGCGATGCCGCGCGACGCGGCGATCGCGGCCTGGGCGGGCCGGTCGAGGTCGAGCGCGACGCGGTCCCGCAACCCCGCCAGCCGCCGGGCCTGCCCCCGCGATGTGGCGGGGGCGGAAAAGGCCGCCATCGCCAGCACCAGCGTCAGGAAGACGCCCAGGGCCAGGATCAGGGTCGCCGTCATGCCCATCGCGTCAGTTCGCCCGTGTCCGCTTGGCGAGCAGCGCCTTCAGGTCGAACCGGTCGAGCAGCCCGCGCCGGTTGGACGCGAGCGGATCGGGCCCCTCGGACGAGGCGCAGATACGCTGCGACAATTCGACCAGGGGCGCGATGGTGCGCGAGGTGCGACCCAGTTCGGCGATCGGCTTGCCGACCTTGGCGGCTTGGACGACCAGCTTCGGGTCATAGGGGACCAGGAAGTCGAGCGGGCGTTCGATCGACCCCTCGAAATCGCTTTGCGCGATCTCGCTCTGCCCGGTCGGCAGGACGCGGTTGGCGACCGTCAGCACGCTGGTCTGCGGCGCATGCGTCTTCAGCCAGGAAAGGATGCGGATGGTGTCGCGCGCGGCGGCCAGGGTGAGTTCGGTCACCAGCACCAGAGTCTGCGCGCTCGTCACCAGTATCGGCTGCTGGATCAGCAGGTTGCGGGGCAGGTCGACGATCGTCGTCTCGAAATTGATCCGCATTTCGTCCTGCAACTGCGCGAAGGCGAGGCCGTCATGGACGATAGGCGCGCTGATCGGCGCTTCGGCGGACAGGATGGCGAGCTTGGGCGTCGCCTTGACCATGGCGCGTTCCAGGAACAGCCCGTCGATCCGCCCCGGATTGTCGATGGCATCGACCAGCCCGCGTCCCGGCTCCAGATCGAGCGCGAGCGCGGCGGTGCCGAAATGCACGTCGAGGTCGAGGATCGCGGTCGTCCGGTCGAGCCGCTCCGCCATCAGCCAGCCGAGCGAGGTCGCGACGGTCGAGGTGCCCACGCCGCCGCGCACGCCGACGACGGCGACGTTGCACGGGGCCTTTTCGGGGGCCGTGTCCATCGCGCGCGGGGCGTGCAGGATCGTTCGCGCCTGCCCGATCGCGTCGCGCAACATGTCGGCGTTGATCGGCTTGAGCAGATAGTCGTGCAGCCCGCTGGCCATCAGCATGCGGTACAGTCGCACGTCGTTGACCTGGCCGACCGCGATGACGATCGTGCCGGGCTCGCACACTTCGGCCAGATTGTTGATCTCGCTGGTCGGGTCGGGCGTGTCGCTGAGATCGACCAGCAGAATTTGCGGGCTCGCGCTGACCGACAGTGCCTGGATCGCGCCGCGCAGCCCGCCCTTCAGCACCTTGTCCGGCGACCAACCATGCTCGACGATGATCGGCCGGATCGCCTCGGCGGTCCAGTCGTCGCAGACATAGGCCTGGATCGCGTCGCGCTGAGTCATCAAATGGGGAGTCCAGGGGGCGTTCATTGCGCGCCTCCGCCGCTCGCACTCGCGCCGCCCCCGCCGGCACTGGCATTGCGCAGGGCAGTGCCGCCATTGCCGGTGGGCGCGGCGGCGCGCAGGGCGTTGACCGCCCGGCTTCCCATCGCCGGATCGGCGGTAGCCGGACCATCGACGCCGCGAACCAGATCGTTGGGATTGGCGACCATCGCCGCCAGATTGCGATTGACCGCACAGCCATGGTTGGACGCGGTCTGCCCCGACCAGTCGGCGGGGGCCGCGTCGCTGCTCGCATCCGGGCAACCGGGGACCGAGGCCTGCGCCCGCGTCACGACGACGCGGATGGTGTCGGGCGCAACCGGGCTGCGCGTGATGGCGGAGGCCTGGCCGATCAACAGGCCATAGCGCCCCACGACCTCCGCCACCGCGCGATACGCGCCGGGTGCGTCGCCCGCCGGGTCTTCGACCGTCACCCGGTCGCCATAACCAAGCCGCAGATTATGCGCCCAGCCGTCCAGTCGCCGGTCCTCATCGGCGGCGAGGCGTCCCCCCGAAACGGCGAGATCGAGCGCATAGTCGGTGCGGCCGACGACCGGCTGATGGCTGGTTTCCAACTGTGGCTGGCCGGTGCCCATGCACCCGCCGGTCATCAGCATCAGGCCGAGCGGCATCAGGGATAGCGAGGCGCGACGCATGGGGCGGGACATCCTTGGACGGGCGGTCATTCGTAGAAACCGGGAGTGGGCGCGCCCTTGCGAGCGGCGGCGGGGGGCGTGGTTCGCGCCGGAGCGACCGGCACTGGAGCGGCGACCCCCGCGGTCGGGCGCCCCTGAACGGGAGCGGCCATGGTCGGGACCGGGCGCGGCTGGTTGGTCGCCGCACCGATCTGGCCCAGCAGGACGCGCTCGGCGTCGTTGGGCGCACGCTGGCCATCGGTGGGCAGCGCGATGTCGGAGGGCGAACTGACCGGCTTGACCAGATAGGGGGTGATGATGATCACCAACTCGGTCTCGCTCCGCTTGAAGGCGTTCGACCGGAACAGCGATCCGATCAGCGGCAGGTCGCCCAGCCACGGCGTCTTCTCGATCGAATTGTCGCGGCTGTTGGACAGCAGCCCGCCGATCATCATGCTCTGGCCAGACCCCAGTTCCAGCGTGGTCTCGGCGCGCCGCGTGGTCAAAGCGGGGATCGAGGTCCCCCCGACCGTCACCGCGCCCACCGACGAGATCTGCGACACTTCGGGCCGGACGCGCAGCGAGATGCGCCCGTCCGCCAGCACGGTCGGGGTGTAGGACAGGCTGACGCCATATTGCTTATACTCGACCGACACCGCACCGAAGCCGGTGGCGAGCGGGATCGGAATCTCGCCGCCGGCCAGGAAGGTCGCGGTTTCGCCCGACAAGGCGGTCAGGTTGGGATTGGCGAGCGTCGAGACCTGGCCCAGCGTCTCGCCCAGATCGATCGCGCCGAGCAGGTCCATGCCCAGCACGCGTCCGGCGAGACCCAGGGTCGTGCCCGAGCCCGCGCCGCGATTGAACGTATATTGGGTGACCGGCTGTCCGGCGGGATTGGTGACGGTGGTGATCGATCCCGCATTGCTGCGGCCCGTGCCGATGCCGAATATGAAGCCGCCGCTATTGTCGCGGTTGAGCAGGTTGACGCCGATCGACTTCACGAAATTGCGGTTCACCTCGGCGATGCGCACCTGGAGGTTCACCTGCAACGGCGTCGCGGTCTTCAAGCGGCTGATGATCCGGGTGTCCTTGCCGACATAGGCCTGGACCAGGCGTTCGGCCTCCGCCCCGTCATCGGGGGCCGCGACCGTGCCGGTCAGCAGGATCAGCCCGTTCATCGGCGTCGCGGTGATCGTCGCCTCGGGCATGGCGAGCTTCAGCATCCGACCGATCGAATCGAGATTGTTGCCGACCCGCACCGTCGTCGCATAGACGACCGCGCCGCCGCGCCCCGTAGCGGAAATGCTGGTCTCCCCCGGTTTCTTGCCGAAGATATAGAGCTGGGTCGGGGAGCGGACCTGCACGTCGGCGATGCTGTCGTCCGCGACGAACAGGTCGGTCATCGGACGGGGCAGGGTGATCAGGCGGGCGCGGCCCGTATTGATCTCCAGCGCGCCCGAACCGTCACGCGCGACGGTGGACCCGTCGGGGTCGGCGGCGGCCCTGGCGGGGGCGGGCGCGAAGAGCAAGGGCGCGAGTATCAGCGCGAAGGCCGCCCCCCGCACCGAGCCCGAGAGTCTGGATCGCATCGCCATCGTCAATTCTTCCCCGCATTGGATGCGTCGCCGGAAGTCCCGGAGGAACTGCCGCGCATCACCCGCACCCCGGCATTTTGCGCGACCGTCTGGACACCGGCGGCGGGCGCGGCACTGGGCGCACCGAGCATGCCGCCTTGGTTCGGCGCGGCGTTCGACTGAAGCCCCGGCACGGTCCGGCGCTGATAGCGCGACACGTCGCCGCCGGTCGCGAAGGAGGCGCGGTCGATCACCGGCTGCGCGATCGCATCCGAACGGCCGTCCGCCATCTCGTCGGGACGCTCGGCCAGCGCGCGCAGCGACAGCGAAAGGGTGCCGACCGTCTGCGCGACCGCCAGTTGCTCGGCCATTTTCGGCGTCGCCTCTACCGTGACGGTGGTGAAGGTGTGGACCGGGGTCTTGCCGTCGTCACCCGCCTGGTTGTCGGTGCGCTGGTCGGTCGCCAGCACGCGGACGTTGCGCAGGATGGTTTCGGACACCTTCAGCGGCGGGCCGTCGCCGCCGCCCGCGACGTCCTGGGTCAACACCATGTCGATCCGGTCGCCGGGAAAGACGAAGCCCGCCACCGCCGTCTGGGCGGAGACGGGAACGGTGACGGCGCGCATGCCGGGCGTCAGCGCGGCGGCCAGAAAGCCCCGATCGCCCGGACGCACCACGGCCCCCTGGGTCAGCGGCTGTCCGGCGGTGATCGCATAGCGCAGCACCGTGCCCTGCAGCTTCGCGACATCGGCCTGGCCCTTCACATAATAGGCACCGGCGACCATGTCCTTGGGCCAGGGCTGGAATTTCAAGGCGGTCGTGTCGATGATCGTGCCCACCGGCAGGGTGCGGGTGGCGACCAGGACTTCGGCCTGCGGCACGGCGGGGGCGGGGATGACGGCGGCCTCGGCCGGCGGCGCGCTGTTGCCCGACGTGATCGCCCGCGCGAATAGGGCGGTCACCCCCGCGATCAGCAGGGCCCCCACCAGCAGCAAGACTTTACGACTGTCCATCCTGTCTCTTCGGCCTCGGTGCCGAGCCCGTTGCTCGGCCTGTATGTGACGTTAAGTATGTTGGAAGGGGTTAAATATCGGTTCCCGCAGGATCAGCAGCGCGGCGACCGCGATGGCGACGCCATAGGGCACCTCGATCGCGCGGGCCTCGCCGGTCGCTCCTCCACGGCGCAGGCGGTGGTCGACCAGCATCGCCAGGGTGATCGCCCCGCCCGCGATCGACATGATCAGCAGCATCCGGAACAGCGACGGCAGCGGCAGCCACAGCGCGATCGCCGCGATCATCTTCACATCGCCGCCGCCCATCATGCCGATGCGAAAGGCTTGCGCGAACAGCAGGAAGACGCCGACCGCCACGGCCAGCCGCAACGCCATGTCGGGCCACAGGGGCAGGCCGCTTGCCCACCACCATAGCGGCGCCAGCAACGCGATCGCGATGTTCTTGCGGTCCGCGATCTCACGCGTCCGCGCATCCTCTATCCCCGCCGACAGCAGCAGCAGCACCAGCGCGACGAGCAGGGTGATGCGGACAATGGTCCATTCCATGGCACAACGCCCTAGACGGCAGGGCTTTCAAAACCGTAACCGGGAAACGGATGATCGACAGCCTTTCCCTTCGCCGAACCTTTCCCGCCGATGCGTGGGTGACGCGGTGGATCGCGCCCGACGGATGGGATCACCGGCGCTTCCACTGGGCGGCGGCGCGGCCCGTCGGGCGGCTGCTGTTCCAGACCGGTCGGGCCGATGTCATCGAGAAATATCTGGAGGTGTTCGCGCATCTGGTCGCGGGCGGGTGGAGCATCACCGCGTTTGACTGGCGCGGGCAGGGGGGATCGGGGCGGCTGCTCGCCGATCGCCATGTCGGGCATGTCGGCGAATTCTCGGTGCTGGTCGAGGATCTTCGCGCCTTCTGGACCGAGTGGCGGGCGGAGGGGGACGGCGCGGGGCGCCATGTCCTGCTCGGCCATTCGATGGGCGGGCATCTGGCGCTGCGGGCGGCGGTCGAGGGAGCGGTCGCGCCCGATGCGCTGATCCTGGTCGCGCCGATGCTGGGGCTTCGCCTGCCCACCGGGCCGCTGCTGGGCACGGGGATCATCGGCCTGATGAACGCGCTGGGCCGGGGCGAGCGCGCGATCTGGCGGGCGGGGGAGGAGCCCGGCCTCCACACCCGCCAGCGCAACCTGACCCATGATGTCGAGCGGTTCGAGGATGAAGCCTATTGGTATGGGCGATCCCCCGACCTGGCGCTGGGCCCGCCGAGCTGGGGTTGGCTGCGTTCGGCGTCGCGATCGATGCGGGCGCTGCTGCGTGATCCCCGACTCGACCGGCTGTCGATCCCGATCCTGATGCTGATCGCCGAGGCGGACCGGCTGGTCGATCCGGGCTGTTCGCTGCGGGTCGCCGCTCGGATCGGTGCGCAGGTCGAGCGTTTCGGGCCCGAGGCGGCGCATGAACTGTTGCGTGAGGTCGATCCGGTCCGGTTGCGGGCATTGGCGGCGATCGATTCGTTCCTGAGCGGGATCGCGGCGTGACCTATGACATCGCGATCGTCGGGGCGGGGATGGCCGGGGCGAGTCTGGCCGCCGCGATCGGACGGCGCGCGCGGGTCGTGCTAATCGAGGCGGAGGACATGCCCGGTCGCCACGCGACGGGGCGCTCGGCGGCCTTCTGGTCGGAAACCTATGGCGGCCCGGCGGTGCAGCCGCTGACCACCGCTTCCGGCCCGGCACTGCATGAGGGCGGGTATCTGACCCCGCTGGGCTCGCTGCACATCGGGCGGGCGGAGGATGCGGATCGGGTCGAGCGGTTGCTGTCCGATTTCGCCGGCACAGGCGTGGCGCTGTCGCGGGTCGATCCCGCCGCTCATGTTCCCGGCCTGCGCTCGGAATGGCGGTTAGGCGTGTGGGAGCCGAGTTGCGCCTATATCGACGTCGCCGCCCTGCATGCCGATTATCTGGCGGCGGCGAAGACGGCGGGGGCGGTGGTGATGACCGACGCCGCGCTGCTGCATGCCGAGCGGCGCGACGGGGCATGGCGGCTGGACACCCGCGCGGGGCCGGTTGCGGCGACGCTGCTGGTCGACGCCGCCGGAGCCTGGGCGGATCGGGTCGCCGAGCTGGCGGGCGTCGCGCCCATCGGCATCACCCCCTATCGCCGCACCATGGTGCAACTGCGCACCGACCCGCCCGCGCCCGCCGGTCTGCCGCATGTCGTGGACATAGCGGGCCGCTTCTATTTCAAGCCCGAGGCCGGGGGGCGGCTCTGGCTGACCCCGCATGACGAGACGCCGAGCGCCCCCTGCGACATCGCGCCGGAGGAATGGGACGTGGCGGTGGCGATCGACCGGCTGGAGAAGGTGGTCGACTGGCGCGTCGCGGCGGTCGAGCGCCGCTGGGCGGGTCTGCGCAGCTTCGCCCCCGACCGGGCACCCGTATACGGCTATGATGCGAAGGTGCCGGGCTTCTTCTGGTGCGCGGGGCAGGGTGGCTTCGGCATCCAGACGGCTCCTGCGGCGGCGGCCATGGCGGCGGCTTTGTTATTGGGCGACGGGGACGTGCCGGGGGGTGTCGATGCCGGGCGTTATGGGGTCGGGCGGTTCTCGACTTAGGCCCGGATCGACATTCCGATATGACCTTCTTCCCTTGCCCTCGCGGAGGGGAGAGGGAAGAAGGAGTAGCATGAATGTCGAACCATTTTAAAAAGGCAGCGGAGCGATATCCGGCTCTACCCAATCCCGGCGGGCCGGGACGCTGAACAGACATTTGCGGCTCCAATAGGCGAACAGCCAATTCGGATCGCCGAAGCGGGATGCCATCAAGGCGGAATGCACGACATGGAGGGGCGCATTTTCGGGGTGGCTCGTAAGATGGTCGGCTGCTCCGCGCATCGAAGCCAGGGTGATCGTGTGATGATAGCCGCCCGTGTCGGTGTTCGCGGTCCCGGTCGCCTCGTTGTAGCGGCAGATGAGCCCACGTATCGCGCTCGCTTCGGTGAGGTCGCGGCGATGGCGGCAGAGCCAGAGTGCCGCCGCGAAATGACCCGCATGGGTCCATTCGCTCTTGGGTAAGGTGCGATCGATCACGCCCGACGCGATGCGTTCGATGGCGGCTTCGTCCCGGTAATACATGGCCCGGTTGTCCTTATGATCAGGCCCAACCGGCATGAAAAACCCCGCCGATTGGGCGGGGTGGTCAGCATCAAGTCGAGGGATAAGGTCTTCAGCTATCCCATGAACCATGCGCGCGCACAAACACCGCCGTCCGATTGCGGCATTGTTGTTGGATGCGGGCGGTCACACGGATCATGCGCGTTTCGTACCATCGCTCCATTTGGCGCTCAAACCGATTTTCTTTCCAGGCTTCCTCGGCACGAAACCGACCGCATGGACCGATCCGGTTTCCGCTATTTCCGAAACGTCTCCGCCGCATCGCTGGCCAGCCTGTCGGCGCGCTCATTGTCCGGGTGGCCCGCATGGCCCTTGACCCATTTCCATTCGATCTGGTGGCGCTCGGCGGCGGCGAGCAGCGCCTGCCAGAGTTCGGCATTCTTGACTGGCTTCTTGTCCGCCGTGCGCCAGCCATTGCGCTTCCAGCCGTGGATCCACTTGGTCAGGCCGTCCATCACATAACGGCTGTCGGTCGACAGCGTCACCGCGCAGGGACGCTTCAAGGCGTTCAGCGCCTCGATCGCGGCCATCAACTCCATGCGGTTGTTGGTGGTCAGCGGCTCGCCGCCGGACAGTTCCTTTTCATGCGCGCCCGATCGGATCAGCGCGCCCCAGCCGCCGGGGCCGGGATTGCCCTTGCATGCGCCGTCGGTGGCGATCTCCACGGGCGTCACAGTCCGGCCTTTCCGTCGCGATAGGCGATATAGCGCCGCCAGTAAGCGAGCGGGTCCTTGCGCGTCACTAGCGCGTCGGCGGGGGTGTTGAGCCAGTCCCAGGCCCGCGACAAAGCGAAGCGGATGCATGCGCCCATCGCCAGCCGCGCGAAGGCCGCGCGCTCCGCCTCGGACAGCGGGAAGTGGCGCCGATATCCCTCGACCAGCGCCGCGCCGATCTCCGGCGCATAGGTTTCGCCGCTGGCGTCGAAACTCCAGGCCGAGTGCATGATGGCGAGATCGTAGATGCGGAAATCGGTGCAGGCGAAATAGAAGTCGATCAGCCCGGTCACCCGGTCGCCGAGCACCAGCACATTGTCGGGAAACAGATCGGCATGGATTACGCAGGCATCGAGCGTCTGGCTTTCCCAACCGGGCAGCACCGTATCGAGCGCCTCGGCCATCGCATCGTGCAGGCTCGGCTCGATCCGATCGAGGTCACGCCCGCATTGCTCGAACAGAGGCCGCCAACTGGCATGACCCATCGAATTGGGTCGGTTCAGCGGGAAATCCGCGACCGCGCGGTGCATCGCCCCCATCGCATCCGCCGCCGCCAGCGCCTGTGCCGGGGTGGGGTGCGACAGCGATACGCCGGTCAGGAACTGGATCAGGCAGGCGGGGCGACCGGCCAGCTCCTGAATTTCCACGCCCTGACGGTCCTTGATCGCGGGCGGTACGGCCAGCCCCTTGGCCGCGAGATGGTCGAGCAGCGCGAGGAAGAAGGGCAGGTCGCCCGATGCCACCCGCTTTTCGTACAGCGTCAGGATGAACCGAGCGGCGGTGGTGTCGACCAGATAATTACTGTTCTCTACCCCCTCCGCGATCCCTTTCGCCGAGATCAGTTCGCCAGCGTCATAGCGCCCCAGAAACGCCGACAGCGCCTCCGCCGAAACCTGCGTATAGACGGCCATGGTTCAGGCGGCCGCTTCCAGCCCGCGCGGCAGCTTGAACGCGATGGTTTCGCGCGTCGTCTCTTCCTCGCGTTCGGTGACGGTGAAGCGCTCCGACAGGCGATCGACCAGTTCGCGGACCAGCAGTTCGGGCGCGGAGGCGCCTGCGGTCAGACCCAGGGTCTTCACACCATTCAGGAATGCCCAGTCGAGATCGGCGGCGCGCTGGATCAGCATGGCGCGCTTGCCTGCCCGCTCGGCGACCTCGACCAGCCGCAGCGAATTGGAGGAATTGGGCGCGCCGATCACCAGCACCGCGTCGCATTCGGCGGCGATCGCCTTGACGGCGGCCTGGCGGTTGGAGGTGGCGTAGCAGATATCCTCGCCGCGTGGTGCCAGGATGCTGGGGAAACGACGCTGCAACGCCTCGATGGTGGCGGCGGTGTCGTCGACCGACAGGGTGGTCTGGGTCAGGAATGCCAGATTATCCGGGTCGGCGGGGGTGAAGGCTTCCACATCCGCGACCGTCTCGACCAGCGACATGGAGCCTTGCGGCACCTGGCCGAAGGTGCCGATGACCTCCGGGTGGCCCGCATGGCCGATGAAGACGATGTGGCGACCCATCTCGACCAGCCGCTCGGCCTGACGATGGACCTTGGAAACCAGCGGGCAGGTGGCGTCGAAATAGGCGAGGCCGCGATTCTCGGCATCGGCGGGCACCGACTTGGGCACGCCATGCGCGGAGAAGACGACATGCGCGTTGGCGGGGACCTCGTCCAGTTCCTCGACGAAGATCGCGCCCTTGGCCTTCAGGCTGTCGACCACGAACCTGTTGTGGACGATCTCGTGCCGCACATAGACCGGCGCACCGTGCTTTTCGAGCGCGAGCTCGACGATGCGGATGGCACGGTCCACTCCGGCGCAAAATCCGCGCGGTGCGGCGATCAACAGGTCGAGGGGCGGCTTGGGGCTGTCGGTCATGGTGTCGGCTCTACGCCATTGCTTGCGCGCGTCCAACCCGGTTCCTATGCTGGCGACCAAACCGGCATCCTGCTTCGGCATCCAGAATAGGCGTTTCGACCTGTGAAAGCATCGTTTCTCGCTCCCGTCGCCCTTGCGCTCGTTCTCGGGGGCTGCGCCCGTACCGGTGAGATCGACGCCTCGGGCGGCATCACCGCTGTCCGCTCGGCCTGTCCGATTGTGGGGGTCGCGGCGGGAACCGGCGACGTGACCCTGTTCAAGACGCCGGGCGCGACGGATGAGCGGTCGATCGATCTGGTCGCCAACATGACCAATGTCCGCGGCAATTGCGCGGATTCGGGCACCGACATCGTCACCAGCGTGACCTTCAATGTCGAGGCGCGGCGGACCGACACCACGACGGCGCGCGATGTCGTCCTGCCCTATTATATTGCGATCGTGCGCGGCGGCACCAATGTCGTCGCCAAGCGGATCAGCCGGGTCAACATCCACTTCGACGCGGGCCAGGCGCGCGGGCAGGTCGCCGGGGAGGCATCGGCCACCGTCGCACGCTCGGCGGCGACCCTGCCCGACGATGTGCGCGAAAAGCTGACCCGCCGTCGCAAGGCCGGGGACGAGGATGCGGCGGTCGATCCGCTGACCAACCCCGAAGTCCGCCAGGCGGTGGCGAGCGCCAGCTTCGAGGCGCTGGTCGGGTTCCAACTGACCGACGCGCAGTTGAAATATAACGCGACTCGGTAATCCGGCGAGGTTGCCGCCCCTCCACCACGCCCTGCGGGCGCGGTCCCCCTCCCCAAGCTTACTTGGGGAGGAATGGGGTCTTCCAATCCTCCCCATCTCCGATGGGGAGGGGGACCGCCGCGAAGCGGTGGTGGAGGGGGATGGCCCCCAGCTATCCACATCTTTACGCGCACCGGCCATCGTTCCCCAATTGACTCGGAACCACTCGCCCGGCAGAGGGCGCGGCGTCGATGTCGGACATGTCCGACATAGGCGCGCGCGGGAGAGCGTCGGGTTCATCTTTCAGGTGACGAAACCCGGCCGCCGAAGGAGCAACCACCCCGGAATCTCTCAGGCAAATGGGACCGCGCGATCGCCATCGACACTCTGGAAAGCGCGCTTCGGCCTCGGGCCGCGGCGCCACCGAAGGGGTAAGCCGGATTTCCGGCGAAAGCTCTCAGGTTCCGTGACAGAGGGGGATCGGATCGGGTAAGGACAGGTACGTCCCTAGCCGACACCCTTTTGACGGAGACCGGCCCCGTGAGCGACGCAACCGACCTGAACGTAGAAGACGCCCCCGAGGGTCAGGAGATCATCCAGACGCTGCCGCTGGACGCCTGGCATCGTGCGCGCGGTGGCCGGATGGTCCCGTTCGCGGGCTATCACATGCCCGTCCAGTATGAAGGCATCATGGCCGAGCATCTCTGGACCCGCGAATCGGCCGGGCTGTTCGACGTCAGCCATATGGGCCAGGTGGTCTTCACCGGTGAGAATGGCCTAGCGCCGGTCATCACCGCGCTGGAAAAGGTCCTGCCGGGCGACATCACCGGGCTGGGTGACCGGAAGAACCGCTATTCGCTGCTGCTGAACGAAGAGGGCGGCATCCTCGACGACCTGATGGTGACGAAGCGCACCCTCGACGGCGCGGACGAACTCTACATGGTCGTCAACGGTGCGACCAAATATGACGACATCGCCTATCTGCTCGACTTCATCCCCGATGATGCGACGCTGAACCTGCTCGACGAGCAGGCGCTGCTGGCGCTCCAGGGGCCGAAGGCGGTCGACGCGCTGGCGCGGATCGTGCCGGGCGTCGAGGACTTGGTGTTCATGACCGCCGCCGATTTCGTGTGGCACGACGTGCCGCTGTGGATCAGCCGCTCGGGCTATACCGGCGAGGACGGTTATGAAATCTCGATCCCGGCGGACCATGCGGCCGCCTTTGCCGACCTGCTCTGCGAACAGGCGGAAGTGAAGCCGATCGGCCTGGGCGCGCGCGACTCGCTGCGTCTGGAGGCGGGGCTGCCGCTCTACGGCCATGACCTCGACCCCGAGACGACGCCGGTGATGGCCGATCTGGGCTTCGCGCTCGCCAAGAAGCGCCGCGAGGCCGCCGATTTCCTGGGGGCCGGGCGTATCCTCGCCGAGCGTGAGAACGGCCCCGCCGTCAAGCGCGTCGGCCTGACCGTCGCGGGTCGCCAGCCGGTGCGCGAGGGCGCGTCGGTGGTCGCCGAGGACGGCTCGGTCATCGGTCGGGTCACCAGCGGCGGCTTCGCCCCCTCGCTCGGTGCGCCGATCGCCATGGCCTATGTGCCGACCGATCTGGCCGCCCCCGGCACGGCGGTGAAACTTCTTCAGCGCGGCAAGACCCATGACGCCACCGTCACGGCAATGCCCTTCGTCCCCCATCGTTACGTTCGTTCAGGAGCCAAGTGACCATGAGCCGCTATTTCACCGAAGATCATGAGTGGATCGACGTCGACGGTGATGTCGGCACGGTCGGCATCTCCGATTACGCGCAAGGAGCCCTGGGCGACATCGTGTTCGTCGATGTGCCCGAGGAAGGCCGCGAACTGACCAAGGGCGACGAAGCCGCGGTGGTCGAGTCGGTCAAGGCCGCGTCGGACGTGTACGCGCCGGTGTCGGGCACCGTCATCGAGGGCAATGCCCAGTTGTCGGACGAGCCTGCGCTGGTCAACAGCGACCCCGAGGGCGAGGGCTGGTTCTTCAAGATCACGCTGTCGGATGCGTCCGAACTGGAAGCGCTAATGGACGAAACCGCCTACGCCGCGTTCGTCGCGAAACTCTGATCTGACGCCCCTCCCTGCATAGGGGAGGGGCCTTCTTCCTCCCCTCCCGCAGGCGGGAGGGGCCGGGGGAGGGGAGTCGTTCTCCCCAAGCGATACGCCTGCCGAAGCCGGGTGCCCTCCCCCGGCCCCTCCCGCCTGCGGGAGGGGAGAAGAAGAGCCTTTCCGCCCGGCGGAGGGGATGCAGAGGAGGGCGGAGAAATGGAACGCATGCGCTACTTGCCCCTTACCTCTTCCGATCGGGCCGAGATGCTCTCGGTCATCGGTGCCGGATCGGTCGACGACCTGTTCGTCGATGTGCCCGAATCCGCCCGCCTGTCCGGCCCCATCGAGGGGTTGCCCGGCCACGCCTCCGAACTGGCGGTCGAGCGGCACATGACCGCGCTCGCCCGCAAGAACATGGTCGCGGGCGACGTGCCCTTCTTCCTGGGCTGCGGCGCGTATCGCCATCATGTCCCCGCCAGCGTCGATCACCTGATCCAGCGCGGCGAGTTCCTGACCGCCTATACGCCCTATCAGCCGGAAATCGCGCAGGGCACGCTCCAGATGCTGTTCGAGTTCCAGACGCAGGTCGCGCGTCTGCTCGGCACCGATGTCGCCAACGCCTCCATGTATGACGGCTCGACCGCCTGCTGGGAAGCGATCGGCATGGCGCGGCGCATCACCAGGAAGTCCAAGGCTATCCTGTCCTCGGGCCTGCACCCGCATTATGTCTCGGTCGCCAAGACGATGGCGAAGTACACCGGCGACACGCTGGAAACCGGCGCGCCGGTCCTGACCGCCGAGACCGACATCGACCAGATGATCGCGGCGATCGACGCCGATACCTCGTGCGTCGTCGTCCAGTACCCGGACATTCTGGGCCGCATCGCCGACCTCACCCCGCTGGCCGAGGCGTGCCATGCGAAGAAGGCGCTGCTGATCGCCGTCGTGACCGAGCCGGTCGCGCTGGGCGCGATCCGCTCGCCGGGCGAGATGGATGCCGACATCGTCGTCGGCGAAGGCCAGTCGCTGGGCGTCGGGCTCCAGTTCGGCGGACCCTATGTCGGCCTGATGGGCTGCAAGGATAAGTATATTCGCCAGATGCCGGGCCGCTTCTGCGGCGAGACGGTGGACGCGGACGGCAAGCGCGGCTTCGTGCTGACGCTCTCGACCCGCGAGCAGCATATCCGCCGCGAAAAGGCGACGTCGAACATCTGCACCAATTCGGGGCTGTGCGCGCTCGCCTTCTCGATCCACATGACGCTGCTGGGCGAGGCAGGCCTGCGCCGGATGGCGGGGATCAACCACGCGAACGCCTGCCGCGCGGCGGACCGTCTGGCGAAGGTGCCGGGCGTCAAGCTGGTCAACGACGTGTTCTTCAACGAGTTCACGCTCGATCTGGGTCACGAGGCGCGTCCGATCGTGCGGACGCTCGCCGAGCGCGGCGTGCTGGCGGGCGTGTCGCTCGGGCGGCTCTATCCGGGTGAAGATGCGCTCGCGAACGGACTGGTGGTGGCGGTCACCGAAACGGTGACGGCGGAGGATATCGAGACGCTTGCCCAAGCGCTTGAGGAGGTGCTGGCATGACGATCAACCAGAGCGGCTGGAAGCCCACGAGCCCCGAAGCCAAGGACGGCGAAGTGTCCGCAACTTTCACCGGCAATCGTGCGCTGATGCTGGAAGAAAAGCTGATCTTCGAGATCGGTGACGCGCATACGACCGGCGTCGATTTCGCCGAGGGCGATGTCGCGGGTTCGCGACTGGGCGACCTGTCGCGCAAGGCCCCGATCGGCCTGCCCGGCCTGTCGGAGCCGGAGACGGTCCGCCACTATACCCGCCTGTCGCGTCAGAATTACGCGATCGACCTGGGGCTGTTCCCGCTCGGCTCGTGCACGATGAAGCACAATCCGCGCCTGAACGAGAAGATGGCGCGGCTGCCGGGGTTCAGCGACGTTCACCCGCTCCAGCCCGTCGACACGGTGCAGGGCGCGCTGGAGGTCATTCACCAGCTGGCGCACTGGCTGGTGACGCTGACCGGCATGGCGTCGGTCGCGATGAGCCCCAAGGCGGGCGCGCATGGCGAACTGTGCGGCATCCTGGCGATCAAGGCGGCGCTGGAAAAGCGCGGCGAGGGCCATCGCAAGGTCATCCTGGTCCCCGAGTCGGCGCATGGCACCAACCCGGCGACGGCGGCGTTCGCGGGCTTCTCGGTCGAGAATATTCCCGCGACCGACGAGGGTCGAGTCGATACCGCGGCACTCAAGGCGCGGCTGGGGCCGGACGTGGCGGGCGTGATGATCACCAACCCGAACACCTGCGGCCTGTTCGAGCGTGACCTGAAGGACATTTCCGACGCGGTCCACGGCGTGGGCGGCTATGTCTATTGCGACGGCGCGAACTTCAACGCGATCGTGGGCCGTGTGCGTCCGGGCGATCTGGGCGTCGATGCGATGCACATCAACCTGCACAAGACCTTCTCGACCCCGCATGGCGGCGGCGGACCGGGTTCGGGGCCGGTGGTGTTCTCCGACGCGCTGACGCCCTTCGCGCCTTTGCCCTTCGTCGAGAAGACCGGCGAGGGCTTCCGGCTGGTCGAGGAAGAGAATGCCGACGACCATCACGCCGATAGCTTCGGCCGCATGGTCGCCTTCCACGGCCAGATGGGCATGTTCACCCGCGCGCTGACCTATATCCTCAGCCACGGCGCGGACGGTTTGCGCCAGGTCGCCGAGGATGCGGTGCTCAACGCCAACTATGTCCTGCGGTCGCTGGAAGACACGCTGGACGCGCCCTTCGCCAAGAGCGGGCCGTGCATGCACGAAGCGATTTTCTCGGACGAAAATCTGGCCGAGGGCTTCTCGACGATCGACGTCGCCAAGGCGCTGATCGACGAGGGTTTCCACCCGATGACCATGTATTTCCCGCTGGTCGTTCACGGCGCGATGCTGATCGAGCCGACCGAGACCGAGTCGAAGGCGGCGCTCGACCAGTTCATCGGCGCGCTGGCGTCGGTGGCGGAGCGGGCCAAGGCGGGCGATCCCTCGCTCAAGACCGCGCCGCACTTCGCACCCCGCGCGCGCCTCGACGAAACACTGGCCGCGCGCAAGCCCGTACTGGTGTGGAAGGACAAGGCGGCCTGATCGGTTGCGCCGCCCCCCGCGCTGTCTATGAGGGTGGCGCGGGGGGTACCCTCATCCCAGCGAAGGCTGGGATCTCTGGCGATCGATAGCATGTCGTCGCCAAAGGCCCCAGCCTCCGCTGGGGCGACGGGTCAAAGCGCCGTGAACAACGAAATCCCGCCCAGTATCACCCCGGGCGCATTGGCGAACACGATCGGCCAGTCCCGCTTCTCGCGTAGGAAGCCATAGGCGACCCACAGCGAACAATTCACCATCGTCGCCAATGGCTGGATGGTGGACCCTTTCTGCCCCGCCAGGTTAAGCTGTATCTGATCGATATAGGACAGGTACATGGCCACCGCCGTCGCGGTGGCGATCCAGCCGAGCAGCATGAGTTTCCGTTCGCTCACAGGCCTTTGGTCTCCCTTTCATGGCACGTAAATCGATTGAAGCGTGGACATGGGACGCGCAAGCGGAGCGGGATGTTCCGAGCGGCGAAAAGGACGAGCATGCGCTTTGACGAAACCCAGGCCGAGACGCTGGAGACGATCCTGCGCTGGCGGCGCGATGTCCGACACTTCCGCAACGACCCGGTCGATGAGGCGGTGCTGGCGCGTCTGGCGGAGGCGATGGCTCTTGCGCCGTCGGTCGGCAATGCGCGGCCATGGCGGGTGATCCGGGTGGAGGATTCCGCGCTCCGCGCCGCCGTTCGCGCCGATTTCCAGCGCTGCGATGCGGAGGCGGCGGCGGACTATGCCGACGAACGGGCCGCCGCTTACCGTGCGTTGAAGCTGGCCGGGCTGGACGCGGCGCCGGTGCAACTCGCGGTCTTCACCCATATCGATCCGGCGGAGGGGCACGGCCTGGGCCGCCGCACCATGCCGGAGACACTGCGCCAGTCGACCGCGATGGCGATCCATACGCTGTGGCTGGCGGCGCGGGCGGCCAATCTGGGGATGGGGATGGTGTCGATCCTCGATCCCGCCGCGATGGAGCGGCTGTTCGATGTGGCCGAGGATTGGGTCTTCACCGCCTATCTCTGCCTGGGTCATGCCGAGTGGGACGACGACACGCCGCTGCTCCACCGGGCTGGCTGGCAGGAGAATGGCCCGACCCGGTGGGCGGTTCAGTAAGCCGTCGCCCCAGCGCAGGCTGGGGCCTTTCTCCGCGAATGCATCATCGTGCGGCACGAGATCCCAGCTTTCGCTGGGATGACGGACGAAAACTCAATCCTCCGGCGCGGTGGTCAGTGTCTGCTGCTTGCCCAGCCTTTGCTCGCGCCAGACGATGAACAACCCGCTCGCGATGATGATCGGCGCGCCCATCCAGGTGGTCGAGGCGGGCAGCACCCCGAAGATCAGCCAGCCATAGACGGTCGCCCAGATCAGCCCGGAATAGTCCATCGGCACCACCGCCGCGACCGGGGCCAGTCGCGATGCGCCGGTCAGCGCGATCTGTCCCACGCCGCCGACCAGTCCGATCGAGATCAGGATCGCCCAGGTCAGCGCGTCATGCCCGTGGATGTTGAAGCTATAGGGAATGGCGATGAAGGGCAGGGTCAGCGTCGAGAAATAGAAGACCGTCGTCCCCGAAGGCTCGTCGCGCAACTGGCGCAGCAGGATCGCCACGATCGCGACGAATAGCGCCGCCAGCAGCCCCACGCCCGCGCCGAACAGCGACATGTCGTTCGCCCCCGGCCGCACCACGATCAGCACGCCCGCGAAACCGACCAGCACCGCGCTCCACCGCTGGATGCCGGTCCGCTCGCCCAGCACCAGCGCGCCGAGCAGCGTCGCGAAGATCGGCACGGTGAACTGGAACGTCGTCGCCTCCGCCAGCGGCAACAGCAGCACCGCGCCGAAGGTGAAGACCATCCCCACCAGCCCGACCATCGAGCGTGCCAGATGCCCCTTGAACCGCGTCGTGCGCAGCGACTTCAACCCCGGCCCCGCCATCACGAAGCCCAGCACCACCGGCAGCGCGCAGGCCTGTCGCCAGAACATGGTTTCGAACAGGGTCGCCCCGCGCGATTCCGCCAGCTTGATGAGCGCCGACATGGTCGACAGGAAGAAGATGGCGATCAGGCGCAGGCCGATGCCCTGGAGCACGCGGTCGCCGGTCATGGGACTGTCCCTAACCGCTGGTCGCCTGCGAAGAAACCCCGGACGCGGCCAGCCTCTTGGCGAACCGACCCCTTTGCCGCTATCGGGCGGGCATGAAGCACGCTCTGTCCGTCACCCGCGACGCGGATTTCTCCGCCTGGTATCAGTCCGTCATCGCCGAGGGCGATCTGGCCGAGGAATCGGGCGTCCGTGGCTGCATGGTCATCCGCCCCTGGGGTTACGGTATCTGGGAGCGTATCCAGCGGCTGCTCGACGATCGCATCAAGGCGACCGGCCACGAGAATTGCTATTTCCCGCTGTTCATCCCGCTCAGCTATTTCGAGAAGGAGGCCGAGCATGTCGACGGCTTCGCCAAGGAAATGGCGGTCGTCACGCATCACCGGCTGATCGCCGATGGCAAGGGCGGGCTGGTGCCCGATCCCGAGGCCAAGCTCGAGGAGCCCCTGGTCGTGCGCCCGACCTCGGAGACGGTGATCGGCACCGCCTTTGCCCGCTGGGTCCAGTCGTGGCGCGACCTGCCGGTCCTTATCAACCAATGGGCCAATGTCGTCCGCTGGGAAATGCGCACCCGCATGTTCCTGCGCACCGCCGAGTTCCTGTGGCAGGAGGGGCATACCGCCCATGCCACGGTCGACGAGGCGCGGGCCGAGACGATCCAGATGCTGGAAGTCTATCGCAGCTTCGCCGAAGATTGCCTCGCCATGCACGTCATCGCGGGCGAGAAGCCCGAGAATGAGCGTTTCCCCGGCGCGGTCGAGACCTATTCGATCGAGGCGATGATGCAGGACGGCAAGGCGCTGCAAGCCGGCACCAGTCACTTCCTGGGAGATAATTTCGCGCGAGCTCAGAATATCCGCTTCCAGAATGCCGAGGGCGGACTGGACTATGCGCAGACGACCAGCTGGGGCGTGTCGACCCGGATGATCGGCGGCATGATCATGGTGCACGGCGACGATGACGGGATGCGCGTGCCGCCCAAGGTCGCGCCGTGGCAGGTGGTGATCGTGCCGATGCTGCGCGACCAGCCCGAGGACGAGGCGCTGCTCGCCTATTGCCGGGACTTGCAGAAGGAACTGGTCGGCCAGTCCGCGCTGGGCGAGCCGATCCGCGCGATGGTCGATGCGCGGGCGCAAAAGGCCGCGACCAAGCGCTGGGGCTGGGTCAAGAAGGGCGCGCCTGTGGTGATCGAGGTCGGCGGGCGCGACATGGCGGGCGGCAACGTCTCGGTGATCCGCCGCGACCGGTTGTACCGCGAGGACGGCAAGCTGGACTCGGTCGTCCAGCCGCGCGGTGATTTCGTGTCGGGCGTCGAGGCGCTGCTGGCCGACATCCAGGGCGAACTCCACCGCCAGTCGGCCGAGCGGCTGAAGGCGCAGATCGTGCCCGTGGACGACTGGGCCGCTGTCGAGGCGCATTTCGCGGACGGTGTGAAGAACCCCGGCTGGGTCGATGTCCGCTGGGCCAAGCCGACCGGCGAGGAACTGGAGCAGGTGGTCGAGAAGCTGAAGGCCTTGAAGCTGACCATCCGCAACGCGCCGATGGGGCAGACCGGGTGCGACGACGGCCCCTGCATCTTCACCGGCCGCGCGGCGGTGGAGCGGGTGCTGATCGGCCGGGCGTACTAAAATGCTCCCCCTCCCGCTTGCGGGAGGGGGCTGGGGGGAGGGCAGGCCGCGAGCGACGGTCTCAATGAGACTCCTTTCCCTCCCCAAACCCCTCCCGCCTGCGGGAGGGGCTTAAGAATAAGAAGGCCGCACCAACCCGGCCCAGGGCAAATCCGGCCCGGCGGGCACGATCCCGGTCGGGTTCAGTTCCAGATGGCTGGCATAATAATGCGTCTTGATGTGATCCAGATGCACCGTGTCCGCGATCGCCGGAATGGCCAGCATCCGCTCCAGCAAGCCCTCCAGCGCCGGATAATCCTGCACCCGCCGGACATTGCATTTGAAATGGCCGTGATAGACCGCGTCGAAGCGGACAAGGCTGGTGAACAGCCGGATATCCGCCTCGGTCATCCGGTCGCCCACCAGCCATTCGCGACCCGTCAGCCGCTCGTCCAGCCGGTCGAGTTCGGCGAATAATGGGGCGACGGCTTCGTCATAGGCCGCTTGCGTCTTCGCGAAGCCGCATTTGTAGACGCCGTTGTTCACCCGGTCATAGACGGTGGCGTTGACCGCATCGATCTCGTGGCGAAGGTCGGCGGGATAATAATCCCCGTCCAGCGCGCCCAAGCCGTCGAACGCGCTGTTGAACATGCGAATGATCTCGGCGGACTCGTTGCTGACGATCGTGTCGCGCGCCGTGTCCCACAGCACCGGCACCGTGACCTTGCCGGTATAGCCCTCCCGCGCGCGGGCGTAGAGTTGCCACAGATAGTCTGATCCGTGGAGCGGATCGCCGGTGCCGCCCCGCTCCGTCGCGAAGGTCCAGCCATCGTCGCGCATCAGCGGATCGACCACCGACAGGTCGATCATCGACTCCAGCCCCTTGAGCGCCCGGACGATCATCGTGCGATGCGCCCAGGGGCAGGCATAGGAGACATAGAGGTGATAACGGCCCCCCTCGGCACGGTGGCCCGTCTGGCCGTCCGGGCCGGGCTCGCCGTCCGCCGTCACCCAGTCGCGGAAGCCCGAATCGGGGCGCTGGAAGCCGCCCTTTTCGTCGGACTTGAACAGCCCTTCGGCGTGCCAGACGCCGTCCACCATATTGCCCATGCGTGCTCTCCTTTGGGGAGGTTACGCATGGGGAAGGGGAGCGATCCCGATCCTCCCCGGCACGGGGAGGGGGACCGCCGCGAAGCGGTGGTGGAGGGGGCGTGCCGCGAAGGACGTCCGTTTCCGAAGCCCCCCTCCGTCAGCGCTGGCGCGCTGCCACCTCCCCGTGCCGGGGAGGATTACCGCCGCTTGCCGTTGTGGCGGATGTTCGCGGGCCGCCCGCGCCGTTTCAGGACTCTGCGTGGCTCGGGAGCCGCGCCCTTGCCGTCGGGCAATTCGAAGCGCAGCGCTCCCGACACCGGGTTCGCCTCGGCCAGGCGCAGCGGCAGGCGCTGGCCCAGCTTGTAGATTTCGCGGCTCTTCTCGCCCAGCAACTGCTGCGAGGCTTCGTCATAATGGAAATAGTCGCCGCCCAGATCGCGGATCGGCATCAGGCCGTCGCCACCCACGCCATCGACCGTGGCGAAGAAGCCGAAATTGGTGACGCCGGTGATCCGCGTCTCGACCACCTGCCCGACATGCTCGGACAGGTATGCGGCGACATAGCGGTCGATGGTTTCGCGCTCGGCCTCCATCGCGCGCCGCTCATATTGGCTGATCGAGGTGCCCAGCCGCTCCATCTCCTCGCCTTCGGGCAGCAGTCCGCCGTCACCCAGCTTGTACGCCCCCACCAGCGCGCGGTGGACGACCAGATCGGCATAGCGCCGGATCGGTGAGGTGAAATGCGCATAGGAGCCGAGCGACAGGCCGAAATGCCCCTGATTGACCGGTGCATAATAGGCTTGCGTCTGCGAGCGCAGGATCTGCTCCATCACCTGCGGGCGGAAATCGGCGTCGCCCACCTTGTCGACGATCCGGTTGAAGGTCGCCGGACGGATCACCTGTCCCATCGCGAAGGGGATGTCGAAGGTTTCAAGATACTCTTTGAGCGCGACCAGCTTGGTGCGGCTGGGCACCTCGTGCACGCGGTACATGACGGTGGCCTTTTTCGCCTCCAGCGCCTTGGCGGCGGCGACATTGGCGGCGATCATGTAATCCTCGATCAGCCGGTGTGCATCCAGCCGCGCGCGCGGCGCGACCGACAGGATGCGGCCATTCTGGTCGAGCACCACCCGCCGCTCCGGCAAGTCGAGGTCGAGTGGCTCGCGGTCGTCGCGCGCCTTGGCGAGCGCGGCCCAGCAGTCCCAGAGCGGGCGCAGTGCCGTCTCGGTCAACGGGTGCGGCAGCTCGCCGTCGATGGCGGCCTGCGCATCCTCGTACGCGATGTTCGCCGCCAGCCGCACGACCGCGCGGGTGAAGCGGAAGCCCTTGAGCTTGCCGTCCTTCGTCACCTGCAAATGACAGGCGAGCGCCGCGCGGTCCTCGCCCTCCTTGAGCGAACACACATCCGCCGACAGGATTTCGGGCAGCATCGGCACCACCCGGTCGGGGAAATAGACCGAATTGCCCCGCCGCCGCGCATCCTTGTCGATCGCCGAGCCGGGGCGGACATAGAAGCTGACATCCGCGATCGCGACGATGGCGCGCCAGCCTTCGGGGTTGGCGGGATCGTCGTCGGGCGCGGCCCAGACCGCATCGTCATGGTCGCGCGCGTCGACCGGATCGATCGCGACGATCGGCAAATCGCGCAAATCCTCGCGGTCCTCGCCCAGCGGCTGGCGCGCGACGCGCTCGGCCTCCTCCAGCGTTTCGGGCTGGAAGCGGTCGGGGATTTCGAACTTGTGGATCGCGATCAGCGAGAAGCTGCGCGGGGCGAAGGGATCGCCCAGCCGCTCGACGACCTTCGCGGTGATGCGTGGCGGACGGCCCGCCTTCTCGGCCAGCACCAGATCGCCCGCTTCCGCGCCGCCGGTGTCCGACACCATCATCTCGCGCCGGTCCTTCTTGTCGACGGATGTCAGCCAGAAGCGGCCCGCCTCCTCGCGCAGCACGCCCAGCACCTGTTCGGAGGCGGGCGCGATCGTCTTCATGACATGCGCGATCCAGCCGCCGCCCGCTTCCTCGGTCCGCGCCAGCACGCGCTGGCCGATGCCGAGGCTCCCGCGCTTGCGCTCGCGGATGCGCAGCCGGGGGATGGGGATGCCATCGGCTTCCCAGCGTTCGGGCTGGCCCCAGACATTGCCGCCATCATCGACATCGACGACACGCAGCACCGTCACCTTGGGCAGGCCGCCCATCTTGTGAAAGGCGCGGCCCGGCGCACTGTCGATCAGCCCTTCGTCGGCCATGTCCTTGAGCAGCGCCTTAAGCCCGATCTTCTCCTGCGCGGACAGGCCAAAGGCGCGCGCGATCTCGCGCTTGCCAGCGGGCTGGTCCGACTGTTCGATGAAGGCGAGGATTTGCTCACGGGTCGGCAGACCCGGTTGGGGTTTCTTCATGGACCCGAGATAGGGGGTGGCGAGGGCGGCGTCACCCCCGCATGGCAGCGACATCCGCCATCCCAGCGAAGGCTGGGATCTCGGGCGCTATGCCCTCGATCGCGAAAGGCGTCAGCTTGCCCTGGGGCGACCATCATATCGGGTTGCGCCATAGGCCCAGCCATGGTCCAATATAGGACCAGTGAGTTTGGCGGGACGGGTGCAAGATGATGACGTTATGGGCTTTTCCCGCAGTCCTGGCCGCCATGCCGGTTGGCGGTGCACAGGCCGATCTGGACCGGATGGCGGCGACCATGGGTTATCGCTATACCATCCTGACCAACCGCCCGGCGTCATGCCCGACCGCCACCCCGCGCTGTTTCGATGCCGATATCGCGATCACCATGCCCGACGCGGTGCCGGGCGTGCCGTTCGAGATCCGCTACAGCCTGGTCAATCCGGTCCTGAGGATCGACAGCGATCTGTTCGACAACCGGATGGTCAATGGCGACCTGAACATCCTGACGGTGAAGCCCGGCCAGAGCCTCAAGCCCGGCCAGACCTATCATATCAAACTGACGGCGGTGGGCGCGTTCTTCTCACGCAACCACATGATGCCCCATGCGATGCTGGCTGCGCCCGGACTGGTCCCACGCGTGATCGCCGCCACCCGGACGGGGACCGATGCCGAGACGGGACTGGAAACCTTGCCCTTCGTCGCGCCCATGACCGACGAAGCGGCACTCGCCCGCAGCGCGCCCGACGACCGGACCGTGTGGCGGACGCCCGAGCGCGCCTTCGCGCTTTATGCCGAGCGAGGCGCGGCCACGCCCGTCGATGTGGCGATCCTGCCCCGGCCCATGACGGTCGTGCGACCGGCAGGCGCGCCGGTCGACCTGTCCAAGGGGCTGCGTGTGACGATGCAGGGCTTTGCCCGCGCCGCCATTGCGCCCGCGCTGGCCGGATTGCCGATGGGCACGGTGCCGCTGACCATCCGGAAGCAGGCCGGGATCGCTCCCGAAGGCTATCGCCTGACGGTCGCCGACGGGCGGGTGACCATCATGGCGGCGGATGCGGCGGGGGCGTCCTATGCCCTTCGCTCGCTGACCCAGCAAATGGCGGGGGAGGGCCGCACCTTGCGCCCGCTGACCGTCGAGGATGCCCCGCGATACGGCTTCCGGGGGCTTCACATCGATCTTGCCCGCAATTTCCACGGCAAGGCCCGAAATCCTGAAGCTGATCGAGCAGATGGCGGCCTATAAGCTCAACAGGTTGCATCTGCATCTGGGGGATGACGAGGGCTGGCGGTTGCAGATCGCCAGCCTGCCAGAACTGACCGAGGTGGGCGCCTATCGCTGCGCCGACCTGTCCGAAAAGACCTGTCTCCAGCCGCAACTCGGCGCGGACCCGGCGCGGGACGCGGCCACCAACGGCTATCTGACCGCCGCCGATTATTCGGACATCCTGCACGCCGCCGCCGCGCGGCAGATCGAGGTGATCCCCTCCTTCGACATGCCGGGCCATTCGCGTGCGGCGATCCGGTCGATGGAGGTGCGCTATCAGCGGCTGATGGCCAAGGGCGACCGTGCGGGCGCGGAACGCTACCGGCTGGTCGAGCCGGGCGACACCACCCGCTATTCCAGTGTCCAGCATTATGACGACAACACGCTGAACGTCTGTATCGATAGTACCTATCGCTTCATCGACCGGGTGATCGACGACATCGCCGCGCTTCACAAGGCGGCGGGGGTGCCGCTGACCACCTATCATATCGGCGCGGACGAGACGGCGGGGGCGTGGAAGGACTCGCCCGCCTGCAAGGTGACGATGGCGCGCGAGGGGCTCCAGCCCCGGCAACTGGGTGCCCGCTTCATCGAACGGGTGGCGGCCGATCTCGCCAAGCGCGGCATCGCCGTTGCGGGCTGGAGCGACGGGCTGGGCCATACGGACCCGGCGCGGATGCCGACCGCGGTCCAGACCAATATCTGGTCGGGCCTGCACGGCGGCGGCGTGGCGGAGACGCATGGCCAGGCCAATCGCGGGTGGAAGACGGTGCTGTCGATCCCCGATCTGGGCTATTTCGACATGCCCTATGCCGCCGATCCGAACGAAACCGGCTATGACTGGGCATCGCGCGGGGTGGACAGTTTCCAGGTGTTCGGATTCATGCCGGGCAATCTGGCCGCCAATGCCGCGCTGATTCCCAATATCCTCGCCCAGCCCAAGCCGATCGCCGACACGGTGCCGCTGCAATCGGGACGTGCGATCGCGGGTATCCAGGCGCAATTGTGGAGCGAAACGGTCCGTCGTGACAGCCAGGTCGATTACATGCTCTTCCCCCGCCTGCTGGCGCTCGCCGAGCGGGCATGGCGCAAGCCGGAATGGGAGCCCGCCTATGTTGCGGGGGTGGGCTATATGCCGGGCGATGTGCGGGTGGATCGCGCCCGGCTGCTGGCGGGCTGGCGCGATTTCGCGGGCCGCATGGGGGTACAGATGCGGATGCTCGACCGGGCGGGGGTGACCTATCGCCTCGCCCCGCCGGGCGCGCGGATCGTCGGCGGCACGCTGGAGGCGAACGCCGAATTCCCCGGCACACCGATCGAGTATCGGACCGGCGGCACCGCCTGGCGGCGCTATGACGGGCCGGTCGCGGTAATGGGGGCGGTGGATCTCCGCACCCGCACCCCCGATGGCCGCCGCGCCAGCCGGACGGTTACGGTTTCGCCGTAACCGCGATCAGGCCGGGCGCGTCGGCGATGAACCGGTCGAGCACGCCATCGGCGATCTTGATCGGCCCGTCGAAGCGCACCGCGCCGGGAATGCTCTGCACCGCGGCGGCCTGGGCGGCGATCCGCCCGGCATCGGCGAAATAGCGGCTCGCGGCTGGATTGCCCCGCTCGGCGGCGTCGAGCCCGGCGGCGGTCAGTCGCAGCGAGCGTCCCCAAAGCTGCATCGCATCCAGCCAGGGGCGCGACTGTTCGGCAAAGGCAGGATCGACCACGCCCGCGCGGATCGTATCGGGGGCGTCGGCGATGGCATCGGCCTTGCGGGTCAGTTCGGCGATGGCCTCGCGCCTTTCGGCTTCGTCACCATGGGCCAGCGCCTCGCGGACATGGTCGAGCAGCGCCTTCAACCGGGGTGCCTGTTCCTGCCAGGGCTGGCTGCCGAAGGTAGGGGCGAGATGCTGGGTGTCGAAGAGTTCGAGCAGCGCCGCCGTCGCCCGCGCATCGTCCCCCGCGAGATCGCGCGCCGCGAAATGCCAGGTGCGATCCGCGTCATAGCCCTTGTCGTTCCACCCGAAGGCCAACACTCCCGCCACCGCGACACGGCTGGGCGCTTCCTGGTTCATCGGGTTGGACAATATGCCGGTCAGCTCGCTCGACAGCCCCGCCTCGCGCTTGGCATAGGGGGCGAGCAGCAGCCGCCCGGCCGAACTGGCATAGTCGTTGACCGGATAATTGTCCCACAACAGCGTCTTGCGCCCGAATGCCTTGGTCGCCGCCTTGGCATCGGGAACCGAGATGGCGGGCGGCACGACGTCGGTGCCGGTCCACTGCACGACGATGCGCGGGTCGAGATTGGCGCGCAGCGCGGCCTTATAGGGGCTTTCCTTGGCGTCATAATATTCGGTCGGCACCATGATCAGCGGCTTCGCGGCGGGGTCGCGCTTTGCCAGATCGGCCTGCACCGCGTTCAACAGCTTGGACTGGGCAACCCCGGCGGCCTGTGCGCCAGAGGGGCCGAAGGCGGCTTTGTCCGCGTCGCAATTCCACTTCTGATATTCGATGTCATCCAGCGCGACATAGAAGCTGTGCACGCCGATTCCGCGCAGCGCCTCGAACTTGCGCAGCAGCGTCTGCTCGTCCGCTGGATCGGAGAAGCAGATCGAGGGGCCGGGCGAGATCGCGTAGACGAAGTTCACATGATTGGTCCGCGCGGTGGCGACCAGTGTGCCCAGCGCCGACAGCGTCGCCGCCGGATAGGGCTCCCGCCACTTGTCGCGCGCATAGGGGTCGTCCTTGGGGCTGTAGACATAGGTGTTGGCCTTCATCTGCCCGAGGAAATTCAGATGCCTGGTCCGGTCCTCCATCGACCAGGGCTTGCCGTAAAAGCCCTCGATCGTGCCGCGCATCGGCATGGCGGGGTGGTCGCGGATCACCAGCGCGGGGATTTGGGGGCGGGCGACGAGCTGACGCAGCGTCTGGGCGGCGTGGAACAGGCCGTCGCCATCATGCCCCGCCAGCGTGATCAGGCCGCCATGACCCGAAGCGAGAGCGGCGAGGGTATAGCCCTCCGCCTGATCGTCGGCGCTTGCCCCGCTGCGGGTCAGCGCGTCGCGGACGATCGCGGCCCCGTCCGGGCCGATGACGATGGTCGGGCGGTCGGGCGCGGCGGGGATGCGGCTGGCGGTCGTGATCTCGGTCACGCCCGCCTTCGCCAGAATGTCGCGGACGAGCGCGACCGTGGCGGGCTCGGTACCGGGCGCGGCGATCAGCACGACCGATCGGCCCAGCGTCACCGTGCCGTCGCCCAGCGTCAGGGCGGTAGGAGCGGGGAAGATCTCGGGCCGCGTCGCGGGCAGCGCCATCGCGGCGGGGGAAGCTCCGGCCAGTGCGACGGCGGCGATCAGGCTGCCCTTCCATTTGGCTACTCGCTGCATGATCCTCACTCCCGGTATTACAATGGTATTGTCAGAGCCTAGGGGAGAGGGGCCGGCGTCGCAAGCGCCTTTGATGATAGGGAAGTGGCGGGATTTCAGGGTGTTGAGAGCGGGTATCCCTTATGCTTCGACTTCGCTCAGCGTGATCGGAGGGTGGGATGAAGGTAAGAAGATAGGAAGGATAAGGGCAGGGGACACAATACCCAACCCCCGTTCAGCCTGAGCGAAGTCGAAGGCCACGTTCCACCCTGCCCCCAAGCCCCGACTTCCACCGGGGAATGGGCAAATCGAAATTGGTCCTAAACCGGCCTCATCACTCGTGGAATTGCAGGCTCGCCAACCGCGCATAAAGCCCGCCGCGTGCCATCAATTCCCCGTGGCGCCCCTGTTCGACGATGCGCCCGCCGTCCATCACCACGATCCGCTCCGCCGCGCGCACGGTGGCGAGGCGGTGGGCGATGACCAAAGTGGTCCGGTGCGCCATCAGCCGCTCCAGCGCCTGCTGCACCAGTTGCTCGCTCTCGGCATCGAGCGCGCTGGTCGCCTCGTCGAGCAACAGGATCGGCGCATCGCGGAGCAACGCGCGGGCGATGGTGATCCGCTGCCGCTGACCACCCGACAGCCGCGCGCCACCTTCGCCCAGGAAGGTGTCCAGCCCCTGTGGCAGCGCGCGCAGAAAGTCGGCGGCGTTGGCGGCTTCGGCGGCGGCCCAGAGTTCGTCGTCGCCCGCCTCCCACCGGCCATAGCGCAGATTGTCGCGCGCCGACGCGCCGAAGATCACCGTCTCCTGCGGCACCATCGCGATGCGCGCCCGGATCGCCGCCGGATCGGCATCGCGCAGATCGACGCCGTCGAGCGAAATCCGCCCTCCTTGAGGATCGTAGAAACGCTCCGCCAGTTGGAACAGCGTCGATTTGCCCGCACCGGAGGGGCCGACCACCGCCACCGTCTCGCCGGGGCGAATGTCGAGCGAGAAGCCGTCGAGCGCCGCCACTTCGGGCCGGGTGGGGTAGTGGAACACCACGTCCTCGAACCGAAGCGCGCCCATCGGCACGACCGGCAGGACGGCGGGGGCGGGGGGCGGCGCGATTTCGGGCTGTTCGGCGAGCAATTCGGCCAGCCGCTGTGCCGCACCCGATGCGCGCAGGATATCCCCCCACACCTCGGTCAGCGCCTGGAACGAGCCCGCCACCAGCATCCCCGTCACGACGAACGCGGTCAGCGACCCGCCCGACAGTCGTCCGCTGGCGACGTCCGCCACCGCTTCCCACAGGAGCAGCGTCAGCCCGCCGAAGAACAGGCCGATCACCATCGCCGTCATCACCGCGCGGAGCAGGAAGCGCTTGCGCGATGTGGCGAAGCCGTTGCTGACCGCCAGTTCGAACCGCTCGGCCTCGCGCCGCTCCTGGCCGAACGCCTGCACGACCTTCATCGCGCCCAGCGTCTCGACGGCGGTCGATCCGATATCGGCCAGCCGATCCTGGCTGTCGCGCGAATAGCTGCGCACCTTCTTGCCCAGCAGCACGATGGGCAGCACGACCAGCGGGATGCAGATCAGCAGCGACAGGGTCAGCTTGGGCGACAGCGCGAAGAGATAGATGGTGCCGCCGATCCCGATCACCACGTTGCGCAGCGCGATCGAGACGGTCGAGCCGACCACCTGTTCGATGATCGCGGTGTCGGCGGTCAGGCGACTGGCGATCTCCGAGGGGCGGTTCTCCTCGAAATAGCGGGGGGCGAGGCGGAGCAGATTGGCCTGCACCGCGACTCGGATGTCGGCAACGGTCCGCTCGCCCAGCCACGACACGAAATAGAATCGGAACGCCGTGGCGAAGGCGAGCACCAGCACCACCGCCAACAGCCCCTGAAAATAGGGGGCGATATTGCCCGTATCGACCGCGCGGCCGAAGCCATGGTCGATCACCTTCTGAAAGGTGCGCGGGATGAACAGCGTCGCCCCCGCCGCGACCAGCAGCGACAGCGCGGCGGCGGCCAGATGGGCCGGATATCGCAGCGTAAAGCGCCATACCATCTTGAGATTGCTCAACCGGCGGCTGGGCGGAATGGCGGGCTTGGGGGAAGCGGCGGATTTGGCCATGATCGCGCTCGCCTAGCAGCGTGCGGGCACGGGCTCAACGGCGCGCCGGCCCTGCACGCATCGTTCATGGGCCTTCATGCGTTATCTTGGGGAAGGGATCACGGGCAATATGACGGGACGGCCATATTATGGTCATCTTGCGCAAACGGTTTTGTGATAGATGAGATGCGATCATGGCTCCGCTTCGGGGAGCGCGAGGGACTCGACGATGCTGTACGACGCCTATGAAATGCAACGCTCGATGCTGGCGGGGGCGAGCGCGCTGGCCAATTTCGGCGCGGGGCTGCTCCAGAACCCGGCCAACCCCTTCGCCTATTTCGGCGGCGGCGCGATCATGGGATCGGCGCTGGAGGTCTTCGCCCATGCCTCCGCGCCGCGCGGCAAGCCCGCCTTCGGCCTGACGAAGACGGAGATCGACGGGCGCGAGGTGGCGGTCCATGAGGAGATCGTGGCGCGCAAGCCCTTCGGCCAGCTCAAGCGGTTCCGCCGCGAGGGCGTCGAGGACAGCCCCAGGCTGCTGATCGTCGCGCCCATGTCGGGCCATTACGCCACGCTGTTGCGCGGTACGGTCGAGCGGATGTTGCCGAGTTGCGAGGTCTATATCACCGACTGGCGCGACGCGAAGCTGGTGCCCCTGTCCGAGGGTCGGTTCGATTTCGATGATTATGTCGATTACATCATCGACTTCCTGACCGAGATCGGCCCCAATGCGCATATGCTGGCGGTGTGCCAGCCCTCGGTCCCCTGCTATGTCGCGGCTTGTGTGATGAGCGCGGACAAGCATCCCTGCACCCCGCGCACCCTGACCCTGATGGGCGGGCCGGTCGACACGCGCGAGGCGCCGACCGCGGTCAACCTGCTGGCGACCGAGCGTCCCCATGCCTGGTTCGAGCAGAATGCGATCGCGACCGTGCCGATGACCTATCCGGGTGCCGGACGGCGGGTTTATCCGGGGTTCCTGCAACTCGCCGGGTTCATGTCGATGAATCTCGGCAACCACATGATTTCGCACTGGGAGATGTTCAAGCATCTGGTCCAGGGCGACGACGAGAGCGCCGAGGCGACCAAGCGCTTCTACGACGAATATCGCGCGGTGTGCGACATGACGGCGGAATTCTATCTCCAGACCGTCGAACTGGTGTTCCAGCGCCATGCGCTGCCCAAGGGCGAGATGCTGCACCGTGGCAAGCCGGTCGATCCGGGTGCGATCACCGATATCGGCATCCTGGCGATCGAGGGCGAGCGGGACGATATCTCGGGGCTGGGCCAGACCCGTGCGTCGTTGACGCTGGCGACCCATCTCCCGGATGCGAAGAAGCGCTATTTCATGGCCGAGAATGTCGGCCATTACGGTATCTTCAACGGCTCGAAATGGCGCAACCGCATCGCGCCGGTGGTTGAGGAGTGGATCAAGGCGAACGGATAAGGGGGCGGGCTCCCTACCCCCCGTTCAGCCTGAGCGAAGTCGAAGGCCAAGGGAAAACATCAGCCATGCAGCCGGCAAAGGGCATCGCTTGGCCTTCGACTTCGCTCAGGCTGAACGGGGTGAGTGGTAGAATAGAAAACGCCCGGAAGCCGCATGGCCTCCGGGCGTTTTGCGTTCCGGTGGAGCGGTTTACGCGACCGAGCCCACCACCGCATGGCTGGACGACTCATCCGATCGGATGGTTCCGCCGAACAGCATCTTTACCCGGCCCGACAGCGAGATGTCGGTTTCCCACAACTCGGCCGAATGGATGTCGAAGCGCAGCAGCGTCAGGTTCGGGTCCGACTTGCCCTGCGGGAACCAGGCCTCGACCTGCTTATTCCACAGCTTGTCGATCTGCGCCGGATCATTGTCCTTCGACACATGGCCCGACAGGCAGGCGAAGAAGTCATGTCCCTTGCCGACGAACTGCGCCATCGCCTGACCACCGCCGGCGATCCGGTTGTCGCGACCGGCGAAGAAGAACAGCGTGTTGGGCTGATCGTCGTCGATCTGCGCGGTCATCGGTTCGGAATGCTGGCCATCGTTCAGGCCGATCATCACGAACGGGCTGTCCTTCAGCTTGTCGAGGAACTTGGCGGCGATTTCCTGGGGGCTGTCATCGGCCATCTTGGCTCTCCTGTCCTTGAGGGTTTGACGGCAGAACGATGCGGAGGCAGGGATGGTTGCGGGAAAGGACGCGAGACTTTCCCGCTGACAAACGGCGCGCATCTTGAAAGAAGGTTCGCGACGGCAATTCCGCCGTCACTCACAGAAAGGACCACGGATGTCCGTTGCCGATCTGTGCCTGATCCTGGGCGTCATCATCGCCTTCGCGACCTTGGTCGTGAAGATCGTTGACGTTCGCAACAGGTAAGGTGCCCGGCGGGGCTCGGGTAGCAGCCTGGGCCCCAAAGGGATTTGAGCCCCGGCCGTAGCAGCGACCGGGGCTCTACAGAAAGGCGGATGTCCTTCGCCTGCGATCCCTATACGCCAGGATCGTCAAAATTTCAATTCCGATGGGAATGGCGAACCGCGCTTCGTATCGTATCAAACGATACCCATTCCCGCGATTTCCCGCTAAGCGCTGGTCCATCACAGCCTAGCCATGCGGCCCTCAAGCGCGTCAACCGCGCCGGGTCGCTCGACCGGAACTTGGACCTATGACCTCTGCCGTAACCGCCGACGCGCGCAAGACCATGAAATCGCTGTATCGCGCGCCCGAACCCGATGTCCTGAAGCCGCTGCTCGACCGCGCCGCCGCGACCCCGGAAGCGCGCGAGCGGATCATGGGCCATGCCTCGGGTCTGCTGGCCGATCTGCGGGCGGCGCAGAATCGCGGCTGGGTGAACCAGTTCCTTCAAGAGTATCGCCTCAACTCGTCCGAGGGCGTGGCGCTCCTCAGTCTCGCCGAAGCGTTCCTCCGCGTCCCCGATCCTGAGACCGCCGATCTCCTCATCGCCGACAAGCTGGGCGAGGCGGACTGGCGCGCGCATACCGGGCGCTCGGCGTCGAAGCTGGTCAACTCCGCCACCTGGGGGCTGGTCGTCGGCCGCGCGCTGGTGGGCGAGGGCGAGGCGGGGCCGCTCAAGCGGCTGCTGTCGCGCGCGGGCGAGCCGTTCGTCCGCCAAGCGGTCGGGGCCGCGATGCGGATGATGGGCGAGATCTTCGTGATGGGTCGCACCATTGAGGAAGCCATGCGCCGCATGAAGAAGCCCGAGAACAAGGGCTTCACCGCCAGCTTCGACATGCTGGGCGAGGCGGCGCGGACGCATGAGGATGCCGAGCGCTATTTCCAGGCCTATGTGAAGGCGATCGATGCGGTGGGTTCGAACCCGGCGGCAGGCCATTCGGTGTCGGTCAAGCTGTCGGCGCTCCACCCGCGCTACGAACTGCCGCGTGCCTATGAGTGCGTGCCCGCGCTGACCGACATGCTGGCGCAACTCGCGCGGCAGGCGGCGGACAAGGGCATCGCGCTGACCGTCGATGCCGAGGAGTCCGAGCGGCTGGAGATGAGCCTCGACATTATCGGCGGCGTCGCGGCGCTACCCGCGCTCAAAGGCTGGGACGGGTTCGGCATGGCGGTGCAGGCCTATGGCAAGCGCGCGCGTTCGGTCATCGCCTGGGCGAACGGGCTCGACCGGATCATGAACGTCCGTCTGGTCAAGGGTGCCTATTGGGACAGCGAGATCAAGCGGACCCAGGTCGAGGGCCTTAACGATTATCCGCTCTTCACCCGCAAGGCGGCGACCGACGTGTCCTATCTGGCGGTCGCCAAGGACATGCTGGCGGCCGAGAATATCCGCCCCGCCTTTGCCAGCCACAATGCGCTGACCGTTGCGACCATTTTGGAATGGGCGGGCAATTCCCACGACTTCGAGTTCCAGCGGCTGCACGGCATGGGCGATGGTCTGTACGAGCGGCTGGTGCGCGAGCATGGCCATAAGTGCCGCATCTATGCCCCGGTCGGCGGGCACCGCGACCTGCTGGCCTATCTGGTCCGGCGTCTGCTGGAGAATGGCGCGAATTCCAGCTTCGTCCATCAGCTCGCCGATGCGCGGCTGACCGAGGCGGAGATCCTCGCCGATCCGGTCGCCAAGATCGCCGCCGTGGGCGGGGCGCGGCACCCGAGCATTCCGCTGCCCATCGACCTGTTCGCGCCGGGGCATCGCAACTCGACCGGCATCGACCTCAGCGACATCGCGACGCTCGATGCGACGGTGAAGGCGGTGGCCGCCCCCGCCGTGACGCCGGTGGCCGCGACGGCGGACGTGGCGTCGCTGGTCGCGCGCGCCGATGCGGCCTTCCCGGCCTGGAACGCGACGCCGCTCGACACCCGTGCCGCCGTGCTGGAGAAGCTGGCCGACCTGTTGGAGCAGGACCGCGAGCGGCTGATGGCGATTCTGGTGCAGGAGGCGTCCAAGACCATCCCCGACGCGATCGGCGAGGTCCGCGAGGCCGCCGATTTCTGCCGTTATTATGCGCAACAGGCGCGCGCGCGGCTCGGTTCGGTCGAACTGCCCGGACCGACGGGCGAGCGCAACACGCTGCACCTCGAAGGGCGCGGCGTCTGGGCGACGGTCGCGCCGTGGAACTTCCCACTGGCGATCTTCCTGGGCCAGACGGTGGCGGCGCTCGTCACCGGCAATACCGTCGTCGCCAAGCCCGCGCCGCAGACGCCCGCCATCGCGGCGGCGGCGGTCGAACTGGCCTACCGCGCGGGCGTGCCGCGCGACGCGCTGCTGCTCGCGGTCGGCGGGCCGGACGTGGGCCAGCAATTGACCGAGGATCACCGGATCGCGGGTGTCGCCTTCACCGGATCGACCGCCACCGCCAAGCGGATCGCGCGGACGCTGGTGGCGGATGACGACCGTCCGATCGTGCCGCTGATCGCGGAGACGGGCGGCATCAACGCGATGATCGTCGATTCGACCGCGCTGCCCGAACAGGTGGTGGCGGACGTCATCACCTCGTCCTTCCGCTCGGCGGGGCAGCGTTGCTCGGCGTTGCGGCTGTTGCTGGTGCAGGCGGATGTCGCCGACAATGTCATCGAAATGCTGAAGGGCGCGATGGAGACGCTGGTGCTGGGCGCGACCGGCAATCCGGCGACCGATGTCGGCCCGGTGATCGACCGTGCCGCTTACGACAAGCTGATGGCGTACCGCGCGGCGATGGCGAGCAAGACGATCAAGACGCTCGACGCGCCTGCCGAAGGCCTGTTCGTGCCGCCGACGCTGATCCGGCTCGACCGCGTCGAGGATCTGAACCAGGAATGGTTCGGCCCGATCCTGCACGTCGCGACCTGGGAAGCGGGTACGCTGTCCGAGACGATCGCGAAGGTGAATGCCAAGGGTTACGGCCTGACCATGGGCCTGCACAGCCGTATCGCCCGCGCCGGTGAGGTGGCGGAGAGCGAGGCGGCGGTCGGCAACCTCTATATCAACCGCTCGATGATCGGTGCGGTGGTGGGCAGCCAGCCCTTTGGCGGCGAGGGCCTGTCGGGCACCGGGCCGAAGGCGGGTGGGCCGCATTACCTCTACCGATTCTGCGCGGAACGGGCGGTGTCGGTGGACACGACGTCGGCGGGTGGCAATGCCACGCTGTTGTCGCTGGACGAAGGCGGGATCTGACGATTATCCTCCCTCGTCCGCCACGGGAGGGCGGGCGAGGGGGGAATGATGAATTTGCGGGGAACGCGCGCCATTGCGGTGGCGCTGATGCTGACGGTCGGGTGCTGGTCGGGTGGGGCGCTGGCCGCCGATCCGACGCCGGCGGCAGACAATGCCGAGGCGCAGATCCGCGCTTTTGAACACGGGCTGCACAAACAGACCGGCGATGTCGTGGTGGGCCCGGCCAAGGCGACGCTGCATCTGGGCGACCGTTATTATTTCCTGCCCGCAGAAGACGCGAAGAAGGTGCTGACTCAGATTTGGGGCAACCCGGCCGATGCGGTCAGCGATGTGCTGGGTCTCGTCCTGCCGACCGGGACCACGGCGTCGGACAATGTCTGGGGCGCGGTGGTGACCTATGAAGACACCGGCTATGTCAGCGACAAGGACGCGCACGACCAGGATTACGACAAGGTCCTGTCCGACATGCGCGAGGGTGCGGCGGAACGGAACGAGGAGCGCCGGAAGCAGGGCTTTCCGACGGTCCAGATCGTCGGCTGGGCGCAGCCGCCCTCCTATAATGCGCAGGACCATTCGCTGGTCTGGGCAAGGCAGCTCAAGTTCGACGACAGCAAGGGGCCGGATTCGCTCAATTACGATGTGCGGCTGCTCGGGCGGCGGGGTGTGTTGAGCCTCAACATGGTGTCCGACATGGGCCATCTGGACGAGGTGCGGGCGGCGGCGGCCGATTTCGGACGCGCGGCCAGCTTCGATCGCGGCGAAACCTATGCCGATTATGACGCCTCGACCGACAAGACCGCCGAATATGGCCTGGCGGGGCTGGTCGCGGCAGGTGTCGGCGTGGCGGCGGCGAAGAAGCTGGGCCTGATCGCGATCATTCTCGCATTCGGCAAGAAGTTCATTGCGCTGATCGTCGTGGCAGGGCTGGCCTTGGTCCGCTGGGGCAAGCGGCTGCTGGGCCGCAAGGACGTCGAGCCGGATGTCGGGGGCGAGCCGGCTTATGCGGCCGAACCCGAGCATCCGGCCGAACCCGAGCCGGATGCGTCGCCCGCCGCCAAGCCCGCCGGGGATCAGCCCCCGGCGGTGTGATGCACCTCGACCGGCTGGACCTGGGGATAGGGCATGACCAGCGTCCCGTCCGGCGCGGCGGTGAAGGTCGTCTGCGTCGGATAGGGAATGGAAATCCCCTCCGCCGCGAAGCGCTTCATGAGTGTCACCAGCACCCGGTTGCGCAGGTCGTGCGCGGTGGCCCAGTCGTCGCCGGGCACGTCGAATTGCAGCGCGAAGTCCAGGCTCGACGCGCCGAAATTCTCGAACCCGGCGCGCGCGACCTTGCCGCCTTCGCCCTCGACGATGTCCGTCAGCAGTTGCGGCACGCGCGCCAGCGTGTCGGGCGGGGTTTCGTAGGCGACGCCGATCATGAACGACAGGCGGACATGGTCGCGCACCGTGGTGTTCTGGATTTCCTTGTCGAGCAGTTGCCGGTTCGAGATGATCCGAAGCTCGCCGGTAAAGGCGCGGATGCGGGTGGATTTCAGGCCGATCGACTCGATCACGCCGCTGGTGGTGCCATAGCTGATCTTGTCGCCGCGCCGGAACGGCCGGTCGAAGATGATGGCGAGCGCGGCGAACAGGTCGCCGAAGATGCCCTGCGCCGCCAGCCCGATGGCGATGCCGCCGACGCCCAGACCGGCGACCAGGCCGGTGACGTTGACGCCCAGATTGTCGAGCACCACGACCAGCGCGATGGCGAACAGCACCGCCGTCACCAGTAGCCGGATCAGCCCCATGGCGGAGAGCAGCGCCTCGCCCGAATAATGCTCTGACTGGGTGCGGTGCTCGATGGTGCCGAGGATCAGTTCGCGCGCCCAGATCGCCGCCTGGAAGACACTGGCGACGGTGAACAGGAAGTTGATCGTCTTGGCGACTTCGCCCGGTGCGCCCGCATAGCCCGACACGAGTTGCGCGGCGAGCGTGACGATGAAGAACATGTTGGTCCGCGCGATCGCATGGCCCAGGATCACGCCCCAGCCGCCCGCGAAACCCGGACGGCTGCAAAGCCTGTCGCCCAGCTTGCGTACCCAGAGCAGCGCCAGCACGATGACCGCGCCGAAGCCGATCGCGATCAGCACCTTGAGCCAGTAATCCTGCACCCATTGATAGGTCGCGTTGACGATGCCCCCGACCTGATCGGGGATGCGGGAGCCGTCGAAGATCGGTGCCTCGGGCGAGGTATTGTTCGTCGCCATGGGGACTCCTGAATGGATGGGCGGTCAGGCCGCCTTGCTGGCCGGGGTTCCGGCTTCGAGAAACGCGATCAGCCCGCATTCGACGCGGGACAGCCCGGCACGGGCACGCGGCAGGCGGAGAGCCTGGCGGAAATCGGCCTGCCCCTCCTTCACCAGCGCGATCAGCGAGGGGTGGACATAGGATTTGCGCGCGATGGCGGGGGTGTTGCCCAGCTTCTCCACGACCGGCTCCAGCATCGCCTTCAGGCTGAGGTCCGCCTCGGCCAGCGCCAGCGCCTCGAACGCGGCGACGCTGGCGGCCCAGGTACGGAAATGCTTGGCGGTGAAGTCGCAGCCGGTCGCCTCGCGGATATAGCAATTCACGTCGGAGGAGGTGACCGGGTTCGCCTCGCCCTCCTCGTCCACCCAGGCGAAGAGATGCTGTTCGTCCAGATCCTGGCACCGCTTGACGAAGCTGGCCAGCGACCGGTCGGTCAGGGTCATGTCGCGCATCTTGCCCGACTTGCCCCGATAGCGGAGACGCAGGGTGGCGCCCTTCACCTGCCCGTGGCGCTTGCGCAGGGTGGTCGCGCCGAAACTCTTGTTGGTCGCGGCATAGGCCTCGTTCCCGACGCGGATATGGCCGTTGTCGAGCAGCCGGACGACGGCGGCGACCGCGCGTTCCTTGCACAGCCCGCGCTTCTTCAGATCCGCCTCGACGCGCTTGCGGAGCCGGGGCAGCGCATGGCCGAACGCGGCGCAGCGTTCATATTTGGCCGCTTCCTGCGCCTCGCGAAAATCGGCGTGATAGCGATATTGCTTGCGGCCCTTCTCGTCCCAGCCGACCGCCTGGATATGGCCATTGGCGCGCGGACAGAACCAGGCGTCCTTGTACGCGGGGGGCAGGCCAATGCGGTTCAGCCGGTCGATCTCTCGCGCGTCGGTGATCCGCTCGCCCTTGGGGCTCCAATAGGCCCAATGCCCGCGGACCTTGGTCCGGGTGATGCCGGGCTTGCTGTCGTCGCAATAGACTAATCGGGTCGCCATCGCTCTCTCTCGGGTCGTCTTTGCAAATGCGCCGCCGGTCGCTTCGTTCCGGAACGGCCGATGCGGTCGCGGGTTCTGGAGGAGCCTTTCCCCCGAGGCGTTTCCCGACAGGAGTTTTCCCATGGCCGATCTTTCCCAGGCACGTGTCCTGATGCTCGCCGCCGATGGTTTCGAGACCGTCGAACTGTTCAAGCCCCGCCAGGCACTGGAGGAAGCGGGCGCGACGGTGACGCTCGCCTCGCTCAAGTCCGATCCGATTCAGGGCATGGAAGGCGACATCAACAAGGCCGAAACCGCGACGCCGGACCTGACCGTCGATGAGGTCGATACCGACGATTACGACGCGCTGGTCATTCCCGGCGGCACCTGCAACCCCGACAAGCTGCGCCTGAACGAGCGCGCGGTCGAGATCGTCACCGAGTTCATGGAGGACGACAAGATCGTCGCCGCCATCTGCCACGGCCCGTGGTTGCTGGCCGAGGCGGACGTGATCGATGGCCGCCGCCTGACCAGCTATCCCTCGATCCGCACCGACCTGTCCAATGCGGGCGCGGACGTGGTGGATGAGGAGGTCGTGGTCGACGGCAACCTGATCACCAGCCGCAAGCCCGACGACATCCACGCCTTCAACCAGGCCATCCTGACCGCGCTGGAAGAGGAACTGGCCGAGGAGGACGAAACCGAGGAAGCCTGACACCCAAATCCTCCCCATCTTTGATGGGGAGGGGGACCGCGCTCGAAGAGCGTGGTGGAGGGGCCTTCCGGCGAAGGCGGGAAGGTAGGCGACCGATCCGCCCCTCCACCACCGCTTCGCGGCGGTCCCCCTCCCCAAGCTCGCTTGGGGAGGATTTCGCTCTATCCCACGACGGGACACAGCCGGGCGTCGCATCGCTGCTCAAGGCGTGGCAGGATGCGGCGCCCGCTTGTTATTTCAGGATATGTCGATGCGTCTGCTTCCGTTGCTGCTGATCGGTCTGACCTCCGGCGTCGCGCTGGCTCAGGGAAGCGCGCAGCCCTTCACGGTCGGCGGGCGCGGCTTTCCGACGCTCCAGGCGGCGGTCGCGGCGATCGGCGATGGCGAGGGCACGATCCGCATCGCGCCGGGCACCTACCGCGAATGCGCGGTGCAGGGGGCGGGGCGCATCGCCTATGTCGCCGCCGAACCGGGCAAGGTGATCTTCACCCGGATCGCCTGCGAGGGGAAAGCGGCGCTGGTCCTGCGGGGGCGCGGCGCGACGGTCGAGGGCATCGTGTTCAGTCATATCGAGGTCGGTGACGGCAATGGTGCGGGCATTCGAATCGAGAAGGGCCCGCTGACCGTCAGCAATGCGATGTTCCTCGACAGCCAGTCGGGCATATTGTCCGCCGAGGATCCCAACAGCGGCGTCACCGTCGATCATTCGACCTTCTCCGGACTGGGCAACGATCCCACCGGCAATGGCGCGCATGGCATTTATCTGGGCCGCTACAAGAGCTTGCGCGTCACCGCCTGCCGGTTCGAGCGCGGGCAGGGCGGCCATTATGTCAAGACCCGCGCGCCCTATGTCGAAGTGCTGGACAGCAGCTTCGACGACAGCCACGGCCATTCGACCAACTACATGATCGACCTGTCCAACGGCGCGAAGGGGCGGATCGCGGGCAATGAGTTCGTGTTCGGCCGTGACAAGGACAATCACTCGACCCTGATCACCGTCGCGCCGGAGGGGGCGAAGAACGACTCGTCCGGCCTGGTGGTCGAGAACAACCGCGCGCGGCTGGCGCCGGGGGCGGATTTCAAGCCGGTCTTCGTCGGCAACTGGTCGGGCGAGCCGCTGGTGATCCGGGGCAATATCCTGGGCGCGGGGATCACGCCGACGGCGCGGAAATGGTAGGCGTTCCGGGCCGGGCGCGGCGAAGGTCGGGCCGGGCCCGCGCCTCGCGCGACTTGCGCGACAAATAGGTGTCGAGCCCGATCTGGGCGGCGATCAACTGATAGAGGAAGGGATTGAACGCGATCCCGACGAACGCCCCGCCCAGCAGATAGATCAGATGCGCATGCTGGAGCGCGCCCGCCAGTTGCCCGCCCCAGTGCAGCGGATCGTCCGCCTTGCGATAGCGACGGCGCAGCGACTCCATCCGCAACAGCCCGGCGATATTGATGCCCAGCCACAGGAACAGGCCCGGCCAACCCTGCTCGCCCAGCATTTCGAAATAGCTGGAATGATAGGCGCGGGCACGGTCGGTGGTGACCTTCTGCTCCACCTTGCTGTCATGCGCCGATCCCCGGACGGTCGTGATGTCATAGCGCAGGCTGTTCTGGAGATAGGCGTTGAACCCCCCGCCGAACGGATTGGAGCTGACATAGTCGAGCGTCCATTTCCACACCGCCAGCCGGGTCGAGGCGGACTCGTCCCCCTGATAGGTGCGGATGGTGTTCATCCGTTCGGTATAGGAGGCGGGGAGCAGCGGCACGACCGCCACCCCCGCGACCGCCAGCGCGCCGATATAGAGCAGGCGGCGCTTCACATCGCGCAGCATCAGGACCGCCAGCAGGCCGATGCACAACAACCCCGTCCGTGCCGAAGTGCCGACCGGGATCAGCAGGCAGGCGAAGATCAGCCCCAGGCCGAACGCCCGCACCCGCCAGTCGGGCGGGAAGATGGTACCATGCTTCATCAGCCACAGGATGACCGGGATGGCCGCCACCGCGACCGCCGAGATGATGCTGCCCTCGTACAATCCGGTATTGTTGACCACCATCAGGTTCAGCTCGCCATAGCCGCCCCCGGTGAACAGCGTCTTGATCCCCCCGACGATGACGATCGAGGACAGCGACAGGATCATGAACAGCAGCAGCGCCTCGACCCGCAATCGCGTTCGCAGGGTCAGGGGCAGGAAGACGGCGAAGGCCAGCGCCTTCCACACCCAGTCCCATTTGTCCCTGGCCTCGACCGGAAAGTCCGCGCCGAAATAGGTGGTGATCGCGCAATAGATCAGCAGCAGCAGGATCGCCCCCTGCCGCGCGGTGAAGCGGCTGTCGCGCTTGTCGTCCGCCAGCGCCCATCCCCCCAGCGCGGCGACCACCGCGATCAGCGAGATCGGCACCGTGTTCAGCAGATAATAGGTCAGCCGCTGGGGCGAGACGATATCGATATAGATATAGGCCAGCACCATCAGGAACGGGCGTCGCAGCCCCATGGCGAACAGGCTGAACAGGAATCCGATCAGGAACAGGTCACGCATCGGGGCGCCGCCCCTGTGCACGGAGCCGATCGACGCGGGAAGGGCGCTCCTCCCCCTCCTGGTCCAGATCGCGTCGGCCGAGCAGCCGCCATGCCGCGATCAGCATCAGGCCATGGGTGAGCAAAAGGGCAAAACTGTCGATCATTGCCCTTCTTTCCGTCCCAAAGCCGTCAACGTCCCCAGACGCTTATAAGCCGCCGGTTGACGCGGCGTTAAGGGGTGGCATGACAGGCAAAACGTCATGCGTATCCTGCATATTCTCGATCATGGCCTGCCGCTGCAAAGCGGGTACAGCTTTCGCACCCGCGCGATCCTGAAGGCTCAGGAGGCGGCGGGGATGACCGTCGCCGCCGTCACCGGGCCGCGCCAGGGGGCGGGGAAGGGCGGTGTCGAGACAGTCGACGGCCTGACCTTCCACCGCACGCCGGTCCAGGGCGGCGGCGCGGGGCGGCGCGGGGTGATCGGCGAGGGCGCCGGGCTGGCGGCGCAGGTCCGCGCGATCGATTCGGCGGTGAAGGCGTTTCGCCCCGACATCCTCCATGCCCATTCGCCGGTCCTCGACGCGCTGGCCGGATGGGCGGTGGCGCGGCGGCGCGGCCTGCCGCTGGTCTATGAGATTCGCGCCTTTTGGGAGGATGCGGCGGTCGGCAACGGCACCGGGGTGGAGGGAAGCGCGCGCTACCGCGTCACCCGCGCCGTGGAAAGCTGGGCCTGTGCCCGCGCCGATGCGGTGGCGGTGATTTGCGAGGGGCTTCGCGGCGACCTGGTCGCGCGGGGGATCGGGGCGGACAAGATCATCGTCTCGCCCAACGGCGTCGACCTGACCCTGTTCGGCCATCCCGTGCCGCGCGACGCAGCGCTGGCGGCGGAGTGGGGGCTGGAGGAGGCCGAGGTGATCGGCTTCATCGGCAGCTTCTATGATTATGAGGGGCTGGACGACCTGATCGCCGCCATGACGCGCCTGGTCGCGGCGCGGCCCAAGGCACGACTGCTGCTGGTTGGCGGAGGACCCATGGAGGCGGCATTGCGCGCGCAGGCGGAAGCCTCGCCAGTGGCGGATGCGATCCGCTTCGTCGGCCGCGTGCCGCATCAGGAGGTCGAGCGTTATTACGGCCTGGTCGATGTGCTCGCCTATCCGCGCAAGAAGATGCGGCTGACCGATCTGGTCACCCCGCTCAAGCCGCTGGAGGCGATGGCGCAGGGACGACTCGTGGCGGCGTCGGATGTCGGTGGCCATCGCGAGCTGATCCGCGACGGGGTGACGGGCACGCTGTTCCCACCCGACGACCCGGCGGCGCTGGCCGATGCGCTGGCGGATCTGCTGGGCGATCGCGCGATCTGGGACGCCCGGCGGGCGGCGGGGCGGGCATTTGTCGAAAAGGAACGCGATTGGGCCTCGAATATTCGCCATTACGAACCTGTTTACCAGCGGCTATTACACAGGGCGTCGACGAACAGCCTATGACCTTCACCGCCACGCCCTCTCCCTATCGCTTCGCCCCCGCCCTGATCGGTGGGGCCGTCGGTGTGTTCCTCGCCCTTCTGGTGCTGATCGCGCCGGGCTGGCGGCTGGAGATGCTGGTGGCGCAACTGGGGCTGGCCGACCTCGTCTCCGCCGCGCAGCCGCCGCTGGGGATCAAGGCCCGGTTGCTGCTGGCCGGTGTCGCCGGGGTCGGCGGTGGTGCGGTGGTCTGGGCGATCGCCTATCTGCTCTGGGGGCCGGGCGGTCTGCTGGCGCGCAAGGCCCCGGTCGAGCGCGAGGATGACGAGGATTATGTGCCCTCGGTCCGCCGTTCCGACCGGCATCCCGACGCGCCGCCGCGCCGCCCGCTCCATGCCGCCGAACTGGGCGCACCGCCGCCCCCGGCCGACGACGAGGTGATCGAGCGGACGCTGCCCGCCGATCTCGACCAGCCGCTGGCCGCCTATGACCCCGATGCCATCCTGACGACGCCGCGCGAACCGGTCCGCCCCTTCGCGCCGTTGGACGCGGAGCCGTCCGCGCCGGAACCCATGCCGATCCCGCCGATGCGCGAGCCCGAGGCCGTCGACCAGGGGGCGGCGCTGCCGCGTCCCGACCGGGCGGAGGAATCGATCGAGGCGATGCTCGAACGGCTGGAGCGCGAAACCGCTTTGCGAAAGTCGCAACGCCCGCATTGAGCCGGGGCGTTCCGCCAGGTTATGATCCCCACGCCCGTCGAAATGACGGGCCGACCCGGCGGACATCGCCGTGGCAAGCCGTGGGAGAGATCATGTTGCGAGCCATCATTCCGCTGGGCGTGGGCATCGCGCTGTTGTCCGGTTCCGTCGCGACGGCCAAATCGACCCAAAGCTATAGCTGGGGCAAACCCGGATCGTCGCGCGAACTGTTCGACAGCGGCAGCCGCGACTGCATGCTGAAAGCGGCGCGGCGGGATGTGGCCGGGGACGATGAGGCCAAAAAATATGTTCGTGGCTTCGAGGTGCTCGAACGCGAGAACAACATGCCGGCGGTGGGAAACGACTCCGTGTTCGACAAGAGCGAGCGGCAGGTCATGCTGCGGCGCATGTACCGCCCCGACCAGCATGTCGATGCTTTGCAGGCCCAGCTTCAGGATGAGGTGAATGGCTGTCTCGTCCGGTCGGGCTATACCCGCTTCGCGCTGACCAGGGATCAGGAACGCATTCTCAAGCGGCTCCGTCCGGGATCGGAGGAGCGAAAGACCTATCTCTATACCCTGGGGAGCGACGCCCGGATCGTCGAGGCGCAGAAGGTCGCCGACTGACCCAATCCTCCCTGCGCGACAGCGCGGGGAGGGGGACCGCCGCGAAGCGGTGGTGGAGGGGTGAGGCGGCCTGCCCCACCACCACGCCCTGACGGGCGCGGTCCCCCTCCCCAAGCATGGCTTGGGGAGGATTGAGGGCATCACGGATCCGAAGCCGCCCCTCCCCTTCAGGAGAGGGGTCGGGGTGGGGCCTTTCAAAGAGCCGTGCGCTGGCGGATGCGCCCCACCCCCCGGCCCCTCCCCTGAAGGAGAGGGGGATCAAGTGCATGTCTCCTGCTGCAACGTATGAAAAAGCCCGCCCGGATCGCTCCGGACGGGCCTTTTCCTACTCCAAAGGGCGAGCATCGGGCCCGCCCTCGGGAAAGCCGCTTACGCCGCGAGGTTACGCAGCACATATTGCAGGATGCCGCCGTTCAGGAAATATTCCAGCTCGTTGACGGTATCGATGCGGCACTTGGTCAGGAAGGTCTCGGTCGAGCCGTCCTTGCGGGCCAGGATCACCTCGACATCCTGACGCGGACGGAGACCCGCCACGCCCTGGATGGTGAAGGTCTCGCTGCCGTCCAGGTTCAGCGTCTCGCGGGTCACGCCCTCGGCGAACTGAAGCGGCAGGACGCCCATGCCGACCAGGTTCGAGCGGTGGATACGCTCGAAGCTCTCGGTGATGACCGCGCGCACGCCGAGCAGGTTGGTGCCCTTCGCCGCCCAGTCGCGCGACGATCCGGTGCCATATTCCTTGCCCGCGACGATGACGAGCGGCGTGCCGTCGGCCTTGTGACGCATCGCGGCGTCATAGATCGGCATCACTTCGCCTTCATACCGGGTCATGCCGCCTTCGACACCCGGCACCATCTCGTTCTTGATGCGGATATTGGCGAAGGTGCCGCGCATCATCACGTCATGGTTGCCGCGACGCGCGCCATAGGAGTTGAAGTCCTTCTTGGCGACCTGATGCTCTTGCAGGAAGATGCCTGCCGGGCTGTCGGCCTTGATCGAACCGGCCGGGCTGATGTGGTCGGTGGTGATCGAGTCGCCCAGGATGGCGAGCGGCTTGGCCTCGATGATGTCGGTGACGGGCTTCGGTGTCATCTCCATGCCCTCGAAATAGGGGCGGGTTGGCGACATAGGTCGAAGCGGCGGGCCAGGCATAGGTGTCCGATCCGGTCACCTCGATCGCCGACCACTTGGCGTCGCCCGCATAGACATTGCCGTAGCGCGAACGGAACATCTCGTCGTCGATGTTCGCATCCATCAGCGAACGGACTTCCTCGTTCGAGGGCCAGATGTCCTTGAGGTACACGTCCTGGCCGTCCTTGCCCTGGCCGATCGGCGTCTCGCGCATGTCCTGCGTGACGGTGCCCTTCAGCGCATAGGCCACCACCAGCGGCGGGCTGGCCAGGAAGTTGGCACGCACGTCGGGCGACACGCGGCCCTCGAAGTTGCGGTTGCCCGACAACACGCTCGCGGCGACGATGTCGTTGCCGTTGATCGCCTTCGAGATCGGCTCGGCGAGCGGACCCGAATTGCCGATGCAGGTGGTGCAGCCATAGCCGACCAGGTTGAAGCCGATCGCGTCGAGATCGGCGGTCAGGCCCGCCTTGTCGAGATAATCGGTGACGACCTGGCTGCCGGGAGCGAGCGAGGTCTTGACCCAGGGCTTGGGCTTCAGGCCCAGCGCGTTCGCCTTGCGGGCGACCAGACCGGCGGCGACCAGCACCGACGGGTTCGAGGTGTTGGTGCAGCTGGTGATCGCGGCGATCACGACGTCGCCGTCGCCGATGTCATGGCCACGGTCATCGACGGAAACGCGCGCGGGGGCGTCCTTCTTGTACACCTTGGCGAGGTCGGCGTTGAACACGTCGTCGACTTCGGTGAGGACGACCTTGTCCTGCGGACGCTTCGGACCCGCCAGCGACGGCACGACCGTCGACATGTCGAGTTCCAGCGTGTCGGTGAAGACGGGGTCGGCGGCATCGTCATGACGCCAGAAGCCATTGGCCTTGGCATAGGCCTCGACCAGTGCGACATTTTCGTCCGAACGCGCGGTCAGGCGCATATAGTCGAGCGTCTTGTCGTCCACGGGGAAGAAGCCGCAGGTCGCGCCATATTCGGGCGCCATGTTGGCGATCGTCGCGCGGTCGGCGAGCGTCATCGACGACAGGCCGGGGCCATAGAATTCGACGAAGCGGCCGACCACGCCCTTGGCGCGCAGCATCTGGGTGATGGTCAGCACCAGGTCGGTGGCGGTGATGCCTTCCTGAAGCTTGCCGGTCAGCTTGAAGCCGACGACTTCGGGGATCAGCATCGACACGGGCTGGCCGAGCATCGCGGCTTCCGCCTCGATCCCGCCGACGCCCCAGCCGAGCACGCCCAGGCCGTTGATCATCGTGGTGTGGCTGTCGGTGCCGACCAGCGTGTCCGGATAGGCGATGGTCGCACTGCCCTTGGCATGGTCGCCCGTCTCGGTCGAAGCCCAGATGGCCTGGCCGATATATTCCAGATTCACCTGGTGGCAGATGCCGGTGCCCGGCGGAACCACCGAGAAATTGTCGAGCGCCTTCGATCCCCACTTCAGGAATTCATAGCGTTCCATGTTGCGCTGATATTCGAGGTCGACGTTATCCTCGAAGGCCTGCGGCGTGCCGAACTCGTCGACCATGACCGAGTGGTCGATGACGAGGTGGACGGGAACCTGCGGATTGATCTTGGCCGCATCGCCGCCCAGCTTGGTGATCGCGTCGCGCATCGCGGCGAGGTCGACCACGCACGGCACGCCGGTGAAGTCCTGCATCAGCACGCGGGCCGGGCGATACTGGATCTCGCGGTCCGAACGCTGGGTCTTCTGCCAGTCGACGATCGCCTGGATATCCTCGCGCGTGACGGTCTTGCCGTCCTCGAAGCGCAGCAGATTCTCCAGCAGCACCTTCATCGAGAAGGGCAGGCGGCTGATGTCGCCGAGCTGCTCGGAAGCCTTGGCGAGGCTGTAATAATCATAGCTCTTGCCGTCGACGGTCAGCGTCGAGCGGGTGTTCAGGCTGTCCTGGCCTATCGCAGTCATGGGCGTCCCTTCTTGGTCGAGCCGGGCACGCCCAGTGGGACACGGCAGCTTCAGCCGCGAGCAGGCGCGCCGGGGATAGATCCGGTTGACACGCGCGGCCTTAGCAATGGGTTGCCTCAGAGGGAAGGGTGTGCGCGTGCGAAAGCCCGACGAAACGGAGGCAAGGCGGATCGACTGTCCCGGTGCCCGGTCGCAAGTGCCGAAAATGCGTGGAACAGGCACGCCGAATGACGGGTTCAGCCATCATGAATGGAGTTCGGACGATGCGCGGCCTGAAAGTGACACGATTTCCTATGCCTGCGCCGTGTCAAAATGCCGCGTGCCGCGAAAGCACGCTCGGGCGGAACGGCCAGGCCCCGATAGGACGATGCCAATGACGCGCGATCGGCCGCCGGCGCCGCGCCGCCCCGATCCGATCGTCGCGGTCGGCCTGCTGACCCAGCGCGACCTCGACGTGCTGGGCTCCGGCTTCCGCCGGTCCTTTCCGGTGGAGGAGGACGCCGCCTTCGACGATCTGCTCCGCGCGCTCGATTCGATCGAGGCCATCAAGATGCCGGGCAAGTCCGGCTCATAAGTTTTCGACAGAATCGTTAAATCGATTAACCTTGTTTCTCAGTAGTTCGAACGCGCCCGGAACGGACGCGGAAGCGCTTGGCGACGACCCTTAGTCGCGGCTAGGGCGTCGTCATGCCTGGACGGATCCTCCGGCGTGGCCGGAAAACGAGATGACCCCCGAACGTTTCGCCCTTCTTACCCGTCGCCACCGCCAATGCCTGCGTGGCGTGAAAGCACTCATGGGGTCCAAGGAAATCGCCGCCGAACTGGGCTTGGGCAAATCCACGGTCGACAGCTATCTGGCGGAGGCGGTGCGCCTTCTGGGCGCGCGCAACCGGCGTGAGGCGGCGTTGGCGCTGGCCGAGTTCGAGGCCCAGGATTCCGACCAAGATACGGAAAAGCCTTCGGAAACCGACCCCAGTAAAATCATACCCGATTCTATGGGGCTGTCGTCCGAACCGAACCCCGTGCCAAGGCCGACCGCACCGGATGGGAGTACGGTCGGTGGGGCGGTGCAGGACGGCCATGTCCACGCATCGCCCCGCTTGCCCCTTCCTTTCCGGCGGCGAGGCCAGCTTCGCAACGACATGACGGTGGCCGAAAGGCTGTTATGGGTTTCCGTGATCGCCATCGCGCTCGCCGTCGGATTCGGCATGCTGGCGACGGGGCTGGACGTGATGGCCCGCGTCATCGGTCGGATGTCGCACCTTGCCGGTTGAACATGATTCGCCGCGCCTCCCTATCCGGGGTGCGGGATTCGGGAACGGGTTGAGGCGCGCGATGACGGCAGGGCATGACGCGGGGGGCCAGGTGGCTCGCCTGTTGGGGCAGCTGGAAAATGATCTGGACGCCGCCTTCGCGACGGCCGGCGCGCTGGCGGCGGCGTTGCCCCAGGGGCGGGCGGAGGCCCGGCTGTCGGCGGTCGTCGGGCAACATGCGCTCGAATTGCTGAACCGGGCGGCGCAGACGATCGGTCAGGGCGGCGATCATAGCGTGCAGAGCCCCCGCACTGGGGAAAAGCCGAGCTTCGATGCGGACGATCATGGCGACGACCGCGCCAAGCGACGCGAAGCGACGGGCCTTGATGTCCGGACGCCCCCGCGCGTCGCGGCCTGAGGATCACAGCGGCGAAATGCCCGATTCCGCCTCATCCCTGCGGCGCATGCCGTGATTCACGTCTATATCTTCAACACTCTACAGGCCGTGGTATGCCTCTACGCGTTGCTGCGCGGCGGGCGGCCCGAACGATGGACCGCGATCATGTTGTTCGTCGCCTCGGTGGCGACCTACCTCGTCCCTTTCGACCCGGCGACCAGCTTTCGTTCGGTCGATATGGCGGGGCTGGTCATCGACCTGGCGCTGATGGCCGGATTGGTGGTCGTGGCGGCTGTGGCCAATCGGTTCTGGCCTTTATGGCTGGCGGCGCTGCATCTGCTGGCCATCGGCGTCCATGGGGTGCGCGGCCTCGATCCGGGGCTGATGCCGTGGATGTATGCGGTGGCGGCGGGCAAGCTGGCATATCCGATGATCCTGGTGTTGGCACTGGGCGTGATGCGGCACCAGCGGCGACTGGCGCTGTACGGGCACGACCCGGACTGGAGCCTGTCGTGGCGGGAGCCGCGCGATGACGTCTGACCTGCGCCTGCTCCACTGGCCGGAGGAGGATCGCGCCAGCTTTACCCAGTTCACCGCCGTCATGACCGACGTTCAGGCGCGGATCCAGGCGATTTCGGGCGAGGCGAGCGGCGTGCCCGTGCCGCGCCCGCCCCGTGTGCCGACTCCGCGCGAATGCGCCGCGATGATCCTGCGCCATCGTCGGCACGTCCGGGCTATGGCGGGCCCCGATGGCGACCTGTTCGGCGATCCCGCCTGGGAGATCGTGCTGGCCGTGTATGTCGCGCAACACCTGCAAGAGGATGCAGCCATATTGGACGCGGCGGGCTTGCCGGGCGACGGCGTGGCGGGCACGCGGTGGATCGACCTGCTGATCGCGCGCGACTGGATCGAGCGGTACGAAGACGGTCGCCTCAGCGCCACGGCCAAGTGCCGGGCGATCCTGGAAGCTTATTTCCAGCGGCTGTGATCGAAAGGCGGCCCGGCCGGAAGCCGTGCAACTCTCGGGGGCCCCAAGGGTTCAATTCGAACGGTAACGGGCAAGGAGATCATGACATGGCCGACGAATTCGGAAATGGCGGCGGTGCGGGTGCCATCGGCGGCGATATGGGCGCTGGTGCCTTTACCGACCGGATGAAGGGCGCGGGCGAAGCGATGCAAGCTTCGGGGCAGAAGATCGCGGAAGGCGGATCGGCCGTGACGCTCAAGATGCTGGATCAGGCGGAAACCAATGCACGCGAAGCCTTTTCGGCGATGCGCGCGGCGGCCTCCGCCAAGGACCTGTCCGATGTGATGCGCATCCAGACCGATTTCCTGCGGGAACAGGGCACCCGCTCCATGTCGCAGGCGCGCGAGATCGGCGAGATGATCGTCCAGTTCGGGCGTGACGCGGTCGGAGCGGTTCGGTCCAGGCAGGACCAGGGGTAAGGCATTCTGACTTCCACCCCTCCCTCTCTCGTAAGGAGAGGGAGGGGGTGATGGTGGTGGATTACCGCCCCGCGCCGAGCGCCACCGGGCCGTTCGGCGTGGCTTCCAGCAATGAGTCGCCGCCGAGTACGCGGTAGAGCGACACCCGGTTGCTCGCCTCGACCAGCTGAGTCGCGATCACGGTCCGCTGCGCCGAATAGAGCGAGCGCTGGGCATCCAACGTGTTGAGGAACGGCGTCACCCCGCCGCGATAGCTCGCCTCGGTCAGGCGATAAGTGTCGGTCGCGGCGGACAGGAAGCGCCGATTGGCGCCCAGCTGGTCGGCGATCGTCCCCTGCCGCGCCAAGGCGTCGGCGGTCTCCTGAAAGGCGGTCTGGATCGCCTTTTCATAGGTTGCCAGCGCGGCGTCGCGCTGGGCCTGCGAATATTGGACGTTCGCCACGCCCGCCCCCGCCTGGAAGATCGGATAGCTGACGGCGGGTGCGACCGAATAGTTGAAGCTGCCCCCTGAAAAGAGCGAGGACAGCGCAGTGCTGGCGAAGCCGACCAGCCCGGTCAGCGAGATACGCGGGAACAACGCCGCCCGCGCCGCCCCGATCTGGCCATTGGCGGCGCGCAGCAGATATTCGGCCTGCACCACATCCGGGCGGCGCAGGAGGATCCCCGAATCGAGCCCGGCGGGCAGGGTCGCGACGGTGGGGGCCGCCTCCTCGATCGAGCGGGGGAGAAGCGCCGTATCGATCGGCGCGCCGACCAGCAGTTGCAGCGCGTTGATGTCCTGCGCGACGGCGGTCTTCTGTTGCGCCAGATCGGCCTGGGCGGTCGCCAGCACCTGCTCGGCCTGACGCAGGTCGGTACGCGGAGCGATCCCACCGGTCAGCCGCGCGCGGGTCAGCGTGACGCTGCGCTCGGCATTGGCGGCGGTCTGCTGTGCGATGGCGAGCAGGCTCTGGTCCGCGCCATAGGTCAGCCAGGCGTCGGCGATGTCGCCCACCAGCGTCAGTCGGGTCGCGCGGGCGGCGGCCTCGGTCGCGAAATAGCGATCGAGCGCCGCGCCGGTCAGCGAACGGATACGCCCGAACAGGTCCAGCTCGAACGCGGTCGTGCCCAGATTGACCGACCAGGCGCTGCCCGAACCGTTCGCGCCGGTGACGATCGTACCGCCGGTCCCCCCGGTGCCGGTGCCGCCGGTCCCAGTGCCTGTGCCGGTCCCGGTCCCACCGGTGCCGGTTCCCGTGCCGCCATTGCCGATCGCCTGGCTGCCCGCACCGCCCGAGCCGCGATCGGTATAGCTATAGCGGCCGGTGGCATCGACCTGCGGGAACAGGCTGCCGCGCTGGATGCGATATTGCGCGCGGGTGGACGCGATATTGGCGGCGGCGACGCGCAGGTCGCGATTGTTGGCCAGCGCCTGCACGATCAATTGCTGCAACCGGGCGTCGCGGAACACGTCGCTATAGCGCACCGTCGGCAGCGCCGCCTCCGACTGACGGAGATAGGCGTCGCCGACCGGCCAGGATGGCGGCACCGGCGTGGCGGGGCGCTCGTACTTCGGGGCCATCGAGCAGGCCGACAGCGCGGTCGCGGCCAGCAGCATGGCGGGGAAGGGGGACAGGATACGCATCAGGCCTTTTCCGCCTCGGGAGTTTCGGGGGCCGGGCGATGCCCCGCGCCATGCTCGCTCATCGGCTTGCCCCGCAGCCGGGCCAGGCCGTTGCGGACCGACCGGCGGACCAGCACGAAGAACAGCGGGATGTAGAAGATCGCCAGCACCGTCGCGGTCAGCATGCCCCCAATCACGGCGGTGCCGATCGCGATACGGCTGTTCGCCCCCGCGCCGGTCGAGATCGCCAGCGGCAGCACGCCGAAGATGAAGGCGAAGCTGGTCATCAGGATCGGTCGCAGACGAATCTTGGCGGCCTCCAGCGCGGCGTCGATCACGCGTTTGCCCTGTTTTTCCGCCTGTTCGGCGAACTCGATCATCAGGATGGCGTTCTTCGCCGCCAGCCCCATCGTCGTAAGCAACCCGATCTGGAGATAGACGTCGTTGGTCAGCCCGCGCAAAGTGACGAACGCCACCGCCCCGATCAACCCCAGCGGAATGACCAGCAGCACCGCGAACGGGATCGACCAGCTTTCATAGAGCGCGGCCAGGCACAGGAACACGACCAGGATCGACAGGCCGTAGAGGATCGGGGCCTGTCCGCCAGACAACCGCTCCTGATAGGAAAGCCCCGCCCAGGCGATGGAGGTGCCGGGAATTTCCGCCGCCAACTCGGTCATCCGCTGCATCGCGTCGCCCGAGCTATAGCCCGGCGCGGCCGACCCCTGGAATTCATAGGACGGGATGCCGTTGAAGCGCGACAGCGTGGTCGGGGCCACGCCCCAGTTGATCGTCGAGAAGGAGGAGAAGGGGGCCATCTGGCCGCTCGATCCGCGCACGAACCATTGCTTCAGGTCTTCGGGCTCGCTCCGATAGGGCGCGTCGCCCTGGACGAAGACACGCTTGACGCGGCCACGGTCGATGAAGTCGTTGACATATTGCCCGCCCCAGGCGGTCGACAGGGTCGAGTTCACCTGTTGCTGGGTCAGGCCCAAGGCCGACAGCTTCTGCTGGTCGAGGTCGACGCGCAGGGTCGCGATATCGGGCAGTTCGGTCAGGCGGACCGAGGCGAGCATCGGGTCGGCATTGGCCTTGGCGAGCAATTCGTCACGGATCGCCTCGAACTTGTCCAGCGGCATGCCGGAGATGTTCTGCAACTCCATGGTGAAGCCGTCCGACTGGCCGAGACCCCGGATGGCGGGCGGCACCAGCGCGAAGACCTGCGCGTCGCGCAAGCCCCGGAACGCGGCGGAGGCGCGACCGGTAATCGCGTCGGCGCTGTTTTCGTTGCCCTTGCGGTCGGCCCAGTCGACGAAGTTGATGAAGCCCTGGCCGGTATTCTGGCCGCTGGTGCCACCCCCGCCGCCGCCCGCGACCGAGAAGAGCACCTGGACGTTCTTGCCCTCGTTCTGGGCGAAATATTGCTCGACGCGTCGCTGGATCTCCATCGTCCGCCCCTGTGTCGCGCCGGCTGGCAGGCGGAACTGGATGATCGCCGAACCCTGATCCTCGGTCGGCAGGAAGCCGGTGGGGAGGCGCAGGAACAGGATCGCCAGCAGCGCGACGACGCCCACATAGATCAGCAGGAACAGCCATTTGCGGTCGACCACGGTGCGCACGGCGGAGGTGTATTTCTCCACCGTCCAGTCGAAACGCGAATTGAACCCGTCCTTGGCGCGTTGCAGCCCATGCGCCACGCGCGGGAATTTGCGGTCGAGCCACTGGGCCTGCTCGCCTTGCCTGGCCTTCTGCTTGAGCAGGCTGGCGGTGAGGGCGGGGGACAGGATGATCGCGACCGCGACCGACAGGATCATCGCCGAGACGATCGTGATCGAGAACTGGCGATAGATGACGCCGGTCGAGCCGCCGAAGAACGCCATCGGCAGGAACACCGCCGACAGGACCAGCGCGATCGCGATCAGCGCGACGGTGATCTCGTTCATCGACTCGATCGTCGCCTCGCGCGGGGTCATGTCGGGATTTTCGTCGAGCAGGCGCTCGACATTCTCCACGACCACGATCGCATCGTCGACCAGCAGGCCGATGGCGAGCACCAGCCCGAACAAGGTCAAGGTGTTGATCGAGAATCCCGCCAGATAGAAAATCGCGAAGGTGCCCAGCAACACCACCGGCACCGCGATCGTCGGGATCAGCGTCGCGCGCCAGCTTTGCAGGAAGACGAACATGACGATGACGACGAGGATGATCGCCTCGATCAGCGTCTTGACCACCTCGTCGATCGACAGCTTGATGAAGGCGGTGGTGTCATTGGCATAGGCGATCTTCAGGCCGGGCGGGAAGGTCTTGGCGACGCGGGTGATCTCCGCCTTGACCAGTTCGGCGGTCTTCAGCGCGTCGGCACCGGGGGCCATCAGCACCGCGATACCCGCGCCGGGATGCTGGTTGATCCGGCTGACGGCGGCATAGCTTTCCGCGCCCAGCTCGATCCGCGCCACGTCGGACAGCTTGACGGTCGCGCCGTTGTTCAGCGTCTTGACGATGATCTCGCGGAACTGTTCGGGCGTCTGGAGCCGCGACTGCGAGGTGACGGTGGCGTTCAGCATCTGCGTGCTGGCCGACGGCGTGCCGCCGACTTCGCCGGCCGCGACTTCGGTATTCTGGTTCTGGATCGCGGTGACCACGTCCGAGGGCATCAACTGATAGGAGGCCAGCCGCTCGGGGTTCAGCCAGATGCGCATCGCATATTGCGAGCCGAAGACGTTGGTGTCGCCCACGCCCTGGATACGGCCCAGCGGGTCTTGCAGGTTGGAGACGAGATAGTCGGAGACGTCCTGGTTCGTCATCCGGTTCGTCTCGTCATAGACGCCCGCGATCAGCAGGAAGTCGGGGTTCGACTTGCGGACGACCAGACCCTGCTGCTGCACCTGTTGCGGCAGGCGTGCGACCGATTGCTGGACCTGGTTCTGGACCTGCACCTGCGCGATATCGGGGTCGGTGCCCTTTGCGAAGGTCGCGGTGATCGTCACCGAGCCACGGCTGGACGAGGAGGACTGGAAATAGAGCAGCCCGTCGATGCCGGTCAGTTGCTGCTCGATGACCTGGGTGACCGAGTTCTGCAACGTCTGGGCGGACGCGCCGGGGAAGGTGGCGCGGATCGACACCTGGGGCGGCGCGACGTCGGGATATTGCGCGATGGGCAGGCCCATGATCGCGCCGACGCCCGCCAGCATGACGATGATGGCGAGGACCCAGGCGAAGATGGGACGATCGATGAAGACGCGGCTGAGCATGGTCCGGTCAGCCCGCCTTGCCCTTGGCGGCCTGCATCTTCTTCAACTGCTCGGGCGAGGGGGGCTGGACCTTTTGCGGACTGTCGGCGGGGACCGCCTTCACGCTCTGGCCCGCGCGCAGATTGGCGAGGCCCTGGGTCACGATCCGGTCGCCGGGTTTCAGGCCATCGGTGACGACCCAGTTGGTCCCTTGCGTCCGCTCGGCCTTGACCGTCCGCTGCTGGACCTTGCTGTCCTGGCCGACGACGAACAACGTCGCATTGCCCTTGGGGTCGCGGGCGATCGCCTGCTGCGGGACCAGATAGGCACCCGTGTCGATCGCCTGGGCGAAGCGCGCGCGCACGAACATGCCGGGCAGCAACAGTCCTTGCGGATTGGGGAAGCGCGCGCGCAGCGTGACGGTGCCGGTCTGCGGATCGACCACGGCTTCGGCGAACTCGACGGTGCCGGTTTGCCCGTAATCGGTCCCGTCCTCCAGCCGCAGCGTCACGCGCGCGCTGGCGGGGATCAGGCCGTCGCGCGCCGACAGGCTGCGGCGGAGCGAGAGCAGGTCGGCGGCGGATTGCTGGATATCGACGAAGATCGGGTCCAGCCGCTGGATCTGCGCCAGCGGATCGGTCTGGCTGGCACTGACCAGCGCGCCCACGGTGAACAGCGAGCGGCCGATCCGCCCGGTGATGGGGGCGGGGACGGTGGTGAATTGCAGGTTGACCCGTGCGGTTTCCAGCGCGGCGCGGGTCTGCGCCACCTGGGCGGCGGCTTGGCGAGCGCTGGCCTGGGCGTTGGTATAGTCCTGCTTCGAGATGGCCTCGATCTGCGCCAGCGGGCGATAGCGTTCCGCGAGGGTTCGCGTCGCCTCCGCATTGGCCTGCGCGCTTTGCAGATTGGCGGCGGCCTGGTTCACCGAGGCGCGGTAGAGCCGCGGGTCGATCTCGTAGAGCGGCTGGCCGCGCTTCACCAGCGATCCTTCGGTGAAGAAGCGGCGGCGGATGACGCCGGTCACCTGCGGGCGCACGTCGGAGCTTTCGAAGGCGGTGGTTCGCGCGGCCAGTTCGGTGATGATCGGCGCGTTGGTCGGCTGGACGGTGACGAAGCCGACGGTCGGCGTCTGCTGCTGTCCGCCCGCGCGCGCCTTGGCCGTGCCGCCTTTTTCGCCGCCACATGCCGACAAGGTCGCCAGCGCCAGGACCATGGCCGTACCGGCAAGCGCCCGGCGCCCGCGAAAGCCTGGAAAGTTCAAATCGTCCACCTGCCTGAAATGCCGAGCGGGAGCCCGGCTCGCGCCTCAATGCGTGATCCGGGCAAACGTTGCTGTCTTATGTCAAATTGCACGAGGCGGAGCCGAAAAGGCAAGCGATGATGGCCTAAATCGCCATGCCTTAATTGTCGCAATTTGTCGCGTTGCGGCGAATCCCGTCATGTGGGAGCCTTTGGGGTTCTGGAGCATTTTTGTAAGGAAATGAAGGATCGGGACGCCGATAAGCACCTCGCCGCCGCTGCCGCGGTGCGGGAGGTATGCGACGATATGCTGGTGGGCCTGGGGACGGGCTCGACCGCCGCGCACGCCATTGCGGCGCTGGCCGAACGGAATCTGCGGATCGAGACGGTCGCTACCTCCCTCGCGAGCGCCAGGCTGGCCGAGTCGCTGGGTCTGCGAGTGCGCGACTTCGCCGAGGTGTCGCGGGTCGATCTGGCGATCGACGGCGCGGATGCGATCGACGCGCGGCTGTATGCGGTAAAGGGGGCGGGCGGGGCGATGCTGCGTGAGAAGGTCGTCGCCGACGCCGCCGACCGGATGATCGTGATCGCCGATGGCTCGAAGCGGGTGGCGCGGCTGGGCGGAACGCCGCTTCCCGTCGAGATACTGCCCTTCGCCAAAAGCTATGTCACCGCGCGACTGAAGGATTTTTTCGTCCATATGGTCGAGCGCCCCGACTATCGGACCGACAATGGCAATATCGTCATCGACGGCCATGGCTGGGACGATTCCTCGCTCCCGACCCTCGCCGATTCTCTGGTAGCGATACCAGGAATTGTCGGGCATGGTCTGTTCCTGCGCGAAATCGATGCCGCCTATATTGCGGATAACGGGATCGTTACCCGGCTGGAACGGGGGGCGAACCCGCGCTAAGGCCGCTCACGCATGGCAACCAGAGCGAGCGCGGACGCGTTCGATCGCATAAGACAAGGATGAGGCCAGACCCCATGACCGATGCCACCACCCACGCCGTGGCCGATACCCATCTGCACGAAGACGGGTCGATCGAGCGACTGACCATCGACACCATCCGCACCCTGTCGATGGACGCGGTGCAGCAGGCCAATTCGGGCCATCCCGGCACGCCGATGGCGCTGGCTCCGGTCGGTCACACCGTCTGGTCGAAATTCCTGCGCTACGACCCCGCCCATGCCGACTGGCCCAATCGCGACCGCTTCGTGCTGTCGGTCGGCCATGCCTCGATGCTGCTCTACTCGCTGATCCATCTGGCGGGGATCGAGGAGATCGATGCGAACGGCAACAAGTCCGGCAAGCCCGCGCTCAGCCTGGAAGACCTGAAGGGCTTCCGTCAGCTCAACTCCAAGACACCGGGCCACCCCGAATATCGTCACACCACCGGCGTCGAGACGACGACCGGCCCGCTGGGCGCGGGTTGCGGCAATTCGGTCGGCATGGCGATCGCCGAGCGCTGGCTGGCGGCGCATTTCAACCGCGAGGGTTTCCCGGTCTTCGACCATGACGTCTATGTCGTGTGCGGCGACGGCGACATGATGGAGGGCGTCGCGTCGGAAGCCGCCTCGACCGCCGGGCACCTCAAGCTGTCCAACCTGTGCTGGATCTACGACTCGAACCAGATTTCGATCGAGGGTGGCACGGACATCGCGTTCGACGAGGATGTGGGCAAGCGTTTCGAGGCCTATGGCTGGAACGTCCTGCATGTCGACGACGCCAACGACGTCGCCGCGCTGACCGCCGCGCTCGACACCTTCAAGGCGACCACGGACAAGCCGACCTTCATCGTCGTCAAGTCGGTCATCGGCTATGGCAGCCCCAAGGCGGGCAGCGAAAAGGCGCATGGCGAGCCGCTGGGCGAGGACGCGATCCGCGCCACCAAGAAGGCCTATGGCTGGCCCGAGGATGCCAAGTTCCTGGTCCCCGACGGCGTGCGCGAAGCGTTCCAGGGCGCGATCGAGGCACGCGGCAAGCCGCTGCGCGACGAATGGGTCGCGATGGTCGAGCGTTACCGCGCCGCATATCCCGACCTCGCCGCCGAACTCGACGCGATGCTGTCCGACACACTGCCCGAGGGCTGGGACAGCGAGATTCCGGTGTTCGAGGCGGATGCCAAGGGCATCGCCAGCCGCGACTCGGGTGGCAAGGTGCAGAACGCCATCGCCGCCAAGGTGCCGTGGCTGATCGGCGGTTCGGCCGACCTCGCGCCCTCGACCAAGACGCTGATCAAGGATGGCGGTTCGTTCCAGCCGGGCAGCTATGAGGGGCGCAACTTCCACTTCGGCGTGCGCGAGCATTCGATGGGGGCGATCGTCGACGGCATGGCGCTGTCGCATCTGCGTTCCTACGGCGCGACCTTCCTGGTCTTCTCCGACTATATGCGCGCGCCGATCCGCCTTGCCGCGATCATGGAGATCGGTGCGATCTTCGTCTTCACGCACGACTCGATCGGCGTGGGCGAGGACGGTCCGACCCACCAGCCGATCGAGCATCTGGCGACGCTGCGCGCGATCCCCGGCCTCGACACGATCCGCCCCGGCGACGCGAATGAGGTCGCCGAGGCGTGGCGCTGCGCCGCCGAATCGGCCAGCCACCCGACCGCGCTGATCTTCTCGCGTCAGGCGCTCCCGACGCTGGATCGCGGCAAATATGCGCCTGCTTCGGGCGTGAGGAAGGGCGGTTACGTCCTTGCGGATTGCGACGGCACACCCGACATCATCCTGATCGCAACGGGGTCGGAACTGTCGCTGGTGACGGACGCCTATGAGACGTTGAAGGCCGATGGCATCAAGGCGCGCGTCGTCTCGCTGCCGAGTTGGTATCGGTTCGAGTTGCAGGATGCGGCCTATAAGGAAAGCGTCCTGCCGCGCGCCGTCACCAGGCGTCTGGCGGTCGAGCAGGCCGGGTCGGTCGGCTGGGACCGCTATGTCGGGTTCGACGGTCGGACGATCACCATGTCGACCTTCGGCGCCTCGGCCCCGCTCGCCAAGTTGCAGGACAAGTACGGCTTCACCCATGACAATGTCGTGAAGGTGGCCCGCGAAATGCTGGAGACCAAGTGATGAGCAAGTTGCAGGAACTGGGCGCCAAGGGTTGCGCCCCCTGGCTCGATTTCGTCGATCGCAAGTTCCTCGAGGCGAAGGGGCTGGAAAAGCTGGTCGCCGAGGACGGGCTGACCGGCGTCACCTCCAACCCGTCGATCTTCGAAAAGGCGATGGGGCATGGCGACGCCTATGACGGTACGCTGGCCGCGTTCGACAAGGAGAACCCCGGCGCGGCGACCATCGACCGTTACGAGCATCTGGCGATCCAGGACATCAAGGCGGCGGCGGAAACACTCAAGCCCGTCTATGACCGCCTCGACGCCAAGGGACGGCTATGTCAGCCTGGAAGTGTCGCCTTATATCGCCGACGACACCGACGCGACCATCGCCGAGGCCGAAAAGCTGTGGCACGCGGTCGATCGCCCCAATCTGATGATCAAGATTCCCGGCACCGATGCGGGTGCTCCGGCGATTTCGGCGACCATCGCAAAGGGGATCAACGTCAACGTCACGCTGCTCTTCTCGCAAGCCGCCTATATCAAGGTGGCCGAGGCCTATGCGGCCGGGCTGGAAGAGCGGGTCAAGGCCGGGCAGCCGATCGACCGGATCGCCAGCGTCGCCAGCTTCTTCATCAGCCGCATCGACTCGGCGATCGACAAGAAGATCGACGAGCGGATCGCCGCCGGCGATGCCGAGGCGGATGCGCTGAAGGCGGTGCGCGGCAAGGTCGCCATCGCCAACGCCAAGCTGGCCTATCAATGGTATCTGGACTTCCTGAAGTCCGACCGCTGGCAGGCGCTGGCCGCCAAGGGTGCGCAGCCGCAGCGTCTGCTCTGGGCGTCGACGGGGACCAAGGATCCGTCCTTCCCCGACACGCTCTATATCGACACACTGATCGGGCCGGACACGGTCAACACCATGCCGCCCAAGACGATGGACGCCTTCCGCGACCATGGCACGGTGGCCGAGACGCTGACCGCCGATATCGACGAGGCCAAGCATGTGCTGGCCGAGGCCGAGCGGCTGGGCCTCGACCTGAACGGTGTGACCGACACGCTGGTGGCGGAGGGGGTCGCCTCCTTCGTCAAGGCGTTCGACGATCTGCTCGGCGCGATCGGGCAGAAGCAGCCCGCCACGGCCTGATCCGACAGGCCCCCTCCCCAGGCCGGGGAGGGGGCCTTTCCCTTTTTTACGACACCAAGAACATAATGGAGTTCCGCATGAAGATCGGTCTGGTCGGCCTTGGCCGCATGGGTGGCAACATCGCGCGCCGCCTGATGCTGGCTGGGCATCAGGTGGTGGCCTGGGATCGCAGCGACGAGGCGGTGCAGGCGCTCGCCAAGGACGGCGCGGAAGCGGCCACCGGCTTGGAGGACATGGCGGCCAAGCTGGCCGAGAAGGCGATCTGGTGGGTGATGCTGCCTGCCGGTGGCCCGACCGAGGACACGATCGCGGAAATCGCCAAGCTGGCCAAGGACGGTGACGTGGTCATCGACGGCGGCAACAGCTTCTACAAGGACGATATCCGCCGCGCCAAGACGCTGGCCGAGCAGGGCATCCATTATGTCGATGTCGGCACCTCGGGCGGCGTCTGGGGCCTGGAGCGCGGCTATTGCATGATGATCGGCGGCGACAAGGAAACGGTCGATCATCTCGATCCGATCTTCGAGGCACTCGCCCCCGGCACGGGCGATATCGTCCGCACGCCGGGCCGCATCGCCGACAAGGTCGACCCGCGCGCCGAAAAGGGCTATATCCATGCCGGTCCCGCCGGTGCCGGTCATTTCGTCAAGATGATCCACAACGGCATCGAGTACGGCCTGATGCAGGCCTATGCCGAGGGCTTCGACATCCTGAAGTCGAAGAACAGCGACAAGCTGCCCGAGGACGAACGCTTCGACCTGAACCTGACCGACATTGCCGAGGTCTGGCGGCGCGGCAGCGTGATCTCGTCATGGCTGCTCGACCTGACCGCGATCGCGCTGGCCAAGGACGAGATGCTGGAGCAGTTCTCGGGCCATGTCGCGGACTCGGGCGAGGGCCAGTGGACGATCGACGCGGCGATGGAGGAGAAGGTTCCGGCCAATGTCCTGACCGCCTCGCTGTTCGCGCGCTATCGAAGCCGGGTCGAGCATACATACGGCGACAAGGTGCTGTCGGCGATGCGCTTCGGCTTTGGCGGCCACACCGAAATCCCGCAATGAGCCCGCCCATTCGGCTGGTCGTGTCGGATGTCGACGGCACGCTGGTCGATCCGGACAAGAAACTGCGCGCCGCCACCATCGCCGCCGTCAAGCGGCTGGCGGCGGCGGGTGTGGGCTTCACGATCATCAGCGCCCGGCCGCGATCGGGGCTGGGCTGGCTGGCCGAGGAACTGGCGATCGACGCGCCGATCGGGGCGTTCAACGGGGGCACCGTCTTCCGTCGTGACGGTTCGATCGACGTGCAATTCCGGGTGCCGGCCGAGGTCGTGAAGGACGTGCTGGCGATGGCGGCCGAGAACCCGGTCGCCATCTGGGTCTTCGCCGACGATCGCTGGTACGCCAGCAGCGCCGAGGGCACCCATGTCGAGCATGAGCGCAAGGCGTCGTCGCAGGAACCGGTCGTGACGCAGGATTTTGCCGCGTTGATCGACAAGGTCGACAAGATCACGCTGGTCAGCGACGACGCCGAATTGCTGCGTGGCCTGCATGACAAGGCGAATGAAGCGCATGGCAGGGCGGCGACCATAGCCCAGTCGCAGACCTATTATCTTGACGTGACCGCGCTGCAAGCGAACAAGGGCGATGGCGTGGCTATGCTGGCCAAGGCGTTCGGCGTGCCGCTGGAACAGGTCGCGGTGCTGGGCGACCAGGCCAACGATCTTCCCATGTTGGTACGCGCGGGCCTGCCGATCGTGATGGCGAATGCGCCGGACGCTGTTAGGGAACGGATATCGGTACACACCCGTTCCAACGCGGACGATGGCGTGGCCTATGCCATCGATACTATCATCATGCCCAGAATTGGAGTGCCTTCATGAAGCAACTGGTTGCGTTCGACCTCGACGGTACGCTGGCCGAAAGCAAACAGCCTCTGGGCGAACCGATGGGGGAGGCGCTGGCCGATCTGCTCGACGTCGCGCATGTTGCGGTGATCTCGGGCGGCGATTGGCCGCAGTTCGACAAGCAGGTGGCGAGCCGCCTGCCCGAACGCGCCGACCGCAGCAAGCTGTGGTTGATGCCGACCACCGGCACCAAGCTCTACACCTATCAGGACGGCGAATGGACCCCGGTCTATGCCGAGCTGTTCGACGATGCGACCAAGGTCAAGATCCTGGAGGCGTTCGACGCCGCGCTGGAGGCGACCGGCTTCGTGCCGGAGCAGACCTGGGGCGAGCGGATCGAGGATCGCGGCAGCCAGATCACCTTCTCCGCGCTGGGCCAGCAGGCGCCGATCGACGCCAAGGAACATTGGGACCCCAAGTTCGAGAAGCGCAAGATCATACAGGCCGATCTCAAGCAGCGCCTGCCGGGCCTGTCGATCAACATGGGCGGCGCGACCTCGATCGACATTACGCGTGAAGGCGTCGACAAGGCGTACGGGCTCAAGAAGCTGCGCGACGCCAGCGGCATTCCCCTTGAGGCGATGATGTTCATCGGCGACGCGATCTTCCCCGGCGGCAACGACTATCCCGCCAAGGAACTGGGCCTCGACACGGTCCGCGTGCTCGATCCGGAAGAGACGCTGGCGGTGATCGCGGCGATCGTCGCCTGCCTGAAATAAGCGACAGCGCATCGGCCATCCTGCGCGCGCGCACCGGTCCCGCGCATGAGGCGGTCGATGCCGCTTATGGCGCCTATCGGCTGGACGATTGGGAAAGCTACACGGCGTTCCTGATCGCCCATGCGCGGGCACTGCCCGTGGTCGAGGACTGGTTGTCGGGGCGGCGGATCGGCTTCCCCTGGCGGTCGCGGCGTGCGGCGCTGGCGGCGGACCTGATCGCGCTGGGGCGGGATATGCCCGAACCCCTGACGCTCGACCTGTCGGATGACGATGCGGCGCGCTGGGGCGCGCTGTATGTGACGGAAGGATCGCGGCTGGGCGGCGTGATGCTCGCCCGGCAGGTGGGAGAGGGGCTGCCCAAGGCCTATCTCCAATCCGGCTTCGGGCCGGGGGAATGGCGCGACTTCCGCCATGCGCTGGACGCGGCGGCGGGGGATGAGGCGTGGATCGACCGGGCCGTAAAGGCCGCAGAGGTTGTGTTCGCCCTTTACGGCAAAGCGGCGTAACCCCCACCCTCCGTTCGGCCTGAGCGAAGTCGAAGGCTACGGGATTCGCCTCACTTTTATTCCCCTCCACCCCGGCGAAGGCCGAGGTCCGGATGCGAGGCATTTTGACGCTCCGAAAGGATGCCAAAAACTGGACCCCGGCCTTCGCCGGGGTGGTACCTTTGGGGTAATTATGCCCTTGGCCTTCGACTTCGCTCAGGCTGAACGGAGGTTAGAGCCCCGAAGGCTTCCCCCTCAATCCGCGATCGGGGCGATCACGATGGCGCGGAGGCCCGGCTGGTTGTCGTCATATTCGATCGAACCCGACAGGCGCTGCATCATCGCGGCCATCATCCGGCTGCCGAAGCCGCGCCCGTCGTCGACCTCATCGTCGCCCTTGCCACGCCCCTCGTCCGCGACGATCAGGCGCAGGCGATTGCCATATTGCTCCAGCGTGATCGTTACCGGCCCCGCGGCGCCGTCATAGGCATATTTGGTGGCGTTGATGATCAACTCGGTCGTGACCAGCCCGAGGTTGATCGCCCGATCGGTCGGCATCAGGATCGGCGTCAGGTCCATGCGCATCATCGCCGACCAGTCGCGACCCATTGACTGGCGCATGTCGCCGACCAGATCCTCCAGATAACGGGCGAGATCGACCGTCTGGATCTGGTCGTCGCGGTAGAGGCGCCGATGGACCAGGGCGACGGCGGACAGCCGTGCCTGCGCCTCGTTCAACTGCTCGCGCACATGGGGATCGCCCGCCGCCTTGGCCTGGAGCGACAGGAAGGACGAGACGAGCTGGAGGCTGTTCTGGACCCGGTGGTCCACCTCCTTCATCAGCACGTCCTTCTGCTGGAGTAGCGCTTCCTTGTCGTCCAGCGTCCGCTGCAACGCGCTGTTCAACCCGCGCAAGCGGTGGTTCTGCGACGCTTCGTGCAGGGCGCGGCGGAGGCGATGGGCGGACTCCACCTCTTCCATCGTCCAGCGACGCGAACGCCCGCGTACCGTCTCGCGCCAGCTGTCGAACGAGGCGCGCGGGGTCAGGGTGGCGTCGGGGGTCGCGGCGACCGACTTGTGCGGATTGCCCGCCCATTCGACCTCCTCCACCTGCTCGGCGCGGAACCATAGCAACGTGATCCCGCCATCGACCAGCGGCAGGGCCAGCAGGCCGCTGGCGGCGGCGGCCAACGGCGCGGTCTCGGGCATTGCGTCGGCCAGTTGATGGGTGACGAACAACTCGCCGCCGGTACGCGCGGTCACCGTCTGCGCGATGTCGAGCGAGGCGAGGGCGGGCGGGCAGATTCCATGGTCATGCACCTTGCCCCCATGGACGATGGCGAAGCCGGTCCCGCCCAGCATGGTCATCAGATCGGGCATCAGGCGGCGAATGACGGGGACGATATCGCCCGGCCCGACGACGCGCGGCAATATGCCGTCCTCCGCCGCGCGCAGGCGGAGCCGCTCGCGATAGAGTTCGGCCTCCTCGCGCGCCCGGATCTGACGCGCCAGGCCGCTGGCGAGCGCGGCGGCGGCGGCGCGCAGTTCGGCGGACAGGTGGCGCGGGCTGTGATGGTGGCAGGCGACCATGCCCCACAACACGCCGTCCTTGACGATCGAGATCGACGCGGAGGCGACCACGCCCATATTCGCCAGATAGCGCAAGTGGATAGGCGACACGCTGCGCAATGCGACGTCGCTGAGGTCCAGCGTCTCGAACCCGGCGGGGCGGAGCGGCGCGGGGACATAGCCGATATCGGGGATGCAGCGCGTCCGGTTGCGAACGTACAGCGCGCGGGCCTGCTTCGGAATGTCCGATGCGGGGAAGTGATGGTGGAGGAAGGATTGCAATTCCGGCGCGCGCGCCTCGGCCACGACGCGGCCCGCATCCTCGTCTAGAAAGCGATAGACCATCACCCGGTCGAAGCCGGTCAGCAGGCGAAAGGTGGTCGCCGCCCGGTCGAACAGCATCGCCAGGTCGCCGGTCCGCTCGAAGCTCGTCGCCGCCGCGTCCAGCCAGGCGAGCGGGCTGCCCCGGCCCCAGGGAGCATCGGCGATGCTGGGTTCCAGCTCGATCAGCACCCGTTCGCCCGCGACGCGGTGCGCGGTGACCGAAAAGGCTTCGTTCGACCCGTCGACGGGGACGGCGGCGACCGCCGAGCCCGGCCCGATCGGCATGACGGCGACCATCTTCGCTACCTCCTGTCCGAGCAGTTCGGACAAGGGGCGATCCAGCCATTCGGAGGCCAGCCGGTCTTCGATATTCCCTGCGCCCGCGACGATCCGCTGCGTCGCGGCATCGGCGACCAGTAGCAGGCCATGTGGCTGTATCGCCCCGGGAATATGGATGGGTTCCCGGTCGCAGGCGGTAATATCTTGCCCTGGATCGGTGGCGACGGGACGGGTGGCCATCAGGTGATCAAATCCTCTCGTTCCTGCCACATGAAGAGTTTCGCGACCAGTTGCAAATGTTTGGATCGGTTATTCGATCCACCTTGGCATCAGGCGAGATGACCGAGGCTGGAACGAAGATTGCGCGTTTGGGTAATATCCGTTTAAAGCGGGGCAACGGACTCAAAAGAGCCGCTTGGAGAGGACATGATCGAGGATTTCGACTTCGCGCTGGGCGAAAGCGCGGACATCATCCGTGAGGCGACGCGCCGTTTCGCGACCGATCGGATCGCACCGCTCGCCGCGCGGATGGACGCGGAGGACTGGTTTCCCCGCGACATCTGGCCCGAAATGGGCGCGCTAGGCCTGCACGGCATCACGGTGGACGAAGCGGATGGCGGGCTGGGTCTCGGCTATCTGGAGCATGTCGTCGCGATCGAGGAGGTATCGTGCGCCTCCGCCTCGCTGGGTCTGTCCTATGGCGCGCACTCCAATTTGTGCATCAACCAGATCAGCCGCTGGGCCAATGCGGAGCAGAAGGCGAAATATCTCCCCGGCCTGATCTCGGGCGAACATGTCGGCAGCCTCGCCATGTCGGAGGTGTCGGCGGGGTCCGACGTCGTGTCGATGAAGCTGCGCGCGGTGAAGGCCGAGGGCGGCTGGGTGCTGAACGGCACGAAGTTCTGGATCACCAATGCGCCCTATGCCGACACGCTGGTCGTCTATGCCAAGACGGGCGAGGGGAGCCGGGGGATCACCGCCTTCCTGATCGAGAAGGACATGGCCGGTTTTGCGATCGGCCAAAAGATCGACAAGATGGGGATGCGCGGCAGCCCGACCGCCGAGCTGGTCTTCAACGACTGTTTCGTCTCGGACGCGCAGGTGATGGGGCCGGTGAACGGCGGCGTCGGCGTGCTGATGAGCGGGCTGGATTATGAGCGCGCGGTGCTGGCGGGAATTCAACTCGGCATCATGCAGGCGTGCCTCGACGTGGTCGTGCCTTACGTCCGCGAGCGGCGGCAGTTCGGCCGGGCGATCGGCGAGTTCCAGCTAATCCAGGCCAAGATCGCCGACATGTATGTCGCGCTCAATTCGGCGCGGGCCTATGTCTATGCGGTGGCGCGCAGTTGCGATGCGGGGCGGACCACCCGGTTCGACGCGGCGGGCGCGATCCTGCTCGCCAGCGAGAATGCGGTGAAGGTGGCGATGGAGGCGATCCAGGCGCTGGGCGGGGCGGGCTATACCAAGGACTGGCCGGTCGAACGCTTCGCGCGCGATGCCAAGCTGCTCGACATCGGCGCGGGGACGAACGAGATCCGCCGGATGCTGATCGGGCGCGAGTTGATCGGCAAGTTCGAAAAGGTGGCGCAATGAACTCGACCCAAATCCTCCCCATCTCTGATGGGGAGGGGGACCGCCGCGAAGCGGTGGTGGAGGGGCATACGCCCCTCGCCCCTCCACCACTCGCTACGCGAGCGGTCCCCCTCCCCAAGCTTAGCTTGGGGAGGAGTTGATGGGGGCGGCGATTTCCAGCCGGGTGTCGCGCGACGATCCGGGCTTTCGCGCCAATGCCGAGCACAACCGCGCGCTCGCCGAGCGCCTGCGTGCCGACGTGGCGAGAGCGGGTCTTGGCGGCAGCGAATCCTCCCGCGAACGTCACGTCGCACGCGGAAAACTCCTCCCCCGCGACCGGGTGGAGCAGTTGCTCGACGCCGGTTCCCCCTTCCTCGAAATCGGCCAGCTTGCCGCCAACGGCCTGTATGACGATGCCGTCCCCGGTGCGGGGATGATCGCGGGTATCGGTCGCGTCCATGGACGCCAGGTGATGATCGTCGCCAACGACGCGACGGTGAAGGGCGGCACTTACTACCCGCTGACCGTCAAGAAGCATCTCCGGGCGCAGGAGATCGCCCTCGAGAACCGGCTGCCCTGCATCTATCTGGTCGATAGCGGCGGCGCGAACCTGCCACACCAGGCGGAGGTCTTTCCCGACCGCGATCATTTCGGCCGCATCTTCTTCAATCAGGCGCAGATGTCGGCGGCGGGCATTCCGCAGATCGCCTGCGTCATGGGAAGCTGCACGGCGGGCGGCGCTTATGTCCCGGCCATGTCGGACGAGACGGTGATCGTGCGCGGGCAGGGGACGATCTTCCTCGCCGGCCCGCCGTTGGTGAAGGCCGCGACGGGCGAGGTTATCTCCGCCGAGGAACTGGGCGGTGCGGACACCCATGGCCGCAAGTCGGGCGTGGTGGATCATGTCGCGCAAGATGACGACCATGCGCTGTCAATCGTCCGAGACATCGTCGAGACGCTGCCGCCTCAGGCGATGGCCGACGTCAACCTCGCGGAGCCGGACGAACCGCTCTATTCGGCGGAGGAACTATACGGCCTGATCCCGCAGGATGTCCGCGCGCCCTATGACGTGCATGAGGTGATCGCGCGGCTGGTCGACGGATCGCGCTTCCACGAATTCAAGGCGTTGTACGGTGCGTCGCTGGTCTGCGGCTTCGCGCATATCCATGGCAAGCCCGTCGCGATCCTCGCCAATAACGGTGTGCTGTTCTCGGAGAGCGCGCAGAAGGGCGCGCACTTCATCGAACTGGCGTGCCAGCGGCGTATCCCCCTACTGTTCCTCCAGAACATCTCCGGCTTCATGGTCGGCGGGCGGTACGAGGCGGAGGGGATCGCCAAGCATGGCGCCAAGCTGGTGACGGCGGTGGCGACGGCGCAGGTGCCCAAGATCACGGTGCTGATCGGCGGCAGCTTCGGTGCGGGCAATTACGGCATGTGCGGGCGCGCCTATTCCCCGCGCTTCCTGTTCACCTGGCCCAATTCGCGGATCAGCGTGATGGGCGGCGAGCAGGCCGCGAGCGTGCTCGCGACCGTCCACCGCGATGCGGAGAACTGGACGCCGGAGGAGGCGGAGGCGTTCAAGGCCCCGATCCGCCAGCGTTACGAGGACGAGGGCAATCCCTGGTACGCCACCGCGCGACTGTGGGACGATGGCATCGTCGATCCGGCGCAGACGCGGGATGTCCTCGGGCTGGCGCTGGATGCGTGTTTGAATGCTCCGATCGCGGAGGCGCCCCGGTTCGGGGTGTTCCGGATGTGATCGGGGAATGCCCCTCCACCACCGCTTCGCGGCGGTCCCCCTCCCCATCGAAGATGGGGAGGAATGAAGAAGGCCGCTTATTCCTCCCCAAGCTGTGCTTGGGGAGGGGGACCGTCCGCAGGACGGTGGAGGGGCAAGCGGTCGCGAGCCTGCGCGACGATGTAACGCACGACGCTATCCAGATCGCGAAGCACATCCCGAGCGGGTATGTGCAAAACCGCCACTCCATGCTCGCCCAAAAATGCGTCGCGCCGAGTATCCCGCTCCGGCCGATTACCACGCCCGTGGACCTCGCCATCCACTTCGACCGCCAGCCTCGCCGCCGGGCAGTAGAAGTCCAGCACATAGGCCCACGCCGGATGCTGTCGACGAAACCGCAAGCCGTCGGGACGCTCGCGAAGGACGCGCCACAGAACCACCTCGGGCAGCGTCAATTCGCGTCGCAATCCTCGCGCTTTCCGAACCGTCCGGCCCGGCTTTGTCGGTATTCCCATCGCCCCTCCACCATGGCTATCGCCATGGTCCCCCTCCCCAAGCATAGCTTGGGGAGGAATGAGGATTAAGCCATGTTTGATTCGCTCCTCATCGCCAATCGTGGCGAGATCGCCTGCCGCATCATCCGCACCGCGCGGGAGATGGGGTTGCGCACCGTCGCGGTCTATTCGGAAGCCGATGCGGACGCCCTGCACGTCCGCTTGGCCGATGAAGCCATCCTGATCGGCCCGGCCCCGGCGCGGGAAAGCTATCTCGTGGCCGATCGCATCCTCGCCGCCGCGAAGGACAGCGGGGCGGAGGCGATCCATCCCGGCTATGGCTTCCTCTCTGAAAATGCCGGGTTCGCCGAGGCGGTGATCGCCGCCGGGCTGGTCTGGGTCGGGCCGAACCCCGACAGCATCCGCGCCATGGGCCTTAAGGACGCCGCCAAGGCGCGGATGATCGCCGCCGGAGTCCCGGTCACCCCCGGCTATCTGGGCGAGGACCAGTCCCCCGACCGCCTCGCCGCCGAGGCGGATGCGGTCGGCTATCCCGTCCTCATCAAGGCGGTCGCCGGGGGCGGGGGCAAGGGGATGCGCCGCGTCGACGACCGCGCCGCTTTCGCCGAGGCGCTGGCCTCCTGCCGTCGCGAGGCGGCGGCTTCGTTCGGCGACGACCGGGTGCTGATCGAGAAATACATCCTCTCGCCCCGCCATATCGAGGTGCAGGTGTTCGGCGACCGCCATGGCCGGGTCGTCCACCTGTTCGAGCGCGACTGCTCGCTGCAACGCCGCCACCAGAAGGTGATCGAGGAAGCCCCCGCGCCCGGTATGGACGAGGCGACCCGCGAGACGGTGTGCGCTGCGGCCGTCCGCGCCGCGCAGGCCGTGGACTATGTCGGCGCAGGGACCATCGAGTTCATCGCCGACGCCTCCGAGGGGCTTCGCGCCGACCGGGTGTGGTTCATGGAGATGAACACGCGGCTCCAGGTCGAGCATCCCGTCACGGAGGCGATCACCGGTGTCGATCTGGTCGAGTGGCAACTCCGCGTCGCGGCGGGCGAGCCCTTGCCGATGGCGCAGGGAGACCTCTCCATCCACGGCCACGCCATCGAGGCGCGGCTTTATGCCGAAGACCCGGCCAGGGGCTTCCTTCCCGCGATCGGCACGCTGGAGGTGTTCGACTTAGGGAACGACCCCGCGATCCGTATCGACACGGGAGTCGAGGAAGGCGCGGAGATCACCCCCTGGTACGACCCGATGATCGCCAAGGTCATCGCGCACGGGCAAAGCCGGGACGACGCCCGCGAAATGCTGGCCGATGCGCTGGACGAGGCGGTGATCTGGCCGGTCCGCACCAATGCCGGGTTCCTCGTGCAGGCGCTCGACCATCCCGACTTCGCCAGCGGCCGCGTCGATACCGGCCTGATCGCGCGCGAGGGCGAGGCGCTGATGCCACCGACCGAGCCCTCCGAAGAGGCGCTGGCCGAGGCGGCGGCGGCGCTGATCGGGGCGGACGATCTCACCGGTTTCCGCCTCAACGCCGCGCCCCGGCGGACCGCGCGCTTTCTGCTCGACGGCCAGCCGATCACGGTCGATTATAGCGAGGCGGGAGAGGTGCCCCCTTCGCCTTCCGAACAACTGCTGATCTCCGAGGGCGGGCAAAGCTGGTCCTTCACCCGCTGGCGCGCGGATGGCCTTGCGGCGGGCGGGGCGGGGGACGGCGCGATCCTGTCGCCCATGCCCGGCCGCATCATCGCGGTGGCGGTCAGCGAGGGACAGACGGTCAGCGCGGGCCAGCCGCTCGTCACGCTGGAGGCGATGAAGATGGAGCATGTCCTGACCGCGCCGTTCGACGGCACCGTCACCGACCTGACGGCAGAAGCCGGCGGACAGGTGGCGGAGGGTATTGCGCTGGTCCGCATCGTCGCGGAGGATGCGGCATGAGCGGGCGCGTCTTCGAGGACTGGACGATCGGCGACCGGATCGACCATCCGATCCGTCGCACCGTGACCGAGACGGACAATCTGCTCTTCTCGACCATGACCCATAATCCGCAACCGCTGCACATCGATGCCGAGGCGGCGAAGGCCAGCGAGTTCGGACGGATCCTCGTCAACGGCACCTTCACCTTCTCGTTGATGGTCGGGCTGTCGGTGGGGGAGACGACGCTGGGGACGCTGGTCGCGAATCTGGGCTATGACGAACTGGTCATGCCCGCGCCGGTGTTCCTGGGCGACACGCTGCGCGCGACGAGCGAGGTGACGGCTTTGCGCGAGAGCCAGTCGCGGCCGGGGGCGGGGCTGGTGACGTTCCGGCATGAGGCGCTGAACCAGCGCGACGAGGTGGTGTGCCGATGTCTGCGAACGGCGTTGGTGAAGCGGCGGGCCTGACGGGGCGTGGCCTTCGACTTCGCTCGGGCTGAACGGAGCGGGGTACTGAACCCCGTTCGCACTGAGCGAAGTCGAAGTGCACGCCCCTTTGCTCACAACCGCGTCCGCACCCCGATCCACAACGTCCGGGGCGTCGCCCGCTCGATCAGCCCCGCGCCGCTATAGGTCGCCTCGACCCGCGCATCGGCCAGGTTCTCCGCCCGCGCCTCGATCAGCCAGCCGCGAACGACCGGCACCGCCGCATAGGCGTCCAGCGTCGTCGCGGGGGCGAGGGTACGGCTATTCTGGTCATCCTCGAACTGGCGACCGATATGCCGCATGGTCCCGCTCAGCGCCGCTCCGCGATGCTCGACCGCCAGCGTCGCCGATAGCTGGTCGCGCGGTGTCTGCGCGGGTCTCAGGCCATCGAGCGGTGCGGCAATGCCGGACGCCTCGACCCGCGCGCTGACATGCGACCAGGAGGCGCGCGCGCTGACCGGTCCGCTGCTGGCAATCGCCTCCAGCTCGAACCCCTGCGAGCGGATCGCGTCGAGATTCTGCCGCATCCGATATACGCCGTTCGCCGCGACGAAGCCGACGCCGGGAAATGTTCCCGGTCCGCGCCCCATCGTCACATTGGCGATCGCATCGGTCAGCCGGTTGAGGAAATACGTCCCCGACAGGCGCAAGCCCCTTGCCGGGGTCAGGTCGAAGCCGCCTTCCACCCCCTCGACATGTTCGGGGTTCAGCGCGGCATTGGCGGCGGTCGCATCGGCTCCCGCGCGGAACGGCCGGTACAGTTCGTTGAGCGTCGGCAGCCGCCACCCACGATAGGCGGCGGTGCGCAGGGTCAATGGCTCGACAGGTCGCACCGCGACGCCGAGCCGCCCGGTGAACTCCTGTCCCGAGCGATCCGCAAAATCGGTGTCGGTCAGCACCGCCCCGGTCGCCAGTATATTTTCGTCCAGCTTTCCGCCCCGAATGCGCCAGTCGTCCACCCGCGCGGCGGCGGTGACGGTCAGGACACCTGCCTCGACGCTGCCATCGGCGAACAGCCCCATGGTCCGCGTCGCGCCGCCCGCCTCGCGCCGCCTCGTGGGGAGCCCGGCGACATAGGTGTAGAGTTCCTGTGTCCGACCGCTGGTGTCGCGGATATCGCCACCCAGCCGCAGCGTGACGGCATCGCCCAGCGGCGGCGACACCTCCACTCGCGCGCCGAGCCCGGTCGCGGGGACATTATACTGGTCGAGCGTCAGTGTCGCCGCCGTCCGCGCGGCGTTCACGCTGGCGTAGCGTGAGGCGAATTGGCGTGTCTGGACATAGCCCAGCGCCGACCAGCCCCATGCCCCGCGCCCGACCAGCCTGATGCTGGCATCCGCGCCGTCCGAGCGATTGTCGGTGAAGTCGGTCCCCCGATCGCGCGCGTCGTGAAAGGCGGCGAGGGTCATCTGCAACTCAGTCGAAGGCGCGATGCCGATGACGCCGCGCGCCGCGCCGGAATATTGTTCGTAAGGGGCGGGGCGGTCGGCGGGCCCGCCTTGTCCCTCGACGATGGGGGTGAAGCCGTCGCCGCGCGCATAGGCGCCAGACAGGGTCAGGAACCCGCCCTCGCGCGCCAGCGAGGCCGAACCTTGCGCATCGACCGAATCACGGCTGCCATAGGATAGCGCCACGTCGAGCGGGGAGAGCTGGTCGGGCGTCGCACTGTCCATCTCGATCGTGCCCGCCAGCGCGCCGGGGCCCCAAAAGCCCGATCCGCCGCCGCGCGTCACCCGGATGCGCCCCAGCCGCCCGGTGGCATAGGCCGGGAAGACCACCCAGCCGCCAAAGGGATCGGCCTGCGGCACGCCGTCGAGCACCAGCAGCGCCCGGCTCGACGCATTGCCGCCAAGGCCACGCAGGGTGATCCCCTGCGAGGTCGGATGCGCCGAGCGGCTGTCCGAACGGCGAAACTGCTGAAGGCCCGCGACATCGGAGAGGACGTTCTCCAGCCGCTGCGAGGCGTTCTGCGTGATCCGGTCGCGGTCGATCGTCACCACGTCCAGCGCGCGGTCGCCGGGCTGGTCCGCCAGGCCTCGGCCCGTGACGATGATGGTGGCGGATTCGGTGGTTTGGGCAGAGACGGGGGCGGGGGTCAGCATGAGGGCGAGGAAGGGCAGGCGGTGGAAGGCTGGCATGATGATGTAATGGTCCCTTTGCGCCTTGCGCCTCCTGCTAGGAGTGTCGCGAGGATAAGACGAATCAGGATGTTATCGGGTTCAACGCTTAATGAGTTTCACGCCCCTCCCGTAAACGGGAGGGGATGGGGGAGGGTAGGCCACAAGCGACGGTTTCCGTGAGACCCCATGCCCTCCCCAAACCCCTCCCGCTTGCGGGAAGGGCTTAATAAGGACGGAGAAGGCGGATGACGCGCTCGAAAAACGGCCTTACAGTCCTGTCATCGTGGCCACCCTGCACACCCTTGCGAACCCCGCGCGTTTCCTGAAGATCGCTCGTCCGTTGACCGGGATTTTCCTGGGGACGGGCGTCGTGCTGATCGCCGTCGCGGTCTGGGCGGGTCTGACGCAGACGCCCCCCGATTATCTTCAGGGGGAGACGGTACGCATTCTCTACATCCATGTCCCCGCCGCCTGGCTGGGCATGGGCGGGTGGAGCGGGATCGCCGTCGCCAGCCTGTCGCTGATCGTCTGGCGGCATCCGCTGGCGCAGGTCGCGGGCCGCGCCATCGCCTGGCCGGGGGCGGTGTTCGCCGCGCTGTGCCTCGCCACCGGGTCGATCTGGGGGAGGCCGACCTGGGGGACGTGGTGGCAATGGGACGGGCGGCTGACCTCGATGCTGCTCCTTCTGTTCGTCTATCTGGGCTATATCGCGCTCGCCCGCGCCGATGCGGATCGGGGAGGGGACGGGCGGATTCCGGCTCTGTACGGGTTGGCGGGCACCGCGTTGTTGCCGGTGATCCGTTACTCGGTCGTGTGGTGGAACACGCTGCACCAGGGCCAGTCGATCGGGCTGACCGGCTCCAGTATCGACAAGTCGCTGCTCTGGCCGCTGCCCATCGCGCTGGCCGGTTTCACCTTCCTGTTCGCCGCCATCGTGCTGATGCGGATGCGCACCCTGCTCGCCAAGGCCAAGGCCGAGGCGCGGATGCGGCGGATGGCGCGGGCATGAACCAGATGGCGTTCGTGGCGGCGGCCTATGCGGTCATGCTGGGCGGCGCAGGCGCGCTCACCCTGATCAGCTATCTGGCGATGAAGCGCGCCGAGAAATGACGCCCAAATCCCAACGTCTCACGCTGGCGCTGCTGGCGCTGGCCGCGATCGTCGCGGCGGTGCTGCTCGCCATGTCGGCGATGAAGGACCAGGCGGCGTTCTTCTACACGCCTTCGGACGCGAAGGCGCAAGGCTTGCCGCTGGGCAGGGCGGTACGGCTGGGCGGGATGGTCGAGGCGGGATCGGTCCACCGCGCGCCCGATGGCGTGACGGTCCGCTTCGTCGTGACCGATGGCAAGGCGACGACGCCCGTGACCTTCGCCGGGATCACGCCGGACCTGTTCCGCGAGAAATCGGGTGTGGTGGCCGAGGGGCAGTTCCAGCCGGATGGCCGCTTCGTCGCGACCAATCTGCTCGCCAAGCATGACGAGAAATACATGCCCCCCGAGATGGCGGGCAATATGCACGAGAGCCGGAGCCTGGAGCCATGATCGCCGAGGCGGGCCTTGCCGCGCTCTGGTTCGCCGCGATGCTGGCGGGGTTGCAACTGTTGCTGGGCGTGCTTGGCCTGCGGCGTAAGGATGTCGCCGGTGAGCAGGCGATGGCGGCGATCGGCCCGGTCGCGATCGTGCAGGGCGCGCTGGTCGCCATCGCCATGGCGGCGCTGATCGCGCTGTTCCTGAACACCGATCTGTCGGTCAGGCTGGTCGCGGAAAACAGCCATTCGGCCAAGCCCTGGATCTACAAATTCGCCGGAGCCTGGGGCAATCACGAAGGGTCGATGCTGCTCTGGGTCACGATCCTGGGGGCGGGCGGCGCGCTGGTGGCATGGAAGGAACGCGCGCTCGACCGGGCGACGCATGTAGCGACGCTGGCGGCGCAGGGCGCGATCGCGCTGGGCTTCTATGCTTTCCTGCTGTTCGCCTCCAACCCGTTCGCGCGGTTGAATCCGGCCGCCGTGGAGGGGCAGGGGCTCAATCCGCTGTTGCAGGACCCCGGTTTGGCGTTCCACCCGCCCACGCTCTATGCGGGCTATGTCGGGCTGTCGGTCGCCTTCTCCTTCGCGGTCGGCGCGCTGGTGACGGGGCAGGTCAGCCCGGCCTTTGCCCGTGCGATGCGGCCCTGGGTGCTGGGGGCCTGGGTGCTCCTGACCATCGGGATCACGGCGGGGTCCTATTGGGCCTATTATGAATTGGGCTGGGGCGGCTGGTGGTTCTGGGACCCGGTCGAGAATGCCTCGCTGATGCCGTGGCTGGCGGCGACGGCGCTGCTCCATTCGGTCAATGTGCTGGCGGCGCGCGACGGATTGCGGGCGTGGACGGTGATGTTGGCCGTCGTCGCATTCTCCATGTCGATGATCGGGACGTTCCTCGTGCGCTCGGGGATTTTGACCAGCGTCCATGCCTTCGCCGTCGATCCCCGGCGCGGGGCGTTCATCCTGGCGCTGCTGGGTCTTTATATCGGCGGCGCGCTGGCCCTGTTCGGTGCGCGGATCGGGCAGGTAAGGGCGGGGCGGAGCTTCGCCTTTGTCAGCCGCGAGGGCGGGCTGGTCGTCAACAACCTGTTGCTGTCGGTGATCCTGGGCATCGTGCTGATCGGCACGCTCTATCCGCTGGTCGCGGCGGGGTTCGGCGTGCGATTGTCGGTCGGGCCACCCTTCTTCCATGCCGCCGCGGGGCCGATCGCGCTGGCGCTGGTCGCGGTCATGGCGGTCGGGCCGATGTTGCGCTGGCGGCAGGATCAGGCGGAGGCTGTGCTGATCCGGATGCTCTGGCCGATGGTGGCGGCGGCGGGGACTTTCGCGCTGGTGCTGACCCTGACCGGGGGCGTGGGGGTGTTGCCGCTCCTGGGCCTGTCCTTCGGTGTCGGGCTGATCGTTGCCAGTATATTGCCGATCACCCGGCGCAACTGGCGGCGCACGCCCTTGCCGATCTGGGGTATGGTCGTCGCGCATGTCGGGATCGGGGTCAGCATGATCGGCATGGCCTGCGACAGCGCCTTCACCGCCGAGCGGCTGGTCGCGCTCTATCCGGGGCAAGCCACGATCGTCGGACCGTGGCGGGTGCAGTTGGACCGCATCTATCCGGCGATCGGACCGAACTGGTCGGCGCTGGAGGCGCGGCTGACCGCGACGCGCGACGGGTCGGCGGAGTCCCTGCGCCCGCAACAGCGCTTCTTCACCGATCCGCCGACCACCACCAGCGAAAGCGCCATCGCCACCCATTGGGACGGGCAACTCTATACCGTGCTGGGGCAGCAGGATGCGGCGACCGGTCGCTGGCAGTTGCGGCTGTGGTGGAAGCCGTTCGTGACGTTGATCTGGCTGGGCGGCGCGCTGGTCGCGCTGGGCGGGGCGCTGGCGCTGTTCGGGCGCTGGTTCAAGGGCTGGCAACAGCGGCGACGGGCGTTGCTATGGGACTGAGGCGGTGGCTGATCTGGGTGCCGCTGGCGGCCTTTGCCATCCTGTTCGTCGTGGTGGCGAGCGGGTTGATGCGCCCGTCCGACACCACCGTCCCTTCGACACTGGTCGACAAGCCCTTGCCCGACTTCCGGCTCGACCCGATGGTGCCGGGCAAGCCGGGGCTGGCGAGCGGCGATTTCGGCAAGGGGCGTCCGCGCCTGCTCAACGTCTTCGCGAGCTGGTGCATCCCCTGCATCGCCGAGGCGCCGCAACTCATGGCGTTGAAGGCCAGGGGGGTGGAGATCGACGCCATCGCCATCCATGACAAGGGACCCGCCATCGCCGACTTCCTGCGCCGCAACGGGGATCCCTATGCCGCGATCGGCGACGACGCGCGCAGCCGGGTGCAACTGTCGCTCGGCTCGTCGGGGGTGCCGGAGACGTTCCTGATCGACGGGCGCGGGCGGATCGTGCGGCAATATATCGGCGATATCCGCCCCGATCAGGTCGACCGGATCGTCCGCGATGTGGAGGCGGCGCGATGAGCCTGTTCCTCGCCCTGGCGCTGGCGGCGGCCACGACCGCGCCCGATTACGGCAACACCCAGCTTGCCGACCCCCGCGCCGAGGCACAGGCCCGCGCCTTGATGGGCGAATTGCGCTGCGTCGTCTGTCAGGGCCAGTCGATCGCCGACAGCGATGCCGACATGGCCGCGGATATGCGCGCACTGGTCCGCCAGCGTATCGCTAAGGGGGAAAGCCCGGAGGCGATCCGCCACTGGCTGATCGAACGGTACGGCGATTATGTCAGCTATGATCCGCCGCTGTCGGGCGCGACGGCCTTGCTATGGGCGACGCCGATCCTGTTGTTGGGCGTCGGCGCGTGGATCGCGCGCTCCAGCTTTCGGCGGGCACGCTGATGGGCTGGCTCACGCTTCTCGGCCTCGCGGCGGCGGCGATTGGGCTGGCGTTCTGGCTGCGTTTCCCCAGGCCGCTCTGGACGATGCTGGGGGCCGCGCTGGCGCTGGGCGGGGTCGGCTATGCATGGCAGGGAAGGCCGACCCTGCCCGCCGCCGCGCCCATGCCGCCGTCCGACCGGCAGTCGGACAATGAGGCGTTGATCGACCTGCGCGGGCAGTTGCTGGGGCGTTATGGCGGCGAGGCGGCGATGTTCACCGCCGCCGATGCGCTGGCGCGGTCGGGTGACAGCCGGACGGCGGTGAAGATCATGCTGGGCGCGGTCGGGGCCAATCCGCGCAGCGTTCCCTACTGGACCGAACTGGGCAATGTCCTGTTCGCACATGACCGCAATCAGATGTCGCCCGCCGCGCTATTCGCATTCCGCCGGGCACGGACGCTGGGAGCGAACGACCCGGTGCCGTTCTTCTTCGAGGGGCTGGCCTGGATGCGGGCGGGGGATTTCGCCAGGGCCCGGCTGTTGTGGCGGCGCGCCCTGCAACTGACCCCCGCCGACGCATCCTATCGCCCGGCGATCGAGCAGCGGGTGATGCTGCTCGATCAGGCGATGCGGATGATGGGGCAATAAGGGCTTACTGGCCCCGCCCGGTCTTGGCCTGAAGCGCGTCGATCCGCTTGGAGGCGTCGGCCTTGCTCAACGTTTCGTCGAAGCCTTCGCCCGCTTCCTCGGACAGCGTCTTCAGATAGCTCGCCTGCGCGCCGGTCATCGGTTCGTCGCCGGTCGTCCAGTCATCGGGGTCCTTCTCGGCATTGGAGAAGGGTTCGGTCTTGGGATTGTCGGTCATCGCGAATTCCTTTCGCGGGACCAACTCTCATGTTCTTGATTTGTTTCACTGGTTCACGCGGAGACGCGGAGACGCAGAGAGGTTTGGGATAGACGCACCCATCGGTGCCGTTCGGCCGAAGGCCATGACGCACCCTGGCGATGAGGGACTGGCCTGTCGGCCGGACGTAAACTCTCCGCGCCTCCGCGCGAACCTTATCCCACGCACCGATCAGTCAAATAAAACCGGAGGTCAGGGATTGCCCATGTGGCGGAGGTCCGGGCGTGCGCTTCGACTCTGCTCAGCGCGAACGGGGGTGGGCGATCCCAACAGCCGTCCGGCCTGAGCGAAGTCGAAGGCCACGGGGCCACCCTCGTGGCGGACACCGTGGCTTGCACTTCGACTTCGCTCAGTGCGAACGGAGTTTAGCCCGCCCAGGCCTCGAACGGCAGGTCGAGCGCTTCGGCGACCGCCGCGTGGCGGATCTTGCCGCCCGAGACGTTCAGGCCGTTCGCCAGATGCGCATCAGCCTTCATCGCGGCTTCCGCTCCCATGTTGGCCAGCTTCACCGCGAAGGGCAGGGTCGCGTTGTTCAGCGCGAAGGTCGAGGTGCGGGCGACCGCGCCAGGCATGTTGGCGACGCAGTAATGGATCACGCCATCGACCTCGAACACCGGGTCCTGATGGGTGGTGGCATGGCTGGTCTCGAAGCAGCCGCCCTGGTCGATCGCGATGTCGACCATCACCGAACCGCGCTTCATCGTCTTCAACATGTCGCGGGTGACCAGCTTCGGCGCGGCCGCACCGGGCACCAGCACCGCGCCGATGACCAGATGCGCATTCTTCACCGCCGCCGCGATCGCCGCCTTGGAGGCATAGGCGGTCTTGATCTGGCTGGAGAAGAACATGTCCAGTTCGGCCAGACGGTCGTTGTTGATGTCATAGATGGTGACATCGGCGCGCAGGCCGACCGCCATCTGTGCCGCGTTCACGCCCGAGACGCCGCCGCCCAGGATCGCGACCTTGGCAGGCGCGACGCCCGGAACGCCGCCGAGCAGGATGCCACGGCCACCCTGCTGCTTTTCCAGATAATGCGCGCCGACCTGCACCGCCATGCGGCCCGCGACTTCCGACATCGGCTTGAGCAGCGGCACGCCGCCGCGCGGGGACGTGACGGTTTCATAGGCGATGCAGGTCGCGCCCGACTTCATCAGTCCCTCGGCCTGCGGCTTGTCGGCGGCGAGGTGGAGATAGGTGAACAGCACATGGTGCGGACGCAGCATCGCGACCTCGACCGCCTGCGGCTCCTTCACCTTCACGATCATCTCGGCCTGGTCGAACACCTCGGCGGCGGTGGCGACGATGCGCGCGCCCGCGTCGATATAGTCCTGATCCTCGAAATCGATGCCGCTGCCGGCCTTGGTCTCGACGATGACCTCATGCCCGGCGGCGACCAGTTCGGCGACCGACGGCGGGGTCAGGCCGACGCGATATTCGTGGTTCTTGATTTCCTTGGGCACACCGACGCGCATGGGACTCTCCGTGAAGACGATTGCCATGACAATAGCGCCGATCGGGCGGGAGAGGTGTGCAAAGCGGTCCCGGTGAATCCTGTTTATCAGGATTTCCTTGCGTGGATGGCGGGTGTACCGGGGTGAAATGTCCGACGCCATCGACCGCCGCATCCTGGCCCAACTGGCCCGCGATTCCGACCTGACCAGCGCCGCGCTGGGGGAGAAGGTCGGCCTGTCCGCCAGCGCGGCGCATCGCCGGGTTTCCCAACTGCGCGAGGCGGGGGTCATCACCGGCTATCGCGCGATCCTGAGCCACGAGGCGCGGGGGCGACCCTCGACCGTGATGGTCAACGTCACGCTGAAGGACCAGCGGCAGGACACGATGGCGGCGTTCGAGCGCGAAATCCTGCGCTGTCCCGAGATCGTCGAATGCTTCCTGATGAGCGGCGAGGCGGATTATATGATCCAGGTCGAGGTCCGGCGCGACGACAGCTATGAGCGCATCCACCGCGAAACGCTGGCGCGTTTGCCGGGGGTGACGCGGCTGGCCTCGCATTTCGTGATCCGCGAGGTGGTGCGGCGGTCTTGAGGTCGCCCATGGTGCCCCGGCCATTCATCATCCCCATTCATCATCCGTCGCCCCAGCGCAGGCTGGGGCCTTTGTCGATCGGAGCGGTGCCCTTGCCGAAGATCCCAGCCTTCGCTGGGATGACGGAAGGGGGCTGGGATGACGTCAGGGGAGCCGGGGGGAATACCGAAAGTGATCGGCATACTCCCACGCTTCCCACCCAGCCCGTCACCCGATAGGGAATGACCCCATGGTAAAGCAGGCTTTCTCCTTCCGCGTCCTTCCCACCGTTCTCGCCGCGCTGGCGGTTGCGCTGTCTCCCGCTCCTGCCTTCGCCGATGCGCTGGTCGACAATGTCACCGGCCTGACGCTCGACAAGGATGGCAAGGTCGTGCGGTTCACCGGACTGCTGCTGACCCCGGATGGAGAGGTCGTGCGGCTGCTCTCCGCCAAGGACAAGCGCCCCGAGAAGCTGGACTGGCGCGCGGACATGAAGGGGCGGGTGATGCTGCCCGGTTTCGTCGATTCGCACGGGCATGTGATGGGGCTGGGCTTTCGCCTGATCGAACTCGACCTGTCGACCACCCGGTCGCTGGACGAAGCGCGCAGCCGGATCGCCGCCTATGTCGCGGCCAATCCGGATCGCAAGGTCATCCTGGGCGGCGGATGGAACCAGGAAAGCTGGGGCCTGGGCCGCTTTCCCACCAGCGCCGACCTGGATGCCGTCGCCGCCGACCGCCCGGTGGTGATGGAGCGCGCCGATGGCCATGCGCTGTGGGCGAACAGCGCGGCGATGAAGGCGGCGGGGATCACGGCCAAGACCGTCTCGCCCGCCGGTGGCCGGATCGAGAAGATCGGCGGCCAGCCCTCCGGCGTGTTCGTCGACGCCGCGATGAGCCTGATCCAGAAGGCGATCCCGCAACCGCTGGCCAAGGATCGCAACACCGCCTTCCTGAAGGCGCAGAACGAACTGCTCAGCCATGGCATCACCGCGACCGCCGATATGGGCACGACGCTGGACGAATGGATGACCTATCGCCGGATGGGCGATGCCGGAAATCTGCGGGTCCGCATCATGAGCTATGGCGGCGGGATCGACGATACGGTGCGGATCGGCGGCACCGGGCCGACGCCGTGGCTTTATAACAACAAGCTGCGGCTGGTCGGGGTGAAGCTGTACGGCGACGGCGCGCTGGGGTCGCGGGGGGCTTGGCTGAAGCAGCCCTATGCCGATGCGCCGGGCCAGTCGGGGCTGGGCTTCATGACCGACGACGTCATCCGCAACCTGATGAGCCGTGCGGCGATGGACAAGTACCAGGTCGCGGTCCATGCGATCGGCGACAAGGCCAATGCGCAGGTGCTCGACGCGATCGACGAACTGGCCGAAACCTATAAGGGCGACCGGCGCTGGCGGATCGAACATGCGCAGATCGTCGATCCGGTCGACCTGCCGCGCTTCGGCAAACATGGTATCGTCGCCTCGATGCAGCCGGTGCACGAGACCAGTGACCGCCAGATGGCGGAAGCGCGGCTGGGCCCGGCGCGTCTGGCGGGGGCCTATGCCTGGAACACGATGTTGAAGAACGGCGCGACGCTGACCTTCGGGTCGGACTATCCGGTCGAGAGCCCCGATCCCTTTGCGGGCTGGGCCGCGGCGATCACACGGCAAGGCCCGGACGGCCAGCCCTATGGCGGGTGGCAGCCACAGGAGATCATCGGACGCGAGTCGGCCTGGCGCGCCTTCACCATGGACGGTGCCTATGCGGCCTTTGCCGAGGACCTGTTCGGGCGACTGGGGCCAGGGCCAGCAGGCGGACTTCATCATCGTCGACCGCAACCCGCTGGACATCAACCCCAGCGAGTTGCGCGCGACGCGGGTAGAGGAAACCTGGATCGGCGGGCAGAAGGTCTGGGAGCGGAAGTGATGTTATAGGCCGCCCCATGACCATGGGCGTCGCGCTTCGGGACACCTGCTCGCCAACCGCCTGATGATTTGGCGGCAATTTTCATCTATCATCGCCCCATGAAACATCGTCTCGTTCTTGCCGGGCTGGTCGCCGTCGCCATGCCGTCGATCGCCATCGCCGACCCCCTGGTGGTCGGGATCGATGCGCTGAAGGAATGGAATCTCATCGTCCTGGGCGACCTGACCTCCAGTTCGGAGGTGGAGGGGCGAACCTTTGTCGGTGGCAATCTCAGCGGCAATTCGTCCAACTACCAGATTCGCACCGTCCCCGCCTCGACCTATGCGCTGCCCGGCCTGACGGTGGTCGGTGACGTTCTGGGCGGCACCAAGAACCTGAACAACGGCTCGGGTGCGCTGGTCGGCGGCAATGTGCAGAGCGGTTTCAACCTGAACGGCGGCATTCAGACGGTGAAGGTCGGGGGCAGCCTGTCCAACACCAATATCAACCAGAATGTCGTCCAGTCGGGCCTGGGGAACAGCGATCCCGGCTTCGTCGCGGGGTTGACGCAGCAGAAGACGGTGCTGGCGAGCAGCATGACGGACCTGTCGAACGGCTATGCCGCACTCAGCCCGACGGCGCAGGTTTCGATCGCGGGCAATCGCGCGACGTTCAACGCGGTGGCCAATGCCGATGGCGTCGGCGTGTTCAACCTGACCGCCGCCGACCTGACGCGCTTCGGCGAGATCGCGTTCAACACCAATGGCGCCGACACCGTCATCGTGAATGTCAGCGGCAGTGCGATCCAGTTGAACGACAATTTCCTGGGCAATGCCACGGGGCTGGGCGAGCATGTCATCTGGAACTTCCCCGATGCGACCAGCCTGACCCTGTCGACCGCATGGAAGGGGTCGGTGCTGGCCCCCAAGGCCGCGGCGGTGACTGGCAACTATATCGAAGGATCGGCGGTGTTCGGCAGCCTGATCCAGAATGGCGAGTTCCACCTGGGGACCTATATCGGCACCTATACCCCGACCGCGCCCAATCCGCCGAGCAGTTCGGGCGGGAGCAGCGGCGGCGGGTCGCCGACCCCGGTGCCCGAGCCGGGCAGCCTGTTGATGATGGCCGTCGGACTCGGATTGATGGCGATGGTGGCGTGGCGTCGACGGTCGGTGTCGGCCTGACGGGGAAGGCCACGCGATCACGCCAATGAAAAAGGCCGGTCCGCTCTTTGCGAACCGGCCTTTTTCGTAACGGCCAAAGGATCAGGCGACGGCGGCCTGTTCCCCCTCGTCCAGTTCGCGCAGCACATAGCCGCGACCCCAGACGGTCTCGATATAATTCTCGCCATCGCAGGCCAGGCTCAGCTTCTTGCGCAGCTTGCAGATGAAGACGTCGATGATCTTCAACTCGGGCTCGTCCATCCCGCCATAGAGATGGTTGAGGAACATCTCCTTGGTCAGCGTCGTGCCCTTGCGGAGCGACAACAGCTCCAGCATCGCATATTCCTTGCCGGTCAGGTGGACGCGGGCATTGTCGACCTCGACCGTCTTGGCGTCGAGATTGACCGCCAGCTTGCCGGTGCGGATGATCGACTGCGAATGGCCCTTGGAGCGACGGACCACGGCGTGGATGCGCGCGATCAGCTCCTCGCGGTGGAAGGGCTTGGTGACATAGTCGTCGGCGCCGAAGCCGAAGCTGCGCACCTTCGAATCCATTTCGTTGATCCCCGACAAGATCAGCACCGGGGTCGAGACGCGCGCGACACGCAGGCGCTTCAGCACGTCATAGCCATGCATGTCCGGCAGGTTCAGGTCGAGCAGGATGATGTCGTAGTCGTACAGCTTGCCCAGATCGAGGCCTTCTTCACCCAGATCCGTGGTATAGACGTTGAAGCCTTCGCTGCCGAGCATCAGCTCGATCGCCTTGGCGGTGGTCGGTTCGTCCTCGATCAGCAGCACGCGCATCGACAATCCCCATTCGCGAATGATCGCCACCAAGGTCCCCGGGCGACCGGATGTGTTAATCATTAGCCAACGCTTGCGTGAACGTAAAAGGTTAATTCGCTCCTAACCCGGATTATTATTGTCTTGTTTCACTCTGGCCCGGGGGTCGAGCAAGGTCTGATGTTCCACCGGCGGAATGTCTTCGCCCAGAACTTCCCGCAAATACAGGCTTCTGATCAAGGTAAACACGACGATCAACAGTGCCGCGGAAAAGAAAAGTCCGAAAAGGCCGAATATGGTGCCGATCCCGATGATCGCGAAAAGGGTTACGGCCGGAGGGATCGCCACGACGCGACTGGTGACGAAGGGGGTGATGGCGTTGGTCTGGACCAGGCGGACCAGGGCGAAGGTGATGAGCGTGCCGATGATCGCATGGTTGCCGCCCTGCGCCGCCAGCCCCAGCGCGGGCAGCATCGCGGCGATCGGCCCGACATAGGGGACGAATTCGCTGAGGCCCGTCAGCAGCCCCAGCGCGGCGGCGGACGGCACCCCCGCGATCGCCAATCCTACGCCGACCAGCACGCCCATCGTCGTCATCTGGATCAATTGCGCGCGGAGCCACAGGCGAAGGGTCGATCCGGTATCGAACAGCGCATCCTCCATCGCCGGGCGCATCGATCGAGGGATCAGCAGCAGGAAGCCGCGCTCATAGACTTTGGGATCGGCGGCGAAGAACAGCGCCCCGACCAGCAGCAACAGGCAGTTGAGCACGAACTCGCCCGCGCCCGACACGATGCCGCCGATATCCTGCGCCACCCGGCTGCCCGCATAGGCGGCGCGGACCGCGTCCACCACCTTGGCTCCGACCGGCGATTGCGCGGCCCAGGCGGCTAACTGGTCGATCAGGTTCGGCAATTGCGTGACCAGCGTGTTCAACTGCTGGCGAAAGGCGACGCCGAACAGCCAGGCCAGGAAGCCCAGCACCGCCAGCACCGTCGCGACCGACAGGGTCAGCGAGCGTTTGGGGCCGATCGGCAGACGGTCGGCATAGAGATCGGCGATGGCATGGATGACGATCGCCCCCAGGATCGACCCGAAGGCGAGGATCAGCAGGTCGCCCGCCCGGAACAGTGCGGCGCCGACGCCCAGGATCACCAAGGTCAGGACGATGCGGCGGATGAAGCGCGCATCGGCCTCGTCGGGGCGAAGCCGGTTCATCGCACGTCCCCCATCGCCTTCTCCGTCGCCTTGGCGATCATGCAGGGGTCGCGGACCCGGTCGGCCAGCCAGGCGATCAGCGCCTCGACCCGCGCCGGGCGCAAGGGGCTGGGCGGCGTCAGCAGATGAAGCCCGATCGGCGGCGGCGTCCAGTCCTCCAGGATCGCCACCGCGCGGCCCGATGCCAGATGCGGCCCGATGATGAACCCCGGCAGCCGCGCGATGCCCAGTCCGGCCAGCACGGCGGGGACCAGTGCATCGCCACTATTGGCGGTCAGCGGACCTTGCGGACGGACCGACACTTCCGCCCCGTCGGAGCGGCGAAAGCGCCAGGGGCCGGTGATGTTGGAATAGCTGAGCAGCCGATGCTCGCCCAGTTCATTGGGGTGGGTCGGCGTGCCATGCTCCGCCAGATAGCCGGGCGAAGCGACGACATGCGTAGAAATCCCGCACAGCCGCCGCGCGCGCAGCGAGCTGTCGGGCAGATCGGCGATGCGCAGTGCGATGTCATAGCCTTCCGCGACGATATCAACCCGCGCGTCGGACAGGCTGAGTTCGATCTCGATCCCCGGATGCGCGGCCAGGAACTCGGCGATGACCGGTGCGATGTTGGTCACCCCGAACGACATGGGCGCGGCCAGGCGGATGCGACCGGCGGGTGCGCTGGCGGCGTCGCGCGCGGCTTCCTCGGCGGCGCGGGCCTCGGCCAGGATGCGCGCGGCATGCTCGGCCAGCGGCTTGCCCGCCTCGGTCAGCGCGAGGCGGCGCGAGGTGCGGTGGAACAGCGACTGGTTGAGTTGCGCCTCCAGCCGGGTGATCGCTTTCGACACGGTCGCCTTGGACAGGCCGATCGCGTCGGCGGCGCCGCTGAAGGACCGGTGCTCGACCACGGCGGCGAAGATGGCCCAGGCTTCCAGATCCGGCAGACGCATCCATATCCCCTTCGCGCCGATTCCGTGGCTGTCGGCTCCGCGCTACAATGCACTTGGAAACGATCGGTTTCCAGCGTTTCCGTTTACGCGACGATTATGCACCCTATCTTGGGCTCAACCAAGGGAGATACCCTATGAGCACCCAAGTCATCGACACCCCTGTTCAGGATCGGGGAATCGACCGCCGCAGCTTCGAAAGCCTGGGCCATGCCAACCATGGCTGGCTGGACGCGCGGCACCATTTCTCGTTCGCCAATTATTATGATCCCGCCCGCATGGGCTGGGGCGCGATCCGGGTGTGGAACGATGATGTCATCGCTCCCAACGCCGGTTTCCCGCCGCATCCCCATGCCGATATGGAGATCATCACCTATGTCCGCACCGGTGCGATCACGCACCAGGATTCGATGGGCAATGTCGGCCGCACCGCGGCGGGCGATGTTCAGGTGATGAGCGCCGGATCGGGCGTGCGCCATGCCGAATATAATCTGGAGGCCGAGCCGACCACGCTCTTCCAGATATGGATCGAGCCGCGCAGCCGGGGCGGCCAGCCGAGTTGGGGCGCCAAGCCGTTCCCCAGGGGCGAGCGGTCGGGCCGGTTCGTGACGCTTGCCAGCGGGTTCGAGGAGGATGGCGATGCGCTACGCATCCGCGCCGATGCCCGCGTCCTGGGTGCGACCCTGCACGCCGGGGAAAGCGTCGAGCATGTCGTGGGGGAGGGGCGTCACGCCTATCTCGTCCCCGCCACCGGACGGATCGAAATCGACGGTGTGCCGTTCGCGGCTCGCGACGGTGCGGCACTGTCAGGTGGTCGGACGGTGACGATCACCGCCATCGAGGATGCCGAGATCGTTCTGGTCGATTCCGAATAAACGCTAATATTGGAAGGGAGTATATCACATGGCTAAGGTTCTGGTCCTTTACTATTCGTCCTATGGTCACATCGAGAAGATGGCCGACGCCATCGCCGAGGGCGCGCGCGCCGGGGGTGCCGAGGTGGATATCCGCCGCGTCGCCGAAACCGCTCCGCCCGAGGTGGTCGCCGCCGCGCACTTCAAGACCGACACCGCGCACCCCGAGATCGAGGGCCCCGACGCGCTGACCAACTATGACGCGATCATCGTCGGCACGCCGACCCGCTATGGCCGGATGGCGAGCCAGATGGCGGCCTTCTGGGACACGACCGGCGGCGTGTGGATGCGCGGCGGTCTGGTCGGCAAGGTCGGCGGCGCCTTCACCTCGACCGCCAGCCAGCATGGCGGGCAGGAGACGACCCTGTTCTCGGTGCTGACCAACCTGATCCACCACGGCATGACCATCGTCGGTCTCGACTATGGTTTCCAGGGCCAGATGGGTGTCAAGGAAGTCCATGGCGGCACGCCCTATGGCGCGTCCACCCTGGCCGATGGCGACGGTAGCCGCCAGCCGAGCCAGGTCGACCTGGACGGCGCCCGCTACCAGGGCAAGCGCATCGCCGAGACGGCCGCCAAGCTGTTCGGGTGATTTCAAGGGGCGGGGGTGCCGGAAGGTGTCCCCGCCTTTTTCCTACCCTCCGTTCAGTGCGAACGGAGGGTGGTAGTTGGAACGGGGCTATATCCCCGGATCCCGTTCAGCCTGAACGAAGTCGAAGGCCACGCCCAACCCTATCGCCGCTTCTGCTTCTTCTTGAGCGGAGCGGACAAGGGCGCGGGCGCAACGGGAACCGGCGGCGGGCTCGCCACCACCACCTTCAACGGATCGCGCACCCCCGGCTTGGCGGGGAACTGCGCGCGCGCCTTGGCGAAGATGAAGCGTGCCTGCGCCGCACCCGGCGCGGTCGGGCTGGTGCCGACCCAGCGCCAGTGCCATGGCTCCCACTTCACCCGCTGCGTGTTGCCTGCGGGGAAGCTCATCTCGAAGCCGAAGCGCGGGCCGTTGGCGAACAGCCAGCGCGCCGCCGGGGTCGCGGCCATGCAGGCCTCGGCATCCGGGCAATTGGGCGAGGGCCGCACCGCGAAGTCGATCGCATAGCCGGTCGCATGCTCGCTATGCCCCGCCGGGGCGACCGAAATGGCGCGCTCGGCGGCGGTGCTGTCCCGGTCGCGGCAAAAGACATGACCCTGGCGCAGGATGGCGCGGTGGCAGGACAGCCCGCGCAACTGCCCCATCACCGCCGGATCGCCCTTCGCGGCGGCCAGCAACCGCTCCAGGTCGGGCAGCATGTCGCGGCGGACATAGCAGGGCTGGCCCAGCGCGAAGCCCGGCGGGGCCGGGACCAGTTCGGCGGGCGGGGCGTCGCCATAGAAGAAATGCCCGGCGACCCGGCCATCGGGGCCCGGCGGCGGCAGCGCGCCGTCGCACGACTGGGCCTGCGCCAGAACGGGCAGCAGCGGGAGCGTGACGGCGAAGGTCGCGGGCAGGAAAACGGTACGAAGGGACGGCATGACGCGCGCGGCTCTGGCATGTCGGCGCTGGCGGTGGCAAGGGAGCGCGATGCACGGAGATCGCGTTCTATTCATCGACGGCGAAGCGCTGGTGATCGACAAACCGGCGGGCCTGCCCGTCGATCGGCCCCGCAACGGGTCGATCAGCCTCGAAAACCATCTGGAATCGCTCAAATTCGGGTTCAAGCGCTGGCCGACCGCTGTCCACCGGCTGGACCGCGACACCAGCGGTTGCCTGCTGCTGTCTCGCAACCCCAAGGCGCATGCCCGTTTCCAGCAGGCGTTCGAGGCCGGATTGGTCGAGAAGCGCTATCTGGCGGTGCTGAACGGCCTGGTCGAGGGCGAGGGGATGATCGACCTTCCGCTCGCCAAGGTTTCGACTCGCGAGGAAGGCTGGCGGATCGTCGCCGATCCGGCGGGCAAGGCGGCGCGGACTGGCTGGCGCGCGCTGCGGCATGAGGGCGGGCGGACGCTGGTCGAGTTCCGCCCCGAAACGGGCCGCACGCACCAAATTCGCGTTCATGCGGCGACCGGGCTGGGCGCGGCCGTGGTCGGCGATCCCGTTTACGGTGCGGGCGAGGCCGGGGGCATGCTGCTCCACGCCGCCAGCCTGACCGTGCCGCGCGGCGATACCAAGGACCCGATCACCGCGGAGGCCCCGCTTCCCGAACGCTTCGGCGCGTTCACCGAATAAGCCGGTTCGATGGCGCTGATCCCCGTCACCCGCGCCATCGCGATCGACGAGCGCGAGATCGGCGAGAGCTTCACCCGCGCCTCCGGGCCGGGTGGGCAGCATGTCAACACGACCGACAGCGCGGTGCTGCTGCGCTTCGACGTGGGCGGCTCGCCGAGTTTGCCGGAGGCGGTGAAGATGCGCCTCGCGGTGCTGGCGGGGCAAAGGCTGAGCAAGGACGGCGTGCTGACCCTGCGCGCCGATGCCAGCCGGTCGCAGGAGATGAACCGGCGCGAGGTGCGCGAGCGGCTGATCGACCTGATCCGCGAAGCGACCATCGTGCCCAAGAAGCGCCGGCCGACCAAGCCGACACGGGCCTCGCAGACGCGGCGGGTGGACGCCAAGAAGGGGCGCGCCCAGGTGAAGGCGGGGCGGGGGAAGGTGCGATTCGACTGAGTTTGGGGCAAGGAACAGCCTCTCACCAAACGAAAACGGGCCGACGAGAATCTCGCCGACCCGTTCCCTTCATCCCGAAGGATGCGCCGTTTATCGGCGAACGTCCTCGCCCGCACGGACCAGCGCGTTGCCGGTCGCCTGGCGGGCGTCGTTGGTGCCCTTTTCGATCTTGTCGCCCGCCCGGTCGAGGCCGCGATCGATATTGTCGCCCGCGCGGTCGGCATGGGCCGCCGCACGGTCACCGGCGCGGTCGAGCTTGTCGCCCGCCTTGTCCATCGCATTCTCCGCCGAATTCAGCGCGCGCGCCGTCGCCGCCTCGACATCGTCCGAGGCGTTCTGCGTCGTCGCCTTCACGTCCGAGCCGATCGCATCGGCGGCCTGTTCGGTCTGGGTGCGGCTGTTCTCGCTGCACGCGGAAAGCGAGATGGCGGCGGCGCCGGTCAGGGCGAGGATCAGGGCCTTCTTCATGGCAAACACTCCCGTTTCAAACATATGATCGGCGTGCCAACGCAGATTATCCGTTTCGGGTCCGTGTCGGCCTAAATGAGTTGCCTCCGTTGACCGCATATAAAGATATCTTTATATCGTAATCCATGGCCAATGCGCTGGAAATCTTTCGCGCCCTCAGCGATCCGACTCGGCTGCGCATATTGGCGCTGCTCCGCTCGATGGAACTGTCGGTGGGCGAACTGGCGCAGGTGCTGGGCCAGAGCCAGCCGCGCGTCAGCCGCCATGTGAAGATCCTGGTCGATGCCGAACTGGCCGAGCGGCGCAAGGAAGGCAGTTGGGTGTTCGTCGCACTCGGCGATCGTGAGGCGGTGGAGCCGATGACGGCGGCGCTGGACCGCTGGACGGCGGACAAGCCCGACCCCTGGGTGGTGGCGGATGTCGCGCGGCTGGCTGCGGTGCGCGCGGACCGGGCGGCGAGTGCTGCGGCCTGGTTCGAGGATCATGCGGGCGAGTGGGACGCGATCCGCTCGCTCCATGTCGCGGACAGCGAGATCGAGGAGGCGATGGCGGGCCTGATCGGCGAAGGCGATCTGGGCACGCTGATCGACATCGGCACCGGCACCGGGCGGATGCTGGAGTTGTTCGGCGACCGCGCCGATGCGGCGCTGGGCATCGATCGATCGTCGGAGATGCTGCGGCTGGCCCGCGCGAAACTGCACGGGCGCGCCAATACCGAGTTGCGGCAGGCGGACCTCTATGCGCTGCCCATGGGCGATGGCGCGGCGGATATCGCGATCCTGCACCATGTCCTCCACTTCGCGCAGCAGCCGGGGGCGGCGATCGTCGAGGCGGCGCGGGTGCTGGGGCCGGGCGGGCGGTTGCTGATCGCCGATTTCGCGCCGCATGATCGCGAGGAACTGCGGCAAAAGGCGGCGCATAGCCGTCTGGGCTTTGGCGACGAACAGATCGTCGGCTGGTTCGGTGCCGCCGGATTGACGCTGGCGCGGACCGAGACGCTGGAGGGCGGCGAACTGACCGTCAAGCTCTGGCTGGGTGTGAAAAAGGGGCTTCGGCCCGTCGAGACGAATAGGGTGAAGGCGGCATGACGAACACGATCCTGACCCAGGCCGAAGCGGCGCTGGCGCATGACGAACCGCTGTTCGCCGATGTCGGCGGCGATATCGCGGTCAGTTTCGAATTCTTCCCGCCCAAGACGGAGAAGATGGACGCGCAGCTCTGGGATGCGATCCGCACGCTGGAGCCGCTCGACCCGCGTTTCGTGTCGGTGACGTACGGCGCGGGTGGCTCGACCCGCGAGCGGACCCATGCGACCGTGGCGCGGATCCAGCGCGAGACGACGCTGGCGGCGGCGGCGCATCTGACCTGTGTCGAGGCGACGCGCGAGGAAATCGATCAGGTCGCGCACGAATATTGGGCGGCGGGCGTGCGGCATATCGTGGCGCTGCGTGGCGATCCGCCTGCGGAGGGCGCGCGCTTCGTGAGCCATCCGGGCGGCTATGAGAATGCCGCCGATCTGGTGGCGGGCCTCAAGAAGCTGCATCCGTTCGAGATTTCGGTCGCGGCCTATCCCGAATGCCACCCGGACTCGGTGGATCAGGCGTCGGATATCGACAACCTGAAGCGCAAGATCGACGCCGGGGCCAACCGCGCGATCACGCAGTTCTTCTTCTCGCCCGAAGCCTATTTCCGCTTCCGCGACGCGGCGGCGGCGGCGGGGATCACGGCGGAGATCGTGCCGGGCATCCTGCCGGTGTCGAACGTCGCCCAGACCCGCAAGTTCGCCGCCATGTGCGGCGCGTGCATCCCCGACTGGATGGACCGTCTGTTCGAGGGGCTGGACGACCATCCCGGCGCGCGCCAACTCGTCGCCGCGACGATCGCCGCGGAGATGTGCCGCCGTCTGTATGCGGGCGGGGTGAAGGGCTTCCACTTCTACACGCTCAACCGCGCCGAACTGGCCTATGCGATCAGCCATCTGCTGGGTGTGCGCGGCAAGAAGGTCGAGGCGATCGCGGCGGCGTAAGGACTTGGCCCCCTCCCGCAGGCGGGAGGGGGGTGGGGGAGGGCCCCGCCACAGGCGATATGGCGTGTGGCTTTCCCTCCCCCGGCCCCTCCCGCCTGCGGGAGGGGAGTGATGAATTAGAGGGTCGGCGGTTGGCGATAGCGTCCGACCGACGACCCAGGCACACCCCTCCCGCAGGCGGGAGGGGATGGGGGAGGGCAGGGCCACAGGCGATGACGCCAGAGGCTCCCCACCCCTGGAAAAGAACAACCGCTCGCCAGAGCAGGAGCAAGACGATGACGACCCGCGACACCTTCCTGGCCGAAGCGGCCAAGCGTATCCTGATCACCGATGGCGCGTTCGGCACGGAGATCCAGAACTGGAAGCTGGACGAGGCGGCCTATGCGGGAACGCTGGGCCTGTCGCACGACCAGAAGGGCAACAACGACATCCTGGCGCTCACCAAGCCGGAGGTGCCCGAATCCATCCACCGCGCCTATTTCGAGGCGGGGGCGGATATCGCCGAGACCAACACCTTCTCGGCGAACCGGATCAGCCAGGCCGATTATGGTGCCGAACATCTGGTCCGCGAGATCAATGTCGAGAGCGCCAGGCTCGCCCGGCGTCTGGCGGACGAATATCAGGCGAAGGACGGCCGCCCGCGTTTCGTCGCGGGCGCGATCGGGCCGACCAACAAGACGCTGTCGCTGTCGCCGGACGTCAACGATCCGGGCTATCGCGAGATCGACTTCGATTACCTCAAGGACGTCTACCGCGAACAGATCGACGCGCTGGTCGAGGGTGGGGCGGACTTCATCCTGATCGAGACGGTGTTCGACACGCTCAACGCCAAGGCCGGGATCATGGCGGTGATCGAGGCGGGCGAGGCGCGGGGCCGTGAAATCCCGATCATGCTGTCGATGACGCTGACCGACCTGTCGGGCCGCAACCTGTCGGGCCACACGGTCGAGGCCTTCTGGCACGCGGTGCGCCACGCCCGGCCGCTGACCATCGGGCTGAACTGCTCGTTCGGCGCGGAACAGCTTCGCCCGCATGTGAAGACGCTGAGCGAAATCTGCGACACGCTCATCATGATCTATCCCAATGCCGGGCTGCCCAACGAACTGGGTGCCTATGACGAAGCGCCCGTCACCACCGCCGGTCTGGTCGGCGAATGGGCGGTCGAGGGGCAGGTCAATGTGCTCGGCGGCTGCTGCGGCTCGACGCCCGCGCATATCAAGGCGATCGCCGACAAGGTGAAGGGCATGAAGCCCCGCGCCGTCCCGACCCCGCCGGTCGTCACCCGCCTCGCTGGCCTCGAGCCGTTCACGATGGCGGCGTGACCTGAATAGCCCTCTCCCCTCCGGGGAGAGGGTTGGGTGAGGGGAAGGTGTCTCGCAGAGACCCGCCTCTCGACAGCGTGACACCCCTCCGTCAGGGCTGCGCCCTGCCACCTCCCCCAAGCAGGGGAGGAATAGAGATCGAGATATGACCCAGACCGCATCCTCCACCAATTTCGTCAATGTCGGCGAGCGGACCAACGTCACCGGCTCGGCGGCGTTCAAGAAGATGATCCTGGCGGGCGACTATACCCGCGCGGTGGAGGTGGCGCGCAGCCAGGTCGAGAATGGCGCGCAGGTGGTCGACGTCAACATGGACGAAGGGCTGCTCGACGCCGAATTCGCCATGACCACCTTCCTCAAGCTGATCGCCGCCGAGCCGGATATCGCGCGCGTGCCGATCATGATCGACAGTTCCAAATGGAGCGTGATCGAGGCGGGGCTGAAATGCGTGTCGGGCAAGCCGATCGTCAATTCGATCAGCATGAAGGAAGGCGAGGAGGCGTTCCTCCATTATGCCCGTCGCTGCATGGCGTATGGCGCGGCGGTGGTCGTCATGGCGTTCGACGAGGTCGGCCAGGCCGACACCAAGGCGCGCAAGGTCGAGATTTGCGCCCGCGCTTATGACCTGCTGATGGGCATCGGCTTTCCGCCGGAGGACATCATCTTCGATCCCAATGTCTTCGCGGTGGCGACGGGCATCGAAGAGCATAACAATTACGGCGTCGACTTCATCGAGGCGTGCCGCGAGATCAAGGCGCGCTGCCCGCACGTCCATATCTCGGGCGGCCTGTCGAACCTGTCGTTCAGCTTCCGCGGCAACGAGCCGGTGCGCCGGGCGATGCACTCGGTGTTCCTCTACCACGCCATCCCGGCGGGCATGGACATGGCGATCGTCAATGCGGGCCAGCTCGACGTGTACGACACGATCGATCCCGAGTTGCGGACGGCGTGCGAGGATGTGGTCCTCAACCGCGATCCCGAAGCGGGCGAGCGGCTGGTCGCGCTGGCCGAGCGCTATCGCGGCACCGATGCGGTCGCGGAAAAGCAGGCGGCGGAGTGGCGCAGCCTGCCGGTCACCAAGCGGCTGGAGTACGCGCTGGTCAAGGGCATCGACGCGCATGTCGTCGACGATACCGAGGAATGTCGCCAGCAATTCGCCCGGCCGATCGAGGTCATCGAAGGCCCGCTGATGGACGGGATGAACGTCGTCGGCGACCTGTTCGGATCGGGCAAGATGTTCCTGCCCCAAGTGGTCAAGTCCGCCCGCGTCATGAAGAAGGCGGTCGCGCACCTCCTCCCCTTCATCGAGGCGGCGAAGGAGCCGGGCGCCAAGGGCAAGGGCAAGATCGTGCTCGCGACCGTGAAGGGTGACGTGCACGATATCGGCAAGAACATCGTCGGCGTCGTGCTCCAGTGCAACGGCTTCGACGTGGTCGACCTGGGCGTCATGGTCCCCTGGTCGAAGATCATCGCGGCGGCGAACGAGAATGACGCCGACATGATCGGCCTGTCGGGCCTCATCACCCCCTCGCTCGATGAGATGGTGACGGTGGGCGAGGAGATGCAGCGCGCGGGCATGACCATGCCGCTGCTGATCGGCGGCGCGACGACCTCCAAGGTCCACACCGCGCTGCGCATCGCGCCCGCTTATTCGGGGCCGGTGGTGCATGTCCTCGACGCCTCGCGCGCGGTCGGCGTGGCGACGACGCTCGTGTCGGACACTCAGCGCGATCCCTATGTGGCGCAGGTGGCCGCCGATTACGAAGCGGTTCGCAAGGCTCGCGAGGGGAAGGGGGCGAACGCGCTCCTGCCGCTGGAGGAAGCGCGGGCGCGCGGTTTCGTCGCGGACATGGCGTTGAAGGCGGGCGATCCGAAGCAGCCGGGCGTCCATGTCTATCAGGACTGGGACCTGTCCGACCTGCGCGATTATATCGACTGGACGCCCTTCTTCCGCGCCTGGGAACTGGCGGGCAATTTCCCCGCCATCCTGACCGACGAAGTCGTCGGCGAGAGCGCGAGCGGGTTGTACGCGGACGCGCAGGCGATACTCGACACGATCATCGCCGAGAAGTGGCTGACCGCGCGGGGCGTCGCCGCGCTCTGGCCCTGCCGCCGCGATGGCGACGACGTGATCCTCACGCCCTCTCCCCTGCGGGGAGATGGCCGGGGTGAGGGGCCGGGGCCGGGGCTGGGCGGCGAAGCTTCCGCAACCGCCCCTCACCCAACCCTCTCCCCGGCGGGGAGAGGGCCTGAAGAAGTCCGCATCCCCTTCCTGCGCCAGCAGATCGCCAAGCGGGAGGGCCGCGCGAACATGTGCCTGGCCGACTTCATCGATCCCGCAGGCGACTGGATCGGCGGCTTCGCGGTCGGCATCCACGGCATCGACGCGCATATCGAACGGTTCCGCAGCCAGCATGACGATTATAACGACATCCTGCTGAAAGCCTTGGCCGATCGCCTGGCCGAGGCCTTTGCCGAGCGGCTCCACGCGCATGTCCGCACCGACCTCTGGGGCTATGCGGCGGGCGAGCAACTGACCAACGAGGCGCTGATCCGCGAACAATATCGCGGCATCCGCCCCGCGCCGGGCTATCCCGCCTGCCCGGAACACAGCATCAAGCGGACGCTGTTCGACCTGTTGGGCGCCGAACAGGCGGTCGGGCTGGAACTGACCGACAGCTTCGCAATGCTTCCCACGGCGGCAGTCAGCGGGTTTTACTTCGGCCATGCACAGGCCGAATATTTCGGCGTGGCGCGTATAGGCGAGGACCAAGTGGCAGATTATGCCGCCCGTCGTGGTGTAGACATGATGCAGGCGACGCGCTGGCTGCGGCCGAATATTGATTGAGTGAGAATGAGTTAAGTCGGTAAGTTGAGGTTACGTAATGTAAACAAAGTGCTCGATTGACCTGAAAAAGTTTTTTTATCTTTGCAACTCCTTCGATTGCCGATAAATATCGGTGGGGAGGTTGGTTAAGCCACGATGAAAATGGCTGATGGCCTGCCGACAGCTAGGGGTGTAGCTAAGGTGCCAAGCAGCCATTTCGAAATGGAGATCAGCAATCTCGATTTGATCGAGGCTTGTTGGGGCGTCGCCGTTGCCGATCAAGTGGTTAGCCACATTCAAATGCGCTTGTGTCATTTGGGCCTGGGGTTCGAGCAGAACGAAACTCGACAGCGATTTCGGATCGTCAGCGATGTTCGAGCGGGTAATGCGGTGGAGTTGCATCGCGTGGCCGAGCTTTCCTATCGCCTGACCGCCGAACCCATTTCGATCGCGCTGACGACTGGACAGCCGGGGGCGGCGCTCCATGCCGTGATGACCTGGGATAGCGACGAACCGCCCCGCTATCGTGGCCCTCGCGACATCCAGCGCGATCATGGGGATCGGTGGTTCGCCATCTATAAGAGCGACATGCAGATCGCGGCCCATGCCTTTTGCTGTGCCGCCGACGGGCGCATGATTCCCTATTGGCAGCCCGTCTGTGATTATCGCGACTCTTCCCGTGTCCTGTATCATGAGGGGCTGGTTCGTTTCGGTAACCAAAATGCCGGACTGTCGCCCGCCGTCGTGTTTCCGGCGTTGGAGCGGACCGGGATGGCCACGACCTTCGACTGGGTTATGGTGCGTCATGTGCTGGACGAATTGCGCGCGGACCCGTCGGCGACCCTGGGGGTCAATATCTCGGCCAGTTCGGCGCATCTGAAGGGATGGTGGCGGGGCATATTGGCGGAACTCGCCACGCGCCCGGATATCGCCAAGCGGCTGGTGGTCGAGATCACCGAAACCGATCCGATCGTCCATATCCGCGAAACGATCGCCTTCGCGCGGGAGGTGCGCGCGGTCGGGGCGACCTTGGCGTTGGACGATTTCGGTGCCGGCTACACCTCGATCCGGCAGTTGATGGATCTGGTGCCTGCGCTGGTGAAGATCGACGGCCTGTTCCTTCAACGCGCCATCAGCAATGTTCAGCCCTGCCACAGTTTGCCGCATCTGATCGGATTGATCCGCGAATTGGGTGGTACTGTCATCATCGAAGGCGTGGAAACGCCGGAGATGGCCGATATCGCCTATGTCAGCGGCGCGACATGGCAACAGGGTTATTATTACGGTCACCCCGCACCGGTACGAAGCGAGCACAGGGCGATGTTGCGGCTGGTGGATGTCGCGGGGGAAGCAAATATCTGATTGCGTCTCCGCGGCAGTCACCGAGTCGTGATCTTGATACTTATCAATTCCGCCGAGAGTGGGTCCTAATTCATCGGAATAACGGACTCTTTTTCTCGGAACGTCCTCCATCGGCGCGACGTTGGGGCATCCCATGTCAAAAACCGAAAGCAGTCTTTTTCCCGCCAGCGACCCTAGCGAGCCGGAGTCGGCGGCGCTGTTACGCGCCCATGTCGCGGCGGCGGATTTTCCCTGTGTCGGCGCGAAGGCGGCGATGGCGCGCGGAACGCTGGAAATCCTGGGCGCGCGCGATATCGCCAGCGCCTGGGACGACCTGCGCATCCATGACAGCCTGCGCCGTTTCGCCGAGCGTTACCGTGCCGAACCGCAACTCTTCCGCAGCCTGGCGGTGGTGTTCGCGGGGCCGGAGCGACTGGACGAGGCCGCATTCGAGCGGTCGGTCTGGGCGCGTATCCAGTCCCTGTCGGACAAGGATGTCTGGCTGGGACAGGATTGGGACAAGCGCGTCAGTTCCAACCCCGACGATCCGCATTTCTCGCTGTCCTTCGGCGGCGAAGCCTTTTTCGTCGTGGGTCTGCATCCGAATGCCAGCCGACCGGCGCGCCGTTTCCCGCGCCCGGCGATGATCTTCAATCTGCACGACCAGTTCGAGACGCTGCGCGCGCAGGGCAAATATGAAACGATGCGCGAGAAGATCATGATGCGAGACGAGGCTTTGGCAGGGTCGCGCAACCCGATGCTCGCACGGCATGGCGAGTTGAGCGAAGCGCGGCAATATAGTGGTCGCGTGGTCGAGGAGGGGTGGCGCTGTCCCTTCCATTATGCGGGCTCGGCGGCCGGGGCCGATCGGTGAGCGCCGATACGGTCGAAATCCCGCCGCGCAGCGGTGACGCCTTTCGCATGGCCAAGGGCGACAGCCTGACCGTGATCGACCCACGCGGGCGACAGGTCGCGGACCTGCTGGCGTTCAACGCGGACGATCTGGACGAGGTGATCTCCTCAGGGCGGACGCTCGACTATGCCGAGACGATCCGGCTGACGATGGGGCATAAGCTCTATTCCAACCGGTCGCGGGTGATGTTGGAGATCGTCGCCGATACGGTCGGGATGCATGATTTCCTGCTGACGCCATGCTCGGTCGACACGTTCGACCATTTCTATCCCGACCTGCCGCGCCATCGCGGCTGCTTCGGCAATCTGGCGGCGGCGCTGGAACCCTATGGCGTCGTGCCGGACCGGATACCGGTGGCGTTCAACTGTTTCATGAACGTGCCGGTCGACGGGACCACGGGCAAGCTGGAGGTGCTGCCGCCGCTCAGCGGGCCAGGGGACCATATCCGGTTCGTGGCGCATATGGATCTGGTGATCGGGTTGACGGCATGTTCGGCACCCGCTTCCAATGGCGGGTCGTTCAAGCCGATCCGGTATAGGGTGGAGCGCCCCTAAATCCTCCCCGGCGCGGGGAGGGGGACCGCCGCGAAGCGGTGGTGGAGGGGGATCGCCACAAGGGACTCCTTGCGAGGAAGCCCCCCCTCCGTAAGCGCTACGCGCTGCCACCTCCCCGTGCCGGGGAGGAATTCTTACCGCTTGCACGTATCCGCTGCACCCGGATCGAGGTCCAGGCAGCGCCCGTCCACACCCGGCATCGGCAGGCCGATCGTCGCGGCCAGCGTGGGGGCGATATCGACCGTCTCGACCGATAGCGGCTGCTCGAACCCGCTCATCCCCTTGCGCCAGAACAGGATCGGCACGCGCCGGTCATAGTCCCAGGGCGAGCCATGCGTCTCGACATAGCCCGGCGCGGGTTCCTCGATCGTCGTCACGCGCGGCTTGAGCAGGATCAGCAGGTCGCCCGAACGGGTCGGGTCATAGGAAGACCGCGCCTTTTCCTTCAGCGTCCAGGTTTCCGGCGGCGTCGTCGGCCAGGGCGTCGCGGCGATCTCGTCACGGGTCAGCGCGGCGGCGACCTGCGGCAGCGCCTCGTAGCGGCGCTTGGCCTCGGCGAGCACCTTGGCGCGGGTCGCGGGCGGCAGGTCGCGGTTGATATAGATGTCGCCCTCGGCGCTCATCATGATGGGCGGGGTGTTGGACAGGCCAAGGGTCTGTGCGACGATGGCAGCCATCGCCTTGGTCTTGGCCTCGGGCGCGACATGGCTTTCCATCGGCATGGCGCGGATCTGCTGCCGCTCGGTCATGTCGTGCGCGCCGTGGTCGGCGGTCAGCATCACCTCATAATCGACGCCCGTGGCGTCCAGCACCTCGAAGAAGCCCGCCAGCGAGCGGTCCAGTTCGGCCATCTGGATGCACATTTCCGACCCCTGCGTGCCCAGCGCATGGCCGATATAATCGGTCGCGGACAGGCCAACGGACAGGATGTCGGTCTGCGGCCCCTGGCCCAGCTTCATGTCCTGCACGAAGCCCGCCGCCATGGCGAGTACGGCGGCATCGGCGGCGGGGGAGATGCGGAACGCCTTCAGGTCGCCCGCCGCGCGCTGGAACCGGCCGGTGCCCAGAGTCTGGCTCCCCACCGTGATCGCCCGGTCGAGCGGCTTGCAGAAACCGGGCAGCGGCAATGCTTCCTGCGGGCGGGCGATCAGGTCGGCCACCGCCTTGCGCGTGCGCTCCACCACTGGCGGCACGGCGCGTCCGGCATAGGAGACATAGGTCTTGCCGTCCCACCACCAGATCTCATCCATCTTGTGCCCGCCCATCATCACGGCGGCGCGGTCCTTCCCCGCGACGGAGACGGTACGCACGCGGGGATCGGCGGTCTTCATCCGCTCGCCCAGCGTAGGCACCTTCAGATGCTTGTCGGAGACGATGTAATTATTATGGTCCTGACCCGGAACGCTCTCATCCTCCGAGCAATAGACGATCTTGTCCGTGCGTCCGACCGTCTGGTCGATCCAGTTGTTGGCGATGATCCCGGTATGGGCGGGGCGATAGCCGGTCAGGATGGTCGAGTGGCCGGGGCAGGTCTCCGTCGCGGCATGGCTCTGATAGCCCGAGGGGAAGACCGCGCCAGTCAGGAGCCGCGCCATGCCGCCGGTGAAATGGTTGCGATATTGCTGGAACAGGTCCGCCGAGAACTGGTCGACCGAGATCGCCACGATCAGCTTGGGCGGAGTCGTGGGGAAGGGGGCCTGTGGCGTCGCGGGGGACGTGGCGACGGACGCGGGCGCGCTGCCGGGTTCCGGGCTGGCCGTCTGCGCGAAGGCGGGGGCGGCGATCAGGGCGGCGGAGGCGAAAAGCGCGGCAGTCAGGGACTTCATGGGCAACCTTGATGCAATGCGGGAACAGGCCCGCTATGGAACCCCAAATGGGGTTAGGGCAAGGTCGGTCGATGCGCGGTTGGTTTTACATCCTGATGACGGCCCTGTTCATGGTCCTGGGTTTCGCCCTGGCCCCTGAACCGGCCATGGCGGAGAGCGGCCCCCCGGCGGCCCCCGGTGCGATCCATCTGCCGATGCGCCTGGTCGCCGAGAGCGCCATACCGGCGGCAGGTGGGCCGGTGACGCTGGCCATCGTGGCGACTCCGGACAAGGGCTGGCACGGCTATTGGAAGAATGGCGGCGATGCGGGCCTGCCGACCGAGGCGCACTGGAGCCTGCCCAAGGGCGTGACGGCCAGCGAACTGCGCTATCCGGTGCCGGGGCGGCTGAAGATCGCGGGGCTGATGAATTATGTCTATGAGCGGCCCTTCGCGCTGCTCGTCGATCTGAAGCTGCCTGGCGGGCTGGCCAAAGGCACCGCCCTGCCGGTGATGGTAAAGCTCGACTATCTGGTCTGCACCGACACGATTTGCGTTCCCGAAAGCCAGACGCTGTCGACCCGGCTGACCGTGGGCGACGGCGCGGTCGATCCCGCCACCCGTGCCGAGTTCGACCGCTGGCGCGCCGCGCTGCCCCGGCCGCTGGGCGGGGAGGGCGTGATCGAGACCAAGGGCAAGGCGGTGCGGATCGCGGTGCCGCTCCCCGCCTCGGTCGCGGTGAAGGACGCCTATTTCTTCCCCGACCGCAGCGGGGTGATCGACCATGCCGCCGATCAGATGATGAGCCGTCAGGGCGACCGGTTGCTTCTCACCATCCCCGCCGCCGCCGTCTCCACGGCCGGGCCCGTGTCGGGTGTGCTGTCGATCGGGGAGGGCAAGGGCCTGTCCTTCGCCGCCAGGCCGGGCGCGATCGCGCAGGCGGGGGCTGGGGCGGACACCGGCTTCGGCGCGGTGGCGCTGGCCTTTCTGGGCGCGGTGCTGGGCGGGCTGCTGCTCAACATCATGCCCTGCGTCTTCCCGATCCTGAGCCTCAAGGCACTGAGCCTGGCCAAGGGTGGCGGTGGCGATGAGCGCCATGCGCGGGCGGAGGCGTTGGCCTATACGGCGGGGGTGGTGCTGGTCTGTGTCGGGCTGGGCGTCGTGCTGCTGGCGTTGCGCGCGGGCGGGCAGAGCGCGGGCTGGGCGTTCCAGTTGCAGGACCCGCGCGTGATCGGCGTGCTGCTGTTGCTGGTCGCCGCCATCGCCTTCAACCTGGCGGGGCTGTTCGAGCTGCCGACCCCCGCCTTTGCAGGCCGTTCGGGCGCGATGGGGTCGTTCGCGACCGGGGCGCTGGCGGCGTTCGTCGCGACACCCTGTTCGGGGCCGTTCATGGCCGGGGCGCTGGGCGCGGCGCTGGTCCTGCCCGCCGCCGCCGCGCTGGCGGTGTTCGCGGGGCTGGGGATCGGCATCGCGCTGCCCTTCATCGCGATCGGCTTCATCCCCGCGCTGCGGCGGCGGCTGCCCAGGCCGGGCATGTGGATGGTCCGGCTGCGCCATATCCTGTCGGTGCCGATGTTCCTGACCGCGCTCGCGCTCGCCTGGATATTGGGACAGGAGGCGGGGGTGACCGGCATGACGCTGGGCCTCGCCGCCGCGCTCATCGCCTCGCTGGGCTTCTGGTGGACGGGGCTCCGCCAGCATGGCGGCAAGGGGCGCGCGGGCTGGCCCGCCATCGCCGCCCTGGTGTTGGCGGTCGCGATCGTCGTGACCGTCAAACCCGCCGCCGCCGTGGCGAAGGCGAGCGCCGATACCGCCTTCACCGAGGCCCGATTGGAGGATTTGCGCAAGCAGAACCGCCCGGTCTTTGCTTATTTCACCGCCGACTGGTGCTTGAGCTGCAAGGTCAACGAAGCCGCCGCGATCGAGCGCGCCTCGGTGCGGGAGGCGTTCGATCGGAACAAGGTGGCGGTGCTGGTCGGAGACTGGACCGATGGCGATCCTGTTTTGGGACGGTTTATCGAGCGGCATAACCGGGCCGGGGTGCCGCTCTACCTCTATTACGCGCCCGGTGCGAAGGAACCGCAGGTGCTGCCCCAGGTGCTGACCCCGTCGATGCTGGAGAGGCTGGGCGCCTGATCCTCCCCGTGCCGGGGAGGGGGACCAGCGAAGCTGGTGGAGGGGGGCTTCCACGCAGCGAGTCATTCGGGGCACGCCCCCTCCACCCCCGCTTCGCGGCGGTCCCCCTCCCCGGCACGGGGAGGAATTGTTTTTGCCCCCCTTGCACACCCCCATCATGCGGTGCAGCATGGAACCAGGCCATTAGGGGGAGCGTAACGACCGGATGGGGACAATCGCCGCGTTCGACGAAATCATGGGGGCTTCCGGCGCTGCGGCACCGCGGCCCGAACTCTCTGCGCTGCAACGCTGGCTCGATCATACCCCCGATGGCGAACTGCGCCGCCGTCAGCAGGCGGCCGAGGCGACCTTCCGCCAACTGGGCATCACCTTCGCGGTTTATGGCGAAAGCGATGCGGCGGAGCGGATCATTCCGTTCGACATCGTACCGCGCGTCTTCCTGCCCGCGGAATGGGCGCGCCTGTCCGAAGGGCTGATCCAGCGGGTGGAGGCGATCAACGCCTTTCTCGACGACATTTATGGCGAGCGGAAGATCCTGCGCGACGGCGTGCTGCCGCCCGACCTGATCTTCGGTAATCCGCAATTCCGCCCCGAAATCGCCGGGATACGCCCGCCGCACGGGGTCTGGGCGCATATCTGCGGCATCGACCTAGTCCGCACCGGCCCGGACGATTTCTTCGTGCTGGAGGACAATGCCCGCACGCCCTCGGGCGTCAGCTATATGCTGGAGAATCGCGAGGCGATGTTGCGCCTCTGCCCCGAGTTGTTCCGCCAGTTCCGGGTGGCGGCGGTGGACAGCTATCCCGACCGTCTCCTCGCCACGATGAAGTCGGTCGCGCCGCACGGCGTCGCCGAGCCGACCTGTGTCGTCCTGACGCCGGGTCATTACAACTCCGCCTATTACGAACACAGTTTCCTGGCCGATTCGATGGGCGTCGAACTGGTCGAGGCCGCCGATCTGGTCGTGGACGACGACATCGTATGGATGCGCACCATTGCGGGGCGTGTGAAGGTCGACGTCATCTATCGCCGGGTGGACGATGATTTCCTCGATCCGCTCGTCTTCCGTCCCGATTCGATGCTGGGCGTGCCGGGGCTGATCGCGGCCTATGCGGCGGGCAATGTCGCCATCCTCAACGCGCCGGGCAACGGCATCGCCGACGACAAGGCGATCTACAGCTATATGCCCGATATCGTCCGCTATTATTCGGGCGCCGAGCCCAAGCTGAAGAATGTCGATACCTGGCGTTGCCGCGAGCCGGAGGCGCTGGCCTATGTCCTCGACCATCTGGACGAACTGGTCGTCAAGCTGGTCGACGGATCGGGCGGTTACGGGATGCTGGTCGGGCCGACCGCGACCAAGGTGCAGATCGAGCATTTCCGCGCCGCCCTGATCGCCGAGCCGCATCGCTATATCGCGCAACCGACGCTGGCGCTGTCGACCGTGCCGACGCTGGTGGAAAGCGGCGTCGCGCCGCGCCATGTCGATTTCCGCCCCTTCGTCCTGACCGGACGCAACGGCGTGGAGGTGACGCCCGGCGGCCTGACCCGCGTCGCGCTTCGCGAAGGCTCGCTGGTCGTCAATTCCAGCCAGGGCGGCGGGACCAAGGACAGCTTCGTCCTGCTCGCCCCCGAACCGGATAGCTGGGTGCATGTGCAGAGCCAGGAATCGCAGATCCAGACGCAGGGGGTGCGCTGATGCTTTCGCGTACCGCATCCTCGCTCTACTGGCTGGGGCGTTATTTCGAGCGGGCGGATTTCATCGCCCGGCTGGTCGAGGCGACCGTCCGGCTCGACGTGCTGTCGCCGCGCTCCGCGGGGCTGGCGGCCTGGGGGTCGGCACTGGCCGTCACCGATACCGCCAGCGCGTTCGCCGAGGGCGGGCGCGAGTTGCGGCGGCGGGAGGTCGCCCGCTTCCTGACGGTGGAAAGCTGCCACCCCGGTTCGATCGTCCGCTGCGTCGACATGGCGCGGACCAATGCGCGCGCCGTGCGCACCGCGCTGACCCGTGAAGCCTGGAGCGCGATCAACCGCGCCTGGCTGCATTTCGAGGCGCGACCGGCGGCGGAGGACCCGACGGCGGTGCTCAGCCTGGTCGAGGCGGTGAAGAACGAGACGCGCGGTTTCGAGGGCGCGGTGCACCGGATGCTGCGCAACCAGACGACATGGTTTATCCGGCTGGGCCAGGCGGTCGAGCGCGCGGACAACACCGCGCGCTTGCTCGACGTGAAGTATCACATCCTCCTGCCGGCGGGCGAGCGGATCGGCGGGGTGGTCGATCGCGACCAGTGGACGACGATCCTTCAGACCGTGTCCGCCGTCACTGCCTATCGCTGGCTATATTCCGACGGGCTGAAGCCCGCGAACGTCATCGACCTGTTGATCGCGCGCGCCGAATTGCCGCGCAGCCTGGCGGCGTCGGTCGAGGAAACGGTGGATGTGCTGGGGCAACTCGCCCGGCGAACGGGGCAGCATGGGGAAGCGGATCGTATGGCGAGGGTGCGCGCAAACCGGATGACTAAGACGCGGTCGGGCGATGTGATCGCGGGCGGGCTTCATCAGTTTCTCGAAGCCTTTATTCAGGAGAATGCCCAACTGCACGGCGCCATCGGCCGTCAGTTCAAGTTCGCCTGATGCGGATCGCGATCGAGCATCACCTCGCCTGCCGCCCCCGAGTGGCGGGCGGCCCCATGGTGCAGATGCTGCGCCTGACGCCCGAAAATCATGACGACCAGACGGTCGCGCATTGGCGGATCGACGTGGATTGCGACGCGCGATTGCGGGGAAGCCATGACGGCTTCGGCAACGCCGTGACCATGCTCTATGTCGAGGATGCGCCGGAGGTCGTGACGATCACCGCCACTGGGGAGGTGCTGACCAGCGATGCGCACGGCCTGATCCACGGCGCGACCGAGACGCTGCCGCCGCCGCTCTTCCTGCGCATGACGGACGCGACTCCGGCCGATCCCGTGATCGTGGGATTTGCGGCGGAGGCGACGCAAGGGGCAGAGGGTCCGCTCGCGGCGCTCCACGCCCTGAATGCCGCGATCCAGGCGCGTTTCGATGTCGATTTCGAGGCGCGGGTTGTTCGCCTGGATGTCACGCGCATCTTCGCCGAGAATCGTGCGACGCCGTGCGATCTGGCGCATATCTTCTGCGTGGCGGCACGGTCGCTGGGTATCCCGGCGCGCTATGTCTCGGGCTATGCGGCGCTTGGAAGTGCGGAACATGGCAGCCCGCATTGCTGGGCGGAGGCCCATGTCGAGGGACCCGGCTGGATCGGCTTCGATCCCTGTACCGGGCTCAGCCCGCAGGACCGCCATGTCCGCGTCGCGGTGGCGCTCGACGCGACCGGCGCGGCGGCGGTCGCGGGGGAGCCCTGGGGCGGCCTGGCGGTGGCGAACGCAGCGCAGTAACCGCGCCGCCAGAATGCGGTCCACGCGAACGGAACGTACCGTCATCCCGGCATGGGTGGGGATGGCGGGCGATCATCCTTGTTCAGGGTATCAAGGGTTCAACCCATTATTGGGCGATGGTCAGCATAGTTTGCCCAATCGACATTCATCATATTGTGAGAAGCGATTGGTTCGCGCGAAGCCGCGATGGCGCGAAGATGTTGTTTCGCTTTGCCACCCGCACGCTCAATCGTTGGGCAGGCACGGCCAATGAGTGTCGGCGCGTATAACCTCTTCGCGTCATCGCGGCTTCGCGCGAAATTCGAAAAAACGAATGGATTGGCCTTAGCCCAACGCTCCAACCGGCGGCGGTGCGGATGGCTCGCCGGTGAAGGTCGCCCAGCCGCGCGGGCCCAGTGCCTCCAGCGGTTGATAGCGGGTCTTGTACGCCATGCGCGGCGACCCCTTCACCCAATAGCCGAGATAGACATAGGGCAGACTGGCGGCGCGGGCGCGCAGGATGTGGTCCATGATGATGAAATTGCCCAGTCCCGGGCGGCTGTCATCCTGCGTCTCGAAAAAGCTGTAGATCATCGACAGGCCGTCACCCTGCCGATCGGTCAGGCACGCGCCGACCAGCCGACCACGCTGCCCCTCGGGGCCGGAGGGTTCGCGATATTCGACCAGCACCGACTGGACCGGCGACAGTTCGACCATGTCGGCATAGTCGCTTTCGTCCATCGCGGACATGCCGCCGCCCGGGTGCCGCTCGCCCAGATAGCGGCGGAGCAGCTGGAACTGCTCGGCGGTCGCCCAGGGCTGGCAGGCGGTGACCTCCAGATCGGCATGGCGGCGCAGCAGCTTGCGCTGGGTGGCGTTGGGGCGGAATTCCCCCGCCACGACGCGCACCGAGATACAGGCGGTGCAGCCCGCGCAGGACGGGCGATAGGCGACCCCCTGGCTCCGGCGGAAACCGATCCGGCTCAGCGCCTCGTTCAACTCGCCCGCATGTTCGCCGTTCAGTTCGGTGAACACCTTCCGCTCGTCACGCCCCGGCAGATAGGGGCAGGGGGACGGGCTGGTGACGAAGAAGCGCGGGAAACGAAAAGGCGCGGTCACCGCCGGGCAGTTCCTTCAAGGGGGGATGATTGTCCCTTATTAACGATCCTCCCGCCCGAAGCGATGGCCAGCATCGTTCGGAAACGGGACGATTCCATAAAAAACTAAGCTGTTCAGGCCAGTTCGACCTGAGTCGTTTCATATCCGCTGGCGCGCAACGCCTCGATCAGCCGGTGCAGGTGCAGCGCGTCGCGCGTCTCGCACTCGATATCGGTGATCAGCCCCTTGGCGGGCAGGGTGGTGAAGACGCGCTGGTGATAGACCTCGATGATGTTCACCCGCTCGCGGTCGAAGATGCGCGCGACGTTGAACAACGCGCCCGGCTGGTCCTGCAACCGGATGCGCAGGCGGGCGAGCCGCCCCGACCGCGCCAGGTCGCGCAGCAGGACGTTGGCGAGCAGCCGCGTGTCGATATTGCCGCCGCACAGCACGATGCCCACCGTCTTGCCCCGGAACCGCTCGGGATGGGACATGATCGCGGCCAACCCTGCCGCGCCCGCGCCCTCGACCACCGTCTTTTCGATCTGGAGCAGTGCGCTGACCGCTTCCTCCAGATGGCGTTCGTCGACCAGCACGATCTCGCGGACCAGTTGCGCGACCAGTTGCGAGGTGAGGCCGCCCGGCACCTTGACCGCGATCCCCTCGGCCAGCGTATCGCCGGCGCAGGGCAGGTCGGTGCCGTTCAGCTTGTTGTACATCGACGGGAAGAGTTCGGCCTGCACCCCGACAACCTCGACCGGGCGGGGCATGGCGGCGGCGACCGTCGCGATGCCGGAGATCAGCCCGCCGCCGCCGATCGGCACGATCAGCGTGTCGATGTCGGGCGCGTCCTCCAGCATTTCCAGCGCGACCGTTCCCTGGCCCGCGATCACCCGCGCATCGTCGAACGGGTGGATGAAGGTGAAGCCGCGTTCCGCCTCCAGCACGCGGGCATGGGCATAGGCGGCGTCGAACGTGTCGCCCTCCAGCACCACGGTCGCGCCATGGCCCTCGGTCTGGACGACCTTCACGATGGGTGTGGTCCGCGGCATGACGATGGTCGCGGGGATGCCCAGCCGGTTGGCGTGATAGGCGAGCCCCTGCGCATGATTGCCCGCCGAGGCCGCGATCACGCCCTTGGCCCGCGCTTCGTCGGAGAGTTGCAGCAGCGTGTTGAGCGCGCCGCGTTCCTTGTAGGCGGCGGTGAACTGGAGGTTCTCGAACTTGAGATAGACGGTCGCGCCGGTCAGTTGCGACAGGGTCCGGCTGATCAGGGTCGGCGTGCGGATGATATGATCCGAAATCCGCGCATGGGCGGCGCGGACATCGTCGATGGTGACGATGGGCGCCGATGGCGCGAGTACGGAGGACGGGAATTCCGAAGCGGCCTCTGGGGCGGGACGACTAACCATGGGGATGCCCTAGCCGATCATGGGCGGGAGGTGAACCGTTTCGGAGGGGGAATATCGGGGCAGCGGCGAGTGGGGCCCTTCGCCGCTTTCCCTCCCCCATCCCCTCCCGCTTGCGGGAGGGGCGTGCTCTTGGCGAGCGGTGTACGCTGCGGCCAAGTCGCAACGCGTGGCTCGGCGGGCCCTTCGTCGCCCAGCACCTTTCCCCTCCCGCAGGCGGGAGGGGGCGGGGGAGGGCAACGGAGCCTCGCAGAGCCCCACACCACTGTTGCACCGCCGCATCGCCCGCGCCGCCAAATCGTGCCGGAACGCAACAAGCGCGATGCGTCCGCGTTGCTGGCCTTTTGGGGCCATGCTAGGGCGTCGCGATGATCACAGGGTTGCCACTCATGTCGCCGATGATCCTTCCCATCACCGGCACGATCGCCCGGTCATGAGCATCGCACCGACCGGAAACGCGATCATGGCGAGCGACGATGCGCAGCCGCATCATCCGCAGGGCATGGCGCGGCTGGCGCTGGGGGCGATCGGCGTCGTGTTCGGCGATATCGGCACCAGCCCGCTCTATGCGTTCCGCGAGACCTTCGCGAACCCGCACCATCCGCTGCCGCTCGACACCGCGCATATCCTGGGCGTCATCAGCCTGATCTTCTGGTCGATGATGGTCGTCGTGTCGGTCAAATATGTCGCGATCATCATGCGCGCCGACAACAAGGGCGAGGGGGGCAGCCTGGCGCTGCTCGCGCTCGTGTCGGGGCAGACCAAGACACGGCGCTGGTCGCGCGGCATCGTGCTGCTGGGCGTGTTCGCCACCGCGCTCTTCTATGGCGACAGCATGATTACGCCCGCCGTCACCGTGCTGAGCGCGGTCGAGGGCCTGGCGGTCGCCGCGCCCGCGTTCGGCGGCTTCGTCCTGCCCATCGCGATCACCATCCTGATCGTGCTGTTCAAGATCCAGCGGTCGGGGACCGAGCGGGTGGGCCTGTTCTTCGGCCCCGTCATGCTCGTCTATTTCGCGTCGATCGCGGTGCTGGGGGTGTTGAGTTTCATCCAGACGCCGGGCGTGCTGTGGGCGCTGTCGCCGCATTATGCGATCCAGTTCTTCTTCATCGACCCGTTGCGCGGTTTCCTGGCGCTGGGCTCGGTGGTGCTGGCGGTGACGGGCGCCGAGGCGCTCTATGCCGATATGGGCCATTTCGGGCGGCGGCCGATCGGCCTGTCGTGGCTGGTCTTCGTGCTCCCTGCGCTGATGCTCAACTATATGGGGCAGGGGGCGTTGCTGTTCCGCGAGGGTGCGGCGGCGTTGGAGAGCCCCTTCTACATGCTGGCGCCCGAAGGGTTGCAACTGCCGCTCGTCATCCTGGCCACCGCCGCCGCCGTCATCGCCAGCCAGGCGGTGATCACCGGAGCTTTCTCGGTCACGCAGCAGGCGATCCAATTGGGCTTCATGCCGCGCCTTCGGATCGAGCATACCTCTGCGGCGACCGCGGGGCAGATTTACATTCCGCTCATCAACTGGATGCTGATGGTGATGGTGATCCTGCTGGTGCTGTTCTTCCGGTCTTCGTCCAACCTGACCTCGGCCTACGGCATCGCGGTGACGGGGGCGATGCTGATCGACACCTGCCTGCTGGGCGTCGCGCTGACCCGGTTGTGGAAATGGCCGCTCTATGCCGCCGTGCCCTTGCTGGCGCTGTTCTTCCTGGTCGACGGGGCCTATTTCCTCGCCAATCTGACCAAGGTTCCCGCCGGGGGCTGGTTCCCGCTGCTCGTCGGTTTCATCATCTTCACCTTTCTCACCACCTGGTCGACGGGCCGCAAGCTGATGATCCAGCGGTTGCGCGAAGGGACGATGCCGATCCACATCTTCATCGACTCGGCGGCAGGCGCGGCGAGCCGGGTGCCGGGCACCGCGATCTTCATGACCTCCTCGCCCGAGGGGGTGCCGCACGCGCTGCTCCACAACCTCAAGCATAACAAGGTGCTGCACCAGCGGATCATCCTGCTCACCGTAAAGATCATGAGCCAGCCCTATTGGCCGGAGGACGACCGGGCCAAGCTGGACGATCTGGGGCATGGCTTCCACCGATTGGTCCTGCGCTTCGGCTTCATGGAGGAGGCGGATGTCCCGTCCGCGCTGAAGCGCGTCGTGATGGCGGGCGGCGCGTTCAAGATGATGGACACCAGCTTCTTCCTGTCGCGCCAGACGCTGCTGGCGGCGGAGCGGCCCGGCATGTCGGTGTGGCGCGAAAAGCTGTTCTCCTGGATGCTGCGCAACGCCGAGAGCGCGATGGAGTTCTTCCGCCTGCCGACCAACCGCGTCGTCGAACTGGGCAGCCAGGTGGAAATCTAGCGCGTGTCGTCCACTCCCGCGCCGATCATCGTCTCCGCCCTGTTCGGGCGGGCGGACCAAAGCTGGTTCGACGGGCTGCGGCGCGAGCATTTCCCGCCCGAGCGCAATGTCCTCGACGCGCATTGCACGCTGTTCCACCATCTGCCCCCCTCGGTGGAAGCGGAATTGAAGCATCGGCTGAACGGCCTGACGCGCGGGCTCCGCGCGCCGGAGGTCCGGGCGGGCGGGGTGATGTCGCTGGGCCGGGGTGTCGCGATCCGGATCGAGTCGCCGGGACTGGTCGCCATCCGTCGCGAACTGGTCGAGGCCTTTGCCGGTCTGCTGACCCCGCAGGATGCGGGCGGATGGCGGCCGCATGTCACAGTCCAGAACAAGGTGACGCCGACCACCGCCAAGCTGCTGCTGCAACAGATGGAGCGCGATTTCCGCCCCCGCGCGGTCGAGCTGATCGGGCTGGGCGCATGGTGGTATCGGGGCGGTCCGTGGGAAATGATCTCGCGTCATTTGTTCGCTTGACGCCCTGAAAACCCCTGTCTATAGGCGCGCCTCCACCGGGTGGAACGCCTGGCATGGCGAAGTAGCTCAGCTGGTTAGAGCAGCGGAATCATAATCCGCGTGTCGGGGGTTCAAGTCCCTCCTTCGCTACCACCCGGTGTATTTTCCCAACATTTTGAAGCATGTTACGCTCTCCGTGCGTGTCGTGGCCTTCTGTCCGGGAATGGGCTCACTCATAATCTGGCGCGTGGGATCACCGATGGGGATGCCCTGGCGACTCCCGTCCTGTCATGGTGCGCCGGTCGTTCCCGAGATCGTCCTTGTCGCTCCGAAGACTTGACCCGAAGCGGATCAAGTTTCCGCGATATGTCGCCCACTTTAGCATGTTCCGTCGGCATGTGGCTTGCACGTCCGCGCCCTTCGCATGGTCGGCAAATCGGATGATTTGGCCGACCAAATCGGTTCGGAAACCAACCTGCCGCAATGAGCCTTAAGATAAATGTGCTATTCCGATATTTTACGGTCGTGCCGTTGAGTGCGGCGTGGAATCTTGATCCAGATTGGTATATCGCGCCGACCTAGACGGATGGCATGTAAGGTTACGAATCGACATGCATTTTAACCGCTCCTTCGCATCTGAAGGATAGGAAATCCCAAAGATTTCAGGGGGGCTTTGGTTCTTACGCCGTGAACGCTGCAGTCTACGCCCTGATAGCCAATAGCTGCATGGCAGCGCTCTTCGTCATGACCTATGGCGTGGTGGCGGTGTCCTATCCGCGCCAGCGGGCGGCGGCGTGGTTCATGGGCAGCTACTTCCTGGGGTTCCTGACCCCGGTGTGCGAGTTGATGATCCGCTTCACCGATCATGTCCCGATCTTTTCGCTGCTCGGCTATGCCGTGTTCCTGGGCGGCATCCTGATGATGTCGGTGGGGGTGCAGGCTTTTGCCGGACGACGCCCGGCATGGCGATTCGCGCTGCTGGTCTGGATCGCCGGGATCGCGCTGCGGCTGGCGATCTGGGGCGGCGCACGGGGCTCCATGCCCTATGAGATGCTGTTCCAGCTGCCCTTCGCCATCGCGTCGTTCCTGGTGCTGCTGGCGGTGCGACGGATCGGGCAGAAGGGGCTGATCCGTGGTCTGCTGATGGGCATTTTCAGCATCATCTGCGGCCATTTCCTGGCAAAGCCGTTCCTCGCCATATCGCTGGGCTCGGGCGCTTCGGCCAAGGTCTATGCCAACAGTGTCTACGCCGTGGCGTCGCAGGTTTCGACCGGCGTGCTGCTGGTCGCGGCGGGGCTGTGCCTGATGCTGCTGGTCATCCAAAAGGCCCTGGAGGAGAGCATCCTCGATGCCGAGACCGATCCGCTGACCAAATTGACCAACCGGCGTGGATTGAACCGGATCGCGCCCCGCCTGATGGCTGAGGCGGAGCGGGACGGGCGGGGCCTGTATGTCCTGGTGCTCGACCTCGATCACTTCAAGCGGATCAACGACGACTATGGCCATGCGACCGGCGACGCGGTGCTGGTCGCCTTTGCCCGCCTGCTGGAGACGCTGGCAACGCGCGATGTCCTGACCGTGCGCATGGGGGGCGAGGAGTTCGCGCTGCTGGTTCCCGATGGGGAAAGCGCGCCGGACGCGATCGACAACCGCGCGACCCGATTGGGGCGCTCGATCCGCGTCGCGCTGGAGTCGTTCATGGACCCGGGCATGCCGCGCCTGACGGTCAGCGGCGGGGTCGTCCGCTATATCAAGGGGGAGGCGCTGGACGGGCTGGTCGCGCGCGCCGATCAACTGGCCTATCGCGCCAAGCGGGCCGGGCGCGACCGTATCCTGCACGACCGCAGCGATGTCGTGCCCGAGCGCAACATCGTCTGGCCCGAAACCGCGCGCCTCGTCGCGGGATAGATATCAGTCGAACACTCGATGGGGATCGTGCGCGACCAGCATCGCGTCGGCGCGGGCCAAGGCGATCAGGGTCAGTCCGTGCGCGCGGGCATGGTCGATCGCCAGGCTGGTCGGGGCGGAAATGCCGATCAGCAGTCCGACCCCCGCCACCAGCGCCTTGTCCACCATCTCATAGCTGATGCGCGATGTGACCAGGATGAAGTCGGCCTGGCGATCCGGCTCGACGGCCAGCCGTCCCACCAGCTTGTCGAGGGCATTGTGCCGCCCGACATCCTCCGCCGCCGCCAGCACCTGGCCGGTCGCGTCGCAAGCGACGGCGGCATGGATCGCGCCGGTCCGGGCGTTGAGCGGCTGATGCGCGCGGATATCGTCCAGCGCGGCGAACAGGGTCGCGGGGGGGACCCGTGGGGCAGGGGGGCGCTTCGTCACCGGACGGGCGATCTGCTCCAGTCCCGACAGGCCGCATAGGCCGCAACTCGTGTCGCTGGTCCGGTGGCGCACCCGATCCCGCATCCGACCGCGCAGATGCTCGGCAAGGGTGACGCGGACGATCCACCCCGCCTCCGCCGCAAAGGGCTCGATGGCAAGAATGTCGCGGGGTGCATCGATCAGCCGCTCGGTCAGGAGGAAGCCGGTGGCGAAATCCTCCAGCCGCTCCGGCGTCATCATCATCACCGCATAGCCGAAGCCGTCCACCTCGATCGCGACGGGGCACTCGACCGCCACGTCACGCTCGATCGATGTCGCCTGCCCGTTCGGGGTCAGGCGCAGCAATGTCAGCGGGCGGCTCGGCTCGGCATCGACGCTCACAGGGACGCTCATAGGGCGGCGAGATCGGCGGGGGTGTTCACATTGGCGATCGGCTCGGGCGAGGCGACCGGAATCGCCCCGATCGCGCGGGTCCAGCCGCGCACCGACCGATCCTGCCCCAGCGACAGATGCGCCATCAGATGCGCGCCCAGCGCGGCGGGCCACAGCCCCAGTACCGGCGCATCCCGGCAATAGCTGGGCTCGCGCCGCAATATCGCGTCGATCAACCCGTCCGGCAGGCGCGGCATGTCGCACCCGATGGTCAGCACGCAGCGAAAGCCATTGGCGGCGGCATAATCCAGCGCTCCGGCGATGCCGCCCAAGGGGCCCAGCCCCGGCTCCGGCATGTCCGGTACGCCATCATCCCCGCCCACCTGCACGACCCGCGCGCAATACGGCGCGATGGTGGCGCGGGCATGCGCCACCAATGTCCGGTCGCCGAACATCGCGACCGCCTTGTTCGAACCGAAGCGCGACGATCGCCCTCCGGCCAGTATGGCCCCCAATATGCTCATGCGGGGACGCGCACCTTCACCGGCACCGACTTGCCTGCGGGGACATGGCTGTCCAGCGCATGATGTTCCAGCGGGATCAGATAGTTGAGCTCGGGGTAATAGCCGCCGATGCAGCCTTCGGGGATGTTGTACTCGACCACCCGCAGCCCCTCGACCACGCGGTGCTCGCCGTCATCCGCGTCCCCCTCCAGCGCGATGGTCTGGCCGTCGGTCAGGCCCAGCCGCGCGATATCGGCCTTGTTCATCATCGCGACCATCCGGGTGCCGCTGATCCCGCGGAAGCGATCGTCATAGCCGTAGATGGTCGTGTTGAACTGATCGTTGGAGCGCAAGGTGATGAGGCGCATCCGGCCCTCGGCGGGCTCGATCCCGGAGGCGTCCATCGCGCGCGGCACGTTGAACTCGGCCTTGCCGCTCTCCGTCTCCCATTTGCGGTGCGAGGCGGGATTGCCCTTCCAGAAGCCGCCGGGTTCGAACAGGCGTTCGTTGAAATTGGCGAACTTGTCCGGATAGACATTCTCGATCGCGCTACGGACCAGTCCGTAATCGCCGACCCATTCGTCCCAGGGCACATTGGGGTTGGGCTCCAGTACCGCCTTGGCGATGCCCGCGACGATGGCGGGTTCGGACAGAAGCGTGTCGGCGGCGGGCGTCGCCTTGCCGACAGAGCCATAGATATGGCTGAACGAGTCCTCCATCGACACCGCCTGGCGACCGCCTTTCTGCATGTCGGTTTCCAACCGGCCGAGGCAGGGGAGGATGTAGCTTTCCTCGCCGGGGACCAGATGGCTCTTGTTGAGCTTGGTCGCGATATGGACGGTGATGGGTAGCTTGCCCCAGGCTGCCTTCATCTTGGCATGTTCCGGCGTTGCACGCAGGAAGTTGCCGCCAAGCTGGACGAAGCCCTGCGCCGTTCCCGCGATGATCTGGCGGCACGCCTCCACCGTGTCCCAGCCCTTTTCGGTCGGCGGCTCGAACTCGAACAATTCCTTCAGTCGCTCGACAGGGGCGAGTTCGGTCTTTTCGGTGATGCCGACGGTGCGCTGGCCCTGCACGTTGCTGTGCCCGCGCACCGGACCCGGCCCGGCCCCCTCGCGCCCGATATTGCCGCGCAGCAACAGCAGGTTGACGATCATGTGCAGCGCGTCGATGCCATAGCGATGCTGGGTGATGCCCATGCCATAGACCGCGATCACGCGTTCGGACTTCATATAGACGCGCGCGGCCTGCTCGATGGCGTCGCGGGTCAGGCCGCTATCGCGGATGATCTCGCTCCACGCGGCATTGCGACAGTAATGGGCGAAGTCCTCGAACCGCGTCGTGTGCTGTTCGATGAAGTGATGGTCGAGGATGCGTTTCGTGCCCTTGGCCACGGCGCGGTCATCCTCCTCGATCACCAGCTTGCAGATGCCGGTCAGCGCGGCGATGTCGCCGCCTGCCTTCACCTGATGATATTGGCTGGAAATCTCCGTCGAATTGCCGGTCAGCATCTGCACCGGGTTCTGCGGCGAGGCGAAACGCTCCCAGCCGCGCTCGCGAAGCGGGTTGAAGGTCACGATCTCCACGCCCCGCTTGGCGCAGGCTTGCAGATTGTGGAGCATGCGCGGCGAGTTGGTCGCGACATTCTGGCCAAAGGCGAAGATCGCGTCGCACTTGTCGTAATCCTCCATCTGGATCGTCGCGACGGGCGAGCCGATGGCGGATTTGAGGCCGACCGAGGTCGTCTCATGGCACATGTTCGAACTGTCGGGCAGGTTCTGCTGCCCCCACATCCGCGCGAACAGCGAATACATGAACGAGGTTTCGAGGCTGGCGCGGCCCGAGGCGTAGAGCACGACCTTGGTCGGATCGCACGCCTTCAGCTTCCGCCCGATCGCGGCGAAGGCGTCCTCCCAACTGATCGCGACATATTTGTCGGTCGCCCGGTCATAGCGCATCGGATGGGTGAGGCGGCCCGCCTGCTCCAGATCATGGTCGGGCCATGCCTCCAATTCGGTCACACTATGCCTGGCGAAGAAGTCCGGCGTGACGCGCAGGCTGCTGAGTTCCCAGGCCGTCGCCTTCGCGCCGTTCTCGCAGAACTCGGCGATATGCGGCTTGGCCGGTTTGCCCCAGGCGCAGCTGACGCACATCACCCCGCCGGGCTTGTTCTGGCGGCGCAGCGTGTCCAGCGTGTCGGGGCCAAGCCCTTCCTTGGGCAGGATCTTCGCCATGCCCTTCATCGAACCCCAGCCGCCGGCGGGGGCGGTATATTCGGTGATCTTCACATCGTCGTCGTCGCGCATCGGACAAATCTCCACTCGCAAGGCCAACGAAGCAAGCGCGGATTGGCCGCATGAGAAGCGGTTCATTTTTCGACGCGCAGCGCTTATCTGGAGACAAATCGTTTCACAGGAAGCCGGACATGACCACCCACGCCACCCGCATGCTCATCCTCGGTTCGGGGCCCGCCGGGCTCTCCGCCGCCATTTACGGCGCGCGGGCGGGGATGCGGCCTATCGTGGTGCAGGGCATCCAGCCGGGCGGGCAACTCACCACCACGACGGACGTGGAGAATTATCCCGGTTTCGCCGACGTCATCCAGGGGCCCTGGCTGATGGAGCAGATGCAGAAACAGGCCGAGCATGTCGGCGCGCGGATGATGTGGGACACCATCACCCAGGTCGATCTGACCAGCCGTCCGTTTCGCCTGATCGGTGATGGCGGCGACGTGTACGAGGGCGAGGTACTCGTCATCGCGACGGGCGCGCAGGCCAAGTGGCTGGGCCTCGACAGCGAGGACGCGATGAAGGGCAAGGGTGTCTCGGCCTGCGCCACCTGTGACGGCTTCTTCTATCGCGGCAAGAAGGTGGCGGTGATCGGCGGCGGCAACACCGCGGTCGAGGAGGCGCTGTACCTCACCAACCATTCGGACGACGTGACGCTGATCCACCGTCGCGACTCCTTGCGCGCCGAACGGATTCTTCAGGAGCGGCTCTTCGCGCATCCCAACGTCAAGGTCTTGTGGAACAAGGAAGTCCGCGAGTTCGTCGATGGCGGCGGCAATGCGGGTCTGGTCGCGCTCGACCTGCTCGACACCGTGACCGGAGAGCATAGCCGCCTGGACGTCGAGGGCGGCTTCGTCGCGATCGGCCACCACCCGGCGACCGAGCTGTTCCGGGGGCATCTCGAACTCGATTCGGATGGCTATATCGCGGTCGAGACGGGTTCGACCCGGACCAGCGTGCCGGGCGTGTTCGCTTGCGGCGACGTGGCGGACAAGGTCTATCGCCAGGCGGTGACGGCGGCGGGCACGGGCTGCATGGCGGCGCTGGACGCCGAACGCTTCCTCGCGGCGGCGGAGTTCGAGGACATGGCCAAGGCGGCTGAGTAAATCCTCCCCGGAACGGGGAGGGGGACCATGCGGAGCATGGTGGAGGGGGGCTTCGACAAAGGAAATCCCTCGCGGAGATCCCCCTCCACCACCGCTTCGCGGCGGTCCCCCTCCCCTTGCAGGGGAGGATTTAGCTGAGTCTGTCGATCGCCCCGGGCGTCAGCGATCCCGGAATGATCATCACCGGCACCGGCAGCGCGCCCGCGTCGGTGCCCGAGAAGTGGCTGACCAGCTTGCCCGGCGCGCCGCTCGCGGCGGCACCCAGCACCAGCGCGGCGATGTCGGGATTGGCCGCGATCATCTCGCGGATCACCTTGGGGCCATCGCCGTCGCGCACCGTGATCGACGGGCGCAGTCCCGATTCGTCCACGATCGTTCCCGCCGCACTGGCGAGCAGCGCTTCGGCCTGCTGGCGCGCCTCGTCCTCGATCGTCGCCTGCACCCCGCCGAACGCGATGAACTCCTGTGGCGGCAGCATCGTCAGGATTTCCACCCCGCCGCCGGTCTTCACCGCGCGCCGTGCCGCGAAGCGCAGGGCGATTTTCGACTCCGGGCTATCGTCGATCACGACCAGATAGATACGCATGGCGACCCCCTTTTTGTCTCGGACCGATGCCGTGACATAGTATTTCGTGCAAGGCCATGACTTGACCAAGCGCCATTCGGGCGCAAGAGACGGGCCGCTACGGAATTGGTTTGCCCCGAGAGGACCTCCATGTCGATCGAGATCAAGATGCCCGCGCTGTCGCCGACCATGGAGGAAGGCACGCTGGCCAAATGGCTGGTGAAGGAAGGGGACACGGTGAAATCCGGCGATATCATGGCCGAGATCGAAACCGACAAGGCGACGATGGAATTCGAAGCCGTCGACGAGGGCGTGATCGCCAGGATTCTCGTGTCCGAAGGTTCGGACAATGTGAAGGTCGGCACCGTCATCGCGATCCTGGCCGAAGAGGGCGAGGATGCTTCGTCGGTCCAGGCCCCGACCAAGTCGGAAACCCCGGCTCCGGCCAAGCCGATGCCGACCGACCCGACCGATCCCAACAAGACCGGCAGCGAGGCCAAGCCCGCCGAGCGCACCATCGAGCAGGCCGAGGATCACGGCAAGCCCGCCGATTCGGGCAGCAAGGCTGGCAACGGCCGCTCGATCGCCAGCCCGCTCGCGCGCCGCATCGCCTCGCAAAAGGGCCTCGACCTGTCCGCGCTGACGGGCTCGGGCCCCAATGGCCGCATCGTCAAGGCGGACGTCGAGAATGCGCAGCCGGGTCAGGCCAAGTCGGCCCCGGCGGCTTCGGCTCCCGCGGAAACCGCCTCGGCGCCCGCCGCCGCGCCCAAGCCCGCGCAGGTGCCGGACATCCCGCACGAGGCGTCGAAGCTGTCCAACATGCGCAAGACCATCGCGCGTCGCCTGACCGAATCGAAGCAGCAGGTGCCGCATATCTACCTGACGGTGGACGTGCGCCTCGACGCGCTGCTCAAGCTGCGTGGCGAGTTGAACGCCGGGCTCGAATCGCGTGGGGTGAAGCTGTCGGTCAACGACATGCTGATCAAGGCGCTGGGCGTCGCGCTGATGGCGGTGCCGAAGTGCAACGTCATGTTCACGCCCGATCAGTTGATCAGCTTCAAGCGCGCCGACATCTCGGTCGCGGTATCGACGCCTGCTGGCCTGATCACCCCGATCGTGTCGGAAGCCGATACCCGTTCGCTGTCGTCCATCTCGACCACGATGAAGGACCTCGCCACCCGCGCGCGCGACAACAAGTTGCAACCGCATGAATTCCAGGGCGGTACGGCCTCGATCTCGAACATGGGCATGTTCGGCATCAAGCAGTTCGAGGCGGTCATCAATCCGCCGCAGGGCATGATCCTGGCCATCGGCGCGGGCGAGAAGCGCCCCTATATCGTCGACGACCAGCTTGGCGTGGCGACCGTCATGTCGGCGACCGGCAGCTTCGACCACCGCGCCATCGACGGGGCCGATGGCGCCGAGTTGATGAAGGTGTTCAAGGAACTGGTCGAGCGTCCGCTGGCGATGCTGGCCTGATCGATACGAGGGCGGGGGCCGTGCGGGTTCTGATCGAACTATTCTATATCGGCCTGGGGCTGGTGGCGGCGCTCGTCATGACCTGGGCCGCCGCATGGGCCTATCCGCTGGCGCGTACCGAGATCTGGTGGTGCGGCATCGGCGCGATGGTGGCGACGGTGGTGATGGGCATCGGCCCGCTCCACCGTGCCCGCGTTGCCGACCGCATGGCCCGGAGGCACGCCGAGCAATGAGCATGCTGCCCGATCTGAACCCGACCATCCGCGTCACCGCCATGCCATCGGACGCCAATCCGTACGGTGATATCTTCGGCGGCTGGCTGATGGGCCAGATGGATTTGGCGGCGGGTTCGGTGGCGTGGCGCCATTCGGGCGGCCGCGCGGTGACAATCGCGGCGGAGGGGATGAAGTTCCACGCCCCCGTGCTCGTCGGCGACGAAGTGTCGGTCTATGCCACGCTGGTCCGGGTCGGCAATACGTCGATGACCATCGAGGTCGAGGCCTGGCGCCGCGCACGCCATATGGAAGAGGCGACCAAGGTGACGCAGGCGCGCTTCGTCTTCGTCGCGACCGACAAGGACCGCAAGCCGCGCACCGTTCCGCCGATGGCCCCGGTCGAAGACAACTGAAAACTATCTCGGGGTTGCACCCCACGCACCGCCAAGGCGCGCGTTCAGAAGGAAGAGCAAAGTGGCTGACACTTACGACCTTATCGTCCTCGGCTCCGGCCCCGGCGGCTATGTCGCGGCGATCCGCGCGAGCCAGCTTGGCCTGAAGGTCGCCATCGTCGAGCGCGAGCGGCTGGGCGGCATCTGCCTCAACTGGGGCTGTATCCCGACCAAGGCGCTGCTGCGTTCGGCCGAGGTCTATCATTACATGACCCATGCCGCGCAATATGGCCTGTCGGTCGAAAAGCCCTCGTTCAGCCTGGAGAAGGTGGTCGATCGCAGCCGCAAGGTCGCGGGCCAGCTCAATGCGGGCGTCAAGGGCCTGATGAAGAAGAACAAGGTCGCCGTCCATGAGGGCGTCGGCACGATCACCGGAAAGGGCAAGCTGACGGTCGTCCAGGGCGACAAGACCACCGAGCTGACCGCCAGGCACATCATCGTCGCCACCGGCGCGCGCGCGCGCGACCTGCCCTTCGCCAAGGCGGACGGCGAGCGCATCTGGACCTATCGCCATGCGATGGTGCCGCCCGCCATGCCGACCAAGCTGCTGGTCATCGGCTCGGGCGCGATCGGGGTGGAGTTCGCCAGCTTCTACAACGACATGGGTGCGGAAGTGACGATCGTCGAGATGCTCGACCGGATCATGCCCGTCGAGGACGCCGAAGTCAGCGATTTCATGACCAAGCAACTGACCAAGTTCGGCATGACCATCAAGACCAAGACGGGCCTCGAGAAGCTGGAAGCGACCGCGTCGGGCGTGAAGGCCCAGATCAAGGGCCCCGACGGCAAGGTCGAGACCGCCGAGTTCAGCCACGCGATCGTCGCCATCGGCATCGTCCCCAACACCGAGAATATCGGCCTTGAGAAGCTGGGCATCGAGACGGATCGCGGTCACATCAAGACCGACGGCTATGGCCGCACCAATGTCGAGGGGGTGTGGGCGATCGGCGACGTGACGGGCGCCCCGTGGCTGGCGCACAAGGCGAGCCATGAGGGCGTAATCGCCGCCGAGGCCATTGCGCAGGCGCTGGGCAACAAGGATGTCCACCCGCACGCGATGGACAAGGGCAACATCCCCGGCTGCACCTATTCGCGTCCGCAGGTCGCGTCGGTCGGTCTGACCGAGGCCAAGGCCAAGGAAGCCGGTTACAGCGTGAAGGTCGGCAAGTTCCCCTTCATCGGCAACGGCAAGGCCATCGCGCTGGGCGAGGCCGAAGGTTTCGTGAAGACCGTGTTCGACGCCAAGACCGGCGAACTGCTGGGCGCGCACATGGTCGGCGCGGAAGTGACCGAGATGATCCAGGGCTATGTCGTCGCCCGTCAGTTGGAGACGACCGAGGCCGAACTGATGGAGACGGTGTTCGCGCACCCGACCATTTCGGAATCGATGCACGAATCGGTGCTGGCCGCTTATGGGCGCGCGCTGCATATCTGATTTTGTGCCTGTCGGATTTGGGAAAGGGGCTCGCGGTGGCGGGCCCCTTTTCGTTTGGGGGATTCCCGTCGCCCTGCCAAGAGCAAGCCGTCAAAGCCCCGCGATTACTGCAACACTCTCCCGCAATGTCGCGAAATCCGCCGCCAGCAACCCCATCGTCACATCGAAGATGGTCCGCGCATCCAATCCCGCCGAGGGAAGGTCGAAGCCGATCACCGCATCGGTCACGACCGTCACCGCAAAGCCCAGATCGCTCGCCGAGCGCACGGTCGAGTTTACGCAGAACCCCGCCACGGCACCGACGACGAACAGGCGCGCGATGCCCCGCTGGCGCAAATGGGTTTCCAGTGACGTGCTGGGGAAGGCGGAGGAGGTGGTCTTCACCAGCACCGTCTCGCCCGGCCTTTCCCGCGCACAGGCCATCGGCGGATATCCCGGCGCATCGGGGTGCAGGGGCGAAGCAGGATCGGCCTCGGCATGGCGGATATGGATCACCGGGCGTCCCGCGTCGCGAAAAGCGGCGGCCAGCGCTTCGATGGCGGCGGGCGCGCGCCCATTGACGTGCGGTCGCCCATCCTCGATCCGCTGTTGCATCACCATTTGCATGTCGATGATCAGAAGCGCGGTGTCGTTGTCCAAGGCCTGTTCCCCCATTGGCCGAGCGATGCTAGGCGGAGCGGGGCGTCCGGACCAGCCCATGATGCAAGGCCCATGCCCGCCGATTGGCATCGCCATGCCGCAATGCACCGCATTCCGCTTGCGAAACATCCGCTTTTGCCCGCATCGGTCGCGTCCGTCATGACCCGAGCCTTTAGCCACCGCCTGCGCATTGTCATCGCCACGCTGGTCCTGTTCGCGCTCAGCATGCTGATCTTCGCGCCTGGCTATGTCGAATATGACAGCGTCGGCCAATATGGTCAGGCGCTGAGCGGTCGATATGACGACTGGCATCCGCCGGTCATGGCACGGCTCTGGTCGCTGTTCGTCGGCCATGGTGCCGGACCGATGCTGGCGCTGCAACTGGCGGGCTGGTGGCTGGGGCTGGGCGGCGTGGCGGCGGCGATCGTCGACCGGCGGCCGCGCGCCGCGCTGATGGTGCTGGCGATCGGGCTGGTGCCGCCCTGGCTGGGCTGGCAGGTCACCGTCCTGAAGGACGCGCAGATGACCGGCGCGGCACTCGCCGCCGTCGGAATCATCGGCTGGTGGCGATTGCGCGAGCGAAGCGTCCCGCCCGCGGCCTGGGTGGCGGCGGGGCTGCTGCTGACCTATGCCGCGCTGGTCCGGGCCAATGCGATCTTCGCCATCGCGCCGCTGGTCGCGCTTCTCATGCCTGCGCGCTGGCGGAGCCGGATCGCGATCGTCATCGGGCTGACTCTGGCGACGCTCATTCTGTCGCCGGTCGTGAACCATCGCCTGCTGGGGGCGAAGGACAGCGGCGTCGCGCGGACCCAGGCGCTCTACGACCTGGCGGGGATCGCGGTTCGGGTGGGGGACGATCCGAGACTGGGCCTCAGCGCCGCGGAGATCGCGGAGATCGCCGCGAAGCGATGCGTGAAGCCGTTCTTCTGGGACCCGTTGGGCGAGCGGACCCGGTGCGGCACCTTGCTCCAGCGGTTCGAGATCATGTCGCCGGTCAGCATCTATGCCCGGCTAGCCCCCGCCATCATGCATCATCCGGTCGCCTATGCCGAACAAAGGCTGGCGCATGGAAATTCGACATGGCGCCTCTGGGTTCCCGCGCGCTGGCCCAGTGCCAGTCCGCCCGAGGCGAGCGAACCCAATGATCTCGGCCTGACGCAGCCGGGGCGTGTCGCCCTGACGTGGCAGCGCATGGCGGGGCAGTGGGTGGACGTGCCCGTCATGTGGCCGATCGTCTGGGTGACCCTGTCCATCGGCGGGCTGGCAGTGACACGGGGGCGGGGGCTGGCGGGGGCGCTGTTCGGCTCGGCGCTGGGGCTGGAGGCGAGTTTTCTGGTGATCAGCGTCGCTTCCGACTTCCGCTATCATCTGTGGCCGGTCGTCGCCTGTGCGCTGGGCATGGTGCTGGCCAAGCCGTGGCGGGGCGACCGGCGGATCGTCGGTGCGACGCTCGGTGCGCTGGGGCTCGTCCTGCTGATCGGCGGGATCGCGCGGGCGACGCTGCCCGTACCGCCGCAAAGCTATGAGGGGATGCTCGGCTGAACCCGAAAGCACGAGCGCGGCGTTGACCCGCCCGAAAGGAGCCGCGCATGGCCGAGGATCACGAGCAGGTATACGCCGATTTCAAGGAGGCCGTGAACATGGCCCCCGCCGAGCTGGAGAAATTCCTGGATACCGACGAATCCCGGCAGGTCGGCCAGAAGAAGGGGCGGATCGGACGAAAGCGTCGGGCATGAATCCGGCGGCAAGATCATCGCGATCAAGCGCAAGAAGAAGGCCGATCTGACCGACGACGATTATGCGCATATGAAGAAGGTCGTCGGCTATGTGCACCGGCATTTGAAGCAGGGCGGGCCCGGCAAGGATGTCGAGCATTCGCCGTGGCGGTACTCGCTGATGAACTGGGGGCATGATCCGTTGAAGGATTGAGATGCCCAGAACGCCGTTCAGCCTGAGCGAAGTCGAAGGCCAAGGGAATCCTGTCGCCGCAACTCCAACCACCACCCCGGCGAAGGCCGGGGTCCAGTGGCCACCAAGTCCGTGGCGCGCTCGATAGCGCACCCCAACGGGACCCCGGCCTTCGCCGGGGTGGCAGCGGCGTGGGGTGAGGACGGGGCGTGGCCTTGGACTTCGCTCAGGCTGAACGGGGGATGGGGATGCTGGCTCCGAGGTGATGGGCATAGAAAAAGGGCCCGGTCTTTCGACCGAGCCCCTCTCAAATCCCGATGGGAAAATCACGCCGCGACGTCGTACGGCTTGATCTCCCCCGCCAGATAGAGGTTGCGGGCCTTGGCGCGGCTCAGCTTGCCCGAGCTGGTGCGGGGCAGGGTACGCGGCGGGATCAGTTCGATCACGCAGTTCATCCCCGTCACCGCACGCACCCGCTCGCGGATTTCGTCGCGCAGGCGCAGCCGCTCCTCATCGTCCGAGCTGCGGCACTGGACCAGCACGGCGGGGGTTTCCTCGCCGCCCGGCGTGGTGATGGCGAAGGCGGCGATGTCGCCCGCCTTGAAGCCCGGAAGCTGCTCGACCGCCCATTCGATGTCCTGCGGCCAGTGGTTGCGGCCGTTGACGATGATCATGTCCTTGGCGCGGCCGACGATGTAGATATAGCCCTTGGACATATAACCCATGTCGCCGGTGTCGAGCCAGCCATCGACCAGGCAGGCGTCGGTCGCGGCCTGATCGCGGAAATAGCCGACCATCACCGACGGGCCCTTGCACCACACCTTGCCGATGGCGCCATCGGGCAGGGGGGTGCCGTCCTCCTCGCGGATTTCGATGGTCATGTCGCGCGCGGGCTTGCCGCAATTGACGATGGCGCGGAAACGCTGGGGCCGGTCGGCGCCGCGTGCGCCGCCCGACAACTGCGTTTCCTCGACCAGTTCGACGCGAATGCCCTCGCCCGGCGGCATGATCGACACGGCCAGCGTCGCCTCGGCCAAGCCATAAGACGGCAGGAAGGCCGTCGCCTGGAAACCCGCATCGGCAAAGGCGTCGACGAAGGACTGCATCACGTCGGGACGGATCATGTCCGCGCCATTGCCCGCCAGCCGCCAGCGCGACAGGTCGAAGCGATCCGACGCCTTGGTCTGCGATGAGATGCGGCGCGCGCAGATGTCATAGCCGAAGGTCGGCGAATAGCTGACCGAAGTGCCCGGATTGCGGCTGATCATGTCGAGCCAGGCGAGCGGGCGGCGCGCGAAATCCTCGGTCTTCAGGTAATCGGTCGAGACCTGGTTGGCGATCGGCGACAGGAAGCAGCCGACCAGACCCATGTCGTGATACCAGGGCAGCCAGGAGATGCAGCGGTCGCTCTCCTGGATCTTCATGCCATGGCTGTGCGCGGCCAGATTGTTGAGCAGCGCATGGTGGGTGATCGCCACGCCATGGGGAAAGCGGGTCGAGCCGCTGGAATATTGCAGATAGGCGATCGCCTGCGGATCGGCCTTGGGCAGATCCGTCTCGGGTGCGGCGCGGGTGGCGAAGCTGTCCCAGTCGACACCCTCGCAGCCCGCCGCGTCCGCAGCCGCGCCTGCCATCTGGGCGAGTTCGGGCGGATAGATCAGCATCTTGGGGTCGCAGCTGGCGAGCTGGACGCGAAGCTGTTCGATATAGCTGTCGCGCCCGCCGAACGAGGTCGGCAGCGGCAGCGGCACCGGCCACGCGCCCGCATAGATGACGCCGAAGAACAGCGCGGCGAATTCCGGCCCCGTCTCGGCGACCAACGCGATCCGGTCCTCGGGCGCGATGCCGCTGGCGATCAGGCGGCGGGCACAGGCCAGCGCGTCCTCGCGCAGTTCGGCGAACGGATAGGCGCGGGCCAACACCCCACGCGCGTCGTGGAAATTCAGGCCACGCGCGCCCGAAGCGGCATAGTCCAGCGCCTCGCCCAGCGTGTCGAAGTCGGCGAAGCGGCGGGGGCGCGCATCCTCGGTCGGCGTCGCGATGATGGCGCGCGCGTCGTCCTGATGGTGCTCGATCGTCATGGCCTTGCCTTCGTTCCTTATGCTTTTGCATCCCCGCATCGCACATGGCGAGGACGAATGAATCTTTTCCGCCGCGGATAGCGGCTTCCCGCGTTCTAAATCCGGTGTCACTGTGGCACAAACAAGGCGTGTCCGCCGATCGTCGCCCGCCAAAGCCCCTTGATCCCAAATCCCTGGAGCACCTCGCGCTGCGCTATGTCGAGCGATTTGCGACGACCGAGGGCAAGCTGGTCGATTATCTGGTGCGAAAGCTGCGCGAACGGGGCTGGGCGGGGGCGGATTCGCCCGCCCCGGGCGAGTTGGCGGCGCGGATGGTGTCGCTCGGCTATATCGACGATCGCGCCTATGCCGAGGCGAAGGCGGCGTCGCTGGCGCGGCGCGGGTTGGGCGCGCGGCGGGTGCGACAGGCGTTGCAGGCGGCGCGCGTGGGGGCGGAGGATCACGAAGCGATCGCCCCGCAACTGGCCGAGGCCGCGCGCGACGCGGCACTCGCCTTTGCCCGACGCAAGCGAATCGGCCCCTTCGGCCAGGGCGAGGCGGATCGGGCGACGCGGGAGAAGCAGTTCGCCGCGATGATGCGGGCTGGCCATGGCAGTGCGCTGTCCCGCCGGATCGTCGCGGCGGCCCCCGGCGAGGTTATCGACGACGATTGTTATTGATCCACAACAAGATGGCATCTTTCCGAGGTCCGAAAGACGCAGTTCGTCCCAGTCCGGACCAGCATAAAGTGACGGCATCGCATTGCAGGCGCGAACAATGGTGCTAGCAATAGCATCAAGGGTGCGATGATGCTGGATGAAACGCCAATCAACGGGGGCGGCATCGACGGCGAGACGGCAGATACGGCCGTAGGGCTGGCGGGAGTCGTCAAATGGTTCGACGTGACGCGGGGCTTCGGCTTCGTCGTGGCGGACGATCCGCTGTACGGGGACGTGCTGGTCCATTTTTCCGTGTTGCAGCCGCATGGTCGCCGCAGCCTGCCCGAAGGGGCGCGGGTGGAGGCGCTGGCAGTGCGCGGTGGGCGAGGCTATCAGGCGCGCCAGGTGCTCTCGATCGACCTGACCCATGCCGTGCCCGAGCCGGCGAAGCGCCCGCGCGCGACCGACCGGGTCGACCCCGTCGCGCTGGTGACGGAGGCGGGGGAGCCCGAACCGGTCGCGGTCAAATGGTTCAACCGGCTGAAGGGCTATGGCTTTCTGCTGCGCGACCGTGACGGGGCGGATATCTTCGTGCATATGGAAACGCTGCGGCGCGGCGGCATCGTCGATGTCGAGCCGGGCCAGTCGCTGGCCGCGCGCATCGTCGAGGGGCCCAAGGGGCCGCTGGCGGTCGTCGTGACGGAAAGACATCGGGAATGACACGGATGAAGCGGGCTGGCGGTGCGGCGGCGCTGGCGCTGATGCTGGCGGGCGCGGGGTTGAGCGGCTGTTCCAAGGACGCCTCATCCTCCTCGACTGCGGAGACGCAGAAGGCCTCGACGGTGCCGGTCACTGTGACCACCGCGCAGGGCAAGCATGTCTTTCAGGTCGAAGCGGCCCGCACCACCGCCGAACAGGCGCAGGGTTTGATGTACCGCACCGACCTGAAGCCCGATGGCGGCATGTTATTCGCACCCTATCCGCCGGAGGGCGGGGGGCCGCGCGTGGCGGAATTCTGGATGAAGAACACGCCGACCTCGCTCGACATCCTGTTCATCCGCGCGGACGGCACCATCGCGCGCATCGCCGAGAATACGCCTCCGTTCAGCGAGGGCAAGATCCCCTCGGGCGAGCCGGTGGCGGCGGTCCTGGAACTGGTCGGCGGTCGCGCGGCGGAACTGGGCATTTCGGAGGGCGATTCGGTCTCCTGGCCGCGCTGACGCGAGCGGCGGACGCTCTGTGGATAAGACGACACCGTCGCCCCAAACCGCTCCCCTCCCGCAGGCGGGAGGGGATGGGGGAGGGCCCGGCCCCAGGCGATCCTGCCTGTGGCATCGCCCTGCGACCTCCCCTTGCAGGCGACGAACAGAAGTTGCTCTCACCCCCCACGTCCCGCCCACCACACACGAACGCGGTTGAAGGGCGGCGACAGGCGGGCTACACGGCGCGTCATGGGCATCAACCTCAATCCCTTCACCTGGTGGAACGGCGCCACCATCGGCACCTGGTTCGGTCTGCGCGGCAAGGCGCAGGTGGGCGAGGATGCGCACGGCAACGTCTATTATGAGGGCGGTCGCGATACCGCCGGTCGACCGCGCCGCTGGGTGATCTATAACGGCCCGAACGATGCCAGCCGGGTTCCGGCCGAATGGTTCAGCTGGCTGCATCATCAGGTCGAGGACGTGCCCGATCGCTCGCTGCCGCCGCGTCGCGCGTGGCAGAAGCCCGCCTTGCCGAACATGACCGGCACCGCTCTGGCCTATCGCCCGTCGGGTGCGCTGGAAAAGGGTGGCCAGCGTCAGGCCGCGACCGGCGACTATGAAGCCTGGACGCCCGAGGGGTGAAGACGGCTCGCTGGCTGGCCGGTGCTGTGCTGGCCGCCGCACTGGGTGTCGGAGGCTGGTTCGGATACCAGTCGCTGCCCCATAAGGACACGACCGCCGGAGACGATTCGGCGGTCAGCCAGATCCTGCCCGATCGCCCCGGCGGCGGTTCGGGAATCGAATCGGTCGATGCCGGACAGGCGACCCTCCCCACCGGCGGCACGCCGATGGCGCAGCGGGTCGCGGTGATCGGCCTGCTCAACAAGCGTAACGGCGTGTCCCGCGACCTGACGTTGAAGCCCGGCCAGGCGATCCGGGTCGGCGATGTCGTCGTCCGCCTGCGCGCCTGCGAAAAGACCGCCTCCTGGGAGCCCGAGCAACTGACCGGCGCCTTCGTCCAGCTCGACGTGCGCGGGGCGGATCAGCGGTGGCAGCGTGTCTTCTCTGGCTGGCTGTATAAGGAACGCCCCGCGCTCAACGTCGTGCAGCACCCGGTCTATGATGTCTGGGCCAAGAGCTGCACGATGTCCTGGCCCGAAACCGGCCCCGATACGGTCCCGGCGGCGACGCCCGGCGCGGCCCCCAAGCGGTCGAGCGCGGCGAAGTCGCCCGGCGCGGACACGCCGGAAGCGGATGCACCCGGCGCGACGACCCCGGCCAACGCATCGGACAATAGCGCGACATAATCGTCGCGCCCGATCTCGACCGCGCCCATGGTCGACAGATGCGGGGTCTGGAACTGGCAGTCGAGCAGGCTGTAGCCCCCGGCCCGCAGCCGCGCGATCAGCCAGACCAGCGCGACCTTCGACGCATCGGTGCGGCGGCTGACCATCGATTCGCCGAAAAAGGCGCGCCCCAGGCTGAGGCCATAGAGGCCGCCGACCAGTTCGTCGCCGTCCCAGCATTCGATCGAATGGGCGAACCCCATGTCGAACAGGTCGATGAACACCCGTTCGATGGCATAGTTGATCCAGGTCTCCGGCCGGTCGTCGACGCTTTCGGCGCAGAGCCGGATGATCGATTCGAACGCGGTGTCCGCCGTCACCCGGAAACGATCCTTCGCCACCGTCTTGCGCAGCGAGCGCGACAGGTGAAATCCGTCGAGCGGCAGGATGGCCCGCTTGCGCGGCTCGACCCAATAGACATGCTCGGTATCGCGGGTGTCGGCCATCGGGAACACCCCGACGGCATAGGCGCCCAGCACCAGATGGGGGGTCAGTCGCTCGGTGGCGCCGGATCCCGCGCGGCGGCTCATGCCCCGGCCAGTCGCCGTTCGATCGCCTGCCACAATTGGGCATAGGCCTTGGCCGCGGTGCTGCGGGGGGCGAAGCTGGCGACGGGGGCGCGGTGCTGCCCCATCGCCTCGACCAGGCTGGCCATCGGGATGACCGGCCAGTCGGGGTGGGCGGCCAGCGCATCGGCATGGAGCCTGCGGCGGCGGTCGGCCATGACATGCACCGGCATCAACGGCACCCGCCCCCGGACATGCCCGTCCACCACCTCCAGAGCGCGAGTGGCGAGAGCCGAGGGGACGACCGGCACGACGATCAGGTCGACCGCGCGTAACACCTGCTCGGTGGTCTCGGTCAGCCCCGGCGGACAGTCGAGAATGACCCGGTCATATCCGTCGAGCCGCTCGATCAGCTTGCCCAGCCGCTTCTTCTTGTCGATCTGGTGGAACAACAGGTCGAGGCCGCGCAGCGACTCGTCCGCACCGATCAGCGAGAGGCGGGGAATGGCGGTCGGGCGGATCAGCCGGTCGACCGCGACGTCGCGGGAAAAAATCGCCTGCGCCCGATCGCCCGGCGCGGCCCCGCCCAGCAGCCAGGTCGAGGCGGCTTGCGGGTCGAGATCCCATAACAGCGTCCGGCGCGCCGCCAGCATCGCCGCGCACCAGCCCAGATTGACGGCCATACTGGTCTTACCCACGCCGCCCTTCAGGCTGTAGATCGCGATCGCGGCCACGGTTCGTCCCGACCTCCCTGATGACAGGCCATGAAAAAGGCCGACGGAGATATCCCCGCCGGCCGGCTTTCGATCAAGACCCTATCGTCGGTTAACCGACGATGGGATCAGATATGGCAGATCTGCGCCGCCTTCTTGGGCGTCGTCAGGGTGATGGCCTTTTCGTCACCCGTCATCTTCCAGCCGCCTTCGGCGGTCAGCGGCTCACCGGCGGCAGGCGCCTTCAGCACCACCGGCGTCTCGCCTTCCTTCAGGCGGACATTGGCCTGCTTGTCGCCTTGGAAGAAGGTGACGAAGACCAGGCTGTTGTCCTTGCAGCGAAAGCTCTTGTCCGCCTTGATCGCGGGCGGCAGTTCGACCGGCGCGCGGTTGGCGAGGATGTTGGCCATGGGGTCGGGATTGGTATCGACGACCTCGGGCTGGCTGGGCTTGGAATTGCACGCTGCGAGTGCGAGCAGCGGTGCGGCGACGAAAACGGGGAGGAGGCTTTTCATAGCGGGGCATTGCTTCGCAAATGCAGCAACCCGGCGTCAAGCGTCACATGCGCTTCTGCCACCGAATGTCCAACATTTCGCATGGCTATGGCTCGCGCTTGCCCGTGCCCAAGCAAGGCTTTGCTTGCCGTGTCGCGGGGCAGGGGCCATCTAGCGGCTATGGACGTGACCCCCGACACCCTGGCCCTGATCGGCAACACCCCGCTCGTTCGCCTGAAGGGCCCCAGCGAAGCCACCGGCTGCGACATTTACGGCAAGTGCGAATTCGCCAATCCGGGCGCCAGCGTGAAGGACCGCGCGGCGCTGTTCATCGTCGAGGATGCCGAGGCGCGCGGGCTGCTGCGTCCCGGCGGCACCATCGTCGAGGGGACGGCGGGCAATACCGGGATCGGTCTGGCGCTGGTCGCCAATGCCAAGGGCTATCGCACGATCATCGTGATGCCCGAGACGCAGAGCCGCGAGAAGATGGACACGCTGCGCGCGCTGGGAGCGGAACTGGTGCTGGTGCCCGCCGCGCCCTATTCCAGCCCCTGTCACTTCGTCCACACCTCGCGCCGGATCGCCGAGGAGACGGACAATGCGATCTGGGCCAACCAGTTCGACAATATCGCCAACCGTCGCGCGCATATCGTGGGTACCGCCGAGGAAATCTGGAACCAGATGGGCGGGAGGGTCGACGGCTTCACCTGTGCGGCGGGCACGGGCGGCACGCTGGCGGGCGTCGGCCTGGGGCTGAAGGCGCATGACGAATCGATCACCATCGCGCTCAGCGACCCGCATGGCGCGGCGCTGTACGACTATTACGCGCATGGCGAGCTGAAGTCGGAAGGGTCATCGGTCGCCGAGGGGATCGGGCAGGGGCGGATCACCGCCAATCTGGAAGGCGCGCCGGTTGATACCCAGTTCCGCATCTCGGATGCCGAGGGCTGGTATTGGGTGCACCGCCTGCTGACCGAGGAGGGGCTGTGTCTGGGCCTGTCATCGGGGATCAACGTGGCGGGAGCGGTCGCCTTGGCGCGCGCGCTGGGGCCCGATAAGCGTATTGCAACCATTTTGTGCGATACGGGGTTTCGCTACCTCTCCACGCTTCATAATCCGGCGTGGCGGGCCGAAAAGGGTCTGTAGGCGATGGTCGCCTCGGCCCAAAGGTCGACAGAAGGCCCGACGCGGGTTACAATATCGCATTCATGAAATCACCCGACCATCATCATATCATGCAGCGCGTGAAAGTCGGTATGATCGGCCTGGCTTCGGTTATCCTGCTGATCGCGATTGCCAGCACGATTCTCGGCTCGCTCAATCGTGACGAGCCGCCGGTCGCCGCCGCCGGCGCAGCCCAATCCAACATGGTCGTTGACATGGCCATGACCAACAGCACCGCTACGCCCACCAACGAGCCGCTCGCCGAACTGGGCATCGCCCCCGCGCCGGTCAACGCCCAGGCCCCCGCCGATTCCGCTCGCTGACGCGGGACGATTTTTTCGAGACCTGTCTACGACCGGCCCCCGCCGGGGTCATGGGTGATCCAAAATGTGAGGGCCGTCCGAAGCGCGACAGGGCCAGCGGGAATCACTGAGGTTCGGTGAAGTCGATGATGCGCGGCGGCGCTTTCGACCGCATGACGGGCTCGATTCCTGACCGAACGCCACCCCTCCGTGCTCCATTCATGGTTAATGCACATCAGGATGCATATTTTCTTCTCAGCTCCGAAAAAGCCGGGAAAACCGGGGAAAGCCTGCCTCCAAGGCGTAATTCCGTCACTCTGCCGATACTTCGCCGATGGTGTGATCCCGCCCGTCGCCCAGCCGTTCGTCGCATATTCCATGTTTCAGGAGCGCTTTCCCCGGTTATCCCCAAAAATCCCGTTGCCTCCCGCCTATGCTATAGGTAAACCTGTTTCCAACAGAGGGGCAGGCTCACTGTTATCCAGAAATGGTCGGGATGCGGCGCGGGTCGGGTTCCGAAACGGTGGGGCATGCGCGCCATGGGCGAGGTTGGCGTGTCCGAAAGGGGTTTGTATCAGGGAAGTGGCATCGGCCTTGTCGACGACAAGGGCCGCGTCGCCATCCCCAATGCACTCCGCTCCACGCTGGCTCAGAATGCGCCGCGCCCCGACGGAAAGGATGGCGGGACCATCATCATCGCGGTCCACGAAACCGAGCGTTGTCTGATCGCTTATGATCCGGGTTATGTCGCCGTGCTGAAGAAGGAACTCGACGCGCGGACCGAAATGTCGCGCGGGCCCGATGGCCGGATCGATTACAATATCAAGCGCGACCTCGCCAATGGCGAGGCGGTGCCGTTCGACGGGTCGGGCCGGTTCATCATGCCGGGCTTTCCCCGCTTCCATGCCGGGATTGCGGGTCATGCCTTTTTCTGGGGCACGTTCGACTATATCGAAATCTGGGACCCCAAGACGCTGGTCGAGACGCCGGGCCTGCCCCCGAAGATGATCTCGGCCGCGCGTTTCCATTGCCAGGAAAAGGGGATCGCGCTGTGAGCGTGATGCCCGACGCGCCCCATATCCCGGTCCTGCTCGACGAAGTGCTCGACGCGCTCGCCATCGCCCCCGGCGAGACGCATGTCGACGGCACGTTCGGCGCGGGCGGCTATACCCGTGCGATGCTGGGGCAGGGAGCGAAGGTCATCGCCTTCGACCGCGATCCCGACGCCATCGCCAATGGCCAGGCGCTGGTCGCCGCACAGCCGGGGCTGACCCTGGTCCACCGCGAATTTTCGGGTCTGGACCAGGAACTGGCCGCGCCGGTCGACGGCGTCGTGCTCGACATCGGCGTATCCTCGATGCAGCTCGACCAGGCGGAGCGCGGCTTTTCGTTCCAGGGCGACGGCCCGCTCGACATGCGCATGGCGCAGGCCGGCGAATCGGCGGCGGACTTCCTCAACACCGCCGACGAGGCCGCGATCGCCGACGTCCTCTATCATTATGGCGAGGAGCCGCGCTCGCGTCGGGTGGCGCAGGCGATCGTCGCGGCGCGTCCGCTGACCCGCACCGGCGAACTGGCCGCCGTGGTCCGCCGCGCGCTCGGCTATCGCCCGCATGACAAGAAGGACCCGGCGACGCGGACCTTCCAGGCGATCCGCATCCATGTGAATCGGGAGCTGGACGAACTGGCGGACGGTCTGGCGGCGGCGGAGCGGGCGTTGAAGCCCGGTGGGCGGCTGGCGGTGGTGACCTTTCACAGCCTGGAAGATCGCATGGTCAAGCGCTTCTTCCGCGAACGCGCCGGGCAGATGCCGGGCGGCTCTCGCCACCTGCCCGAACAGGCGGCGGCGCGCGCGCCCAGCTTTACCAATGTCGGCAAGGCGATCCGCGCGGGCGAGGTCGAGCTGGCCCGCAATCCGCGCGCGCGATCGGCGACGTTGCGGTTTGCGACACGAACGGAATCGCCCGCCTGGTCGGCGGGACATGGAACGGGTGTGGGACGGGCGCCGGGGGGCGAGTTGGGTCAGGAGTTGGGCGTATGACGGCGGCGTATCGGTTGAAGGGGATCGGTTGGTTCGGGAGCTGCGTCGCGGTCGTCCTGGGCTTTTACCTGGTGTCCTTGCAGGTGGCGGCCGAGCGCAAGAAGCTCGACGACGTCAATGCGCGCATCCGCACCGCCGAGCGCGACATCCGCGCGCTGGAGACCGAGTTCGACACTCGCGCCAATCTGGTCCAGCTGGAAAAGTGGAACGGCGACACGCTGGCGCTGACCGCGCCGGTTGCGGGGCAGTTCGTCGGTGACGAGGCCCAGCTCGCCTCGCTGGACGTGACGCGCGGGCCCGCCGCCGGTGCCGTCCAGACCGCCGCGCTGCTCGTTCCCGCCCAGTCGGTTCCGGTCACCCAGCCGGTCGTGACCACGGCCGCTCCCGCCCAGCTTGCCCCCGCCCAGCTTGCCCCCGCCAAGCCCGTCGCGCCCGCCTCCGTCGTGCGTCTGGCCAAGGTCGAACTGCCCCAGCCGCAGGTGGTGAAGGCCGTAGCCGAGCGGATCGTCGCGCCCAAGGCCGCCAAGACCGCCCCGATTGCCACCGTCCGCACCGCCGCCGCCGTCGCCAAGGTGCGTCCGCAGGCCGTGGCGATGCTCGACCGCCAGCTTCTGTCCGACACGACGCTGGGCGACATCCTGAAGGGGGCCAAGACCGAATCGCGGCGGCGGCATTGAGCGTACTCGTCGCCCGTCCCGCCGGAACCCAACGTACCGCCGGCCAGCGCCACGCGCTGGTCGCGACGACGCATATGCGGCTGATGATGCTGATGATGCTGTTCGGCGCGGCGGTGTTCGTCGTGATCGGGCGTCTGGTGATGCTGGCGATCTTCGCCGGACCCGCCGATGCGGCGGCGCGCACCGCGACGCTGGCCGCGCGGGGCGATATCGTCGACCGCAATGGTGCGCCGCTGGCCCGCACGATCGACAGTTGGACCATCGCGGTCCATCCGAAGAAGCTGATCGGCGATCCGATGGAGATCGCCGCGCGGCTGGCCGCGCTGATGCCCGATCGCGGGGATCAGGCTTGGTTCTACAACCAACTGACCCGCAAGGCGAATTTCGTCTATCTGCAACGCCGCGCCAGCCCCGCGCTGGTCGAGCAGGTCAACGCCATCGGTGAGCCCGGCCTGGTCTTCGATCGCGAGACGCAGCGCCTCTATCCGCAATCCAACCTGGCCGCGCATGCGCTGGGGTTCCTGTCCACCGACGGCCACGGGATGAGCGGGATGGAGCGGGTGCTCGACGAGCGGCTGCTGAACCCCGCCGAGACAGGCAAGCCGGTCGCGCTGTCGCTCGACACGCGGGTGCAGGCGGCGCTGGAGAGCGAACTAGGCCGTGCGATGAACACCTTCTCGGCGCGCGGCGGCGGCGGCATCGTGCTGGACGTGAACACCGGTGAGGTGATCGCGATGGTCTCGCTCCCCACCTTCAACCCCAATCGCGTGGGCATGGCGGGCACCGAGGAACTGCGCAACATCACGACGCAGAGCGTGTTCGAACTGGGTTCGACCTTCAAGCCGATCACCATGGCGACCGCGATGGAGAATGGCGTCGTCACCTCGATGCAGCGGCGCTTCGACGCGACCCATCCGCTCAAGGTCGGCGGCTATACGATCCATGACGAACAAGGCGATCCGAAGCGCTGGCTGAACATGGCCGAGACGCTGATCTACTCCTCCAACATCGCCACCGCGCGTGTCGCCGACGAGATCGGGCCGCAGCGTATGCAGGCGATGTTCAAGAAGCTGGGCTTCGACACCAAGCCCGATATCGAATTGCGCGAAAAGGGCCGTCCGCTGCTGCCCACCTATTGGGCGCGGACCACGACGATGACGACCGCTTATGGGCATGGCATCGCGGTGACGCCGCTGCACCTCGCATCGGCCTATGCCGCGCTGGTCAATGGCGGCATCTGGCGGCCCGCGACCCTGTTGAAGGTCGCGCCCGGTCATGCGCCGGAGGGGCGGCGCGTGCTGAGCGAGGCGACGAGTGCACGGATGCGCCAGATGCTGCGTCTGGTCGTGATGCGCGGTACGGGCCGCAAGGGCGATGCACCGGGCTATCGCGTCGGCGGCAAGACTGGTACGGCCGAAGCGGCAGTGGCGGGGGGCTATGATCGCTCGCGCAACGTGGCGACCTTCGCGGCGGCCTTTCCGATGGATGCGCCGCGCTATGTCGTGCTGGCGATGCTCGACTCGCCGAAGGGGACGAAGGAGACGTTCGGGTGGAAGACCGCAGCCTGGAACGCCGCCCCCGTGGTCGGGCGAACGATCACGCGGGTGGGCGCGATGCTGGGCGTCGTGCCGGATGCGAACAAGGACGTCGACGTGTCCGACATCCTGCCGACCTTGTGGCAGGATCCCAAGGCGCCGCCGGTGGATGGACGATGAGGGGGGCGGCATGAAGCTGAACCAGTTGACCGGGCAAGATATGGGCGAGGGCGGTGACGCCCTCGTTTCCGGTTTCGCGATTGACCACCGCAAGGTCGCACCGGGCACCGTCTTCGGCGCCTTCCAGGGCGCGCGGGTGAATGGCGAGGACTTCATCGCGGATGCGGTGCGCAGCGGCGCGGTCGCGGTCGTCGCGCGGCCCGGCGTGACGGTGGAGGGGGCGGTCTACATCGCCTCGGACGAGCCGCGCGCGGCCTTCGCCCGGCTGGCGGCGGCCTTTTTTGCGCCCTTCCCGGCGACGGCGGTGGCGGTGACGGGGACCAACGGCAAGACCTCGACCGTGGAGATGACGCGCCAGCTCTGGCGGATGGCGGGGCATCACGCCGCCTCGATCGGGACGCTGGGCGTGACCACCGCCGACGAGCGCACCTATACCGGGCTGACCACACCCGATGTCGTGACCTTCCTGTCCAACGTCGCAGGGCTGGCGCGCGAGGGCGTGACCCATCTGGCGTTCGAGGCGTCGAGCCACGGCCTGACCCAGTATCGCACCGAGGGGCTGGAGGTGTCGGCTGCGGCCTTTACTAATTTGTCGCGCGATCATCTGGACTATCACGGTGACATGGGCGCCTATCTGGCGGCCAAGATGCGGCTTTTCTCCGAGGTGTTGTCGCCCACCGGCACGGCGGTCGTCTGGGCCGACGATGTCGAGAGCGGGCGCGTCATCGATCTGGCGCGGGCGCGTGGCAACAGGCTGGTGACGGTCGGCGAGCGGGGATCGACGCTGAAGCTGGTCGAGCGGCATCCGACGCTGCTGGGGCAGGGGCTGGCGATCGAGGACGAGCATGGCGTCACCCACAAGGTGCAGTTGCCGCTGATCGGTGCCTATCAGGCCGCCAATGCGCTGGTTTCGGCGGGGCTGGTGATCGCCACCGGCGGCGATGTCGCGAGGACCATCGCCGACCTCGCCCGGTTGCAGCCGGTGCGCGGGCGGCTGGAGCGCGCCGCCGTCGCGCGCGGCGGCGCGCCCATCTATGTCGATTATGCCCATACCCCTGACGCGCTGGAAGCCGCGATCGCGGCGCTCAAGCCCCATGCGGGCGGACGGCTGATCGTGGTGTTCGGCGCAGGGGGCGACCGCGATGCGGGCAAGCGCGAGGTCATGGGCCAGGTGGCCTCGATGCATGCCGATCGGGTGATCGTGACCGACGACAATCCCCGTACCGAAGACCCCGCCGCGATTCGCGCGCAGGTGATGCGCGGGGCGACCGGCGCAATCGAGATCGGCGACCGCCGCCAGGCCATTGCCGCCGCCATCGCCGAGGCGGGCGAGCAGGATATCGTTCTGATCGCGGGCAAGGGGCATGAGCAGGGCCAGATCGTCGGCGACCTCGTCCTGCCCTTCGATGATGTGACCGTCGCGCGGGAGTGCGCGGCATGACGGCCAAGCCCACGACGAAGACGCCCCCGGTGCAGAAGGCCGAAGCCGAACAGCCGGAAACGCCCGTCCGGGTGCGTCCCAAGCTGTCGCTGCATTATGGCGCCAGGACGACCGAGGAGCGCAAATGACCCTGTGGACCGCGCAGGAGATCGCCGAGGCGACCGGCGGGACCGCGTCCGCCGACTTCGCCGTGTCGGGCGTCGCCTTCGATAGCCGCGAGGTCGGCTCCGGTGATCTGTTCGTCGCGATGCGGGGCGATGCGACCGACGGGCACCGCTTCCTGGACCAGGCCTTTGCGCAAGGGGCGGCGGGCGCTCTGGTCAGTGCCGATACCGACCATCCCCATGTCCGCGTCGCCGACAGTTTCCGCGCGCTGGAGGATCTGGGTTGCGCGAGCCGTGCCCGGACCGATGCGACGATCATCGGCGTCACCGGATCGGTCGGCAAGACCAGCGCCAAGGAAGCACTTTACGCCGCGCTGGATCGCGGCTGGCGGGGCGCTGTGCATCGCTCGGTCAAGAGCTACAACAACCATACCGGCGTGCCCTTGAGCCTGGCGCGGATGCCTCGTGACGTGCGGGCGGGCGTGTTCGAGATGGGGATGAACCATGCGGGCGAACTGTCCGCGCTGACCGCGATGGTGCGCCCGCATATCGCCATCGTCACCGCGATCGCGCCCGCGCATACGGAATTCTTCCCCGACGAATCCGCCATCGCCGATGCCAAGGGCGAGATATTCCAGGGGCTTCAGCCCGGCGGCACCGCCATCGTCCCCTATGACAGCCCGCATCGCGACCGCCTGATCGCGGCGGCGCGGCCCCATGCGGACCGCATCGTCACCTTCGGCTTCGATCCCGCCGCCGATGTCCGCGCGGTCGAGGCGATGCGCGGACCGACCGGGGGCAGCTTCGTGACCGCGCGGCTGGGCGACCGTGATCTGAACTTCACCCTGTCACAGGCGGGGCAGCATTGGGTTTCCAACGCGCTCGCCGTGCTGGCGGCGGTCGATGCGGCGGGCGGCGATCTGGGCCTCGCGGGGCTGGCGCTGGCCGAACTGGGTGGACTGGCGGGGCGTGGCGCGCGATTCCGGGCCGGCAACGGCGCGCTCGTCATCGACGAAAGCTACAACGCCAACCCCGCCTCGATGCGCGCCACGCTGGCGGTGCTGGCCGAGGAGCCGGGGCGGCATGTCGCGGTGCTGGGCGAGATGCGCGAACTGGGCGAGGACTCCGCCGATTATCATGCGGGGCTGGCCGAACCGATCCTGGCCGCGCGCGTCGAACGGGCGCTGTTGGTCGGCGAGTCGATGGCCCCGCTCGCGGCCGCGCTTGAGGGGCGGGTGGATTTCGTCCATGTGACCGATGCTAAGGCCGCGCGCGAGGCGCTGGCTTCGATCATGACGCCCGACGATGTGGTGCTGATCAAGGGATCGAACGGAGTGGGGCTGTCGCGCGTGGTGGCGGCTCTTCGTGACGAAACGCGAACGGGCGGGGCGCAAGACTAATGCTGTACTGGATCGCGGAGCATCTGGGCTTTCCGGGGCTTTCCAACCTCATCCGCTATCAGTCGTTCCGCACCGGCGCGACGGTGGCGACCGCGCTTCTGATCGGCCTGATCATCGGCCCGCGCTTCATCGGCTGGCTGCGTGTCCGCCAGGGCAAGGGGCAGCCGATCCGCGCCGACGGGCCGCAGACGCATCTCGCCAAGCGCGGCACGCCGACCATGGGCGGGCTGATGATCCTGACCAGCATGACGCTGTCCATCCTGATCTGGATGAACGTGTTCAACCCGTTCGTCTGGGCGTGTCTGTTCGTGACGCTGGGGTTCGGCGCGATCGGGTTCCTCGACGATTATGACAAGGTTCGGAAGGCCTCCACGGCGGGCGTGTCGGGCAAGACCCGGCTGCTGCTGGAGTTCGCCATTGCGGGTGTCGCGGCGTGGATCATCATGGGGCAGAACGGGCCGCATCTCTACCTGCCCTTCACCTCGCGCATGTATATCGACCTGGGCTATTTCTACCCGCTGTTCGCCGCCTTCACGATCGTGGCGTTCGGCAATGCGGTGAACCTGACCGATGGCCTGGACGGGCTGGCGACCATGCCGGTGATCATCGCCAGCGTGGCGTTCATGGTCATCGTCTATCTGGCGGGCAATGTGAAGTTCGCCGATTATCTCGGCATCCCGCATGTGCCGGGGGCGGGGGAACTCGCCATCTTCTGCGGCGCGGTGGTCGGTGCGGGCCTCGCCTTCCTGTGGTTCAACGCGCCCCCGGCGGCCGTGTTCATGGGGGATACGGGCAGCCTGGCGCTGGGCGGCGCGCTGGGCACCATTGCGGTCGTCGCGCATCATGAGATCGTGCTGGGCATCATCGGCGGCCTGTTCGTGGTCGAGGCGATGTCGGTCATCATCCAGGTCTTCTTCTACAAGCGGACCGGCAGGCGCGTGTTCCGCATGGCGCCGATCCACCATCATTTCGAACAGCTCGGCTGGTCGGAGCCGACGGTCGTGATCCGTTTCTGGATCATCGCCTTCGTGCTGGCGCTGGCGGGCCTGTCGACGTTGAAGCTGCGATGATCGTTTCGCGCGACTGGGCGGGGAAACGTTACGCGGTGCTGGGGCTCGCACGCTCCGGCGCCGCGAGCGTTTCGGCGCTGCTGGCGGGCGGGGCGAGCGTGGTGGCGTGGGACAGCGATCCCGCCAAGCGCGAGGCCTTTGCCGCGCACGACCGGCTGGGCGTGGCGCCGCTGGAAAATCTGTCGGGCGTCGACGCGCTGGTGGTGTCGCCGGGCGTTCCCCTCAATACCCACCCTCTCGCCGCGAAGGCGCGGGCGGCGGGGGTGCCGGTGATCGGCGACATCGAACTCTTCGCCCAGGCGCGCAAAGACCTGCCCTCGCACAAGGTCGTCGGCATCACCGGCACCAATGGCAAGTCGACCACGACCGCGCTGGTCCACCATATCCTGAAGACGGCGGGTGTGCCGAGCCTGATGGGCGGCAATATCGGCCTGCCGATCCTGGGGCAGGAGCCTCTGCCCGAGGGTGGGGTCTATGTGCTGGAACTGTCCAGCTATCAGATCGACCTGACGCGAGCGCTGGATTGCGACGTGGCGGTGCTGCTCAACATCACGCCCGATCATCTCGATCGCTATGACGGCTTTGCGGGCTATGCCGCGTCCAAGGCGCGGCTGTTCGCGATGCAGTCGGCGGGGCATGTCGCGGTCGTCGGCACGGGCGACGAAGCCTCCGCCAATATCGCGCAAGGTCTGGCCGGACGCACCGACGATCTGGTGACGATCACGCCCGACACCGTGATCGACCAGAGCCGCTGGCCCGCGCTGCAAGGCCCGCACAACGCCCAGAATGCGCTGGCGGCGATCGCCGTGACCCGCGCGCTGGGCCTCAGCGAAGCCGCGATCGAGGCGGGCCTTGCCAGCTACGCCAGCTTGCCGCACCGGATGCAGCATGTCGCGACCCGGAACGGCGTGGCCTTCGTCAACGATTCCAAGGCGACCAACCCCGAGTCCACCGCGCCCGCGCTCGCCGCCTTCCCGCGCGTTCACTGGATCGTCGGCGGCAAGCGCAAGGGCGACGACCTAGACGCCTGCGCCGCGCATCTGGATCATGTCGTCGCGGCCTATACCATCGGTGAGGCGGCACCGCTGTTCTTCGACCTGTTGAAGGACAAGGTGCCCGTGGTCGAGCAATCCGGCACGCTGGAGGCGGCGGTCGCCCACGCGGCGGCGGCGGCGCTGCCCGGCGAGACGGTGCTGCTGTCGCCGGCCTGTGCCAGCTTCGACCAGTTTCGCGATTATGAAGCGCGGGGCGATGCCTTTCGCGCGGCGGTGGAGGCTCTGGCGTGAACGATCGCACTGCAAAGCCCGGCCCGCGTCCCGGCCTGATCGGATCGATCAAGGGACGTGGCGGGCGTGGCGACCGCTCGCCGCTGGGCACCTGGTTCTGGGATATCGACCGGGTGCTGCTGTTGCTCACCCTGTTCCTGATCGCGATCGGCCTGATCGCGGTCGCCGCCGCCAGCCCGGCCACCGCCATGCGCTATTCCGGCGAGCATCGGAAGTTCGCGCCGCTCTATTATTTCTGGCGACAGGTGATGTGGGTGGGTGTGTCGCTGCCCGTGTTGTTCGTCGTCTCGATGCTGCCGGTCGTCACCGCGCGGCGGATGGCGGTGCTGGGCACGGGGATCCTGATCGCGATCCTGGCGGTCACGCCCTTTGTCGGGGTGGAGATCAACGGCGCGCGGCGCTGGATCGGCTTCGGCATCGCGCAGTTCCAGCCGTCCGAATTCTTGAAGCCGATGTTCATCGTCACCACCGCATGGATATTGTCGCTCAAGGCCAAGGAGCGCGATCTGCCCGCGACGCTCATCACCATGGGGATGACCGGGTTGGTGGCCGGTCTGCTGATGCTGCAACCCGATTTCGGGCAGACCATCGTCTTCTGTATGGTGTGGGCGGCGCTGCTGATGATTTCGGGGACGCCGATGCGCGTTCTGCTGGGGCTGGCGGCGATGGTGCCGGTGGGGCTGACCGCCGCCTATATGTTCTATGGCGTGGCGCGGAGCCGCATCAACGCCTTCCTGTTTCCCGATGTCGATGGCGAGGGCGCAGCCGACCATTTCCAGGTCAATGCCGCGCACAACACGCTGACGGCGGGTGGATGGACCGGCACCGGGCCGGGCGGGGGATCGGCCAAGTTCGGACTGCCCGAGGCGCATACCGACTATATCTTCTCGGTGATCGGCGAAGAGTTCGGGCTGATCGCCTGTTCGATCATCGCGCTGGTTTTCCTGGCGATCGTGGTGCGGGTGTTCGTGAAGCTGCTTGACGAACAGGACGAGTTCAAGCTCTACGCCGCCTCGGGGCTGGCCGTGCAGTTCGGCGCGCAGGCGCTGATCTCGATGGCGGTGAACACGGGTTTGGCCCCTTCCAAGGGGATGACCCTGCCGTTCATCAGCTATGGCGGCTCGTCGATGATCGCGCTGTCGATCGGGATGGGGTTGTTGCTGGCGTTCACCCGGCGCAATCCGTTCCTGACGCGCAGCCCCTATATAGTCAGGTGGAGCGGGCAATGAGCCGTCACTTCGTCCTCGCCGCCGGAGGAACCGGCGGCCATATGGTCCCCGCCGCCGCGCTGGCGGCCGAGCTGACCCGGCGCGGCCACCGGGTCGCGCTGGTATCGGATGCGCGCGGCGTGCGCTTTCCGGGGCTGTTCGAGGATATCCAGACCCATGTCCTGCCCGCCGGGCGTTTTGCGGGCGGGCCGATGGGCTGGGCCAAGGCGTTGCGTGAGATGTGGCGCGGCCGGGCGATGGCGCGCGAACTCTACAAGACCTTCCGCCCCGCTGCCGTCATCGGTTTCGGTGGCTATCCCGCCATGCCCGCGCTGCTGGCGGCGTTCGCGGAAGGCATCCCGACCGCGATCCACGAACAGAATGCCGTGCTGGGCCGGGTGAACCGGCTGGTCGCGGGCAAGGTCGATGCGATCGCGCTATCCTATGAGGATACCCAGCGGCTGAGCGCCAAACATGCCGACAAGACGCGGCTGATCGGCAATCCGGTGCGCGACCAGGTGCGGGCGCTGCGGGCGCGGCCCTATCCGCTGCTGGAGGAGGACGGCATCTTCCGCGTCCTCGTGACCGGCGGCAGCCAGGGGGCGAGCATCTTGTCCAAGGTGGTGCCCGACGGCCTCGCCATGTTGCCCGTCACCTTCCGGCGGCGGTTGCAGGTGACGCATCAGGCGCGGATCGAGGATATCGACGAAGTCCGCGCCAAATATGCCGAGCATGAGATTCCGGCCGAACTCGCCACCTATCTCCCCGATCTGCCCGAGCAACTGGCCTGGGCGCATCTCGTGATCGCGCGGGCGGGGGCTTCGACGTTGGCCGAACTGACGGTGGCGGGACGGCCCGCGATCCTCGTGCCGCTGCCCTCCGCGACCGATGATCACCAGACGGTGAACGCGTGCGAGATGACCCGGGCGGGCGGCGCGCGGACGATCGCGCAGAAGGATTTCACGCCCGTCGAACTCGCCAAGCAGATGCAGAAGCTGGGCCTCGACCCGGCGGCGCTGGAGAACGCGGCGGGACGCGCGCGCGGCTGCGGACGGCCCGAGGCGGCGAGCGACCTCGCCGATCTGGTCGAGAGGCTGGATGCGCCGCGCATGGTCTTGCCGGTCGGGGCGGCACGAGAGGGACAGAATTTGGCGGGAGCAGGCGCATGAAGGGCGTCGCCACGGATATCGGCACGATCCACTTCGTCGGCATCGGCGGCATCGGCATGTCGGGCATTGCCGAGGTAATGAAGAATCTCGGCTACCGCGTCCAAGGCTCCGACGTGGCCGAGGGCTATGTCGTGCAGGGCCTGCGCGACAAGGGCATTCCGGTCGCGATCGGCCATGCCGCCGACAATCTGGGCGATGCGGCGGTGGTCGTCACCTCGACCGCGATCACCCGGTCCAACCCCGAAGTCGAAGCCGCGCTGGAACGCCGCATCCCCGTGGTGCGCCGCGCCGAGATGCTGGCCGAGCTGATGCGGCTCAAGTCCACCGTCGCGGTGGCGGGCACGCATGGCAAGACCACGACCACCTCGATGGTCGCGGCGCTGCTGGATGCGGGCGGGGTGGACCCGACCGTCATCAATGGGGGCATCATCAACAGCTATGGCTCCAACGCCCGTCTGGGTGCGAGCGACTGGATGGTGGTCGAGGCGGACGAAAGCGACGGCAGCTTCCTGCGGCTGGACGGCACGATCGCGGTCGTCACCAATATCGACCCTGAGCATCTGGACCATTACGGCTCGTTCGACCGGGTGAAGGACGCCTTTGTCGAGTTCGTCGAGAATGTGCCCTTCTACGGCGCGGCTTTGCTCTGCCTCGACCATCCCGAGGTTCAGAATATCCTGCCGCGCGTTCGCGACCGGCGCGTGGTGACCTATGGCTTTTCCGCGCAGGCGGACGTGCGCGGCGTCAACGTCACGCCCATCCCCGGCGGCAATCGGTTCGAGGCGATCATCCGCAACCGCGACGGGACGGTTCGCTCGATCGAAGGGATCGAGTTGCCGATGCCGGGCCGCCATAACGTCCAGAACGCGCTGGCCGCGATCGGCGTGGCGCTGGAACTGGGCATCGACGATGCGACCATCCAGCAGGGCTTCGGCCAGTTCGGCGGGGTCAAGCGCCGCTTCACCAAGGTCGGCGAAATCGCGGTGGACGGCGGCACGGCGACCGTGATCGACGATTACGGCCACCACCCGGTCGAAATCCGCGCGGTGCTGGCCGCCGCCCGCGAAGGCGCGCGCGGTCGCGTGATCGCGGTGGTGCAGCCGCATCGCTACACCCGGCTCGGCAATTTGATGGAGGAGTTCCAGACCGCCTTCAACGACGCCGACCGCGTGCTGGTGACGCCGGTCTATGCGGCGGGCGAACAGCCGATCGAGGGTGTCGACGCCGAGGCGCTGGTCGAGGGGTTGAAGCGGCGCGGGCATCGCTCGACCGCAACGGTCGCCGACGCCGATGCGCTGGCCGAGGAACTGGCGGGGTCGATCCGCGCGGACGACATGGTCGTGTGCCTAGGCGCGGGCGACATCACCAAATGGGCGGCGGGCCTGGCAAGCGCCATCGAGGCGCGCCGATGACCTTGCCCGACACCGCCGGCCGACTGACTCCGGGCGCGCCGCTGGCGCCGCTCGTGTGGTTCAAGGCGGGCGGACCGGCCGAATATCTGCTCGAGCCCAGGGACGTGGAGGACCTGTCGGCGTTCCTGAAGAGGCTGGGAGCCGACGTGCCCGTCATGGCGCTAGGCCTGGGTTCCAACCTGATCGTGCGGGACGGCGGCGTGCCGGGTGTCGTCGTGCGGCTGGGCAAGCCCTTTTCCTATGCGCGGGCGGGGGAAGGGCACCTCGTCACCTGCGGCGGCGGGACTTCGGGCATTCTGGCGTCATCCAATGCGCGCGATGCGGGGATCGGTGGGCTGGAGTTTCTGCGTTCGATCCCCGGTACGGTCGGCGGGTTCGTGCGGATGAATGGCGGGGCCTATGGGCGTGAGGTGGCCGATGTGCTGGTGTCCGCCACCGTCGTCCGCCGCGACGGCACGGTCGAGACGCTGGGCGTCGCCGACCTCGAATACACCTACCGCCACTCCAACCTGACCGACGGGACGGTGGTGGTCGAGGCGGTCTTCCGGGGCCATGCCGCCGAACCGCAAGTGATTCAGGCCGAGATGGATCGCATCGCCGCCGCGCGCGAGGCGTCGCAGCCGTTGCGATCGAAGACCGGCGGTTCGACCTTCAAGAACCCGCAGGGCCACAAGGCCTGGGCCTTGGTCGATGCGGCGGGCTGTCGCGGGCTGACGCTGGGCGATGCGCAGGTGTCGGAGAAACATTGTAATTTCCTTCTAAACCTGGGCAACGCCACGGCGGCGGAGATCGAGGCGTTGGGCGAGGAAGTGCGGGACAAGGTGAAGGCCCAGTCGGGCGTGACGCTCGAATGGGAAATCCAGCGCGTCGGAGTGGCGAAGTGAGCGCCGCTTCTCCATTCCTCCCCATCTTCGATGGGGAGGGGGACCGCCGCGAAGCGGTGGTGGAGGGGCGAGGGGCTTGCCCCTCCACCAGCCTGCGGCTGGTCCCCCTCCCCAAGCAGAGCTTGGGGAGGATTGAGAAGGTCCCCACGCAAACAACAAGGATCGGGTGATGCATATCGCGGTACTGATGGGCGGCTGGTCGGCGGAGCGGCCGGTGTCGCTGATGTCGGGCGCGGGCGTCGCCGATGCGCTGGAACGGAACGGCCACCGCGTCACCCGGATCGACATGGACCGCGACGTCGCGGCCAAGCTGGTCGCGGCCAAGCCCGATATCGTCTTCAACGCGCTGCACGGCTCCCCCGGAGAGGACGGCACCGTGCAGGGGATGCTCGACCTGATGGGGATTGCGTACACCCATTCGGGGCTCGCCACCTCGGTCATCGCGATCGACAAGGTGCTGACCAAGCAGGCTTTGGTCCCGCACGGCATCCCCATGCCCGGCGGTCGCATCGTGAAGTCGGAGGATTTGTTCGCCGCCGACCCCTTGCCGCGCCCCTATGTGCTCAAGCCCGTCAACGAGGGCTCTTCGGTCGGCGTGGCCATCGTCACCGACACGAGCAACCACGGCAACCCGATCGCCCGCGATGCGGCGGGCCCCTGGGGGGAGTTCGAGGAACTGCTGGCAGAGCCCTATATCCGGGGCCGTGAACTGACGACCGCCGTGCTTGGAAACCGTGCGCTGGGCGTGACCGAGTTGAAGCCCAAGAATGGCTGGTATGATTTCGACGCGAAGTACACGGATGGCCTGACTGAGCATGTCTGTCCCGCGCAGATCCCCGACGACATCGCCGAGGCGTGCAAGTCGCTGGCGCTGGAGGCGCACCGTATTCTCGGTTGCCGTGGCGCGTCGCGCTCCGACTTTCGCTGGGACGACGAGCGCGGCGTGGACGGGCTGTTCCTGTTGGAGGTCAACACCCAGCCGGGCATGACCCCGCTCAGCCTGGTGCCCGAACAGGGGCGTCATGTCGGCATGGATTACGACAGGTTGGTCCAGGCCATCGTCGATGAGGCGGTCGAATGGTATAAGGCCAACCCGATCGAACGGGAACGCGCCGGATGAGCCGCACGATCAAGCGCGGGCCGTCCCCCCGCCGCCCGGTGCCGCGCCGCCGCCAGCCGGTGAAGCGCGCGACGCTGTCCGAACGGGTGCTGGCCAAGCTGCCGGTCAGCGAGGAGGCGGTCAAGAAGGCGGTCACCTGGGCGATATTGGGCGGCGCGGGCGCGGCGGTGCTGGCGGTCGCGACCTATGTCGGCGTGCCCGGCATGATCGGCACGGCGATCGCCGAGCAGGCGGGCCATGCCGGTTTTCGCGTCCAGCAGATCGAGGTGACCGGCCTGAAGCGCATGGACCGGATGACCGTCTATGCCGTCGCGCTCGACCAGCAGAGCCGGGCGATGCCGCTGGTCAATCTGGAGGATGTCCGCGCCAAGCTGCTGCGGTACGGCTGGATCAAGGACGCGCATGTCTCGCGTCGCCTGCCCGACACGCTGTTGGTCGATATCGAGGAGCGGACCCCGGCGGCGGTGTGGCAGGATAATGGCCACCTCACCCTGATCGACGCGGGCGGCGTGTTGCTGGAGCCGGTGCAGCCCGAGGCGATGCCCGACCTGCCGCTGATCATCGGGCCGGGCGCGAATTTGCAGGAGCCCGCCTATCAGGCGTTGTTGTCCGCCGCGCCCGCGTTGAAACCGCGCGTGAAGGCGGCGACCTGGATCGGCAATCGCCGCTGGGACCTGACCTTCGACAGCGGCGAGACGCTGGCCTTGCCGGAGGATGGGGCAGGGGCGGCGTTGATGAAGTTCGCGGCGATGGACGGATCACGGCCGTTGCTGGGGCGCGGCTGGCTCCGCTTCGACATGCGCGATCCCGCGAAGCTGGTTGCGGCGCAAGCCCGGATTGAATCAGAATCACGCTCTGGCCGAACCGGCACAGGCGGGCGCAGCCGCGACGGGCGAGCCTGTCACGGACGGTGGCGCGGAGGGGCCGCGCAACGACGGGGAATCACAGGGGTAGCAAGAGCATGGCAAAGATTGCACCCGAAGGGCTGATCACCGCCCTGGACATCGGATCGTCCAAGGTGTCCGCCCTGATCGCGCGCAAGGGCGATGGCGGCGAACTGATCGTGCTGGGCACGGGCCAGCGCGAGAGCCGGGGCGTCAAGCGCGGCTATATCGCCGACATGGGCGCGACGGAGGCGGCGGTGCGCGAGGCGGTCGAACAGGCCGAGCGGATTGCGGGCCTGAACATCGAGAATGTCTGGGTCGGCTTTTCCGCCGGTGGCCTGGTGTCCGACGTGGCCGAGGTCGAGTTCGAGCTGGGCGGCCATCAGGTCGAGCAGGGCGATATCGACGCGCTGCTGGCGGCGGGGCGCAACTCGATCGATCCGCAGGGGCGGATGGTGCTGCACGCGCAGCCTGCGCTCTACACGCTCGACGGGCTGACAGGGGTCAAGAAGCCGCTGGGCCTCCATGCCGATCGGCTGGGCGTCCATATCCATGTCGTCGCCGCCGACGGATCGCCGGTCCGCAACCTCGATCTGTGCGTCCGCTCGGCGCATCTGGAGGTGAAGTCGATCATCGCGGCACCCGTCGCCACGGGCCTGGCCTGCCTGTCCGACGAAGAGCGCGAACTGGGCGTCGCGCTGGTCGAGATGGGGGCGGGGATCACCAATGTCTCGTTGTTCGCGGGCGGGATGCTGGTCGGGCTCTGCTCACTGCCGATGGGCGCGGCGGACATCACCGACGACGTGGCGTCGGCTTTCGGCACGCGGCGACAGATGGCCGAACGGATGAAGTGCTTCCACGGCTCGGCCAACGCCTCCCCGCGCGACAATCACGACATGCTACAGGTTACGCCGATCTCCGCGGAAGATGGCGGCGACACGATGCAGATCACCAAGGCGCAACTGATCGGCGTGATCCGCCAGCGGCTGGAGCATCAGATGGGTGAGATCCGCAAGGCGCTCCAGCATCTGAAGTTCGAGGGGCCGGTGGGGCGCCAGGTGGTGCTGACCGGCGGCGGCGCGGAGTTGAAGGGGATCGCCGACTATGCACAGCAGGCGCTGGGCCGCTCGGTTCGGATCGGGCGACCGCGCGGGCTGTCCGGCCTGCCCGATGCGCATGGCGGCCCGGCTTTCGCGACGCTGGCGGGGCTGGCATTCTATGCCGCGACCGATCCGATCGACCTGCGCAGCATCGCGCCGACCAACCAGACGGTCCACCGGCCCAGCGGCATGGGGCTGTTTCGGCGGCTGATTCAGGCGGCGAAGGCGAATTATTAAGCGAAAGCGTCGTATGTTCGACGGTTTTGGGTTGGCACCAGGGCTTTGACTGGTGCACTAACAGTCATTCAGGGGCCCGGTCTTAGCGTATCGACCGGGAACGGCGGAGTAGAATTGGGATGAGCATCGAATTCATCGCACCCGAGGTCGACGAACTGACGCCGCGTATCGCGGTGATCGGCGTCGGCGGTGCCGGCGGCAACGCGATCGCGAACATGATGCGCGCCGAGGTGCAGGGCGTGGATTTCCTCGTCGCCAATACCGACGCGCAGGCGCTGAAACAGTCGATCGCGCCGCAGCGTATCCAGTTGGGTGCCAAGATCACGCAAGGGCTGGGCGCGGGTAGCCGTCCGGAAATCGGGCGCGCGGCAGCCGAGGAGACGATCGAGGATCTGTCGCGCCTGCTCGAGGGCAGCCATATGTGCTTCATCGCGGCGGGCATGGGCGGCGGCACCGGCACCGGTGCGGCCCCGGTCATCGCCAAGGCGGCGCGCGACATGGGCATCCTGACCGTCGGCGTGGTGACCAAGCCCTTCGCCTTCGAGGGCAATCGTCGCGCCAAGTCGGCGGACGGCGGCATCGAGGAGTTGCAGAAGTACGTCGATACCCTCATCGTCATCCCCAACCAGAATCTGTTCCTGATCGCCAACGCCAACACCACTTTCAAGGAAGCGTTCGCGATGGCGGACGAGGTGTTGCAGCAGGGCGTGCGCGGTATCACCGACCTGATGGTCATGCCGGGCCTGATCAACCTCGACTTCGCCGACGTCCGCTCGGTGATGCAGGAGATGGGCAAGGCGATGATGGGCACCGGTGAGGCCACCGGCGACAATCGCGCGATCGAGGCGGCGCAGAAGGCGATCGCCAACCCGCTGCTCGACGGCGTGTCGATGCAGGGGGCAAAGGGCGTCATCATCTCGATCACCGGCGGCGACGACATGCGCCTGCTGGAGGTCGACGAGGCGGCGAATCACATTCGCGAACTGGTCGATCCCGACGCCAACATCATCTGGGGTTCGGCGTTCAATCCCGAGCTGGAAGGCCGCATCCGCGTGTCGGTGGTCGCCACCGGCATCGACGCCGATGTGAAGCCCGGCGCCGCTGCCCCGACCGAGACGCAGCGCAGCAGCTTCAGCATGGGCGGCATGGCGCGCAAGGCGGACGAGACGCCCAGCTATCGTCCCAGCGAACCGGCGGCGGTGACGCCCCCGGCTCCGACGCCCGCCGCGCCGGTTGAGCAGGGTGCCGCTCCGGCGCCGTCCGCACCGCTGGTCGCGCCCATCGCTTCGTCGCTGGCCGCCGCCGCGCCCAAGCCCGCGCCCGCTCCGGCCCCGAGCGAGGATGACGAACTGGTGCTGGGCGCCGACACGATCGTTCCCGCCGCCCCGGCACAGGCGCCTGCGGCCCCGGTCCAGGCTCCGGCCGAACCCGCGCCGGGCAGCGAAGAGGCTCGCCGTCGCTGGCTGGCTCCGGGCAGCGAAGCGGGCGAGGCTCCGGCGCAGCCCGCCCCGCGCGTGAAACTGGGCGGCACGCTGTTCGAGCGTATGTCGAACGCCGCACGCGGCGCGCAGCGGGATGACAATGCCCAGGGCGGCTCGGACTCGTCGCTCGACATTCCGCGCTTTCTGCATCGGCAGAACAACCAGTAAGATCTTGCCCGGCACCCGCGAGGGGGCAGGGACGACGGACAGGGGCCCGCGCGACCAGATCGCGCGGGCCCTTCGTTTGTCTTGGGACGGACGCGGTCCAATAAGCTGTCGTCGCAAATGTCGTGATCCGTCGCGCACGACACCATCCCATTGCTCCCCTGGAAGGGGAGGTGGCAGGCCGAAGGCCTGACGGAGGGGTGTCCCGGTCGTTGGAACAGGCATTCCTAAGATTGGGGGTTCTTCGCAGAATCCCGAAGCAGATCGACATTCATTCTCACGCGAAGACGCGAAGAATATGTTCGCGCGGAGGCGCGGAGGACGCAGAGATGTCGTGCTCGCGGTTACGTCGGTCCATTCTTACCGCCTTAGTATTGACGAGGCGCGCTGCCGCGCGAGCATGATTTCTCCGCGTCCTCCGCGCCTCTGCGCGCAAAAAAAGGGCTTGGCGTCTTCGCTTGGGTTTCCAGAGCGATGAATGTCGATTCAACCTGACCCGGTCGCGGCAGTTTTGCGCGGGAAGGGCACGAACGTCGATCGACCAACGACCAAGGGGCGCTCGGCACCGCAGCCTACTCGAAACGGACCATGATCCCGACGATCGCCAGTCCGTGCCCCAAACCGTCTGCCACCCGATCGGCCTGTTGGTCGACTGCCCGGAGCGCTCGGGCGCGCGGGGTATGCGATGGGCATTGCCGCGCGCGGGAAAACGCGCTTTATGGGTGATGGTCCCATGACGTTCGCAATCTTTCCCCGCGCCTCGCTCGCGCTCGCGCTGGCCATTGCCGCCGCGCCCGCGCCCCTCCTCGCGCAGGAGGTGGTTCAGCCACTCCCCGGCACCACCGATGCCGACAAGCTGGGGGACGTGATGCGCCGTGTCGCGCAGAACCCCCGCAATGTCGATGCGCTGGTCGAGGCCGCCGAGCTGTCTATCCATCTCGACGACCTGTCCGGCGCGGCGTCCCTGCTGGCGCGCGCCGAGAAGGTCGATGCCCGCGATCCGCGCGTGAAGGCGGGCATGGCCTCGATCCTGGTGCGGTCGGAACGGCCGGGCGAGGCGCTGCGCTATTTCGCCCAGGCGGAGGCGGCGGGGCTTGCGCCAGCGAAGTTCGCCGCCGACCGCGGCCTTGCCTATGACCTGATCGGCGATCAGGGGCGGGCGCAGCGCGATTATCGGCTGGCGCTGGCCAATGGCGCGAATGACGAGGTCATTCGTCGCTACGCCCTGTCGCTGGGTATTTCGGGGCAGCGCGAACAGGCGTTGGAACAGCTCGATCCGCTGCTGCGCAAGACCGACCGCGCGGCATGGCGGGCACGTGCCTTCATCCTGGCGATGGGCGGCGACCTGCCCGAAGCGACGCGGATCGCCAGCACCATGATGCCCCCGCAACTCGCGCAGGGGCTGCAACCCTTTTTCCAGCGCCTGCCGAGCCTGCCCGCCGTCGATCGCGCCTTCGCCGTGCATTTCGGGGAGACCCGCGCCACGCCGGAGCGGCTGGCGGATGCGAAGCTGGCCCCCAATCTGCCCGCGCTGACCCCCGAACCCGTCGCGCTGGCATCGGCCCGGGCGGCGGCGCCGGTTACGGTCGCCGCGCCGGTGACGACGCGCGAAGAGCGGCGGCGGGGCGGGCGATCGTCGCGCGGCAATCGTGGCGTCGCGATGGCGGCGGCAACCCCGCAGCCCACGACCCCCGTCACGGCCAGTCAGACGCCGACTCCGCCCGTGACGGCGACCCCGACGCAGGTGGCGGCGCTGCCGGCTCCGGCGGCGGCCAATCCCACTCCCGTGCCGACTTCGGAACCCCGCATGGTCGCGGCGACGCCGCCGAGGCAAATGGTCCAGCCCTTGCCCGGCTTCGTCAGCACCTTGCCGACCGCGCCATCGCCCAGCGGGATCGCAGGAAATCGCCCGCCCGTCACCGTGGCGTCGAATACGCCGCCGCGTGGCGTGATCCAGCCGCTGCCCGCTGCGCAGCCGATCGTGGCGCCCTCGACCAGCGGCTCGACTGCTATGGTCCAGCCCTTGCCCGCGACGGTCGAAACCCCCGCCCCCGTGCGCATGGCGGAAGCCGCGTCGCCCGCGCCCGAGCCCGCGCCCGTCCGCGAGCCGACCCCGGCGCCGGTGGCCGTCGCGGCGGCGGAACCGGAAAAGACCGTCACGCCCGCCCCGCGTCCGACGCGCGCCACGACCCGCCGCCCGTCTCTCGCCGCGGCGCATGCGGTGCGCGAGGATTCGGTCCTGGCGCGGATCGTCGCCAATCTGTCCATCCCGGCGTCCGAACTCGGTGTGGAGGGGCCCGAGCGTCCCGCCGCCGTCGCCGCCAACGCGCCGCTGAACAGCGGCTCGCAGCGCGTTCTGGCGGAGGCGCGGGCCAAGGCCGAACGGGACGAGGCGGCGCGCGAAAAGGCCGCCGAAACCATCGATCCGGCCCCCCGCACGCCCACCGCCGCCGAGCGCAAGGCCGCCGCCGCCAAGGCCGCGGCCGATAAAAAGGCGCTGGCCGCCAAAAAGGCCGAAGCCGCCAAGAAGGCGCTCGCCGACAAGGCCGAGGCGGAGGAGAAGAAGCGCGCGCGTGCCAATCCCGAGCGGATCTGGGTGCAGGTCGCGGGCGGCGCGAACGAGGATGACCTGGCCAAGGCCTGGGCCGCGACCAAGGCCAAGGCGCCGACTGTCTTTGCCGGGCGTCAGGGGTACAAGACCCCGCTTCGCGCCACCCACCGCGTGCTGACGGGACCGTTCAAGACGGATGAGGAAGCCCGCGCCTTCGTCAACCAACTGGCGAAAAAGGGTGTGTCGGCCTTCCCGGTGACCAGCGAGGCGGGGCAGGCGGTCACTCGGCTCGACGCGAAATAAGCATCGTCATGACCCGCTTCGCCCCCTGGGCCTCCTATCCCGACCAGAGCCGGGGGCGTCGCCATGGCGAGGCCCAGGGGCTGGAACGCGGGCCGCGCGATGCCTTTCAGCGCGACCGTGACCGGATCATCCATTCGATCAGCTTTCGACGCCTGCGCCACAAGACGCAGGTGTTCATGGCCCCCGATGGCGATCATTTCCGCGTCCGCTTGACCCACAGCCTGGAGGTGGCGCAGATCGGTCGGACCATCGCCCGCACCCTGGGGCTGAACGAGGATCTGACCGAGGCGCTATGCCTGGCGCATGATATCGGCCATCCGCCCTTCGGCCATGCGGGTGAGGATGCGCTGAAGGCCGCTTTGGCCGATCATGGCGGCTTCGACCATAACGGCCATACGCTGCGCACCCTGACCGAGATCGAGCGGCCCTATCCGCGCTGGGATGGACTGAACCTCAGTTGGGAGACGCTGGAGGGGTTGGCCAAGCATAACGGCCCGGTGCGCCATCCCGGCTGGGCACTCCGTGAGGCGGATGCGGGCTTTCCGCTCGATCTGGAAAGCCATGCCTCGCTGGAGGCGCAGGTCGCGGCGCTGGCCGACGACATTGCCTATGACAATCACGATATCGATGACGGCTTGCGCGCGGGGCTGTTGACGCTCGACCAGTTGCTGGCGGTGCCCCTGGTCGCGCGCGGCTGGGATACGGCGCGGGCGCAATTCCCCGATGTCGCCCCCAAAAGGCTGGCAAGCGAACTCATCCGGTCGCAGATCGGGGTGATGGTCAATGATCTGGTCGCCGAAACGCGCACCCGCATCGCCGAGAGCGGGGTGGGGGACGTGGCGGACGTTCGCGCGGCGGGCCGGGCGCTGGTCGGCTTTTCGGATGCGATGCGGGTCGAGGAGCGCGACCTGAAGCGCTTCATGTACGCCAATCTCTATCACCACCCGCGCCAGTTGGCGGCGGCGGATGCGGCGCATGGCATCGTGAAGGGGCTGTTCGCGGCCTATCGCGCCGACCCGTCCCAACTTCCCGAGGAATGGCGGGAGCGCTTGCCCGAGGAAGAGCCCGCGCGCAGTCGGCATATCGCAGACTTCATTGCGGGCATGACCGATCGCTATGCCGTGCGGTGCTATCAGCAGGTGGTGGGCGACATCGACCTGCCGGAGGGCTTTTGACGCCGCGATCAAGGGCGTATCGGGGAGTGGATCAGGGTAATGGGGGTGAGAGAAATTCTTGTCTTGGGCATCGTGGCAGCGGCGCTGGCGATGCTCTTCGCTTATGCAGGCGGCGCCCGTGCGGCGAAAAGCGGCAAGCCCAGCCCCGTCAGCATCGGCGCCGGACCATTGAGCCGCGACGATTTTTGGGCGCTGGTCGATCACTCCGCCATCTGGCGCACGGATGCGGACGCGCAAATGGCGGACCTTCGCGCCTCGCTCAATCGGCTGACCCCTGCGCAGATCGTCGCGTTTCAGGGATATTTCGACGAGGCGATGATCGGGGCCTATCGCTGGGACCTATGGGGTGCCGCCTATGTCGCCAAGGGCGGGGCGTCGGATGACGGGTTCGAATATTTCCGAAGCTGGCTGATCGCACAGGGGCACAGCGCCTATGTCAAGGTTCTCGCCGATCCCGATGGATTGGCCGAACTGGCGATCCCGGACGCGGATGACGATCTGGAGTTCGAATCCTTCGCCTATGTCGCGGGGGAGGTCTGGTCGGCGAAGACCGGGCAGGCGGTCACGCGCATGCCGGGGGCGGACGGACGGTCATACCCGAGCCAGCCGGTCGGCGAGCCGTTTCGTGAGGATTCGGCGGAACTCGCCAAGCGCTACCCTGGGCTTTGGAAGCGTTTCGGAAGCTGGTTTTAAGGCGGATCGAGATTCATTTTCACACGAAGACGCGAAGACGCGAAGAATGTGTTCGCGCGGAGGCGCGGAGGGCGCAGAGATGTGGTGCCCGGGGCGATGGCAGTCCATTTTCTTTGCCATACGACGAATAGTGAGGCGCGGTGCCGCGCCTGCCTGATTTCTCTGCGTCCTCTGCGCCTCTGCGCGCAAAAAAGTTGGCGTCTTCGCTTGAAGCTTCACGCTGACGAATGCTGATCCCCCTTGGATCGGAACCCTGTCGGGCTCCCCCAGTCTTCCTTCCTGATCGAGGCGAGAAGGAAGCAAGCAGCCTAAAACGAAAACGGCCCACGCATCCCATCGGATACGCGGGCCGTTCCCCAAGAAAGGGAAGTCGGATCAGCGAGCGCTGGTCTCGACGCCCGAGCCGAGTGCGCCACGGGCTTCGTCGGTGGTGAACGAAACCTGGGTGTTGCCGGTCGTGCCGGTCACGCGGTGGCCCTTCACGACGAAGCGGAACGGCTCGTTGCCCGGATAGCGGCGGCCTTCGATCACGGCTTGGCCGTTCGCGTTGGTGCGGGTGTAGACATAGGTGCTGCCTTCATGGACGAACGACTTCTCGCCCTCGGCGGCGACGGCACCGACGGTGGGGATGGCGGTCGCGGCGATGGCGGCCAGGGTCAGGATGGTCTTGCGCATGATCGAAACTCCCGCTTGTTGGCGTTGAGCCGGATCAGGTCCTCTCGCGCGTTTTCGCGCTTAAACTTTCGTATACCGAAATATTGCGTTGCAGCATGGGCGGCAACTGCAAAGGATTTCCGATCGAGTGCACTGCGCGCAATCGCCCGATCAGGCCATCAAGGCATGATTTGAAGCCGGGCTCCGATTTCGCTAGAGCGCAACGCTTTGCTACCCCGATCGGACGATGTGATGACGCTCTACACCCGCTTTGCCGCGCATATCGATGCGGCGCTGGACACGCTGGTCGCCGCCGGCACGTTGCCCGGCGGGCTGGATCGCCGCAACGTCACGGTCGAGCCGCCGCGCGACGCGAGCCATGGCGACCTCGCCACCAACGCCGCGATGGTGCTCGCCAAGCCTGCCGGAACCAACCCCCGCGCGCTGGCGGAGGCCATCGCGGCCGAACTGGGCAAGCTGGACGAAGTGGAGAGCGTCTCGGTCGCGGGGCCGGGCTTTCTCAACATGCGACTGACCGATGCGGCATGGCGCGACGAGCTGGCTGCGATCCCGCAGGCGGGGGCCGACTATGGCCGATCGACGCGCGGGGCTGGCGTGACCGTCAATATCGAATATGTCTCGGCCAATCCGACCGGCCCGATGCATATGGGCCATTGCCGCGGCGCGGTGGTGGGCGACGCGCTCGCTACCCTGCTGGAGTTTGCGGGGCACAAGGTCATCCGCGAATATTATGTCAACGATGCGGGCGGGCAGGTCGACGTCCTCGCCCGCTCGGCGCATCTGCGCTACCGCGAGGCGCTGGGCGCGACGATCGAAATCCCCGAGGGGCTCTATCCGGGCGAGTATCTGAAGCCGATCGGTGCCGAACTCGCCGCCGAATATGGCGACTGTTACGTGTCCGCGCCGGAGAGCGAATGGCTGATCCTGTTCCGCACCCGCGCGGTGGCGGCGATGATGGCGATGATCCGCGAGGATCTGGCGCTGCTCGGCATCCATCACGACCTGTTTTCCTCCGAGGCAGAGTTGCAGGCAGCGGGCAAGCCCGAGGCCGCCGAGGCCGAATTGCGGTCGCGCGGCCTGGTCTATGACGGCGTGCTGGAGGCTCCCAAGGGCGAGACGCCCGAGGATTGGGAGCCGGTCGAACTGCCGCTGTTCCGCTCCAGCCAGTTCGGCGACGACCAGGACCGCCCGATCAAGAAGTCGAACGGCGCCTGGACCTATTTCGGCGCCGACCTGGCCTATCATTACCAGAAGGCACAGACGGCGGACCAGTTGATCGACATCTGGGGCGCCGACCATGCGGGCACCGTCAAGCGGATCGTGGCGGCGGTCGAGGCGCTAACCGGCGGCAAGACCAAGTTCGACGTGAAGCTGGTCCAGATGGTCCGCCTGCTGCGCGGCGGCGAGCCGGTGAAGATGTCGAAGCGCGCGGGCAATTTCGTGACGCTCGCCGATGTGGTGCGCGAGGTCGGCAAGGATGTGGTGCGCTTCACCATGCTGACCCGGCGCTCGGACGCGCAAATGGACTTCGACTTCGCCAAGGTGGTCGAGGCGTCGAAGGACAATCCGGTCTTCTACGTGCAATACGCCCATGCCCGTATCGCCTCGCTGAAGCGGCGCGCGGCGGAGGCGGGTATCAGCCTGGACAATGGGGGCGGCGCGGCCGACCTGTCCCTGCTTGATACGGAAGACCTGGCGCTGGTGAAGCTGGCGGCGCAGTTCCCGCGCATCGTCGAGACGGCGGCGGCGGCGCGCGAGCCGCATCGAATCGCCTTTTATCTCTATGATCTGGCGGCGGCTTTCCATGCGGCGTGGAATGTCGGTAACGACCGTCCCGACCGCCGCTTCCTGATCGCCGAGAATGCCGAGGTCACGCGCGCGCGTCTTTTCCTCAGCGACGGGATCGGGCAAATCATTCGTAACGGTTTGGCGCTCATGGGTGTCGAAGCGGTTTCGGAGATGAAGTGATGGCGAACGAGATGAACCTGCGCGGCGACGACCGGGAAGAGGATCGCCTTCCCTGGCTGGAAACCGTCGAGCCGGACGAGCCCGAGGGCGTCGGCATCGGCAAGGTGGTGGCGCTGGTCATACTGGGCCTCGCCTTCCTCGCGGCGGTCGGCTTCGGCCTGTACAAATGGCAGGCGCATAGCGCGGCGGCGGACGGCGGCGGTGCGCTGATCGCCGCGCCGGAGGGCGATTACAAGGTGCGTCCGGCCGATCCGGGCGGGCTGAAGGTGAAGGGCGAGGGCAATACCGCCATCGCGACCAGCGCGGGCAAGCCCGGTGGCAACGGGGCGATCGATTTGCGCGCCGTGCCCGAGGCACCGATGAACGGCACCCGCGTCGTCCAGAAGCCTGCCGAGCCCAATGGCGGTCGCAATGCCGTGGCACAGGTGCCCGAATCGGGCGGCAAGCTGGTCGCCCCCGCGCCGGTCACCGCCGCCCGCGCCCCCGCCGCCGCACCGACCGCCAACGGCGCGATGGTGCAACTGGGCGCCTATCCCAGCGAGTCCTCGGCCAACGCCGCCTGGGACCGCTTCTCGAAGCGCTTCTCCTATGTCGCGGCGCTGGGCAAGGTGGTCCAGCCCGTCGAGTCGAACGGCAAGACGCTGTACCGTCTGCGGGTGAATGCCGGTTCGGCCAACCAGGCCGCCAATATCTGCGGCCGCCTTCGCGTGGCGGGCGAAAGCTGCTTCGTCGCCAGCTGATCGATCACGCCCTCCGCCCGCCATGCCGGGCGGGGGGCCGGAGCCTGTTGCCATGATCCCCGTTATCTTCGGCCTGTCGGGCCCGGTGCTGACCCCCGACGAGCGCGCCTTCTTTGCCTCGGTCGAACCGGCGGGCTATATCCTGTTCAAGCGTAATATCGTCGATCGCGCACAGGTCCGCGCGCTGACCGACGATCTGCGCGTGCTGGCGGGACGGGAGGATCTGGCGATCCTGATCGATCAGGAAGGGGGCCGCGTCGCCCGGATGGGGCCGCCCGAATGGCCCGCTTTCCCGGCGGGACCGGCCTTCGCCAGACTCTATGGCACCGCGCCCATGTCGGCGATCCAGGCGATGCGCGCCAATGGCCAGGCACTGGGCGTAATGTTGCGCGAAGTCGGGATCACCGTCGATTGCGCACCCTTGCTCGACGTCGCGCAAGCCGACACGACCGAGGCGATCGCCTGCCGCGCTTATGGGGCCGAGCCGATGCAGGTCGCCGCGCTGGGCCGGGCGATGCTGGAGGGGCTGGCGGCGGGGGGCGTGGTCGGCGTGGTCAAGCACATGCCGGGCCATGGCCGCGCGCTGGTCGATTCCCACCATCTGCTCCCCACCGTCACCGCCAACGAGACGGAACTGGAGGCCGATCTGGAACCCTTCCGCACCCTGAACGCCGCGCCGATGGGCATGACCAGCCATATCGTCTTTCAGGCATGGGATGCCGAGCGCCCCGCGACCCTGTCGCCGGTCATCGTCGAGCAGGTCATTCGCCAGCGGATCGGTTTCGACGGACTGCTGATGACCGACGATATCGACATGAAGGCGTTGTCCGGCACCGCAGGCGAGAAGGCGGCGGGAGCCCTGTCGGCGGGGTGCGATCTGGTCCTGGATTGCTGGGCGCGGATGGACGAGATGGTCGAGATTGCGGGCCGCGTGCCCCCGATCACCGAACAGGCCCGCGCCCGGCTGGACCGCGCAATGGCGAGCGTCGGACCGGGCGAGGGTGATTTCGACGAACTGATCGCCCGCCGCGACGCGCTCTTGGCCCTCGTCAACTAGCAGCGATCGACATTCAGATAGGTCCTTCTTTTCCCTCTCCCCGATCCACGGGAGAAGGAATGATCGACCATGGCTCGCCAATAGGGTTGCCTCAGGCTAAGGTTCCGTTCGATGACGGGGGAACAGCTGACGCTCGATCTGGACGGGTGGGAAGGGCCGTTGGACCTGTTGCTGTCGCTCGCGCGGTCGCAAAAGGTCGATCTGCGACAGATTTCCATCCTCGCCTTGGTCGAGCAATTTCTGCGCTTCGTCGATCGGGCGGGGCGGATGCAGCTGGAACTGGCCGCCGATTATCTGGTGATGGCGGCGTGGCTCGCCTATCTCAAATCCGCGCTGCTGCTGCCGCGCCAGCCCGAAGAGGAGCCCGATCCGGAAGAGATGGCGCTGCGCCTGCAACTCCGGCTCGAACGGCTGGCGGCGATGCGCGAGGCGGGCGCGCGATTGATGGCGCGCGATCGGCTGGGACGCGACGTCTTCCCGCGCGGCGCGCCCGAAGGGCTGGCGGTGCAGCGCAAGGCGATGTGGCAAGCCGAACTCTATGACCTGATTGCCGCCTATGGCCGGATCAACGCCCGCACCCGCCCGGTGATGCATGTCGTCGCCGACCGGCAGGTGATGACGCTGGAGGCCGCGCTGGAGCGGGTGTCGATGCTGGTCGGCAGCCGCATCGACTGGTCGGCGATCGAGACCTTCCTGCCGGACGGCAGCGAGCGGCTGCGTCGGTCGGCGCTGGCGTCGAGCTTCCTGGCGGTGCTGGAACTGGCGCGTCAGGGTAAGGTGGAACTCTGCCAGACTGCCCCCTTCGCGCCGCTGCTGATCCGTCAGCCCGCATGAGCCCGATCGACCCGGTCGTCCGCGCGGTGGAGGCGGTGCTGTTCGCCTCGCCCGAGCCGATGAGCCTCGATTCGATCCGCGCCTATGTCGGCACCGGCAAGGGCGGCGACATCCGATCCGCGCTCGATACGCTGGAAGAACAGTATCGCGGGCGGGGGATCACGTTGGTCCGTCGCGGCGACCGCTGGCATTTCCAGACCGCGCCCGATCTGGCGCATCTGCTCCGCCGCGACCGCGAGGAGGCGCGGCGACTGTCTCGTGCCGGGATCGAGACGCTGGCGATCATCGCCTATCACGAACCCGTCAGCCGCGCGGAGATCGAGGCGATTCGCGGCGTCGCCATTTCCAAGGGCACGCTCGACGTGCTGATGGAGGCGGGCTGGGTCCGCCCCGCCGGGCGGCGCGAGGTGCCGGGGCGGCCGCTCCTCTATGCGACGACGCCAGCCTTCCTCCAGCATTTCGGGCTGACCAGCCGACGCGACCTGCCCGGGATCGAGGATCTGCGCGCCGCCGGGCTGCTCGATCCGGTCGATCTGGCGCTGGAGCGGATGGGCGAGGACGACAGGCCCGCCGATGCGCGCGACGATGACGGCCAGGACGATTGATCGCTTTCCTTTGCGTCATGGCCGCGTCACAATGCTCCGCCACGGCACCACCTCATCCTCATCGTGCCGTTCGCATCGCTCGACCATTGCCGCTGGCGATGCCAAGGCCTAGATAGATGATAGATTCCTAGGAGACGTGCCATGGGCAGCTTCAGCCCGATTCACCTTCTCGTCCTCGCGATCGTCGCGATCCTTCTGCTCGGCGGTGGCCGCTTCTCCAACCTGATGGGCGACGTCGCCAAGGGTGTGAAGAACTTCAAGAAGGGCATGGCCGAGGAAGACGAGAAGCCCGCCAAGCCATCGGCGCGGATCGAGGCGCAGAAGTCCGCCGAGCCCGCCTTCGACCGCGATGGCGAGCGCGTGCGCGACGATCGTTGATCCGGTTCGCCTTCTAACACCGGATTTTCATGTTCAACATCGACTCGAGCGAGTTCCTGCTGGTCGCCATCGTGGCGCTGGTCGTGATCGGTCCCAAGGATTTGCCCAAGGCGATGCGTGTCGTCGGCTATTGGGTGGGCAAGGCGCGTGGCGTGTCGCGCCAGTTCCGGCAGGGCTTCGACAATATGGTGCGCGAAGCCGAGCTGGAGGAAATGGAGAAGCGCTGGGCGGCGGAGAATGAGCGCATCATGCGCGAACATGCCGCCGACGCGCCGTCCGCTCCTGCGCTCGACGCCCCCCATGCCGGTTCCGAACCCGCGGCCCATGCGGCGGACGGGGACCAGGCGGCGCATCAGGACCATAGCGACCAGCCGGTCATGGTCGAAAAGCCGGTCGTCGCTCCCGCACCCGCCGAGCCCGCGCCGCATGGCCCGCGTCCCAATGAGGGGGCGGCGTCATGAGCGAGGATCATGACGAGATCGACGCCAGCCGCGCGCCCCTGCTCGAACATCTGATCGAGCTGCGCCGCCGCCTGCTCTATTGCATCATCGCGATCGCGCTGGGCTTCGGCGTGTCGATGTATTTTTCGGAATCGATCTTCGGCTTCCTGGCCAAGCCGCTCTTGGCGGCGGGGCAGGGCAAGCTGGTCTATACCGAGATTTTCGAGGCGTTTTTCGTCCAGGTGAAGGTCGCCTTCTTCGCCTCGGTGATGATCGCCTTTCCGGTGATCGCGAACCAGCTTTGGCAGTTCGTGGCACCGGGGCTGTATCGCAAGGAAAAGCGCGCGCTGTTGCCCTTCCTGCTGGCGACGCCGGTGCTGTTCCTGATGGGCGCGGCGATGGCCTATTACATCGCCATCCCGATGGCGCTGCACTTCCTGCTGGGCTTTGACGGCGTGGTCGGCGGCGTGCGGCGAGAGGCCTTGCCCGCGATCGGCAATTACCTGTCCTTCATCATGCAGTTCCTGTTCGCCTTCGGCCTGGCGTTTCTGCTGCCGGTGCTGCTGATGCTGCTGGAGCGCGCGGGGATCGTGACGCGCAAGCAACTGATCGGTGCGCGGCGCTATGCGATCGTCGCGGCGACGGCGGTCGCGGCGGTGCTGACCCCGCCCGACCTGATGTCGCAGGTGCTGCTCGCGGTGCCGCTGATCATCCTGTACGAGCTGGCGATCATCGGTATCTGGTTCACCGAGCGGTCGCGGTCGAAACAGGCCGCGGTCGAGGATGCCGACGCGACGGCGTGATCGCTTCCGGGTTTTTGGGGAGGGTCTCGACGGAAGTCGGGGCCCTTTTCGTTTGGGGTGGGGGCAGGGCGTGGCCTTCGACTTCGCTCAGGCTGAACGGAGCGAGGGGGGCGATGATCCCCAACCGCCGTTCAGCCTGAGCGAAGTCGAAGGCCAAGGGACCTCACTCCCCCCCGGCACCACTCCATAACGAAAAAGGGCCCCGACGCTGTCCGTCGAGGCCCTTTTGCCTGTCAGCCGGGTGAGGGGCTTACTTGGCGTCGTCCGCCGTCTTGGCGACCGTGTTGCCCGCCGAGCTGACGTCGCGACCCACGCCTTCGACGGTGTTGCAGGCGCTGACCAGCAGCGCACCGGCGACGATCGCCAGACCCATGAGCTTACGCATTCTCTGTCTCCTCTACGAAATCCGTCTCGGCCCAATGCCTCAACACGGCATTCGTTCCGGTGCTGTCACGGATGATCGGGGGAAGGCGGTGAAAAAGATTAAGGCCTGGAAGCGTCACCGGGGGGGGGAGGGTGGACGCTTCCAGGCCTATGTCTTGGACAGCGAGAGCGGGGGGGCATAAGTTCGCTATCCGAAGAGCAGAACCCACCGCCGGGCCGTCGGTTCCCGGCTTTTTTCGCAATTGCGAATCTTTTTCCGAACGTCAGTCGCGCCCGACGATCGGCACGGCGATCTCATAGGCGCCGGTCAGCGGATCATGGTGCAGCGGGGCGCGAAGCTGTCGTGCCAGCCCTTCCATCACGCGGCCATAACGCTTGCCGATCAGGTGGCGAAGCTCGTCGGTTTCGACCAGGGCGCGCGATACGACCCGGACTACCGCACGACCCTCCCGCTCGGTAGGCTTGATCGCGACGCGGATCTGCGCCGCTGGGTCGCAGTTCATCGCCAGTTCGATCGTCTCGGTCACGAGGAACGCGACGGCGACCGCCACGTCCTGGTTGACCAGCAACGGCGCAACGTCGAGCGAGATGCCGATCCCGGCGGCATTCTCCGGCGCGGTGGCGCGGATATTGGCGGCCAACTCGCCGATCATCGTGCGCAGGTTCAGCCCGCGATTTTCTTCCAGCTCGGCGAAATGATGGCGGTGGACGACCGCCAAGGCATCGACCCGCCGCTGGATCGAGGAATAGGCCGCCATCGCCTCGGGGCCCGTCGCGCCGCGCGCGTGGAAGTTGATGAGGCTGGAGATGACCTGAAGGTTGTTCTTGACCCGGTGATGCACCTCGCGGGTCAATTTGGTCTGGCGTACCAGTCCTTCGGCAAGCCCCGCCTCATGGGTGGCGACGGTCCGGGTGATCGCCTCGAATGTGTCGGCCAGGTCGCGGATTTCCTGGGCGGGGGCCGCCTCGACCCGACTGATGTCCAGGACTTCGCCGGGCTGATAGGTGGCGACGATGCCCCGCAACTGGCGGAGCGGCCGGATGAGCAGCCGGTCCACCACGAACCATCCGATCAGCACCGCCGCCAGCCACATCAGCAGCGGCAGCGCCAGCGCGACGATCAGCGACGAGGTGATGGGGGCACTCGGCGCCGAGGTGCGCAGGACCAGGCCCGCAATGCCCAGGTCGGTGCGGATGGACTTCATCCGCTCCAGCGCCCCGCGCTTCGGCATGTCCTCCAGGGTCAGCGATTCACCGTCCAGCTCCAGTGCCGAGGCGATCGGGCTGGCATGGCTGTTCTGATCGATCAGCGATTGAAGGAAGGGCAGCGGGAAGAAGGCGCGGGCCTGGGCCCGTCCATCCTGATGCGCGACCGACAGGACCAGTCCCTTGCCCGGCAGGATGTCGGCCCCGATCGGCGATCCGCTGACCGGCATGGGCAGCGCGGCGGGCAGGGGATCGCCGCACAGCGTCCGCCCCGAACGATCGGTGATCAGGAACCGCGCGCCGGTCAGCGACTGCTGGGCGAAGACGCCCTGTGCCCGTGCGCAGCTCGGCGTGTCGAGCGGGTCCTGGCCCATGGCGCGGACCGCGACGCGCAGCGCGGTCATGTCGCCCATCAACTCGGTGGCGATGGCACGCGCGTCCTCGTTCGCGGCGATGCGCAACCGGCCGCTGGCCTCGCTATCGGCGAGCCGCGTCGTCTGGAGCGTGGCGAAGACCGCGATGGCGGCCAGGATCAACAGGGTACCGCCAAGAACGAAAACGAGTTTCGCGCCCGTCGTCAAACGCGGCGGGGCGGGGCGGAGGCGTTCGGGAACCTCTGTGTCTTGGGATGGTGCGCTGGCCATGCGGCCGGTCGTCAACCCAGCTTGCTGAGAAGGTCAAGCATCTCGTCAGGAATCTTTTCGTCGACGGTCTTTTGATACGCCTGGCGAAGTGCCGAGCCCGCATCCTTCTCGCCACCCTTTTGAGGAGCGGATGACGGCGTCTTCTTCGTCTTGTTGCCCAAACTCAAAATATCCCCCTGCAACGACCCACAAAGCGGGGCAACCGACGTGTCGACGCACCATGGCGCCGCCGGTCGGCGTTACGCCAGAGCCATAGTTGATGTGGCGATGAAACCAAATTCGATCTTGTTGGTTCCCGATGCGATACGAAAAATCCGAAGGTCGGTTCCGTTCGCGGCTGCCAGAGGGGATTTCGGGAAACGGCATTGAAAACCGGCGCGGCGGCCAGCACATGAGTCACCGCGAATATCTCAGGGAGTGATTATTACCCATGTCGCTTGGACAGCAGCTTGCGCCCCATCTTCCCTTCCTGCGGCGCTACGGCCGGGCCCTGACGGGCAGCCAGATGCACGGCGACAAATATGTTCGCGCCACGCTGGAGGCAATCGTGGCAGCCCCCGACCAGTTCCCGCGCGACGTCGATCCGCGCCTGGGGCTGTACCGGATGTTCCAGGGCATCTGGTCGTCGGCCAATTACGACGAACTCGACAATGACGGTGCGGATGCCGACGGCAATGAAGGGGTGGCGCGCGCGCGTCTCGCCCGCATGACCCCCTTGTCGCGTCAGGCGCTGTTGCTGACCGCGATGGAGGGTTTCACGCCCGAGGATGCGGCCTATCTGATCGATGTCGAGCCCAGCGAGGTCGAGGCGCTCGTGTCCGAAGCGCTGGCCGAGATCGAGCAGCAGACCCGTGCCCGCGTGCTGATCATCGAGGACGAACCGATCATCGCGATGGATATCGAGACGATCGTGCGCGACCTGGGCCATGAGGTGACCGGCGTCGCCGTGACCCGCGACGAGGCGGTCGCGCTGGCGATGGAGGATCGTCCGGGCCTCGTCCTGGCCGACATCCAGCTTGCCGACGACAGTTCGGGCATCGACGCGGTGAAGGACATTCTGGCCGAATTCGAGGTTCCGGTGATCTTCATCACCGCCTTCCCCGAACGGCTGCTGACCGGCGAGCGGCCGGAGCCGACCTTCCTGATCACCAAGCCCTTCCAGCGATCGACCGTGAAGGCGGCGATCAGTCAGGCGCTGTTCTTCGATCAGAGCACGGTCCCGGCCGAATAAGACCGGGCGGGGTGTTCATGGGGAAAGATCGTCGGTTACGGACCCAAAACGGTTAACAAGCGTTGAGGTGGACATGGCTGATCCAGAACACCCCATTCATGTTTCCCGAGAGGATGCGCGGGCAGGATCGACACCGCATGTCACGCGGTACATCCTGCCCATATCGCTGGCCCTGGTGATCGTGATCTTCGCCTATCTGGTGTTGCGCTGATCCGCGTGCGACGACCGGACGGGGCTATTATGACCTTGGCAAGGCTGGCCTTTCCCGGCCGACAACCCTATATTCCGAAGCGGTCGTACCGTCGGCCGTTTCCGACGATCGGATTTTCATGACGCAGCCACAGACGCGGGACGATATCGAGGCCGACGCACCCGTCGAGCACGTCGCCCTGCCCGATTCCGAATTCAAGGCCGAGCTGGCGCGTGTGATCCCGCATCTTCGCGCTTTCGGACGTTCGCTGTCCGGCAGCCGCGATCTGGCCGACGATCTGGTGCAGGAAACGCTGCTCAAGGCCTGGGCCGCGCGCCAGCGATTCCAGGCGGGCACGAATATGCGGGCCTGGACCTTCATCATCCTGCGCAACCTGTATCTGTCGCAGATGCGTCGTGCGCGCTTCAAGGGCGAGTGGGACGATCTGGTCGCCGACCGTATCCTGGCGGCTCCGGCCAGCCAGGACCGCCATGTCGAACTGGGCGATATGCAACGCGCGCTGATGCACCTGCCGCAGCCGCAGCGCGAAGCGCTGATCCTGGTCGGTGCGGGTGGCTTCGCCTATGAAGAGGCGGCGGAAATCTGCAACGTCGCGGTCGGCACGATCAAGAGCCGCGTCGCGCGTGGCCGCGTCGCGCTGGAGGCGATCCTGACCGAAGGCTCGCTGCCATCGCGTCGCCTGCACGAAACCGACAGCAGCAAGACCGCGCTCGACACGATCATGGGCGATGTCGACCAGTTGAGCGGCGGGCGGTAATTCCGCGTCCGATGATTTCGCGACCGCCTCGATCCATGGGTCAGGGCGGTCGTTTTGCGTCCGGTCCCGGCGGTGAGTGATCCCTCGCTGGGTTGGGAAGGGGTGGCGGAGCGGTTCGCCGCTCTCCGAACCGATATCGGCGTCGATGTCCTGCTTCGCTGGGCCGAACATGTCCGTCCCGGCGGCGCTATCGTGGATATCGGATGTGGGACCGGCCTTCCGATCGGGCGGGCGCTGAGCGATGCGGGCTTTCGCATGTTCGGGATCGATCCGTCGCCGCCATGTGCCAAGCGCGGTCACGGCGGAGGAAGGGGTCGAAGCCAGCCGCTTTTTCGACCGCCGATACGATGGCGCGGTCATGGTCGGACTGCTCTTCCTGCTCAGCGAGGAGCGACAGCGCCAGGTCCTCGCCCGCATCGCCGACATTCTGCACCCCGGTGGGCATTTGCTGTTCAGCGCACCGGAACAGTCATGTCAGTGGACCGACAGCCTGACCGGCCAACTTTCCCGATCGCTCGGTCTTGCGGAGTATCGCCGCATTCTCAACGAGATCGGTTGCCCACTGGTCGAGTGCTATCGGGATGAGGGGGGCAACCATTATTGCTACGCCCGGCGGTCGGATTATCGAAGCTGATCCGACCGGGTGCCGGACACGCCGCGAATCCGGTCGAGGTGCGCCAGGAGCCGGACCCAGGGATCGGGTAGCCGCGACGGCTCCGAAAAGGCGGCGCGCAACGTCATGCCGATATCGTCCACGCGGCGCGGCGCGGGCACGATCCGGATATCGTTGGTCCAGGGGTCTGTAGTCGTCATACGATCATAACGAACTTGGTCTTGACAAGTTCAAAACATTATGAAGCGATTCTCGTCATCACATGGAAAGCCTTGGTCCATATGCCGCGTCGGGATAGACGGGACGCATGAATGCGTTTCCGGCCAGCGGCCCGATCATGAGCCTGCCCGATGCGGTCGCCCGCGCGCGGCGGCATTCCTCCTTCCTGGCGATGCTGCTCGATCGGGAGCGGGGGATCGAGGCCAAGGCGCTGGACGGTATTCTGGCCGAGCCGAGCGCGCCCGACCCCGATCTATCGGTGGGAACGGCACTGCGGCGGCAGCGGCGCGCATTGGCTTTGACCGTGGCGCTGGGCGATCTGGCGGGGGTCTATGACCTGACCGAGGTGACGGGGCGGCTGACCGATTTTGCCGACCATGCGCTCGACCGTGCGATCCGGGCGGCGATTGAGGAGCGGACGCCGGGTGCCGAGCCCGTCGGCTTCGCCGCCATCGCCTTGGGCAAGCAGGGCAGCCGCGAACTCAACTATTCGTCCGACATCGACCCCATCCTGCTGTTCGACCCGAAGACCCTGCCGCATCGCCCGCGCGAGGAGCCGGAGGATGCGGCGGTCCGGATCGCCAAGCGGGTGGTCGAACTGCTCCAGGCGCGCGACGGCGAGGGCTATGTGCTGCGCGTCGACCTGCGGCTGCGCCCCTCGCCCGAAGCGACACCGATCGCGATCCCGGTGGAGGGGGCGATCGCCTATTATGAAAGCCAGGCGCTGACCTGGGAGCGGGCGGCGTTCATCCGCGCCCGCGCGGCGGCGGGGGACATGGCGCTGGGACAGCGCTTCCTCGACGCGATCCGCCCGTTCGTCTGGCGGCGGGCGCTCGATTTCGGGGCGGTGGGCGAGATTCGCGACCTGACCCACCGCATCCGCGACCATCATGCGCAGGGGCAGGCGATGGGCCCCGGCTATGACC